>NZ_CP041198.1:0-1467932 GCF_006517815.1 Pseudarthrobacter sp. NIBRBAC000502770
CCACCTCCTAGAAAACGATCGCGCCGCGCTCTTCGGAGAAGACTGACGATGCGGCGGGCAAACTTCTTGGCACCCAAAAAGGCGCAGGTCACGGCAACGATGGGGCCAAGGTCAGCGTCGAGGCTGTCGCGGTTCCACTGAACGAGCCGGGTCGGTTCTTGATCGGGTCCTGCACGTGTGCTTGACCGACGCGTCAAGGTGTTCCTGCCCGAAGGGTGATGGACGGGTGCTTCTCGACGGCCTCGTGCAGCAGTGCGCACGCCTGGGTATCCTTGGCTTCGAGGATGAACACCTTCATCTTCTTGGCTTTCAGGAGTGGCTCCAGCAAGTCGCGGCAGGGCGAAAGAGCGTCGATGACGACGGGATGCGCGCTGGCGCGCTGCCACAGCCACTCGACCAGAGCCGACGTGCCACGCTCGTCGAACGCGCATCAGCTGCGAGCTCGAGGTGATGCTCTCACCCTCGCGAACGTTGAAACGCCGATGGATACCTTCGTGCGCTCCGGGTTCATGTCAACGCCGTACGCGGCGACCTGCCATTCAGGATCCGGGTCATCGATCGCCAGAGCATCCCACTTCGTGAACGCCTTTTTGCCAGCCTCAGACGGGAGGGCCACATATTCAGCCGCTCGCGCGCGTAGGACCGCGGGGAAACTCGTTGACTCGTCCGGGATCGTCTCCAGAGAGATGCGGATGCCCAGCGCAGGGTTAGCGGCAGCAGCGTTGTGAAAGGTCGCGTACGAAGACCGCCAACTCGGTGTCGTCATCTTGTCGACGCGCCGCTGGCCGAGTGCTCGACCCATGCTGCGCGCTTGTTCTTTCCCGTCACTGCTTGTTCCGCACGCGCACGAACGGCTCGCCGCGCTCGACAGATCACGCGGTGGAGTGCCCATGAAGATCGTCACCGGGTCGCCGCCGGGAGCCGCCGAATAGTCGGCTTCAGCGCTTCCTGCTCGTCCTCTTCGTACTCCTGCGCCTCATCGACCACGAGGACGTCGAACGAGCTACCGCGGCCGGCGCCACCGGTACGGGCGCCCAGTTCGATCATGCCCGTTGTTCAGGACGATCGCTTCCTGGCCGTTCGTCTTGCGGATCTCAACGACCATGGCGTTCAGCTCTGGGAAGCGCGCGTTCGGGTCATCGACCTTGTTGCCGAAGAACGACATCAGGCGCTTGAACGCCTTCCGCGCCGACGGCAGCAGGTGCGATGTGTGCAGGACTTCAGCCAAGGACGACATCAGGTACAGCTCGACGGCCTCCAGCGCGCCGTTCTGCCGTTCTGACGAGGAACTGAGATGCCCCACGTGCCAGCGCACCATTTGCCCGTGGTCGTCGTCCTCAAACCAAGCCCGGACAACCTTCGCCTGCCACTCGTCAAGAGTCAGCCCGTAGCTCTCGGCAAGGTCGATCGCAGCCTCAGCGTGATCGCACGAGTATCCGCGGGGAGTCGGCGTGATGTAGAAGCGGGCATCCTGTGAACCGATCAACCCGCACCACCACCGCTCAGGCCTTCTTCAAACCCCGTGCCTTGATCCGATCCAGCGGGGTGACATTGGCCGCCGTCGGAACGGCAGCCGGAGCAGCATGCGCCTTCGCGGCAGACTCCACAGGGCAAGCTTCGAGAGATGGTCGAGAATGCGATCGCCTGCTGACGGGCCTCAGAAAAGACGCTCTGAAACTTCACCTCGACGTTGATGTCCAGCTCGCCGTCGTCCCCGATTCAGGTCGAGCACTCGGAACTGCATCAGTTCAGGACGCCCTTGCCCTGAATGATGTTGTCGAGCTCGTCCAGACGGTCAGCCAGGCGGGCAGCCTCAAGCACCAGCGCGTTGCGGGGAACATCAGTGCCCGACATCGCTTCCCATACAGCGAGCCCGCGCTCGCCAAGGCCAGCAGGAACATCCATGGCGGACCTCCGATCAGTATCCGGTCAGCGTGCCGTCCGGGCTGGTTGCAAGCGCCGGGCGAATCTCCATGAGAATGTCCTGGCTGGTTCCGATCGGCACGTAGATGCGGTCCACGCATGCGCCGCGGTACTCGACCGTTCGGCCGACGTCGCGGAACTCAACAGTGCCGCCGCCTGGGAAGGTGAAGGACTGGTCGCCGTTGGGCCGCCGAATCTCCGCGACATCGGCAAGCTCCGGGTACGCGCGCAGCAGATCCTTCCTGATCGCCGTGACGCCGAGAGCCGGCGAACACAACAACCCGGCCGCCATCAATCGCAGTCACCAGAGCATCAGCGGCCATCGTCTTGGGCAGGATCATTTGGAGCTCCTTGGGCAGTAGCGCGAACGGCATTCGGCTCGGCGGAGGGTGAAGCACCACCGGCCGCCCTGGTGGGCGAGCTCGGGGGGAGATTTTTTCGCTATGCCCGGGGCGAGGCGCCGGCGGTGGGGAGGGGTGCTCCCCCTACCCTTTCCGCGACGGGGTTTCGGGATACGAGTATTCGTATTTGGGGTTTCCACAGCTTGTGGACTACCAGCGACGGCTCGTTTTGAGCGTTTCGCCTTCAGGACGGTTGATGTCTTGGGTGCTGGTCGGTCGCCCTGGACTGGTTGCACTTGCGACAGCAGACTCGAAGGTTTTCGAGCTTGTCTTCGCCTCCGTTGGCGTGCGCGAACACGTGGTCAGGCTCGGCACTTCTTGTGTTCGGGTCACGTCATAGTCAGCTTGACCTTGCAGTACGGGCAGCGGTCTATGCTTGCTGCCTGGCTAGGTATAGCGCACGCTTGCGTACCTTCTCCACTGGGATGTGCCAGTGCGTGAGGTGGCCATCAGAGCCGAATACGGCTGCCTGATTGCGCATGGTCCTACCGATGCTGTCGGCGACCTCAGCCGGGTCCCACTGTGGGTCGGTATGGATCTCGATGTGGGGACCATGATGCGTTGCGGCATGCGCAGGAAGTCTTCGAGTGTGCGCTCTACCTTGAGGCGCTTCTTACGGATGACTGCGTTTCGCATGGTCTACTCTCCATTCCGGGTGAAGCCGATGGGTTGCGGTCGGCCTTGTAGCGGCCCGAAGTCGCGCTCCGAGGATTGGCACTCGGAACGCTCCCTCTCCGAGGGAATGAACCTGTAGCTGCCGCTGTCATCGTCATCGATGGAACGGGCAGGGTATCCGCTGTGCATCTCGGGTTGGGATGTGAAGTCGTGGGCGAACTCGCTTCGGGCTTCGCCGGCACCTTCTGGATGGTGCTCTGCCGGCTCGTTCATAGCGGCTGCGTATGCTTCGAGGGCTGCGCAGAGCGCACGTACAGGCGCATGCTGCCTCCTCAGATAGCCGGATTGCGGGGCTGAGACAATTGAAGGATGGATGAAGAACTTGTGCAGAGTGTTGCCCTAGCCCAGCGTGAATACTGGACCAATATGCTAAGCGGGATGGGGTCTGGATGTCACAGGGTGATCCGACTCGAGACTCGAAAGAGCCAGATTTTGCTGCGTTCAACGCGCGCGACTGGTCTTTGTTCTGGAATCAGCATGTGCATCATTCCAAGAGTTGGTGAGGTTTGGTGTGGCCCGGAGAACCGACGTTGACGGGCCACATCGCGGCTGCCGGGACTCGAACCCGGTGAGGAACCAGTAAACCTCAGCCCGGCGCTATTACGGGCGCTTCCCGTCGTGCCGGACCCCTAGCCAGGGCACGAAAAAAGCCGCCCTACTGTGAGGCGCGGCTTGTTTTGGGGACGTCGAACGTCCCGCGTGACACACTTTAGCACGTGTTGACCGAGGTCAGGTGCGTGTTTCGGCGCGGCGTGTTTCGTACCATGCGTCGAGCACCTCGTGGGGGTGGTAGGTCGGCTGGGGTGCTTCCTCGGCGGCCCGTAGCTTGCCGCGTCTGACCCAGTTGCGGATGTCCATGCTCGTTACGACGACCTTCGCGTTCTGCCGAAGCCAAGGCACGAGTTGGCGGGTGGGCATGGCAGGCGCGATGCCTTTGACGCGCTCGCGGTTTTCATGGTGGTTTACCGGCGGCTCGTCGGGCCCGCTGACCATGCGTTCGGCCTTCGTAACCCAGTCCTGAATTAGCCAGGCCACGCCTGCCGCGTGAGGATCCTTGGCGTGCTCCGATGCGAGGGTGCGGTGCACGCTGCGGAGGTTCTCTTGCAGCTGGAGCGCGTCGAGGTTGATCGGCGCATCGCTGCCAGCTTGTGGCCGCCACCTCCGCCGCCACCGCCTGCTGGCCGGACGTTGTCGAGCTTCGCGATGGTGACGTTGAGCGCGGTAATCAAGGCTGGGACCATGTCGATCCACGCTTGCAGGTCGCTTACGCAGCGGCCGCAGAGGTAGGTGTGAGTCTGGTTTCGGCAGTCGTCGGTGGTGCATTCGATGCTCATCTGTTGATCAACTCCTGATGCTGAATGCTTTGGTGGCGAGCACGAGGATTCGTTCGCCAGGGCGCTCTGGGTCGTCGTTCCAGAAGCCGACTCGGCCGGCGTCGTAGAAGTAGATGTCGTTGGCGCTGACCTCGTGTTCGATGCCCTTGTCGTAGACCCTGTACGCGAAGTTGCGGAGCGGTCTCGGCGGTGCTGGTTCGATGACTATGAGGCCTTCCTGGCCGAAGAATGACGTCACTTGGTACCTCCTAGGATTTCGGTGGGTGCGGGCAGGCCGGCCAATTCCGCGTAGGTGTGCATCATGCCCAGCGCGGCTGCCCGGAGGTTCACGTCTGCTTCATCGCTGACCTTGCCCTTGAGGTCCTTTACGAGCTCGACCGTGGCGCGCATGGTCCGGAAGAGCTTGGCGACGTCCGGATCCTGCTTGGCCGGGTGGCCGCCTGGCTTACGTCGCGCGGTCAAGGCCTCCCCCTCGTAGTGATGATCTGGACTTGTTGCCGCCAGCCGGCGGTGATCTTGACCGGGGTGCGCGGGTCGATGTCGTAGGCGAGGGCGGCTTGGGCGAAGGCGTAGAGCTCACCGACGGTCATGCCCGCCTTGGGGTCCTCGGCTTTGCGCTGGACGTTGACCTGGTCGCTCATTCGGTGGCTCGCATGCGACGTTCGGCCATCTGCATCACGCGGTCACGAGCCGAGACTTCCACGGCCCCCTTGGCTACCGCCTGACGCCGCTTTGGTTCGGTGACGTCGAAGTGTTCCTTCCACGTGCCGGGGTACTGGATGTACTTGGCTTGCAGGCCGATACTCGTGGCGAAGGCCACCAGTTCCTCGGTGCTGTCGGCAGTGAGGTGGCACCAGCATGTGTCGTGGGTCAGCGGGCCGGATCGGACCGCGGCCGGAATGTAGGCGTCATCGACGTAGACGGTCATGGGTTCTCCTTGGGGTTCTGTGCCGGGTTGATGGTGATCAGGACGCCGGGGTTGCCGTGGTAGGTCTTGGTGGCGGTGATGGACACGATGCGCGCGTCGTCGGTGATGACGCCTTTGACGACGGCTTTCGTCTTGCGGTTCTTGGTGGTCGATAGCGAGTCGAGGACGGCGCGGATGAGCTTGTCGAGGTCGGGCTTGACGGCCGGCGCCCACCAGCGTGGCCGCTGCGGCGGGACGATCTGGAATACGAGGCTGACGGCGATGGGCCCGTCGAGCGGTTCCCCACTGTGCCGGGCGAGGGTTGCCGCACGGACGTCGGTGCGCCACGTCTTGAGAGGTGCTTTCACGCCGACGATGCGGCCGCGGTAGACGTCGACGGATCCTTGCGGGACGGCCGTGCCTGGGACGAACGTGTGGATCACTTTCCTCCCCACTTCCGGCGGTCCCGCAGCATGGATGGATCGTGCGGGAGGTTCGGCGGTGGCAGAAGCGCGTAGTCCTTCTGGAACTGCTCCGTGGTGCCGATAATCGACCTGGCGGCGGCCGCATAGGCGTCCACCACGGGCTGGAATGCCTGTCCGATGACCTTGAAGGCGTGGGCGAGGCTGCGTACGTGGTGCCACTGGAACTCGTAGACCGTCCACTGGTCAGGGCCCGTGGCCGTGACGTCGCAGGTCGGGCATGTGTAGATCCAGCATGCCTTGCGCTCTTTGCGAATCATTGGGTCACCGCCGGCGCGGGAGCTTCGGCGAGGACAAGCTCGTGCGGGCCGAACCAGAGCGGGTGCTGGTCTTGGATTTGGACGCGGAACGGGTGGTGCGCGCCGTCAACGACGTCCACGATGGCGCCGACGTCATCGAACTGACGGCACCGGCGGGCGATGATCCGGACATGGTCGCCGATCTTGAATTTCATGGCTTCTCCTCGTGGTCTGTATAGGTGGTGCTGAGCGGGAACTCGTGGTCGGACATGTGGCCGGCGGGAAGGGCGCATGGCGCGTAGACGTGCCGCCATGTGCGCCAGACTTCGACCACGCCGTTCACGGTCCTGAATGGCTTGACCTGCACGGTTTCGGTGTCCTTCGACGGGGCGCTGCATGGCTGGGCTTCCTCATCGAGGTAGGTGGCCGGGCTGTCATCGAAAACGTCGTTTGTTGCCCAGCAGAGGCCGCAGTCGCGGCAGACGTACTGGTCGCAGTCGTGCTCCAGCGAATCCCCGCAGGATCCGCAGTCGATCGAGACTCGGATGGTTGGCAGGCTCACCTGCTCTCCCGAATGGAAGAAGCCGCCCCGGTTGGGACGGCTTCGTGGTTGTTGTGCTGGGATGGTGGCGTCATGATGCCTTCCGCTCGTCGATGTCCGCGGCTTTGGCCTTGACGGCGTGCAGCTGCTTTGTGAGGTGAGCGAATGGGTTGAGTGCTCGCTCGACTTCCCGGATCGTGCCGTCGATGTCTCGCCTCACCTGCCGTGCCAGGGATCGGCTGCGGGCGAGATCGAGGATGCCCTCGGCGATGTCTTGCTCGGTCACGTCTTCGTCAATGAGGTAGGGCAGGTTTGATCTGTAATCGTGCTTGCCCTTTTCGATCAGGTTCACGATCGTGTTGATGCGTTTCGTGTGAGGACTAACGTGCCCACCTGACCCGTTGAGGCGAAGTTCCTGCTCACGCTGCTCTGCGCGTTCGGCTCGGCTCTTCCATGCGTCGCGGTCCCACTCGGCGGTTTTGACGACGTGCTCGAGCCGATTCACCATGTAGGCCGCCAGCCGAGAAAGCGCGGGGGACATTTCGCCGTCAGGGGTGAGCTTCGGGGCTTCACGCAGGATTGTCATTGAGCGGGTTCGCCTGCCTGACGGCGGGGCCATGACTCCCCATAAGTCGGGGATCGTGAGTCCTTCGACGAGTGCGGGGTCAGAGACGACGAGATACCAGCGCGTGCAGTATCGCAGCCAAGGATCCGCCTTCGTCGGGTCGGCGAGTTCGGCCATGACGTCCGACCGGGTCACCTTGATCTCATGCCCGATCAGGGTGTTCTCCTTCGCTCCGGCGATGGAGATTGGCGCAACGAGCAGGTCCGCCCGCCGGCGGCCGCCTGGCGCTCCGATCTCAGGCATGAACAGGTGCCCCATGGCGCGGCCGTCCGGGTTGTAGTGCTGGCGCAGCAGCTCCGTCATGCTCGAGGCGGTATGGGCGGCGGTCATCAGCGCAGCCCCCTCATGAGCTTTTCGAGTTTGATGCGTTCGGCATTGTCGGTGACTACGACGTCGGTAACGCCTTCCCATCCGCAGACTTCCAGCGCTTCACGGCCAGTCGCTACTTCAATGACGCCATCGTTGAGGGGTAGGGGCTCGATGTGCCCACCGCTGATGAAGCCCGCGCCGGTCACGTAGTAGCCGGGCGTGCCGCCGATGGTGGCCAGGCCGGAGCGGAGGCGTCCAAGTTTGGATGCGCCATCCCGGAAACCGGGCCAGTACCGGACGGGAGTTCCTTGCGTTAGTTCGGTCTGCATGTCGTTCTCGCTTTCAAGTCAGAAGAGGGTGTCGCCGGTGGACCCTTCGGGGCCGTAGTCGGTTTCATCGAGGTCCCATGTCTCGTTGGTGCGGGTGTCGGTTACGACGTCGTGGCCGCAGTGCCGGCAGCGGGCGGCGTAGATGTCGTGGACCGGATACGCGGGCACTTCGACCTGGGCCTCGTACTTGTGGCCGCTCCGGGTCGTCTTGGTTGTCGTGGTGGTGAAGGTGGACTCGGCTGGCGGCCGGATCCCCCAGGCAATGAGGGACTCGTCGACGGCGCCGCACTCGTGGCAGGCCATCTTGTCCGCTGGCACGTGGAGCGGGAGCGTTGACCGGTAGTCGCTCCACGCGTCCCACGTGACTGGTACGCCGTCCCAGAGCAGTGGGAGGTCGTGCCTGCTGCGCGCGAGCCGAAGAGTCATCCGAGATTCTCATCGGCGGGGGTGTGATGCTTGCCGATCATTTCGGCCGGTCGGATCCCGGCCTTGACGTCTGCCCAGCAGCTGGAGCAGGTGTGAGCGTCCTTGCCGATGTGGTCTTCGCATGGCGGCGGCTTGGGCAGTTGGGCCCGGATGGATGGTGGCCAGTGGAGCCGGACCTCGAAGATCCGTCCGGGTGTCTGGGTGGATGGGTCGCGTGCCGCGGTCACGGCGGCGGCCAGGATGTCAGCGAACGGTGCCGTGTGGTCCTTGTGCCGTTCGAAGACTTTGATGCTTCCTTCGATGCCCCATGCCGGGCGGATCTCGTGAAGGACGTGGGCGATCATCTTGGCTTGCTTTTCGGTGATCAAATTTCTCCTTTCATCCATCCAGACGTCGCTTGCTTTCGCCGCTCGGCCGGTGCCGATTTCTGCGGCTTCTGGTGAGGTTAAGTACGAAACTTGGGTGGGATTAGGTGTAGGTGTGAAGGTGTAGGTGTTAGGTGCAGGTGTTACCGATGCCTTTCAAGACCCCTTCGATAAAGCCTTTCTGGATGCCCATTGGAACCCTTTACCGAACCCTTTCCGGATGGGTTTATGCATCGGCCGGGGAAACCATTTCACGAGGGTTTATGGACCGTCCCGCCATGGCATCCTTCAAAGCTCCCCAGCTGGTCCATTCCGGGTTCTCAGCCTGCAGCCGGTGGAGTTCGTGGACGACGACGCCGCGGATCGTTCTAGACGCGACCGAGGCGTAAGCCTTGGCCACGGCCGCGCCCATGTTCCGCTGCTTCAGGAGCCCGTCGCTGCGCATGAACGAGCGGACGAGGACCTCTTCTGTGTCCTCGTCCGCCACGATGTAGACGTTCTCGAGGAGCTCCTGCGCTGCCGACTCCAAGACGTCCAGGGTGAGCCCGCTGGCCTTCGGGACGATGCGTTTGAGGCGCCAGTCGACGACTCCGCAGTGACTTAGGTCGGCGTGCGTGCTCAGGTGGATGAATAGCCATTGGGCCATGGGCGACAGGTCAAGGAAGTCATCGTCGACCCAGATGCTCACCTTGATCTGTCCGTACTGCCTGGCCATTGAGCCTCCTTTCTTTGCGTTCGGATGATGGGTGGCTTGTATGATCCGGGGGTGAATGATGATTTCTTTGTTTGTGGCAACTTCTTCTCAATTACTTGCGGCACGTGGCTTGGGTTTTGGAGCGGTGTGATCGGGGCGTTGGTCGCCGCGATTCTCAGCGCCGGCGTCGCATACCTGGTCGTCCGCATGACGAACGGACAAGCGCAGCGCGGAGTCGAGCAGACGATCGAGGCGGCTGCCCTGGGGGATTGCGTGGCGGCGATTGAGGGCCTCGAATGGGCCATGAGGCGGCACGAACCGTATGCGAAATTCGACGCCGGCACCTACATGATCCCCATGAGAGCTGCAGTTGCACGACTGCAGATGTCTCGCGAGGAAGCGGTTTCGGTCGCCCATATCCTCATCCACTGGCCAGGTGAACTCTCTCATCTGGCCAAGAAATACAAGGAAGCCGTTCGGGAGGAAGCCCCGCAAACTGACGACATCCTCGACAGAGTCGCGAATGTCATCACGAAGGCAACGGTGGCCTTGCCTGGGTCCGTGTCGAAAGATAAGACCGTTAGAAAGGACAGCGCTGAACTGCTCCTGGAGGCGGACAACGCTCTAAAGGATGCTCTGACGACGTATGACATTCCTCGCGGGAGTAATTAGCCTCAGTACGCCTGGAGTGTCAGCGGCCGGATATATGCTCCGCCCATGACTATCGATGTAAATGCGGCAGGCTTGCTTGCCCAAGTAATTCCGGCACTCTTGGTGTTCCTCGCACTGGAGGACCGGCTTTCACCTGTTCTTATTCCGCGCCCGAAGGTGCGCCAATGGGTCAGGAAGTGGCGGGAAACTGCGGTTGTCCTCAATCTTTTTTCCCTGGGCTGCTGCCTCGCCATCGTCGTCTTACGGACGGAACTTGGGTTCCTTAGCCCCTTTATTGCGTTCAGTGTGCTGTTACTCCTCGTTGTGCTGGTCCTCCTATTTGCTGGGATGTTCGCCCGGGAAGATGAACCGGTCGAACAACCGGCAGATGTCGAGTCGTAGCCAACTAACTCACGCCGCCTGCAGTGTCTCGGCCATGCAGGCGACGAGGTCACGGGCGGCCGGGGGAGTGACGGCATTGCCGGCCATCTTGACCTGCTCCCGCTTGTTGCCGAGCATGATGTATTCCTTCGGGAAGGCCATGCCCGCTTTGATCTCGTGGGGCTCCAGCATCCGGAACTCGCAGTCGTCGATGTCGGGGACCTTCCACTCAGCGAGGCCGTGGTGCAGGCCGTTGGCGGCGAAGGTGTCGAGCGGCTGCCCGACGTCTTTCGGCGCGTTCTGCCCGCGGAGGGTCGTGATCATGGCGAAGCGGTCGTGCGTAGTGATGGTCGGGATGGCCTTCGACGTCGGGTGCATCTGCCCGTTGCCGTAGTACTCCATCAGCATGTGGTGTCCTGGCTGCGTGATGAGGGACTGGTGGCCAGCGGTGGTGAGGGTGCGCCTTTCCTCGTGAACCGGGGTCGACATCTCGGCGCCCGATCCGCGGCTGGAGTTGTTCCGCATGAGCAGGGCCGGCACCAGCAGGCCCGTCTCGTTGCGCGTGGTCTGCGTCCGCATGGGCTCGCCGGAGAGTTGCGTCTGCTTGCCGTCGCGCCCCTCTACCGGGACGAGCAGTGACCGCGTGTAGGCGGTCGTCTGCGTCTGGAACGGCTCGTGGTTGACGGCGGACAGGATCTGCGAGCCACGCACGGAGTCGATGCTGACCGGCTCCTGCCCGTACTTGGCGAGGCCCGCGATGATCCTAGCCATCGTCTTCGGTGCCAGCGGCCGCTGCCGGTCGCCGATGCGCTCACCGCGGAGCGACCAGTCGATAGCGTGCGAGGCTGGCAGCCAACCGGGCTCGACGATCTGGTTCTTGCAGCTGACCTTGGGGCAGCGGTAGAGGTACTGGGCTCGGTATCGGCCCCACGGCTCGTTGACTTTCTTGAAGACCTGCATGGCGTCTACCACCTCGTTGCAGCTGGAGCAGTAGGCCTTTGGTCGGAAGTACTTCTCGACGTCGGGTGCCTTGTTGCCCTTCTTCCAGAAGAGGACGTACATGCGGTCGCGGGACTGCGGCGCGGGCAGGCCGCCGTGCTGGGCATGCATGCTGTTGAGGTACTGGATGCGGTGCTCGTAGCCGAGGGACTTCATGGCCATCAGCCAGGCTTCGAACATGACCCACTTGGCGGCGTCGACGACGTTCTCGGTGATGATGGCGCGGTAGTGGTGGACCTCGGCGAACCGGGGCACGTCCCACATGGTGGCGCGGGACCTGTCGGCGGCTTCGTCGGGCAGTGTGTCGCCGAACAGGTCCGCTTGGGCAGTGACGCGCTTCCGGCCCTTTGCTACCGAGTGGTTGGTGCACTCCGGCGAGGCCCAGAGGATATCGGAGTTGCCGATGTAGCGCGGGTCCGTCTCCTTGATATCGGCTTGGACGTGGATGGTGTCTGGGTGGTTCGCGTTGTGCGATTCCAGTGCCTTGTCCCAGTGGTTCAGTGCGGTCTTCACGCTGATTCCGGGGAGCATCGTCGCTCCGGTGCTGGATCCGCCGGCGCCGCAAAACATGTCGGTCATGGTCAAGCTCATGCTGGGGTGTCTCCTTCTAGTTGGGTTACGTCTGGCTCTGGCTGCTCGAGGACGTCGTAGATGCTGAGTTGGCCCTCGAGCACCGGGATCTGCCGGTCAGTGGTGGTATCCACGGGCGGCTGCTGCGACGGCGGGCGCTTCGATGATGACGACAGTGCGGGCGCCGCCGGATCCCGGGACGCGGCGGCCGTCTGCTATGCAGGCGCGGGGCGGGCCGACTATGCGGGCTTGGTGGCGGTGAGCTACGTCGGGCAGGTCCCCGATGGCTTGGAGGATCAGCTCTTGGTCGGTCTGCGCAGTTCCGGCGCCATCAACCACGGGCCAGACAGCGCGGAACGTGTGGGTTGCTGTGGGGGCCGGCTTGGGGCGAGTCATGACGGCATCCGAACGGGCATGATCAGGTGCTTTGACGACTTGGGATCGTTCGTCTCGAGGCCGCCAGGTGAGAAGAGGAAGGGCTTCGGTGCGCTGGTGTAGGAGATCCTGACCTTGTCGCCAGGCAGCTGCTGCAAGGTCTCCACCAGGTAGCGCGGACTGAGCGCGAACTTTATGTCGTCCTTCAGGCCAGCGACGACTCCGCCCCAGGCCACTGGGGCCTTCGAGGGCCCGAATAGTCCGTAGTCGAAAGTCACTTCGGCGCCGCCGTCGAACATGCGGACGAAGCAGGGCGAGAATCGTTCATTCATCCGCTCCGCGACCTTGGCGGACTCAAGAAGTACAGCCCGGTCAACTTCGAACGAGGCGGTGACATCAGCGGGGAACAGCGACTTGATCTTGGGGTAGTCGCCGTCAACGCTCATCGAAGTGAAGGTGGCGTGCTCGGTCTTGATGGTGATGCGACGGTCACGCAGTCCGATGACGACATCATCGCCGGTGAGGAAGCGGTCGAGGGCTTTGATGGTCCGGTAGTTCAGCAGGAAGTCTGCGCTGCCTTCGCCTTGCCCTTGGACGTGGTCCTCGGCCAGCCGGTAGCGGTCGGTGGCGAGAAGCTCCATGGCGCCGTCTCCGATGGCTATCCGGACCGCCGTGAGGATGGGCAGCGTGTCGTCCTTGGATGCGGCGATGGAGACGCGTCGCAGGGCTGCCCTGAAATCGGCGGCCGGGACCGAGATGTACTCGCTGGGGGCGAGGTCAGGGATCTCCGGGTATTCGGCGACGGGCAGCGCCTGGGCGTGGAGCTCGTATCCGCAGGCAGAGACAGTGACCTTCTCACCCTCGATAGCGACAGTGACCGGCGCGGCTTTTGTCTTGCCCGTCGTGGTGCGGATTGCATCGATGAGCCACCGGTAGGTGACGAGAAACGGGGTGCCTTCACCCTCGGCCTCGGCAACGGTGGTCACGCACGAGGTGTCGTAGTCAAAGGCGGACAGGACGCCGGCTGAGGGATCGATGTGGACGCCGTAAAGAACGGGCAGGGGCTTCTTGCCCGCCAGTGCGGGGGCGACACGGTTGAGGGCCGCGATCCAGTCCTTTGCCGGGGCCGTGATTGCCTGCTGGGTGCTCATTGCTTAGTTCTCCTTTGGGTACGAAAAAGGCCGCTTGGGGGCGGCCTTGGTTTTTGGTTTGGGGGAGCGTGTGGCGTTCCGTATGGCTTGTTCGGCCGTCGGGTCGCGGTGGGTGCGGCGGGCGCGTGAGTCTGCTTCGTCCTGGGCCTGCGCGAGTTTGTGATGTTCGCATTGGCCGCGGGAGAGGCAGATGCCGTGCGCTCCCTTGCAGAGGAAGCAGCACGGGTCCACTAGGCGGCGTCCGCCCGGTGCGTGATGTGCTCCCGGATCTTCGTCGGTTGTAGGCCTGACCAGATGACGTTGCCTTCGATCGTGGAAACTTCGACGACGGGCATCTGCCGGAAGCCGAGGTGCTCCGTGACGTACCAGTAGGCGGTGGCGTCTTCCTCGACGTTGACGGCGGTGTAGTGAATGTTCTTCTCGTCCAGCTTTTCCTTGGTCTTGGTGCAGCCGAAGCATTCATTCTTGGTGTAGATGACGACGGCGACACCGTCGCGCGCCTGGATGCGCTGGGTGAGGTCTGTGGCTTCTTCGATGGCGGTGCTCATGTGCTTCTTTCGTGTGTGGGCGCGGCGCCCGGCCGGGGGAGGTCCGGGCGCCGCGGGCATGAAAAAAGCCGCTCACTGGCGGCTTCGATTTGGGTTGGTGCGCGGTTACTTGGAGAAGCGCGGCACGTCGATCGGCAGGGGCTGATCGGACACGATGTAGTCGAGGCTGGTTTCCACCATGGTGCCGTCGGTCGTGAAGAAGAAGATGCCAGGGTCACCGGCGCCGTAGGTACCGTCATCCTTTGCTGAGTCCAGGGTGTAGTAGCTGCCGTAGTGCTTGACTACCTCTTGCTCCGGGCCGACCTGAGATCCGCTGGAGCTTACCTTTCCCTTGGCCGTGTAGAAGCCGATGATGTTGGCGTAGCTCAGCACGTAGACGTACCGGATTGTGTTGGGGTCCTCTTCCTTGTCGCGCTTCTTCTCGAGGTTCTGCTTTTCGAGCGAGTTCACGATCTGCGAGGAACCCTGGGCGGCTTTGCGCTTGTCCAGTTCGGATTCGGCGGTGCAGGCGGTGGCGCCCAGGGCGAGGGCGGCAGCGGTCAGGGCGGCGGCGATCTTGTGGGTGGTCTTCATTGTGGGTTCCTTACTTGGTGGTGGTGCAGCCGGCGGTGGTCAGTTCGTAGGGCAGGTCCGGGCTCTTCCAGTCCTTGGACAGGATCTTGCGGGACTCTGCGTTGTAGGCCTCCACGGAGGCGATGCACTCGCTCTGGACTCCGGCGAGGATCTGGGATGCTGTCTTGTCGGTGGGATCAGTTGCGACTCGCGCCGCGTGCATGGTGACCAGCTGCTTGTTGGTGTTCACGGCGGCGTTGAGTTTCTCGAACTTCTGCTGCTTCTCGGTCCAGTTCTGGGCGCTGTTGTTGATCTTGACCGCGTCACCCTGACCTTTGGGCCCGGATGTGGCGACACTGATTGCCCAGACCGCCCACCAGATGAGCGCGATAAGGAGGATTGCGGCGAGTACCGCGGCAATGACTTTGAGGACGTCTTTCATGTGTAGCTCCTTGGTTAGTAGGTTTGGCCGCCGGGGTTGCCCCAGCCACCTTGTCCGGTGGCTGCCGGGTCGCCGCCGCCCCAGCCTTGATCGGCTGCAGCGGCCGGCACGTCGTTGGCGGGTGCTTGGTGCCAGCGGAAGTCTTTGCCGATGGACTCGATCCGGAGCTGGTCCGAACGGCGCTTCTTGCCCTCCGAGTCTTCCCAGGCGTTCGTTTCGATCTCGCCGTAGAGGATGACGTTGTCACCCTTCTTCAGGTGGTTGGCGACGTTCTCGGCGAGCAGCATCTTGCCCTGGTTCCATGCCCTGCAGTCCCAGAACTTGCCGGGCTTGTTCTCCCACTCGTTCGTCTGCCGGTTGAACTTGCGGGGGTTGGTGACGACCACCAGGCGGGCGACAGCGCCGCCGCCATCATTGAACTTCAGGCCCGGATCCTCGTGGACCTTGCCGATGATGGTCACGTAGGTTTCGCCGCTCATGCCTTGATGCCTCCGTCCTCGATCACAATCCCGCGGCCGTCCGCGTCGCCGACCATCTCGATCCAGACTTGGAAGTCGTTCTCACGGGCCACCGATTCGACGAGCGCCAGGTTGTCGGAGTCGAGCAACGAGCCGTCAGCGATGCGGATGACGCGGAGCTTGGGGTTCAGCGCGATTGCCATTGCCAGCGAGACGCGCAGCTGCTCGGCGCTGGATGCCTGCTTGAACGGCACGCCGTTGTAGGTCACCCCGGACTCGTCAAAGCCAAGCCCCTCGACAGGGAATTTCGCCGCCGCGAGCCCTTCAGCCTTCTGCTTGTCGATCGCGTCCAGCTTCGAGCTCAGTTCGGCTGCCTCGCTCTGCAGTCCGGACACGTTGTCGCTCGCATGCTTCCAGCGCTCGAATGCGCGCACGTCTTCATTGATCTCTTCGGCGCCGTCGATCTTTGCCTGGATGGCGTCCACGTCGACCGGGGCCGGCTCAGCTTCGAGCATCTGCACGGCTTCGGCGAATCGTTCCTCTGCCGCGGCGAGTTGTAGCTTCAGCAGCCGGACGGCATCCGCTGCTTCGTTTCGGACACGGATCACGTTGGTTCGCTGCGCGTTCACCTCCTGCCCGGCCCGGTACTCGGCGAGCAGCTCCGTAACGCTGACCGGTTCGAGGTCTGCCATTTCCTTGGTGACGGGGATGGCGTCGAGAGCCGCCTTGGCATTCTTCAAGTCCCGGTTCACGGCCGTGCGGTCGGCGAAGATGTCGGCTCGCTCGGCGTCGAGCTCCACGGGATCGAATGGGAGGTCGACCAGTGCGAGCAGCGTCTTCAGCTGGGCCCTGTCGTCCAGCTGCGTAAAGGCAAGCGGGTCGAGGGAGAGTTTGCCCAGCAGGTCATCGAGCTTCGCCTGGCCCTTGGGATACACGGCGCCATCCGGGGACTTGACCGTGAGGGTTGAGCCCGATGGGGTGAAGCGGCGCGTGACGATCAGGTCCTCAGTCTCGAGGATGATCTCGGCGCGGTCTTCGCCGTCGCGGATTGGCTTCGGCGTGGTCTTCGCGTTCACACCACCGAGTGCGGCCGTGATGCTGTCCAGAATGGACGTCTTGCCTTGGCCATTCTTGCCAGCCACGATAACTAGATTGCCGTCCGGATCCGGCTCGACCTTCACCGCCTTCAGCCGCTTGTAGTTCGTGGATTCGAGTCTGATGATCCTGCTCATGCTGATGGTTTCCGTTCGCTGACGTAGTCGATGATGTGTTCGGGTGCGTTCTTCTCGGCCAGCCATGCGATGTACTGGTCGATAGTGCCCTCGGTGACTGCCTTTTCCGTGTTGGCTCTGACGTCGTCCGGGATGATTGGGGTTGCGGCCTGAATGGCATCCAGGAGGGGATGGACGGTGTAAGTCCGGCGAGTGCCTCGGGCGACTGTGATGGGCACGTTCAACGGCTTGTTGCCGAGGTTGGACAGGTGAGAGATCCGGATTCCGCCGGGAACTTCCTTGCCGAATCTGACTGTTGCATCCTTGAAGAGCGTGACCCTCCGGCCAACCCACACCTCTGCTTCGTCGCCCCACGCGTTCATCAGGACGCGCAGCATGCCGAGCGGCGGACGCCAGACACGGCCTTCGCCTTCCACAAGCTCGATGTCGTACTTCTGCTCGGCCGCCCCGGGCTTCACTCCTGCGATGGTGAATGTTCGCGGGCCGCCGGTGAAATCGTCGGCATTCCATTGGTCTGAGCGGGGTTCGGCTGTGATTTTCAAAGCTTCAACTCCAGTTCGAGGTAGTGGTCGATGCGCTCGGTTTCGGGCAGGCCGTCGGTGACTTCGAGGTAGGTGCTCACCATTTCGGAAGCTGTCTTCTCGAACTGCTCGACGGCATCGATGATTGCCGTTTGCCAGGCGGGGTCTGGGTATACGCGCTTAGTCCAGAGCCGCATGCCGCCGCAGTAGCTGGTGTAGTCGATCCATGCACGGCCGGAGACAAGCAGCCCGGTTTGAAGTTGGGCCATGTTCTCGGCAGGGACTTCATCTGCGAGGACGGTCTTTAGCTGAGCCTTCTGGGCCCTGCTCTTGATCTCGATCAGTCCGTCTTCACCGACCAGCCCGTCGGGCGAGTATCCGATCTTGAATCCGTCGAATTGCCGGACCATGAATCCCAGTTCGGTGACGGGCGCGTGATGCTCGGAGTACGCGTCTCTCGCGTAGGGCTCGTCCATGGTTCCCCGCTCCATGGCCCGCGATGTCGGCACTGGATCAACGTGACCGGTGATCCGTTCGGCTGCCAGCGTCATGGTGAGACCGCGGGCGGTCTCGCTGCTGTTGTCTGCGGTGATCACGCGATCCATCTCACGGGCCGCTGCTGCACGGGCTGAGTGGAGGGTCTTCAATGGGCCGGGCGAACGCTTCCCGGTGCACGGGTCTGCAGCTGCGGCGCCACAGTCCGGGCAGTCAGTTTCTATCGCTGACGGCTGGCGCGAGGTGACGAGTTGACCGACGACTGAGGCCGTGACGATCCCGCACCGTGCGGCCAGCCATTCGTCTGTGCCTTGTTCGAGGTCTTTGAAAAGGTGAAGGGTCATTCCTCGTCCTTGTCTGGGGATGAAAAAAGCCGCTCGGGGGCGGCTTTGGTTTCTTGCTCGATCTCGTAAAGATCACGGCGCGGCGGCTGGGACGTTTGGCTCATTGGGTTCTCCATGCATGGCGCATTCGGGGTTTGTCGGTTTTGGGTAGCGCGGGTTGTAGCGCCAGGGCGGGCAAGTGCAGCCGGGGTAAGTGTTCGTGCGGCGTGACCAGAAGGACTCGCTGCCAGTCCCGACGTAGTTGTGCCGCCTGCCTTCGTCATCAAGGAGCACCAATGCCCCCTCTCGGTTAGTGGGCTACAGGGCCCTGGAATCGGGGCGCTGCGGTGATGTTGCGGCGGCACTCGGCCCGTTCGAAGTCAGACAGTGAGCGCCACTGGCCCTCGTCAAGACCCCATGCGCTCATCACCAGAACTTCGCCAATAGGGGGCCTTAGTTCAGCGCGATGCTGTGGGCTTCGGCGTCGGAACCAGCGGATCATGCCGCCACCTGACCTTCGTGGGCAGCCTGGCGGCCGGCTGCAAACTCAACCATCCGGACGGCGACCGTCAGTTGCTCGATCTCGTCATGCAGAACTTGGGCGTGCCAAGCTTCTGGTCGGTTGTTTTTCATTGCTCCCCCTTGCGGTATCCATCCGCGTCGTCTTCGGCGCGGGTGTCGGCCAAGTCGGCCAGTTCGTCGTGATCAATGTCGTCAGGTTCTTCCAAAAGCCAGTCCGGGTTCATTGCTCGTCGCAAGCACCGTCGGGGCATTCGCCCGGCTTGTGCAGCAGGTGCTTGTCATGCAGCCTCGCGGCCGGGATTGCTGCCAGGAACCATGCGGCGAGGACGACGCACAACAGGATTCCGAAGCTCTGGAGTTGGATCATGATTCCTCCTTGACGGCGGCCCAGATGTCGATCCGGGCGCCCTTGCGTGATTTGGTGGACGACCGTTTGCGCCCGATGGAGTGGATGTAGCCGCGGTTGGTTGCGATGGTGAATGCGATGCCGGGCAGGTTGCTATGTGGGGGTTCGCGCATTTCGCGGTGTAGATCGTCCGCGGTCACCGAACCTTGTGAGTGCGCCAGCGCGTGAATGGTGGCGACTGCGTCTTCCAGCCACTCTTCCCGCGTATCCAGGACAGCGGCGCGGGTCATGGCCTAGACCTCTTCCGGCAGGCATAGTCGTGGAGCTCTTGCTCCAGGCGGTCGCTGCGGGCCATGTCGAGGGCCAGCGCGAGCTCGGCCGGCGTAAGTGCAACGTTCCCGCGGATGGTCTTGGGTCGCGGCTTATCCGCGACCGGGACCGTCCTGGCGCCGCCTTTGACGGCTTGGTGCACGGTGCGGTCGATCATGCGGCCACCGCCAGCCGGCGTCGGACACTTGCATGGTGTTCGCGCTCGCCGTCCACGTTCTCAGCGGCTTCTTCGCCCGTCGGGTCTTGGTAGTCGAGGAAGTACGCGTTCAGGTCGATCGGCTCGGCACGCTCGGCATCGAGCTTCTCGATCCGCCTGGCGGTTTTTTTCATCTCGGAGAAGGTGGCGGTGATGCCGTTCTTCTGGTTGTAGGCGGCGAGCTCGCCGAGGTAGTTGCGGTTGTTTTTGGGCATGACAATGAGTCCTTACTTTCCGCAAGGAACACGGAAGGGAGGGGTCAAGAAAGGAAGGGGTGCCCGAACGGGGCGGACGCCTGACTAGGCGGAGCGCAGGAGTCGGTCGATGTTTCGACGCTGAGTGCGTGGCTTCTGCGGCGCTGCAGGTGGTTCGATAATGCGTTGGTACTGCTCAGGGGTGAAGCGGTAGAGGCGGCCTACCTTTGTGGCGGGCCACTTGCCGGCCTTGCACATGCGGTAGACGGTTTCGACGGATACTTTGAGCTTGTTGGCGACCTCGGCCGCCGTCAGGGTTTCGGATTCGGCGGTCATGCCGCGTCGTCTTCCACCACTGTCACTAGGTCGTCCATACGAACGGGGAGCCGGGTGACGGCATTTGCGATGAAGCTGGGCCCGGGCTGGGAAAGGCCGTGTCGGATTCGGGAAAGAGTCCCGCTGTCGACGCCGATCTGTTCCGCGAATACCCCCCAGGGCTGCCCGGCGCGGAGACGCTCGAGCGTTTCTTGGTTGATGGTGAGACGTGCCATTTTGAGAGACCTTCTGGGATGGATTGCTGTGCCGCAATTAGGTCTTGTGCAACCCCCAATTGCTAATGACATCACTGTAACTAGGTACTTGCGCAAGCACAAGTTGTACTTGGGTTGTTAATTAACAATGAGGACTTGTTAATGCCCAACTCGCCCGGAATCTCGCGGATTTCCGGTACTTGGAAATTTTTTCAGCGGTACTCAGGAGGGCGTGTCGGACTACTTGCGGCGCCGCCATCTGACCGTTTCGTGAGGTAGCGCCTGGGAGATGAGGACTGGGACTTCTACATTGACGGATTGCGCATGCGCAACTACGTTTTACAGGTGCCTAATAGACAACAGAAGCAAGCGCAGACGCGATGGTATGAGTACGTTCTTAGGGTCACGGAAGGTATGACCGCGAAAGAAGTTGCCGATCGGGCAGGGTTCGATCAGTCGGCAATGACTCGTTGGAAGAACGGCGCGAACGCAGACCCGAAGTTCGTCGTGCAGTTCGCCCGGGCGTTCAACCAGAACGTTCTCATGGCGCTCGCTCAGGCGGATTTGATCACCGACGAAGAAGCGGACCTTCACGAGGTGAAGATCGGCGTGCAGGAGATGACGACTCAGCAGCTTCTGGAAGAGCTCGCTCGACGTATCGACAATCCGCAGGCTCGACCTGCACACAATCACATCTCGATGGGCGCGAGCGCCGAGCAGGATCCGGACTACTCCAAAATGTCAGACCAGGATGCTTATGATCTGGCGGCACATGAGGGGGACAAGAATATTGGACACGACGAGCTTCCACACGAACCCTAGAACTCTCGCCCAACTGATGGGCATTCGGGTTCGGACGGCGGTTACGCCGCATGGATGGTGGGGCGCCTACGATTACAGGCGCCGGCTAATCACTCTTCGACCGGGCCTTGGTCCAATCCAACTTCGCTGCACCCTGATGCACGAGTTAGGACATGCGCACTACGGACATACTGGCGTGACGGGCAAGCAAGAGACTCTGGCGAATCGCTGGGCAGCGTACCGACTGATCGACTTTGACGACCTGCTCTCGGTCGCTTCCGTTGAGCAATCGAGCTCCGGAGTAGCGGCCGCGCTCGAGGTCATGCCGGACGTCCTGGAGACGTACTTGCAGCTGCTGACCAGGTCCCAGCTCAGCGCCCTTCGGGCAGCCGCTCTGCGCCGCGTTGCGTAAACCGTAGGGCATGGGGGATCGATGTCGGGTCGAGTCGCTTAGAACGCAAAAGAAGGCCCCTCTCCGAAATGTGTCGGAGAGGGGCCTCTTTGTTACTTGGGTCGATTTTCGATGTTGACGCCGTCAACGAATAGGGTCAGGAAGCGCTATCTGCTGATAGGTGGAGTAGGGTCAACTTCCGCGTGATTCCGCGGTTTTTGCCTACATCTAGCGAAGTGGTTTGGGGGTTCAAATCCCCCATTCTCCGCCGGTCAAGAACCCGGTCCCGATAACCCGGGGCCGGGTTCTTGCTTTATGCGGAGCGTGCAGGCCCCCGAAAATGGGGGATCAGGCCACGTCTGCCAACGGTTCCCCCAGCCGCCTCAGACGCTTCCTCGCTGCCGTTTCGCTGGGACCCCTCCGCCTCAGCGGGCCGCCCAAAGCAAAATGGACGACGACGAGCACGGCTTTGGTTGCCAGCCGGACCGGCAGTGGAAACGGGCCCAGCCGTGGAACCGAAAGTCCCAGCATGTCCCGGTACCGGGGTTCCAGGCTGTACACGGCACCAGCAAACAGGATCCGGTAGCCGGGCTTCAGCAGGGGATGCAGCGGCGCATTGCGGATGAACTCCACAGTTTCCTTGACCCGGGCGTCCGCGCGCAGTTCGCCCCCTGCGTTCCACCGTTCCAGCTGGCCGTGCAGCTGTGCTTCCGTCAGCGGCGGGTCTTCCACTCCCATCAGCGTCCCGGCCTGGGCCCACTGCCGGACGTACGCGTCCGTGCCGCCCGGGATGGGCTTGCCCCAGATCTTGTGGGCTGCGAGGAAGCCATCGGTAAAGGCCAGATGGATCCAACCGGCCAGTCCGGGATCGTTCGCACTGTAGGGGCGTACACCGCCGTCGTTGTCCTGGTAGTTGCCTTGGACGGGCTCATGCAGGCGGCGGACACGCCGGGTTGCCTCCTCCGCGGCCGCCGTGGACCCATAGGTCACCGTGAAGATCCAGCGGATGGTGTTGGCCAGCCGGCGCAGGGGATCGTCGCGGAAGTTGGAGTGCTCGTGGACCCCCGCCAGCGCGCCCGGATGCAGCGACTGCATCAGCAGCGTGCGGATGCCACCCACGATGGGCGTCATGGAGCCGTGCACCGCCCAAACGGCGGATCCGGGCAGGTGGTAGCCGGGGTCGTCCCCTTCGGCCAGCTTCAGCGTCCAGTCCGGCGGGGCGTCGGCCCTGCCGGAGAACGTCTTTTTGATCTCGTCCTGCCATGTACGAAGGACATTGCGCATGAGACATTGTTGCCCATTTCCGGCGGCACGGCCGCTCCGGTGGTGAAGCGCGGCCTCCCACCCCCTAACGGCCCACAAAAAACCCGCATAGTCCGGCTTTGGGGTTTCCACCCCCGCGGTCCTGTGGTCCCATGGGACATACCGTCGCGACAACGCGCGGCAGGCCACGTCCTGGAGTCAGTGAATTGGGCAAGAATTCCGTGCCCGGCAACCGCAAGCCGGACCAGCGCAGCCTTCCCCCGGTGGCCCGTGCCGTCGCCGCTGCCGGTGTCCTGGCGGCATCCGTTTATGCCGTAAACCTTTCCGCCGGCTCCGGGGAGCGGCCGCAGTTTGCGCGGTCGGTTTCCGAAGCAGGGACCACCCCCGGTGCGGCTGCCATGGACGGAATTTTTGGAACCATAAGCGGCCACGAACCGGACAGCGCACCTGCTTCGTCCACGGCAGACCATGTGGGTGCCGCGCCCCATCCTGCCGCCATCCTTTCCAGTCCCCAGGCCACGTTGGCGTTCCCGCGCACGGCAATCGGCGGCGCCGACCAGGGTACAGCGGCCGCCCTGACTGTTGGCCCTGCGGGCGCGGGCAGGCCGTTGGCCGGATTCCTGATGGCACCCCTGCAACTCCTGTATCCGAGTTCGCCGTTCGGTTTCCGGGTGAGCCCGATCAGTGGGTCGGCGGGGGACTTCCACCTGGGACAGGATTACGCAGCGCCGTGCGGGACACCGGTTTACGCAGCTGATTCCGGCGTCGTGCGGGCAGCCGGCTGGCACCCCTGGGGAGGCGGCAACCGGATAGAGATTGACCACGGCGACGGGCTCATGACTACCTACAACCATCTGGAATCGATCGGCGTACACACCGGCGACCAGGTACGGGTGGGGCAGGTGATCGCCCGCGTAGGCACCACCGGATGGTCCACGGGCTGCCACCTGCATTTTGAAGCCGTCCTGAACGGCCGTTACACCAACCCCCTGAGATGGACATTCCTCCAGCTCCGGGCGGTGAACCAGTCCTTCCCGGCTGACATGGTTTCCTATGCGCCGGGCACGGGGTTGTCCGGCGGCCGGATCAGCTGGACCATTCCCCTCCAGGTCGATCCGGGTGATGGACTCCCCGCAGCCGGCCTGCAGGCTTCGCCCTTCCCGCCGCTCCCGGTCCCGGGGCCGGGGCCGTCGCCGTCGCCGTCCCAACCGACGGGCGTTGTGCTGCCGCCACCCGACGTGCAATTGACGACGACGGCCCCGCCAACTGCGGAACCGGCGGGCAGTGCCGCGCCGCCGCCGTCCGATCCGGCAAGCCCGCCGCCGTCGCCTACGGATCCTGCGACGACTGACCCGACAAAACCTTCACCGTCGCCCACGTCGCCCTCGTCGCCGACGGATCCTGCGCCGTCTGATCCTGCGACGACTGACCCGGCAAGCCCGCCGCCGTCGCCTACGCCCGTCCAGCCCGAACCCGCGCCGACGGAACCCGCACCGACGGAACCTGCGACGACTGACCCGGCAATCCCGCCGCCGTCGCCTACGCCCGTCCAGCCCGAACCCGCGCCGACGGAACCCGCACCGACGGAACCCGCACCGACGGAACCTGCGCCGTCTGATCCTGTAAGCCCGCCGCCGTCGCCTACGCCCGTCCAGCCCGAACCCGCCTCCGTGGGGCCGGCACCTGTCGAACCGGCCCCTGCGCCCGTCGCTGTTGAGCCCGTTCCTGTGCCGGTTCCCGTTGAACCTGCCCCGGCACCGGTGCCTGTTGACCCCGCCCCCATCACCACCACGCCTGAACCCGAGCCAACCGTTCCAGCCGCGGAACCCACCCCGGCGCCAACTCCCACCGTGACCGAGCCATCCCCAACGGCACCCCCGCCCTAGAAATTTTCTCCTCCGGACCCGTACGGTCCGCCGCCGGCAACGAATTCCCTGCATGAGCAATTTCCTGCTGTCGCGCAGCCCGCGACCCCTCTATCCCATCCCGCTGATCCTGAACGACGGCACCAGGACACATTTCGGCCAGTTCAAAGGGAAGGTGGTTTTGGTGGTCAACGTGGCCTCGAACTGCGGCTTCACGCGGCAGTACGCCGCGCTGGAAGCGCTGTACGGGAAGTTCCGCGACCGCGGGTTCGAGGTCCTGGGGGTTCCGTGCAACCAGTTCGCGGGGCAGGAGCCGGGAACCGACAGCGACATCGCGGACTTCTGCGAACGGAATTTCGGTGTCACGTTCACCCTGACGGCCAAAGCCGAGGTCCGCGGCCGCAACCAGCACCTGCTCTATTCAGAGCTCACCAAGTTCAAGACCGGGCTGCTGCCGGGGCTGGTGAAGTGGAATTTCGAGAAGTTCCTGGTCAACCGCGAGGGGGACGTGGTGGCCCGGTTCGCCCCTACGGTCGAACCAGACTCGGAAGAGGTGACGGGCGCCATCGAACACGCACTGGGATAAACGGGCAGCGGGCCGAATGCGGGCCGGCAAAAGCGCAGTTCTTTTAACTTTTTCCACATCAGCCACGGCGATTTACCCCATGTTTGCCAAATGTCTGATTGGATAAATATTACTGAAGGGTACAAGGGAAGAACGGCTTCCCACCAACCATAGAGGTAGCAATGGAGCACATCGAGGCCGAACACCCCCGGCCACGCCACTTCCTACTCCACCTGAGCGATCCCCACCTGTTGGGAGGTCCGGAACCCCTCTACGGAATCGTCGACAGCGAGGCCAGGCTTGCCCAGCTGTTCGACGAAGTCAAAGCGTCCGGCGCCCGGCCTGAGGCTGTCATCTTCACCGGTGACCTCGCCGACAAGGGTGACGCTGAGGCCTATGTAAAGCTGCGGGCCATCGTTGAGCCGGCCTGCAAGGAACTCGGGGCCCAGGTCATCTGGGCCATGGGAAACCATGACGACCGCGCCAACTTCCGCCGGGGGCTGCTGGACCAGCCGGGCAGTGACGAACCCGTGGACCACAGTTACTTCATCAATGGCCTGCGTGTCATTACCCTGGACACCACTGTGCCCGGGTTCCACCACGGCGAACTGAGCCCGGCGCAGCTGGAGTGGCTGGCCCGCCAGCTGGAAACCCCTGCTCCGGACGGAACCATCCTCGCGATGCACCACCCCCCGGTCCCGTCGGTGCTGGACCTTTCGGTACTCGTGGAACTGCGCGACCAGGCTTCGCTGGCGGCGGTGGTGCGCAATTCGGACGTCCGCACCATCCTGGCCGGACACCTGCACTACTCCACCACCGCGAGCTTTGCGGGCGTGCCTGTCTCGGTCGCTTCGGCCTCGTGCTACACCCAGGACCTGAACGTCCCTGTGGGTGGAACGCGCGGCCAGGACGGCGGCCAGGCGTTCAACCTGGTACACGTGTACGAACACACCATTGTGCACTCCGTGGTGCCCTTGGGCAGTGCGCCCACGGTGGGCGAATATGTCTCCCCGGAAGAGACGGCCCGGAGGCTGCAGGCTGCAGGGGTCCGGATTCCGGAGACCACCAAGCGCGGCAGCACCAAGCTGGGCGCACCCAGCCGGCGCTAACACGGTTGCTCCGGCCGGCCCGGCTACCGGACCGGCCGGAGCGATGCGTGCGGCCTACTTTTCCCAGGGCGCCCTGATAGGAAAGTACCGTTCCAGGAAGTCGGTCACCACTTCAGCCCGCTCGTCCGCGCTGACCTCAGGAAAGCTGCCGTCGTTCAGGCAGAAGAAATCCATGTTCCGCTTGGCCAGCAGCTTGGGCAGGTACTTCAGGCCCGAGCGCATGGTGGTGTCCACGTAACGCACCTTTGCCGCCGTCTGAGTGACGGCTCGGCCCGTAAGCAGGGCGTAATAGTGGTAGAAGGAGTTGGTCACGGAGATGTTGTCCGCTGCCCGGAATCGGCTGGCAGCGGTCTTGCGGAACTCTTCCGGGAATTCCTCCTCCATCTGGTCCACGACGCTGCGCCGCAGCGGCGCGGCCGTATGCTCTAGGTGCCGGGTGGTGATCCGGCCGAACCGGTTCCACAGGAGTTTGCGGTTTACCCGGGCGGCGTTTTCGAACCCGCTGCGTTCGGCGTCGTTCTCGCCCAGGCCGATCCTTGTTTCAGCCTCGATGAACTTGGTGATGCCTCCGGGGGTGAAGAACATGTCCGGGCCCACCGGCCGGCCGAAGAACATGTCGTCGTTGGAGTAGAGGAAGTGCTCGGACAGCCCTTCGATGTTGTGCAGCTGGCACTCCACGGCCTGCGAGTTGTGCGTTGGCAGCACCGAGGGATCGGAGAAGAACTCCTCGCTGCGGACGATCGTGACGGACGGGTGGTCCGCCAGCCAGGCAGGCGCGGGGGAGTCCGTGGCGATGAAGATGCGCCGGATCCACGGTGCAAACATGTACACGGACCGCAGCGCGTACTTGAGTTCGTTGATCTGCCGGAACCGGGCCTCGTGGTCGTCGCCTTCGCCCAGGACATGTCCCTTTTGCTGGGCGCGGCGGGCCGCGATGTATTCGGGGGAGCTGCCGTCCACCCAGGAGAACACGATGTCGATGTCGAAACTGATGTCGCTGGCGTGGTCAGCGAACATGTTCTCGATGGTGGGCCAGGTGTGCCCGTACCGTTCCACGGTGCCGCGGACCGCATCCTGGCGCAGCAGCGTCCGGCGCGTCAGCGAGTTCTCGATGGGGAGGATCAGCTGCTCGCCCTCAAAGGCCCACAGCTCGATCTGGACGCCGGCTGAGGCGCCGAACTCAAAGCCGCCCACCGGTTCCACCCGCGGCCGGTAGAGGCGGAAGATGCGTCCCTGCCGGTTGGGCGAGAGCTCTCCGTCCGCCACCAGGACGGAAGTCTTCTTCTTGGCGTCCACGGTCATCGAGTAGAAGGGTTCGTCCCGGCAGGCATCCACCAAGGCGGCCCGGAGCTTCTTCCGGTCCTTCCAGTCCAGGGCCACCACGGGCCTGTCGTTGTTGCCGCGGACCAGGAGGTACGAAAGGCCGGCGTTGGCCAGGACGTTGCGCAGGAACAGCAGGTCTTCCACCATGGCCTGGTACGGAGTCCTGGTGTCGTTGATCAGGGCGTAGCGGCCCTTGTGCCGGATGACGTCGGGTCGGTGCTTGAGGCGTTGCTCAGCCGCTGCCGATGTGATTTCGGCGTGAAATTGTTCTTCCACGGACGCTTGGGCGCCGTAGTAAACCTCGTCCTGGACCGGTGCTTCTGTAATGGTGGTCTCCGTGCTGGTGGTGGTGGGCATTCTTACCTGCATGATAGTCCTGCCCGGGTAACGGAAGGTTTCCGGGTAACTTGGCGGGCGGCAGGCCGCTTGTCCGCCCGGCAGCGGCTCAGGCGCCCAGCGCGTCGCGCCATGCGTGCAGGAAGGCTCCGCCGGCGTCGTCGTGGATCACTGTGTCCTCCAGCCCCAGGTCCGCTGCCGTCAGTACCGGATACGGCTTGCTGGGAATGCCGTCCGCCGGGCGCACGTCGACGTGCTTCACGGGGTGGTCGTTGTGGTGCAGCCAGTCCGCCATGGCGTAATCGGTGCGGGAATCGCCCACTGTCCGCCACGCCTGGGGCGTAATGCCCTGCGCTGCGAGGAGTTCCACCGCGCGGCTGGCGCCCAGGTCCTTGCCCAGCCGCACCGACTCAATGTCCGTGGAAATAATGGTGGGATCCACCCGGTAGTCCACCTCGTCGTCGGAATCTGGTGCGTGGTGGTCGAGCCGGACAACACCCAACCCGTGCCGTGCCATGAGCTCCACGGCCTCCGCATCAAACAGTTTCTGCTCGGCCAGGTAGTCGGCGCTGGGCACGTTGATGTGCTGCTCCACGGACACCATGGCGCGCTTGGTCTCGTCAAAGAACATGTGGGCGGCATAGTCCTCCGCCACCAGCCGGCGGATGTCATCCCCGTACGCTGCCGGAACGGCGAGTTCCCGGTCCACGTGGATGGGGCCGGGGCCGGCGGACGTATAGCTGAACCAGACCGCGCCCTTTTCGCAGATGGCATGGATGACGGTTCCCGCCGGAATGCCGGCCGCGATCATGGGTTCCATGACCTGCTCGCGGATAAAGGCGTCGGAACGGCCGGTATTGAAGATGACCGGGATGCCGGCAGCCGCGAGGGCCACCAGGTCAAGGATGATGCCGGGCTTGACGTCACGTGTCACCGGGCTGGCCACCGGGCCGTCCACGTCCAGCAGGAGGGCCAGCGGCGGCGCCGCCGGCTGGCTGGTTCCGGGCGCGGACACGGCAGGGGACTCGGAGACTGTCATGGGTCCATTCTGTCAGCAGGACCGGGGCCATTCCGCGCCCCCGGCGCCGGGGGCGCGTGGCAGATGGTCACTGTTTGGCTACAACCTGCCGCGCGCCAGCCCTGCCACTTTCGCTGGGGCACAGGGGTGCCTACTGTTGCATGGTGATATTCAAAGCTGTGGGCGAGGGCCGCCCTTACCCCGACCATGGTTACAGCACCCCCAAGCAGTGGGCGTCGCTGCCGCCGCGGCCGGTCCGGCTGGATGAACTGGTGACCACCAAGCGCACCCTGGACCTCGAAGCGCTGCTGGCGGAAGACTCAACATTTTTCGGCGACCTGTTCCCGCACGTCGTGCAGTACCGGGGGACCCTTTACCTGGAGGACGGCCTCCACAGGGCGGTGCGGACCGCCCTGCACCAGCGCACCGCGATCCATGCCCGGGTCCTGGTTCTTGATGGCTAGCAAACGGCCAAAGGATCCGAGCGTCCTGCACGGCCACCACGTCGTTACCGGCCCTGAACTGCGGGCCGCCATGGAGGCGGCGAGGGACGCCGACGAAACCGCCCGGGTCCGGCGCCGAGTCCTGCACGGGGTGGTGCTGGTCCTGCTGATCGGCGTGATCGCCGCGGCCATCATCCTTGCCCTGGCCATCATCAACGGCCGGCTGCATCTGCCCTCCGCGGAGCCCGCCCCGAGCCCGGTGTCATCCTGCCCGCCTTCGATCTACGACTACGTTCCGGCGGACAAGGTCAACCTCAACGTCTACAACTCCACCAGCCGGCCGGGCCTTGCCCGGTCCGTCGCGGACGAATTCCTTGCACGCAAGTTCGTCGTGGGGAACGTGTCGAACATCAACGCCGGCTACCGGGGCGTGGCCGCCGTGGTGTCAGGTGCAGCAGGGCATGCGGCGGCATTCACGGTCCAGCGCCATGTGCCCGGCTCGGACTACTTCCAGGACGGAAGGACCGATGCCAGCGTGGACGTGATCCTGGCACAGGACTACAAGGCACTGACACCGGCGGACCTGGTGGACCAGACCCCCGGCAAGCTCAGTTGCCCGAGGGAAAGCCGGCGTATCGCGGACACGGACAAGCTGCCCGTGATGCCTGCCGCCGCTCCGACCCGCTGACCGAAGCCAGTCGGAAACAGCGGGCCGGACTCAGCGGGCCACCACCGGAAGCTGGGCGACCTTCACCGGCCGCCCGTCGTCGTCGAACCGTGCGCCGGCGCCCAGCTGGATGAACCGGACGGTCCTGGCCACACGCGCTTCCAGCTCAGCCGGCTCGTCGCTGCCCCGCGCCGCGCTGGAGGACAACGTGCCCAGGATCAGCTGGGACTGCTGGCCCACGTCAGCCACCGGCAGGTACCCCTGGTCCATGCCGTCGCGCAGGATGCCCTGCAGCAGGACGCTGAGCTCGCCCACATGGTCGGAGAGCTTGGCAAAGGACGACGGCGACAGCACCGCCCCCATGGCAGGACCCGGCGGGAGGTGGCGTCGGCTGAGGTCAACCACCTGGGCGCGGACGTACAGGGCCAGCCGTTCCACCGGGTTTGCAATCCGGTCCAGCGATTCGCGCAGTTCGGAGAGGAACTTCTCGGTCTCGTCAAGGGCGTAGGAGATCAGGAGTTCTTCAATATCGGCGTAGTAGTTATAGACAGCCGTGCGGCCCACGCCTGCGTGCCGCGCCACGTCCGTCATGGTCAGTCCCGGAAGGCCGTGAGTGAAGAGAAGCTCGCCAAAAGCGGTGAGGATACGTCGCTGGGTGTCCGCGCGTTGTTCGGCATTGCTCGCCGCTGAAATCCTGGGCATACAGACACTTTACCGCGATGTGTCAGTAAAAAGCGCTAAACGGCGCACCCGTCAGGTCCGCAGGCCTCAGCCTCGGAGGAATTGACCAGGACCAGGGGGTTGGCGTCCTGCCATGCCTGGGTGAGGGCAGCGGTGAACGTCTCAGTGGGCTGGGCGCCGGACAACCCGAACTTGCGGTCGATCACGAAGAACGGGACCCCGCTGATGCCCAGGCCCCGGGCCTCCTCGAAGTCGAACCGGACCTCGTCCGAGTACTTGTCCGTGGTGAACAGTTCCTCCACCTCGCCTGCCGGCAGGCCGAGATCGTTGCCCAGGGACGCCAGGTACTCCCGGCTCCCGATGTCCTTGCCGTGCTCGAAGTGGTCGCTGAGGAGGCGTTCCTTGGCGGCGTCCTGGCTGCCGTGGGCTGCCGCAAGGTGGATCAGGCGGTGGGCGGTGAAGCTGTTGGCCACCACCACCTGGTCGAACCGGTAGTCAAGGCCCTCGCCCTTTGCCTGCTGGGCCACATGTTCGAACATCTGCGACACCTGCTGGGCGGGCATGCCCTTCCGGCTGCTCAGGTATTCCAGTTCGGTTCCGTCATAATGCTCCGGCAGTGTGGGATCCAGCTGGTAGCTGCGCCACACCACGTCCACAGCAGCGCGGTGGGGGAACGCAGCAAGCGCAGCCTCAAACCGGCGCTTGCCGATGAAACACCACGGGCAGGCAACATCTGACCAGATCTCAATCTTCATGCCTTGCACAACCCGGCTGCCGTTGCCGCCATTCCGGGGCGTGCCGTGAGATGGGGCACATTCAGCCCTTGTGGCCGGGGCGATCCTGGGCAATAGTCGGAGTTAGGCGAAGCAGACGCCCTACAAAAATAAAACACCGCGGGACCTCCATGTCCCACGACGGAATATGCCTGGCGGCTGGGGAGCGCGGGCCTCGTTTCCCTGGAGGCCAAGTATGCGAATTGGACTTATTGCCGGACCCTGGATTCCCATTCCTCCGCTGACATACGGCGGCATCGAAAGGGTTGTGGATACCTTGGCGCGGGGCTTTGCGGCCGCCGGGCACGACGTACTGCTCGCGGCTCCCACCGAAAGCACCTGTCCCGTTCCGCTGCTGCCGGGCATGCGGCCGGCGGTCCGGGATGAGCTTGGCTCGACGATGTCCGAACTCAGCCATGTGATCCGGGCCTACCAGGGGCTGCAGGACGTGGATATCATTCACGACCATACGCTTGCGGGCCCGCTCTACGCCCACCGGCCCGCCAAGGTACCGGTGGTCACCACCATCCACGGTCCTCTCCACAAGGAGGCGGAAGATCTCTACCGTGCCATGGCCCGGGATGTGGCAATGGTTGCAATCTCCCGGGACCAGGCCTCACACGCTCCGGAAGTCCCCGTCACCCAGGTAATCCACCACGGCATGGACGTTTCCGCGGTCCCGGTAGGCAGTGGCCGTGGCGGGTACCTCTGCTTCGTTGGGCGCGCCTCCCACGACAAAGGGCTGCTTGAAGCAATCACACTCGCCCGGGACGTGGGCATGCACTTGAAGATCGCCGTCAAGATGCGGGAACCGGACGAGATCCGCTACTTCCGCGAGGTCATCGAACCGATGCTGGGCCCCAACGAGGATTTTGTGGGGGAAGTGGACGACGCCACCAAATACCGCATGATGGGCGAAGCCACGGCCTTCCTGAACCCCATCCAGTGGTCCGAGCCGTTTGGGCTGGTGATGATCGAGGCGTTGGCCACCGGAACTCCCGTGATCGGCACAAGGATCGGCTCAGCCCCTGAGATCGTGGAACACGGCCGCACGGGCTTCCTTGGAAAGACCGGGGAACTGCAGGGCTTCGTTGAGGCAGCCGCCGGGCTCAGCAGGGAGCGCTGCCGGGCATCAGTGGAGGACCGGTTCAGTGCCCACCGGATGGTGGCGCAGCACCTCAGGCTCTTCGATGACCTGCTGGCGGGGAGATTGCCGGGAGGGGTTCCGGTTACCCCGCCGGTGCACCAGAATCGTTAAGGGGACGGGCGGGCGTTGGGCTCCCCGGCAGCATCCAGCCTGAGAAGGGAGTCCTTCCATGACCGCCTGGAACGAAGACAATGAGGCCTCCGGCTCCGATGTTGGTGCCGTCACCGTACTGGAAGGCTCTTCGTTTTGCATCTCGGCCGGTACCGGCGACATAAGCGCCGACGGCAGCACAAACGGCGCGTTCTACCAGGACACCCGGATCGTCTCGGGCTGGGTGCTGCGGATCAACGGCTCGCGGCGCGAACCGCTGTCAGCCCAGAAGGCCCAGCCGTTCGAAGCAACCTTCGTGGGCCGTGCAACGTGGCCCGGAGGCCGGTTCGACAGTCCGCTGGTGGTCCGCCAGGTCCGCCACATCGGACCGGGCCTGCAGGACGACATCATCCTGGAGAATTACGCGGCGGAACCCGTTGAATGCGCCATCGAGCTGCTGGTGGACGCGGACCAGGCCGACCTCTTCGAAGTGAAAGGCGGCCGCACAACGGGCCCCGATGACACCACCCGCGCCGTGGTGGATGGAAAGCTCATCATCGAAGCATCCCGGCACGGCCAGCAGCGGGGCTCCGCCATCGGGGCCAAGGATGCGGAGGTGGGCACGGATGGGCTCCGGTTCAACGTCACCGTTCCGGCCCGCGGCAAATGGAGCACCAGCGTCATCGTGGTGCCGCTGGTCAATGGGGAAGCCCCGGAAAAGCCCTTCACCGAAGGCCAGCTCCCGCACCACCGTGAGGGCGTGCAGCGCCACTTGGCGTGGGAGGAGAACGTTCCGCGGATCAGCATCGAGGACACCAGCTTCCAGAATGTGCTCAACCGCAGCCAAAGCGACCTTGGTGCACTACGGATCTTCGATGCCCGCCATCCCAACCGCGCCGCGGTCGCGGCGGGGGCTCCCTGGTTCATGGCGCTGTTCGGTCGGGACTCGCTGCTGACGTCCTACATGAGCATGATGGTTAACCCCAATCTCGCCCTGGGCACGCTGCAGACCCTGGCCGGGATCCAAGGGAAGAAAGTGGACGTGGATTCCGAGGAGGAACCCGGACGCATCCCGCACGAGGTCCGGCTGGGCGTTACTGCCGGCCTGTCGCTGGGCGGCACGGCGTACTATGGCACGGCGGATGCCACACCGCTTTTCGTCGCAACCCTGGGCGAGCTGAGCCGGTGGGGGCTTTCCCGGGATGCGATCCAGCCACTGCTGGCCCACGCCGACCGCGCCCTGGAATGGATCGAAAAATACGGCGACCGCGACGGCGACGGCTTCGTGGAGTACCTCCGGCCCAATGACCACGGGCTGGTCAACCAGGGCTGGAAGGACTCCTGGGATGGCATCAACTTCGCGGACGGGACCATCGCTGAAGCCCCCATCGCGCTCTGCGAGGTCCAGGCCTATGTCTATGCGGCCTACCTGGGCAGGTCGCTGCTGGCCCACTGGACAGGGGATCCTGACCTGGAAAAGCACTGGGCCGACAAGGCGGCAGCCTTCAAGGAGGAGTTCAACAGGAAGTTCTGGCTGCCGGACAAGGGCTACTTTGCGGTGGCACTTGATAAGGACAAACGGCACGTCGACGCGCTGACGTCCAACATCGGCCACTGCCTGTGGACGGGCATCGTGGACGAGGACAAAGCCGCGTCCGTCATGGAAAACCTGATGTCCCCGCAGATGTTCACGGGCTGGGGCATCCGCACGCTGGCCTCCGACATGGGAGCCTACAATCCCGTCAGCTACCACAACGGCTCTGTGTGGCCGCACGATACCGCGCTGGTGGCCACTGGGCTGATGCGCTACGGGTTCGTGGACGAGGCCAAACGAGTGGCACTGGGCATCCTCGACGCGGCCCGGCATTTTGATGGCCGGCTGCCGGAATTGTTCTGCGGGTTCGACCGCGGTGAGTTTCCGGGCCCTGTTCCGTATCCCACCGCCTGCTCACCCCAGGCGTGGGCGGCGGCGGCGCCCGTGCAGCTCGCCAGGATCCTGCTGCGCTTCGACCCCGTCTTCACCCGCAGGGTGGTGCACCTGGCGCCGATCCTGCCGGAGTCAGTGGGAACCTTCCGGGCCGAAAATGTCCTGTTGGATACCAGCCGGGTCACCATCACCGCCACGGGAACAACGGGCGCCATCGACGGACTCCCGCCGGGGCTGAAGCTCCTGACGGAGCCCCGCCCGCCACTGGCCTACCCACCGGACGGAGCCCCCGCCAACTCCCGCGTCCCGGGCATCCAGCAGGCCAGCAGCTGAAGCGTTCAGGGCAGGGCGCGTTCCAGCACGAAGTCGTGCTCCACGGTGCTGCCCAGCCGGAACGATTTGGTGCCCACCTTCCGGAAGCCGGATTTCTCGTAGAAGCGGATGGCGCGGGCGTTCTGGCTGTTCACGCCCAGCCACGCCCCGGCGCCCCCGGTGGCAGCCGCGGCCTGGAGGCTGGCGTGCATCAGTTCAGCAGCCGCGCCCAGGCCGTGGTATTCGGGGTGGACGTAGCACTTGCTGATCTCCACGGAGGGCAGCAGTGCCAATGCGGAGGCTACGTCCGGGTCTGCGGCCGGCCTGTCCACCAGGAGGCTGTAGCCGGTGAGCCGCCTGTCGGCGTCGATGACCAGGATGGTGACATCCGGGTCCTCGAGGTAGCCCGTGAAGTGTTCCTCGCTGAGCGTGTTGGCCAAGTGGGCGGCAATGTCGGCAGGTGAGGACGACGGCGGGCAGGCCAGCGGAAAGGTGACGGCCGCCAAGTCGGCGAGCGGGCCGGCGTCGTCCGCTGTTGCCCTGCGGATGATGTGGGTCATGTGGTGTCCCTCCACGTCAGGGGGTGATGGTTCGGACGGGGGAGCCGGCAAGCCAGGCGGTGATGTCCTCGAGGGCGCCGCCATAGAACTGCCGGTAGCTTTCCTGGGTGACGTAGCCCAGGTGGGGCGAAAGCACGGTGTTCGGCGCGGCGAGGAGCGGGTGCCCGGCCTGCAGGGGTTCCTGGTCGAAGACGTCCAGGGCGGCGCCGCGGATCCACCCCTCGTTCAATGCCTTGATGAGCGCGTCCTGGTCTACCAGGGGTCCGCGGGCGGTGTTGACCAGGAGGCCTTCGGGGCCCAGCAGCTTCAGCTCGGCCTCACCCACGATGTTCTCCGACCGCGGGGAGAGCCGCAGGTGGAGCGTTGCGACGTCGGCCACCGTGAAGAGTTCCTCCTTTGACACCAGCCGGGCGCCGGCTTCCGCTGCGGAGTCCGCAGTGAGGTTCTGGCTCCAGGCCACCACATCCATGCCGAACGCCTGCCCGTAGGCCGCAATCCGCCGGCCGATCTTGCCCAGGCCCACGATGCCCAGGGTCTTCCCGGCAAGTTCGACGCCTACCGTTGACTGCCAGGCACCTGCCCGCAGCGAGCTTTCCTCGGTGGGAAGGTGCCGGGCAATGGCCAGCAGGAGGGCCCAGGTGAGTTCCGGCGCTGCCGTAGGTGAGCCGGGCGTGCCACAGACCGTCACCCCGTGTTCGGCGGCGGCTGCCACGTCGATCGCGGCGTTCGCCATTCCGGTAGTGACCAGCAGTTCCAGCGCCGGCAGCTCCTCGAAGACTTCCCGGGGGAACGCGGTCCGCTCGCGCATGGCGATCACCATGGTGGTGTCCGCCAATGCCGAAACCAAGGCATCCCGCGACGTGAAAGGTTCACGGTAGGTGGTCACGGTGACACCCGACGCCTCCAAAGCCGCGAAGTCGGCGAAGCCGTGGGCCACGTCCTGGTAGTCATCGAGGATGGCAAGGCGGTGCGTCATCGGGAGTCCTTCGCAGTGTCCTACGTCCTGGGTCACGCTTATCGTATGGCAGGGGCCGGTCCACAGGGTGCGTGAAGCCCCGGCAGTGCAGGAGCGTGATAGCAATGGGAGTGATGAATCCACGCCTATTCCCGATTTTGTCCCTGTGAGCGGCCCCGCCCTGTCCCGCATCCCGAAAAGCTGGGTCCTGCTGGCCTGCATCGGCCTGCTGGCCCTGAACCTCCGCGGCCCCATCGTTTCCGTGGCACCCCTGGTGGACCTCATGCAGGCGGAACTGCACTTTTCGCCGGTCATGCTGGGGCTGCTGACCAGCATCCCGGTGCTGTGCTTTTCGCTCGCCGCTCCGCTGGCGTCCCTGGCGGCGCGGAAGTTCGGTGCGGAGTTCGCGGTGACGCTGACCATCGTGGGGGTGCTGGCCGGCGTGCTGCTCCGTTCCGCGGGAGGGCCGGCGCTGGTGGTGGCCGGCACGGTGGTCATCGGCGTGGCCATTACGGTGGGCAACATTGCGGTTCCTTTGATCATCCGCCGGGATTTTGCGCCGCGGCGGCAGGGGACCGCGATGGGCATCTATACCGCAGCCCTGAACATCGGATCCTTCCTGACCTCGGTGGCCATGGCCCCGCTGGCGGCCGTGACCGGGTGGCGGCTGGCCCTAGCCGCGGTGGCTGTGTTGGCCGTGGCCGCGGTGGTGGTGTGGGTGCTGGCCGTGGGTCCCCGCACCGCGTTCCTGGTCTCGGCCGAAGACGGCGCGGACGCCCCGCGGGCCCCCGTGAGCCGTTCCGGGTGGATCACGGTGGGGCTCACCGCGGGCTTCGGGGGCCAGGCCTTCTCCTACTACGGCGTCACGGCATGGCTGCCCAGCTACCTGCACGACGAACTGGGCATGAATGCCGCGCAGGCCGGCGCCGCGTCCTCGATCTTCCAGATCCTGGCCATCGTGGGCGGCCTCGGCGTGCCTTTTGCGGCCAAGTACATGAGTACGACGGCGGTGGCGGTCACCCTTAGTGCCCTGTGGCTTGCCGTTCCGGTGGGGCTGCTTTTCCTGCCGCAACTGTGGTGGCTGTGGTCCACCTCCGGCGGCATCGCACAGGGCGGCGGCATCACGCTGATCTTCATTGCCGTCATCAAGCTGGCCCGGGACCAGGCCGCTGCGGGCCGAATGTCCGCCACCGTCCAGGGGCTGGGCTACTGCCTCGCAGCCGTGGCCCCGCCGCTGCTGGGATTTGTCCACGACAGCTCTGGATCCTGGACGCCGGCCCTGCTGGTCATCCTGGGTTCGGTGCTGGCCTTCTTTGTCGGAACCACGCTCTCCGTGCGGAAGGTGCCGAAGGGCCGCTGAGGCGACCCGCCGCCGTCGGACGTTCCGTCGCCCCCGACGCCCGCTCACTTCTTGCACTAAACGGTGAAACGCCCGCTCACTTCTTGCACCAAATGGCGGAACGCCCGATCACTTTCTTTGGGAAAGTGAGCGGGCGTTTCGGGTTTTCCTTCAGTAAGTGAGCGGGGGTGTGAGGGGTGTTCCGTTGCCGGGCCGGCGCCCCGGATTTCGGGGGGCCTGTTGCGAAGGGCGTGCCGGCCCGGCAAACGGAGGTTTGGTTACGCCGCGGCGAGCTCCTCGACGGTGGCCTTTTCGCGGGCCTCGGTCAGGTAGCGGGCGTAGGCGGGGAGGGTGAGGAAGGAAGGGAACTCACGGCTGAGGGTGACTTCCTCGAAGATGTCGCGGGCGTCCTCGAACCTGTCGCCGTCGAAGCGCTCCAGCCGGGCGAATTCCTCGTCCAGGAGTTCTTCCACCCACTCGTGGCTGACGATCTCGCCCTGGTCGGTGATGGCCCGGGCGTGGATCCACTGCCACAGCTGGGAGCGGGAGATCTCCGCGGTGGCGGCGTCCTCCATGAGGTTGTGGATGGCCACTGCGCCGTTGCCGCGAAGCCAGGATTCGATGTAGCGGATGCCCACTTCGATGTTGTTCCGGATGCCCTGCTCGGTGATGGTGCCGGTGGTCGCGGCAACGTCGATCAGGGCACGGTCGTCCGGCGTGACGTCCTCGCGGAGCCGGTCCAGCTGGTTCGGCTTGGTGCCCAGGACGCCGTCGAACACCTCGCGGCACACGGGCACCAGGTCCGGGTGCGCCACCCAGGAGCCGTCGAAGCCATCGTTGGCCTCGCGGGTCTTGTCTGCGCGGACCTTCTCCAGGGCGTTGGCGTTGGCTTCGGGGTCCTTGCGGTTGGGGACGGCTGCCGCCATGCCGCCGATGGCCATGGCGCCGCGCTTGTGGCAGGCCCGGACCAGCTGTTCGGTGTAGGCGCGCATGAACGGCTGGGTCATGGTCACCTGGCCGCGGTCCGGGAGAACGAAGCGGGGCCCGCGGGTGCGGAAGTTCTTGATCAGGGAGAAGATGTAGTCCCAACGGCCGGCGTTCAGGCCTGCCGCGTGGTCGCGCAGTTCATAGAGGATCTCCTCCATTTCGAACGCTGCGGTGATGGTTTCGATAAGCACCGTGGCGCGGATGGTGCCCTGCGGGATGCCGAGCAGGTCCTGCGCCAGGATGAAGATATCGTTCCACAGCCGGGCTTCGAGGTGGTTCTCGATCTTGGGCAGGTAGAAGTACGGGCCCTTGCCCTGCGCGAGGAGGCGGCGGGCGTTGTGGAAGAAGAACAGGCCGAAGTCCACGATGCCGCCGGCGATGGGCTGGCCGTCGATGAGCATGTGCTTTTCCGGCAGGTGCCAGCCGCGGGGGCGGACCACGATGGTGGGCAGGTCCCCGGCCGGGCGGAGCTTGTACTCCTTGCCTTCTTCGGTGGTGAAGTCGATCCGGCGCTCCAGGGCGTCGGTGAGGTTCAGCTGGCCCTTGATGACGTTCCGCCACGTGGGGGTGGAGGAGTCTTCCATGTCCGCGAGCCATACCTTGGCACCGGAGTTCAGGGCGTTGATGGTCATTTTCTTGTCCACCGGGCCCGTGATCTCGACCCGGCGGTCCTCCAGGCCGGGGGCGGGGGGAGCGACCCGCCAGGACGGATTATTCCGGATGTGCTCGGTTTCCCGCAGGAACCGCGGGTCCGCTCCGGCGGCAATATCGGCCCGCCGGGTGCGCCGCGCCTGGAGCAGTTCCTGCCGGCGGTCGGCGGTGGCCCGGTGCAGCTTCGCGATGAACGACAGGGCGTCCGGCGTCAGCACCTCGTCCTGCCGGCAAATCGGCTGCGCGGTCAGGGTAATGCCATTGATCGTAAAACTATCGGTGAAGCTGTTCATCTCAGTCTCCTTAAAGACGAAAGGGAAGTTCGACGGCGGGTAGCGGCAGGGCGGCGACTGAGGCACGAGGCCGAGGAGCCGGTGTCGCGGCAGCCTGCGTAAAAGGGGCCCTGTGCCCGCCCCCGACCGAGTTCTACGAGGTCATGGGGCGGGCGTGGGGAATAGCAGGCAGAGCGACGTCGGTCCGAAGGCCGGAGGCGACACCCGCCGTCGTAAGTTGCTAGTGGAACTGGCCCTCTTCGGTGGATCCCACGAGGGCGAGGGTCGACGCGTTCGGGTTGAGCGCCGTGGAGATGGTGTCGAAGTAGCCGGTGCCGACTTCGCGCTGGTGCTTGGTTGCGGTGTAGCCGCGGGATTCGGAGGCGAATTCCTTTTCCTGGAGTTCGACGTAGGCGCTCATGCCTTCACGGGCGTAGCCGTGGGCGAGGTCGAACATCGAGTAGTTCAGGGCGTGGAAGCCGGCCAGGGTGATGAACTGGAAGGTGAAGCCCATGGCGCCGAGTTCGCGCTGGAACTTGGCGATGGTGGCGTCGTCCAGGTGCTTGCGCCAGTTGAAGGACGGCGAGCAGTTGTAGGAGAGCATCTGGTCCGGGAACTCGGCCTTGACGGACTCCGCGAACTTGCGGGCCAGTTCCAGGTCCGGGGTTCCCGTTTCCATCCAGATGAGGTCGGAGTAGGGGGCGTAGGCCTTGGCGCGGGCGATGCAGGGTTCGATGCCGTTGCGGACCTTGTAGAAGCCCTCGGCGGTGCGCTCGCCGGTGATGAATTCCTGGTCGCGCTCGTCGACGTCGGAGGTGATCAGGGTGGCGGCCTCGGCGTCGGTGCGGGCAATGACGACCGTGGGGGTGCCTGCGACATCTGCCGCCAGGCGGGCGGCGTTCAGGGTGCGGACGTGCTGCTGGGTGGGGATCAGGACCTTGCCGCCGAGGTGGCCGCACTTCTTCTCCGAGGCGAGCTGGTCTTCCCAGTGAACACCTGCTGCGCCGGCCTGGATCATGGATTTCATGAGTTCGTAGGCGTTCAGCGGACCACCGAAGCCGGCTTCGGCGTCGGCAACAATCGGCACCAGCCAGTCCTCGACCGTCTGGATGCCCTCGGAGAACTCGATCTGGTCTGCGCGGAGCAGGGCGTTGTTGATGCGGCGGACCACGGTGGGGACGGAGTTGGCCGGGTAGAGCGACTGGTCCGGGTAGGTGTGGCCGGAGTTGTTGGCGTCGGCCGCGACCTGCCAGCCGGAAAGGTAGATGGCGCGCAGGCCCGCCTTGACCTGCTGCACGGCCTGGTTGCCGGTGAGGGCGCCCAGGGCGTTGGTGTAGCCGCCGGTCTTGTGCTCCTCGGTGAGCTGCTTCCACAGCTTTTCCGAGCCGCGGCGGGCCAGCGTCTGCTCTTCGGTGACGCGGCCGCGGAGGCGGACGACGTCGGAGGCTGAGTAGTCCCGGGTCACACCTTCCCAGCGGGGGTTGGCGGCCCACTCGAGCTCCAGGGCGGCGGCCTGCTCTTCGGGCGTCTGCTGGGTGGGCTCAAATGCTGCAGTCATCGTTGATCTCCTTGATTGAGCTCCGGATGGAGTAGGTGGGAACCGCTTCGTTGAGGTTCCCACCGGCTTATCCGGTGCGGTGTTTCTTTCCGTGACAACTACTTTTCAGCACTTTCAACCCCCTTTCTAGATGAAAAGTCTGGAAAGAATTGCACTTCTTCACGTATTCTTCATAAATGTCGCCTTCAAGCTGGAACAGGGACGTTTCCCAGCCACCGTCAGCCGCCGCAGCGGAACTTGACGTCATTGCGCTGGGCCGCCGCGTCCGCCATCTCCGCAAACAAGCCGGGCTCACGCTCGATGACCTGGGTGCCGCCGTCGGGACCGCTCCCAGCCAGCTGAGCCTGGTCGAGAACGGCAAGCGGGAGCCCAAGCTGACGCTGCTCCAGCACTTGGCAGCAGCGCTGAATGTCAGCATCGACCAGCTGCTCGGGGCCGAGCCGCCCAGCCGCCGAGCCGCCCTGGAAATCGAGCTGGAGCGCTACCAGCGCGGGCCGCTGTACGAGTCGCTGGACCTGCCCAAAATCCGCATCAGTTCGCGGCTTCCGCTGGATGTGCTGGAGGCCCAGGTGGGACTGCTGCACGAGCTGGAACGGAAGATGAACGAGCAGGTGGCCACCCCGGAGGAAGCCCGCCGCGCCAACGGCGAACTGCGGGCCATGATGCGGGAGCGCGGCAACTATTTCCCTGAGTACGAGGCAGAGGCGCAGAAGGTCCTCAAGGAGGTGGGTTACACCGCAGGTCCGCTGAGCCAGCACGTCATCGCGGACATCGCCGAGCATCTCGGTTTCACCCTGCATCACGTGGGGGATTTGCCGCATTCCACCCGTTCCGTGACGGATTTGAAGAACCGCAAAATTTACCTGACGCAGAGCCAGCGGCAGGACCACGACCCACGCTCGGTGCTGCTGCAGGCCTTGGGCCACTATGTCCTGGGCCATGAAACGCCCAAGAACTACGGTGACTTCCTGGCCCAGCGGGTCGCCACCAATTACTTCGCCGCCGCCCTGCTCCTGCCCGAGCAGGCAACCGTCGAATTTCTGCAAAAAGCCAAAGCAGCCAAGGAAATCGCCGTCGAGGACATCCGGGACGCGTTCGCCGTGTCCTATGAGACCGCCGCGCACCGGTTTACAAACCTGGCCACCAAGCACCTCGGCATCACGACGCACTTCCAGAAGACCCACCAGAGCGGCATCATCTACAAGGCGTACGAGAACGACGGCGTGAACTTCCCGCAGGACCACACCGGCGCCATCGAGGGCCAGCCGTCGTGCAAGGCCTGGACGTCGCGGGCGGTGTTCGACGTCCCGGACAAGTTCAGCGCCTACAGCCAGTACACTGACACGCCGTCCGGCACGTACTGGTGCACGGCCCGCACCGAGCGGTCCGCCAGCGGGGAGTTTTCCCTGAGTATCGGGGTGCCGTACCAGCACGTGAAGTGGTTCCGCGGGCGGGAAACCACGGCCAGGGCGACGTCCAACTGCCCGGATCCGAAGTGCTGCAAACGGCCGCCCGCCGAGCTGGCCAACCAGTGGGCCGGGAACGCGTGGCCCTCGGCGCGGGCCCACTCGCACCTGCTCGCCGCCATGCCCCCGGGAGCCTTCCCTGGGGTGGACGAAACCGAGGTGTACAGCTTCCTGCAGGCCCACTCCGGGAGCTGAACAACGCCCCATCACTTTCTGCAGGTTTCTTCCTGACGCCCCATCAGCTCCTGCCGGTTTCTTCCTGACGCCCCATCAGCTCCTGCCGGTTTCCTTCTGACGCCCCATCACTTTCTGGGCGGAAGTGATGGGGCGTTTTGGTTTGTGGGGCAGGAGGTGGTGGGGCGTTTTGGTTTGTGGGGCAGGAGGTGATGGGGCGTTTGGGTTAAGGCGGCAAAAGGTGATGGGGCGTTTTGGTCAGCCGTGGAGCTTGCGGTACGCGTCCGCGGCGGCGGGGTGCAGGGGGATCCCGGCGGTGTTGATGAGGCTTTCCGCGCTAAGGAACTGCACGCCCAGGGTGGATTGGGGAATGAGTTCGCCGGCGTTGTGCACCAGCAACTGGACTGTGCGCTCCACGGTGGCGCTGTCCAGGTCCCGCCGGCAGAGCAGCAGGTTGGGAGCGCCCACTGTCCACACCGCGGGTACTCCTGGATAGCTGCCCTCCGGAATCAGGACCCGGTCGTACATTCCGCCGTACCTCCGGCGCAGCTCCGGCAGCAGCGCGGACAAGTCCAGCAGTTCCAGCGCCACCTCCTGCTGCGCGGCGGCGATGGCGGCGGTGGGCACGCCACCGGACCAAAACAGCGCATCCACGGTCCCCGCCTTGAGCGCCGCGATGCCGTCGTTCAGGCCAAGATGTTCGACGCCGGCAGTCCCCGCAGAGGGCTGCGCGGCATCCGTTGAGGTGCCCAGCCCCGCTGCTTCGAGCAACCGGGGAGTGGTAAGGGAAGTCCCCGATCCGGGTTGCCCCACGGCCACCCGCCGCCCTGCCAGCCCGGAAATGTCCCGGATGCCTCTGTCCTTCCGGACCACGCAGTGGACGTAGTTCTCATAAACCTTGCCGATCGCAGCGATCCCTGCCGCCTCCCCGCCGGACTGGTCCCCGGCGGCATCGGCCAGGGCGACGGCAAAGGCGGCACGCCCAGCCCGCAACTCGGCGATGTTGTCCAGGCTTCCGCCGGTTGCCACGGCCCGGGCGTGGCCGGCTACGCCGTGGCGCTCAAGCGCTGCGGCCAGCAGCGTCGAGAACTCCAGGTAGAAGCCGCCCGGTTCACCGCCCGCCACCACCAGGTCCTCCGGACGGTCGCCCCCGGTGCAGGCGCTGAGGCCGGGCGGCAGGCAGGCCGCGAGTCCGACGGCGACGACTGACGTGAGCACGGACCGCCGCGGCAGTTGCGGCAATGGACCGCCCGGGGCTACGGGATCACGCACGGGCACCACCCCGGCTGGAACCCGGGAGCGCATGGCCGGCAGGATGGACGGGGAACTCGATGCGCGCGGACAACCCATGGGGGACGGCATCGGCCAGCACCAGGCGCGCGCCGTTGGCAGCGGCAAGCTCTCCCACAATGGTCATGCCCAGCCCGGTGCCCGGAACCGACGCATGCTGAGGCGACCGCCAGAACCTGGTGGCTGCCGAGGCGCGCTCAGCGGCGGTAAGCCCTGGACCGTCGTCGGTAATTTCCACTGCCACCATGCCCGGTTCCGTCCGGACCGCCGCCGTGATGGTGGCACCCCGGGCGTACTTGATGGCGTTGTTGAGGAGCTCGGCCGCCATCTGGGCCAGCTCCGCCGGGTGGCAGGAAACCAGTGCCGGCGGCTGCGGGGCCGGAGCAAGGACCAGCCGGCAGCCTGCCTGTTCCGCCAACGGGGCTGCCCGTTCGATTTCGCCCTGGAGCACAGGGAACGGGTCCATCGGGTCCGGCGCGGGAAGCTCTTCGAGGCTGCCGGCAGCCCGCAGGTAACCTTCGGACGCCCGGTGCTCAGCTGCGGCGAGTTTCAACACTCCGTCCAGGATCTCTTCCACCCGGTCCAGCTCCGCCACGGCACGTTCGGCTGCGTCGTGTTCGCGGGCCGTTTTCAACTCGAGCTGCAGCAGGTCCAGCCGCAGCCGGAGTGCCCCCACCGGGTTGCGCAGCTGGTGCGAGGTGTCCGCAATCAGCTGGCGCTGTGCTGCCATGCTGGCACTGACAGTCCGCGCCATCGCTGTGAAGGACCGGCTCAGTTCCCGCAGCTCCGGGGGCCCGTCCTCAGGGAGGCTCCCGGTGCGCCCGGTCCGCTCCAGCTCGTGCAGGGCCGAATCCAGGCGCAGGACCGGACGCAGGACCCAGCCGGTGACCCGCGCAGCCCCCACCAGGAGTACGGCCGCCAGGGCAAGCGCGGCAACCCCCACCCCCAGCCAGCGTTCGCGGAGTTTCTGCCGTGCAGCGTCGGCGTGGACGTCCAGCAGCACGGCGCCCAGGACCTGGCTGGCGCTGCCGAACGGCCGGAAGATGAGCTGCGAACCGGAGCCAAGGGGTTCCAGTGGTTCAAGGGTGGTGTTGCTGACGTTCAGCCGGGCCAGGGACAAGGCGTTCTGCACGTCGGGCCGTCCGGCATCCAAACCACCGGAGGCCAGGGTCTGCTCCTGGACGCGCACCACGATCCCCTCGCCGTACAACCCGGAATACGTGTCCATCTCCCGCTGCAGCCGCGCCGTGTCGCCATCGCCCGCGGCGTCAAAGGCCACCTGGGCCAAGCGGTTCAGGGACGCGGCCCGGTTGATCTGGAGCTCCTGGGTCAGTTCACGTGACGCGGATGTGAGGATGGTGCCCGAGATCAGGAAGACCACCACCAGGCAGAGTACGCTGAGGACGCCCAGCACCCGCAGCCTCATCCGGAAGCCGCCTCCACCCGGTAGCCCACTCCGCGGACGTTGATGATGAAGCCCGGTTTCTGCAGTTTTGCGCGCAGCCCGGTGAGGTGGACATCCAGGGACCGGGAGGAGGCCAGGAAGGCGTCCCCCCACAGTGCGTCCAGGATCTGTTCGCGGGTAACCACCGAGCCGGCGTGGCGTGCCAGCAGGGCGAGGAGTTCGAACTCGGTGGCGGTCAGGGCCAGCGGCAGCCCCGCTTTTGCAGCGGTGTGCCGCTTCAGGTCGATCGCCAGGTCGTCCAGCACAATGGTGTCTTCCTGCTGGACGCCCCCGGCCCGCGCCGCCCGCCGCGTCACCGCTTCGATCCGGGCCAGCAGTTCCACCAGCTTGACCGGTTTGACCAGGTAGTCGTCCGCGCCGGAACGGAGCCCGAGCACCACGCTGCGTTCGTCGTCCCGCGCGGTGAGGATCAGGATGGGGACGTCGGTGACCTGCCGGAGCTTGCGCAGCACCTCCAGCCCGTCCATGTCCGGCAGTCCCAGGTCGAGGAGGATCACCTGGAAGTTCCGGTGGGAGAGCAGCGCGTCAGCGCCGCGCGCGAGCCGCCGGGGGTGGTGGCCGGCGCTTTCGACGGCGGCGGTCAGGGCACCTGCCATGGCGTCGTCGTCCTCGACGATCAGCACGTCCATTGCCATCTTCCTTGCCGTTGCTGCGGTGCCTGGATCATCCCCCGCCTTTGGAGACTACCGCCTGAAGAACGGATTTGCCCGACGGCGGCAGGCCGGCAAGGCGGGGAGAGGCCGTCAGCGGATACCTAAGGAAGTGTTAGGAATTGCCCCTCCGCGTTGGTTGTGCGGTGGATCACCCATACCGTGGATGAGGCCCTCCGGCGTTGGAGGACGCACGTCACCACAAGGAGGAACTCACCGATGAGCACCCAGCAAACCGCGCCCCGATCGGAGGCCGCCCAGACCCGGCGGGCCGTGGGCAACATCCTGAAAGGTTCCGCCGGCAACCTTGTGGAGTGGTACGACCTCTACGTCTACACCGTCTTTGCCGCCTACTTCCAGGCCCACTTCTTCAATTCCAAGGATGAGCTCCAGGCGGGCCTCGAAGCGATGGCCGTGTTCTCGACGTCGTTCCTCATGCGCCCCATCGGCGCCTGGTTCTTCGGCCGGTACGCGGACCGCAAGGGCCGCAAGGCGGCGCTGACGCTCAGCGTCACCATGATGTCCGCAGGCTCCTTTGCCATCGCCGTGCTGCCCACCCAGGACGTCATCGGGCTGTGGGCCATGATCCTGCTGGTGCTGGTCCGCGTGATCCAGGGCTTCTCCGTGGGCGGCGAGTACGGCACCAGCGCCACCTACATGTCCGAGGCCGCCACCAGCAAGCGCCGCGGCTTCTTCTCCAGCTTCCAGTACGTCACCCTGATTGGCGGCCAAATGCTGGCCCTGCTGGTCCTGGTGATCCTGCAGAACGCCATGCCCAAGGGCGACCTGGGCGAGTGGGGCTGGCGCATCCCATTCGCGATCGGCGGCGTGGCTGCCCTCGTGGTCCTGTGGCTCCGCCGCTCCATGGAGGAGACCGTTTCCGCCGAGCAGATAGAGGCCGCCAAGACTCCCGTGGTTGCCGGACAGGCCCAGCCGGGCACCATGAAGCTGCTGTTCACGAGCTACTGGAAGCCGCTGCTGGTCTGCATCGGCATCACCCTTGGCGGCACCGTGGCGTTCTACACCTACACCAACTTCATCCTGAAGTTCATGAACGATACCTCCGGCATCGCCAAGACCGACACCTCCGTGATCAACTTCTGGGCCCTGTTCATCTTCATGCTGCTCCAGCCCGTCTACGGCATCATCTCGGACAAGGTGGGCCGCAAGCCGCTGCTGCTCTGGTTCGGCATCACCGGCGTGCTGTTCACCTGGCCGCTGCTCTCCACCCTGGCCGGCACCAAGGACCCGTTCACCGCGTTCCTGCTGATGATGGGTGGCCTGCTGATTGTCGGCGGCTACACCTCGATCAACGCCCTGGTGAAGGCCGAACTGTTCCCCGCCTCCATCCGTGCACTCGGCGTGGGCCTGGGCTACGCGATCGCCAACTCGCTCTTCGGCGGCACCGTGCCGCTGATCGGCGCCGCGTTCCAGAAGGCCTCGCGTGAGGACCTGTTCTTCACCTACGTGACCATCACCATCGCGATCTCGCTGGTGGTCTACATCTTCGCCCTGAAGAACAAGAAGGCCACGCACCTTGATGACGAACAGGGCCATGCATGGGCATCCAACGCGGCCGATGGCGAAGAGCGGGTGGGTGCCGGACGGTAGCCTTTAGCGGCACCCAGGGGCCAGCTCCCCAAGGAGGCGTACGACGGCGGCTGCCGGGCCGCCGTCGTACGCCTCCTTTTGCATGCCACGCCCAGGTGTGTCCGGGGTGGGCGGACTATATTGGGCGAGTGTCAACACCACCACAATCGCGGGAGTCTGCACCATGGCCAAGGAACTTGCCACCCAGCTCATCGAACAACTCCAGGCTGCCGGCGTGCAGCGGATCTACGGGATTGTGGGTGACAGCCTCAACCCGATCGTGGACGCCGTCCGCCAAACGGGTGGCGCCGCGAAGGGCGGCATCGACTGGATCCATGTCCGCCATGAGGAAGCCGCTGCCTTTGCCGCGGCTGCCGAAGCCCAGCTCACCGGCAGGCTGGCGGTCTGTGCTGGATCCTGCGGCCCCGGAAACCTTCACCTGATCAACGGGCTCTACGACGCCAACCGCTCCGGGGCGCCCGTGCTGGCCATCGCCTCCCACATCCCCAGCAAGCAGATCGGCAGCAGCTTTTTCCAGGAAACCCACCCGGACAGGCTGTTCAACGAGTGCTCGGTCTACTCGGAACTGGTCAGCACCGCCGAGCAGGCACCGCGCGTCATGCACAGCGCCATCCAGCACGCGCTGGGGCTTGGGGGAGTCGCCGTCGTGACCCTGCCTGGCGACATCGCAGGACTGGAAGCCGCAGGCCCCACGCCGCTCCCGGCCACTTTCCGGCCGGCCAGCCTGGTCCCGGACCCGGCCAGCGTCCAGGCCCTCGCGGACGCCATCAACGACGCCGGCAAGGTGGCTATTTTCGCCGGCGCCGGCGTGGAGGGGGCGCACAGCGAGCTGATGGCGCTCGCCGAACTGGCCAAGGCGCCGGTGGGCCACTCCCTGCGCGGCAAGGACTTCGTCCAGTACGACAACCCGTTCGATATCGGCATGACCGGGTTGCTGGGCTACGGAGCCGCCGCGGAGGGCATCGAGGACGCCGACCTGCTGGTCCTCCTGGGCACCGACTTTCCCTATGACCAGTTCCTGCCGGACACCCGCACCGCGCAGGTGGACCGGGTGGCCCACCGGCTGGGCCGCCGGACCGACGTCGACATTGCCGTCCACGGCGACGTGCTGCCCACCCTGCGCGCTCTGCTGCCACTGGTGACGGCGAAGAAGAGCCGCCGGTTCCTGGACCAGATGCTGAAGAAGCATGACCGGCTGATGAACAAGGCCGTGGGCGCGTACACCCGGAAGGTGGAGAAGAAGCAGCCCATCCACCCGGAGTACGCGGCGTCGCTGCTGGACCAGGTGGCCGCCGAGGACGCCATCTTCACCGCGGACACCGGCATGTGCAACGTCTGGACCGCGCGGTACATCAACCCGCTGGGCACCCGCCGGCTCATCGGGTCCTTCCTGCACGGCTCCATGGCCAACGCCCTGCCGCACGCCATCGGCGCCCAGTTGGCCTACCCTGGCCGCCAGGTCATCTCCGTCTCCGGCGACGGCGGGCTGTCCATGCTGCTGGGTGAGCTCATCACCGCCGCCGCCTACAAGCTGCCGGTCAATGTGGTGGTGTTCAACAACTCCACCCTGGGCATGGTCAAGCTGGAGATGCTGGTGGACGGGCTGCCCGACTTCGGCGTGGACGTCCCGGACGCCAACTATGCGGCCGTGGCAGAGGCACTGGGCTTCCATGCCGTCCGGGTGACCGATCCCGCGCAGATCGAGGCGGCGTACCGGGAGGCGTTCGCGCACCCCGGCCCGTCACTGGTGGAGCTCATCACCGATCCCAAGGCGCTGTCCATCCCGCCAAAGATCTCCGGCTCGCAGGTGCTGGGATTCGCCACGGCCATGTCCAAGGTGGTGCTGAACCGGGGAGCGGGCGAGGCCGTGAGCATGGCGCGCAGCAACCTGCGCAACATCCCGCGGCGCTAGCTGTACTGCCGAGTTCGCCGGAAACTGCCGGGTTCGCCGCAAAATCCCGGCGGTCTCGAGGGTTTCCGGCGAACCCGCGGGGAGATCGGTTCTACCGGGTGCCGCCCTGCCAGAGGGCGTCGAACGGGGCGCCGGAGGCAACGCGGTTGCGGATGCCGGCGGTAACAAAATCCTTGGCGGTCCGGGCAGCATCCAGCGGCGTGGCACCCTTTGCGAGCTCGGCGGTTACTGCGGCGGCCAACGAGCACCCCGCACCGGAAACTGCCACCTCGCCCACCTTGGGAGCACTCAGGACTTCGAGCGTCTCACCGTCGTAGAAGACGTCGACGGCGTCCGGGCCTTCCAGGCGAACGCCGCCCTTGGCCAGGACTGCTGCGCCGCTGAGCTCGTGGATCCGGACCGCAGCGGCCTTCAGCGACTCCACGTCCGTGATGTCCAGGTCGGACAACGACTCCGCCTCGAAGTGGTTGGGCGTGACAAACGTGGCCAGCGGCAGGATCTGGGCTTTCAGGGCCTGGTCCGTGTCCAGCGCGTGGCCGGGCTCCTGGCCCTTACAGATCAACACCGGATCCAGCACCACGTTGGCGAAGCTGTTCTCCTGCAGGGCACCGGCCACCGTGCTGATGGTGGCGGGGCTGCCCAGCATCCCGATCTTCACCGTATCCAAAGCCGAAGGTGCGCCGGACGCCGGACCATACGCCGCCGTCGTCGCCTCCAACTGGTCCGCGATCACCTGCTGGTCCACCGGCACGAACCGGTGGTTCCAGCTGTCCTTCGGGTCGAAGGACACGATGCACGTGAGGTTGGCGATGCCGAAGACACCGAGTTCCTGGAAGGTCTTCAGGTCGGCCTGCGCGCCGGCGCCACCGGTGGCTTCGGAGCCGGCGATGGTGAGGACGACGGCGGGACTTGCGGTGGGCAGCGTTGCGTCAGGGGTAGCGGAAGTCATGCATCCATCCTGCCACCCGGCGTCGGGCGCTTTCCATGTGTCACCGGACAGGGGGCCGGGACGCGGTATGGTCAGGGTTCCAGCGGTGGGCCGGGCTTCCGCGCAGCCACGGGTTCCGGCGCAGGCGCGTCATGGACTGTGACGAGGCCGGACACGGCTGCCCGCCCCAGCGCTGCGCAGAACCCCGTCCACAGGATCGTGCCCCACATTGCGGACCAGTGGCTGCCGGTGATGACCATGAGCGTGAGCACCCCCGTAACCAGCCCTGCCACGCCGACGGCCACGGCGTGGAGCAGCTGGTTGCGGACGGGCCGCATGCAGATCCCGGCAACCAGCGCCAGGGGCATTCCCAGGATTAGCGCGGAGAGCGTTCCGTAGAGGTAGCCGGGGAAACCCAGGGGGAACCCGAAGACCAGGACCGTGAGGCCCGCGCCGGGAAGGAACGCGCCTGGGCCGAAGGTGACGCGGAGCGGGCGGCTCATTCCCGGCCCTTGGCGATCTGCAGCAGTGCCCGGCCCAGCTCCGGCTGGCTGTAGACGAAGCCCGCGTCGAGGAGTTTCTGCGGCTGGACCCACCTGCTTTTGAGCACCAGCTCGGTTTCGGTGCGGATCAGGACGGCCCCTGCACGGAGGAGCCACGCAGGGGTGGGGAGCCCGAAGCGGGCGCCGTAGGCCCGCCGCACCAGGCGCATCATCTCCCGGTTGCTCACCACGTCCGGCGACGCCACATTAACGGGTCCGGTGACGTCGGTCCGCGCATGCAGGAAGCGGATGCTGCGGTACAGGTCCTCCACGTGGATCCAGCTGAACTTCTGCCCGCCGTCGCCCATGTGGCCGCCCAGGCCCAGCCGCGCCAGGTTGGCGAACGGCGCCAGCGCGCCGCCGCCGCGGCCCAGCACGATGGCGATCCGCAGCGGGATCTTCCGGGTGGCCGGCGTGGTGGCCGCCGCGAGGGCGGCCTCCCACGCTTTGGCCACGTCCACGGAGAACCCGGAGCCAAGCTCGCCGTCGGTTTCAGGCTGGGGGTGGTCCCTGGCATCCCGGTAGATGGTGCCGGTGCTGGCATTGAGCCAGGTCGACGGCGGCTCCGGGCATTGTGCGATGGCCCGCCCCAGGGCCTGGGTGGTGGCCACGCGCGAGTCCATGATGAGCGCCTTGTTCCGCCGGTTGTAGCGGCAGGAGACGGACCGTCCGGCGAGGTTCACCACCAGCCCGGCGCCGTTGAGCACCCGGACCATGCCGGCGTCGTCATCCCATCCGGCCGCGGCGCTGCCCGTTCCCTTGCGTCCAATGGTGCGCACGGTCCATCCGTCTTCCCGGAAGCGCCGGCGAAGGTATGTGCCGATGAAGCCGGAAGCCCCCGCCACCACAACGGTCTTTGTGCAGTCCATGTTTCCCCCCATGTTTCTTCCCTAATCGCGGATGCTGCGGCTCAGGTCCAGGACGTCGTCCAGCACCTTGCTGACTCCCGGGATGCGGGCCAGTGCGAGACCGCGGGCAATGAGTGGGGCCGCACCGTCCACCAGCCTCCTGGTCCGCCGCTGGCCCTCCGAGGTGTCATAGACCCAGAAGAGGGTGATGCCCATGTAGCAAAGCCACAGCAGCTCCGGCAGGTCGGTCCGCAGCTTCTTCGGTACGGCAGGCCTGGCCCCGTCCACGGTGCGCCTGAAGATGTCCAGGGATGCCTCGCGCGCGGGCGTGGACCGTGCTGAGAAGGGGTTCACCGGTGATGTTGGCCGGATTGCGGTGGCAACGAAGTCCGCGCCGAACCGGTGGTAAGGGGCCATGACGTCAAGGCCGGCATGCAGCGTGGCCTTCAGGCGCTCAGCCAGGGAAGCGGTCCCGTCCAACGCTTGCGAGGCCCGTGCCGCATGCTCTGCCTGCACCTGGATGTACAGCTCGTGGACCAGGTCATCCTTGGACGCGAAGTAGTAATAGGCGTTGCCGACGGAGGCGCCTGCCCCGGCGGCGATGGCGCGCATGGTGGTCTTCTCGAACCCGATATCTCGGAACATGCGCAGCGCCGTGTCCGCCAGCATTTGCCTGGTCTGTTCGCTCTTCGCTGCCATCGGCATCCCCATTCTTGAACATGTTCAAAAACAGTGTGCCACAGTAGTTGAACATGTTCAAAAACTGTTTCCGTGCTAACCAGCCCTTCTCCTGGGGGAGCTTTGCCGCAGGGCACGGTGCGAGAATGGCACGAGTGCTAATACAACCGGCCGCCCCGTACGGCAGGCCGGCCAACCACTCCTGAACGGATCCCTCAATGACCTCCGCCCCCGGCCACAGTGCCGTGCCCCAAACCGTCCAACCCACTGCCTCAGGTCCCGCCGCCAGATTCGCGGACATCGGATCGCCCTACTTCGGGATCATGCTGGCAGCCATGGCAGTGGTGCTGATCCTGTCCAACATTGGAGCGTCCAAGGGGGTGGCATTCGGCCCCATCGTCACCGACGGCGGCTTCTTCCTCTTCCCGCTGGCTTACATCCTCGGCGACGTGATCAGTGAGGTCTACGGCTTCAAGGTGGCCCGCAAAGCCATTTTCACCACATTTGCGCTGTGCGTCTTCGCTTCCCTCTGCTACTGGGTAGTCATTGCGCTGCCCGGATTCGACGACGAGTACGGAGCTGCCAAGCAGTCCGCCCTGGAAGGGGCGCTTGGTCCCGTGCCACAAATCGTCCTGGCCTCCCTGCTGGCATTCCTGGCAGGGCAGACCATCAATTCCTGGATCCTGGTCCGGATGAAGGCCCGCACCGGGGAGAAGTCCCTATGGGCGCGGCTCATGGGATCCTCGGGCGCCGGGGAGTTTGTGGACACGCTGATCTTCTGCAGCATCGCCGCACCCGTCATCGGCATCGCCGACCCCGGCAGCTTCGTGAACTACGTGCTGGTGGGTTTCGTCTACAAGACCGTGGTGGAGTTCCTCTTCGTCCCCGTGACCTCGCTGGCCATCAACTGGGTCAAGCGTCGCGAGCCCAGTTACGGCGCCGCCGGCCACGCCGCGGAAGGGGTGACAAACGCCGCATAGCTGCCGCCCGGCGTCGTACGTTGCAACTGCTGATCGCGTGGGATCGCCGGAAAGCTGCCGGATCGCCGGAAATTACCGGCGACCTGGCACCATTACGGCGATTTCGCGCTCCGGCCGGGTGGCTAGGGCCGGAGCGCCGCAAGGACACGGGCCTTGAACTCGTGTTCGCGGAAGAGATCGGCCCATTTCACGCGCACAAAGGTCCAGCCGTCCTCGGTGAGGGCGTTCTCCCGCTGCCGTTCCTGAAACAGCACCTCGGCCGTTGGCTTGTAGTCGAAGTACTTCGTTTTCCCGTCGAATTCGAGGGCAACCTTCTTTTCCTTCCAGGCAAAATCCAGCCGGTACCGCCCGGCACGCGTCGCCACCGCGACCTGGGGCTCCGGCAGGGGAAGTTTCAGCCGCAGCAGGAGTTCGCGCGTGAGTGTCTCGCCGGCGGACTCCGAGCGCGGATCTGCGTGGGCGAGCGCCAGCCGGAGGGTCCGGATTCCGCGCCGTCCCTGCAGGCCGTCAGCCATTCTCTCCATGAGGGCCTTGTCCGCACCTAGCCGGAGGGCGTGGTCCATCAAAACCAGTGACTGCCGGTAAGCCAGCATCATGGCGCAATCCACTACCGTCCGCTCCAGCGAGGTCACCCGGAGGTTGCCGAGGGTCACCACTTCCGGCCCGGTCCAGGGACGGGTGTGGCCACGGACATCCTTGCCGAGCCGCTCGCTGGAGGGGTTTCCCGGCAGTAAAAGGTGGATCAGGTCATCAACATCCCAAACATACAAATGGTGCAGCCGGGCGGCGGAGGTGTGGCTGTACACATAGCCGCCGGCTGAAGTGGTCAGCGTCCCGTGGGCATGGGCGTGGATCAGCTGCCTGCTGCGGACTGGCCCCGATTGCTTCTCCCACAGCTCGGCGCGGATGTAGCAGCCATGGCGGAGGCGGACCAGCTTCCCGTGGAGGGCCAGGGCCTTGATGGCCCGGGAATTGAGGCCGTGCCCGTGCAACTGTTCCGTCCGCCACAGGTTGCCGGTGCCTGGAAGAGCGGGAAGGCGTACTGTCTGCTTCGGTGTCATTCCGACAGGGTCCCGCCGCTGCGGCACCATCGGAAGGCGCCGCCGTCGTCATGTGGAAAACGTCCCGCGTCCCCAGCTCGCCGGAAAGGTGCCGGATCGACGGAAAGTTCCGGCGGGCCGGCAGCTTTCCGGCGGGTTCGACGGCGGCCGCCCGGCTTAGGCCTTCAGCGTCCCGTCCAGCAGGGCGCGCAGTTCCTGGAAGTGCCGCTCCGTGGCTTCTGGGTGGAATGCCGAGGTGTCCGCCATGGAGTAGCCGTGCGGTGCCCCGGCGTAGATCTCGTTGGATGCCTGCAGTCCCGCGGCGTGGAGCGCTTCGCCCAGACGGGCGACGGCGTCGGGGGCCATGCTCCGGTCGTGGTCCGCGTGGCCGAAGACGAACCGCGCCCGCGCGTTGCCAAGCCCCAGGTGCGGGCTGTCCGGATCCTCCGTTGCCAGGCCGCCGCCGTGGAAGCCGCCGCACGCTGCCACCACTTCGGGGTGCGATGTGGCGGTCCGGAGCGCGAGCCGGCGCCCATGCAGTAGCCGGTGGTCCCGATGGGGCCCGGCGCCACGTCGTCGAGGGCTGCCAGCGCGGAAACCCAGGCATCGATGTCCGGCAGGGCCTTGTCCGGGGTCAGCCTGCCCACCCGCGGGAAGGCAGCCTTGCCGGCGGCTTCCCGGCCCTCCTGGGTGGACATGTCACCCCCGGGGGCAAGCTCGGCGACTGTTCCTTCACGGTAGAAAACGTTGGGCGCCAGCACCACGTAGCCCCAGTCGGCAATGCGCTGGGCCATCTCCTGGATGCGCGGGCGCAGGCCGAACGCGTCCATGTAGAAGATGACTCCCGGGAACGGGCCGTTTCCGGCGGAAGGGCGGGCAACGATGGCTTCGGCACGGCCTGCAGGGGCCTGGATCTCGATGAGCATCTGGTCAGGATAGCGGAGGCGCCCGGGAGGCATGCTCAGGAGTAGTACCGGCCCAGGGTCTCTGCCTTGAAGTCGAAGAACGTGCCGGACTCGATGGCCAGCCGGGCGTCGTCCACCATCTTCACCACGAACCGCTCGTTGTGGATGGAAATCAGGGTGGCGGACACCATTTCCTTGGCCTTGAACAGGTGGTGGATGTACGCCCGCGAATAGTTGGTGCAGGCGTAGCAGTCGCAGCCCTCCTGCAGTGGCCCGAAATCGCGCTTGTACTTGGCGCCGGAGAGGTTGAACCGGCCTTCCGGGGTGTAGAAGGCGGAGTTCCGGGCCACCCGCGTGGGGGAGACGCAGTCGAACGTGTCGGCGCCGTTTTCGATGGCCGTGAAGATGTCATCCGGTTCGGAGATGCCCAGCAGGTGCCGCGGCTTGTCCTCCGGCAGTTCCTCGTTGCACCAGCGAACGATCGTGCCCAGGTTTTCCTTCTCCAGCGCCCCGCCGATGCCGAAGCCGTCGAACGGCATGGCGCCAAGGTCGCGGCAGGCCTTCCGGCGCAGGTCCTCGTACTGGGCGCCCTGGATCACGCCGAACAGGGCCTGGTACGGCTTGCCCGCGCGGTCCTCCGTCAGGCGGAAGTGTTCCGAGATGCACCGCTCCGCCCACAGCCGGGTGCGCTCCAGCGATTCCTCCTGGTACCGCCGGGAGTTCTGCAAGGTGGTGAGCTCGTCGAACGCGAACATGATGTCCGCGCCGATCTGGTGCTGGACCCGCATGGAGATTTCGGGGGAGAACCGGTGGCGGTCGCCGTTCAGGTGGGACTTGAACCACACGCCGTCGTCATCGATGTGCGCCAGGCGCTCTTTGCCTGGGGCCACGGCGTCATCAGGCCCGGAAGTATCCACGGACTTCATGTCGATGACCTTCTTGAACCCCGAACCGAGGCTCATCACCTGGAATCCACCGGAATCAGTGAAGGTGGGGCCGGGCCAGTTCATGAAGGCACCCAGCCCGCCGGCCTCGTCCAGGATGTCAGGGCCCGGCTGCAGGTACAGGTGGTAGGCGTTGGCCAGCAGGGCCTGCGCGCCCAGGTCCGCCATTGATTCAGGCAGTACGGCCTTCACCGTGGCTTTGGTCCCGACGGCGATGAACGCCGGGGTCTGGATCTCACCGTGCGGGGTGGTGATGGTCCCGGTGCGGCCCAGGAATGCCCCGCCGTTTTCAGCCTCCTGCGCGGCCGATGGCGGGCAGGACTCCGCCAGGCGGGTGCCGACCTTGAAGGAGAACTGTGATCGGGTTTCCGGCAGGGCGAAGGCGGGGTTGGCTGGCACCGTACCAGTGTGCCAGCAATCCCCCGCGGCCCGTAAACGCGGGCCCCGGTACGCTCAGCTGGCCGGTTCTGAGGCCGGGTAGTTCGAGGCCCGCCAGGAATCCCAGGATTGCCGGATGGCGTCGAAGGCGCCGGCGCCAAGATCGTAGGTCGAGGCGATGACGAACGAGCCATCACCCTCCTCGCGGACGTCCTTGATGGCGGGATGGTCTGCCACCACCAACAGCCCCTCGCCGTGTTCCGCGTAGCTGTGCACCGTGAGCCCCACCTGGTGGCTGGTCCGGTACCAGACTTTGCCGCTGATCTCCTCACCGGTGCCGAGCGTCAGCTGGTACGGCTCACCCGGCGCCGGGAGGTCGGAGAGCCCCAGCTTGTCGATCGCGGAGCCGTTGCCCTCGGTCAGGTGCAGGAACAGGGTGTGCCGCTTGCCGTGCGGGTGGCGTTCCAGGGCGAACCGGAGCTGCTGCAGGAAGGTCAGCCAACCCTGCGTGATGTCCTCGTCCCATGCCGCCCATTCGGAGTTGTGGTCCACCGCGCCGCGGGTGACGCTGACCCGGGTACCGTCCGCAACCGGGTGGAGCTCGAACGTGTCCCCGCCGTGCACGGTCAGGCTGGTGTGGTCCGCGGATTCCTGTACATCGGAGAAGTAGATCTCCTTGATCTCGGACTCCAGGTCTTCGGCCTGCCAGCCGTGCCACTGGGCCACCCTGGACGGTTCCCGCAGCATGGTCCAGACCTGCGGGGCGTCGGCGTTGATCACTACGCTGAGATTGTTCGTCATAGCCCCGAATGTACAACTCCGGCTACCCCCGGGGTAGGGCTAATTTCCCTTGCTGGAAGTTACCGGCAACGTGGCCCTGTGTTCAGGAGCGGACGGCCTCCAGCTCGTTGCTGATGCGCCGTTCAAGTTCGGACATGCCGATGGTTTCGGAGCCGCCGTGGGCCCGCAGGAACAGCAGGGATTCGAGCCGCAGCAGCCGCCATTCGCGCTCGGCGTCGTGGTTGGAGTTGTCGATCGAGCGGAAGATTTCCTTGTCGTACAGGTTGGGTTCATTGAGCGAGCGCTGCCGCACCTTGGCTGCCATCCGTGCCTTGAAGGCGTCCGTCTCCTGGTTTTCGGGAGTGCGGATCAGTTTCTCGTAGACCTCGGCCCGTTCGTCCTGGCCATCCTGCCGGCAGATGTAGCTGGCCAGCGCCAGGGCTGCCTCCACCGAGGTCCACCGGCCGGGGTTCCCGTCGTAGGGGAGCACGGTGATCAGGTCTGCCACCGACAGTGCGCCGTCCGCGTCCTTGAGCGTGATGAACAGTTCGTGCGCCAGGTCGCTGAGGTCCTTCAGGCAGCTGCCGGACTTGAAGTTGACCCCCTTCGAGAGCCGGTCCGCCAGGAGCAGGACGCCCTCGGCGTCTGGGTGGGCCTCCGCGGCTGCCTCCACCACGGATTCGGGGGTGCCGTCCGGGGCGGGAATGAGCGCCAGTTCCTCCTCGCCGGGCCCGGTCACCGCGGGTGGTGCCGGGGGAAGGGGAGGGACGACGACGGCGGGCGCCACGTTGAGGGGACCGGTCCCGGCGCCGGGCTGCTCCTGCGCGCCGTTCCGGGGCATCAGGGTTTCCGCGGGTGGTGCGGCCTCGGGAAGGTCCGCCGGCAGGGGGAGCTGGGTGATGTCGTCGTGCGCGCCGTCCACCACGGTGACCATGGTGCCGATGGCCACCCGCAGTGTGCCGCCGCCGGAGAGGCTGGCCAGGACCAGTGCGGGGGAGCCGAAGTCGTCGTGCTCAAGCTCCACCTGGTCGATTTCGGCAGTGCGCCGGCCGTCGGGGAGGAGGATGTGGCTGCCGGTGGTCAGAGATCCAGCCTGCTGTTCACGGTGGTGCCTGGCGGCTGGTGATTCGGTCATGGGAGTCCTTAAGTTCTCTTGCGGTCCGCCCTACAGTCTACAAAGGCGGGCACTCAAAACCGGGGACCCCCACGTCCCGGCGGGGTGGTCAGAAGCCCACGCCTGCAAACGCCAGGGCCTGCCGGATCAGGCCGCCGCGGCCGCCGGAGAACTCCATCTGCACGCCGGGGCTGAGGACTTCCTCCGGGGTCATCCAGGTCAGTTCGAGGGCGTCCTGGCGCGGCTCGCACTCGCCCGTCACCGGGATCACGTAGGCCAGCGACACGGCGTGTTGCCGCTCGTCCGTGAAGCCGGTCTGGGACGGCGCGGGGAAATATTCAGCCACAGTGAACGGCACGGGGCTCAGCGGCAGCTGCGGGAACGCCAGGGGGCCCAGGTCCTTTTCCATGTGCCGGAGCAGGGCGGCGCGGATGGTTTCGCGGTAGATCACACGGCCGGAAACCAGGGAGCGCACCATGGTCCCGTCCGCGTCCGCCTGCAACAGCGTTCCCACCTCGTTGACGTATCCCAGCGGGTCCAGCCTGACCGGTACTGCCTCTACGTACACCATGGGCAGCCGCCCGCGCGCCTCAAAGAGGTCTTCTTCGGAGAGCCAGCCGGGATTCGGGTCAGGTGTGCGCACGTTCATGCTTAAGTTCTACCCCATGGGGCGGTGCTGGGAGACCCACACCGTGGCGGGCGCGTTGGGGCTGCCCGCGTCGGGATTGGCCACATGGAGGGTGCTGCCAAACGCCTCCTCCGTCAGGCTGGCGGAGAAGCCGGCCGCGGTGAGGCGCTCCCGCAGCTGCTCCAGGCCGCCGCCGTATTCAAAGCCAAGGCCCGAGCGGGACGCTCCGGCTGCCGGCCGCACCAGGAGTACCCCGCCGTTCTTGGCCGTGAAGTCCGCGGTTTCGTCGTTGTCCGGCACGGGCCGGGGGCGGGCGCCGATGTGCAGCAGCGTGCGGACGGCACCTTCGGGGTCCTCGGTGTACCAGACCGCGGCGACGGCCAGGGCGGGATCGGCGTCGGCACACTGGGCAAAGTGGGCGGCCTTGTCCGCGAGGAAGCTGAACCCGTCCGGCGCGCTGATACGGCAGGCGTCACCGTGGTCGGCGGTAACGGGTTCGGCCGGTCCGGTGCCTTCCGCCGCTCCCTCCTGTGGGGAGTCTTCCTTGGCTGAGGCGTTGGTGCGCCTGGCGAATTCGGCAACGTCGCCCACTTCCACGGCCAGCACCGTCCGGCCGTCCTGTCCGGAACCGGCCTCGGCGGAATGGACTGCCAGCCGCCCTGAGCCCGAATCGAAAACCGTCCACCCGCCGTCGTCCTCGGTGGGGACCATTCCCAGGGCGGTGAGGAGCTGTTTCCAGGCCTCGGTGCGCGAGGTGAAATGGACGGGGCGGACTCGGAGCATGGCATTGTCCTCGGGGTTGCGGATGGGCCGGTAGGGCCATGATGCCACGTGTTGCCGTCCGGCACACGGGCCTTGTGGTACGGGATTCCACGGGCAGAATTAGGCCATGGCCAATGACCTTGAGGAACTGCTGCTGCCCGACGCTGCCGCCTGGCGTGCCTGGCTGGAAGAGAACCACGGCACCAGCCCGGGGGTGTGGCTGGTGCTGCATAAGAAGGGCGGGACGGTGACGGGCCTTGACTACGCGGCGGCCCTGGACGAAGCCCTTTGTTTTGGCTGGATCGATGGGCAAGGCAGGCGCCGGGACAGCGAAAGCGTGTTCCAGCGGATGACGCCGCGGCGCCACCGGAGCATCTGGTCGGCCCGGAACGTGGGGCACATTGCCCGGCTGGAGGAGGCCGGGAAGATGACCGACGCCGGACGGGCCGCCGTGGCGGCGGCCAAGGCGGACGGCCGCTGGGAGGCGGCCTACGGCGGACAGGCCGACCTCGAGGTGCCGGAAGACCTGGCGGCCGCCATCGCAGCCAACCCGGCGGCGCAGGCCACCTTCGAGGTCCTGACAAAAACCAACCTGTTCGCCCTGGTGTTCAGGACCAATTCGGCGAAGCAGGCGGCCACCCGGGAACGCAGGATTGCCGGGTTCGTGGACATGCTGGCACGGGGAGAGACACCCTATCCGCAGAAGAAGCGGCCACCGGCACGGGACTGACTGCCGGTGTATGACGTCCCCGGATTGGGTTCACGGGAAGAGGGCCGGTAAAATTGACGGTTCACTTGCGCTGGTGCCGTTCCCCTGTCCCGGGGGACGGCACATGTGCGTTCAGCGACGGATCGACACCACCCATGCCCTTCCCACGTCCCGCGTCCATTCGTGCCGCCCTCCGGCGACCCCCCATTCTGTGGGTCCTGGCCGCCGTCGCCGTGCTGGCGCTGGCCGTTTCGCTGGTACTGGCCGGTACCGTCCAGCGGGGCCCCGGCACGCAGGAAAGCGGCCCACCAACCGCCGCGCGTCCAACGGAAGCCGCGCCGGAGGGGGATGACGTTTTCCGGCCGGCGTACCACCTCACGCCGGACGAGCACTGGATGAACGATCCGCAGCGGCCCTTTTTCCTCGACGGCCTCTGGCATTACTACTACCTCTACAACGCCGACTACCCGGAAGGGAACGGCACCGAGTGGTTCCACGCCACCAGCACGGACCTGGTGCACTGGAAGAACGAAGGGGTGGCTATTCCCAAGTTCCGCAACGGCCTGGGCGACATTGAGACCGGCTCCGCCGTGGTGGACACGGAAGGGACGGCCGGGTTTGGCAAGGGGGCCGTGATCGCGGTCCTCACCCAGCAGCACGACGGTGTCCAGCGCCAGTCCCTGTTCTACTCCACGGACAAGGGTTACAGCTTCCAGGGCTACGGACAGAACCCGGTGATGGAGAACCCCGGCGCCGAGCACTGGCGGGACCCGCGGATCATCCGGGACGAGGCCAACAACCAGTGGCTGATGCTCCTCGCGGAGGGCCACAAGATCGGCTTCTACACCTCCAAGGATTTAAGGCAGTGGACCTATGTGTCCGGCTTTGGCCAGGAGGGGCTGGGAATCCTGGAGTGCCCGGACTTCTTCCAGCTGGACCTGGACGGCGACCCCGCCAAGCGCACCTGGATCCTGGCAGCGAGCGCCAACGGATCCGGGGAGGGGCGCACCACCGGCGTAGCCTACTGGACCGGCAGCTTCGACGGCAAGGCCTTCACCGCGGACGGCGGCCACCAGTGGCTCGACGGCGGACCGGACTTCTACGCGGCCGTCACCTGGGCTGGCCCGGGGCTGGACGACGCGCAGCGGAAGGCGTCCCGGCACGCCATCGGCTGGATGAACAACTGGGCCTACGCCCGGAACCTTCCCACCAACGGCTGGTACGGGGCCGCCTCGGTGGTGCGGGACATCCGGCTGGCGTTCGACGGCGGCCGGCCGGCCCTGGTGTCCTCGCCTACGGCCGCGCTCCAGTCACTGGAGGGGGCGCCAGTGCAGGTGCCCGGCGGGAGCATTGATGGCGGCCTGGCACTCCCGGTCCCGGACAGCGGCGCCTTCAAGGCCGACGTCGAGCTGGCCAAGCCCGCGGACGGGACCGGGGAGGCGCGGGTGCTGCTGCAAAGCGGCGGCACCACCTATGCCACGGTGGGCTACGATTTCGCGGCCGGGCGGGCGTTCGTGGACCGCAACGGTGACGCGGCGGCCGGCGGGAGCGGCCTCGCTGACCAGGCGGACGCCAGCCGCGTATACCGGCAGGAGCGCTCGGTGGACGCCCGGCCGGCCGGGGACACCGTCCGCCTCACCGTCTACGTTGACCGGTCCTCCGTGGAGGTCTTCGTGGCGGGACGGGCCCTGACGTCCCTGGCGTTTCCACCGGCCGGCACCAAGGAAGCCCGGCTGGTGGCGGAGGGACCGGTATCGCTCAATCGCGGCACCGTCACGCCGCTGGCCGGCATCCGCTAGGCGCCGGCTGCGGCGGTGACGGCGGCCGCTGCCTCCAGCGCCATCCATGCCTGGAGCTGGGTGGAGAGTTCGACGGCGGCGCCCGGCGGATACGTCGCGGCCGCCGGTTTGGCTGCGTGCAGCGAGAAGTTGCTCGTGCCTTCCCGCCGGGCATTTGCCTCGCCGGGGCCGACGGGGCGTCGGCCGGACCAGAGCGCTTCAGCGGTGTCCGTCACCAACCGTGCAGCCGTGGCGCGGGTAGCCGCGGGAAGCCGGCGGTCTGCCGCGGCGAGTGCCAGGTATCGGCAGAGAATCCCGGTGAAGAGGCCGCCGTCGCCTGTTCCTTCGCAGCGCAGCACCGAACCACCGGAGCCCGTGCCGGCTCCGTTGCTGCTGCCCGGGACCGTCAGCAGCCGCTGCACCGCGTCCACCAGGACCGCGGCCCGGGCCAGGTTCGCCTCGCCGCCCAGCTCCAGGAGTGCTCCCAGCACGGGGCCCTGGTTGTAGGTGTATACCGCCCGCTCCAGCACCACCTCTCCGGAGGGATCCAGGCGTGCGCCGTCAAGGTAGAGGGCCTGGTCCGCGTCAAAGAGAGTGGCGTCGAGCCAGTCCAGCAGGGCCTGGGCCTTGGCGTGCTGGCCAGTGCGGGCATAGAACAGGGCCACCGGCGCGGTGGCCGGGGTGTTCTTGAAGTCGCGTTTCTTGCTCCAGAAAGTCCCGCCGCCCAGGTCATCGGTGCAGGCGGCGTCGAACTGCAGCGCCAGCGACGCCCGGACCACGGCGTTGCGGCGGCGGCCTGGACGACGGGTTTCCTCGGCCAGCCTGTCCAGGCGGAGCGTTGCCAGCGCCAGCCACGCCATGTCGTCGTAGTAGCTGTTCACGAAAGTCAGGGCGTTGCGGAGCCTGATCCCGGTGACCAGGCGCGAGGCCAAGTGCCCGGCGCTGGGCCGGCCCGGGCCGTCGAACCGGGCCGCCGGGGTGGCTCCGCCGCCCAGTTCCCGCCGCCCGGCGTCCACCAGGCAGTCAACGTAGTGCGCCTGCCACCAGTAGTGCCAGGGGAGGGCCAGCGATGCGGCAGGCCGCATCCGGCGGAGTGCGGTACGCCATCGCGGCGCTGGCTGGGTGCCCGGCTCCTGCTCCGGCGTTGAGGGGGTGGGCGGTCCGGCCGGGTGCCTGCCCTGCCACAGCGCTGCGCCCAGGTGGGTTCCGGGCAGGAACAGCAGTTTCCGGCCGAACAGGGCGGTCACGGACCGGGCCGCGTGGTTCGCCCTGTCCTGCCAGGCGGTCAAGGAGGTGCTGCTGGACGTCATGCCGTCCACCCTAACCGTGCCGCCGGCACCAGGGAGCGCAGGGCCTCGGGGGTGAGTGCGGCGGCGCGGGATTTCAGTTAACATTCATTAACTGTTGCTCGGGTCGCGCCGCGGCATGGGGACACACATCAAGGAGGATGGATGGACATCAAAGGCAGCGTCGCACTGGTGACAGGCGGGGCGTCCGGGCTGGGAGCAGCCACCGCGCAGAGATTGTTCGACGCCGGCGCATCCGTCGTGCTCGTTGACCTGCCGTCCTCGGGCGGACAGGCACTGGCGGACGAACTGAACGGCCGCGCCGCAGCCGGCCAGTCCGCCGTCTTTGCCCCCGCAGACGTGACCAGCGAGGCCGACGTACGGGCCGCCGTCGGGACCGCCGCGGGGCTGGGCCCACTCCGGATCGTGGTGAACTGCGCAGGGATCGCCACCCCCGGCAAGGTCCTGGGACGGGACGGTGTGCTGCCCCTGGAATCCTTCAGCAAGGTCATCCAGGTCAACCTGGTGGGGACCTTCAACGTCCTGCGCCTGGCCGCCGAAGCGATGGCGGCCACCGAGCCCGCCACCACCCCGCTGGGCGGCCCGGAACGCGGCGTCATCGTCAACACCGCCTCCGTGGCGGCCTTCGACGGGCAGATCGGCCAGCCCGCGTATGCCGCCTCCAAGGGCGCCGTGGCCGCCATGACGCTGCCGATCGCCAGGGAACTGGCGCGCTCGCTGGTCCGGGTGGTCACCATCGCTCCGGGCATCTTCGAGACCCCTATGATGGCCGGCCTGTCGCAGGAGGCGCAGGACTCGCTCGGCGCCCAGGTTCCGCACCCGTCCCGGCTGGGCAAGCCCGCGGAATATGCCAACCTGGTGGCACATATTGTGGACAACGCCATGCTGAACGGCGAAACCATCCGCCTGGACGGGGCTATCCGGATGGCGCCGAAATGAGCGCGCCGGACGTCCCGCAGCTGCCGGCGGCGGACTTCTTCGCCGTCGAAGCGATGCTGGACGAGGCTGAACGGAACAAGCTCGCCGAGCTGCGGGACTTCCTGGCGGCCGAGGTGGCGCCGTACGCGGGGGATTGGTGGAACAAGGCCGAGTTTCCCGCCCATATCCTCCCCAAGCTGGCCACGCTGGAGCTGAGCACACCGGTCCACCGCGGCTACAGCCATCTTTTTGCCGGGCTGGTCATCGCGGAGATCACCCGCGTGGATACCTCCCTGGCCACGTTCTTCCTGGTCCATCACGACCTCTTCGTGGAATCCCTGCACACCTTTGGCACGGAGGACCAGAAGCAGCGGCTGCTGGCCGACGCCTCGGAGCTGCGCACTACGGGTGCCTTCGCGCTGACCGAACCGCTGCATGGCTCGGATGTGGCGGGCGGCCTGGAGACCCGGGCCCGGCGGATCTCCTCCACCACGGGAGAAGCGGACGACGCCGGCGATACGTGGGTGCTCAACGGGGCCAAGCGCTGGATCGGCAACGGGACGTTCTGCGACTACATGCTGGTGTGGGCCCGGGATGAGGCGGACGGTTCGGTGCGCGGCTTCATTGTGGACGCAACGCTGCCGGGTGTCAGCCGGAGCAGGATCGAGAACAAGATCGCCCTGCGCACCGTCCAGAACGCGGACATCCAGTTCCGCGATGTCAGGGTTGCCGAGGCGGACCGCTTTGCCGGTATCAGCAGCTTCGAGGACACCAAGGAACTGCTCCGCAGCTCACGGATCATGGTGGCGTGGCAGGCGGTGGGCCAGCAGCTCGCCGCCTTCGACGTGGCCCGGCAATACGCGGTGGAGCGGCAGCAGTTCGGCCGGCCGCTGGCCCACTTCCAGTTGATCCAGCAGCAGCTGGTGACCATGCTGGGGAACGCCGTGGCCAGCATGTCCATGATGGCCGGGCTCGCCCGGCTGCAGGAGCAGGGGGCAGCCAACATGCCGCAGGTGGCCCTGGCCAAGTCCTACCTCAGCGCCCGCATGCGCGAAACCGTGGCGCTGGGCCGCTCCATCCTGGGCGGCAACGGGATTGTTACCGACTACCGGATGGCCAAGATCTTCGCCGATGCCGAAGCCATCTACACCTACGAGGGCTCGTTCGAGGTCAACACCCTGATCGTGGGAAGGGCCATCACTGGAATCTCCGCCATCGGTGGTTGAGCCGGTCGAAACCCTTACCGGCCGGGGTACGGCTCTTTCTCGCCGGCTTCCACCCGGATGTCCAGGCTGTTGTTCTTCACGGGCATGGGGCAGGTGCCGTAAGGGGTGAAGGCGCTGGGGTAATTGATGGCCCGGTTGAAGTCCAGCACTACGGACCCGTCCGGCCGCGGCCTGGGGAGGGAAAGTTTCCGCCACTCGTCCGTGGTGTCGCCGTTGGTTTCGTCGTGGAACGTGACGGTCAGGGCGCCGAGCTTTTCTTCCTCCGCCTGGAGCCGGAACTCATGGCTGCTTCCCGGGAGGCGGAAGACCACCTCGCCTACGCTGCGGTGCACGCCGTCAACCAGCGGGTTCGCGGTGCCGATCGGCACATCCACCGGCGCCGGGTAGGGCTCAAACCTTCCGGTGACCTCCCAGTCGGGGTTGTACGGAAAGGTAGGCACGCCGTCGAATTCCGTGAAGGCCGGTGATGCAGCGTCCCGGGTGCGGATCGCATACCGGCCGCCGCGCATGGCCAGTTCCACCACTACCTGGTCCCCGTCCGGGCCGCCGAACTGCACCCACATCAGTGATTCCTCGTCCGCCAGGACGGCGGATACGGTGCCGTCCACCTTTTCCCCTGTCTCCACCAGCGTGAGCCCGTCCGCCGGAACCGCGGTGAGGAACGCCGTCGAGCCCGTGGCGTCAGTGGACCACAGGCCGGGGGCCGGCTCGACGGCGGAAGGTGAGTCTTCGAGCCACTGGAAGGAGGTGAGGGTAAGCCAGCCGTGCGGCGCTGCCAGGGCTTTGTTGCGGTTGGCGCGGAAGCGCTGCCAGCGCTCGGCCCTGGCGGCGTGGGTGGTGGCTGGGGTGGTGGTCATGGTTCCTTCCAGTTGCGTATGCCTTCGGCTACAACCGGATCGCGGACGTGTTCATTCCGCCGCTGAATCCTTTGTCCGGGGTTGAATGGAGTGGTGGACATCCTTGCGGGAGTGAATCGGGAGTGGCTTGCCGCGCTCCCCTGGCTGGCGGCCGTCCTTGCCGCCGCGGTCGTCCTGGCGTGGCGCCGGCGGCGGCCGGACCTCGCAGCACCTGCCGCCGTCGCCGTCTTCATGGCAGCCAACGTGGGCGCCGGCATCTACGTCCTGAACCACCGCGCGGACGGGCGCTGGGGCGGGGACGCGCAGCCGAAACTCGCCCCGCCCACACTCTCCGGAACCCCCGTGGTGGGCCAGTTCCTGCAGCCGCTCGACGGAGCCATGGCAGGCATGGCCGGCGGGGTCAACGATTTCATCGACTTCCGGGCCGCGTTGCCGGTGGCACTGGACTTCTTCGCGGCCGCCGGATGGGCGCTGGCACTCCTGGTGCCGCTGCTGCTCACCGCTGCCGTGGTCCAGGCCGGGAAGGCCCGGCGCCGCACGGCGGAGGCTGCCGCCTGGCAGGACGAGGTGCGGAACCTACGGGCTGAACTCGACGCCGTCAAACGGCATGTGGGGTACCGCGACATCTTGTGAGACGGATTCCACTGAGGCGAGGCACCGGGGGTAGCATCTTTAGCTAGTAACGTGGCTCACAGTATCCAGCGCAGTGTACGAGCCAAGTCCGAATCCCTCGAAAGATTGTTTCAATGGCTCACACTGCAACACCTCCCGAGACCGACCTTGCCTCCGAACTGCGCGCGGATGTCCGGCGCGTGTCCACCCTGTTGGGCGAATCGCTGGTGCGCCAGCACGGACCGGAACTCCTGGACCTCGTGGAGCAGGTCCGGCTCCTGACCAAGGAATCCAAGGAAGCAGCGCGCGGCGGTGCGCACGCCACCGGCCCCTGGAGCGCGCACGACGTCGTTGCCCAGGTCCGCGAACTCCTGGGTTCCCTGCCCATCGAGCAGGCAACCGACCTGGTGCGTGCCTTTGCCTTCTACTTCCACCTGGCCAACGCCGCCGAACAGGTCCACCGCGTCCGCGGACTCCGGACCCGGGCGGAAAAGGACGGCTGGCTGGCCAAGACGGTGGCGGACATCGCGGCCCAGGCTGGCCCGGAGGTGCTGCAGGAAGTAGTCAACGGGCTGGACGTGCGGCCCATCTTCACCGCCCACCCCACCGAAGCGTCCCGCCGTTCCGTCCTGGACAAGATCCGGAAGCTTTCCGATGTCCTGTCCCAGTCCACAGCCGAAGGGTCCACCGGCCGGCGCCGGCAGGACCGGCAGCTGGCCGAGATCATCGACCAGATGTGGCAGACCGACGAGCTGCGCCAGGTCCGGCCCACCCCCGTGGATGAGGCCCGGAACGCCATCTACTACCTGGGCGGCATCCTCACCGACGCCATGCCGGAGATGCTGTCGGAGCTGTCCGAGCTGCTCGGGGAACATGGCGTCAGCCTCGCCTCCAAGGACGCCCCCATCAGGTTTGGCTCCTGGATCGGCGGTGACCGCGACGGCAACCCGAACGTGACCGCGGCTGTGACCCGCGAGATCCTCCAGATCCAGAACCAAAACGCCATCCGGATCAGCATCGGCATGATCGACGAGCTGATTTCCATCCTGTCCAACTCCACGGCGCTGGCGGGCGCTGACCAGGGGCTCCTCGAGTCCATTGATGAGGACCTGAAGAAGCTGCCGGGCCTGGACAAGCGGGTCCTGGAACTCAACGCCCAGGAACCGTACCGGCTGAAGCTCACCTGCATCAAGGCCAAGCTCATCAACACCGGCAAGCGGGTGGCGGCAAACTCCAACCACGAGCATGGCCGCGACTACAACGCAACCGATGAACTCCTGGCTGACCTGAACCTGCTGGAGCTCTCGCTCCGCAACCACTCCGCGGCGCTGGCGGCGGACGGCTCCCTGGCCCGCGTCCGCCGCGCCATCGCCTCCTTCGGCCTGCACCTGGCCACCCTGGATATCCGTGAACACGCGGACCACCACCACGACGCCGTCGGCCAGCTGATGGACCGGATCGGCGGACCGGGGCTCCGCTACGCCGAGCTGAGCCGGGAGGAACGATTCGAGGTGCTCGGCTCGGAGCTGGCTTCCCGCCGCCCGCTGTCCGGCCACCCGATCAAGCTGGACGGCGCCGCCGACGGCACCTACGACGTCTTCCGCGAGATCCGCCGGGCCCTGCGCATGTACGGTCCGGACGTCATCGAGACCTACATCATCTCCATGACCCGCGGCGCCGACGACGTCCTGGCCGCCGCCGTGCTGGCCCGCGAGGCCGGCCTGGTGAACCTCTTTGGCGACAAGCCCTACGCCAAGCTCGGGTTCGCGCCGCTGCTGGAGACGGTGGAGGAACTCCGGGCCTCGGCCGAGATCATCGACCAGCTGCTCTCCGACCCCTCCTACCGGGAGCTGGTGCGGCTGCGCGGGGACGTCCAGGAAGTGATGCTGGGCTACTCGGACTCCAACAAGGAATCCGGCGTGATGACCAGCCAGTGGGAGATCCATAAGACCCAGCGCAAGCTTCGCGACGTCGCGGCCAAGCACGGCGTGCGCGTCCGCCTGTTCCACGGCCGCGGCGGCTCGGTGGGACGCGGCGGCGGGCCCACCTACGACGCCATCCTGGCCCAGCCCAACGGTGTCCTCGAAGGCGAAATCAAGTTCACCGAACAAGGCGAAGTCATCTCGGACAAGTACTCCCTGCCGGAGCTTGCCCGCGAAAACCTGGAGCTGTCCCTGGCCGCCGTCCTGCAGGGGTCGGCCCTGCACCGGGACCCGCGGACCTCCGAGGACCAGCGCGAGCGCTACGGGCACGTCATGGAGGCCATCTCCGACGCCGCCTTTGACCGGTACCGGAAGCTGATCGACCACCCGGACCTGCCTGCCTACTTCATGGCCTCCACCCCGGTGGAGCAGCTGGGCTCCCTGAATATCGGTTCCCGCCCGTCGAAGCGGCCGGATTCCGGTGCCGGGCTGGGTGGCCTGCGTGCCATCCCGTGGGTGTTCGGCTGGACCCAGTCACGGCAGATCGTGCCCGGCTGGTTCGGTGTGGGGTCCGGGCTTAAGGCCGCCCGCGAGGCCGGCCACTCCGCGCAGTTGGTGGAAATGATGGACCACTGGCACTTCTTCCGCTCCGTGCTGTCCAACGTGGAAATGACGCTCGCCAAGACGGACATGGACATCGCCGGCTACTACGTGTCCACCCTCGTCCCGGAGGAACTCCACCATCTCTTCCACACCATCCGGGAGGAATACGAACTCACGGTGGCCGAGGTCCGCAAGCTCACCGGTGAAAACCTGCTCCTGGATGCCCAGCCGACACTGAAGCGGTCCCTGGAGATCCGCGACCAGTACCTGGATCCGATCAGCTACCTCCAGGTGGAACTCCTGCGCCGCATCCGCACCGAGGGCGGGATCAGCGGGGCCGAGATCGACGAACGCCTCCAGCGGGCCATGCTCATCACCGTGAACGGCGTCGCCGCGGGCCTGCGCAACACCGGGTAACCCCCGGTTGCCCTATCACTTTTGGTCCCTAACAGGCGCTGTTAGGGACCCCAAGTGATAGGGCATCTTCGGTGTTTGGATAGGGTTGGGAGCATGCCTTCCTTCCAGACCCGCCTCAAGATCACCGGGCTCCGGCCAGGGAATCCGCCCGAGTCCGTCATGGACGCGGCCGTGGAGGCGCTGGGCACCCGGCACCACGTGGAGGCACACCAGCTGCAGATCGCCGGCGGCGTGCCGCAGCTCAACCTGCGTTTTCTCGTGGAAGCCAGCGAGTACAGCGGTGAGAACCGCCAGGCGGTGGAATCTGCAGCCATGATGCGCGACGCCGTCGAACGCGTTGCGCTGACAGGTTCACTCAGCGTGCTGCGGCGCAGCCGCGGCAAGTGGCTGCCGGTCTAGCCTGCGTCGGGGAGGGGCTCGTCCTCCACCGGGGACCGGTCGCCGCGGCGCCGGGTGACGATGATGCCCACGACGGCGCCGATCACCAGGCCGACGGCCACGCCAATGAGGGAGCTGGCCCAGAACGGCAGCTTGGTGGTTGAGCCGGTGAAGTAGCCCAGGCCCACCAGCCAGCAGGCCCACAGGACGGCGCCCAGGCCCGCACACAGGCTGAAACCGCGCACCGAGACGTTTGCCACGCCGGAGGCTGCCGAAGTGGCGAGCCGGCCGCCGGGGATGAACCTGGCGCCGATGATGGTGCCATAGGTCGACGACCGCCCGGCCTTGGCCAGTGCCGCATGGATGCCGGCGTGCACCCGGCGGCCCCATTTCCAGCGATCCAGTACGTGGCTGAGGCGGCGGCGGAACAGGTGGAACACCACCATGTCGCCGATCCAGGACGCCAGGGCGGCGAGCAGCAGGACGAGGAACACGTTGGCCCGGCCGTCCGCGGACAATGCGCCGCCGGTAATCACCACCATCTCCGAGGGGATGGGCGGGAAAATGGCGTCGCCAACCACCAGCGGGATGACCCAGAAATAGAGGGCCGTCCCCCAGCTGTCAACGCTGCCGAAGTCCATTGCCACAAGGTACCGCACTTGGGAAACTGGCCGCATGCGGATCTCGGTCCTGCAAGGGGACATTACGCAGCGGCGGGTGGACGCGGTGGTGAACGCCGCGAATTCCTCGCTGCTCGGCGGCGGGGGCGTGGACGGTGCGCTGCACCGGGCCGCCGGGCCGGAACTGCTTGAGGCGTGCCGGGAACTTCGCGCGGCCCGGCTGCCGCACGGCCTGCAGACCGGCGCCGCCGTGGCAACGCCGGCCTTCCGGTTGCCGGCCCGCTGGGTGATCCACACGGTGGGACCCAACCGGCATGCGGGGCAGACGAACCCGGCACTCCTGGTGTCCTGCTTCAGTGAGAGCCTGCGCCTGGCTGAGACGTTGGATGTCCGGGAGCTGGCCTTCCCTGCTGTGGGAGCCGGGGCTTACGGGTGGAGCGCTGGGGCTGTTGCCGCGGCGGCGCAGGAAGCGCTAACCGGTTTCCGGGCCGCCCATCCGGCCGCCGGGCTGGAGCTGGTGGAGTTCGTGCTGCGCACCGCGGAAGTGGAGGCGGTGTTCAGGGACGTCCTCGGGGGTTAGGCCCGTGCCCGGACCGCTTCGCTGAGTTCCAGGCTGCTGCGGTATTCCACGGGCTTTCCGGAGACCGGGTCAACGAACCTGATGCCGCGGGCCAGGAGCTGGAGCGGCCTGGAGTAGTCGTCCGGCGCCTTGTCCAGCAGGTCGGGGTAGAAGGCGTCGTTCACGATCCCCAGCCCCAGCGAGGCCATGTGGACCCGCAGCTGGTGGGTCTTGCCGGTGTGCGGTTCCAGGCGGTACCTGGCCAGCCGCTGCCCTGCGCCGTCGGCACCTGCCGCAGGCCCGCCGTCGAACGTTTCCAGCCGCTCAATCCGGGTTTCCGCGTTCGGCTCACCGTCGATGACCTCCGCCAGCAGGTAGCTGCGGGACTTGGTCATCCGGTTGCGGACAACCACGGGGAAGTCGACGGCGGGGTGCCCCGGCGCGGGCTCGGCGGCGGACACGCATTCGTACTCCTTCTGCACCTGCCGCTTCTCGAAGAGCACCTGGTATTTGCCCCGGGTCTGCGGGTTGGTGGAGAAGAGCAGCACGCCGGCCGTCATGCGGTCCAGCCGGTGCATGGGGATCAGGTCCGGCAGGTCCAGCTGGTTCCGGAGGCGCACCAGGGCGGATTCCTGGATGTAGGTGCCGCCCGGCGTGGTGGGCAGGAAGTGCGGCTTGTCCACCACCAGCAGGTGCTCGTCCCGGTAGAGGATGCCGATCTCCACCGGCAGCCGCGTTTCCGGCGGCAGGGTGCGGTAGTACCAGATGAAGGTGTGGTCCTCGAGCCTGGTGTGCCGGGTCAGCGGTACGCCGCCCTCGCCAACGATCTCGCCGGCGTCGAACCTGTCCTCGATGCCCTGCGGATCAATGTGGCCCCAGCGGTGCATCATGTAGTCCATCGCGGTGTCCCACGGGCCCTCGTCCGGAAGGCGCAGGCGGGTGGCGTTGACGCCGTCGCGCACGGGGAGGGGGGATTGCATCACCGGTCCATTCTACCGGGGGCAGGTGGCCGGAGCGGGTGGGATCCGACGATAAAAAAGTTCTTGACAAAAAAAGTTGTCGGCTGGCACGCTGGTGGCATGCAGGACATCGCAGTTATCGAGGACCCCGCAGCCGCCGAGGCATCCCTGGACCCCATCCGCATGCGGATCCTGAGGGAGCTGGTGCTGCCGGCGTCAGCCACGCAGCTGGCAGTGCGCGTCGGACTTCCCCGGCAAAAGGTGAATTACCACCTCAAGGCCCTGGAACGGCATGGCCTGGTGGAACTGGTGGAGGAGCGCCGCAAGGGCAACGTGACCGAGCGGGTCCTGCAGGCGGCGGCGGCCTCCTATCTGATCTCGCCGTCCGCGCTGGCCGCAGTGTCCCCGGACCCGGGCCGGTTCGCCGACCGCTTCTCGGCTTTCTGGCTGCTGGCGCTGGCGGGACGCATGGTGCAGGAAGTGGGCAAGCTCATCACCGGCGCCGCCGCGGCCCGGCCGAAGCTGGCCACCTTCGCGATCGACGGCGACATTACCTTCCGCACTGCCGCGGACAGGGCCGCGTTCGCCGAGGAGCTCGGTGTCGAGGTGACCCGGCTGGTGGACAAGTACCACGACGGCGGCGGGTCGCCCCGCGGGCGGCGGCACCGGCTCGTGGTGGCGCTGCATCCGGCACTCAAAGAAACCAATGCCTCCACGGCAACCAACGAAACAGCAGGCAAGGAGCAGGACAAATGAGCGACAAACGGGACTTCGAGATCGTCCAGGACACCGAACTGCCCGGCACCCCCGAGCGGGTGTGGGAAGCCGTTACCAACGGAACGCCGGCATGGATGTTCCCCACGGACCAATGGCCGGCAGTCAAGACCGTTGAGGAATACCCCCACCATCTTGTGTCCCGGATGGAGGGGCCGGATGGCTGGTTCAACCAGCTGGAGCACGTGCTGGAACCGCTGGACGGCGGCCGTGCCCGGCTCCACTATGTCCACAGCGGCATCTTCGCTGAAAACTGGGACCAGCAGTACGACGGCGCCAGCCGCCACACCGAGTTCTACCTGCACACGCTGGGCCAGTACCTGCAGTACTTCGACGGCCGCCCCGTGGTGTTCACCGACATCCAGGCCCCGGCGGCGTCCCAGACAGCGGACGGCTTCACCCGCCTCCGTGACGCACTGGGCGCCGGTTCCGCAGGGCCGGGCGCCACGGTTGATGTGGAGCTCGACGGCGTGGGGCGGCTGGCGGGCGAGGTGGACTTCGCGAATGAGCACTTCCTGGGCATCCGCACACCGGACGCCCTCTACCGGTTCTTCGGCCGCAACGCGTGGGGTGCCCCCGTGGGCATGACGGTGCACGATTTCAGCGGCTCCGGCGATTCCGGGACCACGGCCAAGGCGTGGAGCGGTTTCCTGGAGCGGGTGTACGCGTAGCTCCCGCTTCCCGTTCCGCGCCCAGATCGCCGGAAAGCTGCGGGGTAGCCGTCTTTTTCCGGCGGTGACGCACCGTTCCGGCGATTCCGGCGAATCCGGCAGCGGCCGCTCAGGCGATGGCGACGGCGGGAGCCTGGGTGAGCGAACGCCGCAGCTGGGGTGCGGCGTCCAGCCGGTCCTGGGCCGCCCGGAGTGCCAGGACGGCCACCTCCAGTTTGTCCGGCGGCAGGGTGAAGGGCAGCCGCAGGTTGCGCTCGAAGGCGCCGCCGATTCCGAACCGGGGCCCGGCCGCCAGCCTGATGCCATGATCCGGGGCAAGGACTGTCAGCGCCGTACTGATGGGGGCGGGGAGCCGGCACCATACGGAGAGGCCGCCGGCAGGCGGTGCCGCCTGCCACGTTGGAAGGTGTTCCGCCAGGAGTTCCAGGAGGGCTGACCGGTTGCGGCGCAGCGTCTGCAGCAGGGCCGGCAGCGGTTCCTCCAGTGCCCGCACCAGGTGGGCTGCCGCGAGCTGCTCCATGACGGGGCCGCCCAGGTCCAGGGTGGTCCGGGCCGCCGCAAAGCGCTGGATCATGGACTCCGAGGCGCGGATCCAGCCCGTGCGCAGGCCGCCCCAGTGGGACTTGCTCAAGGATCCAATGGACACCACAGTGCTGCCGAAGCCGGCAAGGGGCGTGGTGGCGGTGCCGTCGAGGTTGAGGTCCCGGAGCGTTTCGTCTGCCACTAAAACGGTTCCGGCCGCCGCCGCCACGCGGACCAGTTGGCGGCGTTGGGCATCAGGCATGATCAGGCCTGTGGGGTTGTGGAAGTCCGGGACAAGGTAGGCAAGTTTTGGCTTTTGCTGCACCATGGCAGTTTCCATGGCCGGCAGGTCCCAGCCGGACCCGGCAAAGGCGACCGGGACGGGTCGGCACTTCGCGGAGCGGATGGCATCCAGCGCGTGGGGATAGCTGGGGTGTTCCACCAGGACCCGGTCCTGCCGGTCAGCCAGGGTGCGGATGATGATGGTCAGGGCGTGCTGGGCTCCGGAGGTCACCATGACCTGGCCCGGCTGGGTTGGCACTCCTGCCGCCGTGTAGCGGTCCGCGACCGCCTGCCGCAGCGGCAGCAGTCCCAGGGCGTCGTAGCCAAACCCGGGCAGCAGTGCCGGCAGCTCCGTCAGCGCTGCAGCGAAGGCCCGGTGCACCACCTCGCCGCTGGCAGGCAGCGCCGAATAGGCCAGATCCACCAGTCCCGCGGGTGCGGTGAGTCCGGGCGCGGTAAGCCCGGGTGCGGTGAGCCCGGGGGCCGGCAACGCCCCGGTGGATGGAGGCTGCGGACCGAAGAGGGCCGAACCAAAAGGGGTCAATTCCGGAATGCGTGTGCGCCCGCGGCTGCCCTGGCCGCTGCTGAGGAATCCCTGCTCCCGAAGGCTTGAATACGCCGCCGTTACCGTCGTCCTGCTGATATCGAGTGCGGCGCACAGCGCGCGCTCGCTGGGCAGCGCCGTATCCAGCGGGATCCTGCCGTCCAGGATGAGCAGCCGGATGACGTCGGCGAGTTCGCGGTATGCCGGCCCCGTCCTGGTGTTCCACGGGCCGAGGAGGCGCGACAGCGCGAGGGCGGTAAGGGCGGCAGGCATGTAGCCAGTATTTCAGACTGGATATGTAATTCAATGCCAGTTGGCTGTGATCATGGTTCCATGATGACCCGCAGACTTGTCCAGCTGTTCACCGGCCTCGCCATGTACGGCATCTCCCTGGCCATGTTTATCCGCGCCGGCCTGGGCCTGGATCCGTGGGACGTGTTCCATCAGGGTCTGGCCAACCGGACAGGGCTGAGCATCGGCGTGGTGGTAATCGCCGTGAGCTTCCTGGTGCTGCTGCTGTGGATTCCGCTGCGGCAGACGCCCGGCTTCGGGACGCTCTGCAATGCCATTCTGGTGGGCGTCTTCGCGGACATCGGGTTGGCACTGATCCCGACGGTCAGCCACCTGGCCGGCCAGATCGGCCTCCTCGCGGGCGCAGTGCTGGCCAATGCCGTGGCCTCTGCGTGCTACATTGGTGCCGGATTCGGGCCGGGTGCCCGCGATGGCCTCATGACGGGGCTTGCCCGGCGCACTGGATGGACGGTCAGGTTTTCCCGGACGCTGATTGAGGTGACGGTGCTGGCGGCCGGCTGGCTGCTGGGCGGATCGGTGGGTGTGGGCACCGTGGTTTACGCGCTGGCGATTGGTCCCCTGGTCCACCTCCTGCTGCCGCGCTTCGTGGTTGGCCCCGGCAAGGCAAGTGCCGCCAGGGAACCCAGCACCGCGAACTGCTAAAGCGCCTGGCTGTTAGGGCGCCTGGCTGTACGTCAGGCAGGCGGGGGCTGGCACCTCGGACAGAAGTAGATGTCCCGCTCCTCTTCGCCGTTTGGCTTGCCCAGGAGCCCCCGCTGGATGGGGGTGCCGCACTTGAGGCACGGCCGCCGTTCTCCGCCGTAGACCCAGTAGCCCGGCCTGCCCGCCATCCTGCCCACCGGCATGCCCCGGTTATTGAGGATGGTGACGCGGCGCCCCGCACCCAGGTTGACCTCCAGGAGTTGCTTGGCGTCGGTCATCATGGTCCGCACGTCTGCGACATCGGCAACCGGGGTGGCGGGATGCACCCCCGACAGGAAGCACGCCTCGCAACGGTAGATGTTTCCTATGCCGGCGAGGTTCCGCTGGTCCAGGAGTGCCACACCGATGGGAACCTCGGGGCGCGACCTGACGCGCCGTTCGGCCTCGTCCAGGTCCCAGTCAGCGCCCAGGAGGTCCGGGCCGAGAAAGCCCACAATCGAGTCTTCGTTGGCGGTGGCCACCACTTCCACGACGCCCAGCGAGAAGCCGACGGCGTCCGCCACGGCAGTGCGCAGAACGCACCGGGCGGTGTAACCCGGTTTCCGCCACCTCCCGCCGGGCGGGTAAACCTGCCAGGCGCCTTCCATCTTCAGGTGCGAGTGGATGGTCAGCCTCTTGTCCTCGGGGCTGACCACACGCATCAGCAGGTGCTTGCCCCTGGGGACCACTTCATCCACGGTCCAGCCGGAAAGGTCCAGGGTGGCGAACCGGGGCACGCGGAAGTCAGAGGCCATCAGTGTCTGTCCCGCCAGGGCCTCATGCAGCTGGTGCGCGGCCCGCCAGACAGAATCCCCCTCAGGCACGGATCCTCAGTCCTTTCGGCGTGGAGTAGGCTCCGGCGGCGCTGAGGGCAGCGGCAACAGGGGTATCGAGGATGCCGTGGCCGTTCACCTTCTCCATGATCAGCTTGTCCACCGCTCCACGGGTCACGACTCCCACCAGCGCTGCCCCTGCCGCGGCGAGGACGGCGTCGTCGTCGCTGAAAGCCAGCAGCGTCTTTCCGCCGCGCTCCACGTAGAGAACCAGCGCACCGTCCACCAGCACCACCAGCGCCCCGGCTTTGCGGCCGGGTCGGTGGCCGGTACCGGCGTCGTCCTGCGGGGCGGGCCAGGGGAGTGCGGCGCCGTAGGGGTTGGCCGGATCTGTGGCGGCGAGGGCAAGTGCCACGGGTTCAGCCTTGGCCAGCCCGGTGTCCTCCGAGTAGGAGCGAAGCCGGTCCACGGTGGCGGGCACTGCGAACTGGGCGGCGCCCAGGTGCTCGATAAAGTAGCCGCGGCGGCAGCGGCCAACTTCCTCCAGCCGGGCCAGTACCTTGTACATGAGTCCGAAACCCCCCAGGATCTGCTCAGCCATGACCGAACCCCTGGTAACCACGCCGTAGCGGTCCAGCAGGAGTTCCGCGGTGGCACGGGCGTGGATGGTGGCATCGAGTTCAGGTTCGGGCAGCGCGGACCAGCGGCCAGCGGCAGTGGGCGGCGTCGCTGCGCCCGGGGATCCGTAGCGGCCGCCGGACAGTCCGGGGGACCCCATCAGGCCGGTGCCATGGGAACGGCCCAGCCGGCTCAGCCGTGGTGCCCTTGCCCGCGGTGCGCGGGCAACCTGGCGGTGGGCGGTGTGGCCCCCGGCGATCAGGGCCCGCACGGGGGCGAAGGTGTCTCCGGTGATCCGGCCGGCCCAGGCCAGGTCCCAGAGCGCTGCCACTACTTCCTGGTCGCTGAGGACGGCGTCCATTCCGCCGGCAACCTCGGACAGTTGCCGGAAGAAATACCCGCCGCCGTTGTTCCGCAGGTGATCAAGGAGCCGTTGGCCGGCGTCCCCTGGTTCGAACTCGGGGGACGGGTTCAACGTCAGCTCCACCGAATCCGCCAGGTGGAGGCTGATCCAGCCGTCGTTCCCGGGCAACGCCCCGGCCCCGGACCACAGGACCTCGCCGGCAGCCATCAACTCATCGAGCATGGCCGGCTGGTAGTTGGACACGCGGGTGGACAGCACCAGGGGTTCCCATGCCGAGGCGGGGACGGGTACTCCCGAGAGCTGGTCGATGGCAGTGATGATGCCGTCCAGTCCGCGCAGCGAGGGCTGTCCGCGGCCGCCGCCGGGGGTCCTGACATGTTGCCATGCGGGGAGGAAGCGTCCGTAGGCGGCGGCGTCCACCGGTTCCACTTCCGCGCGCAGGGCGGCCAGGGAGCGACGCCGGAGTTTGCGCAGCACTTCGGCGTCGCACCATTCGCTGGTGATGGTGTGTGGGACGTCAGCGCCGGGGGCGTTGGCTGGCGGCGGTGCTGCTCCGTCAATTTGCGGCGCTGCGTCAGCTTCCTCTCGGGCCGGCGGGGTCACATGCGGCCTGAATTCCCCTTCCACCACGCGGCCGTCCGCCGCCAGGCGCTTTAGCGCGGTGCCCACCACGGCCACGCCCAGGCCCAGCCGGGCCGCAGCCTCCGCCGCGGTGAAGGGGCCGTGGGTGCGGGCATACCGGGAGACGAGGTCGCCCAGGGGATCGGCAACCGGCTCAATGAAGGCCAGCGGAACACCCATCGGCAGCGGCACGCCGATGGCATCGCGGAGGCGGGCGGCGTCCTCCACCGCGGCGAAGCGTTCCACGCCGCCGATGTTGACCTTGATGGCACGGTTGGCGCGCTGCAACGCCAGGAGGTGGGCGTTGGCGTCCGCCGCAGTGGCGGAGGGGGTTTCGGCGCGTGCAGCCTCCACGGGCTCGCCCACCGGTCCGGCCGACTCATGGGCCGCGGGTTCGTTGGCCTCGACGACAGGGGTTTCGGCAGGTTCCAGCCGCAAAGCGGCCTCTTCCGGATCGAGGGGCCCCAACAGCCGCAGCAGGTCCGCCACGCCTTCCATTCCGCGTGCACGGCGGTCCGGGGCGAGGCGCTGGAGCTCGCGTTCGGTGGCGTCGATGACCTTCGCGTCCAGGAGTTCGCGCAGTTCCACCCTGCCCAGCAGCTCATTGAGCAGCGTGGAGTCCAGCGCCAGCGCGGCGGCGCGCCGCTCCGCGAGCGGGGAATCGCCCTCGTATAGGAACTGGGCCACGTAGCCAAAGAGAAGGGACTTGGCGAACGGTGAGGGCTGCTGCGTGGTGGTCTGCAGGATCCGCAGTTCCCGCCGTTCCACGGATGCGGCGATGTCCTTCAGCGCGGGCAGGTCGTAGACGTCCTGCAAGCACTCGCGCACGGTCTCCAGCACGATCGGGAACGTGGGGTATTTCCGGGCCACATCCAGCAGCTGGGCGGACCGCTGGCGCTGCTGCCACAGGGGCTGGCGTTTGCCGGGGGTCTGCCGGGGCAGCAGGAGCGCCCGTGCCGCGCATTCCCGGAACCGGGAGGCGAAGAGGGCGCTGCCACCCACCTCGGCGGTGACAATCTGTTCCAGCTCCTCGGGATCGAAGAGGAACAGCTCGGCGCCCGGCGGCTCGTCCTCCATCATGGGCACCCGCAGCACGATGCCGTCGTCGGCCGCCATGGCGGAGCCATCCAGCCCGTAGCGCTGGTGCAGCCGCTGCCCCACGGCCAACGCCCAGGGCGCGTGCACCGGCATGCCGAATGGGCTGTGCAGGATCACGCGCCAGTCGCCCAATTCGTCGTGGAACCGCTCCACCACCAGCGTGGTGTCGCTGGGGACCACCTCGGTGGCCTGCTTCTGCTCCGTGAGGTACTGGATGAGGTTGTTGGCGGCGAAGTCGTCCAGTCCGCTGGCCTTGCAGCGCTCGGTGGCAGGGCCGGCATCGGACGCGGACAGCTCGCGGACAAACGCACCCAGGGCGCGGCCAAGGTCCACCGGCCGGCCCAGCGAATCACCCTTCCAGAAAGGCAGCTTTCCGGGCTGCCCGAACGCGGGGGAGACCAGGACGCGGTCGTGGGTGATGTCCTCGATCTTCCAGCTGGTGGCGCCCAGGGCAAAGACGTCGCCCACCCGGGACTCGTAGACCATTTCCTCGTCAAGCTCGCCTACGCGGCGGCCACCCTTGGGCGCGCGCGCCGGTTTGCCGTCCTCGGCGGGGGAGGCAGAGCCTTCCTGTTCAGTGCCGATGATGTAGACGCCGAACAGCCCGCGGTCCGGGATGGTGCCGCCGGACGTCACGGCCAGGCGCTGGGCTCCCGGCCGGCCCTCGATGGTACCGGCGTTGCGGTCCCAGATGATCCTGGGCCGGAGCTCGGCGAATTCGTCGGAGGGATACCGCCCGGCCAGCAGATCCAGGGTGGCTTCGAACGCGGATCGTGGGAGGGACGCAAAAGGCGCGGAGCGCCGCACGGTGCTGAACCATTCCTCCACGTCAATGCTGCCCAGTGCCGTGGCGGCCACGGTCTGCTGGGCCAGGATGTCCAACGGGTTGGCAGGGATGCTGAGCCGCTCGATCCTGCCGTCCAGCATGCGCTCCACCGTGATGGCGGTGTGGACCAGGTCAGCGCGGTGCTTGGGGAAGAGGACGCCCTGGGAGATCTCGCCCACCTGGTGCCCGGCGCGGCCCACCCGCTGCAGGCCGCTGGCCACCGAGGGTGGCGATTCAACCTGTACGACCAGGTCCACGGCACCCATGTCGATGCCCAGTTCCAGGGATGATGTTGCCACCACGCACCGAAGCCGGCCGGACTTGAGGTCGTCCTCGATAAGAGCGCGCTGGTCCTTCGATACGGAACCGTGGTGGGCGCGCGCCAGGACCGGATCTGCCCCGGCGGAGCTTCCGGCCTGGGCCATCATGTGCGCCGGGGTGGCGGTTGACACGGGAATGCCCGACGCCGGTTCCCCCGCGGTGCCGGGCGGAGCCGCCTGCCCTTCCGGACCGGGCCCGTCCCAGCCGCCGCCGACGGCAACCAGTTGGCGTTCGGCGTAGATCTCGTTGAGCCTGGCCGTGAGACGCTCCGCGAGGCGCCGGGAATTGGCGAAGACGATGGTGGACTGGTTGGCCAGCACCAGGTCCACGATCTTTTCCTCCACGTGCGGCCAGATGGACGCCTGCGGCTGCAGCCCCGATGCCGGGCCGGAATCGAACGCCCCGGCCGCGCCCTGCAGGTCTGACATGTCCTCCACCGGCACGGAAACCGTCAGGTCCCAGTTCTTCCGGGCCGGCGGAGCGACAATTTCCACCGGTGCCGAGCCCGCAAGGAACTGCGCCACGAGTTCCCGGGGTTCCACCGTGGCAGAAAGCCCGATGCGCTGTGCGGGTTTGGGCAGCAGCGCGTCCAGCCGTTCCAGTGATACGGCAAGGTGCGCTCCCCGCTTGGTGCCCGCCACGGCGTGGACCTCGTCAAGGATGATGGTGTCCACCTCGGTGAGCGTCTCCCGGGCCTTTGACGTGAGCATGAGGAACAGCGATTCGGGGGTGGTGATGAGGATGTCCGGCGGGTTGCTCAGGAGCCCGCGGCGCTCAGCTGCGGGCGTATCCCCGGACCGGACCCCCACGGTGATCAGCGGCGCGGGTAGCCCAAGCCGCTTTGCGGTCTGGGTAATGCCGATCAGCGGGGAGCGCAGGTTCCGCTCCACGTCCACGCCCAACGCCTTCAGCGGCGATATGTAGAGGACGCGGGTCTTGCGCTTGGGTGCCCGCGCGCGTTTGCCTTTGGCCGGCGGCTCCTCCGCGGCAGGCCCAGGGGCGTGCGAGACCAGGAGCCGGTCCAAGGCCCAGAGGAAGGCGGCGAGCGTTTTTCCGGAGCCGGTGGGGGCCACCACCAGGGCATGCGAGCCGGAGGAAATGGCGTTCCAGGCGCCGGCCTGCGCCGGAGTCGGCTCCGAAAATGCGCCCAGGAACCAATCCCGGGTGGGCCGGCTGAACTGGCCCATGGGCGCAGCCGTACCGGAGGCACCGCCGCCGGCAGGACACTGTTCCTGGTTCATGCCTCCATCATGCCCCACGGCACCGACACCCAACTCACGCAGGCCCGGCCTGGGGCAGGTCCTTGGTGGCAGGGCCCTCAAGCAGCTTGCCTTCGTTGGTGAAGCGCGAGCCGTGCAGGGGACAGTCCCACGTCTGTTCGTTGTCGTTCCAATGCAAAATGCCGCCCAAATGGGTGCAGACCGCGGACAACCTGCAGGTGTTTCCGCCAACGGTGGATACTGCCACCGGCCGGTGGCCGTCGCGGTAAACGCTGCCATGGCCTTCGGCCGGGGCTGTGGCAGCCGCGTGTTCGCCAGGGACGGGTGCCGGGGCCGCAGCGACAGGAGTAGTGCCCGCGCCCGGAGCAGGAGGCCGGTCCTTGCCACGTTTGAACCCGTCAAACCTCCGGCCCTCCGCCGCCAGCTTCCCCCAGTCCGAGGCCAGCCTGGCCGCCACCCCGGCGTTCAGCGTGACGGCGGAAAACGCGCCGGCTGGTGCCGTGATGCGGTGGTGGATGGTGTCAGCCCAGGGCATCTTTCCGCCGAGGATGTCCGCCGAGATCCCCAGGGCGGCGGCCACCGCGTTGGTCATTCCCCATTTGTTGTAACCGGTGCCAAAGTAGATCCGGCCCTTACCCCGGGGAAGCTTGCCAAAGAATGGCATGAGGTTGGTGGGGTGGTAGTCCTGCGCGGACCACATGTGGGTGGCAACAGCACCGGGATAGTGCTTGTCCGCCCAGGACAGCAGGCCGGCCAGGTGCGCCTTCTCGGAATCGGTCCTGCCCACGTGGTGCCCGTGCCCGCCCACCAGCAGCAGGTTCCGCCCGTCCACCTCATAGTCCCGCAGCGAATGGGTGGGTTCTTCGACGGAGATGTACATTCCCGGCGGAGGTGCTTGCTCCTCCTGGAGTTCAAGCGCGGCCGCGTAGGAACGGGCGGGCTTCAGCTTGGCGAAGTACAGGCCGCGGTCCAGGACCGGGATGCCGGTGGCCAGCACTACTTTGTCCGCCCTGACGCTGCCCCGGTTGGTCCGGACAATGGAGGGCGCGTCACCGGTCACGTCGCGAAGCCGGACTCCGCCCACGATGCGGCCGCCCCGGCTCCGGATGTCCGCCACCAGGGCATCGAGGACATCCATCGGGTTGATCTGGGCCTGGCCGCGCAGGCGCACGGCGCCGTGGACGGGAAACGGAAGGCCGGCGTCGCGAACATAGTCCATGTCCAGCCCGGCAGTGCCGGCGGCGCTGAGCTCTTCCCTCAGTTTCTCAGTGCCTTGGGCCGACGCAGCGTATGTGTAGGCGGTGCGGCGCTGGAAGGGCACGTTTTGTTCCTCGAGGTAGCGCAACAGCCACGCCTGTCCCTCCCGGTTCCCGTCCACGTATGCCTGCACCTGTTTCCGCGAATACTGGCGGGCGAGCCGGGACAGGAACGTGCCCTGCAGCAGGGAGACCTTGGCGGTGGAATTGCCGGTGGTGACGGCTCCCGGGTGGCGGGCCTCGAGTACCAGCACGCTTTGCCCGGACCGGGCCAGCAGCAGGGCGGTGACCAATCCGGTGAGCCCTGCACCCGCCACCACCGTGTCGTACCTGGAATGCGGTTCGAACGGATCTGCGGCGAAGGGAGCCCTGCGGTCCAGCCAAATCGACGTCATGCCAGTCCAACCTGCCTTCGGTCCACAACCCTCACAAGCCCGATTTGCGATGGGTCCGTCATGCACCCCTGCTACTCGCGGCCTATTTGATAAGTGTACTTATGAAATCGGGTTTTTGGTCCGACGGCGGTCCAACATAAACGTCAGGGTGCCCCGGCTTGTCGGCCGGGGCACCCTTATGTCATTCGGGGGCTTCCGCGGGGCGTGAAGCCAAGCGGTCAGGCGGGCTGGAATGCTCCGATACTCAGCAGGGTGATGTCCGCGTTGCTGCAGGCCGTGGTGGGCTCCGGGATGAACAGGGAGTCGGTGTCCTCCGGCGGATAGATCCTGTACCCGGCGGCGTCGACGGCTGCGCAGCCCTGGTAGTTGCGGGCCTGTGTGTACCGGAGGACTGCGGTGCCGGTCTGCCCGGGGGCCAGGAGGACGTCAACGACGCCGGCGGAGTCGTCCCGGGCCGCAGGTGAACCGATGGGGGCGCCGGTGGCTTCCGCCACGAGGGAGACGCCGGGGTAGCCGCGAAGGATGCAGGGGTCGGAGCCCTTGTTGGTGAGGTTGAGCTTCATGTAGACACTGCCGGCGGCGCCGCCGCCGGATGCGTCGGTCGCGGCGGTAAGTCCGGCCGCCTTGCATAGCCCGGGCCCGCCGGCAGCGGATGTGGCTGGGACGGGTGAAGCGGGCGTCGACGTTGCCGGTGCCGGGGACGACGGAGGCGGCGTGGACGCCGATGCCGTGGGGGACTGGCTGGCCTGCCCGGTGGCGGGCGTAGTCGTCGTCTGGGACTGTGGCTGGCTTGGCCCGCATGCGGTGAGCAGCAGCGCCGCAGCCGCGGCCGCCGTCGTCAAGGCAAACCCCTGGGAAATTTTCTGAGACCTCATGGCACCACCTTCGCGGTAGCCGTTGCCCACGTCAACGATGCCGCATGCGGTAGCGGCAATTTGATGCCCGGATCGTGATGATCCGGGCACCAAATGCGCCCCTCTTGCCCGCCGCCTGCGACGTGGGTGCCGGCGGCGGGGGCGACGGTGCCTGCCGCCAAAGTGCCGGGCCCTGTGACGGTGTGGAGGGCGGCGCTAGACTGCCAGCGTACGTATTGGCGATCGAAGGAGAAGTTCATGGACTACACCGGAAGCCAGTCGGAGAAGGTCATCCAGGCCGGTGAACTGGGCCGCAGCCACATAGGGCAGACCATCAGCTTCCAGCCGAACGAGTTCACGGTGGTCTTCGGAAAGCTCGCAGGCATCGCTCGGACCGAGGCCATGGTCTACCTTTCCCTGGCGGGAGTAGGAAACGGCACGCACCTGAAGGATGAATACGACCTGCCCGTCACGCATGAGGTCTACGTGCCGGTGGATGTCATTTCCAACGCGGAATCGACCATCAAGGACCTGTTCGGGAAGGTCCAGGAGAACCTGCGGGGCGGCGGCCATAAGGGCGGCGAGGACCGGACTGACAGGCTCTAGCCGCAACTGAACAGGGGAAGGCCGGCACGAACGTGCCGGCCTTCCCCTGTTCCTGTCGTGGTGGGTGCTGCGCCGGCTACGCCGCGGGAACGAAACTCAGGGCCGAGTTCCACTGGAACTGGGGCAGCTGCTCATTGGCTGAGAGCAGGATGTTCAGGAAACCGGTCTGTTCCAGCTGCCGTGCGCGGCGGAGTGGCCCCACCACAATGGGGGTCAGGTCGGCGGCGGAAGCGAAAGCGGCGACGGCGGCGACTGCTGCCTCATCATCTCCGGCCACCAGGACGTCCAACTTCTGGCCGGCAACTTGGCCCTCGCCCAGGGTGGCGGCAAAAGTGGTGTTGAAAGCCTTCACAACTTTCGCTCCGGTGGCCTTCTGCAGTTCCTCGGCGGCGGAGCTGCCGGCCGGAACGGAGAGGCCTTCAAAGGTGGAGAAGTCCACGGGGTTGGTGATGTCGACGTAGACCTTGCCGTCGAGACTGTCGCCGTAGCGGGCCACGATGTCCTTGGCGGCGTCGAAGTACACGGCCGGGATGACGATGGAACCGGTGACGGCGTCGCCCAGCACGCCGGTGCTTACCTGGCCGGTGAATTCCGCGGCCAAGGCGTCGGCCTTGGCCTTGTCCCCGTGGGCCAGGATCTGGACACTGTTGCCTCCGGCGATGGCGCGGGCTGCAAGTCCGCGGGCCATATTGCCGGTGCCGATGATGGTGATGTCAGTCATGATGTTCTTCTTTCCAAAGAGGCGGGATAGGAAATTCACTGCAGTCCTTCGTTGAAATGCCCTTACTTGAAGCTTCAACTAGTGTCTCCGTGAATCTATTCCCGGCCAGGGAAACTGCTGTCCGCTTATCAGTACCGGAGTCAGGTGGCTGGGATCCGGAGGACTTCTGCCGCTGCCCGCAGGTAGGGGGCCGGGTCGGCGTCGGTTCCGGCGGCCCAATCCAGCCAGGCCTGGAAAGTGGCGGCGATGAAGGCGGCGCTCACATATCCCGCGGTTCCTTGCGGCACCCCGGCCGCCGAGAGGTAGGCCAGAGCCTCCCGGCGCTGCGCCCCCAGCGCCTCATGGCTGTGGCTGAGCAGTTCCGGGTGCTCTGCGATGAGCCGGAGGCGCGCCCGGGCCAGATCCGGATGAGGCAGTGCGGCCGCCCCGGCAGCCACCGCATCGGCGAGGACGCTGATCGGCGGCCCGGGCCGGGCAGGACTGCCGGCGGCAGTGGTTCCGGTGCCCAGGGCACGCAAGGATGCCTGGAGGGCCGGTTCCATGCCGCCCCACACCAGGTCCGCCTTGGTGGCGAAGTAGCGGTAAAGGCTCTTCCTCCCTATTCCCGCGGCCTGGGCGATGTCCGCCATGGAGGTCTTGCCGTATCCCTGGCGGGCAAACAGGTCCATTGCGATGCGTGCCACGGAGTCGGCGTCGATGGTCGCCGGCCTGCCCGCCGCGCGCGTGGTTTCACCGTCCACTGCTGCGCCTCCATCCGTATCGCGTGCCATTGCGTCCCTTCCATAATGACACCGCGTGTCATAAAGTGTGGGCATCACGCTCCCACTCTGGAAGGACCATCATGGCCACCGACGCATCTTGGCAGGAATCCGTCACCCCGGGCCGGTTCGCCGGCAAGACCGTCATTGTCACCGGGGCTGGCTCAGGCATCGGACAGGCCACGGCACTGCGCGTGGCGCGCGAAGGTGGACGGGTGGTGGCGGCCGACATCAGCCAGGAGCGGCTGGATGGGCTGGTGGCGCACAACGCCGACCTTGACCTGGTTCCGGTGGCGGGGGACATCTCGACGGAAGAAACAGTGGCTGCCGTCGTCGGGGCCGCCGGGGGCAAGGTAGACGCACTGGCCAACGTTGCCGGCATCATGGACAACTTCGCCCCGATCCACGACGTGGATGACGACACCTGGGACCGGGTCTTCCGCATCAACGTCACTGCGTTGATGAGGCTGACACGCGCAGTGCTGCCGTTGATGCTGGAAGCCGGCACGGGCTCCGTGGTCAACGTGGCCTCCGAAGCAGGGCTGCGGGGTTCGGCGGCCGGTGCCGCCTACACCGCGTCCAAGCATGCGGTGGTGGGCCTCACGAAAAATTCAGCCGTCATGTACGGGCCAAAGGGGTTGCGCTTCAACGCGGTGGCCCCCGGCGCCACCATCACGAACATCGTGGCCAACTGGGGATCGCAGCTGGCTGTCGAACGCCTTGGCCCGCTGATGCAGGCCAACATACCGGCGCCGGCCACCGCCGCCCAGCTCGCCGCGTCCATCACCTTCCTGCTCAGCGATGACGGCACCAACATCAATGGCGCCGTCCTTGCTTCCGACGGCGGCTGGTCGGCACTGTAGCCGGCGGCGGCGCTGCTGACCGGCAGTTAAGGCAAGCGGGCGACGGCGGGAGGTCCCGCCGTCGCCCGCCTCACCTTGGGCCGTGGGCGCCAAAGCGCGCTGCAACTAGTACGCCTTGACGCGCTGCTCCACGATGAGGTGGATCAGGGCAAACACCCCGTCGCCGTCGATGGCCGCCAACGCGGCATCCAAGGCGGCCGGCACGTCCCGGTCCTCGGTTACGGTGATGCCAAACCCTCCGAAAGCCCTGGCCATCAGCGCAAAATCGGGGTTCTTCAACTGCGTGCCGGACACGCGCTGCGGGTAGTGCCGTTCCTGGTGCGTGCGGATGGTGCCGTACTCCTGGTTGTCCATGACCACCATCAGGGGCGTGGCGCCGTACTGGGCGGCGGTGGCCAGCTCCTGCCCATTCATGAGGAACTCGCCGTCCCCCGCGATGGTCACCACCCGCCGTCCTGGCTGGGCCAGCGACGCGGCGATCGCGGACGGCACCGAGTACCCCATGGAGCCGTTGCGGGCGCTGATCATGGACGCGTAGCGGCGGGTTGGGAAATACCGGTGGGCCCAGTTGGTGTGTTCCCCGGCCCCGAACGTCACCATCGCATCCCCGGGAAGTCGGGGCACAAGGTTGGCCATCAGGGTGTCCATCCTCGCCTTGCCCGGCGCCGGGGACGCAGAAGGGAGCGCCGCGAAGCTTTCCTGCTCTCCCCGCATCCTCGCCGTCCAGGCCTTCCACTCCTCCTTGACCGGCAGGTCGATGCACTCCAGGTCCCGGACGAACGCGTCCGGTTTGGCCAGGATCTGCCGTGACACGGGTCCGGACCGCCCCCGCAGCGAAGGGTCCGCTGTCACCAGGAAGTTCTTCTTGCTCCAGTCCTGGCGGCACACGAATCCGTCAGTGATCACATCTCCGGGCACCGTGCCCACGAACACCAGGAGGTCTGTCTCCTCCAGGAGGTCATATGTGGGCCTGGGCCGGCCGTACCCGATGGGCCCCACGTAGGACGGCGAATCAAAGGACACCGTGCCTTGGGTGCGCCACTCCGCGGCGGCCGGGATGTGATGGCGCTCCAGCCAGGAAGTGAGCTGCGTGGCCGCCTCCTGCGTCCAGTCGTTGCCGCCGGTGACGAAGAGCGGCTTGCTGGATTCGGCCAGGGCAGCCTTCAGCGCCGCGGAGTCCGTGCTGCTCAATCCCCCTGCGGCTACGGGTATCGCGGGGTGGAGTTCCGGGCTGACCTGCTGGCGGATCACGTCCTCGGGCAGGCCAACAACCACGGGCCCAGGCCGTCCGCTCATCGCCGAAAACATGGCTTCGGCCACGATTTCGGAGGCCCGCTCCGGATGGTCCAGAACCATGACGCGCTTGGCGCCGGTATCGAACCAGGACTTGATGTCGAATTCCTGGAACGCTTCGCGGTCCCGGTGGGCAAACGGGATCAGGCCCACGAAGAGCAGCATGGGTGTGGAGTCCTGCCAGGCGGTGTGCAGGCCCACATGCGCATTCGCGGCGCCCGGTCCCCGGGTGACCATCGCGACACCCGGGCGTTGCTGCATCTTGCCGTCCGCCTCCGCCATGTAGGCGGCCCCGCCTTCATGCCGGCAGACGACGGTTTCAATGCTGGACTGGTGCAGGCCGTCCAGCACGTCGAGGAAGCTCTCGCCGGGAACCACGTAGGTGCGTTCCACGCCGTGGGCCACCAGCGAATCGACGATGACGTGTCCGGCGGATTTGAGGGCGGGCGCCACACGTTCCTGGTGGTGGACGACGGCGGCGGGCTGGGGACGGGAGGTGGTCAGGGTGGGCTGCGGCTCTGGTGTCATGGTCTTTCTTCAGCTCGGATGATTGCAGGCGTTGTGGTCAGGAAATGGGCGTCCGGTTGGCGATCACGGGTGCTTTCCCGGTGTAGCCGTCGCGGGTTTCGGCGATGTGGCGGATGCGGTGGCGGCAGGCGTACCAGCCGGCGACCATGAGGATGGAGGCGATGGCGGTGACGAGCATGGTCAGGGGTGAGTCGATGAAGACCATGGCCAGGACGCCGATGAGGAAGAGCAGGGAGAGGTAGCCGGTGTAGGGGGCGCCGAACATGCGGAAGGTGGGGCGGGTGACCCAGCCTTTGTCGGCCCAGCGTTTGAGCTGGATTTGGCACAGGACGATGGTGGCCCAGGTCATGATGATGCCGACGGAGGCGATGTTGAGGACGATTTCGAAGGCTTCGGCGGGGACGAGGTAGTTCAGGGGGACGCCGAGGAGGGAGACGGTGGCGGTGATGGCGATGCCGCCGTAGGGGACGCCTGCTTTGTTCATGCGGGAGGCGAATTTGGGGGCGGAGCCGTTGACGGACATGGAGCGCAGGATCCGGCCGGTGGAGTAGAGTCCGGCGTTCAGGGAGGACAGGGCGGCGGTGAGGACGACGAGGTTCATGATGACGTCCACGCCCTGGACGCCGATGGAGCCGAAGAACGTCACGAAGGGGCTGACGCCTTTTTGGTAGGAGGTGAAGGGCAGCAGCAGGGCCAGGAGGATCACGGAGCCGACGTAGAACACGGCGATGCGGAAGACCACGGAGTTGATGGCCTTGGGCATGATTTTTTCGGGGTTTTCGGTTTCGCCGGCGGCGGTGCCGACGAGTTCGATGGAGGCGTAGGCGAAGAGGACGCCCTGCATGAGGATGATCATGGGGAGCAGGCCGTTGGGGAAGATTCCGCCGTTGTCGGACAGGAGGCTGATGCCGACCTGCTGGCCGTCGACGGGGGTGCCGAAGATGACGAAGTAGGTGCCGATGATCAGGAACGCGACGAGGGCGGCGACTTTGATGAGGGCGAACCAGAATTCCATTTCGCCGAAGACTTTCACCGAGACCAGGTTCAGGGCCAGGACGACGAGGAGGGCGGTCAGGGCCCAGGCCCACTGCGGGACGTCGGCCATCCAGGGGATGTAGTTGCCGAAGAAGTGCATGTAGAGGGCGGCGGCGGTGATGTCCACGATGGTGGTGGTGGCCCAGTTGATCCAGTAGAACCAGCCGGAGACGAACGCGGCTTTTTCGCCGAAGAATTCGCGGGCGTAGGAAACGAACGAGCCCGATGAGGGCCGGTGCAGGACCAGTTCGCCCAGGGCGCGCAGGATCAGGAACGCGAAGAACCCGCACACCGCGTAGGCGATGACCAGGGACGGGCCGGCCGCGTTGAGCCGGCCGCCGGCGCCCAGGAACAGGCCGGTACCGATCGCACCGCCGATCGCGATCATCTGGATCTGCCGGGGCTTGAGGTTCTTGTGGTAACCCTTGTCCTCCGCGTGCAGGGAGGTCTCGGACGCATGCGCGTGACCACCATCAATCAGGTGGTCGAACTCAACCTCGTCATTGGGGTTGTTGGGCATGGGGATTCCTTTCGATCCGGAAAAGATCTTGGTGGATGGGGGAAACTTAGAAGACTGACCAGCCGGTGCGGTCGGAGAGGTCGGCCAGGGCGGCGGTGCCGGCGAGGGAGTTGCCTTTGGCGTCCAGGCGCGGGCTCCAGACGCAGATAACGCACTTGCCCGGGACGATCACCAGGATCCCGCCGCCTACTCCGCTTTTGCCGGGCAGGCCCACCCGGTACGCGAATTCGCCGGCGGCGTCATACATGCCGCAGGTCAGCATGATGGAGCCGATCCGCTTGGCCTCGCTCGGGGACAACACGGCTCCGGGGGCTCCCTGGCCGTCGCTGGCAAGGAACAGGCCTGCCTTGGCCAGCTGGACGCACGTCATCATGATGGAGCACTGGCGGACGTAGTTCTCCACCACTGCCGCCGCCGGCTGGGTGAGGTTGCCGAAGTCCTTGAGGAAGTGCGCCAGGGCCAGGTTGCGGCTGCTGCCGGCGAGTTCACCGGCAGCAGCGGCCTCGTCGATGAACGGCGCCGGCCCTCCCTCCTGGCCTGTTTGTCCTCCGGTACCCGCCTGCCGGGTGAGGAACTGCAGGAGGTGCGCGGCGGCGTCGGGCGTCTCTTCCATCAGGTGGTCCGTGACCACCAGGGCGCCGGCGTTGATGAAGGGATTACGCGGAATACCGTGCTCGGCTTCGAGCTGGACCAGCGAGTTGAAAGCTGTTCCGGATGGTTCGCGCAGCACCCGTGACCACAGCAGGCCGGACCGGCCGCGCTGCAGCGCCATGGCCAGGGTGAACACCTTGGAGATGCTCTGGATGGAGAACGGGACGTCCGCGTCGCCGGAGCTGAAGACCTTGCCGGAGGTGGTGGCAACGGCGATGCCAAAACGGTTGAAGGGGACGGTCGCCAGGACCGGGATGTTGCCGGGTACGGCACCGGTTTCCTTTCGGGGCCGGTGTTCCCGGACGATCTCCTCGAGGAGGATGTCCAGGGGCGGTGCGCTGAGTGTGGTGCTCATTTCCTGCCTGAATTGTCGGTGGAGGCGGCCCACTCCTGGAGATGGAGCAGGGCCACCAGTGAGTCGCGCGGGTTGCCGAAATCCAGGCCGGTCACCCGGGCCGCCTTGGCAACGCGGTAGTAGACGGTGTTTTTGTGCAGGTTCATGTGTTTGGCGCATTCGGAGACGTCGAAGCAGGCGTCGAAATAGGCCTGCAGGGTTGCTGCGAGTTCGGTATCCTCCTGGAGCAACGCCGCCATGCTGCGGTGCCGGAAGGGTGAGCCGTGGAAGTTCCGGACCGCCTCGCGGTACAGGATTTCCGCCTCGAAATCATCAACGGTGGCCACCGTGCCCGGCGTGGCGTTCCGCACGCAGGCCAGCAGCGCTTCAGTGATGCCGGTGACCCCGTGGATGGACAGCAGGTCCGGCGCCAGCGGTCCGACGGCGGCGAAGGGAATGATGCCGAGGTGTTTGCGGGCATCCTTGACCACCGCTTCGGCAAGTGCCCTCAGCCCCGCCTCCGCCGTGCCGGACTGGAGGTCCGGCAGGATGATGGCCGTGTCACCGTTGAACTGGCCCACGACGGCGGACGCCTTGTATGCAGCGGCGTGAATGGAGGCCAGGTTGGCCAGTTCTCCGTGCTTGAGCGCGGCGTCGTCAGCCCGGGAGTCGGCGTCGGACATGCCGACCAGGAGAAGCGCCGCGGGACGCTCCGAGGGGATCTTTCCGCTGTGGGCGCTGGCGGCGGCCTCGGCGGGACCTGACAGGATCCGTGCCACCCGGTCCTCCCGCATGTGGACGGACTGCTGGTTGCGGTATCGGATCAGTTCGGCGGAAACCCTGGCTGCGGCTCCGGTGAGGACGTACTCCACGTCCGGGCCGAAGCCTTCTCCGGTCTCCTGGAGCCAGATGTAGCCCATGATCCGCTCCCCGGCGAAGAGCGCGATGGCCACCCGTTCACGCAGCCCGTCCTGGGGCCGGGCAGGCACGCGGACCGGCTGCCGGGTGCGGTGGAGTTCGCGGTACGCGCCCAGGTCCTTGAGCAGCAGCTCGTACTTCCGCGGGCCGCGGCGGGACAGGATGGACGCTTTGCGGAGCTCATCGATGTCGTTGGTGACCGTGGAGTACGCCAGGACCTTGTTGGCCGCGTCCTCGATCAGCACGTGGCTGGAGGTGAGCCTGGCCGTGGTCTGGGCGATGGCGAACAGGTCTTCCTCGAGCAGGGTGAGGACTTCGCTCTCGTAGCTGCGCGGCTGGATCCGGTCTTTTGCGATGGACAGCAGGCGGTCCCAGTCGGCGGCCGGATCAACCAGCAGGAGGCCCGAGCCCGCTGCCTGCAGGAGTTCTTCCGCTTCGGAGAGGCCTTCGCGGTTGCCTTTGACGGCTACTACCGGGGGCGGGTCTTTCAGGAGCCGCCGGAGCGCCGGCAGGGCGGAGCGGCCGCGGACACCGATGAGCAGGACAAACGCGCCGGCAGCCTGGACGGACTCGTCGTCGGCGTCGACAATCAGGAACCGTTCGATGGCCGGCGCCGAGGGGGCGGGGCGGAGGATGAGGCTGGCGAAGCCAAGGGGAAGATCCGAGAGGATGTCGTCCACCGTAACCGCGGCCATGGGTTGTCCTTTTGCGTCGATCCCGCCGGACGGCTCTGTCCGGTGACCTCATGCTATCCAGCGGCCGCCGTCCTGATTATGTGCCGGGTCCCAAACTCGGGCACGGATTTTTGGGTTCCAGCCCGAGGCGCAGGTCCGCTGCCTGGGAGCCGCCCGGACAGCAACACCAAAGGCGGGCCAGCGTATGCTGACCCGCCTTTGGGAGTGTGGCGATGGCTTGCCTGGACTTTGGATCTACAGCTAGATCCAGGCGGGTGCCGGGGGCGCGGGGGTGACCGATCCGCCGTCGCCGCCTTCCGTTGCTGGACGCTGTGCCGTCGTGCCGTCCGTGCCGCGGCCGGTGGCCCACTGCGCGATGGCGGCCAGGGAGCCGGACACCACGGTGGGGGAAGCGGATGACGTGTCCCCGAAGATGAGCGCGGACGGCTGCCCGGTGACCTCGACCACGAGGTCCTTGTCCGTGCCGCGGGGGTGCCAGGCGCCGGTGATGTCCGTCAGGAGCCGTTCCAGGACGGGGGCGGGGATGTCCTTGAACGTGGCCCCGTTGTCCAGGTCCACGGCGTGCACCCACACTTCCCGGGTGCGCATCCACACGGTCTCTTCGGCCGGGACGGTCCTGCCCTGGACGGTTTTGACCTTGTGGTGCCAGTTGTCGGCGGGCAGGTCGCGCCATTCGACGTTCAGGTGCACGGCGGAGTGGTCGAACAGGTTGCGCAGGGCGATCGGGGACAGCGTCGCGCCGAAGTCGATCTCGTGGTTGCGGACCTCAACGGACGGGTACATCGGTGTTTCCACCCCGGTGGCTGCCCACTCGACCAGCCGGGCGATGGCCCGCGCGTTGTAGCCCACGTGGGCTACAACGTGGCGGCGGGTCCAGCCCGGCAGGAGCGAGTCCCCGTCCAGTTCCGCGTCGGAAAGCTCGTTGAGCTTGCGGGCGAAGAACGCGGTGCCGCGCCGGGCCTGCAGGAGCCCGTCGAGCAGGACGGGATCGGTGGCCTGGTCGTGCCGGGCAACCATCAGGCTTCCTTGACCACGCGGTTGGTCAGCTGGCCCAGGCCCTCGATGGTGGTGACCAGGACCTGGCCTTCCTGCAGGTAGCGCTTGGGGTCCTGGGCGTGGCCCACGCCGCCGGGGGTGCCGGTGGCGATCACGTCGCCCGGGTTCAGGGTGATGATGGTGGAGATGTAGGAGACCAGGAACTCCGGGGTGAACACCAGGTCCGAGGTGGGGGTGGACTGCTGGACTTCACCGTCCACGGCGGAGGTCATCAGCGGGCCCGCGGTGAACTCGTCCTTGGTGACCAGGGCGGGTCCGAACGGGGTGGACTTTTCCCAGGTCTTGCCCTGCAGCCACTGGATGGTGCGGAACTGGTAGTCGCGCATGGAGACGTCGTTGAGCACTGAGTAACCGGCGATGTGCCCAGCGGCTTCGGCTTCGGGGATGCGGCGGCCGGCCTTGCCAATGACGACGGCGAGTTCGGCTTCCCAGTCCACGGTGTCCGATTCCTGCGGCAGGGCCAGGTCGTCGTTGGGACCGATCAGCGACTCGGCGTACTTGGCGAACAGGGTGGGGTACTCCGGAACTTCCCGGCCCATTTCCTTGATGTGGTTGCGGTAGTTGTGGCCCACGCAGATGATCTTGCCGGGGGAAGGCACGACGGGGGCGATGTCGGCACCGTCCAAAGGGTGCGTGGCGCCGTTGGCCGCCTTCGCGGTGGTTTCCCAATTGGGGTCCTGCAGCAGGGCCCCGACGTCGGAGAACCCCGGGATTTCGGTGAGGGTGCCGCCGTCCTGGCGGACCGCCGTCGTGCTCTTGCCGTTGCCGGTGCCGGCGGGGAGGCGGAGGGTGAGGAGTTTCATTACTTGGTGCGTCCTTCGATGTAGGTGCGGTTGAAGTTCAGGCGCTCAAAGATGGGTGCGTCGCTGAACCGGAACAAATCAAACTCGGATTCGGCCTGCAGTGACCAGGCGGCCCAGGACGGGACTACGAACAGGTCGCCCTTGGCCAGGACCCTGGTTTCGCCGTTGAGGGTCACGGTGCCGGTGCCTTCGAAGACCTGCCAGACACTGGAGCCCACCTCGCGGACGGTCTCGGTCCAGGCTCCGGCGCGCAGCCGGTGGAACTCGGCACGGATGGTGGGCATGACATCCCCGCCGGTGGTGGGGTTGGTGTAGCGGACCGCGGCGTGGCCCTGGGACACGGTGGCGGGGTGGCCTTCATCCTCGAGGAGGAGTTGTTCGCGTAGGGCGGCGTCGGTGTACTTCCACCGGTAGGCGGCGATGGGGGAGTTGGTGGTCTCATCCAGGCCGGAGAGCGGGCGCAGCCCCGGGTGGGCCCAGAGCCGCTCGGAGCGGGAGATGTCCGGGGTGGCCTCGTCCGTGACGCGCTCGGTACCGAACTCGAAGAACCCGGCATCGGCGTAGTGGACGAACGGGATGTCCAGCCCATCGATCCAGGCCATGGGCTCATCGGTGTCGTTGTGGTGGCCGTGGAAGTTCCAGCCCGGGGTGAGCAGGAAGTCGCCGCGGGACATCCGGACCGGGTCACCGTTCACCACGGTCCACACTCCCTCGCCTTCGACGACGAAGCGGAAGGCGTTCTGCGAGTGGCGGTGCTCGGGGGCGGTTTCGCGGCCGCCCAGGTACTGGATGGCGGCCCAGAGGGTGGGGGTGGCGTACGGGGTGCCGGCCAGGCCAGGATTGGCCAGCGCGATCGCCCGGCGCTCCCCGCCCCGGCCCACGGGCACCAGGTCCCCGGCGCGGGCGGCCAGCGGGTACAGGTCGTTCCACCGCCACACGTGCGGTACCGCCTTGGGGGACGGGACCATGGGCATCAGGTCCGCGATCTCCGTCCACAGCGGAATCAGGTTTTCCTTATCGAAATCCTTGTAGAGCTGCTCAAGCTGCGCAGCCTCCTCCGGGGTGGGCTCGGGAACGTGGTGTTCCTGCGCCACGGATTCGTGCGTTTGGTTTTCAGCGCTGATGGACACTGGCCTTCTCCTTGCGTGCGGACTGAGTGCGACGTGGATTCGACCCTAGGGAAGGCTTGCTGTGATCTCCAACATATTCTGTCTGCCAGAATTACTCTTGGGACTTTCCGCAGAGAGCCTCAGCTGCTTCCCGCTCCGTCCACCGGATTGGCTGCGATATCCAGCTCCAGCTGGCGGCGGGTTTCCATCATGACGCCCACCAGTCCGGCGTCGAACAGCGGCCGGAACCTGGCCACCGGAGTCGCCACGCTCAAGGCGCCCACCACCATGCCCCTGCCGTTGTGCAGCGCCATCCCAAAGGCACTGATACCCTCCTCCGTGCCCTCGAAGTTGGCGGCGAAGCCGTTGGTGCGCACGGACTCAAGCTCACGCAGGAACGCCGGGTACTCGGCGTCGGAGATGTAGTCGCCGGCGAGCTCCGCGTTGGGCCCGCGGAACAGCTGCTCCACCATGGCGGGATCCAGTTCCGCCAGGATGGCCTTGCCGCCGGAGGCCTTATGGGCCGGAAGCAAGGTCCCCTGCCGGTCACCCACGCGCAGGATGTTCGAACTTTCCACGGTGTCCAGGAAGCGGACCTTGGTGCCCACCCGGATCATCAGGTTGACGGTCTCGTTGGTCCGCGCGCAAAGCACTTCCATATGGGGCCGGGAGATGTCGCGGAGCTGCCGGGTCCAGCTGAACCCGGCAGGCCCGGCGCCCATGGCCGGGCCCGGCACGTAGCGGCGCGTCTCATCCTGGACGGCAAACCCGCGGTACACCAGCATGGCCAGCAGGCGGTGGGCCGTGGACGGGGCCACGCCTAGTTCCGCCGCAGCGTCCTTGAGCCGCAGGCTGCCCACGTCCCGCAGGAGCTGCAGGAGTTGCAGGGCGTTGTCCACTGCCTCGATGGCGTAGGTAGGCTTCCGCCGGGCCGGAAGATTCTGCATGACAGAATCTTATGTGCGCGGCGGTATGACTGCCAGCACAGTGGTGGGATGAATCACACATCTTCCGCTGCAGCGCCGCAGCGCATGGCCGCCCCCGCCCCGGGCGCAGGCCTTTCCGGGTTTCCCCGGCGTTCCGTGATCGCCGTCCTGGTGTGCTGGCTGCTGGTCGTTTTCGACGGCTATGACCTGATCGTCTATGGCACCGTCCAGGGCTCGCTCATCAGCGACACCGGCTGGGGCCTGACCAAGGCCACCGCCGGCACCATCGGCTCGATGGCCTTCATCGGCATGATGATCGGGGCGGTCTTCGCCGGCCGCATGTCCGATACCTGGGGCCGACGGCGCACCATCATCGGCTGCGCCGTCGTCTTCTCCCTCTTCACCATCCTCTGCGCTTTCGCGCCCAACGCCCCGGTCTTCGGCGGCCTGCGGCTCCTGGCAGGCATTGGCCTGGGCGGCCTGGTTCCCTCGGCCAACGCCCTGGTGGCAGAGCTGGTCCCCGAAAAGTGGCGGTCCACCATCGCCACCCTGATGATGTCCGGCGTTCCCATCGGCGGTTCCATCGCCGCCCTCGTCGGCATTCCGCTGATCCCGGCCTTCGGCTGGCCAGTCATGTTCCTGGTGGCCGTCGTCGCCCTGGTGGTGGTTATCCCGCTGGGCATCCGCTACCTGCCGGAGACGCTGGCGCCGGACCACAAGCGCGGAGCCCGGGGCGGTGCCGCCAAGGAAGCCGTCGGATTCGGGTCCCTGCTCCGCGCGCCCTACCTCGGCACCAGCCTGCTGTTCGCCGTCGGCACCCTGGTGACCCTCTTCGCCTGGTACGGGCTGGGCACCTGGCTGCCCAACCTCATGCAGCTGGCAGGCTACAACCTCGGGTCCGCCCTGACGTTCGCCCTGGCCCTCAACCTCGGCGCGGTGGCGGGTTCGGTGCTCACCGCCTGGGCGGGCACCCGGTTCGGCCCCATCCCCACCGCCATCGCGGCAGCGGCCATGGCCGCCGTCGGATTGCTGGTCCTGGTCACCGGGCCGCCCGTCGCCGTCGTCTACCTCATGCTGGTGCTTGCCGGCGTGGGCACGCACGGCACCCAGTGCCTGATCATCGCCGCCGTGGCAAGCCACTACCCGGCACACCTGCGCGGCACCGCCCTTGGCTGGGCGCTTGGCGTGGGCCGGATCGGGGCCGTGGCAGCGCCCCAGGCCGGCGGGCTCCTGCTCGCAGCGGGCCTGGGCGTCAACTCGAACTTCCTGGCATTTGCCGGAGCAGCCGCAGCAGCAGCAGTCCTGCTCGCAGCCGTCGGTACCAAAATCAAGAAATCAACAGCAGTAGGAGTTTCCAATGTCTAACCTCAAAGCGTCCACCGACGTCCTGGTAGTTGGCGGCGGCATGGCCGGACTTGCCGGAGCGCTGGCGCTTCGCGAAAACGGTGCCGATGTCACCCTGGTTGAAGTGGCACCCGCCTTCGGTGAAGTCGGCGCCGGCCTGCAGATGGCGCCCAACGCCTCCCGCGTCCTCAAGCGCTGGGGCCTGCTGGAGAAGGCACTGGAAATCGGCGTCCAGCCCAAGCACCTGGTGTTCCGCGACGCCATCACCGGCGAGGAACTCACCCGCCAGACCCTGGGCGGCGAGTTCGAGGAACGCTACGGCGCCCCTTACGTGGTGATCCACCGCAGCGACCTGCACCGGATCCTGCTCGAAGCCTGCCAGGAAGCCGGCGTCACCCTGGTGAACGACGTCCTGGTGCAGAAGGTGGAGACCGACGGCGACCGGGCCCGCGCCTACACCGCCAAGGGCGAGGTGTTCGAGGCTGACGCCATCCTGGCAGCGGACGGGCTGAAGTCCACCCTGCGCGCCACCGTTGCCAGCGACGGCCCGGTCAACTCCGCCTACGTGGCGTACCGCGGCACCGTGCCCATCACCGAGGAAACCCCTGCGGCGGACCTGGAGGACGTCATCGTCTACCTTGGCCCGAACTGCCACCTGGTCCAGTACCCGCTCCGCAAGGGCCAGCTGCTCAACACCGTGGCAGTGTTCAAGTCCCCGTCGTTCGAGCGCGGCGAAGAGCAGTACGGCGGCGTGGACGAACTCCAGGCAGCCTACAAGGACTGCGTCCCCGCCGTGCAGGAAGCCCTGAAGAACCTGGCCACCGGCATCCGCTGGCCCATGTACGACCGCAACCCGATCGCGACCTGGGTTTCCGGGCGCATGGCACTGATCGGCGATGCCGCCCACCCGATGCTGCAGTACCTGGCCCAGGGCGCCTGCCAGGCGCTGGAGGACGCTGCAGTGCTGCAGGACGCCGCCAGCAACCGCGTCTTCACGGCCGAAGGCATCGACGCCGGTGCGTGGGAGGACGCCTTCCGCGAGTTCAACGAAACCCGCGCAGCCCGCACCGCCCGCGTCCAGCGCACCGCCCGTATCTGGGGCGAGTCCTGGCACGTGGACGGCGTGGCACGCGTCCTGCGGAACATGCTGTTCAAGAGCCGCGGCGACAACAACTTCCAGTACAACGACTGGCTGTACGGCCGCAACGAGCCCGGTGCCCCGGCTGAGGTTCCGGCCGGAGCAAAGCTGGTGGAAGCCTAAGCACCGCCAGCCAAGGCGGGCGTACGACGGCGGGTGGCCCCCGGCGTCGTACGCCCGCCTTCTTGGATGGAAGGGAAGGTGCCGGAATAGATCCATACAGTTGAATGTTCAACCAATATGGACTTTGGCATTTTTACTTTTGGCGAACTGTCGCGCAACGGACAAACCGGGCTGGCCCAGTCGCCGCACCAGCGGCTGGAAGAGATCATTGGGCTGGCCAAGCTGGCCGACCAGGCGGGCATCAGCTTCCTGGGCCTGGGCGAGCACCACCGCAGCGACTTCGCCTTGTCCGCCCCCGAAATGGTGCTGGCCGCAGTTGCCCGCGAGACCACCAACCTGAGGCTGGGCACTGCCGTCACTGTGCTCTCCACCCAGGACCCGGTGCGGCTCTTCGAACAGTTCGCCACCCTGGACCTCATATCCGGCGGCCGCGCCGAGATCATCGCCGGGCGCGGAGCGTTCATCGAGTCGTACCCGCTGTTCGGCTACGATACCGCGGATTACGACGCCCTCTTCGACGAAAAGCTGCGCATGCTGCTGGAGCTGCGGGACAACGCCACCCTGGAGTGGCAGGGAACATTGACCCAAAGCATCCCCGGCATGGACATTGCCCCCCGGCCGCTGCAGGAAAAGCTTCCCGTCTGGGTGGGGGTGGGCGGGACGCCGGCGAGTTTCGCCCGTGCCGGACGCCTGGGCCTGCCGTTGTTTGTTGCACTGCTGTCCGGACCCGAGCGGTTCCGCCGCCTGGTGGAGCTGTACCGGCACACCGCGGCCGAGGCCGGGCATGACGCCTCCGCCCTTCAGGTGGGTGCCGGCGGCCACTTCTACGTGGCGCCCACCTCCCAGCAGGCACGCGATACCTTCTATCCCTATTACCGGGCCTATTTCGAACAGAACATGCCCCGGCCGGTGGACCACTTCCCGCGCTCAACCTTCGATGACTGGTCCGAACCCGGCGGCGGCCTGCTGGTGGGGAGCCCGCAGCAGGTGGTGGAGAAGATCCTGGCCATCCACGAGGCGCTGGGAACCAGCCGGTACATGGCCCAGATCGGACTGGGCGGGCTGCCGTTTGCCGAGAAGGCGCGTTCCATCGAGCTGCTCGCCACCGAGATCATGCCCGCCGTCAACCGGGAAATCGGGGCCCCGGCCACTGCCTGACCCAAGCCATTTCCACCACCAACACCGAGGAAAAGATATGCACGCACCGTTCGCCGAACCCACCGTCGCCTGGCAGAGCCCCGACGATCCCAACCGCCCGCTCGTGGTGCTGCTGCACGGGCGCGGATCGGATGAATCAGGAATCATCGGGCTGGCCAACCACCTTCCCGCAGGCCCCTCCTACGCGGCCGTCCGGGCACCGATCCCGGCAGGGGGCGGGTTCGCCTGGTTCGCGAACCGGGGGACGGGGCGGCCCGTGGCCGAGTCCCTGGCCCAGACAATGGAATGGTTCAGGACGTGGCTGGAGCCGATCGCCCCGGAAGGCCGGCCGGTGATCCTGGTTGGCTTCAGTGGCGGTGCGGCGTTCGCGGGCGGGTTGCTGCTGGCTGATCCGCAGCGTTTTGCGGGCACGGCCATCCTTTACGGGACGCTGCCGTTCGACGCAGGCGTCCCGACGTCCCCGGACCGGCTTGCCGGCGCCCCGGTGTTCCTGGCCCACGGTGAAGCCGACACCGTCATCCCGGCCGACCTGCTGGGCCGCACCTGGGACTACCTCCTGGGGGCCTCCGGTGCGGACACCCACGCCCGCAAGGACCCGGGCGGGCACGCCCTCACCGCGGAAACTGCCGCCGGGCTTGGTGCGTGGATCTCCGAACGGGCCTAGCTTGCGCTGCCCTGGTCAGCCTTCGTCGCAGAGCAGGTGGTACCAGCTGTCCGCCAGCACTTCCAGGGCGTGCTCGCGGTTTGGCTCCATCTTGCGGCGGGTCCACAGCGTCGCCACGTAGTCCAGCTGCGTGAAGGCCAGGGTGCCGCGGATGTGGCGGGTTTCCCCGGCGAAGCGTCCGGCGAGCTGACCGCACCACCGAGGGCAACCCCTACCATCCGCACACCCGCGCGGTTCCGGTGGAGCCGGGGAGGATCGAGGAATACGTGGTCCGCCTCTACCCGTTCGCTAACACCTTCAACCCGGGGCACCGCCTGGTAGTGGAGCTGTCCAACGGCGAGCCGCTCGCCGACGAACACAACTCGCTGCTCCCGCCTGACGCCTTCCACCTCCCGGTGGGCGGGCCGGTCACACACAAGATCTACCGCGACGCGCACCACCAGTCCCGCCTGGTCCTGCCGTTTACCGTGGACTGATCAGGCAGGCGCCGGACCCGTTGACTCCCTGACAGTCAGGTGGGTGGGCATGACGGCGAGCTGCCGGCTGGCACTTCCAGACAGCGGGTTGAGCTGTGCCAGCAGCATGGACACCGCCACCCTGCCCGCCTGCTCGATGGGGCTGGAAATGGTGGTCAGTGGGGGATTGCAGAAGTCCGCGCCGAAAATGTCATCGGACCCGACGATGCTTATGTCCTCCGGAACCCGAATGCCCCGTGCTTTGAACCGCTGGAGCATGCCAATGGCAAGCAGGTCATTAAAGACGATGCAGGCTGTTGCCCCCGTCCTGACTGCAGCATCAGCGGCAGCAGCCCCCGACGTCGTCTTCGGGGTGTAGGGGCCGATCCGGTGGATCTCCATGCCGCGCTTAGTGGCGTCCTCTTCGAAAACCTTCCACCGCATCTGGTTGGACCAGGAGGTGGGCGGTCCGGCCACATAGCAGACTTTGTGGTGGCCCAGCGAGGCCAGGTGCTCAAGGGCCTGGATGATGGCCGAGGGTGTATCGATCATCACCGTCGGTGCGCTGGTGGACGCGCGGTTGAACGTCACCAGGGGCTGCGACTGCGAGACCTCCGCAAGCTGGGCGTCCGTCAGGCGTGAGGCGGCAAGGATGAAGCCGTCCGCGGACTTGCGCATCTTGTGCAGGGCATCGAGTTCCATCTCGCTGGACTCCTCGGTGTCCACCAGGAGCTGGGTGACCCCGGCCGCCTTGAGCTGGTGCTGGGTGCCGCGGATGATGTCGAAATAGAACGGGTTGGTGATGTCGGGTACCAGGACGGCCACCGCATTGGTTCGTCCGGAACTGAGGCCGCGGGCCTGGGAGCTGGGCACGTAATTGAGCTCCGCGGCCGCTTCCTCGATCCGGGCCCGGGTCCGCGGGTTGACCCGGTCGGGCCGCGCGAGGGCCCGCGACACGGTGGAGGTGGCCACCCCGGCGAGTTCCGCCACGTCCCGGATGGTGGGTGGGCGGTCCCGCCGGGCGCCTGCGTCAAGGCTTGCCGGGACTGACGACGCCGTGGTTGCTGGGTCTGCCATCGCTGGGCCTTTCTCGCGGACCGGGATAAGACCGGCCATCTGGGGTTTCCAAGGCTACGCGTTCCCGGAATCCTGTTGAACTCAATCTGAGCATTTATGGCAACTTTTGGCAACCGCTTGCCAGTCGCGTTGCCATCTTCCTAGACTGACTCTCGAGTCGCCTGCAGTGATCTCCGCCACAGGACGGATGTGGCCATGCGGGTGTCCTAGAGGAGAAAACAATGAGGTTTAAATCGACTACTGGGCTTGCGGCGATAGTCACGGCTGCCGCGCTCGCCTTGACCGGGTGTGGATCGAGCTCCGGCAACGGGGGCGGCTCAACCAGCTCGGACGGCAAAGTGGACGGCACCGGGAAGACGCTGAGCGTCCTGGTGAACGTTTCCAGCCAATACCCGGAACAGCAGAAGCAGTGGCAGTCCGATATTGCCGCGAAGTTCAAGGCCGAGACCGGCGCCGACGTGAAGTTCGAAACCTTCGCTTCGGCCAACGATGAACTCACGCGCATCCAAACGTCCGTGGTCTCGGGCCAGGGCCCGGACGTCTACAGCCTCGGAACCACGTTCACCCCCACGGCATATGCCACCAAGGCCTTCGTGACCCTCTCCGACGACGACTGGAAGAAGGTGGGCGGCAAGGACCGCTTCAACCCGGCAACCCTGGGAATTTCCGGACCGGACAAGGACCACCTTGCCGGCATCCCGTTCGTCAGCCGGCCGTTCGTCATGGCGTACAACAAGGACCTGCTGGCTGCGGCGGGCATCGACAAACCTGCCACCAACTGGGATGACCTGGCTGCCCAGGCGAAGAAGATGACCAAGGACGGCACCTACGGCATCGCCACGGGATACAAGGACAGCTTTGATCCCTGGAAGTTCATCTGGGCCATGTCCGTCCAGGCAGGCAACCCGCTGGTGGACGGCAACAAGCTGAAAATGGACGACCCCACGGTCAAGAAGGCCTACGAAACGTACTTCGGCTGGCTCACCAACGACAAAGTGGTTGACCCCGCATCCATTGGCTGGAGCAATAGCAACGCCGTGGCCGCCTTTGCCAGCGGCAAGGCCGGGTACCTGATGATGACCACGTCCAGCTCGATTCCCACCCTGGACAAGTCAACCGTCGCCGGCAAGTACGAGTACGCCCTGATGCCTACGATCGCTCCGGGCCAGACCCAGTCCAAGTCCGACGGCGACGCCGCCAGCATCCTGTCCGGCGACAACCTGGTGGTGGCCGATTACTCCAAGCAGAAGGACCTGGCCTTCGCCTACATCAAGCTGATCACCTCCAAGGACGAACAGCTGAACTACCAGAAGGTCTTCGGCGACCTCCCGGCCAACGCGGAGGCCCTCGCCACCCTGACCGATGCCAAGCTCAAGCCGCTGGCCGATGCCGCCGCCAAGTCCAAGGCCACCCCGTTCACGGGCGCCTGGGGCGACATCCAGCTGGGCCTGCTCAACGTCACTGTCCAGTCGATCCCGGACCTGGCCGCCGGCAAGGTGGACGAATCCGCGCTCGACTCCCGAATCAAAGATGCCCAAAACAAGGGCCAGGCTTCCCTGGACCGGGCCTCCAAAGGATAAGTTCTGATGTCAACCGACGCCTCCCATGAAGTACGGCCTGCGGTGGAATCCGCCGCAGGCCGGGCGCCCCGGGCCGCCAATGACGCCGGGCAGCAGCCCGGCCCCAGAGACGGCCTGCGGCGCAAGGGCCTGAGCGAGCGGAACCGCCCGCTCTGGATGCTTATCCCCGGCGGGGTCCTGATGATCATCATCATCGTGGTACCGCTGCTGCTGGGCATTTACATGTCCATCCTCAACCTGGACCAGTACACTCTGCGGAAGTGGGTCAGTGCACCAATCATCGGAGCCGAAAACTTCGTTGAAGCCGTCACGAACTCGCCGCTGCTGCATGCCGTGTGGCTCAGCGTCAGCTACTCGCTGCTTGCCATGGTGGTGACCCTGCCGCTGGGCATTGCCGCTGCCGTGGCAACCCAGAACGCCTTCAAGGGCCGCGCCCTGATCCGTTCGGTGTTCCTCATCCCGTATGTCCTGCCGTCCTTCGTGGTGGCAACCGTCTGGCGGACCATGCTCCAGCCCGGCGGCATCGTGGACGAAGCCCTGGCCACCGTGGGAATCCACGTGGGACTCTGGCTCAACGGGCCGCAAACGTTCTGGACACTGGTACTGGTCCAGATCTGGGCTTCCTGGCCGTTCATCTACCTGCTGGCGTTGTCCGGCCTGCAGTCCGTGGACCACGAGGTGCACGAGGCCTCAGCCCTGGACGGGGCGTTGTGGTGGAACAAGCTCCGCTACGTGATCTTCCCGTACCTGAAGGGACCGCTGGCCTTGGCTTTCCTGATCGGAATGCTGCACCACATCAACAACTTCACCCTTCCGTTCGTGCTGTTCGGCGTCCCGGCTCCGTCGGACGTGGAAGTCCTCCCCATCCTGACCTACGTCACCAGCTTCCAGAGCTTCCGCTTTGGCCTGAGTGCTGCGATGGCCTTCATCTCCCTGGTGCTCATCGCCATCCCGCTGTTCGTCTACCTCCGCGCCGTGAAGCTTGACGACGCCGACACCCCAGGAGCGAAGAAATGAGCGCCACGACAGCTGCTCGGCAGGGTGCGCCAACAGCTGGAATCGACCGTCCGGGCTCGCACCGGCAGCACGAAGTGCTGAGGCTCCTTCCCAGCCCCCTGCTGGTCATCATCCTGATCTTCCTCGGCTCCCTGGTCCTGGTTCCGGTGCTCTACATCTTCCTGGCATCGGTGAACTCGGACATCGGGGTTGCCAACGGCGAGTTCTGGCCGTCGTCGGTGACGTTCGAGAACTACTCGAAGATCTGGACCAGCGTGGGCCTTGCCACCGGCCTGACCAACAGTGTCCTGGTGGCCGGATCAACCGCCGTGGTATCGGCGGCCTTGTCCGTGTCCACCGCGTTCGTCCTGGTCCGGTACAGCTTCCGTGGCAGGCTCAGCATCCTGCGCGGCCTGCTGGCACTGCAGTCCGTCCCGGGAACCCTGATGGTGCTGCCGGTGTTCGTGCTCTTTTCCTCGGCGGCAACCTACCTCGGCATCCAGGTGATCGGAACCCAGTGGGGCCTGTTCGTGACGTACCTGACCTTCGCCATGCCGTTCTCCACCTGGGTGATGGTCACCTACCTCCGCGGGCTCCCCAAGGAGCTGGAGGAAGCAGCCAAGATCGACGGCGCGTCCAACCTCGGCGTCCTCTTCCGCATCGTCCTGCCCCTGAGCTGGCCCGGCATCGTCGTCTCCGGCATCTTCGCTTTCCTGCTCGGCTGGAACGACGTGCTGTTCGCCTCGGTGATGACGCGCCCCGAAAGCCAGACCGCCGCCGTCGCCCTGCAAATCTTTGGGGCCTCGCAGGAAGGCGGCGCCATTCCCTACTACGGCCAGATGATGGCCGCAGCCCTGGTGTGTGCAGCACCGGTGGTCATTCTCTACCTGATTTTCCAGCGTTACCTAGTAGGCGGGCTGACCGCCGGAGGAGTTAAATAACCATGGTTTCGACCACCCAGGTCACGTGGCAGCTGTCAGGCTTCGGCGACGAAATCGACGACGACCCCGCAGTCCAGATAGCCGTGCTGCAGGCCCTCGGCGCCAACCACATCGAGGTCCGCAGCGCATGGGGAACCAACATCGTGGACCTCAGCGACGGGCAGCTGCAGGCACTTGCCGCCCTCCTGGCAGATAAAGGCATGAAGGTCTCGGCCATTGCCTCGCCCATTGGAAAGGTGGACGTCAGCCTCCCGGTGGAGCATGAGGTGGAGCGGCTGCGCCGGGCAGTCAATGCAGCCAGGGTGCTGGACGCGAAGTACATCCGCATCTTCTCCTTCTACTACGGCGAGTCAGTCCAGGTGGACAGCATCCGGGATGACGTCATGGAACGTATGCGGGCCCTGGCCGATGTCGCTGAGGAAGCCGGCGTGATCCTCCTGCACGAAAACGAAAAAGACATCTTTGGGGACGTCCCGGACCGTGTGCTGGACATCATCGAGACCGTGGACTCACCAGCCCTGAAAGTGGCCTGGGACGCCGCCAACTTCGTCCAGGTGGGCGTCAAGCCCTTCGACGAGGGATACGCAAAGCTGCGGCCGCACCTGGAATACCTCCAGGTCAAGGATGCCCTCTTCGCCAACGGCCACGTGGTGCCTGCCGGCGAAGGAGACGGGGACGTCCTGAAGACCGTGGAGGCGCTCAAAGCCGACGGCTACGAAGGCTTCGCTTCCCTTGAGCCGCACCTGGCAGGTGCCCACGGCCTGGGCGGATTCTCCGGCCCCACGGCCTTCGGCATCGCAGCACGCGCCTTCGCCAAAGTCACCGCAGAAGCAGGAGTCCAGACCGCATGAGCACCTTGAACGCAGCCATCACCGGGTGCGGCGTCATTGGCCGCACCCACGCCGTAGCCCTCCGCGAATTCCCGGAAGTCCGCATTGTCGCCCTCATCGATGCCATCCCGGCAGCCGCCGAAGCACTCGCAGACTTCATCGAACAGCAGGGCGGTACACGGCCGGCCCTGTACACCACCCAGGCCGAGGCCTTCGCCAACGAAGACATCCACCTCGTGGCACTGGCGACTCCCAGTGGCCTGCACATCCAGCAAAGCCTCGAGGTGCTGGCGGCAGGCAAGCACGTGGTCATCGAAAAGCCCCTCGACGTGGACCTCAGCCGGGCCCAGGAAATCGAGGCAGCCGCGAAGGAAGCAGCCGGCAAGGGCATCGTTGCCTCGGTCATCAGCCAGCACCGGTTCGACCAGTCCAGCGTCGCTGTGTCCAGCGCCATCGCCGATGGCCGCTTCGGCAAGCTGACCTCCGCCATCGCCTCTGTGGCGTGGTGGCGCAGCCAGGGCTACTACGACTCCGGCGACTGGCGCGGCACGTGGGCGATGGACGGCGGGGGCGCCCTCATGAACCAGGGCGTGCACACCGTGGACCTGCTCCTGTGGTTCATGGGGCGGCCGGTGGAAATCTTCGCGCACACCGCCCGCCTCGCCCACGAACGCATCGAAGTGGAGGACACGGCAGTAGCCACCGTGACGTTCGAGAACGGCGGCCTGGCTGTCCTTCACGCCACCACTGCCGCCTACCCGGGATTGACCGTGCGCGTGCAGCTCATGGGCTCCGAGGGCTCGGCCGTGGTGGACAACGACCGGCTGGAGTACTTCCACAGCAGGGCCGCAGGCGGTGCCTCGGCGGACATGGGACTCCAGGGCGGCGGCAACCAGGCGGAGGAAGAACTGGCCAAGTACCCCGAGGAAGACTACAAAGCAGCCGATCCCACCGTGTACCCGGCCGGCCACGTCCGTCAGTACCGGGACATCCTGGCCGCCATCGCCGGTGGGAAACAGCCCGGCGTCACCGTCAGCGACGCCGTCAATGCCCTGGCCGCGGTGCGTTCGGTGTACGTCTCGGCCACCCTCGGCCAGCCCGTCCTCTTCGAGGATGTCCTGGCAGGCAAGTACAACGACCTCGAAGTCCGCACCGGCACCGCGGCAGAAAGCGCCTGACACCATGAAGTTCTCAGTATTTACCGCATCAACCCCCGAGTGGACCCCCGAAGAGGCCGTCCAGCAGCTCGCCGGCCAGGGCTGGGACGGCGTCGAATGGCGCATCACGGACCAGGGCGACGCCCCCGAGCCCGGCTTCTGGGCCGGGAACAAAGCCACCGTGCCGCTGGCCGGAATGGAAGACCACCTGGACCGGATCGCCGCCATTACCAGCGACGCCGGCCTGGAGTTCTCCGGCATCGGCGGGTACGCGCGGTGCGACAACCACGGTGATGTGGACCGCATGCTCGCCGCAACCGCCAAGCTCGGAGCCGGCCAGGTGCGGGTGACCACGCCGCCGCTCGGGACCGCAGCCTGGGGTAACGAACCGGCCAGCGGCACCCCGTACCCGGAACTCTTCGCCGCTGCCCGCCGCGATTTCGAATGGATTGCCGAGCGGGCGGCGCACCACGGGGTGAAGGCGCTCGTGGAGCTGCACCACCGCACCATCACCGCATCGGCATCATCGGCGCTGCGGCTCCTGGACGGCCTGGACCCCCGGCACGTCGGCGTCATCCATGACCTGGGCAACCTGCTGATCGAAGGGCAGGAGGACTACCTCCCCGCCTTCGAACTCCTGGGCGACTACCTGGCGCACGTACACGTGAAGAACGCGGTGTGGGTGGACAGCGGCGAGACCGACGAATCAGGGGCAGCCATTTTCAGGAACGAGTGGGCGCCCCTGCGCGCGGGCCAGGGCAGCGTCCTGCAGTACTTCAAGGCGCTCGCCGCCTTCGGGTACGACGGCTGGGTGACCGTTGAGGACTTTTCCACTGAGCTGCCGCTGGCCGAACGAACCGCCGGGAACCTCGAGTACCTCCGCGCCACGGCCGCCCTGGCTGGGCTCAATGTCGCAGCCGGGAGGCGTTGAGCCATGGCGCAGACCATAGCGGACCACCCGGACCGGCTCCTGCCCGCCGATCCCGGGGTCCGGGACATTGCCCGCGCGCTCTTCTCCCGGGTGGAAGGGCTCCCCATCATCTCCCCGCACGGGCACGTCGACGCCGCGGTCATCGAACAAAACACCCCGTTCCCGGACCCGGCCGCACTCCTGGTCACTCCGGACCACTACGTCACCCGCCTGATCCACGCCGGCGGGGTGACCATGGACCAGCTGGGCCTGGGCAACCAGCCGGCAGACTCGCGGCAGGTGTGGCGGCACTTCTGTGAAGCATGGCCCGCCTTCGAGGGAACCGCCTCCGGGTACTGGATCCGCCAGGAGTTCGCCCACGTCTTCGGCCTGGCCGAGGAACCGTCCGGCCAGAACGCGGACCAACTCTACGATGCCCTGCAAGCCAAATTGTCCGAGCCCGGTTTCCGGCCACGGGAACTGTTCAAGGAATTCAACATCGAGGTGCTCGCCACCACGGATGATCCACTGGACTCACTGGACAGCCACGCCGCCCTGCAGGCGGACCCCGCCTTTGCAGGCCGCGTGCTGCCCACCTTCCGGCCGGACCAGTACCTGAACATGGCACATCCGGCCTGGCAGGAGAACGTGGAACGCCTTCTCGGCGCTGCGGGGGAGGGTGCCACCGGCTACGCCGGGTACATCAAGGCACTTGAGTCGCGGCGGCGGCACTTCGTGGAGCGCGGCGCCGTCTCCGCCGACCACGGCGTCTTCACCCCTGCCACCCTGAAACTGGACGACGGCGAGGCGGAGCGGCTTTTCGAGCGGGGCCGGGCCGGCCAGGCCAGTACTGCGGACCGGGACGCCTTCGAAGCGCACATGATCTACCAAATGGCCCGGATGTCGGTGGAGGACGGCCTGGTGATGACCATCCACCCGGGCTCGTTCCGCAACCACCACGCACCCACATTCGAGGCTTTTGGCGCCGACACCGGCCATGACATTCCGGTGGCGGTCAATTACACGGAGGCGGTGCGGCCGCTGCTGCAGGACTTCGGGACCGCCAAGGACTTCCACCTGGTGCTGTTCACCCTTGACGAGACCGTCTTCTCCCGTGAACTCGCGCCGCTGGCCGGATTCTACCCATCGGTGTACCTCGGTGCGCCGTGGTGGTTCCTGGATGCCCCGGATGCGATGCTGCGGTTCCGCTCGGCGGTGACGGAGACGGCTGGCTTCTCGCGGTCCTCCGGGTTCATCGATGACACCCGCGCCTTCTGCTCCATTCCGGCCCGGCATGACACCGCCCGGCGAATCGAGGCGTCCTTCCTGGCCAGGCTGGTTGCTGAACACCGGGTCACCGAGGAACGGGCGCATGAACTGATCGTGGACATCGTGGACGCGTCACCCCGGCGGGTGTTCAAGCTGTGAACGCCGCGCCGCCGGCACTCAACCGCAGCCTGAAGCCGCTGCCCAAGCCTCCGGTGCGCATCGTGCACCTTGGGCTGGGGGCGTTCCACCGCTCCCACCAGGCTTGGTATACCCAGCACGCCCCGGACGCGGCGGAGTGGGGGATCGCGGCGTTCACGGGCCGCCGCCCCGACGCCGCGGCAGCGCTGTCCCGCCAGGACTGCCTCTACACGCTGGTGGAACGGTCGGCCGGCGGGGACAGCTTCGAAGTCATCGGCAGCATTGTGGAAGCGGTGGACGGCGCCAACACCGCACGGCTCTGCGAGCTTGTCGCGGCGAAGGAGACGGCGGTGGTCACGCTGACCATCACCGAGGCGGCCTACGGGCTGGCCGCGGATGGAACGTTCGACGCCGGCACTCCAGGCGCCGCGGATGACCTCCGGGCGCTGTCGGCAGCAGCGTCCGGGGAGGCCGGAGTGCCCGGCACGCCGCTGGGGCGCCTGGTGTTGGCCCTTGCCAGGCGCCGGGACAGCGGCTCAGGACCCATCGCCGTCGTCAGCTGCGACAACTTGTCCGCAAACGGTGAAGTTGCCCGCCGGGCCGTCCTGGGACTGGCCTCCGGATGGGGTTCCGGGCTGGCCGGGTGGATCGAGGCGAACGTCAGCTTTGTCAGCACGTCCGTGGACAGGATTACGCCGCGGACCACCGAGGCGGACATCGCAGAGGTGGAAGAGCAATGCGGTTACAGCGACAATTCGCCGGTGGTGGCTGAACCTTTCCGGAACTGGGTACTCAGCGGGGACTTCCCGGCCGGGCGTCCCCGCTGGGAGGAGGCCGGCGCCGTCGTGGTCGGTGACATCGAGCCCTATGAGAACCGGAAGCTGTGGCTCCTCAACGGCTCGCATTCCATCCTTGCCTACGCGGGACAGCTCCGCGGGCATGCCACCGTGGCGGACGCCCTGGCAGACCCCCTCTGCCGGAAAGCCGTGGAGGACTTCTGGGACGAGGCAGCCCACCACCTGCAGGGGGAAGGACTGGACATCCCGACGTACCGCCGGGCCCTGCTGGAACGCTTCGGAAACGCGCGCATCGCCCACCGGCTCGCACAGATCGCGACAGATGCCACCACCAAGCTGCGCATGCGGGCGGTACCCGTGATGGCGGCGGAACGGGCCGACGGCCGCAGTGGCGCAGGCAGCGCTTTGATGCTTGCCGCCTGGATTGACTACGTCACCGCGGGAAACGACTTCCAGGATCCGCTCGCCGCCGAAATCCAGGCTGCTGTGGCACTTGACGGAACCAATCGGGTGCAGGGTTTGCTTCGCCTCGTCAGCGCTGCCCTCGCAGAGGACCCTGACGTCGTCGCCCTTGTTTCCCGGCTGCTCGGATCCTTCGCAACGACCCCGGCCGCCACCCCTGCAAGTACCTGAAACCCGCTTTTACTTCCGGAAGGAACAGTTAGTCCCATGAAAATCATTGCCGCCGATGTGTTCGTTACCAGCCCCACCCGAAACTTCGTGACCCTCCGGATCACCACGGACGACGGCGTGACGGGCATCGGCGACGCCACCCTGAACGGCCGCGAGCTCGCCGTCGCCGCCTACCTGAAGGAGCACGTCGCGCAGCTGCTCATCGGTAAGGACCCGCACCGGATCGAGGACACCTGGCAGTTCCTGTACCGGAGCGCCTACTGGCGTCGTGGCCCGGTCACCATGGCGGCCATCGCCGCCGTGGACATGGCGCTTTGGGATATCAAGGGCAAGGTTGCCGGGCTTCCCGTGTACCAGCTGCTGGGCGGGGCGTCCCGGAACGGGCTGCGCGCCTATGGCCACGCGTCCGGTTCGGACATCGAGTCGCTGTTCGATTCCGTACGGGAACACCTGGAACTCGGCTACAAATCCATCCGGATCCAGACCGCCATCCCGGGGATCAAAGCCGTCTACGGCGTGGCTGCCCAAGCGCAGGCGTCGGGGGAACGGTATGACTACGAGCCCGCCGGCCGGGGAGCATTCCCGCAGGAAGAGGACTGGGACACCCGCGCCTACCTGCGGCACCTGCCCACGGTCTTCGAGGCTGTCCGTAACGAGTTCGGCCCCGAGATCCCGCTGCTGCATGACGGACACCACCGGATGACGCCCATCCAGGCCGCGAAACTGGGCAAGGCACTGGAGCCCTACGACCTGTTCTGGCTTGAGGACTGCACCCCGGCGGAGAACCAGGAAGGCCTGCGCCTGGTCCGCCAGCACACCACCACACCGCTGGCGATCGGTGAAATCTTCAACACCGTGTTCGACTTCCAGACGCTGATCAAGGAACAGCTGATCGACTACGTCCGGGCCGCGTCCACGCACTTCGGCGGGATCAGCCCCCTGAAGAAGGTCATGGACTTCGCCGCGCAGTACCAGATCAAGTCCGGCTTCCACGGACCCACCGACATCTCCCCGGTGGGGTTCGCGGCGCAGCTGCACGTGGGCCTGGCGATCCACAACTACGGCATCCAGGAATACATGCAGCACTCGGACAAGACCAACGAGGTCTTCGAGCAGTCCATGACCTTCGTGGACGGATACCTGCACCCCGGCGACAAGCCCGGCATCGGCGTCGAATTCAACGAAGAAGCCGCCGCAGCTTACCCCTACCAGCAGGCCTACCTGCCCTACAACCGCCTGGTCGACGGCACGGTGCATGACTGGTGAGGCCGGCCACGACTGGTAAGGAAAGCACCCGATGAACAAGATCCGAATCGTCGTGATGGGCGTTTCCGGCTGCGGCAAGACCACCATCGGCGATCTCGTCGCCCGCGAACTGGGCATCCCGTTCCTGGACGGCGATTCCCTCCACCCAGTGGAAAACGTCGCCAAGATGGCGGCCGGTACTCCGCTGACCGACGAGGACCGCTGGCCCTGGCTCGCAACCGTGGGTGCCGAGCTTGCCAAGGCAGGCGACGGCGGACTGGTCCTCGCCTGTTCGGCCCTTCGCCGCAGCTACCGCGATGCCATCAGGGAACAGGCTCCGGACACCATTTTCCTGCACCTGAATGGCAGCAAAGAGGTCTTGAAGGCCCGGACGGAAGGCCGCACCGGACACTTCATGCCTCCCGCGCTGTTGGACTCACAGCTGGCCACCCTGGAACCGCTGCAGGAGGATGAACGCGGGGTCGTTGTGGACATCGCCGCGCCGGTTCCGGACGTGGTGGCCCAGGCACTCAAGGGGATCTCCGCCGTCGTACCTTCCCCCAAGGGAACCCATGGCACTGCTTCCCTGCAGTTCGACGTCGACCTTGCCGCCGCGCCGTTCAATCTCGACGCCGACGCCATCGCCTGGGTGGAGGCCACCCTGGGTGCCATGACGCTCGAGGAAAAGATCGGGCAGCTGTTCATCAACCACAACAACGATTACTCACCCGAGTACCTCGACGGCGTGCTGGATACGTACCACGTGGGCGGCATGCGATACCGTCCGGGACCTTCCGCGGCCGTGCAGGAACACATCCGGTACGCCCAGTCCAGGTCCAGGATTCCGCTGCTGGTTGCGTCCAACCCGGAGATGGGCGGTGCAGGCAGCTGCGACGACGGCACTTTCGTCTCGACGCACCTCCAGGCCGGCTCGCACCCGGACAAGAATATTGCCCGGCAAATGGGGCAGGTGGCCGGGGTGGAGACCGCGGCGTTGGGCTGCAACTGGGCTTTCGCGCCGATCGTGGACATCCACTACAACTGGCGGAACACCGTTATTTCCACGCGTTCTTTCGGCAACACCCCGGAAATCGTGGTGGAACGCGCCAAAGAATACTTCGACGGCATCAGCGAATCACCCACGGCCTGCGCCATGAAGCACTTCCCGGGCGACGGAATCGACGAGCGCGACCAGCACGTGGTCACCTCCTACAACACCCTCCCCTATGAGGAATGGGACCGGACCTACGGGCACGTGTACCGGGAAATGATCGGCCACGGCGTCCAGTCCATCATGGTGGGCCACATTGGAGCGCCGGAAGTTTCGCGGCACTTCCGGCCCGGCCTGCCCGACGCGGAGATCCTGCCGGCCACGCTCTCACCCGAACTGCTGCAGGACCTGCTGCGCGGGGAACTAGGCTTCAACGGGCTGGTCCTCACGGATGCCTCGCAGATGGTGGGCCTCACGCAGGCGAAGAAACGCAGGGACCTGGTGCCTGCCACGATCGCCGCCGGCTGCGACATGTTCCTCTTCTTCCGGAACCCGGCCGAGGACTTCCAGTACATGCTGGACGGCTACAAGTCGGGCGTCATCACCGAGCAGCGGCTGCACGACGCCCTGCGGCGCATACTCGGCCTGAAGGCGTCGCTGGGCCTGCACCTCAAGCCTGTTGACCAGCTGGTGCCGCCGGCCGGGGCGCTTGCCGTCATTGGATCTGCTGCGCACCGTTCGGTGGCTGCGGAGATCGCGGACAAGACCGTGACCCTGGTCAAGGACACCGCGGGAAACCTGCCCATCACTCCGCAGACCCATCCCAGGATCCGCCTGTACGGAATCTCAGGCGGGTCCGATTTCACCCGCGCCGACCCGCTGGCCTACCTGGAGGTGGTCAAGGAGGAACTCGAGGTTGCCGGATTCGAGGTGTCCTTGTTCCGGACGGCTGAACAGCGCGAAGCGGCGGGGGAGACCGGGGTGAACTTCATGTCCATCATCTCCGAAGAGGCTACGGGGGATTACGCGGAGAAGTACGATGCTGCTTTTGTCTTTGCCAACGTCAAGGGCTTCGCGCAGGAGGCAGCCATCCGGATCAAGTGGTCATCGCCAATGGCGGCGGAAATTCCCTGGTACGTCACGGAGGTGCCCACCGTGTTCGTCTCCCTCAATCAGCCGAACCACCTGATCGACGTACCCATGGTCAAGACAGCCATCCACGCGCACGCCGGGACACGGGAAGCGATCCGGGCTGCCGTGGAGAAGATCCAGGGGAAGTCCGAGTTCCACGGGACGTTCAACGAGAACGTGTTCTGCGGGTCCTTCGACACCCGGCTGTAGGGGCTTTGGACTCTGGGGGCCTCGGGGTGTCGGTTTGTAGCCTCGAGGCATCCCTGGAACCAAGAGGAGGAGTGCCATGGGCGGCACAGCGGCGGGTCTCGGTGTCCGTTCCGGTCCACAATCCGGGCCTGGCCCCCAGCGACGCCGGCTTCGCGGTTTCCTTGCGGCCGCCGTCGCAACCGGTCTGTCCACGCATGGTCTCTTGCCGCGGGTCCTGCGGACATGGGGTGCCACCGGGCCTGAAAAGACTGCGCCGCTTCCAGGCGACGAACTGATTCCCGACGCCGACGACGTCTGGACCATGGCGGTTACCGTCGCCGCACGCCCTGGCCAGGTCTGGCCATGGCTCGTGCAGATGGGGGTGGACCGTGCGGGCCTGTACTCCTACACCTGGGTGGAGAACGGGTTGCTCCGCCTGGGCGTTAGCAATGCGGACCGGGTGCATCCCGAGTGGCAGGACCTGAAGGTGGGAGACATCATCGCCTTCACACCTGTTGGTTACCCGGGCGGGCGGCGCGGGCCGCGTGTAGTGGACCTGGCTCAGGACCGCCACCTCGTCCTGGATTCCAGCCCGGGTGCCCCGCCCGGAACAGTGACCGGTACGTGGCAGTTCGTGCTGCACGACGCCGGCCCTTCAGGTACCAGGCTGCTGCTTCGGACGCTGACGGGCCCCGGGCGGCCACTCGGTCTTCGCGTGACGGACTTCCTGCTCCGGCCCGGCTACCTTGTCATGGACCGTGCCATGCTGCTTGGCGTCAAAAAGCGCGCCGAGGGCGGGGCACTAAGGAATCCGTCGCCGTCGACACTGCTCTGACCTCAGCAGGCCCTCAAGGCTCTGCCTGCGTGGCCCTGCCTGGCATCCCGGTTGGGGCGGCCTGCTCCGATAGCCAATGCAATGCCTCGCTCCGGTCGGTGAAGTAGGCCGTGGGAGTCAGCGACCGCTGGGAAAACGCGGCCACCACTTTGCCCGTGGGTCCGTCCCCGACCAGGGCGACGGCGGAAAACCCGCGGTAGGCGTTCATGCCGGCCCTGGCCTCCGGCGTCAGCCCGGCAACTCCCGCGAGATCCACCAGAACGGGCAGCATCAGGCCAACGCTGAGGCCTTCCAGGACCCGGGCAGCACGTACCGCAAGGTCGTACGTTATGTGGACGCCGGGGTTCCACTCCAACTGCAGCACGCCCCTATCGCAAGAGGCAGCAAAGTATTCGTTCATTCCCGTCCTGGATTCTCATTCAGCGCTTGTCTTCCGGACACCTGACTCCTTGGGCTTATTCTGCCTGATGGCTGCGACAATCGGTTGACCAGCGGTTATACCTGAGGCGTGAGCTGCACCGTCCGCTTCGCTGATGTGTAGTGAAGGCCTCCAGGCGTCCTGACCCTGGGCCGATCGTCCGGGGTTCCTTCCAGAACGCCCACGTCGGCTATTGGGCGGCAGTGGCCTTCCAAGGCAGGGGGCCGACGCGCAGTTGGGACAGGCCCGACGACGGTCCCCTGGCAGCACGCTGCGGCCAATACATCGTCTTGGGGAGGTTTTCAACGCATCGGGCCCACATGGGAAGATGTCGGCCTGAGCCGCTCAAGCACGTGGGCGGCACAACGTCGATATGTGGAGGTCATGTGCGCGCGATTGTCTTGGATGAGATAGCTGGGCCGCTGGCCGTCCGGGAGGTTGGAGAACCTGAGGTGCCGGTGGGCGGCGTCGTCATCAGCGTCGTTGCCACGGGGCTTTGCCGCAGCGACTGGCATGCTTGGGCCGGTCACGACGACATAGCGCTGCCGCACGTCCCGGGACACGAGTTCGCCGGAGTCGTTGCCAGTGTCGGCCCGGGAGTGACGAAGTGGACGGCCGGCGACCGCGTCACCGCGCCCTTCGTGGAAGGATGTGGCGGCTGCGAGTGGTGCCTCGCCGGCAATGCGCAGGTTTGCCCGCAGCAGCAACAGCCAGGCTTTACTCACTGGGGTTCCTTCGCCGAGCAGGTGGTAATCCACGCTGCCGACACCAACCTTGTGGCAGTTCCCGACGGGGTCAGCTTCGAGGCTGCCGCCAGCCTGGGCTGCCGGTTTGCCACCGCTTACCGGGCTCTGACCGGACGGGCCGGCCTCAACGCCGATGAATGGGTTACCGTCATCGGGGCAGGCGGCGTGGGGCTCAGCACCGTCATGATCGCCAAGGCCCTCGGCGGCAATGTGATCGCTGTTGACCGGAACCCGGCCGCCCTTGAGGTGGCTGCGCGCCTCGGCGCGGACCATGTCCTAACTGCAGCCGGTTCAGACATTCCAGCCCAGGTGCACGCACTCACGGGAGGGGGCCATGTCTCAGTCGACGCCGTCGGCAGCGAGCAGACGTGCGCCGACGCACTCCTGAGCCTGCGCCGCCGGGGCCGGCACGTCCAGATCGGGCTCCTGCCGCCGGTGGAAGGCCACCCCCGTGTGCCCATGGCGCGCGTGATCGCCTGGGAACTGGACGTCTTTGGAAGCCACGGGATGGCCGCCGCGGACTATCCCGGAATGCTCGCCTTGATTGAGTCGGGGGCACTTGAACCCCAGAAGTTGATCGAACGCGTCATTGGGATGGACGAAGCTGCCGAAATGCTGCCCCGGCTGGACACCGCGAAGCTCGCGGGCATGACGATGATCGATCCGACGCGCTGACGCATTCGGCGCGGACACCGGGCGGTAGGTCACGTTGCAGCGCCATCGGGGCACCTCCCGGAATGAAGAAAGGCCCTGCTTCTCTTTTGCAAGTGAAGCAGGGCCTTTCTACGTGGCGGTGACGGTGGGATTTGAACCCACGTTGGCTTTTACACCAAACAACATTTCGAGTGTTGCACCTTCGGCCGCTCGGACACGTCACCAACCTCAATAGGGTACCGGAGCAAGGCCTGCATCCCCAAAACGTGCGCACACCCAGCCAGTGCTCCGGCCCCCGTATTGATTGTCGTACCCCCTTGTCATGATGGGTTTATGGGGAAATCGGCGGTGGTGAGGGCGTTTGGGGAGATCCGGGCTGCCCTTGCTGTGCTGAATGCTGAGGTGGACGGGGCTGGTTTGGAGCCGTTTTCTGCGGCTGATCCGTTGGCTGGTGTGGCGGCTGGGTGCCTGGACATTCTGGCCGGTGCCCGGGAGGTGGAGGCCGGGTTCGCTGGCCTGAAGGCCAGGGCTGCGGTTGGGTATGCGGAGAGCGCCGACGTGGTTGCGGGGCCGGATGTGCCGGTGCGTGCGCGGGAGATGGCGGTCGCGGCGGAGATCGGGTGCGTGCTGGCCCTGGGTCCGCGCGCCGCGTCGTCGTTCCTGGCTGCTTCCTATGCGGTGACTGCCTTGTTGCCGCTGACCTTGTCGGCGTTGCAGGCCGGGGTGATCTCCTGGGGCCACGCGGTGGTGATGGCGGACGAGACGGCGTGCCTGGATGCTGCGGGGGCGGCGGCGTTGGAAGCCCATTTCCTGGACCCGGGCGCCGCGGACCCGGCGCGGGGCTGCCCGGTGGGTGCGTTGCCGGCGCACCGGTTCAAGGCCAAGGCCCGGACCTGGCGGGAACGCCACCACGCCGAGAGCATCGAGGCACGCCACGCCAAGGGGGTGTCGGAGCGGCGGGTGGAGTTCCGGGCGGACCAGGACGGGATGGCCTGGCTCTCCGCGTGCCTTCCCGCGGACCAGGCCCTGGCGGGGTGGAACCGGCTCACCGCGACCGCCCGGGGCCTGCAGGGCCCCGGCGAGGGCAGGACCCTGACCCAGCTCCGGGCCGACACCTTCGCCGACGCGATCCTCACCAACGGCACCGGCGCCAGCGACACCCGTGCAAGCGGCAGCGGCAGTTTGACCGAGGGTGCGAGTGGCAGCTCCACCGGGGGTGTGGGTGCTGTCCGGGACCGTGTGCCGTCGCCGGTCCGGGCGCAGGTGCTGGTGACGGTTCCGGTGTTCTCGCTGCTGGGCCTGGTCGATGAGCCGGCGGTGCTGGACGGCTACGGTCCCATTCCGCCGTCCATGGCACGGGAGCTGGTGGCCTCCGGGGCGGGGTCGTTTTACCGGGTGTTGGTGGACCCGCGGGACGGGGCCCCGTTGGAGATCGGCCGGACGAGTTACCGGGTGACAGGTCCGATGCGGGCGTGGTTGCGGATGCGGGACGGGAAGTGTCCGTTCCCGGGGTGCAGCAACAACTCCCTGGACAACGATGCCGATCACATCCTCGCCTGGGCCAAGGGCGGCACCACCGGAATCAGCAACCTGGGACAGCCCTGCCCGAAGCACCACAAACTCCGACACGCCACGGGCTGGAAACCCACCCCCGCCACCAAGAACGAACCACCCGGCTGGACCTCACCCACAGGCCGCCACTACCAAAGCGAACACCAAGACTGGGAACCACCACGATGGCCTCCGGGATGGTCCTCTGGATTTTTTAAAGGTGAAAGGTACCTGTCACGTGGGCAAAACATGACAGACGAAGAAATGGTGCCTAAAGAACTGCGCGTCGCCAGAGAGCGAAGCGTCCTCGAGGAAGCGCTCCTCAAGCACCTTGTCTCTTGACGCGATCAACCCGCCACGCGTCGTCGGACTTTCCCCGCCGACGCGCGTCCGGATAGATTCGTCAGCAAGATGACAAATTCACAGACTCCGATCCACGCCACCGCATACTGGACCACTGCAAAGGAGCATGGCGAGCTCAGGGCCGAGGACGTGCCCGCCCCGGGACCCGGTGAAGCGCTGGTCCGTGCCCTCTACTCCGGCATCAGCAAGGGCACCGAAATGGTGGTCCATGCCGGGGCAGTGCCACCGCGGGTCGCGGAGGAAATGCGGGCCCCGCACCAGGAAGGCCAGTTTCCCGGGCCCGTGAAATTCGGCTACTTGTCGGTGGGAGTCGTGGAGGACGGGCCCGAAGGGTGGAAGGGCCAGCGCGTGTTTTGCCTGAACCCCCACCAGGACCTCTACGTTGTCCCGGTGGAGTCCCTGACCAGGATTCCCGACGACGTTCCCTCCCGGCGGGCGGTCCTCACGGGAACGGTGGAAACGGCGGTCAACGCCCTGTGGGAAGCCGGGCCAAGGCTGGGGGACAGGATCGCCGTCGTCGGTGCCGGGTTGGTGGGCGGAATGGTGGCCACGCTCCTGCGCACTTTCCCGCTGCAACGCCTGCAGCTTGTGGACCTGGACGCGGGGAGGAAGCAGCTCGCGGACGCCCTCGGGGTGGACTTCGCACACCCCGACGAAGCCCTCGCCGACTGCGACATCGTGTTCCACTGCTCGGCTTCGCAGGAGGGACTGGAACGCAGCCTGCAGCTGGTCGGCGATGAGGGTGACGTGATCGAAATGTCCTGGTACGCCAACCGGGTAGTCACTGTGCCTCTGGGGGAGGACTTCCACGCCCGGCGCCTGTCCATCAGGGCCAGCCAGGTTGGTGCCGTGGCACGCGCCCGGCGCCACCGCCGCACCAATGCCGACCGCCTGGACCTGGCAGTGTCGCTGCTCAAGGACCCCGTCTTCGACGCATTCCTGACAGGTTCGTCCCGGTTCGAAGACCTGCCCGGCGTCGTCCAAAGCCTGGCGGACGGCACCTTGGAAGCCTTGTGCCACGTCGTCGAATACCCCGCCACCAGCCCAGCTGCCCACGACTCCGAAACCTTGAGGTAACCCATGTTCAGCCTGACCGTCCGCCGCCACTTCATGATCGCCCACAGCCTTCCGCGTAAAGCCTTCGGACCTGCACAGGGACTCCATGGGGCCACTTTCGTGGCCGAGGTGACCTTCCGCCGCCGCGCCCTGAACGATGATGCGATCGTCCTGGATATCGGTGCCGCCGGAACCATCATCGAGGAAGTACTCGCCGACCTGAACTACAAAAACCTGGACGAGCACCCGGATTTCGACGGCAAGCTCAGCACCACGGAGGCGCTGGCCGAGTACATTGCCAATAAAGTCGCCACCCGGATCAAGGACAGCGACGACGGCCGCGAACTCGCAGGCCTCGACGTCACGCTGCGCGAGAATCCGGACGCGTGGGCCGCCTATTCCCTGGACTTCACCGCCTGACCGTGCGGCACATCCGGCTGCTGGTCCCCGGCAACATCCGCCACAGCTCGGGCGGCAACGTCTACAACGCGCGCCTGGTTGCCGCCCTCCAGGCCTTGGGTGCAGGGGTTGAGGTCATTGCCGTGGAGGGCAGCTGGCCGGATGCCGGCGCACACGATCGACGCCGGTTGGGCGCCCTCCTCGGGGCGTGGGACCCGGAAACACATCCCGGGCAGCCTGTGGCGATCGTGGATGGACTGGTGGCCGTCGGCGCTCCGGACGAACTGGAATTCGCTGCGAAGGCCGGCCGGCAAACCTGGGTCCTGGTGCATATGCCTGTGCCGGAAGATGCAGGCGGCCGGGCCCTTGTACGTGAGGCCAGGGCTTTGCGCGCCGCAACCGGCGTCATCTGCACCAGCACGTCGGCGGCAAACGAGCTCCGCAAACGGGGGCTCCCGCAAGCGCGGGTTGTCCTGCCCGGAGTTGTCCCGGCAGCCCAGGCCTGCGGTTCAACGCCCCCGCACCTGGCCCTGGTGGCCGCCTTGCTGCCCAACAAGGACCAGCTGCTGGCCGTGGAAGCACTCGCCCAAATCCAGGACCTGCCATGGACGGCGTCCCTGGTGGGATCCGACCGCGCCGACCAAGCCTACGCGCAGGAAATCCGGGCCGCCGTCCTCGCCCACGGATTGCAGGAACGGGTCCGGCTCACCGGCGAGCTGACCGGTGAAACACTGGAAGCTGAATGGGCGCGGACCGACCTCAGCCTGTTGCTGTCCCGGGCGGAGGCATTCGGAATGGTGGTCACCGAGTCCCTGGCCCACGGCATCCCCGTCGTTGTCCGGGAAGGGACAGGGGCAGTGGAGGCCCTGGGCCTGGCAGAATTAACAGCGGCCGACGGCGGCCCCCGCCTTCCCGGGGCAGTGCTGCGGCTGCCGGCCGGGGGACAGGAAAGTCCCGGACTGCTGGCAGGGGTCCTGCGGCGGTGGCTTGGGGACGCCGCTCTCCGCGAAAGCTGGCGCGCAGCAGCGCTGGAGGCGCGGACGATGCTGCCGGGCTGGAGCAGTACCGCCCGGGAAGTGCTGGCCCTGCTGGGGGCCCGGGACTGACAGCGGGACCGGGCCGACTGCGGACCAGGGCTGTGGCCTTCTACGGCTGCGGGCTGATACTCCGGTGTCCCGCGAAAAACTCCCGCAACAGTAGGGCGCACTCTTCCTCGCGGACGCCCGGGTACACTTCAACCCAGTGGTTGAGCCGCCGTTCGCGGAGGATGTCGAACACCGAACCGGCAGCGCCGGCCTTTTCGTCCCAGGCCCCGAACACCACCCGCGGGATCCGGGCCAGGACGATCGCGCCGGCGCACATGGCGCAGGGTTCCAGCGTGACCACCAGCGTGCAATCAGACAACCGCCAGCCGTCGCCGCTGCCGCCGCCGAGCCTTGCCCGTTCCTGCAGCCGGGCCGCCGCTTCCCGGATGGCCACCACCTCGGCGTGGGCCGTGGGGTCGCCCAGTTCCTCCCGCTGGTTCCGGCCGGAACCCAGGACCCCGCCGTCGGGCCCCAGCACCACGGCGCCGATGGGAACATCCTCCGTGGCGAGTGCCCGGCGCGCTTCCGCCAACGCAAGGCCCATCCAGGCATGATGTTTCTTTTCGGGCAACGGCATGGCTCAATGATAGTTTCGGGGATACTCAGGTTACTTACCGACGCCGGGAGGCACCATGGACACTCTTCGGGATCGCCTAGGTCTTTGGTTCAAGCCCTATGCGGCGCTGGTCCTCACCATCCTCGTGGGCGGTGCGATCATCGTATCCCTGGCCTTGCTTGGCGCCGAGGTGTACGACAATGTGGTGGATTCCGCGGGCCTGGCCAACCTGGACAAGCCGGCCCTGGCCCTGTCGGAGAGCTTGCGCAGCCCCGGCCTCGATGCGTTCGTTACCGGCTTCACCAATATCGGCGGCGGAATCGGAATGCCCATCCTCGCCAGCATCCTCACCGCCTGGCTGACCTTCCTCAGCCGGAACTGGCGGCCCCTCATCCTGGTTGGCGGCGCAGCGGCCGTCTCCATCATGGCCACGACGTTCGGCAAGAAACTGGTGGGCCGCACCCGCCCGGACCACGCGGACGCGGTGCCCCCATACGAGGATTCACCGTCATTCCCCAGTGGCCACACCCTGAATACCACCGTGGTGATCAGCCTGGTGGTGTACCTGATCTGCCTCCAGTTCCAGGCCACGGTGGTTCGCGTCTCGGCCATCACGGGCGGCACGCTGTTCATCATCGCCATGGGGCTGAGCCGCGTCTTCCTTGGCCACCACTGGCTGACCGATGTCATGGCCGGGTGGCTGCTCGGCCTGACGTGGGTGGGCGTGGTCATTCTGGCGCACAGGTTGTTCCACCTGGTCCGCAGGCGGGAGCACGCCGGTGCGGCGCCGTCGTTCGACCGTCCAATCGTCCGCGACGTGGTGGCCGAGGAAGCGCACCATGGGGGCGACGGCGGCAGTGGGCACGCCCACGGAGGCCACAACAAGGACACCGCCGGATGATAGTTTTGGGGGATGCGTACTCTCGTTGTTGACCACCCCCTGGTCGCCCACAAGCTCACCGTCCTGCGGGACAAGAACACGCCGTCGCCTGTCTTCCGGCAGCTGACGGAAGAGCTGGTGACGCTGCTGGCCTACGAAGCCACGCGGGAGGTCCGCACCGAGCCCGTCACCATCGAAACGCCTATCAGCACCACCATCGGTACGGCGTTCACCAAGCCCACACCGCTGGTGGTCCCCATCCTCCGGGCGGGCCTGGGCATGCTGGAGGGCATGACCAAACTGGTCCCCACCGCCGAGGTGGGCTTCCTGGGCATGGCCCGGGACGAGGAAACGCTGGACATCATCACCTACGCCGAGCGCCTCCCCGAGGACCTGACCGGCCGCCAGGTGTTCGTCCTGGACCCCATGCTGGCCACCGGCGGCACCCTGCGCGAGGCCATCAAGTTCCTGTTCAAGCGGGGCGCTTCGGACGTCACCTGCATCTGCCTGCTGGCGGCTCCGGAGGGCCTGGCCAAGCTGGAGGAGGAACTGGGCGACGCAAACGTGCACATCGTCCTGGCCTCCATCGATGAGAAGCTCAACGAGAAGTCCTACATCGTTCCCGGGCTGGGCGATGCCGGCGACCGCCTCTACGGCATCGCCGGGTAGCCTCCCGCCGTCCGGACGGGACCTGTCGGGGAAGGACTTCTTAGACGGCTTTCTTTTTGCGCTGGGCCTTTTCGGACCGGTGCCCCGCCGCTAGCCTGTGCGGATGGACTGGAAACTCGAACTTGTCTTTGTCCCTGTCTCCGACGTTGACCGCGCCAAGGACTTCTACGTCAACAAGGTGGGCTTCAACGCCGACTACGATGAGCGGCCCTCGGACGACCTCCGTTTCGTGCAGCTGACGCCGCCAGGTTCGGCCTGCTCCATCTGCATTGGCGAGGGGCTGACGGACGCACCTCCCGGCACCGGGTCAAACCTGCAACTGGTGGTCAGCGACATCACCGCGGCGCATGACTTCCTGAAAACCAACGGTGTGGACGTCAGTGACGTGGACGTCCAGGACTGGGGACACTTCGTGTACTTCGCCGATCCGGACGGCAACAAGTGGTCTGTCCAGTGCATACCGTGGCGGAACGCCGGGGCAGGCGCGGCGCCAAGCTCTGCACCTTAAACCAGTGAGGGCCGCAACCCCGGGGATGCGGCCCTCACTGCGCGGTAGTTCCCTGCCGGGCCCCACTCCAGGGCGAACGACGGCGGGGCCAGGGACGCGTCGTGGGGCGGCCGTCAATGCTGGAAAGGCTCAGCTGAAGGTGCCGCTTCGACGCGCCGCGGCAGGGAAATGGTGCCTAGTACCAGTTGTGCGCCAGATGGAAGTTCAGTGCGCCGCAGGGGGACTGGTAGCTCTTCTTGATGTAATCCAGGCCCCAGTTGATCTGGGTGCGGTAGTTGGTGAGGTAGTCCGCGCCTGAGCTGGCCATCTTCTCGGCGGGGAGGGACTGGACGATTCCGTACGCCCCGCTGCTGGGATTGGTTGCCGTGGTGGTCCAGTCGGATTCCTTGGTCCACAGGGTCTGCAGGCACTGCATCTGGTCCGGTCCCCAGCCGAATGTGGCCAGCTGGCCGGCGGCGTATGCCTGGGCTCCGGCGGGATCGTTGACTGCGACGGCGGGTGCAGGCTCGGGGGCAGGTGCCGCCGGTGCGGGAGCCGCGGACGCTGCTGCCGGAGCGGGAGCCGCGGGCGCTGCTGCCGGAGCCGGTTCAGCCGCCTGCGGTGCAACGCTGATGGCTGCGGGAGCGGGGCTCTCCACCGGGTTGGAGCGGATTTCGCTCTTCTCGATGCTCATTTGGGCGTCGGCTGCTGCCGTGTTTGACTGGGTGGACGACGCCGGGGTCATGCTGCTGGTGGCCTGTCCGGCCGCGCCTACCCCCACCAGTACCGCGCACGATGCCGCAAGGACGGCGGCGCGCTGGCCCAGGGTGGTCTTCTTGGCCTGCGGTTTGGCCCTGTGTTTAGCCTGCAGGCATGATTCTGCCGTGTTTTTGGACATGATTGATCGCCTCTCACACCTGCGGAGTTAGCTGTCGGGTTCGGATGAGGGCATCCGGCCGTACGGAATGAAAATCACGTACTGGCTTAACCCCAAGGGCAGTCATTGCCCGGGACGGTGGGTCCCCCGCCTCTGCCGTTGCTCAATCGGAATCCGGGGAAGCGGCAGAGCTTGGCGTCAACCCGGGATATGCGGCCCGAACGGAAACCGCACCCAATCGACGGTACAGGAAGATTAAGCAGAAGTCACATTTAGGTAACGGAAGTCACGGATTCCGCGCGTCGGTTTGCGGGCGCACGCGCCGAGGATTCGCTAAACGGAAGCAGTCCAGCCCGCCGGGGAATTCCGGTCCGGGCCGGACTGCCTCGCTACTGGCCTGCCAGGGCGTACACCGTGGTGCCACCGATGCTCTGCGACTGGAAATTGGCGGCCACCCACTCAGCGATCTGCGTTGCTGCATCCGAGCCGCTGGTGGAACGCATGGTCCCGCCCGCGATGAAGAAATGGATCTTTCCCTGGGACACCAGCTCCTGGAACTGCGCCAGCGTGGGGGAGGGATCGGTGCCGTTGAAGCCGCCCACCGCCATGACTGGAAGTTCGGTTGCCAGCTGGTAACCGGCGGCGTTGTTCGAACCCACCACGGCCGCAGCCCAGGTGTAGCTTGAGGCCCCCGCCCGGAGCGCGGTGACCAGCCCGGCCGACGGCGTCGGGGCACCCAAGAGGCCGCCCATCCCTCCGCTGCGGCCCCCGGCAAACCCTGTGCCGCCTTGGGTACCTGGCTGCCGGAAGCCCTGTCCCTGCGTGCCCTGTCCCTGCGTGCCTTGGGCTGTGCTGCCTGTGCCACCGGTGCCAAATCCGTTCCCGTTGCCCCCGGTGCCGCCGGGCGCTCCGCCCGGGCCCGTACCGCCCGGGCCCGCACCGAACCCTGACGTGGGGCCTGCGCTGACGATTGCCCCGCTGTGCGCCGCCGATGCCGTGGAGACGGAGTAGGCAAGCGGCCCGGCGAGCGACGCAGCAACGGCCAGCACCGCCGTCGTCCGCTGGAGGGAGCGGCGGCCCAGGAACCGGTTGAGGCCCACTCCGGCGGAAGCGGCCAGCCCTGCCGCCAGCACCAGCCAGCGCAGCCACGGACCGTAGGCAGAGGTGGTGCCCAGCAGGGAGAACGCCGTCAGGGCTGCCGCTGCCACCGCCGCCGCGAGCGGGATTGCAGCGGCCAGCTGCTGCCTGTGCTGCCACAGGAGAACAGCGCCCAGGCCGGTAAGTGCCGCAATGCCGGGCGCCAGCGCCACCGCGTAGTAGGGGTGGATGATGCCGGCCATGTAGCTGAACACCAGGCCCGTCACCAGGACCCACGAGCCCCAGGCCACCACCGACGCACGCACCGGATCCGTCCGCGGCGCCCGTCGGCCCACCCACAGCAGGCCCGCCGCGAGGATCAGGGCGGAGGGCAGCAGCCACGCTATTTGGCCACCGAACTCGCTGTTGAACATCCGGAACAGGCCGGGGACGCCCCAGCCGTTGCCCCCGCCCACGCTGCCCGTTTCGTCGCCCGTCAGCCGCCCCAATCCGTTGTAGCCAAGGGTGAGTTCCAGGATGGAGTTGTCCTGCGACCCGCCAATGTAGGGCCGCATGCTGGCAGGCGTCAGCTCGACGGCCGCGAGCCACCAGCCCGCGGAAACAACCATCGCCGCCCCTGCCGCGGCCAGCCGCAGGAGGCGCCGGCCCAGCCTGCCCGGCCCCGCAACCATGTAGGCCAGGGCGAACCCGGGAACCACCAGCAGGACCTGAAGTTGCTTGGCCAGGAAGCCGAAGCCCAGGAACACGCCGGCCAGCAGGAGCCAGCGCAGCCGGTCCTCCTGGATTGCACGGAGGATCCCGTACCCGGCGGCAGTCATGAGCAGCACCAGCAGGGCGTCAGGGTTGTTGAACCTGAACATCAGCGTGGCAACCGGCGTGAGGGCGAGGACGGCAGCGCCCAGCAACCCGGCCCGGTGGGCGACGGTGTGGTCACCCGTGGCCTGCACCGCGGCTCGGCGCACCGCAAGGTGGAGCAGCCAGGCGGCCCCGACCCCCATCAGCGCTTGCGGGACCAGGATGCTCCACGGGTTCAATCCGAAGATCCGGACGGACAGTCCCATGATCCACAACGAGGCCGGCGGCTTGTCCACCGTGATGGAGTTGGCAGCGTCCGAGGAACCGAAGAACCAGGCAGTCCGGTCCTGCGATCCCGCCTGGGCCGCGGCGGAATAGAACGCGTTCGCCCAGCCTGATGCGCCGAGGTTCCACAGGTACAACACGGCCGTTCCGGCCAGTACTGCCGCCAGTTCCAGATGCCGCCGGAGGGCCTGGGGATTCCGCGGAGGCCGGACGGACTTTGTCCCGCTGTCCCCGGCGGACGTTGTTCCCCCGTCGTCGGCAGCCCGGGCCCTTACGGCCCGGGGTCCGGCTGCCCGTGCCCAGGAGGGACGCTCAACGCCGGTCGCGGTGCTTGAGAACGGCGGGGTCGGGTAGTGGCTGGCCATGGCGTGCTACTCCGCCAGGCGGTAGACGGTGGAGTTGCCCACGGTCTGCGCCTGGAAGTTCGCCTGCACCCAGGCGGCCACCTCGGAGTTGCCGCCGCGGCCGCCCATGCCGCCTCCGCCCATGCCGCCACCCTGGATGTAGTACCCGATCTCGCCCTTGGACACCATGTCCTGAAACTCGGCGAGCGTGGGGTACGGATCCCCGCCGTTCCAGCCGCCCAGCGCGATGACGTTGGTGTTGGTGGCCAGTTCCAGACTGGCTGCCTGGCTGGCGCCCGAGACGATGGCGGACCATTTGGTGGTGGTGGAGGAGAGCAGCGCGGTCACGGCGGCGTCGGTGGTCCCTTCACCGCCGGGGCCACCGCCCGGACCACCATTTCCAGTCGTGGGGTCAAAGCCGTTCGCCGGGTCGAACCCGTTACTGCCGGAGGCTGCCCCGTCAGTTCCGGCGCCTGCGTCCGTGCGGTCGCCGCGGGCGCCAGCGGCCCGGTTCCCAAAGCCGCCTGCCGACGAACCCGCGGGCCCCGACGTCGGAATGGAGCCCGAGTGCGCGGAAGCGGCGGTGGCCAGGGTCCAGGCAGTTGTGCCGAGTCCGCCGGCCAGCAGGGACACGACGACGACGGCGGCCGTACCTGCACGCCGGAACCGTCCGCCCGCCCCCAGTGCGTCGAGGCGCAGGAGGATCCCGGCAGCTGCCAGGACGCCAAGGACGATCGCGGCGATGCGCAGCCAGGGGAGCCACTCGGCATCCCGGCCCAGGAGTACGGCGGACCAGATGGAGGTGCCCAGGACCGTCACGGCCAGCACAATCCGCGCCGCCCAGTAGGCACGGCCGCGCCAAAGTTCCACGGCGCCGATGCCAATCAGGGCGGCGATCGCCGGGGCGAGCGCCACGGAGTAGTAGGGGTGGACAATACCGCTCATGAAGCTGAAGACTCCGGCGGTGACCAGGAGCCAACCGCCCCACAGGATGAGCGCTGCGCGGCTCGGTGAAGTGCGCACTTCACGCCGCGTGAACCACAGGCCGGCCACCAGCAGGACCAGCGCCGCGGGCAACAGCCACGACACCTCGCCGCCAAAGCTGGTCCCGAACATCCGGAGCAGGCCGGCGGCACCGCCGAATCCTCCGTTCCCTCCGCCGAAGCCGCCCCCTGGGCCGCCGGCTGCGCCTCCTGCGGCGCCGCCGGGCATCCCCTCACCCGAACCGGTGATGCGGGCCAGCCCGTTGTAGCCGAAAGTCAGTTCGAGGAAGCTGTTTGTAGTGGACCCGGCCATGTACGGCCGGGCAGAGGCGGGCGTCAGCTGGAACAAGGCAACGTAGCTGCCGGCCACCACAACGATGCCGCCGAGTGCGCCCAGCAGGTGCACCACCCGGCGTCCCACCGGGGCCGGTGCCGCCCACAGGTAAGCCAGCGCCAGCGCCGGTACCACCAGGAATCCCTGCAGCATTTTGGTGAGGAACGCCAGGCCAATCACGGCGCCCGCCGCCACCAGCCATTTCCAGCCCGCACGCTCGATGGCCCGGGTGGTGAAGTAAGCCGCCAGCACCAGGCACAAGGTGAGCATGGCGTCCGGGTTGTTGAACTTGAACATGAGCGCAGCCACGGGCGTCAGCGCCAGGGCCCCACCTGCCAGCAGGCCTGCCGCAGGCCCGGAAACCCTCTTGACCGCAAGGTAGAGGAAGCCGACGGCGGCCACGCCCATGAGCGCTTCAGGCACCAGCATGCTGAGTGACGAGAATCCGAAGATACGGCCCACGAGGGCCGGGATCCATAGCGCCGCAGGTGGTTTATCAACGGTGATGGCGTTGCCGGCGTCGAGCGAGCCGAAGAGGAAGGCGGTCCAGTCCTTGGTGCCGGCCTGGATGGCTGCGGCGTAAAACGAGTTTCCGTAGCCGGTTGCTGCGAGGTTCCACAGGTACAGGACGGCAGTGGCCAGCAGTAGCGCGGCTGCGGAAGGCCGCACCCAGCGTGCCTGGTTCCCGAAGGCGTAGCGCTGCCAGCGGGGCGTGGTCCCGCCGGATGCCCGCCGGAGGTCCGGGACGGGGGAAGGGGCCGGCGTGCCGGCAGAGTGGCCGGCGGGAGAAATAGTGGAGGTCATGATGCTGCCGTTTCTGTGGAGGGGGCCTGGGTGCCGGCTTCGGTGTTTTCGACGGGCTGTTGTGCCGCAATGGTGGTGCCGCCCGTGTGCGTCCGCGGCGTCCGTTCCCGGAACACCCAGAGCCGGAACAGCAGGAACCGCACAGCCGTGGCCGCAAGGTTCGCCGCCAGGACGGTGAGGACTTCCGCCCACCGGTCAGGCGTCGTCGTCCAGTGCACCAGGGCAAGCGCCCCGGAGGTGAGCACCAGGCCGATGCCGAACACGATGAGCCCCTCGAAATGGTGCCGGACCGGGTTGCCGCCCTGGATGCCGAACGTGAAGCGCCGGTTGGCTCCGGTGTTGGCCACGGCGGTGACCAGCAGCGCCAGGAAGTTTGCCAGCTGCGGATCCATGAAGCCTCGGCAGAACAGGAAGATCAGCAGGTAGGCAAGCGTTGAGGCGGCACCGATGGCGGCGAAACGGACCAGCTGGCCGAAGAGGCTGCCGCGGCGGGTCTGTTCGTCGGCCCGCGACGACGCGGGCAGCGGCCCCCGCGCCAGGGCTGCGCGCAGTTCCGGGACCGGGATCCGGCCGTAGACCAGGTCGCGGGTGAGCCGTGCCATCCCACGGATGTCGGCCAGCGCCGTGCGGACCACGTCAACGCTCGAATCCGGGTCGTCAACCCAGTCCACGGGGACTTCATGGACGCGCAGGCCGCAACGTTCGGCCAGGACCAGCAACTCGGTGTCGAAGAACCACGAGTTGTCCACCGTGTAGGGGAGGATCTGCTGGGCGACGTCGGCCCGGATGGCCTTGAACCCGCACTGGGCATCACTGAACCGGGCAGCCATCAGTGAATGGAGCATCAGGTTGTAGCCGCGCGAGATGAACTCCCGCTTTGGCCCGCGGACAACGCGGGAGTTGCGGGTCAGGCGGGTGCCGATTGCCAGGTCCGAGTGCCCGGAAATCAGGGGTGCCAGCAAGGGGGGCAGCGCTGCAAGGTCGGTGGAAAGGTCCACGTCCATGTAGGCCAGGACCGGGGATGGGGAAGCCAGCCACACTTTCCGCAGTGCATTCCCGCGGCCCTTCTCATCCAGGTGGACCACCGTGACCTCCGGGAACTCGCGGGCCAGCCGTTCGGCGATCTTCAGGGTTCCGTCCGTGCTGGCGTTGTCCGCCACGGTGATCCGGAAAGTGTGCGGGAAGGTATCCAGCAGGTGCCCGTGGAGCCTGCGGAGGCATTCCTCAAGGTCACGCTCCTCGTTGAAGACGGGGATGGTGACATCAAGGACGGGGACGGCGGTGCGCGTGTCAACGGGGGCGCGCCGTACGGCACGTCCCCCGGAAGGAAGGCCCGGCGGCGCTACCGCGGCGTCCTGCAGGGTTCCTGAAGTGGAGTCGGTGAGCGTCATGCATCAACAGTGGCGCCGCCTTATTTGTGGGCTTTAGGCGCAACCTGTGACGTGCCTGTGTAAGTCAGCCCGAGGTGGGACGCCGGTCAGGATGCGGCGGAACCGGCGGCCGGAAGACGGACGGCGAACTCGGTCCTCCCCGGCCGCGAAACCAGTTCCACGGTGCCGCCGTGGGCCATGACGATGGATTCGACAATGGACAGGCCCAGGCCGGAGGAACCCTCGGAGCCGGAGCGGGCGGCGTCCGCCCGGGTGAAGCGCGAGAAGATGCTGCCCTGGAATTCGGCCGGGATGCCGGGCCCGTCGTCGGTGACGGTGACCACCACACTGCCATCGGCCGAGCGCATCACGCCGGTGGTCACGGTGGTCCCGGCCGGCGTGTGCTTCCGGGCGTTGGAGAGCAAATTCGCCAGCACCTGGTGCAGCTGGGTGGTGTCCCCGCGGACCGTGACCGGCTCGTCCGGCAACGTCAGCTGCCAGGTATGGTCCGGAGCCATGACCTTCTCGTCGCTGACGGTCTCGACCACCAGCTGGGTCAGGTCCACGTCCGTGGTTTCGGTGGCCTTGCCCTCATCCAGCCTGGCCAGCAGCAGCAGGTCCTCGACCAGCGCGGTCATGCGCTCCGACTGGCTCTGCACCCGGCCCAGCGACTTCCGGCCGTCTTCGGTCAGCTGCTCGGTCATGCGCATCAGTTCGGTGTAGCCGCGGATGGCGGTCAGCGGGGTTCGAAGTTCGTGGGAGGCGTCGGCCACAAACTGGCGCACCTTCATCTCGCTGCGCTGCCGGGCTTCCAGCGCGCTGGAGACGTTGTCCAGCATCAGGTTCAGGGCGTGGCCCACGCTGCCCACCTCGGTGGTGGGGTGCGCCGCGGACGCCGGCACGCGAACCGCCAGGGCCACCTCACCGGCGTCGAGCGGCAGCTTGGAGACCTTGGTGGCGACGTCGGAGAGCTGCTCCAGCGGCCGCATGGTCCGGCGGATCAACGCCGTGCCGGCCAGCCCGATGAGGACCAGGCCACCCAGCGAAACCAGCACCATCGTCAGGACCAGTGACGCTTCGGTGCTCTGTTTCGTGGCCAGCGGCAGGCCTGTGATCACCACATCGCCGTAAGGGGTTGCGGTAGCCATGAGGCGGTAGTCGCCATTGGACAGCTCCCGGTTGACCGGGACGCCGTTGTGGGGGAGGGCCTGCAGCGTGGCGACGTCGCGGGAGGTCAGCGCGGTGCGGGTGGCATCCGAGGAGAGGAAGCCCGCTTCCCGGCTGACCTGTCCGTTCACCACCCGGGCGTTGAGCGTGCCTACGCTTTGCCCGCGCGCGTCCAGGGGGTCGGGGCGGCCGGAAGGGTTGCCTTCCGGTGGACGCCCGCGGGAGGCCAGCATCAGCTGCGCATCCAGCTGGTTGGTGAGGACTACGTCCATCGACGCGTAGCTGACCACCCCGATGGCGCCGGAGATGGCCACCAGGAGGGCCATGGACAACAGGATCAGCCGGGTACGGAGGTGCCAGGTGGAGGGGTTGAACCAGGACCGGCCGGCGGGCCGGGGGACTCCGGAAAGAGACACGCGTTTCCTTTGGCTAGTCTGCAGGCTTGATGACATAGCCCGCGCCGCGCACGGTGTGGATCATCGGCGGGTGGCTCGCTTCGATCTTCTTGCGCAGGTAGGAGATGTACAGTTCCACGATGTTGGCCTGCCCGCCGAAATCGTAATCCCACACATGGTCCAGGATCTGGGCCTTGCTGACCACGCGCTTCGGGTTTTCCATCAGGTAGCGGAGGAGCTCGAACTGGGTGGCCGTCAACTGGATGTCGTCCCCGGCGCGGGTGACTTCCCGGGTGTCCACGTTGAGGACAAGATCGCCCACCACCAGCTCGGCGGTGTCCATCGCGGCCACCCCGGAACGCTGTACCAGCCGGTGCAGGCGGAGCAGGACCTCCTCCATGCTGAAGGGTTTGGTGACGTAGTCGTCCCCGCCGGCGGCCAGCCCCACGATGCGGTCCTGGACATCATCCTTGGCCGTCAGGAACAGCGCCGGCACCTCCGGCGCGAAGGCGCGGATCCTGCCCAGCAGCTCCACGCCGTCGAACCCCGGCAGCATCACATCGAGCACAAGCACGTCCGGGTGGAAGTCCTTGGCGAGCTTGACCGCCGTGGGTCCGTCAGCGGCGACGGCCACCGACCAGCCGGCCATTCGCAGGCCCATGCTCATCAGTTCGGACAGGCTGGGCTCGTCATCGACCACCAGGGCGCGGATGGGGGAACCATCCGGATGGGTGAGCTGGGGAAGGTTGTTGGTCATGGGGTGCGGGGATGCCATGGGACAACTCTCCGATCTGTCGGTTTGCCGATGCTTTGCCAATGCTGTGTCTCGGCTGTGAACTCCAGCCTAGCCACCTGTCCCTTGGGTGGGTGGCGCCTTCCCGCGCGGCCCGGCCAGGTCACAGCAAGGCTTGGCTTGCAGCACAGCCCCGCACAGCTAAGCGGCAGAGCCTGTTGGGACAACAGCATCACGACCAACCGCTACGACCTCCTGGAGGAAGCCATGGATCAGCAAGACAACGCCCACCCGGGGGCAACAGGCCGCAACGGCCAGGGCCGCCCCGCCGATGACGGCCGGGAGCAGGCGGACAAGCCGGCGCCCGTTTGGGAAGGTTCGGCGGATGGCGACGGCCGCGGTGGCGGGGCCCGCGAATGGGAAACCCAGGGACATGCCGCCGCGCAGGAGCCGGCGGGCCGGGACCAGCCACACTGGGACCAGGCCCCGCAGGGGAAGCCCGCCCAGGGTTGGGGTGCCCCCGCTTCCGGTTCGGCTTCCCCGGGGTGGGGTACGAAGACGGCAGCGGGCCGGGTGCCCGGCCCCGGCACGGGGTGGGGCGCACCGCAGCAGTACGCACCCGGTACGCCGGCCCGGGCCGCCAAGGGGAACTGGACCGCGAAGAAGGGTGCGCTGGTGGGCGGCATTGCGGTGGTTGTGGCCGCCGCAGCCGGTGCCGGCGCCTATGCTGCCGGGAACGGAACGGCTGCGGCGAACGGCGCCCAGGGAATGGGTGCCGCGGGGCAGTTCGGCCCGGGCAGCCAGGGCGGCATGACAGGTCCGGATGGCCAAAGCGGCGTGGACGGCGGCGGAATGGCCGGCGGCATGGGGATGGACGGTGGGCCCGGCGGGCTGGGCATGGGATCCGCGGGGCTCAACGCGGCCGTCCATTCTGAATATGTCGTCCTCGAAGGCTCCAGCTACATCACCATGGCTGGCCAAACCGGCACAGTGACCGGGATTTCGGGAACGTCCCTGACCGTGAAGAGCGAGGACGGGTTTTCCCGTACCTACACCGTGGGCTCCGACGTCCAGGTCACCCAGGGAGTGCGGCAGCGCGGCGGCAATTCCACCGGCAGTACGCTCAGCCTCTCAAATGTGGCCGCAGGGGCCAGGGTGCGCGTCACGGCCCTCAAGGAGTCGGACACGTACACCGCGAAGACCATCCAGCTGGCCACATCCACGACCGCCACGACCCCCAACTCCGGAACCAGCAGCAACTGACGCGGCATTAAACACAGGCGGACCGTCCTGCCTTCGTAGCCGCGCACCCGGTCGCGGGCAAAAAACCGGCCGAAGGCGGGGCGCTGGCTGGACACGGCTATGGCGATTCCACGTCAAACGGTTGAATTTCGGACGTATTCGGTAAACCTGACGTTAGTCGAATTTTATTCTGGAAAAGCTGGAAAGGCAGGGCGATGCCGGGATAACCATTCAAATTCTTCCCTGCTTCCGAAATAGTGACATGCAGCACAATTTCGCGTTTTGTCTCACAATGCGGACTATCCGGTCCATTGTTACTTGCAAGTTGGCATTGTTACGCGGCACACTTCCAATGTGAACAAGAACTCAACAGCACCTGCAGCCGCAGAATATTGGCCCAGCACATCCGCTGCTGCCGACATGCGCTGTTGTCGAATGCACGCCTGACCTTCCCACCCACCGAAGTTCTTAGGCATTCGCCCCCAAGCCCAGCGTCGGGCGCCCCTCCCCGGTCCGCGTGACGGGGAAGCCAGCATTCGAGCCGCGGAGACGGCCATTTCACATTGAGGTAAGCATTTCATGTCAGTTGCATCCGGATACGTCCACATCTCTGTCCGTAACGCCGCCAAGGCAGGCCAGCCTTCCGGCCTCCGTCCCGGTTTCGGCCCGCGCCCCTCGCTTGCTCCCGCCACTTCCGGAAGCGGCTTCCCGGCCCAGGGCTTCGCCCCGCAGGGATACAACCCGAACTCCTACGGCCAGCTCCGTGCTGTGCACCCCGCCGAGTCCGCTCCCATCACGGCGCCCACTCCTGTGGTGCCCGGCGCTAACCAGGTCCGTCCGGTAGCCAATGACAACGTGGCCCGCGGGTTCGTCCTGTACATGGGCATCGACGAGGAAACCGCGGCAGCAGCCGGAACCTCCATCGCCAAGCTCGCCCAGGAAATCCGCGCCTACGCCCAGTCCCTGGTCTCCGGTGCCGAGAGCTACGCAGCCGTGGCGGTAGCCCCCGCAGGCACCCCCGGTTCCGCGCTCGACGTCGTCCGTTCCACCTTTGGCGACCCGACGGTCAACTCCCGCCAGCGCACCGAAACGCCCCGTCCCGCCCAGGCGCAGGAACCGCGTCCCTCCGGCGTGCTCATCGACCTCGCCCGCCGCGAAGTCCACCTTGACGGCGAATCCCTGAACCTGACGTTCAAGGAGTTTGAGCTGCTCAACTACCTCGTCGAAAACGGCACACGTACCGTGGGCCGCGACGAGCTCCTCGAGGGGCTGTGGCGCAACGCCGAAGAAGTGCCCAACGAGCGCACCATCGACGTCCACATCCGCCGCCTCCGCTCCAAGCTCGGCCGCCTCGCCAACACGGTCCGCACCGTCCGCGGCCAGGGCTACCGGTTCTACGAGCACCCTGAGGTTGTTGTCTGGGCCGCTCCGGAATACTCGATCTAAGTTTCTTTCGCGCGGAGGCGACCTGTCCTGTCGGGCTGGTCGCTTCCGCTTTCGCGAGGCGTCCTTGGGGCGACCGCGCTCGTTCCTCCCCACCGGCGCTAGGCTTGGGCCATGAGTTCGCACCATGTCCGACGCCTTGTGATCATGCGCCATGCCAAGGCGGATTGGCCCGGAGGCGTGGCGGACCACGAGCGGCCCCTTGAGGAACGCGGACACCGAGAAGCCCCGCTGGCCGGGCGCTGGCTGCTCAAGCACAACATCCTGCCGGACTTCATCTTGTGCTCCAGCGCCCTGCGTACCCGGCAAACGTGCACCTGGGTCTGCGCCGAACTCGGCGACAAGGCGCCCACGCCCAAACTCGAAGACGGCCTGTACGCGGCATCGGCCCTGCGGATGCTGGCGGTGGTCAACCACGTGCCGGACACTGTGACCACGCTGATGCTCATCGCGCACCTGCCGGGCGTGCAGGACCTGGCCATGCACCTGGCCTCACGGGATTCGGACCATGATGCCTACATGGATGCCGCCACCCGCTTCCCCACCAATGCGCTCACCGTCCTGGAGACGGAGAAGCCCTGGGCGGAACTGGACGGTCAGGACGCCCGGATTACCAGGTTCAAGGTTCCCCGGGCCCACTAGCGGCAATCCCGCTGCCGGCAATCTCGCGCAGCAGCGCCGCTACGTGCCTGATGCCCGGGCTGGCCGTCATGGTCCTGCGGTGGACAAGCCCCACCTGCCGGGCCTGGACCGGTTTCACTACCTGGACGGCCGCCACGTCCGGAGGAAGCGCCGGCCGGCCAAGGCGGGGTACCAGAGCGACAGCCACTCCCTGCTCCACCAAGGCGATATGCGTGGCGAAATCGGGGTCGTAGATCCTGATGTCCGGGACCCGCCCCAGGTCGGCGAAAATCCGCAGGAGGGCCTCATTGCAGATGGCTCCGTCGGGTGTGCTGATCCAGCGCTCATCCACCAGTTCCGCGGGTTCCACCGAGGATTGTTTCGCGAGCGGGTGGCTGCGGTGCACCAGGACATCCGCCACGTCCTCGCAGAGCCATTCAAGCGCCAGGTGCTCCGGGATCACCAGCGGTACCGAGTTCCAGTTGTGCACCAGGCCCAGGTCGGCTTCGCCGTTGGCAACCCGGGCCACGGCCTCGCGCGGATCCTGCGCCAGGACGGAAATCTCGAGTGGGGCATCCGACTGCCCAATCCGCGCGAGCATGGGTCCCACCAAACCCCGGCAGGCGGTGGAGAAGGACACGAGGCGGAGGCTGCCGTTGGGCTTGGCCGGATCCGCCAGCAGTGTTGACTCGAGTTCCTCGAGCTCGGCCAGGATGCGCCGGCCATAAGCGGCGAGGGCCAGCCCGCGTTCGGTCAGTAGGACCCCGCGGCCGCGGCGTTCCAGGACCGCGAACCCGCCCTCCTTCTCCAGCTTCTTCACCTGCTGGGATACGGCCGACGGGCTGAACCCCATCGCTTCCGCGGCGGCAATGACTGTACCGTGCTGCTCGATGGCCGCGAGGGCGCGCAGGGATCCGATGTCGATCATGAAGCAAAGGTACATGATTTAGTGTTGAATTAGGCGCTGGTGCTTCATTCGTGGCTCTGCCAGAGTGGGAGGGTGAACCTGCGCGATTCCCTCCTTGCCGTCGTCGTTGCCCTGCTGTGGGGCCTGAACTTCGTGGCCATTGACGTCGGGCTGCACGCGGGCGGCCAGGAGTTCCCGCCGCTGCTGTTCGTGGCCATGCGCTTCGTCCTGGTGGTCTTCCCGTGGATCTTCTTTGTCCGGAAGCCGGAGGTCTCCTGGAAGGCCATTGTCGGGGTCGGGCTCTTTATGAGCGCCGGCCAGTTCGGCCTTCTCTACCTCGCCATGGCGCTGGGCATGCCCGCGGGCCTTGCATCGCTGGTCCTGCAGGCGCAGGTGCTGCTGACCGTCCTGCTCGCTGCGGCCTTCCTGGGCGAGCGGCCCAGCCGGCGCCAGCTGGCGGGGGTGGTGCTTGGCGTGGCCGGGCTCGCCCTCGTGGCCGTGGGACGCAGCGCCGTGGCACCGCTGCTCCCGCTGGTCATTGTCCTGGCCGCTGCGCTCTCCTGGGCGGCCGGAAACGTCATCGCCCGGAAAGCCAAAGCAGCGTCGGGTTTGGGGCTGGTGGTGTGGTCAGGCGCAGTGGTGCCGCTTCCGCTGGCAGCGCTTTCACTGCTGGTGGACGGGCCCGGCACCGTCTGGCAGTCGCTGGCCACCCTTCAGGCACCCACCATGCTCAGTGCCCTGTACACCGCTGTTTTCGCCTCGCTGGTGGGCTACGGAATCTGGAACCGGCTCCTTGCCAGCCACCCGTCGTCGGCCGTTGTTCCCTTTACGTTGCTGGTGCCGGTGGTGGGCATGAGCGCTGCGTGGCTGGTCCTCGCGGAGGTGCCTTCGCCGACGGAGCTGGCAGGCGGAATGCTCCTTCTGGGCGGCGTGGCGACGGCGGTGATCCCCGGTCCAGGCTGGCAGCGTCAGCGGCGGGGGACGGAGCCGCTGCCGGACCTGGGTGCCGGCCTCGGCGCGGGTGGAGCGGACGACGGCGGTCGCTTGGCCGCGGTGGACACCCCGCGGGCGGCGGACCGGGGCGCCGACGTCCGCTGAGCGGCAGATCCCTGTGCGCCGGCTTTTTGACCGCCCGTCCTGGGTGCGGCGGCCCGGGGGCTGCGTGCCGTCGTTGCACCGGTCCGTGGTGATGGGCCGCGCTGGGAGGAAGGACGCTGTGCCGCTGGCCGTGCCGCCGGCCTGCGGACAGTTGCCGTGCGCCGCCTTCCCGGCAACAATGCGCCCAGGAAGAGGACTCCGAAGGTGGCCACCAGGGCGCAGGCGGCCCCAAAGAAGTAGTTGTCGGGATCATTCGTGGGCAGCGGCGTGCCCAGGAGGGAGGACTGGCCGTCGAATGCCAGCTCCCAGGTGCTGAGGAACGCCAGGGATAAGCCGAGGGCAAGCGCGGTGCCGGCGCCGGCGGCCAGCAGCGCAGCATGCCGCCGCCGGACCAGGACCTCGGCGACTGCTGCCAGGTACGCCAGCCCCAGGACACCCGCAAACGCAACGAACACCGGCTCGGCGAGGGTCATCGCCGTGAGCACCAGCAGCCCCGCAGCAACGATGCCGCAGATGACCGCGAACTTTCCGCTCTTCCCCGTATGGCGCATGTGCTCCATCATCCCCGAGGAGCTGGCCCCTTCAGGACGTAGCCGCGCATGATCGCCATGATTGCTGCAACGCTTTGGTCACGGGTGCGCTCGGGGTTGTAGGTCTGCCGGTCAAGGCCCACCACGAAGCATGCACCAAAGATGGCCGTTTCCAGGCTGCCCCTGGACACCGAATCGTCCACTGGGTATGCCTCGGCCACCTTTTCCACGGCCTGGCCGATGACCTCCAGGAGCTCCCCGCGCAGCACGGAGAACGTGCCCTGCCATTCGCTGGGTATCCGCCAGTTTTCGCTGACCCAGAGGCGCGCGAAGGAGGGGTACTCTGCCATGAAGTCCATGGCCTGGCCGATCATCGCTTCCATGGCGAGCAACGGGTCGCGGCCGGTCGCTCCGGCGTCGGCGGCCTCGAGCAGCCGCGCCTTGAGGATGTCCACGCCGTGCCGCAGGAGCTGTGCGATCAGCTCCGACTTGCTGCCGAAGTTGTAGTAGACGGTGCCCTTGGAGACTCCGGCCGCTGCCGCGATCTCATCCACGGTGACGCTGGCGGCCCCGCGCTCGCCGATCAGTTCCATGGAGGCGTCGAAGAGCTTCTGGCGGGTGGCGTTGGTCCTGGCGGGCCGCAGCCCCTTGCCGGCGGGTGTCAGTTCAGTGGTCATACCGCGATCTCCGGCTTCAGGGTCTTGAGCGTCCAGTACTTGTTCTTCCGCACCGCGAGGGTGGACATGGCCGCGCCCAGCAAAGTGTAGCCCAGCAGTCCCACGAAGGTAGGGGCAATCATGGACAGGTCCCCGCCGTAGATCAAGTGCCGCATTCCGGTCACCACATATCCCATCGGCAGGACCTGGTGCACCACATGCAGGGGCTCCGGCGTGGTCTGCCACGGGAACGTGCCGCCGGAAGACACCAGCTGGAGGACCAGGAGGATGAGGACCACCAGCTTGCCGGGGGAGCCCAGCAGCGCCACGATGCCCTGGATGAGCGCGCTGAATGCCATGGCAGCGGCCAGCATCAACAGCCACATCAGGACCGGATGGGAGGGGTTGAGCCCCAGCGCGGCGTCCGCCACCAAGGTCAACAGCGATGCCTGCACCACCGAAACCACGAAGAAGGGCAGCCAGCCGCCCAGGGCGATCTTCCACGACGGCGCATTGGATGCCAGTGCACGCTGCGTTATGGGGCGCATGGCCTGGACCAGCATGAAGATCCCGATCCACATGGCCAGCGTGAGGAAGAACGGCGCCAGCCCGGCACCGTAGGACCCGGCCTTGGCCTGGGAGACGTTGCTGACCGCCACAGGATCTGCCATTACCTGGGACAGGTTGCTCTTCTGTGCGTCGTCAGGGTTGGGGACCTGCCCGGCGCCCTTGCCGATCTCGTCCGACAGGGTACGGGAGCCGGTGGCGGCCTGGCCCGCGCCGTCCGCAAGCTGGGCGGCACCGGCGTCGACCTTCCGTGCGCCGTCGGCAAGGCTGGCGGCTCCGTCGACGGCGGACTGCTCACCGGCTGCCAGCGCCGCGGCACCCGTATGCAGCTGGTCAGCCCCCGCCGAGGCCTGCGAGATGGCGTCCCTGAGTGCCGGCATCCCGGCCGCCAGCCGGGCGGCGCCGACGCTGACCGCTTCGGAGCCGTTGGCCAACTGCTGGACCTGGGCCGCATCCGCCTGGATCTTGCCCTTGGCGGCTGCCACCGGGCTGGACGTGCCGGCGGCATCGAAGTCCGCCAGGACTTTGTCCGCCTGGTCCTGGGTCAGGACGCCGGACGCGACCAGCCTGCTGTTGGATTCGACCACACGGCTGCGCAGGCCCTGGTCCGCCGCCTCCAGTTGGGCTGCCATGTCCTGGACCTTGGCGTTGAGCTGGGCGTTTCCCGCGGCCACCTGGGCGGCGCCGGAAGCCAGGGTCTGGGTATCGGTGGGCAGGGTGGCTGTCTTGTCCTTGAGGACCGCCAGGCCGCTGCTGAGCTGCCCGGCGCCGTCTGTCAGCTGGTTGGCGCCGTCGCGCAGCTTCAGCTGGCCCGCGTACAGCTGGTCCGCGCCGCTGCTCAGGGCTGAGGTCCCCTCGTGGAGGGTGACCGCACCGTCCCTGAGCGTGGCCACGCCGTCGGCCAGCTGGGAGGCGCCGTCCGCCGCCTGGACCATCTTGGAGTGGATGGTGCCAAATCCTGTGAGCAGCTGGTTGGCGGTTTCCTCGCCCACTTCCTTGGCCACCGTGGTGTGCACGGCCGTGGTCAGCTTGTCCACGATGGTGCTCAGGAGGTAGTTGTTCGCATCGTTCGTAGTCACGTTCAGCATGGCCTGGCTCGCGGAATCAAAGCTGCCCGGCGAGACCAGGTTGGCGGAGAAATCCTTGGGGATCTTCAGCGCGAACGCGTACTGGCCGCTGCTGACGCCGGCATCCGCTTCCGCCGAGCTTTCCACCGGCACCCAGTGGAACACGTTGCCCTCCACCAGGCTGTCCGCCACCTTTGTCCCGGCCTCGAGGCGCGTGCCGTCGGCATTGGTGGCACCGGAGTCCTCCACCACCAGGGCGGCATCCAGGTTGTTCAGGTGGCCGTAGGGGTCCCAGTTCGCGTACAGGTAGACGGCGCCGTAGAGCAGCGGGACCATGGTCAGCGCCAGGATGGTCAGCTTGGGCAGCAGCCCACCGGTCATGCGCTTGAGTTCGGAGCGGGCCAGCCGCAGGACAGTCACTTGGCAACCTCGGTTTCGAGTTCGGTTTCCTGGTCTTCGGGGGCGGTCTCCGCCCCGGCGGAGTGCTTGCCGGCGGTGGTCCCAGGTTCGGGTTCGGGCGCCGCGTTGCCGATCGCGGCCACCGGTCCGTCCCACGAGGCGGGGACGGCGCTGACCGCCGCTACGACGGCGAGGGGCCGCCCGGCGTCGTACGCCAGCTCCCGGAGGCGTGGCAGCCACGTGAGGTCGTCGGCGCTGTGCCGGTCCGGTGAGTCAACCACCAGCAGGTCCGTGCGGGGATTGGCCAGGGCCAGCGCGGTGAGCAGTTCAAGCCGCCGCTCCGGATCCAGCTGCTCCGTCCACAGGCCGGCGATATCTTCGAAGCGGTTGACCTTCAGCCACGGGCCGCTGAGCAGAGCACCCCGGTACCGGCGGGGCACCAGGGCGAGGTCCTCGGTCACCAGGTCCCGGACGCTGAGGTGTTCCTCGGGTTCGTTGACGCCGGGGGAGTCCACCAGGGCAGCGGACAGGCGCAGCTGCCTGGTCCGGGAACTGCCGTCCCAGCTGAGCTGCCCTTCCGTTGCTTTCATCCGGCCGCTGAGCAGGAGGGACAACGCCGTGCGCTGGTCCTGCCTGTCCCCGGTGACGAGCAGCAGTTCGCCGCGCGCCACCGTCACCGAAGTGGGGGGAAGCAGCGGATCCCGGCGCCCTTTGGCCTGGAGCTGATGTGCAGAGAGCAACGATCACCTTTCGCAGAAGAAGTCTGCATCAAGGCTAACCGAACTGACCGGTCAGTTCAAATAAAGCCTAGAGGCCGTACTTCTCCAGGAGACGGAGCCATACCTCGCTGATGGTGGGGTAGGAAGGGACTGCATGCCAGAGCCGGTCCAGCGGCACCTCGCCCACCACGGCGATCGTTGCCGCGTGCAGCAGCTCGGCTACGTCGGGGCCGGCGAAGGTTGCGCCAAGGAGGACCTTGCGGTCCTCGTCGACCACCAGCTGCGCCCACCCTTCGTAGTTCTCCGAGTGCAGTGAGGAGCCGGCAACCTCGATGGGCAGCTCCACGGACGAGGCGTTGTATCCGTCCTTCCTGGCCGCCTTCAGCGTGCGTCCCACGCTGGCCAGCTCGGGGTCCGTGAAGACGACGCTGGGCACCGCATGCTGGTTGGCCGTCTGGGCGTAGCGGGTCCAGTCGCCGGGTGTTCCGTCCAGCGCGCCTCTTGCCCGCGCGGCGATGGCATCGCCGGTGGCGCGGGCCTCGTACTTGCCCTGGTGGGTGAAGAGGTTCTTGCCGGCGGCGTCGCCCACGGCGTAGAGCCACTGTTCGTCCCCGGGCGTTTCCCGGACCAGGCCCGAGGCGTCGGCGGACAGGGACAGGTGGCCTGATTCATCGGGCTCGAAACCAATGCTTTCCAGGCCCAGGCCCTCCAGTGCCGGGTGGCGGCCGGTGGAGACCAGGACCTTCTCCGAAGTGACAGTGGTTCCGTCCCCAAGGCTTACGGTGAGGGTGCCGTCGTCGTTGGCGCTGATCCGGTCCGTGGCGGTATGCAGCCGGAGTTCGACGCCGTCCGCCCTCAATCCCGCGGCGACCAGCGCCGAGGCTTCTTCCGGAAAGGTGCCGAGCAGTCCGCTGCGTGCCACCAGGGTGACGCTTGAACCAAGGCGGGCGAAGGCCTGGGCCAGTTCGGCGCCGGCCACTCCGCCGCCCAATACCGTCAGCCGCTCCGGGACCTCGCCGGCGGATGTCGCTTCACGCGTTCCCCAGACCTGGACATCCTGCAGCCCTTCGATGGGCGGTGTGTTGGGGGTGGACCCCGTGGCAAGCACCACGGCATGCCGCGCACGCAGCAAGTGCTGCGTGCCGTCCAGGCCGGCCACCTCGACGGCCTTGGGGCCGGTCAGCCAGGCATGGCCACGCACCAGTTCGATGCCGGTGTCCTTGACCCACGAAGCCTGGCTGTCATCCTGCCAGTTGGAGGTGAAGTAGTTGCGCCGCTCCAGGACGGCGGCGGCGTCCAGGGTGCGGGTGACCGCTTCCTTTGCCCCTGGCGTGGTCTGCGCCCCGTGGAGCGCCGTACCAGGGCGAAGGAGTGCCTTCGATGGCATGCACGCCCAGTAAGAGCATTCCCCGCCCACCAGTTCCGCCTCGACGAGCACGGCCGTCAGGCCGCCCTGGACCACGCGGTCGGCCACGTTTTCCCCTACGGCGCCAGCGCCGATAACAACAACATCAAATTCGCGCCCAGCGGCCTCGGGATTCATGAGCAAAGCCTAGCCGGGGGAAGGTGTCCTGGCAGCACAAAAAAGGTCCGCACCGGCGAACCGGTGCGGACCTTGTTGGTGCGCCCAAAGGGATTCGAACCCCTGACCTTCTGTTCCGTAGACAGACGCTCTATCCAGCTGAGCTATGGGCGCATTCCGTGTCCCGGGAGGAGAACCGCTCTCCCCGAACCTCGAATTACTTTACGCGAGGCGCCGCCCGATGCCAAATCGAAGCGGCTGTAATCTAGGCGACTAGACCGGTCTAGGTGACCTTTGTCACTTAATTGGCGTTTTCGCGGCAATAATTCCTTGATTTCCCGCGGAATTCAGTTTCGGTGACTGGAGATGTCAGTCAAGCTCCCAAAAAACTCCACTGGTCCGGACCATAGCATTTAGGACACACCGATGAACCCGAGGAAGGGAACTGCAATGGGCGATCTGGCGCAGAAGCCGCTGCTTGAGAAAGCACCCACCACACATGCCGGCCTGCTGGCGTGGGTCGAAGAGGTTGCTGAGCTTACGCAGCCGGACCGCATCTACTGGGTGGACGGCTCCGAAGAGGAAAACACCCGCCTCACGGACGAACTCGTTGCTGCCGGCACCCTGACCAGGCTCAACCCGGACCTGTTTCCGAATTCCTTCGCCGCGTTCTCCGATCCCGCTGACGTTGCCCGCGTCGAGGAGCAGACGTTCATCTGCTCCGAAAACGAGCGCGACGCCGGCTTCACCAACAACTGGATGGATCCGCGGGAGATGAAGGACAAGCTGCGTGGCCTGTTCGCCGGCTCCATGCGTGGCCGCACCATGTACGTCATCCCGTTCGTCATGGGCCACCTCGACGCCGAGGACCCCAAGTTCGGCGTCGAAATCACCGACAGCGCCTACGTTGTTGCCTCCATGCGCATCATGGCCAATATCGGTACCGCGGTGCTGGACAAGATCACCGAGACCAACGCCTTCTTCGTCCCGGCACTGCACTCCCTGGGCGCACCGCTCGAGAGCGGCCAGGACGATGTCGCGTGGCCCTGCAACCCGGACAAATGGATCGTGCACTTCCCCGAGGAGCGCTCCATCTGGTCCTTCGGCTCCGGCTACGGCGGGAACGCCCTGCTGGGAAAGAAGTGCTACGCCCTGCGCATCGCCTCCGTGATGGCGCGCGACGAGGGCTGGCTGGCCGAGCACATGCTCATCCTCAAGCTGACCTCGCCGGAAAAGAAGAACTACTACGTTTCCGCCGCCTTCCCCTCCGCCTGCGGCAAGACCAACCTCGCACTGCTCGATCCCACCATCGAAGGCTGGGAAGTGGAGACCCTGGGCGATGACATCACCTGGATGCGGATCGGCAAGGAAGGCGAACTCCGCGCCACCAACCCGGAAGCGGGCCTCTTCGGCGTTGCGCCCGGTACCGGCTGGGGCACCAACCCCAACGCCATGCGCGCCATCGCCAAGGGCCACAGCATCTTCACCAACGTCGCCCTGACCGACGACGGCGGTGTGTGGTGGGAAGGGATGACCGACGAGGTTCCGGCCCACCTGACCGACTGGGAGGGCAACTCGTGGACTCCTGATTCGGACAAGCCGGCAGCCCACCCGAACTCCCGCTTCTGCACGCCGATCTCGCAGATCGACATGCTGGCCGAGGAATACTACAGCCCCGAGGGCGTTGAACTCTCTGCCATCCTGTTCGGCGGCCGCCGCAAGACCACCGTTCCGCTGGTTACCCAGGCCCGCAGCTGGACCAACGGCATCTTCATGGGCTCGACGCTGTCCTCCGAGACCACTGCCGCGGCCGCCGGCCAGGTAGGCGTGCTCCGCCGCGATCCCATGGCCATGCTGCCGTTCATCGGTTACGACGCAGGCGACTACCTGAAGCACTGGATCAGCGTCTCCGGCAAGGCAAACCCGGAACGCCTGCCCCACATCTTCCTGGTGAACTGGTTCCGCCGGACGGCTGACGGCGGCTTCGCCTGGCCTGGCTTCGGCGACAACGCCCGCGTCCTCAAGTGGGCCATCGAGCGCATCGAGGGCAAGGCCGACGCCGTGGAGACTCCCATCGGATACGTTCCGGCCGGGCACTCGCTGGACCTCACCGGCCTGGACCTGACCCACGCCCACGTGGAGGACGCTGTCCGCGTGGACCGCGAGGAATGGGACGCGGAGCTGGCCTCCATCGAGGAGTGGTACGCCAAGTTCGGGGATTCACTCCCGGATGCCCTGCGTGCCGAGCTCGATTCGCTCAAGGAACGGATGGCCAAGCACTAGCAGCCGCCCCACCCTCCCTCACGACGACGGCCCCGCACCTTTTCGAAAAGGTGCGGGGCCGTCGTCGTCCTCCAACAGGGGCCTCCGCCGCCGAGGGTTCCCTGGCTGAGCGGAGCGAAGTCAGGGAGGCGGTGGGGACTCAGCTGGCGAGCCAGATGTCCGGGCCGAAGACCTCGTAGTGGATCCGGGTGGCGGGGATGCCGGCATTGATGGCCTCGTTGCGGATGTTCTTCATGAACGGCAGCGGGCCGCAGAGGTACAGCGACGCGTCGGCGGGGAGGTCCACCTCGCGCAGGGACATGAAGCCTTCCCTGGCGCCGCTGACCGGCTTCTCCAGCCAGAGCTGCAGTTCGGCACCGTCCAGGCGTTCGACGTCGTCCGTCATCTGGCTGCGCAGGGCCCAGCTGTCCAGGGTGCTTTCGGCATGCAGCACCAGGACCTGGCGGTCGGAGCCGGACTCGGCGAGGGAACGCAGGATGGAGGCGGTGGGCGTGCAGCCGATGCCTGCGGACGCGAGGACCACGGGGCCGTCGCCCTCCTTGAGGGTGATCTCGCCGTAAGGGTTGGAAATTTCGACGACGTCGCCCACCTGCACCGTGTGGTGCAGCACGGGGGAGACCTCGCCGCCGTCGTCCAGCTTGGTGGTAAAGGTACGGCTGGTGCCGGCGTCGCCGGAGAGGGAGTACTGGCGCACCTGGCGCAGGCCGTCCGCAACGGCCACCTTGACGCTGACGTACTGGCCGGGAAGGGCAGGGGTGACGGGCGTGTCATCCGCGGGCTCAAGGGTGAAGGTCATGGACCCGGTTCCTGCCGGTGCCTTGGCCGCGACCCGCCAGGGCGTCCACATTTTGTCGTTGGCCTGCGCGGCGTAGAGGCTCTTTTCGAGCTTGATCAGGGCGTCTGCCATGAGCCAGTACACCTCGGTCCAGGCTTCGGCGATCTCGGGGGTGATGACTTCGGCCAGGTCTTCGGCGATTGCGGCGAACAGGTGCTCGTAGACCACCTGGTACTGCGGTTCGGTGATGCCCAGGGAAGCGTGCCGGTGGGCGATGCGGGAAAGGACCTTTTCCGGCAGCGTGCCGGGGTTGTTCACCAGGTGGGTGGCGAAGGCGGCGATGCTGCCGGCGAGGGCCTGCTGCTGGTTGCCGGAGCGCTGGTTGGAGCGGCTGAACAAGCCATCCATCAGTTCGGGGTGCGCCGCGAAGAGGCGGGCGTAGAAGTTGGGGGTGATGGATCCGATCCGGGAGCCGACCAGCGGCAGGGTGGCCTCGATGACGGGGCGGGACTTGTCCGAGAGCATCTGTACTCCTGAGGTTATGGCCGGGGCCTTCGTCCGGCCGGATGAAAACTCGTATCTGAAATGCGAGTATTTCTGCCTCATTTCTACACCTTGTAGAAGTTCGGAATCAAACTGGGAGCGGGCACCCGGTTAGGGGCCCTCAGAGGCCGGGACGGAGGCCAATCATCTGGAAAACCGGAGCCATCTGCCGGGCCTGGGGGAGCTCCCCGATTACCACCGAATCAAGCTCGGCGTAGAAGGCCTCGCGGGCGCGGGCCAGGGCGCCGCGGAGCCTGCATTCATTGATGAGGGGGCAGTTCCCGCCCGGGGACACGCAGTCCGCGGGATCCGTGCGGGTATCAAGCTGCCGCAGGATTTGGCCTACCGTGGCGATGCGTCCCGCATGGCTGAGCCGCGAACCGCCGGACCGGCCGCGAACCACCTCGATCAGGCCCATGGTCCGCAGCCTGGCCATGGCCTTGCTTACGTGGTTGTACGGTGTCCCCACCGAGTCCGCGATGCCCTGGGTGGTGAGCAGCGTGCCGTCCGGAACGGCTGCGAGCACCATGAGTGCCCGCAGGCTCACGTCAGCGAAGGCGTTGATTTTCATGGCGACAAATCTGGTCTAGTCCACCCAGATTACGGGCTCGCTGGCGTCGGCGCCGAGCTCGCCGTATTCCCAGGACTGGGTGGTGGCGTTGGCCGAGTAGGGAAGCACGGCGGCGAAGAGGGAACCATCCTGGTGTTCAGCCGCCACGTGGATGGCATCCGAATCCTCTTCCACCAGCAGGATGTCGCAGACAACTGCGGCGGCGCGGAAGTCGCCGCGGTTCTGGCGGAGGAGGGCCTGCAGGTCGTGGATCATGGCGTCGGCGTCAAACTCCCCGTCACTGCCCTCTCCGGCGTCCGCCGGGGAGACGGCAACCAGCCGCACCTCGCCGTCGTTCTGGACGGTCAGGGCGAAGGGCAGGAAACCGCCGGCGCGCTGGAGCTGCTCCTGGGCCGCGCTGACGCCCGTGCCCAGGAGGTTCTCCAGGTCTGTTGCCGTCGCTTCGGGGACGGAATCACGCCAGCTCTCCTGCCCGCTGTGCCCGTCCGCTGCCGGCCCTTTGTGGTGGGTCATCCGGTGCTAGGCCCGCACCAGGGCCAGGACGCGGTCGCGGACGCGTTCCATGGTGGCGCGGTCCGTGGCTTCGGCGTTGAGCCGCAGGAACGGTTCAGTGTTGGACGGGCGAAGGTTGAACCAGTAGCTGCCGTCATTGGCCGTGAACGTGCTGCCGTCCAGGTTGTCGATGGTGAGGTCCTCGTCCGCGAACGCCTGGCGCACGCGCTCCACGGCCGCCGGCTTGTCCTCCACCTCCGAGTTGATTTCGCCGGAGCTGACATAAGGCTCGTATTCGCGGGCCAGGTCGGAGAGCGGCACGTCTTGTTCACCCAGGGCCGCCAGGACGTGCATGGCAGCCAGCATGCCGGTGTCAGCGTTCCAGAAGTCGCGGAAATAGAAGTGCGCGGAGTGCTCGCCGCCGAATACTGCGCCTTCCGTGGCCATGACTGCCTTGATGAAGGAGTGGCCCACGCGCGTACGGACGGCGCGGCCGCCGTCGTGCTCCACCAGTTCGGCGACGGCGCGGGAGGTCAGGAGGTTGTGGATGATGGCGGGCTTTTCCTCGCCCTGGGCCTTGGCCCGGGCGATCTCGCGGCGCGCCACCATGCCGGTGATGGCTGACGGCGACACAGGCTGGCCCTTTTCGTCAATGACGAAGCACCGGTCGGCATCGCCGTCGAAGGCCAGGCCGATGTCCGCGCCGTGTTCGATCACTGCGGCCTGCAGATCGCGGAGGTTTTCCGGCTCCAGGGGGTTGGCAGGGTGGTTGGGGAAAGAGCCGTCCAGTTCGAAGTACAGCGGAACGATGTCGAAGGGCAGCTTGGGCAACAGCGCGTCGCCCAGGACGGCCGGGGTGGTCAGGCCGGCCATGCCGTTGCCGGCGTCCACCACCACCTTCAGGGGGCGGGACGAGGAGAGGTCAACCAGCTTGCGGAGGTATTCGGAGTAGTCCTTGAGCACGTCGCGGACGCTGATCAGGCCGCGGGTGCCGGCCGCGGGAATGGAACCGGAGTTCAGGTACTGCTCCGAGAGGGCCTGGATGTCCTTGAGGCCGGTTTCGGAGGAGATGGGAACGGCGCCTGCCTTGGCCATCTTGATGCCGTTGTATTCGGCGGGGTTGTGGCTGGCGGTGAAGGTGGCTCCGGCGCGGTTGAGGAAGCCGCAGGCGAAGTACAGCTCATCGGTGGAGATCAGGTCCAGGAGTTCCACGTTGGCACCCCGGGTTGCCGCCCCGTTGGCGAAGGCCTTGGTGAACTCGGGGGAGGAAGGGCGCATGTCCCCGCCCACCACGATGGTCTGGCCTTCGAGCTGCAGGACATCCACGAACGCGGCCCCCACGGCTTCGACGATTTCGGCGGTGATCGACTCCCCGACGATCCCACGGACGTCGTAGGCCTTGAAGGATGCCGAGAGATCAAATGTCGTTGTCTGTTCGCTAGTCACGGGCTTTATCTTACGTGTGCGGCGCATGTGGCCAACGGGTTTGGGGAGAACCTGCGTCACAGCAGTGGCTTTGCAGCGCGCGCCTGGCAGGTTTCCACATAGTGGCGCGATCGCTGTGCGGGGTGTCGGAGGGTGCTGGGATACTGAACCAATGGCCAATAACCAGTACGCGTCCACAGTTTCCGCTACCGCAGTTGCAGATACGGCAGGCCCGGACGGCCCGGGGACCGCCACGCACGCCGAGGCGCTGGAGGTCCTTCGCGGCCTGGTGGGGAACCCGGGCGCCGTTTTCCACGACGGCCAGTTTGAAGCCATTGAGGCATTGGTCGACGGCGGGCGGCGGGCCCTGGTGGTCCAGCGCACCGGCTGGGGCAAGTCCGCCGTGTACTTCGTGGCATCCCTGCTGCTGCGCCGCCGGGGGGCCGGGCCCACGCTGATTGTATCGCCCCTGCTGGCGCTGATGCGGGACCAGGTGGCTGCCGCCGCCCGGGCAGGGGTCCGGGCCGTGGCCATCAACTCGGCCAACCAGCTGGAATGGGACACCGTCCGTGAGCAGCTGGCCGCGGACGAGGTGGACGTCCTGCTGGTGTCCCCGGAGCGGCTCACCAACCCGGCGTTCCGGGAGACCCAGCTGCCCGAACTCCTCCGCCGGACAGGGCTGCTGGTCATCGACGAAGCCCACTGCATTTCCGACTGGGGCCACGACTTCCGCCCCGACTACCGCCGGATCGCGGACCTCATCACCCGGCTGCCGGACACGGTGCCGGTCCTGGCCACCACGGCCACGGCCAACTCACGGGTGGTGCATGACATCGAAGAACAGCTCGGCGCGGGCGTGCTGACCATCCGCGGCTCCCTGGGCAGGGACTCGCTGCGGCTGGGTGTCCTGTCGCTGCCCAATTCCAAGGAGCGGCTGGGATGGCTGCTGACCCATCTGGCCGACCTTCCCGGCAGCGGCATCATCTACACCCTGACCGTTTCCGCGGCGGAGGACACTGCCCGGCTCCTGTCCGAGGCGGGACACAACGTGCTGGCCTATACCGGGCGGACCGATCCGGCGGACCGGGAGCGGGCAGAGCAGCTGCTGAAGGACAACCAGGTCAAGGCGCTGGTGGCCACCTCTGCGCTCGGAATGGGCTTCGACAAGCCCGATCTTGGCTTCGTTGTCCACCTCGGTGCGCCGTCGTCGCCGGTGGCGTACTACCAGCAGGTGGGCCGCGCCGGCCGTGGCGCCGCGAACGCCGATGTCCTGCTGCTGCCCGGGTCCGAGGACCGGGAAATCTGGCAGTACTTCGCCACCGCGTCCATGCCATCGGAAGAGAAGGCAGCGGCCGTGCTGACTGCGCTGGCCGAGGCCGGCGCCGCGCTGTCAACGGTTGCCCTGGAGGCCAGGGTGGACCTTCGCCGCACTCCGCTTGAGCTGCTGCTGAAGGTCCTGTCCGTGGACGGAGCGGTGGAGCGGGTCGGCGGCGGCTGGCGTTCCACCGGCCAGCCCTGGGTTTACGACGCCGAGCGCTACAGCCGCATTGCGGAAGCCCGGGTGGACGAGCAGGACTCCATGGTTATCTACCAGGACACGGCTGGTTGCCGGATGGAGTACATCACTTCGGTCCTGGATGACGGGACGGCCCGGCCGTGCGGCCGGTGCGACAACTGCGCCGGCCAGTGGTTCCCGGCGGACGTGGCAGCCGACGCCACGGCTGCAGCCAGCCAGACCCTCAGCAGGGCGGGCGGCGTCCTGGAGCCGCGTCTTCAATGGCCAAGCGGCATGGACCGTCTTGGGGTGTCCGTGAAGGGGAAACTCAAGCCGGGCGAGGGCCTCTCGGACGGGCGCGTCCTGGCCCGCCTGACGGACCTCGGCTGGGGCGGGGCCCTGCGGGAGCTGTTCGCTGCCGGCGCGGAGGACCGGCCGGTGGATCCCGGACTGCTCCAGGCCTGCGTGCAGGTACTGCGCGAGTGGGGAACCGGCGACGCCCGGAACCCGGGATGGAGCGGGGTGGGCAGGCCGGCCGCCATTGTGAACGTCCCATCCCGCGGCAAGCCCCAGCTCGTGGGCTCGCTGGCACGGGGCATCTCCGAGATCGGGCGCATTCCCTACCTCGGGGAGCTGCAGCTGGCGCACGGCGGTCCCACCGGCGGGCGCGGTGGCAACAGCGCCTACCGGCTGGCGGGCGTTTGGGACCGGTTGGTGGTGGGCTCTGAGCTCGAAGCCGCCCTGCAGTCCGTCCAGGGGCAGCCGGTGATGCTCATCGACGACCTTACCGACAGCCGGTGGACCCTCACCGTCGCGGGGCGCGCCCTTCGGTTGGCCGGGGCGGGAGCGGTGCTGCCGCTGGTGCTGGCGCAGGCCGGCTGACTGCGGCCCCGGCATGCCGGGGGAGCAGGATGCTGTCCACGGTGCTTGCCAGCATCAGGACGGCCATCGCCAGGAATGCGCCGCGGAAAGGGCCGGCCGGATCCTGGGCCGCGGAGGTGAGGCCCTCGAAAGTCCGGATCAGCAGGGCCGCGATGGCGATGCCGGAGCCTGTGCCGAGCTGCACCAGCGTGGCGGACACGGTGTTGGCGGAGGTTAGCTGGGCCGGAGGAATGTCCGCGTACTGGACCGAGGCGTAGGCCGAAAAGCCGATGGAGCGGAAGGCGCCGCTGCATACCAGCAGTACGGCCATCAAAGCCGCCGGGGTTTCCGGTGTCAGGAAGGCACAGAGGGCGAACGTCACGGCTGATGCCAGGGAGGCAAACACCAGCACCGCCTTGAATCCGAACTTACGGATCAAAGGTGTGGTGGCCGGTTTGATCCCGATGTTGCCAATGAACACGGCTGCCACCAAGGCGCCGGCGTGCAGCGGCGACCAGCCGAAGCCTGCCTGGAACATCAGCGGCAGCAGGAACGGGACGGAGCTTATGGTGACCCGGTAGACAAAGCCGCCCGTGGCCATGGCCAGGAACGTCCGGGTGCGGAAGACCTGCAGGTTGAACAGCGGGTGGGGAGCCCTGCGCATCCACAGGACGGCCCCGGTCAGTGCAGCGGCTCCGGCAGCGGCACTGATTCCGGCCCAGGGAAGTCCCGGGTGGCTGCTGGCAAGTTCCAGCCCGGTCACCAGGGCACCGACGCCAACTGTTGTCAGGAGCATTCCCGGCCAGTCGAGCCGCCGGCCGGGATCGCCGGGCACCGTCGGAACCAGCCGAAGCGATGCCGCAAAGGCGGCCACGCCGAGCGGCAGGTTCACCAGGAAGATCCAGTGCCATGACAGGTACGTGGTGAGCGCGCCGCCCACCAGTGGCGCGAGGACTGGCGCCAGGAGCCCGGGCCATACCAGGAACGCGGTGGCGCGCAGCAGGTCCGACTTCGGTGTTCCACGCAGCACCACCAGCGTTCCCACCGGGACCATCATGGCGCCGCCGGTACCCTGGGCAATGCGGCTCATGGTCAGTGTGGCCAGGTCCTGGCTGAGCGCACAGGCCAACGATGAGAGGGTGAACAGCGCGATGGCTGTACAGAAGATCCGCCTGGCCCCAAAGCGTTCAGCGAGCCAGCCGCTGAGGGGAATGCCGATGGCCACCGTCAGCAGGTAGGCGGTCATGGTGATGTTGACGTTGGCGGCGGGGACGGCAAAGTCGGCTGAGATGCTGGGAATGGCAGTGGTGAGGACCGTGCCGTCCAGGAATTCCATGAAGAACGCTGCCGCTACCAGGAGGGCGAGGCGCGGATTCCATCCCGTCCGGGCATCGTCGTGGTGGTCTGGGTTGCTGGGTGCCGCCATGGGCCAATCCTGCCACTGCGGCACCGGCGGCGCTCGCGGCGTCCGTTGGCCGGACAGCGCGTTCCACGAGCCGCCGGAAACGCAAAAGGCCCCGGTCCAGGGGACCGGGGCCAAACGCGGAGACGGGGGGATTTGAACCCCCGGTCGAGTTTAACCCCGACCCTTCATTAGCAGTGAAGTCCATTCGGCCGCTCTGGCACGTCTCCAGTTGCTATTACTAGCCCACCAAGGATACGCAGATCCGGCCATGCAGTGCAAAACGGTGCCCGCCACAGGCTCCGCCCCCGGTCAACAGGGTTCAAGTGCTCCGCGGCCGGCCCTGCGCCGGGCGGACCATCCGGATCTCCGGGAGGTCCTCCCACGCAGGCAGGACGTCCTCTTCGCCGTCCGGTGCAAAGCCGAAGCGGCGGTAGAAACCGATGGCCCGGCTGTTGGCGGCTGCCACCCAAAGGCTCGCTGCCCTCGAGCCGATGGCAGCGTCCAGCAAAAGGCCGCCCAAGCCAAGGCCCTGGTGCGAGGCCAGCAGGTACAGCCCCCACAGCTCCAGGTCTCCCGAGGCGGGCGGCGGGTGCCCTTCCGGGGAGCCGGGGGCAGGCAGCCGGCGGGAACCGGCAAACCCCACCACCGTCCCGCCGTCGCACGCCACCCACGCTTCGGCAGGATCCGCGCGGTCCAGCAAATGCTGCCAGAGCCGCAGCCGGTCCGCCGGGTCCACGGCGGCGAGGAAGGCATCGGACAGCATGCCCCGGTAGGTCTCCTGCCAGCAGCGGACGTGCACCTGGGCCAGCCGCTCTATGTCCGCGGCAACAGCCCGCCGAACGGCCAGGCGGGCTGCCATGGCCGTCAGCCCGCCAGCGCTTTCCACAGGAAGTGCTGGCTTCGCGCCTGCAGGGCAGCTGCCTGCCGGTTGTCGGAGGCGCCGGCGTGGCCACCCTCCAGGGCCTCGTGGAACCACACGTTCGGGATGCCCATGGCCAGCATCCGGGCGGCCATCTTCCGTGCCTGCACCGGGCCCACCCGGTCGTCCGAGGTCGCGGTCCAGATGAACGTCTCCGGGTACTCCACCGCGTCCTTGAGCAGGTGGTAGGGGGAGAACGTCCTGATGTATTCCCACTGTTCGGGGTCGTCGGGGTCGCCGTACTCGGCAATCCACGAGTGCCCGGCGGAGAGCTTGGTGTAGCGGCGCATGTCCAGCAGGGGCACACCGCAGGAAACGGCCCGGAACAGTTCCGGATACCGGGTGAGCATGTTCCCCACCAGGAGTCCACCATTGGACCCGCCCACGCACCCCAGCCGCCGCGGCGAAGTGACACCGCGGGAAATCAGGTCCCGCGCCACTGCTGCGAAGTCCTCGTAGGCGCGGTGGCGGTTTTCTTTCAACGCGGCACGGTGCCAGGCCGGCCCGTACTCGCCGCCGCCGCGGATGTTCGCCACCACATACACCCCGCCGCGCGAGTGCGGCGCCTTCCCGTCGCTGCCGTCCGAAACCGTGGTCCGCCGCTCCAGCCACGCCCGGCCAACGGCGCCGCTGTAGGCAGGCGTGCGTGACACCTCGAACCCGCCGTAGCCGGACAGCTGGGTGGGGTTCTGCCCGTCCAACGCCAGCCCGCGCGGCGCCACCTGGAAGTACGGGACCCGGGTGCCGTCGTCGGACACGGCGAAGTGCTGCTCCACCTCATAGTCATCGTCGGCAAAGAACGACGGCGAGGTCTTGACCACCGCGTGCCGGCTCACCACGCCGGACGTCCCGGCGCTCCCGGGTTCCAGGTTGCCGGGTTCCAGGGTGCCGCGCATCAGGGTGGTGGGAGTGGTGAAGCCGGTGGCGATGAGCCAGAAGTCATCACCGGCCCCGCCGTCGGCCGGTGCCTCGTCCTCGTCGTCCACCGCGTAGGCGTTCACGTCATGCAGCGGCGGGCAGGCGTCGAGGAGGGTTGCCGCCCAGCCGCCGTCCGTGTTGCCGGAAGGCCGGGACGGGTCGAGCACCCGGATTTCGGAGGAGACGTCCTTGAGCAGGTTGAGCAGGAGGAAGTTCCGGGTCCAGCTCCAGGACTGCAGGGAAGTGTGGGCATCGGGGGTGAACAGGACGGTGAGGTCCCGGCTGCCGGCGAGGTAGTCCTCGAAATTGGCGGCAAGCAGCGCGCCGGAAGGGTAAGTGGTGCCGTCCAGGGCCCAGTCCTGCTGCGGGCGGAAGAGCAGCCAGTCCCGGTGTGCGCTGACGTTGACGTCGGTGGGCACGTCGATCTGCACCCAGCTTCCGTCCCGCAGCACGAAGTTGGTGCGGTTGAAGAAGTCGATGTAGTCCACCGCGAAGGTCCGCTCAAAGCCGGGCGTGGAGTCATGGGCCGCCATGGCCATCATGTGGTCTTCGGGCACCTCGAAGAGGCGTGGAGCCGAGGCCAGGGACTCTCCGCGCTTAAGCGTCACTGCCGTCCGGGCGTAGGAGGAGGCCGTCTTGGGCAGCCCGTCCGCGGTGGAGGCAACCAGGAGGGTGTCGGCGTCGAGCCAGGAGACGTTGCCTTTCGCCGTGGGGAGGTCGAACCCGCCACGGGCGGGGTCCACGAAGCCGCGCGCCTCGACGTCGAACTCGCGGTACCGGTTGGCGTCGCCGCCGTCGGGGGAGAGGGCAAGCAGCGCCAGCCGGTAGGGCTCCCCGGCCGCGGGGCGCAGGAACGTGGCACCGTGGAACACCCACTCGTCGCCTTCGGCGCGGGACAGCTCGTCAACATCCAGCAGGACATCCCATTCCGGGGAGTCGGTGCAGTAGCTCTCCCAGGTGGTCCGCCGCCACAGGCCTTTGGGGTTCTGCTGGTCGCGCCAGAAGTTGTAGTACCAGTCTCCGCGCTTGCCCACCATGGCGATCCGGTCCGTGGAGTCAAGGACCTCCAGGATGCCGGCCTCCAGTTCGTCGTAGCCGCTGCCCTCCAGCAGGTCCTCGGTGCGGGAGTTTTGCTCCTTGACCCAGGCCAGCTGCTCCTCGCCGTAGATGTCCTCCAGCCACACATTTTCGTCGACGGGTTCCGGCGCGGTTTGGCGGGAGTTGGTGCCGGTGGTGTCCCTGCCGGGGCCGGGAACGGACGCTTGATCAGCTGCTGTGGTGGTCATGCGCCCCATCCAAACAACATCCCCCATGGCTGGCAAGTCAAGCGTCCGGCGCACACTCCGCTTCCAGCCCGTACGCTGTATGGCGTGGAAATATCGCAGAGCAACCGGGCCGTCATCATCGGTGGCGGCCCCCGCGGCACCAGCGTGCTGGAGCGGCTGCTCGCCCACACCGCCGTCGCCCGGAGCCCGAAAGCGCCCCTGCACATCGACGTCGTGGATCCTTACCCGGCAGGCCCGGGACATGTGTGGCAGCCGGGACAATCCCGGCTGTTCCTCATGAATACCCAATCGTTCTATCCCACCCTGGTTCCCGAGGATCCGGCGCTTCCCGCACCTGTTGCCGGCACCACCTTCGACCAGTGGCGGGCCCGGCAGCAGCGGGATCCGCTGCCGTCCCTCACCGCGGAGGAACGGGCGGAGCTGGCGGTGTTGGGATCGAATGATTTTCCCAGCCGTGCCCTCTACGGCCGCTACCTCCGCTGTACCGTGGAGGAGCTCCTGGGCAAGGCATCCGACGGCGTCACGGTTGAATTCCACGAAACGACCGCAACGTCGGTGCGTCCGGCCGGGGACGGAACGTTCGACGTCGGCCTGGCCACCGGAGCGGCCATCCGCGCCGGTTCCGTGGTGCTCGCCCTGGGGCATGTGCCGTCCCGGCTGAACCCCGAACAGCGGGAGCTGCAGGCGGCCGCCGGGCAATTGGGCCTGCAGTACTTTCCCCCGGCCGTTCCCGCGGATGTGGACTGGTCCCAAATCCCCGCCGGGGAACCGGTTCTGGTCCGCGGCATGGGCCTGAACTTCTTTGACACCATGGGCCAGCTCACCGAGGGACGCGGCGGCAAGTTCGTGCCCAACGGCAGCGGCCTGGTGTATGAACCGTCCGGCCAGGAACCCCGGATCATTGCGGCCTCGCGGCGCGGGACCCCGTACCGTGCCAAGGCGGCGCTGGACGGCTACTACGCCTCCTCCATAACGCTCCGGTACCTCACCGAGGCCGCCATCGAGAGGCTGGCGAAGGCTGGGATCCGCCCTTCGTTCGACCATGACCTGTGGCCGCTCCTGCACCGGGATGCCCTGTGGGCCTATTACTCAACGCTGGTGCGCTCGCAGCCCGGCGCGGTGCCCGACGCGCCCGCCTTCCTCGCTGCCCTGGAGGAAGCCCTGCAGCCGCACGCGCACAGCGCCGCGAACTGGGAGGACAGTGTTGAGAGCGTCCTGGCCGTCCACGTCGGCCCCCGCCACCGCCTGGACCTGCCGGGGCTCGCGGCCCCGCTGGCGGGGCGTTCCTTCGAGTCCCGCAGCGCGCATGATGCTGCCGTCGTGGAGTTCCTGCTTGACGATGCGCGCCGCTCAGCGCTGGGCGAGGACGACCCCGTCAAGATGGCCATCGGCGCGCTGCACCACGGGCGTGCCGTCCTGAAGACGGCGGTGGCCGACGGCGGCATCACCGATGCGTCATGGGTCGCCGGCCTGCGGGGCTGGTTTGAATCGTTTGTGGAGGGCCTGGCCAGCGGACCGCCCGCACTGCGGTCCGAGCAGCTCGCGGCCCTGGCACGGGCGGGGGTGGTCAGCTTCGTGGGGCCGGACCCGAAATTCGGCGTGGACCGGAGATCGGCGCTGTTCACCGCTTCCTCGCCGTGGGTGGCGGGGCCGCCGGCCGCGGCCCGGACCCTGGTGGAGGCCCTGGCCCCCGGCAACCGGGTCTCGGCCAACGATTCACCGCTCCTGGCGCAGCTGCTGGCCGACGGGCTGGCGCGGCCCAAGCTCATGATGACTGCCGAAGGTGCCCCCATCGAGTCCACCGGCCTGGACGTGGAGCCGCACCCGTACCGCCCGGTGGCGGCCAACGGGTCGGTCACCGAGGGCCTCTTCGTGCTGGGGCTGCAGCTCTCCTCGGCCCAGTGGGGCACCGCCATCGCCGCAGAGGCTGTGCAGCCCGGCGGGCCTGCGTACCGCAGTGGCCAGCGCACGCTCCGTGACGCGGACGAGATTGCCGCCGCCATCCTTCGCAGGGCGTAATTCCCAGGTCTTAAAGGGCGATGCGCCATCACTTATGGCCGCTAAACCGTCGGAATAGGGACCACAAGTGATGGCGCATCCAGTGGTGTTAGCCCCGCAGGCAGGCGCGGTACTCGGCCATGGCCTGGCCGTAGTTCGCCTGGCCCTCAAGGTCCGCGGGCCGTGTCGGCTTGACCGGCGGGACGCAGACCGGCTGCGACGGAGTGTCGGCCCCCACCAGCACTGCCACCTTCACCACGGTGCCGGATTCGACGGCGGTGAGCACCAGGGTGCCCGTCCCCGCTGCAGCGCCGGCCGGCACGGCAAGGTTCACGGCGGCGGCCCCGGCGGCGACCGGGACCGTACCCAGCGGGGTGACCTTTCCGGCGGCGTCGGTGAACGAAACTTCCAGGGCCGTGTTCACCGGGCTGCCCAGCGACGTCAGGTCAAGCTTGGAGACCGTCAACGTGATGGGCTCTCCCGGCTTGACCTCAGCGGCAGTGGTGTTGGTGACAGCCACCGAACGCCGGGCGAAGTCGGGGGACACCGGGCTGCTCTTCTGGAGGTACCCGATCCAGGCATCCCGGTCCACCAGCCCGGAATCGCGGGTGTTGGTGCCCGCGGTGAAGATCCGGAAGTTGTCGCCACCGGTGGCCAGGAAGCTGAACGTGCCCACCCGGTAGGACTTGGCCGGGTCCAGCAGGTCGCCGTTCACCCGCACTGACGTGATCCGGTCGCCGGCCGGGCGGGCGGCGTCGTAGGTGTAGTTGACGTTCTTTGACAGGCCCAGATGCAGGTAGGCCCGGCTGGGAACCGTGCCGTCGGCGTTGGTTTGCCACTGCTGTTCGAGCAGCGTCTTGAACTGCGCACCGGTCAGGGACGTGGTCCATAGGTTGTTCACGAACGGCAGGACCGCATTGGCCTCGGCGTAGGTGATGGTGCCGTCGGGTGCGTAGTACAGCTCGTTGCGCAGGCCGCCGGGATTGACGACGCCGATCTCCGCGCCGCCAAGCTCGGCCGGCTGCAGGGAAGAGAGCAGGGAGTCGGCCACCAGGTTGCCCAGGGTGGATTCGCTGCCGCGGTCATCGCGCTTGGCACCACCGGTGGCGTCGGTGGTGAACGCCGTGGTGATGTCCTTGGTGACCGAGCCGATGGGCTGGTTGCCAACCACGGACGCGTCCGCAAGGGCCTTCTTGACGATGGCGTCGACGGCGGCCACGCGCGGGTAGGCAGCGACCAGGCCGGCGGCGGCGTCAGTGGTGCGCTTGACGTTCCCGGCCTTGTACCCGGTCACCTGCTTGGTGGCCGTGTCCACGGTCAGCTGGATCTGGCCCACGTTCTCACCGTAGTTGCCGGTCTGCACGATCGGCCGGGTCTTGCCCGCGACGCCCGGCACCGGGGCGTCCCAGGCGTACTCCTTGTGGGTGTGGCCCGTGAAGATCGCATCCACCTCGGGGGAGGTTTCGGTGACCAGCTTGGCGAAAGGCCCGCCGGCTGCCACTTCCTGCTCCAGCGTGGCGCCTTCCACCACCCCCGACCCGGCGCCGTCGTGGTCCTCAACGATGATGACGTCGGCAGCCTTCTCCGCCGTGATCCTGGCGGCCACCCGGTTGATGGCGTCCACCGGGTCCCCGAAGTCGAGGTCGGCGATGCCGGCGGGAGTCACCAGGGCGGGGACTTCCGGGGTGACGGTGCCGATTACTGCCACCTTGATGCCGTTCAGGTCCAGCACCGTGTACTCCGGCAGGACCGGTTCGGTGGTGCCCTTCTTGTAGACGTTCGCACCCAGGTAGGGGAACTTGGCGTTGGTGCCGCCGGCGATGACGCGGTCGCGCAGGTCCGCCCAGCCGCCGTCGAACTCGTGGTTGCCTGCGGCGGACGCCTTCAGCTCCAAGGCGTTCAAGACGTCGATGGTGGGCTGGTCCTTGGCGACCGCGGACGCGAACAGCGAGGCGCCGATGTTGTCCCCGGCCGACAGGAATGCCGTGGCACCCGGAGCGGCTGCGGCGCGGAGCTTCTCGATGGTCCCGGCGACCTGCACGGTGTTGGAATCGATCCTGCCGTGGAAGTCGTTGATGTTCAGGAGGTTCAGGTCAACGGTGGCAGGGACTGCCGGGAGGTCCAGGCCCACCACCACGGGGTCGTGGTCGCTGGCGCGGAACTGGTTCGGTGCGTAGTAGTCGGTGACGTTGTTGTTGTAGCGGCTGTACTCCAGCGCCACGGATTCCACCGAGTTGATGTTCCAGATGTCCGCACCGGTGACCACCGCGTTGGCCGCCGGCGAGGCGAGGATGTGGTCCAGCGAGCCCACCAGTCCGCCGAAGAGGTACGAGTGCTTGGCCGTGCCGTCGGCATTCCTGGCCTTGTCGTCCTGGTTGACATACCCCGCGCCGGTGAGGACGTTGATGGGGTCTTCCTTGCCGTACGAGTTGAAATCGCCGATCAGGAACACCTTGTCGGTGCCCTTGTCCTGCTGCAGGGAGTTGGAGAAAGCCAGCAGGGACTGCGCCTGGGCGGTGCGGGCGAGGTTTGAATTGCCCTGGCCCTTGTCGGTGTCGTCCGGAGTGGCAGCCGAGCCCTTGGATTTGAAGTGGTTCGCAATGGCGATGAACTTCTTGTCGTCAGGGGCGCCGACGGGCTTGAAAACCTGGGCCAGCGGCTTGCGGGCGCTGGCGAAGGCGACAGTGTCGTTGTGGATGATGGATTCGCCCACCGGCTCGGCGGCGGCCTTCTTGTAGATGAACGCTGTGCGGATCATGTCCTCGTCGGCCAGCGGTGGTGCATTCGCGGGGGTGCGGACGTAGTCCCAGATGCCCGGGGTGGGGATGTTAAGGGCCTCCACGAGCTTGGCCAGCGCGTCGTCCCTGTCCTTGCCGAACTGGGCGGAGTTCTCCACTTCCATCAGGGTGACGACGTCGGCGCCGGACTTGGAGATGGCGGCGACGATTTTGTCCTGCTGGCGTTTGAAGTTCCCGGCATTGGCGGCGCCGCGGACGTTGCAGCCGCCGCTGACGGTGATGGGGTTGCCTGCGCGGTCGGTGTAGAACTTGCAGCCGGCGACCTGGTCACCGGTGGTGGGGAAGTAGTTCAGCACGTTGAAGGACGCGAGCTTCAGGTTGCCGCCCACGGCAGCGGGGGCCTCGGTGCGGGTGGCGCCGAAGCGGGCCGGCTGGACGGTGGCCTTGTTGGCCTCCGTCAGGTGGGTCAGCGGCTGGAACTTCCAGGAGTTGTTGGCGTAGCCCAGCACCACGTTGGTGGTGAAGCTGACGGGTGAGCCCACCCGGACCGGATCCGCGGTGGTGAGGTAGGGCAGCACTTCGGCCTTGGTGGTGGCGTCCTTGAGGAAGTTGGTGCTGGACCCGTCGTCGAGCTTGATGCCGCGGGCAGCGTTGTCCGCCACGACGGCGGCGTATTCTGCCGAGCCGTAGGGTGCCACGGCGGTTGGCTGTTCCAGCGCGGTGGTGCCGCCGGCCAGGCCGATCTCGCCGGACTGGTTCAGGCTGTAGTTGTCGCTGACGGTCATGGGGCCCTGGGGTGCCAGCAGCATGCCTTCCAGGGACTCGCGGAAGGCCTCGCCGGCCGGAAGCGTGAAGATGGTGGGCTTGACCTCGGGTGCGGCCTCGGACAGTTTGGTAAGGCCCGTAGCCGCCGTGACGTTCAGCTGGGTCATTCCGTAGTACTCGGCAACCGTCCCCGTGACCTGGACGTAGTCTCCGGCCTGGACCGATCCCACCGTGGCGGGCGAGTAGACGAAGATGCCGTCGGACGCGGAGTGGTTGGTGGCGCTCAGGTCACCGCCCGTGCCGGGGGTCTGGATGTAGTAGCCGTTCAGTCCGCCCGTGGGAAAGGCCGCGGTGACCTTGCCCTTGGTGGTGACGGCGGCTCCGGCCAGCGGGCTTTCGGCACCGGTGCCCTGGATCTCGGCAATGGTTTTGCCGACCGGGCCGGGGACAGGTGTGGGGTCTGGGGTGGGGACCGGTGCGGTACCGCCGGAGGACGTAGGGGTGATGCCGGCGCTGAGCGTGAAGTCAGCGGCATTGCTGTTGCTGTCCGCGCCACCGGTCCGGTTCAGGCTCTTCACGTCGGTGTTGGAAGCGGGTGCCGCGGCGGCCTTGGCCTCATACGTGTTGGAGCTGCCGTAGCCCAGGAGATCGGCCACGCCCACGGGCTCCACCACAGACCCGGTGGGAAGTCCGACGGCGGTGGGCTGCTTGGCGAGCACAATGGTGCCTCCGCTGCCGCCGAAGTTGAGCGCCCCGGCCACGAGGTCCGGTGCGGGCAGGTCTGCGCCATTGGTGCCGTTGCTCCCGCCCTGCACCAGGTAGTAACCCTTGGCGGGAATGGACCCGGACAACGCGGCGACTCCGCTGGGAGCGGCCGTTCCGGTGGCGGAGCGGTACTGTACCGACCAGCCGTCCAGGGACATGGGCGCGTCCGAGCTGTTGTACAGTTCCACGAATTTGTTCTTGTACGCGGCGCCGCTGCTGCCGCCGCTCAGGTAGGCCTCGTTGATGACAACGGGGGATGTGCCGGCCGCGGCTGAGACCTCCGCGGCCGCCGGAACAGCAGCCAGCGGGGCTGCGATGAGCCCCGCTGACAATGCTGCGCCGAGCGCTGACTTCCAAGGTGTTTGATGCATCCGCTCTTACTTTCATTGAGGAGTACCGGGTGGGTGGTCCGGTGGGTGCGTCCATGCTTCATGGATCGGACTGGGCAGGATCGTGCCTGGCATGGTGGTTGTCCAGGCACATGACAACAGCACTGAATGAACGCAAGGTTGCTGGCGCGTGCATTCGGTGGGGCGTTCCCCAGCGGAGCGCCCCACCGTCCGGTCCGGGCTTTTCCCCAAGCCCGTTCCGGAGATGCTGGTGGCGGGAGTGATGCCCGCCGACAACCCGGGGGTGTGCCGGCAGTCACAAACGATACCCGCCAGTAGCATCCGAATCCTGGTCCGGCAGGGGTTTGTCCAAAGAATTTACGTGCAGGCAACACGGCCGGGCCGGGGAGCTTAAAGCAAAAAACCCCTGGCGGCCGGTGCCGGCTGCCAGGGGTTCCCTTGCGGAAGGTAAGAGATTCGAACTCTTGGTACGGGGTTACCGCACACTGGTTTTCAAGACCAGCTCCTTCGGCCGCTCGGACAACCTTCCTCAGCTAGTAGTGTTTCATAGGCACTTGCCTGCAACAAAACAGGCCCGGGGAAGCCCCCGGTGCACACTGGATGCAGCCAGGATTTGAGTCAGGAACGGGAGAGGTCCATGAAAGCCGTCTATATATCTGAACCGGGCGGCCCGGAAGTGCTGGAAGTTCGGGACGTGGACGCCCCGGTTCCCGGCCAGGGCGAAGTGCTGATCGACGTGGTGGCAGCGGGGCTGAACCGGGCCGACGTCCAGCAACGCCGGGGGTTCTACCCGCCCCCGCCCGGCGCCTCCGAGGTCCCGGGGCTGGAAGTGTCAGGCCGGATCGCCGGCTTTGGACCCGGCGTCAGCAAGCCGTTCTCGCTGGGGGACAAGGTAGTGGCCCTGCTGGCAGGGGGTGGTTACGCGCAGCAGGTGGCAGTCCCGGCCGAGCAGGTGCTGCGCGTCCCCGAGGGCGTTGACCTCGTTACGGCCGCGTCGCTGCCGGAAGTGGCGGCAACGGTCTACTCGAACCTCATTATGACGGCGCAGCTGCAGCCGGGCGAGACAGTCCTGATCCACGGGGCCACGGGCGGGATCGGCACCATGGCCATCCAGCTGGCCAAGGCGTTCGGGGCCAAGGTGGCCACCACGGCCGGAACTGATGAGAAAGTCAGCACCGCCAAAGCCTTCCTCGGCGCGGACATTGCCATCAACTACAAAGAGGAAGACTTTCCGGAGAGCCTTCGGCGGCAGAACGGCGGCGAGGGGGCGGACGTCATCCTCGACGTGGTGGGAGCAAAATACCTCCCGCAGAACGTGGATGCCCTGGCCGACTATGGGCGCCTGGTGGTGATCGGCCTGCAAGGTGGCACCAAGGGCGAGCTGGACCTTGGGCTGCTGTTGAAGAAGCGGGCGGCCGTGGTGGCCACCGCGCTTCGGCCCAGGCCCGTGGCGGAAAAGGGGGCCATCATGACCGCCGTCCGCGACGCCGTGTGGCCGCTCGTGGCCGATGGCAGGATCCGCCCGTTGGTTGCCAAGACTTTCCCGCTGGACCAGGTCGCTGCGGCGCACCGCTACTTCGACAGCGGCGACCATGTGGGCAAGGTCCTCCTGATCCTCTAAGGAATACATACCCGGTATTGCGCGAGAGGGTGATCCGGCTTAGGGTTGGTATACGCGGTATGCACGGGTCTTGGGGGCCTGTGCATGCCGGCAATGACTAAGCCCGGGGGAGCACCATGTCGATACGCCACAGCCTCCTCGCCCTGCTGCAGGACCAGCCGCGTTACGGCTACCAGCTGCGGGTCGAGTTCGAGAACCGCACCGGAGCCACCTGGCCCCTGAACATCGGGCAGGTATACACCACCCTGGACCGGCTGGAACGCGATGCCCTGGTGGCCAAGGAGGGCGACGACGGTGAGGGCCATGTGGTGTACAGCATCACCCCTGCCGGCAAAGCGGAGGTGCGGAGCTGGTTCGCCGCCCCCGTGGAGCGGAACAACCCGCCCCGCAACGAGCTCGCCATCAAGCTGGCGCTCGCCGTCACCCTGCCCGGGGTTGATGTGCAGGCCATCATCCAGGCCCAGCGCGTAGCGTCCATCAGGGCCCTGCAGGACTACACCAAGGCCCGGCGCGACACCGCAGCGAACCAGAAGGCTACGGATACCGCCTGGCTCCTGGTGCTGGACTCGCTGATCTTCCAGACCGAAGCGGAAGTCCGCTGGCTGGACCTCTGCGAAGCCAGGATGGTCCAGCAGGCGCAGGCCGCCGCTGCGGGACCGGCCCGGAAGACGTCCAACGGGGCCACGGAAGATGCCCCGCTCAGCGCGGACAGCCGCCGATGAGCGTGCCGGGGCCGCAGCAGGTCCTTGAACTCGCCAAGGTCGGCAGGACCTTCGGGGAAGGGGCGACGGCGGTCGCAGCCCTCCGCGGCGTGGACCTCACCATCTGCGCGGGGGAGTTCGTCGCGGTCATGGGTCCGTCCGGCTCAGGAAAGTCCTCCCTGCTTGCCGTTGCCGGCGGACTGGACCGGCCGACGTCGGGCGCTGTCTTCGTCGAGTCCACGCCCCTGGCCGGGCTGAACCTGAACGAACTGGCCCGCCTGCGCCGCCGGGCCGTTGGCTACGTGTTCCAGGACTTCAACCTGGTCCCCACGCTGACTGCCGCGGAAAACGTGGCGCTGCCTCTGGAACTGGACGGAACATCGGCCCGCAAGGCGCACCGGCAGGCCGCCGATGCGCTCCGGCAGGTAGGCATCCCGGAGCTTGCGGACCGCTTCGTGGACCAGATGTCCGGCGGCCAGCAGCAGCGTGTGGCCATCGCCCGTGCGATCGTGGGCAAGCGGCGGCTGATCCTGGCCGACGAGCCCACCGGTGCGCTGGATTCGACAACGGGCCAGGGGGTCATGGAGGTGCTGCGTGCCAGGGCTGACGCCGGAGCCGCCGTCATGCTCGTCACCCACGAGCCCAGGCACGCCGCCTGGGCGGACCGGGTGGTTTTCCTGCGCGACGGACGCGTCATTGACCAGGCGGCAGCCATGCACGACCCCACGATGCTCCTTACCCAGGCCGGACTCTGATGCCGCTTGACCTGGCTCCCGCGCCGCAGGGGCGCCGGAGCGGCCGCCGGGTTGCGTTGCGGCTGGCCCGCCGCGACATCGCCCGCCATAAGGGGCGCTCGCTCCTGATCGTCCTGCTGATCATGCTGCCGGTGGCCGGCATGACCGGCGCCGCCACCCTCTACCAGAGCTCACAGCGCACGCCCGGGGAGATTGTCCGGTACGAACTGGGCAACTCCCAGGCCAGGTTCAGTGTCCTGGCGGTTCCCAGCGCGGACTCCCTGCAGGATCCGCTCAATGATGGTGTCATCGCTTCCAGCTCCGGCCGCTACGACCCGGATTTCGAGCGGACAGACCCGGCCGACGCCCTCCCGGCGGGCTACGAAGTCCTTCCGCAGCGGACGCTCACGCTGACCACCGGCGTGGGCGCGGCCCTTGTTTCCTTGCAGGGCCGCGAGGTTGACGCGCTGAATCCGGCGTTTGACGGCAAGTACAGCCTGCTGGCCGGCCGCGCACCGCGGGACGGGACGGAGGTGCTGGCTTCGCCGGGGTTGATGTCGCGGTTCCACCTCGCCTTCGGCCAGGAATTTACGACGTCGGCAGGAACCTTCGTCCCGGTGGGCACCATCCGTGACGCTTCCGTCGCGGACAGCAACAGCATCCTGTACCTCAAGGCGGGCCAGGCGCCAGGGGACCTTGCGGCGGGCCCCTCGACCCGCCAGTCTGTGTCCTACTACCTGGTGGGCCCCGAACCGGTCACCTGGCAACAGGTCAGGGAGGCCAACAGCGAAGGCGTGGGCGTGCTGTCCCGCAGCGTGGTGCTGGACCCGCCGTCCGCCGACCAGCGCACGGTTCCAGGTTCCCTGCTGCACGACAACTCCCCGGTGCTGGTGACCGTCTATGCCACTTTCGGCCTGGTCGGTGCGCTCGCACTGCTCGAGGTGGGCCTGCTGGCCGGAGCCGCGTTCGCCGTCGGCGCCAAGCGCCAGGTACGTGAGCTGGCACTGCTGGCATCCGCCGGAGCGGACACTTCCACCATCGGAGCCGTCGTCACTGCCGGTGGACTGTGGCTTGGCAGCCTGGCCGTGGCCGGCGGCGCCGCAGTGGGGCTCGGGGCCGCTGCCGTCGTCGTCCACGTGGTCCGTTCCACCGGTTCCGCCCGGCTGGCCGGCCTGCACCCGGACCTCCTCCTGACCGCCCTGGCCATGGCGCTGGGCTTGGGCGCCTGCGTCCTGGCTGCATTGGTCCCGGCGCGCCAGGTGTCAAGGCAGGCCGTGCTGGGTGCGCTCAAATCCGGGCGGGCGCCGGCGCCGACGGGGCGCCGCACCACCGTAGCCGGCGTCGTCGCGCTGGCAGGTGCCGCAGGGCTGCTTGGGGCCGGCTGGCTTCTCAGCGGTTCCACGACCGATCCCGACCAGCGGGCGGAGCAACTGCCGGTGGTGGCCACCCTGCTGATCGCCGGGGCAATGGCCGCAGTTGCGGGCCTGGTAATGCTGACCGGATGGCTGATCCTCCGGCTGACGTCCCGTACGCGCTGGCTTTCCCTCTCCCTCCGGATGGCGGCGCGGGACTCTGCGCGAAACCGTGGCCGGAGCGTCCCCGCCGTCGCCGCCGTACTCGCGGCGGCCACCCTGGCAAGCGCCGCCCTGGTGCTGTCAGCCAGCCAGCAGGCCGGGCTGCGGGACGCCCATTACTGGGGCGCCCTGGAGAACCAGGCGTACCTTCCTCTTACGGTGGACCAGCCCCTCGCAGCCGATGGCAGCATGCGGCCACCCATGCACATTGACGCCGGCGCACTCTCCGCCGCGGTGGATAGTGCCATCGGGACTGTCCAATCGACCCGGCTCATCACCGCCCCCGCAAGCCTCCGGAACTGCCCCGAGGGCCCCGCAGATCCAGGCCTGCCGGCACTGACGGACACCTCGAATTGCCTGGTGTTTTCGCTTGCCAGGCCGCAGGCCAATACGTGCCCGACCACACCCATGGGACGGGTAGTGGACCCGGGGGACTGGCGGTGCCGCGGGTCCATGGTCAACGAACAGCCCTCCAGCCGGGCCATCCTGGTCGGCGGGGTGGACGACGTCCGGGCAGCACTGGGCCGCGATCCATCCGCGGAGTCCCTGGCGGTGCTGGACGCCGGTGGAATGATAGTGACCAACCCCGTCTTCGTCCGTGACGGAACAGTCCTGCTGGAGGGGAAAGATGTACGGACCCACGGTCCGGCGCCGTCCGGGCCCGGCACGGTGCCCTCGACGGTGAGGAGCACTTCCCTGGCCGCAACGGTGCTCGAGCCTTCTGTCCCGGTCCCATACTTCGGTGTTGTCTCGCCGGAAACCGCCGCACGCCTGGAGCTCCACGCTGAACCCGCCGGGCTCCTGGTTCAGCTGGCGAAGTATCCGTCGGAGGCGGAGGCTGATGCAGCCTCCGCTGCCATCGCGGCCGTCTACCGGCAGCCCGGCATGGACTTCCGGGCCGAGCCTGGCATTTCCCAGGGCAGCCAGTGGATGACGTGGTCCATTGTGGCCGCCGCCGCGCTCATCACGTTCAGCGCAGCGGGCATCACCACCGGTCTCTCCCTGGCCGATGCCCGCACCGACCACGCCACGCTTGCCGGCGTGGGAGCCTCGCCGCGGCTGCGCAAGGCCCTGGCAGGATCGCAGGCCCTTTTCACCAGCGGCGTGGGCGCCCTGCTGGGGGTACTGGCAGGGGTGGTGCCTGCCTTCCTGCTTGTCCTGTCGTCGGACATGCGGACAGCAGTCGACGTTCCCTGGCTGCACCTCCTGGCCCTCGTAATGGCCGTACCGGTGACGGGCGCAGTGCTTGCCTGGACCTTTACCCCTTCCGGGCTGCCCTTGTCCCGGCGCAGCGTGGCCTAGCCTGGGGCTTTCGACCCTCATTCGTCGCCGCGGCGCCGCCGCTCACCGCACAGCCGGGCGCCGCGCCGCCGTCGGCCGCGGAAGCGGGGACCCGCGTTGGTAGGGTGCCCAGTAGGAAAAGTGGGATAACTCTCAAGGAGGAGACATGGCCGGAGCGCCTGACCAACGGAACAACGGATCCCGGGCGGAGGGCGGACTGGCTACGGACCCGGATCTTCCCCCGCCCGCCGTCGACCAGGCACGGCTCGACGCCGAGGACCGGAAATGGACCCCGGCGAAGATCGCGCTCTGGGCCGCGATTGCCCTGCTGGGCGGCGTTGCCTGGTTCATGCTGGCCATTGTGCGCGGCGAGACCGTCAACGCCATCTGGTTCGTCTTCGCCTCCGTGTGCACCTACCTGATCGGCTACCGCTTCTACTCCAAGGTGATCGAACGCTACATCACCAAGCCTGACGACCGGCGTGCCACCCCGGCCGAGTACAAGGCCGACGGCAAGGACTATGTCCGCACCGACCGGAACGTGCTCTTCGGCCACCACTTCGCCGCCATCGCAGGCGCCGGCCCGCTGGTGGGCCCGGTCATCGCCGCCCAGATGGGCTACCTTCCCGGCACCATCTGGATCATCGTGGGCGTGGTCCTCGCCGGCGCCGTCCAGGACTACCTGGTGATGTTCTTCTCCATGCGCCGCGGCGGCCGCTCCCTGGGCCAGATGGCCCGTGAGGAACTCGGCGTGATCGGTGGCACGGCAGCGCTCATTGCCACCTTGCTCATCATGGTGATCATCGTGGCCATCCTGGCCCTCGTCGTCGTCAACGCCCTGGGTGAAAGCCCGTGGGGCGTGTTCTCGGTGGGCATGACCATCCCCATCGCCCTCTTCATGGGCGTCTACCTCCGCTACCTGCGGCCCGGCAAAGTCATGGAAGTCTCCATCATCGGCTTCGTCCTGCTGATGGCCGCCATCATCGGCGGCGGCCTGGTGGCCCAGACCGGATGGGGCGCAGCCGTGTTCCACCTGGACAAGGTGACCATCGCCTGGGGCCTGATCATCTACGGTTTCATCGCCGCCATCCTGCCGGTGTGGCTGCTGCTCGCCCCGCGCGACTACCTCTCCACGTTCATGAAGATCGGCGTGATCGTGATGCTGGCGCTGGCCATCATCGTGGTCCGGCCCGAGGTCACCGTTCCCGCGTTCAGCGAATTCGCCAGCCGGGAAAACGGCCCCGTATTCTCCGGCGCCCTGTTCCCCTTCCTGTTCGTCACCATCGCCTGCGGCGCACTCTCCGGCTTCCACGCCCTCATCTCATCCGGTACCACCCCCAAACTGGTGGAGAAGGAACGGCAGACCCGGTACATCGGCTACGGCGGCATGCTGATGGAATCCTTCGTGGCCATCATGGCCCTGGTGGCCGCCATCTCGATCGACCGCGGACTCTACTTCGCCATGAACGCTCCCGCCGCACTGACCGGCGGCACCGTCGAAACCGCAGCCACCTGGGTCAACAGCCTTGGCCTGGCCGGAGTGAACATCAGCCCGGACCTGCTGTCCGAGACGGCGCGGAACGTTGGCGAACAAAGCATCGTGTCCCGTACCGGCGGCGCTCCCACCCTGGCGGTGGGCCTGGCGCACATCATGCACCAGTTCGTGGGCGGGACCGCCCTCATGGGCTTCTGGTACCACTTCGCCATCATGTTCGAGGCGCTCTTCATCCTCACTGCCGTCGATGCCGGCACCCGTGTTGCCCGCTTCATGCTGCAGGACTCCATCGGCAACTTCGTCCCCAAGTTCAAGGAGGCCTCCTGGCGTCCCGGAGCCTGGCTCTGCACCGCCATCATGGTGGCAGCCTGGGGCGCAGTGCTGCTCATGGGTGTCACCGACCCGCTGGGCGGCATCAACACCCTGTTCCCGCTGTTCGGAATCGCCAACCAGTTGCTCGCCGCCATCGCGCTGGCCGTGGTCCTGGCAATCGTTGCCAAACGGGGAACCTTTAAGTACCTGTGGATCGTGGCCCTGCCGCTGGCGTTCGCAGCCGTGGTGACCATCACCGCGAGCTACCAGAAGATCTTCTCCTCCACCCCTGCCGTGGGCTACTTCGCCAACAACGCGGCCTTCAGCAAGGCGCTGGCCGACGGCAAGAAGGAATTCGGCACCGCGAAGACGGTGGCCGCGATGGAAGCCGTGGTCCGCAACACGGCCATCCAGGGCTGGCTGTCCGTGATCTTCGTGGTGCTCAGCATCATCGTGATCGCCACCGCGCTCCTCGCCACGGCCAAGGCGTTCCGGGACCGGTCGGCAGGAGCGGCCATCACCGACAACGAGGACCCGGCTGTTCCGTCGCGCGTCTTTGCGCCGGCCGGGCTGGTACCAACCACGGCCGAACGTGAACTGGCTGCCGAATGGGAGAAGGTGCCCGCCGAGGCCCGGCTCGAACGGACCGGGCACTGATGAGCGCCGGGATCGCCCTGGTCGCCAACGGGTTCCGCGGGTTTGCCCGCTACCTGGGCGGCGTCATGGGCGCGGACGCCTACGCCAAGTACCTGGAACACCACCGGGCCGCCGGGCATGCCGAAGCGCCCCTGACAGAGCGGGAGTTCTGGCGGGACCGCACAGACCGCCAGGACAGCAACCCCCAAGGCCGGTGCTGCTGATTGAGCCCGCAGCGGACAAGCGCGCCACAGGCCTTCACAGGTGGACCGTGGCCGGACGGGCCGTGAGAGTATGAACGCATGAGCGATCCCAATGACACTCAGGCAGCTGAGGACCTTCCGGTAGAGGGTACTCCCGTGGACGACACGGAGGACCCCGTTCAGGTTCCCTCCGGGACGGACGGAAGGCCCAGGGGGAGCAGCCTGCAGGATCTGGTGGACGAGCCTGCCAAGGTGATGCGGATCGGCACCATGATCCGGCAGCTGCTTGAAGAGGTGAAGTCTGCCCCACTGGACGATGCTGCGCGCGGCAGGCTGGCTGCCATCCACGCCCGCTCCATCAAGGAGCTGGAGGACGGCCTTGCGCCCGAGCTCGTGGCAGAACTGGACAGGATCAACCTGCCCTTCTCCGGTGACGCCACACCATCGGACGCGGAGCTTCGGATTGCCCAGGCCCAGCTGGTGGGCTGGCTTGAGGGCCTGTTCCATGGGATCCAAACGGCCATCGCCGCCCAGAACGCGGCCCGGGAACACGCAGCCGCGCAGCTGCAGCTGCGCCAACTGCCGCCGGGCACCATGATTGCGCCCGGCGTGGTGATCGGTGAAAACGGCGAGCCCCAGCGTGCCCCGGCCGGCGCCCGGCCCGGGCAACAGGGCCGGCCTGGTCAGCGTGAGGACCCGGACCACGGCCCGGGCCAGTACTTGTAGGATCCGCTTGGGCTTTTTCAGCGCCGCCAGGCAGGGGCGCAAGGACGACGTGGAGCTGGGAAAGGGTTTGTGGCGCCGCGCGCACGACCGTTTCCACCGGGGACTGGACCGCTTCCACCAGGTGCTCGAGGGCGTGGAGGATGACCAGCTGTACGGCGAGCTGCTGGAGATCGCCAACCAGCTGGCTGCTTTGCTGCCTCGCGTCCGGGCAGTCTGCATGGAAGCGCAGCGGCGCGCCCCAAGCGACGGCCTGGACATTCCCGCAGCACTGTCGAATGTGCACAGGTCCCTGTCCAAGGCAGGAAATTCACTGGCAACCACGGCGGAGGCTGCAGCAATGCTGCGGCTCGCCGTGGGGCCGGTGCCGGTTGGCGCCGCGTCCGTCCACCGCCGCGCCGAGGCCGTCTTCCAGCAGGTGGACGACGCCGAGAGGCAGCTTCACTCGGAATAGGCCGGGCGGGTGCGCAGGAATATTCCCGATTTGGAAGCCTACTTTCCAGTTAAGCGCCTGGCTGACAGACCCGGATTCCGCCGCGTTGGGCTCCCCGGTTTTGGCAGGATAAAGCCATGACTCTTTCACCTACCTTGACTTTCAACGACGGCAACACGATCCCCCAGCTCGGCTACGGTGTGTGGCAGGTTGAGGACGACGTGGCTGAAAAGGTTGTCCGGCAGGCGTTCGAAGCCGGCTTCCGCCACATCGACACCGCCAAGATCTACGGGAACGAGGCCGGCGTGGGCCGTGCCATCGCCAGCTCCGGACTCTCGCCCGAGCAGATCTTCATCACCACCAAGCTGTGGAACGCAGATCAGGGCTACGAGTCGACGCTCGCCGCTTTCGAGGAATCCATGGACCGGCTTGGCCTGGAAACGCTGGACCTCTACCTCATCCACTGGATGCAGCCCAAGCAGGACAAGTACGTTGACACCTGGAAAGCCCTGATTGAGCTGCAGAAGCGCGGACGGGTCAAGTCCATCGGCGTCTCAAACTTCACGGTCGAGGGCCTGCAGCGCATTATCGACGAAACGGGCGTGGTTCCGGCCATCCACCAGATTGAGCTGCACCCCTACTTCAGCCAGCTCGAACTGCGTGAGTTTGGTGCTTCCAAGGGCATCCTGACCCAGGCATGGTCCCCGCTGGGGCAGGGCGGCGAGCTGCTCAAGGACCAGGCCATCGCGTCCATCGCTGCCAAGCACCAAGCAACCCCTGCCCAGGTGGTCATCGCCTGGCACCTCGCGGTCGGCAACGTGGTGATTCCCAAGTCCGTGACCGAGTCGCGCATCAAGGAGAACTTCGCAGCACTGGAGGTCTCCCTGGACGCCGAGGACATTGAAGCCATCAACAACCTTGACCGGACCGCGCGCGGCGAAGGCCGCATCGGAGCCGACCCGGCGGTTTCCGACTTCGCGTAGTCCCCAAGGCAGCGGTTCCCCGGCACCAGTTGCCGGTGGCCGGCCACGAAACCAGCGTCAGCCCGTGCTGCCGGCAACCACCGGCAGCACGGGCTGACGCCGTTAACCGGGCCAATGCCCGGGTCGAGCCAAGCGCGGACCGGTCAGGCGGCGATCTGGACGCGTTCCACGGTCACGGCGTCCGCCACGGCCCAGCTGTCCTCTCCGTGGCAGTGCCGGCAGGCGAAGCGCTCGGCGTCTTCCAGGGTGTCGAAGACCTCGGAGCGGGCCCGGCCGCAGTCGGCGTCGAAGTACGTAACGTGAAATTCCTGTACTGCTTGGTTTTCCATAAATCCAGTCTGCAACCGGGGTCTGACATTCTTAGGAACCGACTCAGCGTGTTGTTGAGGACGCGAGGCGTATGGACCCGGAATTGCCGGCCATCAGTGCCCGGGATGAGCCATCGCCGGTTGGCTCCCGTCTCCGGTTGTCTCTTTCAGGTGCGCTTCGAGGACATCGCGGACCGAGGTCCACTCGTGCCGGCCATAGCGGTCGTTGTTGACATGCTGGAGCTCCGCCTCCCCGCTGAACATGCTGACGAAGTACTGCATGCCCTGCCATGCGGGAAAGGCCTCGTCTTTGTCCTTCGACAGTAGCCGCCCAACCCTGCTCATGGCAGCCAACATACCGGTGGTCCCGGCCCATTGCAGGGAGAAAGGCGTCTCTGTGAGTTCGGTCATCGTCCGGGCAATACTGCGCGCCGTGACGCGGTCGCCGGCTATCTCGACCACGCGGGGTGCGTTCTCATCCAGGGCGGCTAGTGCGACGACGCGTGCGACGTCGTCCTTGGTGGTGAAGTCGAGAACCTGGTCCGGTGAGGACCAGAACAGGACCCGGTGGCGGTTAAACAGGATCATCGGTGCTTGGCCGGTGATCATGTCGGCGAAGGCCCCGTTCAGCACGGAAGTTACGCGTATGGGTGCTGCGTCGAGTTCGGCGGCGAACTCGCGGCGGAGCTCGAAGTTGCGGTTGCTGCCGGGGGTGACCCGGCGGTAATCCGCGGAGTAGTCCGACGGGATGAATCGTGCCACACCTGCGTCGACGGCGGCCGCAAGGAGCGCCCGCTGCGCGTCGACGATGACAGGACGCGCCCCGCTGACGGCGGAAATGACGGTATCCACGCCGGACAATGCGGAGGCGAGGCCGGCCCGATCTGTGTAGGCAGCCTCGTGGATCTCCACACGATCCTCCCCGCCGTAGATGCCATGGGCCGTTCCGTTCCCGGGGCGTGTCAGGACCCGGACCGCGGCGTCGCGGCGGAGGAGTTCGCGTACGATGCGTTGGCCGAGGTCACCGGTGGCTCCGGCGACGAGGACGGTGATGGTAGTGATGATTTGCTCTTCTCGGTAGGTGTCGGTGAGGCGCCGGCGTGAGAGTCGATGCGAGGGCCACGGGCTCGGGTTTGGCCCCCATGCAGAAATAGTACTTGGCGGCGCAGCGGGGGCTGGCTGTGAAGCAGTCAGCGATTGCCCAGACGGAGCACGCGTTCCTGTGCCAGCAAGGTGGCCCGGCGGGCCTTGTCTGCCGCCCGCGCGGCCTGTTTCGCCTCGGCAGCGGTGGTGGCCAGCCGCTTGCGGGAGCGGTCCAGGCGTTCTTCGGTGGCTTGAAGCCGGCTCCTGAGTTCAGCTGTTTCCTGCTGCAGTTCCGCGATTTCCGCCCGCGCCTGCCCTTCCTGCTCCTGGAGCCCACCGGCCAGTTGCAAGGCTGCTTCCTGGGCCTCCTGGGCCTCCGCGAGGGCGGCCCTGGCCCGTTCAAGCGCTGGCGGCGAGGCAGGCCGGGGCGTCTGCCGGACTGCCTCAAGCCGGGGCCTGGCCTGCTTTGGCCCGGTGCCCTGCGGCGTCGTCGTTGGCGTCTTCGATGCCGCCGCGTTCGCCCCTGGCGTCTTCCTGGCTGGCGGCTTCACCCCTCTGGTCTTTGCACCGTCCAGCCGCGGCGCGGACCGGGGAGTACCGGCGGGACGGCTGGGCGGTGCGGCCGGGAGCAGGCCGGGGAGGGCTACCGCACCGTCCAGGTCCACGTCGTTAACGCCATCTGCGGAGAGGACTTTCAGCAGCCGCCCACTGGCAACGGCGTTGGCCGCCCCCGCGTCTGCCGTCATGGCCCGGAGGGTTTCCTCGACGTCGGAAGCCATCGCGTCGCTGATGGACCGGCCCTGCGCCCGGGCCACGGACCGGACGGTGTCGACGGCGTCTGCGAGCATGGTGCGCCGCTCACGGCCCAGCTCGCGGAGGGCAGCGGCATCCAGCGAGTCCTGGGCTGCCCGCATCCGCGCCCCCAGCTCATCCAGCCGGGCAGGCACCTCCGGCCGGTGGCGGGCAAGCATATTGAGCGCCCACGCAGCGACGGAAGGTTTCGGCAGGCCCCGGACCGCTGCCGCCAGGCCCTTGTCCCGGCCCGATGCTTCCTTGGCCTCGGCGGCGCGGGCTGCAATGAAGTCCTCCAGCGTTCCCGCATAAAGGCGGTTGGCGATGTCCGCCAGGGCTTCGTCATCCATGCCGCCATCTTAGGTGTCCTGGCTGCCTCGACAGATGCGGGGCAAAATGGCGCGGCGCAGCGGAGGTTGCGGGAAAGCACCCTGTTGCTCGCCCGCCGGGAGGGGTAAGTTGCACGAATGGACGATTCATATCAGGTCATCGTGGTTGGCGGCGGATTTGCCGGGAAGGCAGCGGCTGAGGAGTTGGGCCGCAAGGGCGTCCGCGTGCTGCTGCTTGACGCCAACAGCTACCAACAGTTTCAGCCGCTCCTCTACCAGGTGGCTGCATCGCAAATTGGCGTGTCCACGGTGACGCGGCCGCTGAGGGCGGAGTTCCGCGGAATAAACAGCGTCCGGGTCCTGACGGCGACGGTGACTGCCATCGACGCACCCAACCGGACCGTCACCACGGCCGACGGGTCCACATACCGGGCCCAGGCCCTGGTCATCGCCACTGGAGCAGTGCCGAACTTCTTCAACACCCCCGGCGCAGATGAGCATGCCTACCCGCTGTACTCCGTCGCGGACGCCACGAGGCTCAGCGCGGCCATCACCGCCGTCCTGGACCAGGCCGACCGTGAGCCGGGAGCAGGGGCTGACGTCATTGTGGTGGGCGGTGGCCCCACTGGCGTCGAGACGGCCGGCGCGCTCGCTGAGAACGTCAAGTACCTGGTGCCAAAGTACTTCTCGCCGGAGCTGGCCGATCGGTGCCATATCCACCTGGTGGATATGGTTCCAAACGTCCTCGCCGCGTTTTCGGAGAAGTCGCAGACCTACGCGCGGGACCGCCTGACGAAGCTCGGCGTGCAGCTGCATATGGGCCAGCCCGTGGCCGAAGTCCGGCCGGACGGTGTGACCCTCAAGGGCGGAACGGTCATTCCTGCCCGGATCGTGGTCTGGGCCGGTGGCCTGCAGGCCGGAAAAATCATCACCGAGTCCGGCCTGGGGCAGGGGAGGGGCGGCCGGATTGACGTCCAGCCCGATCTGACCGCGCCGGGCGTCGAGGGCGTCTATGTCCTGGGTGACGCCGCCAACATCACGGACGCCGGCGGGAACAAGCTGCCGCAGTTGGGATCGGTAGCCCAGCAATCGGGCAAGTGGGCGGCGCGTAATATCTACGCGGACCTCACCGGCGGCGTGCGCGAGCCTTTCCGATATTGGGACAAGGGGTACATGGCCATGGTGGGCCGCGGAGCGGCGGTGGCTGAGCTGGGCCGCCAACGGCTGCACTTGCAGGGGCCGTTGGCCTTCGTGTCGTGGCTGGCGGTGCACCTGGCCCTGTTGCCCGGCTTCCAGCAGAAAGTCAGGGCGCTGTTTTCCTGGGCTAATGGCTACGTGACCCACAGCCCGTCCCAGGTGGTGGTCGGCAGGCCGGACTAGACCCCGTTACGCAGGCGCGGCCGACCCATGGCGATGGCGCCCATCCGCCGCGTCAGTTCTTCGCGAAACTGACGAGCCGGCCCGCGGCAGTCCAGCCGGATGATTCGTAGCGGACGGCTGCCTCCGGTTCAACCACCATGTGCAGGTACTCGGCGCCGTGCAGGAACGCCTCCTCCGCCATGGCGGCGAACAGGCCCTGTTCGAGGGTCTCCTGCTCCGGCCCCTGCGGCAGTTCGGTGACCGCCACCGCCGCGAAATCGTCCCGGATTTGGATGCGTCCTTTGGCGACAGGGTGGTCAAAGACGGTTATTTCGACGGCGTCAAAAGTCTCCATCGGTGCCAAGGCCACCTGGGAGTTCTCCGGCAGCACCACCGGTCCGTTAAGCTCGGCCGTCGGTGCCATGAGCAGCACCCGTTCGGCCACGGGTGCCAGGCCCCCTGGTGCATGGTCCCTTGCGGCAGCGGCGTCGGCGCAGAGCAGGGTGAGGCGCACTCCGGCCTTGGCTGCGGCGTTGCTTGCAAGCTCCTCGGTGCCCGGTCCGGGCCAGCCGGCAACGTACTCCTGGCTTTCCGGGTCCTGCCCGGCGCCTGCCCCGAGGACGAATCCTGAATCAACGGGGCCTGCACTGCGTTCCTGCAGGTCCGCCCACGCAGGGACCCATCCGATGGCGGGCAGTTCGTGGTGGTCCGGCATGGGAGTCTTCCTAACGTCCAGCACCGGTCTGCAGTGTCCGGTGCGGCTGGGCAGGGGCTTTTCTGTCAACGTATCCGATCGGCACGCGGGCCGCCAGCAGGGCCGGAGGGGCTTGGTCCCGGCTTGGCCGCAGCGGACGGCCTAAGGCAGGTGCGCGAAGGACATCCCTGCCGAGAGCAGCTTGTCCAAGGCCTGCTTGACGCCTTCTGCTGTTCCCCCATTGGGGTGGTTGCCGTGGCAGATGACCACGTCCCCCGCCCGCGCCCTTCCCACCTCCCTGGCAACGACTGCGGCGGGAAAGGTCGCGCCGCCGTCGCCATTGATGCTGAAGCCCACCGGCTTCACGCCCAACGCACCCAGGATGTCCGTGGCGACGTCGTCCAGGTAGGCGGTGCCAGGGCGGAAGTACTTGGGCCGCTTGCCGGTGATGTTTGCCAGGGCCTCATCGTTTGGCATGACCTCGTCGTAAACCTCCCCCGCGTTCCTGGTGCCCGGAATGCCGTAGGCCGTGTTGCCGTTGGTGGACAGCGGCTTGTGGGACGTTCCGTGGTTGGCGATCTCGAAGAGCGGGTCTGCTGCCAACTGCCGGGTGGTGGCGGGGTTGGCTGCGATCCACCGCGAGTTCAGGAAGAGCGTGGCCGGGATGTGGCGCTGGCGCAACGTGTCAAGAAGGGCCTGGTCGCAGCCGCTGCCGCCGGGGCCACCGCAAAAGTCCAAGGTCAGTGCGATGCCCTGCCCTGGAGGCATCCGGGTCAGGACGCCGGGAGCCTCCAGGCCCCAGTACCGGGCCTGGTGCTTTCCGTAGGTATCGACAACCTCGGCACGTGACAACACGGGAGCGGCCGACGGGTTGGGCGCCGGTTCGTCACCGTCCGGACCGGAGTGCAGGACCGTCGAGCTGAGGTTCCCTGCGCCGTCGTCGGGCGCGGGCAGGTCGGAGGAGGTTGCCTTCTGCTTCTGGTCGGGCTGCAAGCTGGGCACCGCGGCGGACATTGTCAGTACCGCCGCCAGTAAAACGGCCCTGCGGCCGGGACCTTTTCCGTCCTGGCTCAGATGCCGCGGGACATGTGGTTCCACTTCTAGTTCCTGTTCCCTGGCTGTCCTGCGGGCCTGGTCCGGTCCCGCCGGCCCGGACATGCGGACGTGGCAGGTGCGGTGTGACTGCAGCCTGCGGGGATGGCAGCGTCGAAGGCCGTGGCGCGCGCAACAGCAGCCTGGGAGCGGGGGGTCATACCGGGAGGATACCTTGCCTGCCTTGCTGTTTCCTGAACTCCGCACGGCGTCGGAGCGGCGGCTGGCCGAAATGGCGCTTAACCAGCGAAAAACCCCGGAAACCCCTGAAAACAGGGGCTGTCCGGGGTTTATCCCGAGCTTCCTATCAGAATCGAACTGATGACCTTTTCATTACGAGTGAAACGCTCTACCGACTGAGCTAAGGAAGCACCGCATGAAAATCCCCGGCGGAACCGGGCGCTTCATGCAAGAGTCAACTGTAATAGAGTCCCCTCGCCCCGGTCAAAATGGGGCGGACGGAAGCTGTGCGAGCAGTCAGCAGACCGTGTTGTCGGCCGGCAGCTTGCCGCCCACCAGGTAATTGTCCACCGAGTCCTCAAGGCAGCTGTTGGCCCGGCCGTAGGCGGTGTGCCCTTCACCGCGCCAGGTCAGCAGCGAGGCGTTCCCCAACTGCTTGCGCAATGACGCGGCCCAGCCGACGGGGGTGGCGGGATCGCCGGTGGTTCCGATGACCACGATGGGGGAGTCGCCGCTGTATTCCACCGGCGCAGGCGTACGGACGTTCTTGTAGGGCCAGTCGGCGCAGGTGGTGCCGCCGTAGGCAAAGAAGTAGCCCATGGTGGGGGAGTCCTGTTCGAGCCGCTTCTCCTCCGCCCGCATGCCCGCGGCATCCGAAACCATGGGGTAGTCGAGGCAGTTGATTGCGTTGAAGGCGAAGGTGGAATTGGACGTGTACGAACCGTCGGAGGCACGGTCGGCGCCGAGGTCGGCAAGCCTGAGCATGAGGCTTACATCGCCGGACATGGCCGCCTCAAGGGCTTGGGTGAGTGCGGGCCAGCTTTGGTCGTTGTACAGCGGGGTGATCAGGCCGCTGACGAATGTGGTTGCATTGACCAGCCGCCCGTCCTTCGCCGTTCGTGGCGTCTCCTGGATGGAGTTGATGAGGTCCCGGATCTGCTTCACGCCGGAGTCGGCGTCGCCGCTGAGCGGGCACTTCCCTTGCTTCTGGCAGCTCGCAACGTAGGTGTGGAGCGCCTTTTCGAAAGCCTGGGCCTGGCCGCTGGTGAGCTCTTCGTTGCTGATGGAGGGGTCAAGGGCTCCATCAAGGACCATGCGGCCCACGTTGTCCGGGAACAGGGAGGCGTAGGTGGATCCCAGGAACGTGCCGTAGGAGTACCCCAGGTAGTTCAGCTTGGTGTCGTTTACGACGGCCCGCAGGACATCCATGTCCTTCGCGGCGCTGACGGTGTCGATATGGGCCATGACGGGGCCCGTTTGCGCCGCACACTGCGAGGCGATTGCCTTGTTGTCCGCAAGGGCCGCCTGCAGCCCGGAATCGGTGTCAAGGGCGTAGATCTTGGCCCGGTAGGCGTCGCGTTCGGCGTCCGACATGCAGGTGACCGGGGCCGAGCGCTTCACGCCGCGCGGATCGAAGCCGACAAGGTCGTAGGAGTTTCGGACTGCGGCCGAAAAATGCGTTCCGGCGGCGTCCTTGACGAAGTCGTAGCCGGACGCGCCCGGGCCGCCCGGGTTGACCAGCAGGCTGCCGGTCTTCTTGCCCGTGCTCGGCGCCCGCAAAGCGGCCAACTGGATGGTCTCGCCGCCAGGATTGGCGTAATCCACGGGCACGGTCACTTTGGCGCACTGGAACTCCCCTTCGCACGGTTGCCAAACGACTTCCTGCGAGTAGAACTTCTCCAGCCCGGCCGGAGCGGACGCCACGATGGACGGATCAGCCTTGGCGGTGGCCGCCTCCTGCGGGTTCCGGTCGCCGCCGTTGAGGAGGCTGCACGAGGCCAGGACCATGGCCAGGACCATGGCACCCGCAGCGCGGACGGCGACCGCCAGGGACCTGTGGCGTGCGGGCAGGGAGCGGGCAGTCATCGGGTCTCCTTGGAAGGCTGGATCAGGCTGGCCGCCATGGACTCTATGGTCAGCAGCGGGGCCACATTGGTAGTGGTGATGCGTTCGCGGGCTTTGTTGATGGCGTCCATGCGGGCCAGCGTGGCTTCCGGGGTGGTGTGGGCTGCGAACTCCTCCAGCTCACCCCTCAGCTCAACGTTGACCAGTTCCACGGCGTTCCCCAGCTGGATGACCAGCACATCCCGGTAAAAGGACAGCAGATCGGTGAGCGTACGGTCCAGGGAGTCGGTGATGGACCTCTTGGCGCGGCGTTTCTGGTCGTCTTCGAGCTGCTTCACCTGGCTGCGCATTGCTGGCGGCAGGGTGCCGGACTCCGGTGCTCCAAGCGTAGCAAGGAGGCTGGCCTTCTCCGCGGCGTCGCGCTCCTCATTGGAGCTGTTTGCCTCTGCCGTGGCGATCTTGACCAGTTTGTCCGCCATCATGACGGCGGCCGTTACGCCGCGCAGTCCCAGCGGAAAACGGACGGTTTCCAGGCGGCGTTCCCTTGCGGCAGGATCCCTGGCCAGCCGGCGGGCAATCCCCACGTGGCTTTGCGCCGTGCGGGCTGCCTGTTCCGCGAGGGCCGGGTCTACGCCGTCCCGCCGGACCAGCAGCGCTGCCACGTCCGAGGCCGGCGGCAAGCGGAGGGCCACGCTGCGGCAGCGGGAGCGGATGGTGACCAGGACGTCGGCAGGCGACGGCGCACACAGCATCCACACGGTGCGCGGCGTCGGCTCCTCGATGGCCTTGAGCAGCACATTGGTGGTCCGTTCGGCCATCCGGTCGGCATCCTCCACGACGATGATCCGCCAGCGGCCCGACGACGGCCGGTTGCCCGCCGTCGCTACGAGCTCACGGGCCTCGTCAATGGTGATGGTGACTTTTTCAGTGCGCACAAAGGTCACATCGGAATGGGTTTCGCCCAAAATCGTGTGGCATGCCTGGCACTGTCCGCACCCTCGAAGGCCCACGTCTTCCTGGCCGCAGTTCAACGCGGCAGCGAACGCCTTGGCGGCGTTGGAACGGCCGGACCCCGGCGGCCCGGTGAACAGCCAGGCGTGGGTCAGGCCTTCGCCGCCCGCGGCCTGGCGCAGTTGTTCGACGACGGCGGGCTGGCCCTGGAGGTCATCCCAAACGGTCACGAGCCACCACCGCCGGAGGGTGTTCCCGGCGCCGGCACCGGTACGGTCTCCAGCGCCGCCGGCCCCTGCACTGCATCCAGCAGGGTGTCCACCCGGGCGAGGATCCGCCCGGCCAACTCGTCAACGGGGAGGTGGGCCGGGAGGACCAGGTAGGACCCGGGCCGGACGGCTGCCAGATCGAGGAATGCCTCCCGGATGCGGGTGTGGAACTCGTCGGCTTCGGATTCCAGCCGGTCCTCGGTTGCCTGGCCCGCGGTCCGCCGGCGGCGCCCCAGGTCCGGGTCGACGTCCAGCAGGACAGTCAGGTGCGGCTGGAGGCCAGAGGTGGCCCACTCATTGAGGGTACGCACGGCGTCCTGGCCCAGGTTTCGGCCTGCCCCCTGGTAGGCCACGGAAGAGTCGATGTAGCGGTCGGTCAGCACCATCTCGCCGCGCGCAAGGGCAGGGCGGATCACCTGGGTGGCGTGCGCGGCACGGGAAGCCGCAAAGATCAGGGCCTCTGTATGGGCGTCGATCTCGCCGTTTCCGTGGTCCAGCACCAGTGACCGGAGCTTTTCGCCGACCGGGGTGCCCCCGGGTTCGCGGGTACGGAGCACGGTATAACCGCGGGCTTCCAGTGCCTCCGCCAGCCGGGCCGCCTGGGTGGACTTGCCGGCACCATCGCCACCTTCGAATGCGATGAATACGCCGGCCCTCTGTTTGTTCACTACTCAAGCCTACCGAGGCGTGGCGACAATCCCGGCTTCCGGAGACCTCCTGTGCAGGAGCAGTGGACGGACCGGCGTCCACAAAACGACACTGCTTTCCGGCCCGATTGGCTGGAACAGTACCCTTTGACCATGAGTCTTTCCGAGCACCAGGCCGCGTCCCTTACACCCGAGACCGTGGTGGTGGCGGCCGGACGTCCGCCGAGGGAAAGGGACCAGCCGGTCAACCCTCCCATCACCCTTTCGTCCACCTACTTTGGGACCGGTCCGCTTGGTGATGGCGACCGGGGCTACGGCCGGTACTCCAACCCCACCTGGGACCCCTTCGAGGAGGCACTCGGCCAGCTTGAGGGAGCGGCGCTTCCCGGACTGCTTTACGCATCCGGACTTGCCGCGGTCAGCTCTGCGCTGTCCCTGATTCCGGCCGGCGGGGTGCTGGTCATGCCCAACCACAGCTACTCGGGCTCGCTGGTGATGGCCTCCGAACTCGCCCAAAAGGGCTTCATTGAACTCCGGACCGTGGACATTGCCGATACCGGCGCGGTCCAGGACGCCCTTGCGCCCCAAGGTCCGGCTGCCAAAGCCGCTTCCATGCTGTGGCTGGAGAGCCCCACCAACCCCATGCTCGGCATCGCGGACATGGCCGCCGTCGCTGAAGCCGCCCACGCCGCCGGGGCGATCGTGGTCACCGATAACACCTTCTCTACGCCCCTGGTGCAACAGCCACTGCTGCTCGGATCCGACGTCGTCCTCCATTCGGTGACCAAATACCTCGCCGGACACTCCGACGTCGTCCTTGGCGCGCTGGTCACGTCCAACCCGGACATCCGCGCTGAACTGCTGCACCACCGCATCATCCACGGCGGCATCGCCGGACCCTTCGAGGCGTGGCTCGCACTCCGCGGCCTGCGGACGCTCGCGCTGCGCGTGCAGCGGTCGCAGGAATCAGCCATGGTCCTCGCGGGCCGCCTCGCAGGGCACCCTGCCGTCGAGTCCATCCGGTTCCCCGGGCTCGACACCGATCCGGGGCACATCCGCGCGAAGGCGCAAATGAAGGGGTTTGGGTCCATTATCTGCATCCAGGTGGCCCCCGCGGCGGGCCTCAGCGGCGCCGACGCCGCGGACAAACTCGTGCGGGCCCTTGGCCTCTGGCTGCCCGCCACGTCCCTGGGCGGCGTCGAGTCCCTCATTGAACGCCGGCGCCGGCACTCGGCTGAACCCGCCAGCGTCCCGGAGAACCTGGTGCGGCTGAGCGTCGGGGTGGAGGGCGTCGAGGACCTCTGGGCCGACCTGAAGCAGGCGCTGGACACGCTGGGCGGCTAGGCTGGGTCTGTGGACGGTCGACTAATCATCAGTTACGTAGAGCAGGCAGTGTTCTTCATCCTGGGCCTGGTGGCTTTGGGTCTTGAGCTGTGGGCGTTCGTGGACTGTGCCCGGCACCGGCCCAACGCCTTCGAAGCCACTGGAAAACGGACCAAGACCTTTTGGCTGGCCTTGACCGGCGGCTCGGCCCTGATCGGCGTGATTTCGTTGTTCGGTTCCGGCGGGGGCCTCTTCAGCACGCTGGGCCTGTTCGGCCTGGCCGCGGTGGTCGCCGCTTCCGTCTACCTCGCGGATGTCCGCCCCGCCGTGAAGGACGCCGGCCGCGGCGGCAGCCGCAACATGGGCCCCTACGGCCCGTGGTGACCAGGCGCCACAGCGTCCCAGTCCACCGTTAGTTCCCCCAGGCGCCATCTGCCGGGACCGTCCTGGACCGGCCACCCGGCGTCGCGCAAACCTCGGCACATGCCCACCCAGCGCTGCCTGTTGCCAAATGAAGCAAGCGGCGCACTTCCAAACCATGCCTTGTCCATGGCCCGCATAAAGTCGTGAACACGTTCACCGGGGACATTACGGTGGATCAGCGCCTTGGGCAGCCGCTCAGCCACGTCCGAGGGCAGCCCGAAACTGCCGAAACGGACCGAAATGCTCAAGGACAGCGGCCGCTCCCGGTCCAGCGCCACCCATGTCACCCGGCGGCCCACTTCGTCGCACGTGCCGTCGATGAACAGGCCGCCGGGGGACAACCGGTCCTGCACCAGCCGCCAAATGCCCGGTACATCCGCCTCCTCGTACTGCCGCAGGACATTGAAGGCGCGGACCAGCACGGGGCGCCCCGGGACGGGCAGTTCGAAGCCCCCCACCTGGAAGGTCAGGCCGGGACGCTGCAGCGGAAGCGCCGCCCGGACGCGGTCGGGCTCAATTTCGATCCCGCAGACCCGCACGTCCGGCCTGATAACGGCGAGCCGTTCGTAAAGTTCGACGGCGGTGGCCGGCGTTGCGCCGTACCCCAGGTCGACCACCAGCGGGTCCGCCGCAGACCGGAGGCGCCAGGCCTGCGGTCCCGTCAGCCACCGGTCAACCCGGCGCATCCGGTTCGGGTTGGTGGTGCCGCGGGTCACGTTGCCCACGGGGCGGCCCTTCGCGGCCGCGGACGTCCGTCCGGAAAGTTGCGGGGCGTCCACCCGCTCAGCCTTTTGAACCACCGCCCAACCCTATCGCCCGGCGCCGGTGTCCCGCCCATCCCGGGCCCGCGGGATCCTTGTAACGCTGGGCGGGGGGCAACACCGCTCAGCTAGGATGAAAATCATGACTTACAAGCTGATCCTGCTGCGCCACGGCCACAGCGAATGGAACGCCAAGAACCTGTTCACCGGCTGGGTGGACGTTGACCTGAACGACCAGGGCCGCGCGGAAGCAGCTCGCGGCGGCGAACTGCTGGTGGAAAACAACATCCTCCCGGACGTGCTCTACACCTCCCTGCTGAAGCGGGCCATCAACACCGCAAACATCGCCCTGGACAAGGCCGACCGCGGCTGGATTCCGGTCAAGCGCGACTGGCGGCTCAACGAACGCCACTACGGTGCGCTGCAGGGCAAGGACAAGGCCCAGACCCTCGCCGAGTTCGGCGAAGAGCAGTTCATGGAGTGGCGCCGCTCCTACGACACCCCGCCGCCGCCCCTGGACGACAACAGCGAATTCAGCCAGGCCCACGACCCCCGCTACGCGGACCTTGGCGACGCCCTGCCGCGCACCGAGTGCCTGAAGGACGTCCTGGTACGTCTCCTGCCCTACTGGGAATCGGACATCAAGGAAGACCTCAAGGCCGGCAAGACCGTCCTGGTCACTGCCCACGGCAACTCGCTCCGCGCGCTGGTCAAGCACCTGGACGGCATCAGCGACGAAGCCATCGCCGGCCTGAACATCCCGACGGGCATCCCGCTGGTCTACGAACTGGATGAGAACTTCCAGCCGATCAAGCCCGGCGGCACCTACCTTGACCCCGAGGCCGCAGAGCAGGCAATCCTTGCCGTGGCCAACCAGGGCAAGAAATAGGGCATTAGCCGCGAACGACGGCGGGCTGGCCACCTGGGTGGCCAGCCCGCCGTCGTTTTATCCGAAGTGGGATCAGCTGTGCTCGGTGGCGTTCGGCTGCCACGCGCCGGTCACGAGGTACGTGACTTTCTGGGCCACGGAAACGCCGTGGTCCGCGAACCGCTCGAAATAGCGGCTGGCGAGCGCAACGTCCACCGTGGTGGCGGGGGACTCGGTCCACTCGGGGGAGGCGATGGCCTTGAAGACGCTCAGGTGCAGGTCGTTAATGGCAGTGTTCGCCTTGAGGATGTCCCGGGCCACCTCAAGGTCGCGGCTCTCCAGCAGGACCGTCAGCTTGTCGGCAATCTCCTGGTCCAGTTTGGCCATCCGGTTGAAGGTCTCCGTCATGGACGCGGGAATCACGGTGGAGGGGTACCGGAGGCGGGCCAGTTGGGCGATATGCCGTGCCAGGTCACCCATCCGCTCCAGGGATGCGCTCATCCGGAGGGATCCTACGATCATGCGCAGGTCGCTGGCGACGGGACCCTGCAGCGCCAGGATGTCGATGGCCCGCTCATCCAGGCTGTTCTGGAGGAAGTCAATGCGTGCGTCCGCAGCGATGACGTCCTGGGCGAGGTCCACGTCCGCTACCTGGAATGAGGTAGTGGCCTTTTCGATCGCTTCGCTGACCAGGCGGGAGATCTCCACCAGCTGGTCACCAACCTGGGTGAGTTCTTCCTGAAAAACCTTACGCACGTGGGCGTCCTTTCCTTGGAACTCCCGCCGGCCGCTGCAGGGCAGCAGGAATCGTATCGCCGTTGGGCGCTCTGACCTCTAACTTTGTCATCGCCCGGTAAACGATTATGCCCACACAGGTGAACGTTAGTTGAACCTACGCCGTAACTGGCCGGAGTCGGCAGGAGGCGACAGGCAAGAGCATAAAGTGGACCTGTGGATCCTATGCTCATTGGTCTGGTTGCCGGCCTTATCGGCCTGGCGCTTGGCACGTTCGGCGTGCTTGCCTACCGGGTCAGCGAGAAACAGCGTGAACTGCTGGATGTCGATGCCGGGGAGCTCGCCTTGCCGGCCGGCGCCGCGGAGGTGCTCGCCGTCGTCGGCCGCGCTTTTGTAGTGCTCGACGACGTCGACGGCGTGGTCCGTGCCAGCCCCGCAGCCTACGCGTACGGCCTGGTCCGCGGGCACACCGTAGTGCACAAGGAACTCCTGGACATGACTGCAGGGGTCCGGCGGGACGGCGTCATCCTGGAAAAGCAGCTCGAGCTTCCGCGCGGGCCGCTGGGGCAGGGAACCATTATCGTCCAGGTGCGGGCGGCCATGTTGGGTGAGGAATACATCCTGCTCCTTGCCGATGACCGGACTGAAATCACGCGGACCGAAGAGATCCGCAATGACTTCGTTGCCAACGTCTCGCACGAACTGAAAACCCCCGTGGGCGCCATCTCCCTGCTGGCTGAGGCGCTGGAGTCCTCCGCCGATGACGAAGAAGCCGTGCGCCGCTTCGCCAAGCGCATGCACAAGGAGTCAGCCCGCCTGGCCGCGCTGGTCCAGGACATCATTGAACTTTCCCGCCTCCAGGGTGCCAGCGTGACACAGCAGGGCGGTCCCGTCGACATCAACGCGGTGATCGCGGAGGCCGTGGACCGCTCGCAGCTTCCCGCCGAAAGCAAGAACATCAGCATCGTGGTCGGCGGCCGGACGGAGGGGAAGGTGTTCGGGGACCAGGACCTTTTGGTCACGGCGCTGCGGAACCTCATCGACAATGCCATCCGCTATTCCCCGCCCAACACCCGTGTTGGCATCGGCGTTCGCTCCAGGGACGGCCTGGTGTCCATTTCCGTCACCGACCAGGGGGACGGGTTGTCGCCGGAGGACCAGGAGCGCGTCTTCGAGCGCTTCTACCGGGTTGACGCCGCCCGCTCCCGCCAGACGGGCGGTACCGGGCTTGGCCTGAGCATCGTCAAGCACGTGGCGTCGAACCACGGCGGCGAAGTGACGCTGTGGTCCCAGCCAGGCCAGGGGTCGACCTTCACCCTTCGGCTGCCCGAGATGGAAGGGCAGGACGGCGACGCCGGGCCGTCCAGTTCCGTCCGGCCGGCACTGCCGCCCGCCCAGGGGACGCCCGGGGCCACTCTTACCCAAGTACCACGCGCCGCCGGCGCAACAGAACGAGGAGCTAGCGCTTGAGCAGGATTTTGATTGTTGAGGACGAGGAATCGTTCAGCGATCCCTTGTCCTATTTGCTGGGCAAAGAGGGATTCGAGGTTGAGGTGGTGGACAACGGGCTGGACGCCATCACCGAATTCGACCGCAACGGCGCCGACCTGGTGCTGCTGGACCTGCAGCTCCCCGGGCTTTCCGGTACGGAGGTATGCCGCCAGCTCCGGCAGCGCTCCACCGTTCCCGTGATCATGCTGACCGCCAAGGACTCGGAAATCGACAAAGTGGTTGGCCTGGAGCTTGGCGCGGACGACTACGTCACCAAGCCCTACTCATCCCGGGAGCTGGTGGCCCGTGTCCGGGCCGTCCTGCGTCGCCAGGGCGAGCCGGAAGAACTGATCTCCGCCACGGTCCAGGCCGGGCCTGTCCGGATGGACATCGAACGGCACGTGGTAAGCGTGGACGGCGAACAGGTCCTGCTTCCGTTGAAGGAGTTCGAACTGCTTGAGATGCTCCTCCGCAACTCCGGCCGGGTGCTCACCCGCGGCCAGCTGATCGACCGGGTGTGGGGCTCCGACTACGTTGGCGACACCAAGACCCTGGACGTCCACGTGAAACGCCTCCGTGGAAAGATCGAACCGGATCCTTCCGCCCCGCGCTATCTGGTGACCGTGCGCGGCCTCGGGTACAAGTTCGAGCCGTAGGCCCGAAGACACCGCAAAAAAGGGAGGAGCCCCTTGGGGCTCCTCCCTTTTTGTGTTTGTTTGTTCGAGCGTTCGCCTTAGCGGCTGGTGGCAGTCGCCGTTGCCGAGGTGCTGGAGGTCGCGGAGGCGGAGGAAGTTGCGCCCGCGCTGGCCGACGAAGAGGACGACGGCATGGACGTCGCCGACGGGCTGGGGGTGGGGACGTAGTCCTTGTACTCCTGCAGGGTGGCGTCCAGGACCGGAACCTTGACCGTGCTGTTGACGTTGGTGCCGTTCTCGCTGATCTTGACGTCCACCAGGGAACCCGGCTTGCCGCCGGTGGTGCTGAGGATGGCCTCATCCGACTTTTCGTTCAGCAGGGTGTAGGAGTTGGCCTTCACCGGAACCTCGGTCTGTGAGCCCTTTGCGCCGTTGACGGTGAGCTTCACATCCTTGGAGGAGGAGTTGTAAACGGCACCGATCAGGCGGCCGGGCTCGTCTTCGCCGGTGGAAACAATAAGGATGTTCCGCAGCTGCAGCGGACCGAGGTCCGCGCGGATGCCGTCCGAGGCGGAGTACTGATGGCTGGTCTGCTGGGGCGTGATGTAACCGCAGCCCGCGGTCAGCAGGCTGGCGCCAAGGGCAGCAGCCGTCAGTGCCAGTTTGCCGCGCTGGGCCCGGTTCATCGCAGTGGAACGCACGTCACGTACTCCTCGAGAAATTTGAAGTCTTTTTCAGCCATAGCCTATCCGCAAAGAGGGGCAAACGAGGATTCGGCGGTGTCACATCCCCCGCGTGAGCGCTCACCGCATGCACTAATCTGCGCATCCGTCAAGGGGGTGAAGGGGTTCGATTGGGCCGTTTTCCCGCGTATTTTCGCGGTTGGGAGCCCTTTCTCCGGCCGGTCATATGCCTGAATCGTGATAAACTGGTCTGCGGGAAAGGGGAAATGTCCACATGGTATTTGAGGTCGGCGAGACAGTAGTTTACCCTCACCACGGTGCTGCGAAGATTGAAGAAATCAAGATGCGCACCATCAAGGGCGAAGAGAAGATGTATCTCAAGCTCAAGGTGGCTCAGGGTGATCTGACCATTGAAGTTCCAGCAGAGAACGTTGACCTTGTTGGGGTCCGGGACGTAGTGGGCAAGGAAGGCCTGGAGCACGTGTTCGATGTGCTCCGTGCCGAGTTCACGGAGGAACCCACCAACTGGTCACGCAGGTACAAGGCAAATCTGGAGAAGCTTGCTTCCGGTGACGTCATCAAGGTGGCAGAGGTTGTTCGCGACCTGTGGCGCCGGGATCACGACCGGGGCCTTTCCGCAGGCGAGAAGCGAATGCTGGCCAAGGCCCGCCAGATTCTGATTTCAGAATTGGCGCTGGCTGAGAAGACCGACGAGGAGAAGGCGGCAAGCGTTCTCGACGAGGTCCTGGCTTCCTAAAGAATTTAGCCCCGGCTGCACGCGCGTGCAGCCGGGGCTTTTTTGGGCCCACCCCGCGGTGTCCCAAGCATCCAAGCCATGGTGCGGCGTCGTAGGCTAGTCCGCATGAGTGAATCACCCACGCGCCTGGTCACAGCAGTCATCGTGGTTGCCGCAGGTTCCGGGCAACGCCTTGGTTACGGCATGCCCAAGGCGGCAGTGCCGCTCGGCGGAGAGCCGATCCTGATGCATGCCCTGCGCGGCATTGTTGCTTCGGGCGTGGCCAGCCAAGTGTGCGTGGCATTGCCTCCCGGCGACGAAGGACTGCGCCGGCTGTGCGACGACTTCCGGGAGGAACTTGCGGACGGCGGCCCCCTCCTGACGGTCGTTGACGGCGGATCCACCAGGGCTGAGTCCGTCCGCGCCGGAATTGCAGCGCTGATGGAAGGCATCGAGGCCGTCCTCGTCCACGACGCCGCCCGTGCCCTGACACCCGAATCCGTTTTCCACCGCGTCTGCGATTCCCTGGTCGCCGGCGCCGCGGCAGTTATTCCCGTGGTCCCGGTCGTGGACACGGTCAAGATGGTGGCGGCTACCACCGGCGGCGACGCCGCGGTTGCCCCCGAGCTTGTCACCGGGACTGCCCGTCGCGAGGAACTGCGGGCGGTGCAGACCCCGCAAGGCTTCACCCTCGGCACGCTGCTGCGAGCGCACGAAGCTGCCCAGGCCCTGGACCAGCAGCAGGCAGCGGCCGTCACCGACGACGCCATGCTCGTGGAAATGCTGGGCACTGCGGTGCACGCCGTCCGCGGGTCGACGCAATCCCTGAAAATCACCACACCCCTTGACCTCATCTTCGCCGAAGGCCTCCTCGAGGGTCCGCTCGGTGCCCGGTGGGTGGAGGGATGAGCCCGGACACCGTCCTGCCCCGCACCGGTGTGGGTATCGACGTCCACGCGTATGCCCCCGAGGATTCTCCGCGCCCGCTGTGGCTCGGTGGCCTGCTCTGGCCCGGCGAACGCGGCCTCGCCGGGCATTCTGACGGCGACGCCGTGGCCCACGCAGCAGCGGACGCCCTGTTTTCGGCTGCCGGCATCGGCGACCTTGGTACCCACTTCGGGACGGACCGCCCGGAATTCGCCGGTGCGTCCGGTGCCACGCTCCTCGCCGAGGCCGCACGGATCGTCCGGGCTGCCGGATTCGAGATCGGCAACGTCGCCGTGCAGTTCGTAGCCAACCGGCCCAAATTCGGCCCCCGGCGGGAAGAGTCGCAAAGGGTCCTGAGCGAGGCGGCAGGCGCCCATGTAGGCGTCACGGCAACCACCAGTGACGGCCTGGGATTCACCGGGCGCGGCGAGGGCGTCTCCGCCGTAGCCACCGCCCTGGTGTACCCGCAGCCCGCTGCGCCCATCAGCTAGTCTGGAGCGGTGACCCTGCGCTTCTATGACACCGCCTCCGCCGACGTCCGGAATTTCGTCCCCCTCGTCGAGGGCAAGGTCAGCCTCTACTACTGCGGTGCGACTGTCCAGGGGATGCCGCACGTGGGCCACATCCGTTCCGCCATCGCTTTCGACCAGCTCACCCGCTGGCTGCAGTACCGGGGGCTGCGCGTCACGGTTGTCCGCAACGTGACGGACATCGACGACAAGATCCTCGCCAAGTCCGAGGCCTCCTTTGACCCGGACTTCAGCCCCGAGCCGGGCGACGTGGCCCGTGAGGAATGGTGGGCCCTGGCCTACCGCTACGAGCAGGAATTCCTGAAGGCCTACGACGCTCTGGGAGTCTCCCGCCCCACGTACGAGCCCCGCGCCACCGGACATATTCCCGAGATGCATGCCCTCATCCAGCAGCTCATCGACCGCGGCCACGCCTACCCCGCGTTGGACGACTCAGGCGACGTGTACTTCGATGTCCGCTCCTGGGACAAGTACGGCGCCCTGACCCGGCAGAACATCGACGACATGCAGGCAGCGCCCGACGCCCATCCCCGCGGCAAGAAGGACCCGCGCGACTTTGCGCTGTGGAAGGGTTCCAAAGAAGGGGAGCCCGCTACCGCCAGCTGGTCCTCGCCCTGGGGTGCCGGACGGCCGGGCTGGCACCTCGAGTGCTCCGCCATGGTGACCAAGTACCTCGGTGCCGCCTTCGACATCCACGGCGGGGGACTGGACCTCCGTTTCCCGCACCACGAAAACGAAATGGCGCAGTCGCAGGCAGCCGGACACCCGTTCGCCAACTTCTGGATGCACAACGGCATGGTGACGTACCAGGGCGAAAAGATGTCCAAGTCCATCGGCAACACCATCAGCCCGGCCGAAATGCTCGAACTCGCCCCACCGCGGGTGGTGCGCTACTACCTTGGCCAGGCGCACTACCGGTCCATCCTCGACTACCGTCCTACGTCCCTCCAGGAGGCAGCGGCCGCCGTCGAACGCATCGACGGATTCCTGGCCAAGGCTGCGGCCCGCTTCGGCGGGAATGCGGGCCCTATCGACGACGGCAGCCACGGCTCCTCATCGGCGAATGTCCAGGCATTCCAGGAGGCCATGGATGATGACCTCAACGTCCCGCGCGCCTTGGCCGCCCTGCACGAGACGGTCAGGGCGGGCAACACTGCACTCGCCGACGGGGATGATGACGGCGCCCGGAGCGCCATGCATGCCGTCGTCTTGATGACCGATGTCCTGGGGCTCAACGCCGTCGCAGGCTCTGAAAAGGCCAGCACGCGTGAGGCCGAAGCGCTCGACGTCCTGGTCGAGGCGCAGCTCTCGGCCCGGGCGGCTGCCCGCGCGGACAAGGACTGGGCGAAGTCCGACGCCATCCGGGACACCCTCAACCAGGCAGGCGTCCTGGTGGAGGACGGCCCGGACGGTGCCACCTGGAGCCTCAAGCGGGACTGAACTGGGCCGCTGTCCCCGATTTTTTTCGGGTCAGTAGACTGGTATGCAGATTCAGTCAGCACAATCAAGGGTGGGACATCATGGCCAACAATGGTCGCCGATCGGTTAAAGCGAAGAAGGGCCCAACCGTCGGAACCGGTGGCCATGGCCGCAAGGCCCTCGAGGGCAAGGGCCCCACGCCCAAGGCCGAGGACCGCGTGTACCACAAAGCGCACAAGGCCCGGCAGCTTGCCGAACGGTCTGCAGCGAAGCGGGGGACCGGTGCCCGCAGCGCCGGCGCTGCCAAGTCCGGCCCCAAGGGACGTGCCACCGAGGAAGTGGTTACCGGACGCAACTCCGTAGTCGAGGCGCTCCGTGCCGGAATTCCGGCGAAGGCCCTCCACGTTGCCATCCGCATCGAGATGGACGACCGGGTCAAGGAGTCCCTGAAGCTCGCAGCCGAACGCGGCATCCCGCTGCTGGAAACCGGCAAACCCGAACTGGACCGGATGACGGACGACGCCGTCCACCAGGGCCTGGTCCTGCAGATCCCGCCCTACGAGTACCTGGACGCCTACGAGCTCGCCGAGGAAACCGTGGACAAGTGGAAGAAGGGGCACATCTCCAACGCGCCGCTCTTCGTTGCCCTTGACGGCATTACCGACCCCCGGAACCTGGGTGCGATCATCCGCTCCGTCTCCGCCTTCAGCGGCCATGGCGTCGTGGTGCCCGAGCGCCGCTCCGTGGGCGTGACCGCCTCGGCATGGAAGACCAGTGCCGGTGCCGCCGTCCGCGTGCCCGTGGCCCGCGCTTCCAACCTGAACAACGCGCTGAAGCAGTTCAAGAACATGGGCATCTATGTCCTGGGGCTCGACGGCGACGGCGACGTTTCGCTGCCTGACCTCACGCTGGCGACCGAACCCGTGTGCATCGTGGTGGGCTCCGAAGGAAAGGGTTTGAGCCGGCTGGTCCGGGAAAACTGCGACCAGATCGTCTCCATCCCCATCGATTCCGCCATGGAGTCCCTGAACGCCTCAATGGCCGTGGGCATCTCGCTCTACGAGGTCTCCCGCCAGCGCTCCGCAGGATAACTCCGCCTGCCCGTAACCTGCGGGCGGATTCCCCGCGCCGCAGGGGCATACGGGCAGGCCAAGTGCCGTTGGCCGCTACTATTTAGGTGATGGTCATGCCGCTTTTCGACACCGCTTCCACCATGGACGCCTCCTCGGCTGTTCCCCTCGGTGTCAGCGTCCCGCGCGCTGATTCCGGCGGTACCCGGCACCACGCCGGCGGACGCGCCAACGTTGCCTGCTTCGCCCCCGGCGTCGCCAGCCTGGACATCGCCTACTGCCCTCCCGGCGGCCAGTGGCGGACCCAGACCCTGCCCAACGTCACCAAGGGAGTCCACCACGGTATCGTGGAGGACCTGCCGTACGGATCGCGCTACGGCTTCCGCCCGACGTCGGACGGCCAGCCTCTGCCCCCGGAGCTTCCGGCAGACAATGGTTCCGCCCGCCAGCCCCTGCTGCTGGACCCGTACGGCAAGGGAGTGGACCAGGGCGAGGGCTTCCTCACCAGCGTCCGCACCGCTCTCGACTTCGACTGGGAATCTGACGAACGGCTGCGTCTTCCCTGGCGCAACACCATCGTCTACGAGGCGCATGTCCGCGGCCAGAGCATGCTCCATCCTGACGTACCCGAAGAGCTGCGGGGGACCTATGCGGGCCTGGCCCACCCCGCCGTCGTAGAGCACCTCACCGGCCTGGGCGTTACGTCCGTCCAGCTCCTGCCCGTCCACTTCCACATCGACGAGCCACACCTGCAGGACCTGGGGCTCAGCAACTACTGGGGGTACAACACCGCCGCCTTCTTCGCCCCGCACCCCGGCTACGCCACCCGAGCCGCGCAGGAAGCGGGCCCGCAGGCGGTCCAGGACGAGTTCAAGGCCATGGTGAAGGCACTTCACGCCGCCGGGCTGGAAGTCATCCTCGATGTCGTCTACAACCACACGGCCGAGGGCACGGCGGACGGCCCCGTCCTGAGCTTCCGCGGCCTCGGTGAAGACACGTACTATCGCGTGGACGGCAGCGGCAAGTACATTGACACCACCGGCTGCGGCAACACCCTCAACTTCGGGGACCAGCATGTAGTCCAGCTGGTGCTTGACTCCCTCCGCTACTGGGTGGACGAATTCCACATCGACGGCTTCCGGTTCGACCTCGCAGTCACGCTCTGCCGCAACGCCGCAAACGATTTCGACCCCCACCACCCCTTCCTCACGGCCGTTGCCGCCGATCCCGTCCTGGCCGAGGTCAAGCTGATCGCCGAACCCTGGGACATTGGCTACGGCGGCTGGCAGACCGGCCGGTTCCCGCGCGGGTGGGTGGACTGGAATGACCACTTCCGCGACGCCGTCCGGACGTTCTGGCTGGCCGACCGGGCTGCCATCGATTCCGGTGGGCACGGCGGGACGATGGCAAAGCTTGCCGACGCCATGTCCGGTTCCGCGGGCCTCTTCCAGGCCTCCGGCCGTTCGCGCCTGGCGTCGGTCAATTTCGTCACCGCCCATGACGGCTTCACCATGAACGACCTCGTGTCCTTCGACCGGAAGCACAACGAGGCCAACGGTGAAGAAAACCGGGACGGGCACGGGGATAACCGCAGCTACAACCACGGCGTTGAGGGCCCCACCGAGAACAGCGGAATCCTGGCACAGCGCGCCCAGTCGCGGCGCAACCTGATGGCGTCGCTGATGGTCTCGCTCGGCGTCCCAATGATCACTGCCGGGGATGAGCTGGCGCGGACCCAGCACGGCAACAACAACGCCTACTGCCAGGACAACGCCATCACCTGGCTCGACTGGACGCTGACGCCGGAGGCACACGAGATGCTGCGCAGCACCAAACGGTACATCCGGCTGCGCAAGGAGTTCCTTGCCGCCCAGCCCCACGACTTTCCCGTCCGCGACGAACAGTCCTACCTCTACTGGTTTGACCAGCACGGCCAGCCCATGTCCGCCGAGCGCTGGAACGATCCGCAACACCGCGTCCTGCAGCTACTGCTCCGCGACGACGGCGGCGACCTTGCCGGGCTGGTAGTGGTCAACGGAGGCGCCCATGACGTCGAGGTCACCCTGCCGGATGCCGGGAAGCCGGCGCCGGGCCTGTTCGAGCTGCGGCTCACCACCTCGCCCCGCCACAAGGAGCGGCAGGGTATCCAGGTGGCAGCGGGGGAGGTCGACCTTGCCGAGGCCAACTCCATCAGCATCTACCGCACGTAGACTCCTCCATCCCCGTCAGGCAGACCCGCATGCGTAACCGCTCCATCCTCCCGCTGATCCTCACCACCCTGGTGGTGCTGGCCGTCGTGGCGTTCGGCGGCGCCGGGCTGCTGGGCCGGCAGACGGACGGTACGACGCCGGGAGCCGCCTCCAGCGCAGCGGGCACCCAGCGCGGGACGGCCACGTCCCCGGCCGCGAAGCAGTCGGCGTCCCACCGAGGAGCGAACCCATCCAGCCTGCCGGAGATCCGGGAATCCGCCTTGCCGGTGGAGGGCCGTCGGGTGCTGGCGCTGATCCGGGCGGGCGGCCCGTTCCAGTACGGCCAGGACGACCAGGTATTCGGCAACTTCGAACGCGTCCTGCCCGCCCGGGACCGCGGTTATTACCGCGAGTACACCGTTCCCACGCCTGGTGAACCGGACAGGGGTGCCAGGCGCATCGTGGCCGGCAACGACGGCGAGAAGTATTACACCGGGGACCACTACGCAACGTTCAAGTACATAGCGGAAGGCAGCTAGCACAACCATGAGAATCTTCTCCGGCGACACCTGGACCCTCGAAGAGCTGCAGGAACAGGTGGCCGACGCCGGGCGCCGCAGCGTGGTGGTCCCTCCGGCGGACAGCAAACGCACCGTCCTGGAGACCTTTGGCGAGGTGCTGGACTTTCCCGAGCATTATGGCGTGAACCTCGATGCGCTGAACGACTCGCTTCACGACTTCGCGGACAGCATCAGTGGGAACGGCAACCCTCCCGTCACGCTGCTGTGGCAGGTGGCGGCGCCGTTCCGCGCTGACCGGTCGTTCGGGATCATCTGCGAGATCCTGCAGGACGCAGAACGGTACGCGGGCAAGGACCTGGCCGTCACCGCAGTGCTTCTTTAAGTGACCGCCGTGCTTCCTTGAACGGAGCGGCAGGCCTGCCAGGAAGCAGGCCTGCCGGTCCCTGTCCGCAACGGGCTAAGCGTTCACGATCAGCCCAAGCTCGGCCTTCGAGGCCAGGGCGTCATGCCGGGGCAGGACGCGGACGGTGTACCCGAACGGCCCGGAGCGGTCGATCACCAAGGAACTGCTGAACAGGTGGCGCCCGTTGCCCAGGTCCTCCTTCACCTGCAGCTCCATCATGGTGATGTCGGCCAGGGTGTCGTTCTCCTCGGCCCGGCCGTAGGCCACCTCCACGCAGACATCCTCCGGTGTGAGGGCGTTCAGGGCCACGTAGGCGTTGACCTGGAGCGTGTCGCCGATCTGCGGGTCCTCGGACACGCCCACCGAATCCACGTGCTCAACGTGGACCTGCGGCCAGGCGCCGCGCACCTTGGCTGACCACGAAGCCAATGCACGGGCCTGGGCGTACGAGTTGGCGGTGGCGCTGCGGCCCGCTTCCGCTGCCGGGCGGTACAGGATGTTCACGTAGTCGCGGAGCATGCGTTCAGCGGAGACCGCCGGACCCAGGTGCGAGAGGGTGTGCTTGATCATGGACACCCAGTGCGTTGGCACCTTCTCCCTCGGCGTGGTCGAGGGACCGGCAGCGCCTGCAGCCTCGGACACCGTGCTGCCGTAGAAGCGCGGTGCCACCTGCGTTTCCAGCAGCTCATACAGCGCCGCCGCCTCAATGTCGTCCCGCTCCTCGGGGGAAGCGTCGTTGTTGGCCGTGGGAATGGCCCAGCCGTTCTCGCCGTCGTACATCTCATCCCACCAGCCGTCCAGGACGGAAAGGTTCAGGGAACCGTTCAAGGCCGCCTTCATGCCCGACGTGCCGCAGGCCTCCAACGGACGCAGCGGGTTGTTCAGCCAGACGTCGCAGCCCGGGAACAGGGTCCGGGCCATGGCGATGTCGTAGTTGGGCAGGAACGCGATGCGGTGCCGGACCTCGGGGTCATCCGTGAACCGCACCAGGTCCTGGATCATTTTCTTCCCGGCGTCGTCGGCCGGATGAGACTTTCCGGCGATCACCAACTGGATGGGGTGGTCCTTGTGCAGGAGCAGCGCCTTCAACCGCGCCGGTTCGCGCAGCATCAGGGTCAGCCGCTTGTAGGTGGGCACGCGGCGGGCAAAACCAATGGTGAGGATGTCCGGGTCCAGCACGTTGTCCGTCCAGCCCAGCTCCGCGTCGGCAGCGCCGCGCTTCTTCCAGGCCGCCCGCAGCCTGCGGCGGACGTCCTCCACCAGGGCAGCGCGCATCTCGCGGCGCAGTGCCCAGACGTCGGCGTCGCTGACGTTGTAGGCCAGGTCCCATTTGCCCAGCGCTTCGGCCTCGCTGCCAAACTGGTCGCGGGCGAGCTTGGAGATGCGGCTGTCCACCCAGGTGGGAACGTGCACGCCGTTGGTGACTGACGTGATGGGCACCTCGGAGTGGTCGAAGCCCGGCCAGAGGGCGGAGAACATGCCGCGGGACACCTCACCGTGGAGCTTGGCCACGCCGTTGGCGCGCTGGGCCAAACGCAGGCCCATGACCGCCATGTTGAAGACGGACGGGTTACCGTCCGCGTAGTTCTCCCGTCCCAATTCCAGGACACGGTCCACGGGCACGTCCGGAGCCAGGCCGGCCTGGAAGAAATGGCTGATCTGGTTGATCTCGAACCTGTCGATCCCGGCCGGGACCGGCGTGTGGGTGGTGAACACCGTGGAGGCGCGGCCCGCGGCAAGGGCCTCGTCGAAGGTCAGGGCCTCCTCCCCGGACATCAGTTCCTGGATGCGTTCGATCCCCAGGAACCCCGCGTGCCCTTCGTTGGTGTGGAACACCTCCGGCGCGGCGCAGCCGGTCAGCTTCTGGAAGGCGCGAAGGGCCTTGACCCCGCCCATGCCCAGCAGGAGTTCCTGCTGGAGCCGGTGGTCGCCGCCGCCGCCGTACAACCGGTCGGTGATGCTGCGGGCGGCGTCGTCGTTGCCCGGCACGTTGGAGTCCAGGAGGAGCAGGGGAACACGGCCGACGTCGGCCCGCCAGATGTGTGCCAGGAGCCGGCGCCCGTTGGGAAGGGGCAGGGATACCTCCAGGGCCTTGCCGTTGCCGTCGGGAGACGGCTCCCGGAGCAATGTCAGCGGCAGGCCGTCCGGATCCAGGACGGGGTAGGTCTCCTGCTGCCACGCATCGCGGGACAGTGACTGCTTGAAGTAACCGGCCTGGTACAGCAGGCCCACCCCGACGAGGGGAACGCCGAGGTCCGAGGCTGCCTTCAGGTGGTCGCCGGCGAGGATGCCCAGGCCGCCCGAGTACTGGGGCAGGACCTCGGTGATGCCGAACTCGGGGGAGAAATAGGCAATGGAAGCGGGTGCATCCGGGCCCAGGCCCTGGTACCAGCGCGGCTCCTGGAGGTACCGGTCAAGGTCCTGCTCGGCGGCGCGCACCCTCTCCACCACGGACTGGTCCGCAGCGAGCTGCTGGAATTCCTCGCGGCTGACCATGCCCAGGAAGCCGATGGGGTCCTGCCCGCTTTCCTCCCAGAGGCGCGGGTTCAGCCCCGCGAAAAGTTCCCGGGTGGGCCGGTGCCAGGACCACCGCAAATTGCTGGCCAGCCTGGCCAGGGGCCGAATGGGTTCGGGGAGGACTGTACGGACCGTAAACCTGCGGATTGCCTTCACCTGCGTCACACTAACCGACAACATGCGCCGCTGGAACCAGCTTTCGGTTTCTTTTGGGTAAATGACAGGGGCGTGAAGAAATTCGGCCGCGGCACACCGTTTTTAGTGAGCAGGCTTAGCAATCCGGGGCATTTCTCGCTAACGTCGAGCCTGTGACGACTAACTCAGGAACCAGTGCAGCATCCACCAAAATGCCCCAGCGCAGTATCACCGAGGGCCTGCGGTTCGGGCGTTTTCCGATTACCGCCGTGCAGCCCGTCGTCGAGGGCGGCAAGTTTCCGGCCAAGGCCCTGCCCGGCGAAGCCATCGTGGTGGGCGCCACCTGCTTCCGCGAGGGGCACGACCAGCTCGGCGTCAGCGCAGTGCTCCTGGACCCCTCCGGTGCCGAGCGCCAGCGCGTGCGCCTCGCGCCGCCCCGCGGGGAACGGGGCATGGGCACGGACCGTTGGGAAGGCGTGCTCACGCCGTCGGAAACGGGGAACTGGTCCTTTGCCATCGAAGCCTGGCACGACCGGTACGGCACCTGGCACCACAACGCCGAGGTGAAGATCGACGCCGGGGTCGACGTCGAACTCATGCTCGCCGAAGGTGCCAAACTGCTGGGCGAAGCATCCGCCGAGGACTTCCGGGACGACGTGGACCGGGCTGCCCTGCGGCACGCCTCTGAGGTCCTGGGTGACCAGTCCCGCAGCACGGAGGAACGGCTTGGTGCCGGGTTCAGCCAGGAAATCGCCGACGTCGTTGCCCGCCAGCCCATCCGCGAACTCGTCACCGTCTCCGAGAAGTACCCCCTGCTGGTGGAGCGGGACCGGGCCGGGCGGGGCGCCTGGTACGAGTTCTTCCCCCGGTCGGAAGGCGCCGTCAAGGACCACAACACCGGTGCCTGGACCTCGGGTAACTTCCGGACCGCGGCCAAGCGGCTGGACGCCGTCGCTGCCATGGGGTTCGACGTCCTCTACATGCCGCCGATCCACCCCATCGGCCTGCAGTTCCGGAAGGGGCCCAACAACACGCTTGTCGCCGGCCCCCACGATCCGGGTTCACCGTGGGCCATCGGAGCCAAGGAAGGCGGACACGACGCCATCCACCCCGACCTCGGATCCTTCGAAGACTTCGACGCGTTCGTGGCCCGTGCCAACGAACTGGGACTGGAAGTGGCCCTGGACCTGGCGCTCCAGGCTGCCCCTGACCACCCCTGGGTGCAGTCCCATCCGGAATGGTTCACCACCAGGGTGGACGGCAGCATTGCCTACGCGGAAAACCCGCCCAAGAAGTACCAGGACATTTACCCGCTGAATTTCGATAACGATCCCGAAGGCCTTTCGCGGGAAATCCTGCGGATAGTGCTGCTGTGGGTCAGCCATGGCGTCAAGATATTCCGCGTCGACAACCCGCACACCAAGCCAGTGTGGTTCTGGGAATGGCTCATCGCGGAAGTGGACAAAGCAGTGCCCGGCGTGGTTTTCCTCGCGGAGGCCTTTACCCGCCCAGCCATGATGCACGCACTGGGCAGGGCAGGCTTCCAGCAGTCCTACACCTACTTCACGTGGCGGAACACCAAGAAGGAAATCGAGACCTACTTCGAAGAAGTAAGCCACGAGTCCCCGGCGTTCTTCCGCCCCAATTTCTTCGTCAATACCCCGGACATCCTCACGGAATACCTGCAGTACGGCGGGCCGGCCGCGTTCCGCATCAGGGCGGTACTTGCCTCCACGGGCAGCCCGCTCTGGGGCGTGTACGCAGGCTACGAACTGTACGAGCACGTGGCCCGGCCCGGTGCCGAGGAATACATCGACAACGAGAAGTTCGAGTACAAGGCGCGCGACTGGGACGCGGCCGCCGAGTCCGGACGCTCTCTGGCCCCGTACATCACGCGGCTGAACCACATCCGGCGGGACCACCCCGCGCTGCTTGACCTCCAGAACCTGACGGTCCACAACAGCACCGACGACTCAACGGTGGTCTACTCCAAGCACAAGACCCTTCCCGACGGATCCAAGGACACCATCGTCGTGGTGGTCAACGTGGACCCGCACGTGACCAAGGAATGCAGCGTGGCCCTGGACCTGGCAGCCCTGGAACTGGACCCGCAGGACATCACGCCCGGCGGCGGCTTCTACGTTGACGACCTCCTCTCCGGCCAAAGCTGGGAGTGGGGCGAGTTCAACTACGTGCGGCTTGATCCGCACGTGGAGCCCGCCCACATCCTGAGCGTGAGGAGAACGCATCAGTGACCTTCAATCCGCAAAGTTCCGGCCACTTCACCCCTAAGAGCACCTTCGAGCTAAATGCGCCCGGCCTTCAGCATGACCCCCTGTGGTACCGCAAGGCAGTGTTCTATGAAGTGCTTGTCAGGGCCTTTTCGGATGCCAACGGCGATGGGTCCGGGGATTTCTCCGGACTCATCGACCGGCTGGACTACCTGCAGTGGCTCGGCGTTGACTGCCTCTGGCTGCCCCCGTTTTTCCAGTCGCCGCTGCGTGACGGCGGTTATGACATCTCGGATTACAACTCGGTCCTGGACGAGTTTGGCACCATCAGCGACTTCAAAAGGCTGGTGGCGGAGGCCCACGCCCGCGGCGTCCGGGTAATCATCGACCTTCCGCTGAACCACACCTCCGACCAGCACCCCTGGTTCCAGGAGTCCCGGAAGGACCCGGACGGGCCGTTCGGGGACTTCTACGTCTGGAGCGACACCGACGAAAAATACCAGGATGCCCGCATCATCTTCGTCGACACGGAGGAATCGAACTGGACGTTCGATCCCATCCGCCGCCAGTTCTTCTGGCACCGGTTCTTCAGCCACCAGCCGGACCTGAACTTCGAAAACCCCAAGGTGATCGACGCCGTCTTCGACGTGGTCCGGTTCTGGCTGGACCAGGGAATTGACGGTTTCCGGGCGGACGCCATCCCATACCTGTTCGAGGAGGAGGGCACCAACTGCGAAAACCTGCCCGCCACCCACGAGTTCCTCCGCCGGCTCCGGGAAATGGTGGATGAAAGCTACCCCGGCCGCGTCATCATCGCCGAAGCGAACCAGCCGCCCAACGAAGTGGTGGAGTACTTCGGCACCGTTGAAGAACCCGAATGCCACATGGCGTTCCACTTTCCCATCATGCCCCGCCTCTACTACGCGCTCCGCGACCAGAAGGCCGCACCCATCATCGAGACCATGCGCGACACCCCGGACATCCCTGAGGGCGCCCAATGGGGCACATTCCTCCGCAACCACGATGAACTGACCCTGGAGATGGTCACCGCCGACGAGCGCGCCGCCATGCTGGGCTGGTACGCGCCGGACCCGCGCATGCGGGCCAACATCGGCATCCGCCGCCGGCTGGCGCCGCTGCTCGACAACTCCCGGGCCGAGATCGAGCTGATCAACGCGCTCCTGCTCTCACTTCCGGGGAGCCCGTTCCTCTACTACGGCGACGAGATCGGGATGGGAGACAACATCTGGCTCGAGGACCGCGACGCAGTCCGTACGCCCATGCAGTGGAACCCGGACCGGAACGCAGGCTTCTCCCATGCGGACCCCGGCAAGCTGTACCTCCCGCCCATCCAGTCGCTGGTGTACAACTACGCCATGGCCAATGTGGAGGCTGAGGCGGCGCATTCCGGATCCCTGCTCCGCTGGACGCGGCAGATCCTGAGCGTCCGCAAGAACCACCCGGCGTTCGGGCTGGGCGGCTTCAAGCACGTGGACGCAGACCACGACGCCGTCCTGGCGTACCTGCGCGAACTCCCGGACAACAACCCCGCGGGGGCCGACTCCGAGACCATCCTGTGCGCCTTCAACCTGTCCCAGCATCCGGTCGCTGCCACGCTGCGGATTCCCGAGTACGCCGGCAGGGGCCTCCGCGATGTGTTTGGCGGTCAGGTCTTTCCCGGTATCGGCGACGACGGCACACTCACCCTGACCATCGGAAGCCACGATTTCTTCTGGCTCCGGATGCGGTCGGCGGGGTCAAGTCCCTCGTCGCCCTACACCCAGGCCATGCCCATCCTGTCGATAGAGAACTGAGATGAACCAGCCAATCCTCACTCCCGCCCTCACCGCGCTGCTCAAGGAATGGCTGCCGCAGCAGCGTTGGTTCCCGGTCAAAACCCCCGATTTCTCCATCTCACAGGCCGGCAGCCTGGGCCTGGCGGATGCCAGCGGGCACGCGGCCCTGGCCGTGTTCCTGCTCAACGTCACCACCCAGGGGCCCGACGGCGGTCAGCGCACCTCAGTGGTGCAGGTTCCCCTGAGCTTCCGGCCGGCGCCGGCCGGAGGCATGGAGCGGGCACTGGTAGGTGAAGCAGCCGGAATGGATCCCACCCGCCCGTGGGTCTACGACGCCGTCCACGACCCCGACTTCGTGGGGGCCTGGCTGGAGCTCATCCGGCAGGAAGGGAAAGCGGACAGCGGCACCGCGACCGGTTTCCGCGTGCAAGGTTCCTACCGCCTGCCCACGGCCAAGGGCGTCGTGAAGGTTCTCTCCGGCGAGCAGTCCAACAGTTCCGTCATTGTGGACGACGGCGAGTCGGCGGCGATGGTGAAATTCTTCCGGGTCCTTTCGGATGGGACCAACCCGGAAATCGAAGTGGGCGCCGCCCTGACCAAGGCCGGGACCTCCGAAGTCCCTGCCACGCTTGGCTGGGTCAGGGGGGAGTGGCTGGGGAACGGCACCCATGCCACCGGACGTACCGGCCATGGAACCCGGTACGTGCAGGGCGAGCTTGCGGTGGCCCACGAATTCCTCGCCGGCGGGCGTGATGCCTGGCGCCTGGCCGTCGACGCGGCCCGCTCCGGCACTGACTTCACCGCCGAGGCCAGGGCCCTTGGCGCCGCAACGGCCACCGTGCACAAGCGCCTGGCGGAGGCCCTGGGGCAGTCCACCGGGCCGGGCGCCGGAACGGGGGCAGTATCTGCTGTTGCACAGCGTGTCCGGACCGCCTGGGCTGAAGCGCGTGCCGCCGTCGGACCTTACGACGACGCCCTTGACGCCCTGCTGGCGAACCTGGACAAGACCCCTACCGGGCCACTGCAGCGCATCCACGGCGACCTCCACCTGGGCCAGATCCTGCAGGTCACCGGCACATCGGGGGACGGGAGCCGCTGGGCGATCCTGGACTTCGAGGGGGAACCCCTGCGGCCCATCGCCGAACGCAATGTCCCGGATGTGCCGCTGCGCGACGTCGTCGGGATGCTGCGGTCTTTCGACTACGCGGCCGGGGCAGCCCAGCGGGAGCAGGAGGGTGCACAGGTACCGGACCGCTGGGTGGACGACTGCGCCGACGCCTTCCTGGCCGGGTATGCCGCCGTCATTCCCGGAACGGTGGACCGGACCTCACCGCTGTTTGTGGCATTGTGGCTGGACAAGGCGCTGTACGAAGTTGTTTATGAAATGCGTAACAGGCCCGACTGGGTGGCGATTCCAGTAAACGCCTCCAGGCGGCTCCTGGGCAGTAACGGTGCCGGCGACTCCGCCGGCGCAGCATCGGAAGGTAACGAAATGACAGGCTCAGCACGAACTGACCGCCCGGGGGTGCCCCTGCACGTGGATGAAGGCACCCTGGGCCGGATCGCGAACGGTGAACACCACGCCCCCCACTCCGTCCTGGGCGCGCACCTGGACGACTTTGGGCATGTCACCATCCGGACCGTGAAGCACCTGGCCGAAGCAGTGACCGTGGTCACGCAGGCCGGCGAAATTCCCATGGAGCACGAAGCCCACGGTGTATGGGTTGCCGTCCTGGAACCATCGGAACAGGGGCATGTTCCCGACTACCGGCTCTCGGTGACCTACCCGGGCAAGGACCCCCTGACCGTCGATGAGCCCTACCGCTACCTGCCCACCGTGGGCGAAGTGGACCTGCACCTCATCGGGGAGGGCCGGCACGAAAAACTGTGGCAGGTGCTTGGCGCCCATGTCCGCCACTATAAGTCCGGGCTGGGGGACGTCAACGGTGTCTCCTTCGCCGTATGGGCCCCCAACGCGCAGGCCGTCCGCGTCAAGGGCGACTTCAACGCCTGGGACGGACGTGAGCACTCCATGCGCTCCCTGGGTTCCTCCGGCGTCTGGGAAGTGTTCATCCCCGGCGTCGCAGCAGGGGCCTGCTACAAGTACGAAATCCTGACGCGGGGCGGTTACTGGGTTGAAAAGGCAGATCCGCTGGCCTTTGGCACCGAGGTGCCCCCGTTGACTGCCTCCAGGGTGGTGGAGCCGTCCTACGCTTTCAAGGACGACGAGTGGATGGAAGCACGGGCCAAGCGCGACCCGCATAACTCCGCCATGAGCGTGTACGAGGTCCACCTCGGGTCCTGGCGTCTGGGCCTTGGCTACCGCGAACTCGCCCAGGAACTGGTGGAGTACGTCAAATGGCTCGGGTTCACGCACGTGGAGTTCATGCCGGTCGCGGAGCACCCGTTCGGCGGTTCCTGGGGCTACCAGGTCACGTCCTACTACGCGCCCACCTCCCGCTTTGGCCACCCTGACGAGTTCCGCTACCTGGTGGATTCCCTTCACCAGGCCGGGATCGGCGTCCTGCTGGACTGGGTTCCCGCGCACTTCCCGAAGGACGCCTGGGCGCTGGCCCGGTTCGACGGCGAGCCCCTCTACGAGCACTCCGACCCGGCCCTCGGAGAACACCCGGACTGGGGTACCTTGATTTTCGACTTCGGCCGCACCGAGGTCCGCAACTTCCTGGTGGCCAACGCGCTCTACTGGCTGGAGGAGTTCCACATCGACGGCCTGCGCGTGGACGCGGTAGCTTCGATGCTTTACCTCGACTATTCACGCCAGGAAGGCCAGTGGCGGCCCAACCGCTTCGGCGGCAGGGAGAACCTTGAGGCCATCTCCTTCCTGCAGGAAGTCAACGCCACGGTCTACAAGACCCACCCGGGCGCCGTCATGATTGCCGAGGAATCCACGGCGTTCCCGGGCGTCACCGCCCCCACCAGCCACGGCGGCCTGGGCTTCGGCCTCAAGTGGAACATGGGCTGGATGCACGATTCACTCAAGTACATCTCCGAGGACCCCTACAACCGCAGATGGCACCACGGCACGGTGACGTTCTCCCTGGTGTACGCGTTCACCGAGAACTTCCTGCTGCCCATCAGCCACGATGAGGTTGTCCACGGCAAGGGCTCCATGCTCCGCAAGATGCCCGGTGACCGCTGGCAACAGCTGGCGAACCTCCGCGCCTTCTTTGCCTACCAGTGGGCGCATCCGGGCAAGCAACTCATTTTCATGGGCACCGAGTTCGGCCAGGAAGCGGAGTGGTCCGAGCAGCACGGCCTTGACTGGTGGCTTGCGGACATCCCCGCCCACCGCGGACTGCAGCTGCTGACCAAAGACCTCAACGAGCTCTACGCAGCCACACCTGCCCTGTACACCCAGGACAACGTTCCGGCCGGCTTCCAGTGGATCAACGGGGGAGACTCGGACCGCAACGTCCTGTCCTTCATCAGGTGGGACGCCGACGGCAACCCCCTGGTCTGTGCCATCAACTTCTCCGGCGCACCGCATGTCGGCTACACCCTCGGAGTTCCGACGCCCGGGGCCTGGACAGAGGTGCTCAACACCGACCACAGCACGTACGGCGGATCCGGCGTGCTGAACGACGGGGAGCTCAAAGCAACGGATGACGGACAGGATGGCCAGCCGGCCACCCTGACCGTTACGCTTCCCCCGCTGGGTGCGGCGTACTTCAAGCCGGGAACATCAACGGCTGGCTGACCCGTCCGGCCGGTGAACTACGAAAGGCCCGGAATCCGCGTGATTCCGGGCCTTTCGGCTGCCTGTGGCGACCCCAAATGGGGCCGACTGGCGAACCGGGAAGAGTGGTGGTACAGTTTATTTCCGCGCTGCTCCACGGAGTCAGACGGAAAACCGATCCCCCAAAGCATACGCTTTGGATGATCGCGGACGCCGGTTTGACACGCGGAACGTCAGCGGGTAAGTTTGAAAAGTTGCTCCGGAGCGATCCTGAATGTTTGGTTTGGGTGGTGCCGGGTGTGTCTGTTGTTTGAGAACTCAATAGTGTGCCAAGTTTGTTGATACCGATTATGTAATGTGATTGGTTGAATTTGCCGAATCGTGCCGCCCCTGTGGTGTGGTTTGGTGTTTTTAGCTGGTTTCAAATTTTGTGCAGCCATTGGCGCCGTTATTTCCGGTGGTTTTGGTTGTGTCTGTTTTTGTTTTACTTCAACGGAGAGTTTGATCCTGGCTCAGGATGAACGCTGGCGGCGTGCTTAACACATGCAAGTCGAACGATGATGCCCACTTGTGGGTGGATTAGTGGCGAACGGGTGAGTAACACGTGAGTAACCTGCCCTTGACTCTGGGATAAGCCTGGGAAACTGGGTCTAATACCGGATATGACCTTCCATCGCATGGTGGTTGGTGGAAAGCTTTTGTGGTTTTGGATGGACTCGCGGCCTATCAGCTTGTTGGTGGGGTAATGGCCTACCAAGGCGACGACGGGTAGCCGGCCTGAGAGGGTGACCGGCCACACTGGGACTGAGACACGGCCCAGACTCCTACGGGAGGCAGCAGTGGGGAATATTGCACAATGGGCGCAAGCCTGATGCAGCGACGCCGCGTGAGGGATGACGGCCTTCGGGTTGTAAACCTCTTTCAGTAGGGAAGAAGCGTAAGTGACGGTACCTGCAGAAGAAGCGCCGGCTAACTACGTGCCAGCAGCCGCGGTAATACGTAGGGCGCAAGCGTTATCCGGAATTATTGGGCGTAAAGAGCTCGTAGGCGGTTTGTCGCGTCTGCCGTGAAAGTCCGGGGCTCAACTCCGGATCTGCGGTGGGTACGGGCAGACTAGAGTGATGTAGGGGAGACTGGAATTCCTGGTGTAGCGGTGAAATGCGCAGATATCAGGAGGAACACCGATGGCGAAGGCAGGTCTCTGGGCATTAACTGACGCTGAGGAGCGAAAGCATGGGGAGCGAACAGGATTAGATACCCTGGTAGTCCATGCCGTAAACGTTGGGCACTAGGTGTGGGGGACATTCCACGTTTTCCGCGCCGTAGCTAACGCATTAAGTGCCCCGCCTGGGGAGTACGGCCGCAAGGCTAAAACTCAAAGGAATTGACGGGGGCCCGCACAAGCGGCGGAGCATGCGGATTAATTCGATGCAACGCGAAGAACCTTACCAAGGCTTGACATGAACCGGAAAGATCTGGAAACAGGTCCCCCACTTGTGGTCGGTTTACAGGTGGTGCATGGTTGTCGTCAGCTCGTGTCGTGAGATGTTGGGTTAAGTCCCGCAACGAGCGCAACCCTCGTTCTATGTTGCCAGCACGTGATGGTGGGGACTCATAGGAGACTGCCGGGGTCAACTCGGAGGAAGGTGGGGACGACGTCAAATCATCATGCCCCTTATGTCTTGGGCTTCACGCATGCTACAATGGCCGGTACAAAGGGTTGCGATACTGTGAGGTGGAGCTAATCCCAAAAAGCCGGTCTCAGTTCGGATTGGGGTCTGCAACTCGACCCCATGAAGTCGGAGTCGCTAGTAATCGCAGATCAGCAACGCTGCGGTGAATACGTTCCCGGGCCTTGTACACACCGCCCGTCAAGTCACGAAAGTTGGTAACACCCGAAGCCGGTGGCCTAACCCCTTGTGGGAGGGAGCTGTCGAAGGTGGGACTGGCGATTGGGACTAAGTCGTAACAAGGTAGCCGTACCGGAAGGTGCGGCTGGATCACCTCCTTTCTAAGGAGCACCTACAACAACCGGTCACCAGCGCATGTTGGTGGTGTGGTGTTGTCAGGAAGCAAGCCCGTAGCACGGACGATTGTTCCGTGGCGGGTGCTCATGGGTGGAATATCAACAAATAGGTGCCTGGTGGCACGGACCATTTGCTAGTACGGATGCTCTCCTTTGTGGGGGTTGTCCTGGAACGTGGGTGGTTGGTTCTGCCGGGTAGTGTTTGGCACACTGTTGGGTCCTGAGGCAACAGGGCCGGGGTTTTTCCCTGGGTTTGTTTGTTTCTGGTTTCCCTGCCATGACGGTCCACGCACGTGTGTGTGGGGTGTGTGGTGTGGGGTTGTTGTTTGAGAACTACATAGTGGACGCGAGCATCTTGTATAAGAAGCAATTTCCAAGAATATGAACCTGGATCTGGTTCGTGCGCCTGTTGGTGTGCGGGACAGTTTTCATGGTTCTCTCGAGTGTTTTTTGTTTTTGATCTTTGTGGTCAAGTTTTTAAGAGCACACGGTGGATGCCTTGGCATTAGGAGCCGAAGAAGGACGTAGGAATCTGCGATAAGCCTGGGGGAGTCGATAACCGGACTGTGATCCCAGGGTGTCCGAATGGGGAAACCCCGCTGAGCGCGCGAGTGACTTGGTGACCCGTACCTGAACACATAGGGTGCGTGGGGGGAACGCGGGGAAGTGAAACATCTCAGTACCCGCAGGAAGAGAAAACAATAGTGATTCCGTTAGTAGTGGCGAGCGAACGCGGATCAGGCTAAACCGTTCCATGTGTGATAGCCGGCGGGCGTTGCATGGTCGGGGTTGTGGGACTTTCCGTACCAGTTCTGCCGGGCTGGTGGGGTGTGATGTGCGCGCATAGGTGAACGGTTTTGAAAGGCCGGCCAGAGAGGGTGTTAGTCCCGTAACCGTAATGTGTTTGTACCGCCTGTGAGAGTATCCCAAGTAGTACGGGGCCCGAGAAATCCCGTGCGAATCTGTCAGGACCACCTGATAAGCCTAAATACTCCCTAATGACCGATAGCGGACCAGTACCGTGAGGGAAAGGTGAAAAGTACCCCGGGAGGGGAGTGAAACAGTACCTGAAACCGTGTGCTTACAATCCGTCGGAGCCGGCTCTGTTCTGGTGACGGCGTGCCTTTTGAAGAATGAGCCTGCGAGTTAGTGTTACGTCGCGAGGTTAACCCGTGTGGGGCAGCCGTAGCGAAAGCGAGTCTGAATAGGGCGTGTGAGTGGCGTGATCTAGACCCGAAGCGAAGTGATCTACCCATGGCCAGGTTGAAGCGACGGTAAGACGTCGTGGAGGACCGAACCCACTTCAGTTGAAAATGGAGGGGATGAGCTGTGGGTAGGGGTGAAAGGCCAATCAAACTTCGTGATAGCTGGTTCTCCCCGAAATGCATTTAGGTGCAGCGTTGCGTGTTTCTTGCTGGAGGTAGAGCTACTGGATGGCTAATGGGCCCTACAAGGTTACTGACGTCAGCCAAACTCCGAATGCCGGTAAGTGAGAGCGCAGCAGTGAGACTGTGGGGGATAAGCTTCATAGTCGAGAGGGAAACAGCCCAGACCACCAACTAAGGCCCCTAAGCGTGTGCTAAGTGGGAAAGGATGTGGAGTTGCCCAGACAACCAGGAGGTTGGCTTAGAAGCAGCCACCCTTAAAAGAGTGCGTAATAGCTCACTGGTCAAGTGATTCCGCGCCGACAATGTAGCGGGGCTCAAGTACACCGCCGAAGTTGTGGCATTCACATATTTTCCAAGCCTTTGTGGTTCAGGAGTGTGGATGGGTAGGGGAGCGTCGTGTGGGCAGTGAAGCTGCGGTGTAAACCAGTGGTGGAGCCTACACGAGTGAGAATGCAGGCATGAGTAGCGAAAGACGGGTGAGAAACCCGTCCGCCGAATGATCAAGGGTTCCAGGGTCAAGCTAATCTGCCCTGGGTAAGTCGGGACCTAAGGCGAGGCCGACAGGCGTAGTCGATGGACAACGGGTTGATATTCCCGTACCGGCGAAAAACCGTCCATGTTGAACAGGGGATACTAACCGCCCGAGACCTGCCTGACACCCCTTGTGGGTGAAGGGTTTTGGTGGAGCGCGGGACCTGATCCTGGGAGGCAAGCGTATTAACAGGTGTGACGCAGGAAGGTAGCCGAGCCGGGCGATGGTTGTCCCGGTCTAAGGATGTAGGGCGAGTGGTAGGCAAATCCGCCATTCATGGTGCCTGAGATCTGATGGGACCCCCGTTTGGGGGGATTTGGTGATCCTATGCTGCCGAGAAAAGCATCGACGCGAGGTTTTAGCCGCCCGTACCCCAAACCGACACAGGTGATCAGGTAGAGAATACTAAGGCGATCGAGAGAATTATGGTTAAGGAACTCGGCAAAATGCCCCCGTAACTTCGGGAGAAGGGGGGCCCCAACCTTGATACACCTTCGCGGTGTGGAGGGGATCGGGGCCGCAGAGACCAGGGGGAAGCGACTGTTTACTAAAAACACAGGTCCGTGCGAAGTCGCAAGACGATGTATACGGACTGACTCCTGCCCGGTGCTGGAAGGTTAAGAGGACCGGTTAGCCGCAAGGCGAAGCTGAGAATTTAAGCCCCAGTAAACGGCGGTGGTAACTATAACCATCCTAAGGTAGCGAAATTCCTTGTCGGGTAAGTTCCGACCTGCACGAATGGAGTAACGACTTCCCCGCTGTCTCAACCATAAACTCGGCGAAATTGCAGTACGAGTAAAGATGCTCGTTACGCGCAGCAGGACGGAAAGACCCCGAGACCTTTACTATAGTTTGGTATTGGTGTTCGGAGTGGCTTGTGTAGGATAGGTGGGAGACGTTGAAGCCCGGACGCCAGTTCGGGTGGAGTCATCGTTGAAATACCACTCTGGTCACTTTGGACATCTAACTTCGGCCCGTAATCCGGGTCAGGGACAGTGCCTGATGGGTAGTTTAACTGGGGCGGTTGCCTCCTAAAAAGTAACGGAGGCGCCCAAAGGTTCCCTCAGCCTGGTTGGCAATCAGGTGTCGAGTGTAAGTGCACAAGGGAGCTTGACTGTGAGAGAGACATCTCGAGCAGGGACGAAAGTCGGGACTAGTGATCCGGCGGTACATTGTGGAATGGCCGTCGCTCAACGGATAAAAGGTACCTCGGGGATAACAGGCTGATCTTGCCCAAGAGTCCATATCGACGGCATGGTTTGGCACCTCGATGTCGGCTCGTCGCATCCTGGGGCTGGAGTAGGTCCCAAGGGTTGGGCTGTTCGCCCATTAAAGCGGTACGCGAGCTGGGTTTAGAACGTCGTGAGACAGTTCGGTCCCTATCCGCTGCGCGCGCAGGAAATTTGAGAAGGGCTGTCCTTAGTACGAGAGGACCGGGACGGACGAACCTCTGGTGTGTCAGTTGTACTGCCAAGTGCACCGCTGATTAGCTACGTTCGGATGGGATAACCGCTGAAAGCATCTAAGCGGGAAGCTCGCTTCAAGATGAGATTTCCATACACATTTATGTGTGAGAGGCCCCCAGCCAGACCACTGGGTTGATAGGCCGGATGTGGAAGCGAGGACTAACGACTCGTGAAGCTGACCGGTACTAATAGGCCAACAACTTACACCACACAGATACATACAAAACTCTGCTTGCGTCCACTATGTGGTTCCCAACCAACAACCCTGTTGGCGGAACCTAACAATTGAATACAACACCACCCCCTGCCCACGGGCAGGGATGTTGTAACCACAAGACTTCCCAACCCCCTGCGGGTTTCGGGTACAAGGGTTACGGCGGTCATAGCGTGGGGGAAACGCCCGGTCCCATTCCGAACCCGGAAGCTAAGACCCACAGCGCCGATGGTACTGCACCCGGGAGGGTGTGGGAGAGTAGGTCACCGCCGGACATACATTACGAAGGGCCCTGACAAGGAATGTCAGGGCCCTTCGACTTTAACCACAAGACCGATGCCGACGGAGGGCCAAACGTCCGCCGGTAGGATTGACCCTCATGAGCAGCATCTTCAGCCACGCCCAGGACCCATCCCAAGACGACGGCCGGCAGGCTTCGGATCCCTTGGAGCCGGTGGTGAACACGGTCCGGGTTCCGGGCCCCGTCTCCCGGGCCTTCGCAGGCTTCACCGACCATACGCACTTGTGGTGGCCCCTGGAAAAGTACGGCGTTTACGGGGCCGGCTCCTACGTGGAGTTCGAGGAGAACCTCATCCTTGAGACGGCTGACGATGGCCGCACCAGCATCTGGGGTACCCTCGACGACTGGCAGCCGCCGCTGTCCTTCCATGCCTCCTGGCACCCCGGAACCACGGCGCTCTGGTCCACGGAGCTCCTGGTGGCGTTCCGTGCTGTTGGGTCGGAGACGGAGGTCCGTGTGTTCCATGAGGGGTGGGAAGGGGCCGAGGATCCCGTTGCCGCCCGCGAAGCGTACGTGGAGGCGTGGCCCCTGATCCTGGAAAGGTTCGCACGGTTCATGGGTGCCGGCGACTCAACGGATGCGGTCCCTTCCGAAGACCTGTCCTAGACTGTCCGCGCGGCACCTAGGTTGTCCGTGTGGCCGGGCCCGGTGCTACGGCGGTGCTGTGCCGGATCACGAATTCCGTGGGGTATTCCTGGTCTTGTGCTGACGTAGCCGCTGTACCGCCGTCGGAATCCCCGACGGCGCCTTCCAGCAGGGCCAAAGCCGTGGCTGCCGCAAGCCTTCCCTGGCCGCGTGGATCCTGGCTGACGGTGGTCAGCCCGAAGGTTTCCGAGAGCTCGTGCCCGTCAATCCCCACCACGGAAAGATCTTCCGGGACCCGAAGCCCAAAGTCGCGCGCGGCAAGCATGATGCCCACCGCCATCTCGTCGGACGCGGCAAAGACGGCCGTAGGACGCTCGGTGGAGGTCCCCAGCAGCCGGCGGCCAGCTGCGTACGCGCCCTGGATGGTGAAGTCGGCAGTGATATGCCACTCCGGCCGGAACTCCAGTCCTGCTCCTGCCAGGGCCGCGCTGAAGCCCTTCTGCCGCAGCTGGGGCAACTTGAAATCCCGGTTCAGCCCCGCGTCACCGGTGATGTGGGCAATCCGGGTATGACCCAGGCCAATCAGGTGTCGGGTGGCCATCATGGCCAGTCCTTCGTCATCGATCCGGATGGTAGAGGCTCCGCGCAGGGCACCTCCGATGCCCACAATAGGACGGTGCACGGCCAGCAGCTGGCCGATTTCCTCTTCGCTGAGCACCAGTGCCACCGTGATCACCGCATCCAGGCGCTTGCGCAGCAGGAAGTCAGTCAGGATGCTGTTTCGCCGCTCCGGCTGCTCACCCACGTTGTACAGCGTCAGGTCGTAGCCGGCGTCGAGCAGGGTTTCGGAGACGCCTTCGAGTACCGACGAGAAGTACCAGCGCTGGACGTTGGGCACCACCAGCCCGATGTTGTGGTTCCGCCCGGACGCGAGGCTCGACGCATGGTACGAGGGAACGAATCCGAGTTCCCGGGCGGCTTCCTGGGCCAGCCGGCGGCTCTTGGAAGAGACGTTGGACTTGCCGCTCAACGCCCGTGAGACCGTGGCGACGGACAGGCCTGCCCGGCTGGCAACTTCTTTGATGCCTGCCATCGTCAGAAAGCTTCTGCGGCGTCCGGTCCAAGCTGTATCCACGCGGTCTCACCGGAGGCAAGGGCGTGGCCCGCGCCTGTGCGCAGGCTGCGGATCAGGACGTTGCCTGCGGGCATTTCCAGCGGCTCGTGGTTCAGGTTCATAAGCACCAGCGTAGTGCCGTTCACGTAGCCCAGGGAGGAGCCGGTGCACCAGTCCTCGGCCCATGACAAGGACCCCCGGCCCAAGTCCAGTTCACGACGGCAGGCCAGGGCCTGGCGGTACAGGGAGAGGTGCGACGCCGGTGATTCCGCCTGCAGGTCCCTTGCCAGTGCTTTGAAGGAGTCAGGGATTGGCAGCCAAGGATCGCTTCCCGAACCGAATCCCAGATGCGGGTCCTCGCCGCGCCACGGCAGGGGAACCCGGCAGCCGTCGCGGCCAAGCCGCTGCCCGCCGGTGCGGGCGAACGTGGGGTCCTGGCGGAGGTGGTCCGGAATCTCAATCCCGTCAGGCAGTCCCAGTTCCTCGCCCTGGTACAGGTAGGCGGCCCCGGGCAGCCCCAGCATGAACATCGAAGCAGCGGCCGCGCGGCGGCGGCCAAGGTCATGGTCCGGCTGGGGGTCTGCGAAGCCGATGCCGTCCCCGTCCCGCGGACCCAGCCCGTTGTAGCCAAACCGGCTGGCGTGGCGGACCACGTCATGGTTGGAAAGTACCCAGGTGCTGGGGGCTCCGACGCCGTCAAGGACGGTCAATGAGTCGGTGATGACGGAGCGGAGCCGGTAAATGTCCAGGCCAGCGTGGAGATAGGGGAAATTGAAAGCCTGGTGCATCTCATCCGGCCGGACCCAGTGGGCAAGCCGGTGGAGGTCCACGCTGGCCTCGGCGCAGAGAATGCGGTCGGGGCCGTATTCGTCCAGGAGCATCCGCCACTTCCGGTAGATGTCGTGGACGCCGGGTTGACCGAACATGGGTGCCTCGTGGCCGGGATAGCCGTCGCTGCTGCCGCCGTCCGCGCGTCCGCCCCAGGCCGGCAGTCCCGGAGCCTTGACCAGGGCGTGGGCCACGTCCACGCGGAAGCCGGAAACGCCGCGGTCCAGCCAGAACCGGAGCACCCGCTCGAACTCTGCGTGGACGGCCGGGTTGTCCCAGTTGAAATCCGGCTGCGAGGAGTCGAAGAGGTGCAGGTACCACTGGCCGGGCCGTCCACCCTGCCCTTCCACCTGGGTCCATGCAGGGCCGCCGAAGTGGGACTGCCAGTTGTTCGGCGGTTCCTGCCCGTCCGGACCGGTCCCGTCACGGAATATGAACATGTCCCGTTCCGGGCTTCCAACCGGCGCTGCAAGGGCCGCTTGGAACGCGGGATGCTGGGCAGAGCAGTGGTTGGGGACCAGGTCCACGATCACCCGCAGGCCCAGGCGGTGGGATTCGGCCATCATGACGTCGAAGTCGCCAAGCGTGCCGAAGATGGGATCCACGTCGCAGTAGTCGCTGACGTCGTAGCCGGCATCCCGCTGCGGGGACTTGAAAAAGGGAGACAGCCACACGGCGTCGACGCCCAGGTCCGCCAGATGCGGCAGTTCCTCGGTGATCCCGGCGAGATCGCCAATGCCGTCGCCGTTCAGGTCACGGAATGACCGGGGATACACCTGGTAGATCACCGCGGAGCGCCACCAGCCGGGGACGGTGTCAGCAGTGTGGATGAGCGTCAGGGGACCGGCGGAGGCGGTAGTGTCCTGGGTCACAGTTTCGACAGACATGCAAGCCAGCATAACGGCGAAGGGCCAAATAACTGAAAACGCTTCCATAAATGTTTCCGCCCGCCTATTCCTGGATGCGGCCCAGCGGCAGGGACGGAACTGGAAGCGATTTCAGCAGGGAAAGCTTCAAGGCTTCGCATGCTGCGCACCTAGACTGGGTAGGTATGTCCGACGACGGATGGAGGCCTTGTGGGAAGCATCGTTGACGAGCTGGAAGCCATCCTGGCACCTGGCCAGGTGGACACGGGCGAAGTCCCGCTCCGCCGGTACGCCGTGGACCAGGCGCCCGTGATCGATTTCCAGCTTCCGCTGGCCGTGGTGTTCCCCGAGTCGGTGGCCGACGTGCAGTCGGTAGTGAAGGCCTGTGCGGACAGCGGCGTGGCCATCGTGCCCCGGGGAGCCGGCACGGGCGTATCCGGGGGCGCCCATGCCACCGCCAACTGCATCATCCTCTCACTGGAGCGGATGGACCGGATTCTCGCCCTGAGCCCGGATGACGAAACAGCGGTGGTGGAGCCCGGCGTCGTGAACGCCGTGCTCAACGAAGCCGCGGCGGAGCACGGCCTCATGTACGCGCCGGACCCTGCCAGTTTCCGGAGCTCTACAATCGGCGGCAACGTGGCCACCAACGCCGGCGGCCTGCGGTGTGCCAAGTACGGCGTCACCAGGGACTCTGTCCTGGCGCTGGACGTCGTCCTGGCGGACGGCTCCCTCATCCACACCGGCCATCAGACCTTCAAAGGCGTGGCCGGGTACGACCTCACGGGCCTCTTCGTGGGGTCGGAAGGCACGCTGGGGATCGTCGTCGGGATCACGGTGCGGCTGAAGTACCTGCCCCGGGAAGTGCATACCGTCGCCGCGTTCTACCCGGACTTCAGGCTTGCCGCTGCCGGCGTCCTGGCGGTGGGACGGGCCCGCGTCCAGCCCGCCATCATGGAACTGCTCGACGGCGGTACGCTGGCGCAGCTCGACGACATCCATGGGTCCGACCTCACCGCCCGCGGGAAATCATTGCTGCTGGTCCAGACCGACGGTTTTGGGGCTGCGGCCGAGGCGGAGGTGGTGCGGCGGGTCCTGCGCGACGGCGGGGCCACGGTCACCACCGAGGCGAGCGCCGAGGCGGAGCGGCTGGTGGAGCTGCGGCGGCACAGCCGCGGTACGGAGGTGGACGACGAGTACCGGGTGGGCGAAGACGTCGCTGTTCCGCGCTCCCGCCTGGTGGACTACGTTGCAGCGCTTGAAGTTATGGCCGCCGAGCAGCAGGTGCACCTCAAGGTGGTGGCACACGCCGGGGACGGCAACCTGCACCCCACGTTCTGGATCGACAGGCAGGGCCCGGACGTGGAACCCGGTGCAATGGATCGGCTCCAGGTGGCTCTGGACGAGTCCATCACCGCGGCCCTGGCCATGGGCGGGACCATCACGGGGGAGCACGGCATAGGCCAGTACAAGCTGCGCTGGCTGGGCCAGGAGCAACCGGAGCCCGTCCGGGAACTCCAGCGCAGGATCAAGGACTTGTTCGATCCTGCCGGAGTCCTCAACCCCGGGAAGGCCATCTAGGAGTCAGTCGTCCGAATCCGGGTATTCGTCATCGGATTCATCGGCACCATAGCGGGACTCCTCGTTTTCCACTTCGAGGATCTTTAGCAATTCGGTGTCCGGGTTGAGCATGATCGCTGCTTCGTCGCGCCGGTGCCGCAGGATCGAGTCGATGTAGGACTGCACGGCTTCTGCCAGCGGGATGTGGCGCTCCTGCTTCTCCGACATGTACCACCGGTGCTCCAGGACCTCGTGGACCACCTCGGCGTGCTCGAGCTTGCCGGAGAGGTCCCGGGGGATGGAGCGCACGATCGGCTCGAAGATCTGGCTGACCCACAGGTGGGCGCTGTATTCCTCGTCCATCTCCGGGTTGTTGTCCGCCCGGAACGAGTCCATGTCATTGAGGAGGCGGCGGGCCTGATTCTCCTGCGCGTCCAGGCCGGTCAGCCGGAGCAGCCGCCGCTGGTGGTGCCCCGCGTCCACCACCTTGGGCTGCAATTGGATGGTGGAGCCGTTTTGGGTGGTCTTGATGGCATATTCCTCGACGTCGAAGCCGAGTTCGTTCAGGCGCCGGATGCGAGCGCCCACCCGCCAGCGTTCGCCCAGCTCAAAGGATTCCTTCTCCGTCAGTTCAGCCCACAGCCGCCGGTAACTGTCCATGATCAACTCACTGGTGGCTACGGGGTCCACCTTCTCCTCGATCAGGCCGCCGTCCAGCAGGTCCATCAGCTCCCCGGCGATGTTGACCCGCGCGATTTCGAGGTCGTATTCGCGCTGGCCCGTGGACAGGTCCGGGTACAGCTCGCCCGTTTCGGCGTCCACCAGGTAGGCGGCAAAGGCTCCGGCGTCGCGGCGGAAGAGGGTATTGGACAGCGACACGTCTCCCCAGTAAAAACCGATCAGGTGCAGCCGCACCAGCAGCAGGGCCTGCGCGTCGATGAGGCGCGTCAGGGTGTCCTTGCGCAGCATTTGGGAGAACAGCGCGCGGTAGGGCATGGAGAACTTCAGGTGCCGGGTTACCAGGACCGGGTTGAGCGGACGCCCGTCGGGGGTGGTCCGTCCGGTGATCACGGCCACGGGCTCCACGCAGGGCACATCGAAGCGGGCGAGCTTGCGGAGCATGTGGTATTCGTGGCGGGCCACATGCTCGGAGGTTTCCTTAATGGCGATGACAGAGCCGCCCAGGTGGGCAAAGCGCACGATGTGCCGCGAGATGCCTCGGGGGAGGGCCGCCAGGTATTGCGCCGGCCACTCCTCCAGGGCGATATGCCAGGGCAGGTCCAGCAGTTCCGGATCCGCTGCCGCGGCAGTGATGTTCAGCGACGAGGCTACCGAGGCCGCCTTGTTGTCATCTGCACTGGCCGCCACGAACCGCGGCAGCTTCCCGATCTGCGCGTAGTCGGTGGGTTCGTCGTGCCACTGGGCGCTGTATTCCTCGGTCATGGCTCAATTCTTCCGTACTTGGGGGTACCGCGCCTAAAATTTGCCGCTTAAAAACCGACGGCGGCCCTCCCGGAGGAGGACCGCCGTCGGTCTCTAAGCTGGAACGTCAGTCGCCGAGGCGCAGGCCGGTCTTGGTGTCAAACAGGTGCACGTGGCCCGACTGCGGGCGGACGTAGATGACCTCACCCTTCATCGGAGGGCGGCGGCCGTCGACGCGGGCCACGATGTCGTGGTCCTTGCCGTCGAGGGTGGTGTGGCCGTAGACGTAGGCGTCGGCGCCGAGTTCCTCGACAACGTCCACCTCCACCTTCAGGCCTTCACCCTGCGGAGCGGTTTCCAGGTCCTCCGGGCGGCTGCCCAGCGTGACCGTGGAGCCGTGTGCCTCTTCGAGGACGTCGCGCGGCACGGGGTAGACGGTGCCGCCGAACTGCACGCCGCCGTCGACCACGGGAAGCTCCAGCAGGTTCATGGCGGGGGAGCCGATGAAGCCGGCAACGAAGACGTTCTTCGGGCGGTCGTAAAGGTTGCGCGGGGTGTCCACCTGCTGCAGCAGGCCGTCCTTCAGCACAGCCACGCGGTCACCCATGGTCATGGCTTCAACCTGGTCGTGCGTCACGTAGACGGTGGTGACGCCGAGGCGGCGGGTCAGGGACGCGATCTGGGTGCGGGTCTGGACGCGGAGCTTGGCGTCCAGGTTGGACAGCGGCTCATCCATGAGGAAGACCTGGGGGTTACGGACGATGGCGCGGCCCATGGCAACGCGCTGGCGCTGGCCGCCGGAGAGTGCCTTTGGCTTGCGGTCCAGGTACTGCTCAAGGTCAAGGAGCTTGGCGGCTTCGCGGACGCGCTCGGCGCGCTCTTCCTTGGAGACACCGGCGATCTTCAGGGCAAAGCCCATGTTGTCGGCCACAGTCATGTGCGGGTACAGCGCGTAGTTCTGGAAAACCATGGCGATGTCGCGGTCCTTCGGCGGAACATCGGTAACGTCACGGTCACCGATCAGGATGCGGCCGGCGTTGACGTCCTCGAGGCCTGCGAGCATGCGCAGGGAGGTGGACTTGCCGCAACCGGAGGGTCCCACGAGGACCAGGAATTCGCCATCGGCGATGTCGATGTTGAGCTTATCGACGGCGGGCTTATCTGTGCCCGGGTACAGACGCGTAGCGTTATCAAAAGTAACTGTAGCCACAGTTATCAATCCCTTCACCGGCAGGTACGTGCCGGACGATCCGTTGTGAATGGTTCATGTTTATTCAGTTTTGTTCCTGCAAAGCGCTCCGAGCCTGGGCCCGGAGCGCAGAATGACGCCGCACGGTGTCTGTGCGCCACATCACACCTAGAGTATGCCAGAGGTTGCGCTTCCTCGAGGAAATGTTACGGACGTCACATGTGCCGCCGGCCATGTCCTAACCGGACGCGGCCTGCGGATCCTCTTCGGCAACAGCAATGCTCCGCTCCTGGAGCAGGGCCTCCAGTAGTTCCGCAATGTGGACGGGAGCCTCCACCCGATACTGGGCCTGGGTGAAATCAAGGCCCACCTTGACCCCCACGTCGCCCGGTTCGAGCCGGCCAAAAGCGTCCTCGTCCGTGACGTCGTCGCCGGCGAACAGCACGGCAGTGGCCCCGGTGGCCTGCCGCAGGAAGGCGACACCTTCGCCCTTGGAGGCATTGACAACCGAAGTCTCCAGGACGCGTTTGCCTTCCTTCAGGAAGACTCCCTTGCGGTCCCGGAGCACCGACCGTGCTGCCGCTACTGCGTCTTCTGCCACGTCGTCCTCAGCCTGGCGGGTATGCAGGACGACGCCGGCAGGCTTGTCCTCAAGGGAGGTGCCGGGCGCCTCGGCAACGATGCCGGCCAACTCGGCGCGGACCTCTTCAAGGAGTGCCTTCTGGTCCTCTTCAAGAGCCAGTTCGGTGGAACCGGGCCCCAGCCATGCCTCGGCGCCGTGGCTGCCGATCAGGAGCGTGTCGACCGGCGGGGAGGCGACCTCCCGCAGGCTGGCGAGGGCGCGTCCGGAGATGAGGGCCGTCGTCGTCCGTGGAAGGACGGCGAGGCCTGCGAAAGCGGTGGCCGACCGGGGAAGCGGCCGGGCGTCCTGCGCCCGGCCGACGATGGGTGCCATGGTGCCATCGAAATCCATGGCCACGAGCAGGTGCTCCGTGCCGGCGATCCGGCGCAGGGCTTCGCGGAGCTCGGGGGTGAGCGCCAATGGCGCGTTACCGGGGCGCTCAGGAGTCATCGCGGACCACTTTCTCGTTCAGGGCGCGCAGGAAGTCCGCTGACCAGTGGTCTACGTCGTGGTCCAGGATCTGCTTGCGCATGGCCCGCATGCGGCGCGAGGCCTCCCGCGGGGTGAGTTCCACGGCGGCCATGATGGTGTTCTTGAGGCCGGCGATATCGTGCGGATTGATCAGCAGCGCCTGCTTCAGCTGGTCGGCCGCCCCGGCGAATTCGCTGAGGACCAGCGCGCCGTCGTTGTTGTTGCGGGCGGTGACATATTCCTTGGCCACCAGGTTCATTCCGTCGCGCAGCGCGGTGACCAGCATGACGTCCGCAGCCAGGTACAGCGCCACCATCTCCTCCACGGGGTAGCTGTGGTGCAGGTAGCGGACGGCGGTGTTCTCCAAGGTGTCGTAGGTGCCGTTGATGTGGCCCACGGTGCCTTCAACTTCCTCGCGCAGGAGCCGGTACTGTTCCACGCGCTCCCGGCTGGGGGAGGCAACCTGGATGAGGGTTGCATCGCCCACCGTGAGCCGGCCGTCCGCAAGGAGTTCCTCGAAGGCCTTCAGCCGGTGGCGGATGCCCTTGGTGTAATCCAGGCGGTCCACTCCGAGCAGGATGGTCTTGGGGTTGCCAAGGTCCTGGCGTATCTGGCGGGCGCGTTCGATGATGTCCGGCCGGGCGGCGAGTTCGGTGATCTGCTTGACGTCGATGGAGATGGGGAAGGCCTGGGCCCGGGCGATGTGGGTCAGCTGGCCGTTGTGGTCCTTGACGTGAACCTGCTGCTGCTTGACGCTGGCGCCGAGGAAGCGGCGGGCGGAGCGCATGAAGTTTCCCGCGTCGCTGGGCCGCTGGAAGCCCACCAGGTCCGCGCCCAGCAGCCCGTCGATGATGGCCTGGCGCCAGGGAAGCTGGGCGAAGATCTCCGGCGGCGGGAACGGGATGTGGTTGAAGAAACCGATCCGCAGGTCCGGCCGTGCTTCACGGAGCAACCGGGGGACCAGCTGGAGCTGGTAGTCCTGCACCCACACCGTGGCGCCCTGGTCCGCGTGGCGCACCACGGCGTCGGCGAACCTGCGGTTAACCCTGCGGTAGGCGTCCCACCAGGTGCGGTGGAACTCCGGCGGGGCGATGACGTCGTGGTACAGCGGCCAAAGGCTGGCGTTGGAGAACCCTTCGTAGTACAGCTCCACGTCATCGGTGCTGAGCTGGACCGGGACAAGGTCCATGCCTCCGTGGCTGAACGGCTCGACCGTTTCGTCAGGGGCGCCGTGCCAGCCCACCCAGGCGCCGTCCGTTTTGGTCATCATCGGCGCCAGCGCAGTCACCAGGCCGCCGGGCGACCGGCGCCAGCCGGAGCCGTCGTCGCTGTCGTCCCCTGATGCCACCCGGTCCACGGGCAGCCTGTTGGAGACCACCATGAAGTCGTATTTCGTATGGCCGGCGTGGCCGGAACCGGAACTGCCGGCCGTAGCTGTTCCGGCTGGTTTTTCCTGGACGGGTGTTTGCATTGCGGCCCCCTGGGGTTGCTTGTGCCTCTAAGCCACCCTAGCCGGACGGAATCATCGGGGCTATTCGTCCGTTGGTCAACCCGGAAGAATGGTTGAAACCGCAAGCTCTCAGCTTTCTCCCCTAAAATGTTTGGGGCACCACCAAGTGGTCCCCCTACGTCGACCGACCCAAGGAACTCATGAGCCCCGCAAACGAAGTACGTAAGTCCAAGGCTGAGCGAACCGCGGAGGCGCGCGAAAAGGCGCGCGTGATCCGCGAAGCGCAGGTAAAGAAGGACAAGCGCAACAAGCTCCTTATTGGCTGGGGCATCGTGGCGGCGGTTGTGGCCATCCTTGTGGTGGTGGCCCTGGTTGTCACCAACAGCCTCAAGCAGAACGCACCGATAGCCGACCAGGGGCCGGTCCCCGCCAACGCCAACGCCCACGGGGGCGTGACCCTGCTGGCCAACACGGACGTGGCCAAGACCGGACCGGCTACCGTCGACGCAGCCTCCCTGGGGGACGCCCCCAAGACCCCGCCGGCCGAGGTAGTGGCCCCGGGCGCCGAAGCTGAGGCGGGCAAGCCGGTGAAGGTTGTCCTCTACATCGACTTCATCTGCCCCGTCTGCAAGAACTTCGAGGCCCAGTACAACGACCAGCTCACCTCGCTGCGCAATGACGGCAAGATCACCGTGGAATACCGGCCGCTGGGCTTCCTGGACAGCCGGTCCACCACCAACTACTCATCGCGTGCGGCCAATGCGGCGGCCTGCGTTGCCAACACGGCTCCGCAGAAGTACGCCGACTACTTCAATGCCTTGTACGCCCAGCAACCGGCTGAAGGAAGTGCCGGCCTCTCGGACAACGACCTGAAGAAGATGGCCTCCGACATGGGCGTGGATATCGGTTCCTGCGTGGATGACAAGACGTACCGCCCGTTCGTGAAGTTCACCACCAAGGAAGCGGCGGCCATCGGCGTGACGGGTACGCCCACCGTGTTCGTGGACGGCAAGCAGTGGGGCAAGGGGGACAGCGCCCAGACGCCGTTCCCGGACTTCCTGCAGGCAGCCATCGCGGCCAAGGGCTAACGGGAAACAGCCCGTGCAGGGGCCCGCTCCGGATTCGCTCCGGGGTGGGCCCTTGCGCATTCACCGCCGGTTCCGCGGGCGTTTTTACCCCCGGCAGGAGTTGGGCTAACCTTATCTAGCGCCTGCGGGCGCACGCCCTTCCGGGGCATGCCTCCTTAGCTCAGTTGGCCAGAGCACCGCTCTTGTAAAGCGGGGGTCGTCGGTTCGAATCCGACAGGGGGCTCCACATCACCTCCGGGTCTAAGCTGGATCCATCCGAATAATCAGCCTGCTGACTAAAGGAGGATGGGTGCCATGCCCAAGACCGGCAAGAACGACCATGCCCGCAAGGACGAACTGCCGTCCACACTGCAGCGTTCCGACCAAAAGGCCCAGGACACGTTCGCGAAGACCTATGACTCCGCCCTCGAGTCCTACGACAACGACGAAGAGCGCGCTGCCCGTGCAGCCTACGCCTCACTGAAGCACAGCTATGAGAAGGTGGGCGACCATTGGGAGCCCAAGGAAAAGCGCGGCCCGTCTGACAAACGCGCGGAGCAGGGCGTCCGGTCATCCGAGCCCACCGCCGGCGGCGTCGACGCCAATGCGTCCAAGGAGCACCTCTACAAGCTGGCCAGGGAACTGGACGTCAAGGGCCGCTCAAAGATGGACAAGGACCAACTGGTCCACGCCCTCCAGAAGGCCAACGACGCCGCCACCCGCAAAGCCCGCAGCAAATAGCCTGGGCACTTGCCGTCCCGCCGTCCCAAGGTGTCGAATCAGAGGACACGTCCGGTCCGGTCGGCAACGATGCCAGGAGGTTCCAATGTCGGTGAAGAGCACCAAGGAGTCCGCGCGGGGTGCCGGCGGCAGGAACGGGCCTGACGCAAAGCGGGCAGACCAGGCCACCGGGATCGCGGCGGAGGACCCGGCCCGGATCCGGAACGTGGCGCTGGTGGGGCACTCCGGCGCCGGGAAGACCTTGCTGATCGAGGCACTGCTCTCAGCCACCGGGGTGATCACCCGCAAGGGATCCATTGCTGACGGCACCACGGTCAGCGACTCGGATCCGGCCGCGGTGCACCAGCAACGCTCGGTCACGCTGTCATTGGTTCCGTTGCTGGTTGGCGACGTCAAAGTGAACCTCCTGGACACCCCCGGCTACCCGGACTTCATCGGGGAACTCCGGGCCGGACTGAGGGCTTCGGACGCCGCCCTGTTCGTGGTCTCGGCCGTGGACGGCATCGATGCCACCACTACGGCGCTGTGGGGCGAGTGCGCGCACATGAGGCTGCCACGCGCCGTCGTCATCACCAGGGTGGACCATCCGCGGGCGGATTACGACGGCGCCCTGGCCGCCTGCCGGAAAGCGTTCGGCGACGGTGTCCTCCCGCTGTACGTCCCGGTGCCCGCCGAGGGTGGGGCGGCCGGCCTCCTGGGCCTGCTGTCCCAGGAGGTAACGGACTACTCCTCCGGCGATCCCTCACCGGATGTCCGCCCGGCCGCACCCGGGGAACTCGCTGCCGCCGGGACCGCCAGGGGCGCCTTGATCGAGGGCATCATCGCCGAGAGCGAAGATGAAACCCTGATGGACCGCTACCTGGACGGGGAGGACATCGATACCGCGGTGCTGGCAGACGACCTGGAAACCGCCGTCGCCCAGGGCTCCTTCTTTCCCGTCCTGCCAACGTCCGCCGTTACGGGACTCGGCACGGCAGAGCTGCTCGAGGTCCTGGTGCGCGCCTTCCCCGCACCGTTGGAAGGCAGACTGCCGGACATGACCGACCTCGCGGGGGAACCGGGTGGAAGGCTGTCCTGCGATCCTGATGGCCCGCTCGCCGCTGAAGTGGTGCGGACCTCCAACGATCCCTTCCTGGGCCGCATCTGCCTGGTGCGGGTTTTCTCCGGGACGCTGCGGGAAGATACTCCCGTCCACGTGGGCGGACACGGCCTGGCTGACCGCGGGCACCAGGACCACGACACCGATGAACGGGTCACCCACATCTACTCCCCGCTGGGCGCCAGCCTGCGGCCTGTCCCCTTCTCCGTGGCAGGGGACATGTGCGCCCTGGCGAAGCTGGGCAGCGCTGAAACCGGGGACACCATTTCCGCCCGGGAAAGCCCGCTGCTGCTGGCCACGTGGGAGATGCCCGAACCGCTGCTGCCGGTTGCCGTGGAAGCGGATTCCCGCAGCGACGAGGATGCGCTGGCCCGCAGCCTCGGCCGGATCGCCGCCGGGGATCCCACCCTGCGGGTGGACCGAAACGCGGAGACCCACCAACTGGTGCTGTGGTGCATGGGGGAGGCACACGCCGAGGTGGTCCTGGACCGGCTGCGCGAGCAGGGCGTGAAACTGCATACCGTTGACGTGGTGACACCGCTGCGGGAAACCTTCGCTGCCCCCGCCTCCGGCCACGGACGCCACGTCAAGCAGTCCGGCGGCCATGGCCAGTACGCCGTGTGCGATATCGAGGTGGAACCGCTGGAGCGCGGCGGGGGATTCGAGTTCGTGGACAAGACGGTGGGCGGCGTCATCCCGGGAACGTTCATTCCGTCCATCGAAAAAGGGGTCCGGGCGCAAATGGAGCGGGGGGTGTCGGCAGGTTTTCCCGTCGTGGACCTGCGGGTGACCCTTACCGGCGGCAAGGCCCACAGCGTGGATTCGTCGGATGCGGCGTTCCAGGCGGCAGGGGCCTTGGCGCTGCGCGAAGCTGCGGCCGCCGGGAAGGTCCAGTTGCTGGAACCGGTGTCCTCCGTGACCATCACCGTTGCCGACGAACACGTGGGTACCGTAATGAGCGATTTGTCGGGCCGCAGGGGGCGCCTCACGGGCACCACCTCATCAGGCGAAGGACTGACGGAGATCAGCGCTGAAGTCCCCGACCAGGAGCTCCTGCGCTACGCGGTGGAACTGCGGGCCCTCACGGCAGGCACCGGCCGGTTCCGGCGGCAGTACCTGCGCCACGACCCCGTCCCGCCAAATTTCAGCCCGTCCTGATCCGCCCCGGAACAGTCCGAAGGAACGGCCGCCGGTGAACGCCGCAGCACGAAAGATCCAGAACGTCTACCTGACGCTGACGTTGGGAAACACGCTTGCGGCGTCCTTCATCTGGGGAATCAACACGCTCTTCCTGCTCGACGCGGGGCTCAGCAACCTCGAGGCCTTCGCCGCGAACGCCTTCTTCACCGCAGGGATGGTTCTCTTCGAGGTGCCCACCGGGGTGGTGGCGGACAGCTGGGGACGCCGCGCATCCTTCCTGCTGGGCACCGTGACCCTGGCGGCGTCTACCTACCTGTACTACCTGCTCTGGCAGCTGTCGGCCCCGTTCTGGTGGTGGGCGGCCGTGTCTGCGCTGCTTGGCCTTGGCTTCACCTTCTTCTCCGGAGCCGTGGAAGCCTGGCTGGTGGATGCCCTCCACTTCTCCGGCTACGACGGCGGCCTGGAAGCCGTCCTGGGGCGGGGCCAGATGGTGTCCGGAATCGCAATGCTGGCCGGATCCGTGGCAGGCGGCGTCATTGCCCAGGCCACGAACCTTGGCGTCCCTTTCCTGCTGCGGGTGGGAGTTCTGGTGGCGATGTTCGCCGTTGCGTTCCTCCTCATGCACGACGTCGGCTTCACCCCCGAGCGGTCGGCCCACCCGGTGCAGGCCACGCGGGCAGTCCTGCGCGCCTCGTTGGAGGGCGGACTGAAGAACCCTCCGGTGCGGTTCATGATGTTGGCGGCCCCGTTCACCGAGGGGGTGGGGTTCTACGTCTTCTACGCCCTCCAGCCGTACCTGCTGCAGCTCTTTGGCGACCCCAAGGCCTATGTCATCGCAGGACTGGCAGCTGCGATCGTTGCCGGCGCGGACATCGTTGGTGGTTGGCTTGCGCCGCTGGTCCGGAAACTGGTGGGCCGCCGCACCACGGTCTTGATCGGCTCCACGATTGCCAGCTCAGTGGTCCTGGTGGTGCTCCTGGCCACCCACTCCTTCTGGCTTGCCCTGGTCCTGCTGTCGCTGTGGGCCGTGGTTGCCTCCGCCGGCACCCCTGTCCGCCAGGCGTACCTGAACGACATGATTGCCTCGAAGCAGCGGGCCACGGTCCTGAGCTTCGCGTCGCTCATGGGTTCGAGCGGGGGAGTGGTGGTGCAGCCGGTGCTGGGCAGGACCGCGGACCTTTACGGCTACCCGGCGTCCCTGGCCCTGGGCGGCGCGGTGCAGCTGCTGGCGGCGCCCTTTATTGTGCTCAGCCGGCGCCGGCGCTCGCCGGCTGATGTTGCCACCGGCCTGGCTGCCCCTTAAAGAGCTGCCTGGGCGTTTGCTTCCCGGCGCCGGACGCAGGAAGGCCCCCGTTGCCGGGACGTCGTCCGGGCAGCGGGGGCCGGCAGGTGCGCGTGACCCGCCTACTTCACGCCTGCCTCCACCGTTTTGCTGGCGGCCGGCGCCGGCTTTTCCTGGGCCGGCGGAGGGCTGGTCTTGAGCTTGAAGCGCTTGCCAATCTCCCCTCCGCCGCCGCTGCGGTTCTTGTTGAAGATGTCGAACCCGACGGCGACCAGGAGGACCAGGCCCTTGATGAGCTGCTGGTAGTCGGTGCCCAGTCCCAGGATGGACATGCCGTTGTTCAGTACGCCCATGATGAGGCCACCGATCATGGCTCCGGCTACTGTTCCGATACCGCCGGTGACAGCTGCTCCACCGATGAATGCTGCCGCGATGGAATCGAGCTCGAAGCCGGTTCCGCCGGCGGGCTGGGCGGAGTTGAGCCGGGCGGTGAACACCAGGCCGGCCAGCGCGGAGAGGACGCCCATGTTCACGAAGAGCCGGAACGTGACGGCCTTGGTCTTGATGCCTGACAGTTCGGCGGCGTGGAGGTTGCCGCCGATGGCGTACGTGTGGCGGCCGAAGACGCTGTTGTTCATGAGGGCGGTGTAAGCGATCACCAGGGCAGCAAGGACCACCAGGACGATCGGAGTGCCCCGGTAGGACGCCAGAAGGAACGTGATGACCAGCATGAGCAGCGCGGTGAAGGTGGTCTTGATGACAAACCAGACCAGGGGTTCGCTTTCGAGGTCGAACTTGCGGCGGATCCTGCGCTCCTTGAAGGCCTGGATCAGCAGGGCCGCCGTGGCGCCGAGGCCCAGGATGACGGTGAGCCATTCCAGCACGGAAGTGCCGCCGGAAATGTCCGGAAGGAAGCCGCCGCCCAAGGCCCGCAGTTCGGCGGGGAACGGGGTGATCTGCTGGTTCTTGAGCGTGATGAGCGTCAGCCCGCGGAAGATCAACATGCCGGCGAGGGTGACGATGAAGGCGGGAATCCCCACGTAGGCGATCCAGTAGCCCTGCCACGCGCCGACCAGGGCTCCGACCAGAAGGCATGCCGGGATGGCTGCCCACCACGGCCAGCCCCAGTGCACGATCATGACCCCGGCCACGGCGCCGATGAACCCTGCCACCGATCCAACGGAAAGGTCGATGTGCCCGGCGATTATGACCATCACCATGCCGATGGCCAGGATGAGGATGTAGCTGTTCTGGACCACCAGGTTGGTGACGTTCTGCGGTTCCAGCAGGATTCCGCCGGTCAGTCCCTGGAACAGCAGGACGATCAGGATCAGGGCAACGAAGATGCCAACCTGGCGGAGGCGGCTGGTGAGGAATCCAAGCGATTCTCGTAAGGCGGACATGTCGCTATTCCTTCTCTTTGGTCATGTAGTGCATCAGGGTTTCCTGGGTGGCGTCGGCGATGGGCACTTCGCCTGTGATGTGCCCGGCGGCGAGGGTGTAGATGCGGTCGCAGATTCCCAGGAGCTCGGGTAGCTCCGAGGAAATGACAATGACGGCTTTTCCTTCGGCGGCGAGCTTGGCGATGATCGTGTAGATCTCGTACTTGGCGCCGACGTCGATGCCGCGGGTGGGTTCATCAAGGATGAGCACGTCGGGATCGGAAAACATCCATTTGCTGAGAACCACCTTCTGCTGGTTTCCACCGGACAGCTTCCCGGTAACGGCAGCCACCGACGGGGCTTTGATGTTCATGCTCTTGCGGTAGCCGTTGGCCACCACCGTCTCCTGGTTCTTGTCCACGAAGCCGCGTTTTGCCAGCTTGCGCAGTGATGCCAGGGAAATGTTCCGCTTGATGTCCTCGATAAGGTTCAGCCCGTAGTGCTTGCGGTCCTCGGTGGCATAGGCAATGCCGTGCCTGATGGCGTCAGACACCGTGGCGGTGTTAATTTCCTCGCCGTACTTGTAGACCTTCCCGGAGGTGGCGGTGCCGTAGGTCCGGCCGAAGACGCTCATGGCAAGCTCGGTGCGCCCGGCGCCCATGAGGCCGGCCAGCCCTACCACCTCGCCTTTCCTGACGTGCAGGTTGGCATTGTTGACCACCATGCGGCTGTGGTCCTGGGGGTGGCGCACGGACCAGTCCTCGATCCGCAGCACTTCCTCGCCGATGTTCGGTTCACGGTCCGGATACAGGCTTTCAAGGTCGCGGCCCACCATGCCGCGGATGATCCGCTCCTGGGTGATCTGGCCTTCGTCGAGCCGCAGGGTCTCGATGGTCTTGCCGTCCCGGATGATGGTGACGGCGTCCGCCACCCTTCGGATCTCATTGAGTTTGTGGCTGATGATGATGCTGGTGACGCCCTGTCCCTTCAGGTGGAGGATCAGGTCCAGGAGGTGGCCGGAGTCCTCGTCATTGAGGGCGGCCGTGGGTTCGTCCAGGATCAGCAGCTTCACCTCCTTGGACAGGGCCTTGGCGATCTCCACCAGCTGTTGCTTGCCCACGCTGATGTGCTGCACCGGTGTGACGGGGTTTTCGTCGAGGCCCACGCGGGCCAGCAGCTTGGCGGCCTCCAGGTTGGTCTTGCGCCAGTCCACCCATCCGTTGGTGGCCTGTTCGTTGCCCAGGTAGATGTTCTCGGCGATGGAGAGGTACGGGCTCAGGGCCAGTTCCTGGTGGATGATGACGATTCCGCGCTTCTCGCTGTCCGAGATGCTGGAGAAGTTGCACGGTTCGTTTTCGAAGAGGATCTCCCCGTCAAAGGAGTTGTGTGGATAGACGCCGGACAACACTTTCATGAGCGTTGATTTGCCGGCACCGTTTTCGCCGCAGATGGCGTGGACCTCGCCGCGGTTTACGTCCAGGGTGACGTCCTGGAGGGCCTTCACGCCCGGGAACGTCTTGGTGATTCCTCGCATCTGAAGAATGGGTGTGTTCATCGGTCAATTCCCACTGACTGGTCGGAGCTGGGCCGTCCTGCTGCTGCAGGAGGCGGCGGGAGGGGCTGTGGCCGGATGGAGGTCCGGCCACAGCCTCCGGACGCTGACTACTTGACGTCGGAGTCCTTGTAGTAACCCGAGTCGATCAGTTCCTTCTTGTAGTTGTCCTTGGTGATGATCAGGGACTTCAGCAGGAAGGCCGGGACAACCTTGACCTTGTTGTTGTAGGTCTTGGTGTCGTTGGTCTCCGGTTCCTGGCCCTTCAGCACTGCATCGACCATCTTGACGGCCTGCGCGCCGAGCTGGCGGGTGTCCTTGAAGATGGTGGAGTACTGCTCGCCGGCGATGATGGACTTGACGGAGCCCTTTTCGGCATCCTGGCCGGTAACAACCGGGAGGCTGCCCTTGGCGTAGCCGCCGGTGCTGGTGAGGGCCGAGATGATGCCGATGGACAGGCCGTCATACGGGGACAGTACGCCGTTCAGCTTGGTGCCTGAGCTGTAGGCGGAGGTGATGATGTCCTCCATGCGCTTCTGGGCCACGGGGGCCTGCCAGCGAAGAATGGCGGCCTGTTCGAACTTGGTCTGGCCGCTGGGGACCTTCAGGGTGCCGGCGTCCATGTACGGCTTGAGGGTGTCCATGGCGCCGGTCCAGAAGAAGTTGGCGTTGTTGTCGTCGGGGCTGCCGGCGAAGAGCTCAATGTTGAACGGGCCCTTGCCGTCGACCTTCTTGCCGCTGGCATCAACGAGGCCGAGGCCGGTCAACAGCGAAGTGGCCTGCTGGACGCCCACGGTGTAGTTGTCGAACGTGGTGTAGTAGTCGACGTTCGGCGTGCCGTTGATGAGGCGGTCGTATGCGATCACTTTGACGTTCTGCTCCTTGGCCTTGGCCAGGACGTCGGTCAGGGTGGTGCCGTCAATGGCGGCAATGATCAGGGCCTTGGCGCCCTTGGTCAGCATGTTCTCGATCTGCGAGACCTGGGTGGGGATGTCGTCATTGGCGAACTGGAGGTCTGTCTTGTAGCCGAGGTCCTTCAGGGACTTTTCCACGTTGGCGCCGTCGGCGATCCACCGTTCGGAAGTCTGCGTCGGCATCGAGATGCCTACCAGTGAATCGCTGGGCTTCGCGGCACCGCTGGATTCGCTGGCCCCGCCGCGGGAGCCACAACCGGTGGCGCCCACCGTCAGGGCGACGACGAGGGCCACCGCGCCCATCAGTTTCTTGATTCTCACCATTTTCTCCTTCCGCGGCAGCACTGCCACGAAGCGTTGGTGGACCAGGCAGCACCTATGCTCCCTGGTCCTGGCCACATTGTTGATGTGTCGGTTCAATATAGACTGATTTGTGAACGCTAACAAGAGTGTCCAGCGGGAATCCCCGAAAACTTTCCAGCTCATTGACTTCCGGTTTGTTAGCGTTCACACTAGCTGCAGCACGTAGCTCCACCCTGACCCCTACAAACCCGGTAATGAGGCCCATGCCTCCCGGACGGAGGCAACCCCCATGCCAGATGCGCTGACCACGTCCAGCTCCGAGCCCAGCCATGACCACTGCGTCATCGGCGTGGATTACGGAACCCTTTCAGGCCGCGCCGTGGTGGTGCGCGTCCGCGACGGCGCGGAACTGGGCAGCGCCGTCCATGAGTATGCCCACGCGGTGGTCACCGGCGTCCTGCCCCGGGATACAGCGGGCGACGACGGCGCCCGGCTTCCCGGGGAGTGGGCACTTCAGGTGCCCAACGACTACCGGGACGTCCTGCGTACCGCCGTCCCCGCCGCCGCGGCCGACGCCGGGATCGACCCGGCCGCCGTCGTCGGTATTGCCACCGACTTCACCGCCTGCACCATGGTGCCGGTCACGGCCGACGGCACACCCCTGAACGAACTGCCCGGCTTCGCGAACCGTCCGCACGCCTATGTAAAGCTCTGGCGCCACCATGCTGCGCAGGGCCAGGCCGACCGGATCAACCGGCTCGCCGCCGAACGCGGCGAAGACTGGCTTCCCCGCTACGGAGGACTGATCTCCTCCGAATGGGAGTTCGCCAAGGGACTGCAGCTGCTGGAGGAGGATCCGGAGGCCTACGCCGCCATGGACCACTGGGTGGAGGCGGCGGACTGGATCGTCTGGCAGCTCTGCGGCCGGTATGTCCGCAACGCCTGCACTGCCGGTTATAAGGGCATCTACCAGGACGGCCGGTATCCGTCCGAAGAGTTCCTGGCCGCCCTCAACCCTGACTTCAAGGATTTTGTCAGCTCCAAGCTGGAGCACACCATCGGCCGGCTGGGTGATGCCGCCGGCACCCTGACGGCGGAGGCCGCCGCCTGGACCGGGCTGCCGGAGGGCATCGCGGTGGCCGTGGGAAACGTTGACGCGCACGTCACCGCCCCGGCCGCGAAGGCCGTGGAGCCCGGCCAGCTGGTGGCGATCATGGGCACCTCCACCTGCCACGTCATGAACGGCAGCGAACTGCGGGAAGTGCCGGGCATGTGCGGCGCCGTGGACGGTGGAATCGTTCCGGGCCTGTGGGGCTACGAGGCAGGACAGTCTGGGGTGGGGGACATCTTTGGCTGGTTCACCAGGCACGGCGTCCCGCCCGAATACCACCAGGCCGCCAAGGACGCCGGGCTGGGGATCCACGAGTACCTGACCGAACTGGCTTCCCGCCAGGCCATCGGGGAGCACGGCCTGATCGCGCTCGACTGGCATTCGGGAAACCGCTCGGTCCTGGTGGATCACGAGCTATCCGGCATGGTGGTGGGCCAAACCCTGGCCACCAGGCCCGAGGACACCTACCGCGCCCTCCTGGAAGCCACGGCCTTTGGAACCCGCACCATCGTGGACGCCTTCCGCGACGCCGGAGTCCCGGTCAAGGAATTCATCGTTGCCGGCGGGCTGCTGAAGAACCGGCTCCTGATGCAGATCTACGCCGATGCCACCGGCCTGCCTCTGTCCACCATCGGCTCGGAACAGGGACCGGCACTGGGTTCTGCCATCCATGCCGCCGTCGCAGCGGGCGCCTACGCGGATATCCGCGAAGCCGCCGCGGCCATGGGCGCCGAGCCCGGCGAGGTCTACACCCCAATCCCGGAAAACGCGGCCGCCTACGACGAACTGTTCCAGGAGTACCGCACCCTGCACGACTACTTCGGCCGGGGCAGCAACGATGTCATGCACCGGCTCAAGGCCATCCAGCGCAAGGCCGCCCAGGCGGCCCGGCCCGGAGCAGGCGTCGCCGCCAAAGCAACCGTGGGGGTGTCCGCATGACCGCCGGAACAGGCGCCGGAACCGGCCTCCTGGAAACCATCGCCCGGATCCGGACGGAGGTGTGCGCCCTGCACGCCGAGCTGACCCGCTACGAACTGGTGGTGTGGACCGCAGGCAACGTTTCCGCCCGGGTGCCGGGCACCGACCTCATGGTCATCAAGCCCTCCGGGGTCGCCTACCAGGACCTGACCCCGGAACAGATGATCGTGACGGACCTGTACGGCACCCCGGTCAGGGGCACCAATGTTGGCGGCAGCGGCACGGTGGACTGGGGCAATCCCGCGCTGTCGCCCTCGTCGGACACCGCCGCGCACGCGTACGTGTACCGGCACATGCCGGAGGTGGGCGGGGTGGTGCATACGCACTCAACGTACGCCACCGCCTGGGCTGCCCGGGGCGAGGCCATCCCCTGCGTGCTCACCATGATGGGGGACGAGTTCGGCGGTTCCATCCCGGTGGGACCCTTCGCCCTGATCGGTGACGACTCGATTGGCCATGGGATCGTGGAGACCCTGAAGAATTCCACGTCCCCGGCCGTCCTGATGCAGAACCACGGCCCCTTCACCATCGGCAAGGATGCCCGCGCCGCCGTCAAGGCCGCCGTCATGTGCGAGGAAGTGGCGCGCACCGTGCACATTTCCCGGCAGCTGGGCGAGCCGCTTCCCATCGACCAGGCCCACATCGACTCCCTTTACGCCCGCTACCAGAACGTCTACGGCCAATAACACGCACCGGCCACCAACCGGCCAGAAAATCTTTCCAGGAGAATCATGAGTACCGCTGCAACCACTTCCCTCGACGGCTACGAAGTCTGGTTCCTCACCGGCAGCCAGCACCTCTACGGCGAGGAAGTCCTCAAGCAGGTGGCCGCGCAGTCGCAGGAGATCGCCAACCAGCTCAACGCCTCCTCCGCGGTGCCCGTGCGGATCGTCTGGAAGCCGGTGCTCACCGACTCGGATGCCATCCGCCGCACCGCGCTGGAGGCGAACGCCGATGACTCGGTTATCGGCGTGACGGCCTGGATGCACACCTTCAGCCCCGCCAAGATGTGGATCCAGGGCCTGGACCTCCTGCGGAAGCCCCTGCTGCACCTGCACACCCAGGCCAACCGGGACCTGCCCTGGGCGGACATCGACTTCGACTTCATGAACCTGAACCAGGCAGCACACGGTGACCGCGAGTTCGGGTACATCCAGTCCCGCCTGGGCATTGCCCGGAAGACCGTCGTCGGGCATGTCTCCAACCCCGAGGTCGCCCGCCAGGTGGGATCCTGGCAGCGCGCCGCCGCTGGCTGGGCAGCCGTCCGCACCCTGAAGCTCACCCGCTTTGGCGACAACATGCGCAACGTCGCCGTCACCGAAGGCGACAAGACCGAGGCCGAGCTGCGGTTCGGCGTTGCGGTGAACACCTGGTCCGTCAACGAACTCGCGGACGCCGTCCACGGCGCGGCGGAGTCCGACGTCGACGCGCTGGTGGCCGAGTATGAGGACCTTTACGACGTGGTGCCGGAGCTTCGCGCAGGCGCGGCCCGGCACGAATCGCTGCGGTACGGCGCCCGGATCGAACTGGGCCTGCGCAGGTTCCTCGAAGCCAATGGTTCGGCCGCGTTCACCACGTCCTTCGAGGACCTCGGTGCCCTCCGCCAGCTGCCCGGGCTCGCCGTGCAACGGCTCATGGCCGCCGGTTACGGGTTCGGCGCCGAAGGCGACTGGAAGACCGCCATCCTGGTGCGCGCCGCGAAGGTGATGGGCGCGGGCCTGCCCGGCGGTGCCTCCCTGATGGAGGACTACACGTACCACCTGGAGCCCGGGTCCGAGAAGATCCTGGGCGCCCACATGCTCGAAGTCTGCCCTTCCCTGACGGCAGCAAAGCCGCGCCTGGAAATTCACCCGCTGGGCATCGGCGGCAAGGAAGACCCGGTCCGCCTGGTGTTCGACGCCGACGCCTCCGCGGGCGTCGTCGTCGCCCTGTCCGACATGCGGGACCGGTTCCGCCTGGTGGCCAACGCCGTCGACGTCGTCCCGCTCGACCAGCCGCTGCCCAACCTCCCCGTGGCCCGCGCTCTCTGGCAGCCGAAGCCGGACTTCGCAACCTCCGCCGCCGCCTGGCTCACCGCCGGCGCAGCCCACCACACCGTGCTCTCCACCCAGGTGGGCATGGACGTCTTCGAGGACTTCGCCGAAATAGCCAAAACGGAACTGCTCACCATCGACCAGGGCACCACCATCCGCCAGTTCAAGAAGGACCTGAACTGGAACGCCGCCTACTACAAACTGGCCGGCGGGATCTGATCCGGTGGCAAAGGTCCCGGCGGCGGCCAGGGACGGGAACCCCGTGACGGACAGCGTCCCGCGGTGGCTGCCCAGGCTCGAGGATGTGGCGGCACGTGCCGGGGTATCGCACCAGACCGTCTCACGGGTGGTCAACAACCACCCCAACGTGAGTCCCGGCACCCGCCGGAAGGTGGAAGTTGCGATCGCGGAACTCGGCTACCGCCGCAACTCTGCCGCCCGAAGCCTGGTCACCCGGCGCTCGCAGATCATCGGTGTCCTGGGCAGCGAGCTTTCGCAGTACGGCCCGGCCAATACCCTGCTCGGGGTGGAACGGGCTGCGCGGGATGCCGGCTACTTCGTCAGCGTCGCGGCGCTGCGCGAGGTCAGCCGGGACGCGATCCTGGACGCCGTCCGGCACTTCCTGGACCAGTCGGTGGACGGAATCGTGGTCATCGTCCCGCATTTGGAAACGCTGGCTGCCCTGGCGGAGCTGCCCATCGGAGTGCCGGTGGTGGCCGTGGGACCTGACGGCAATGACACCGTGGGCGGGGTCAAGGTGGACCAGCGGCGCGGCGCCGAACTGGCGGTGGAACATCTCATCGCCCAGGGGCACGTCCGGATTGGACACGTTGCGGGGCCGCAGGACTGGATCGACGCCGTAGCCCGCGCCGAGGGCTGGCGGGCAGCCCTCGGCTCGGCCGGGCTCGCGGCAGACCTGGTGACCGAGGGTGACTGGAGCGCGGGCAGCGGATACGAGATCGGCCGGCGGCTGGCTGCCGGCCGCCGCGCCACTGCCCTTTTCGTCGGCAACGACCAGATGGCCCTTGGGGTCTTGCGTGCCCTGAACGTGGCGGGCATCAGGGTGCCGCAGGATCTTTCGGTGGTGGGCTTCGACGACCAGCCGGAGGCCGGCTATTTCAGTCCGCCCCTGACGGTGGTCCGCCAGGACTTCGAAGAGCTGGGCCGGCGGTGCATGGACATGATGCTCACCGCGTTCCAGGGCGGGGACGGGCCGCGGACCCTGGTGGTGGAGCCTGAGCTCATCGTGCGCAGCAGTACGGCGCCGCCCGCCCCGTAGCGTGGCCGGCGCCGAATTAATCAGTGGGAGACCCGCGCGAAACGTGGCCACAACAATAGCTGCGTAGTTTTCAGGCATGACCGCTACCTTGCTCATCCGCCTCCGCGACTGGCTGCTGGACTCCGTCACCTTCGACTTCGAAACGGACGCTGCCGGTGCCATGGCCGACGCCACCCGCTGGGGCTGGCTGCCGGCCTTGAGCGGGGTGTCCATCGGAGCCGGCCACGCCCGCTCGGAGCACGCAGGAACAACGGCAGAAACCGGCCCAGTGTCTGGTTAAGCACACTATTGCGCCGGTAGCGGGATCATGCCCTAAACTGCTTCACTGAGGTGCCTGAAATGGCGCTGCGCAGCAACGAAAGTGAACATGCTATGGCTACCGATTACGATGCTCCACGCAAGCAGGAAGAAGAGTCGCCGGCTGACTCCCTCGAGGCCCTCCAGGCATCACGGAGCGGTAACGCGCAGACCGCGGTTATCGATGTCGACGAGAATGACACCGCTGAAGGTATCGACCTGCCCGGCGCAGACCTGTCCAATGAGGAACTGACGGTCATTGTGGTTCCCGAGCAGTCGGACGAGTTCACCTGCTCGTCGTGCTTCCTGGTCCGCCACCGCTCGCAGGTCGCCCGCGAAAAGGACGGCCTGAAGTACTGCCGCGACTGCGAAGGCTAGAATCCCATCCTGGTTTCCCGGCGCCGGCCACCTCACCCGAGGTGGCCGGCGCTTCTTTGTCCCCGGACGCCGTCGTTATCAAAATGGACCTCGTTTCCGCCCGCCAACGCTCCTACGCTGGAAGCATCCAATAGCCCTTATTTTGGGTGGCACCACAATGAAAAAGTTCTCCATCTGGCTCGCGGCCATCCTGCTGGCGGTCGGGCTGGGAATCGTCGTCGAGGGGCCCGCCTCCGCGGCTCCCTACTGCGGACTCACATGGGGTTCGCTGATCAAGTCGGACGGCGCCACGGGCCGCGTGCCCGTGACGAACGTCCGGACCGGGCAGCACTATTGCTTTGACCGGCTGGTGGTTGACCTGGGCGGCGCGCCGGCCCCCGGCTACACCGTGCGCTACGTCCCGCAGGTCATCCAGGACGGCTCGGGCGCAATCGTGCCCACCCGGGGCGGCGCCCGGCTGCAGGTCGTCGTCAAAGCGCCTGCCTACGACGCCAACGGCCAGCCCACCTACACACCCGCCGACAAGGCCGGGCTCTCCGACGTTTCCGGATACCAGACCTTCCGCCAGGTGGTCTGGGCCGGAAGCTTCGAGGGCCAGTCCACCATCGGCGTGGGCGTCCGTGCCCGCCTCCCGTTCCGGGTGTTCGCCCTTGACGGTCCGGGCGCCGGCTCCCGCCTGGTCATCGACGTGGCGCACTACTGGTGAGCCGTCCGTCGCCGCCACACCGAAAAGGTGCCGGGCCCCGGTGGGGGCGCGGCACCTTTTGGGTTGGAAGTTATTCCGGAACCACCAGTGCGGGGGTGTCCTGCTTGAGGGTTTCGCCGCGGAAGAAGCCCGGGTGCGTACGGGACATGACCAGCATGACCACGGCGCCCAGGGCCAGGATGCCGACGCCCAGGATGAATACCAGGCCTATGCCAAACACCTCTGAACCGCTGCCAAACTCAGGTGCCAGGCTGTCCATGGCGGTCTGGACGAATACTACGAACAGCCCCACGCCGCCCATCACCGGGCACACCAGCCGCAGCACGAAGTGCCGCATGCTGTTGAACAGGCTGTGGCGGAAGTACCACGTGCAGGCCAAGGCGGTGAGCCCGTAATAGAAGCAGATCATCAGGCCCAGGGCCAGGATGGTGTCGTTCAGGACGTTCTCGCTGACCACATGCATGACTGCGTAGAACCCCGCAGACATGACGCCGGCGGCGATGGTGGCGAAGCCCGGCGTGGAGAACTTGCTGCTGATGCGGCTGAAGGGTGCCGGCAGCGCGCCGTAGTGTGCCATGGCCAGCAGGCTGCGCGAGGGCGACATGAAGGTTGACTGCAGGGACGCGGCGGAGCTGGACAGCACGGCCAGGGACATCAGGATGGCGAACGGGCCCATGATGGGGGAGGCCAGCGCCGTGAAGATGTTCTCGTGGTTCTCGGCGTTGTTCAACCCGTTCCCGGTATCGCCGACGCCGGCGAACATCATGGTGGCGATGCTGACCAGCAGGTAGATGGCAAGGACGATGACGGCGGTCAGGGTACCGGCCACGCCGGCGGTCTTCTTGCCGTTGGCTGTTTCCTCGTTGACCGTCAGGCAGACATCCCAGCCCCAGTACACGAAAATTGAGAGGGAGATGCCGGCGGCGATCTGTCCGAACGTCTCGATCTTGGTGACGTCGAACCAGTCCCAGCTGAACGGGATTGCTGTTTCCGAGGTGGACCAGTTGGCGAAGGCCATGGCCACGAACAGGCCCAGCACCAGCAGCTGGAAGCCCACCAGGCTGTATTGCACCAGCTTGGTGGTGTGCAGGCCGCGGTAGCTGACCCAGACGGCCAGCGCCACGAAGACAAAGCAGGTGATGACGTTCAACGCCTTGTTGTCCGCGAGGTCCGCCAGTTCGGGGGAGCCGGTGAGCTGGGAGAGGAAAAGGTAGAAGAAGTCGACGGCGACGCCGGCCAGGTTGGACAGCACGATGATGTTGGCGGCGAGCAGGCCCCACCCGCCCATCCAGCCGATCCACGGACCGAAGGCCTTGGTCACCCAGGTGAAAGTGGTGCCGCTGTCCGGGGAGTCGGCGTTGAGCTCCCGGTAGGCGAGCGAGACCAGGATCATGGGGATGAACCCAATGAGGAAAATGACGGGCAGCTGCAGGCCGGCTTCATTGACGGTGGGTCCAAGTGCGCTGGTGAGGGTGTAGGCGGGGGCAATGGTGGAAATACCCAGGACGACGACGGCCAGGAGCCCGAGCTGGCCGCCCTTGAGTCCCTTGGCGCTGACGCCGTCCGCGGAGGGCGCGTGCGCGTGCGGGCCGGGTTTGGCAGTACTGGTGCGGATTGTCTCTGTCATGGCACCACTTTCTGGAAGGCTGTGAGACGGAGGTCACTATATGAATGGCGTTCATTTAGTATGGGGGTGCCCCGCCTGTGATGCAAGACGCAATATGAATCACATTCGTTTATGACTGGTTTCCGAAATTAGTAAGCTCACTGAGAAATTGCCTTTTGCCCTGCCGCCGCGCCGTTCGGGGCTGGTAGCGTCTGCCGTACTGGACCAATTGAGGAGGATGCATGAAAGCTTCACCGACACTGACCAACAACCTGCAGGCCGTCCTGGCGGACCTGATCGAGCTCCATGTTCAGGGCAAGCAGGCGCACTGGAACATCGTGGGCACCAACTTCCGCGACCTTCATCTGCAGCTTGACGAGATTGTGGACGCTGCCCGCCAGTTCGCCGACGACACCGCCGAGCGCATGCGCGCCCTGCACGCGCTTCCCGACGGCCGCAGCGCCACCGTTGCCGAGACCACCAGCCTGGCCCAGTTCCCGGAAGGGCTGATCAGCACCGCGGATGCCATCGAGCGGATCGTCGCTGCCATGGAGGCAGCCGTGGGCACCATGCGCAAGGTCCATGACGAAGTGGATGAGGAAGACCCCACCTCCGCGGACCTCCTGCACGAGTTCATCGCGCGGCTGGAGCAGTTCGCCTGGATGGTGCAGGCGGAAAACATGAAGCCCACCGCCAAGGTCACCGCGGCCGACTCCAAGTAGCGGGCAGTCCACACGGGCGTCCGGCACCGGCGGATCCCGCCGCGCCGGACGCCTGGCTGTTGTCCGGGCAATACTGCGGATGTTCCGCTAAGCCGCTTTGGGCACTTCCCGGAGGACGACGGCGGCGAGCACTGCCGCCGTCGCCATGAGGACCAGCCCAATTGCCGCCGTAACGTGCACGCCGGAATCGAAGGCGGCCGCCGCAGCGTCCTTGAGGGCTCCGGCGAGCGGTGCCGGCACCAGGTTGGCTGCGTCCACCGCACCGGCCAGCGTTTCCCTGGCGTTGTGCAGCGAGGTTCCGGGCAGCATGGCCTCCAGCCCCGCCGGCAGCCGGAGGTTCTGCTGGTAGGACGCGGTCAGGATGGAGCCCAGCACCGCAGTCCCCAGCAGCGATCCCACCTCGTAGCCCGTCTCGGAAATCGCTGCCGCAGCGCCGGATTTCGCCGGCGGGGCCGAGCCGAGGATGAGGTCGTTCGAGATGGTTTCCGCCGTGCCTACGCCCAGCGCCAGGACCAGCAATGCTGCCAGCAGCAGGGGCGGGCCCCCGCCGTCGTTACCGAAGGCCACCATGCTGTAGCCCACGGCACTGAAGGACAGGCCCGCGGCCACGACGTACCCCGGACGCACCTTCCGGACCAGCGGGACCACCACCAGCCCTGCCGTCACTGTGGCTGCCAGGGCCGGGAGCATGGCAATGCCCGCCGCCGACGGTGTCATCCCCTCCAGGAGTTGGAGGTGCTGGGCAAGGAAAAGGATGAACCCGTTGAAGGAAAACAGGGCCAAAACGTTGGCGCTGATGGCCATGCTGAACACCCTGTTGCGGAATAGTGACATGTCCAGCAGCGGGTGCTCCAGCCGGTGCTGGCGCCGCACGAACACAATGCCCATGGCCAGGCCGAAGGCTATGCTTCCCAGCCCGGCCGGCCCCGGACCTTCGGTGGCTACTGACTTTACGCCGTAGACCGCGGGCACCATGACCAGCATGGATAGCAGGACGCTGGGAATGTCCGCTCTTCCCGGCGCGGGATCCCTGGACTCCGGAATGAAGGCCGGCCCCAGCGCCAGCAGGGGCAGCATGAGTGGCACGGCCACCAGGAACACGGCACCCCACCAGAAGTGCTCCACCAGCCATCCACCGAGGATGGGGCCCAGGGCGGCGCCGCCGGAGAATCCGGCAGCCCAGATGGCAATGGCCATCCGCCGGCGGTTGGGCTCCGGGAAAATGTTCCGGATCAGCGACAAGGTGGACGGCATCAGCATGGCGCCGAAGAACCCGAGCGCCGCGCGGCCGGCGATCAGCCACTCCGGGGTGGGCGCGAATGCCGTGGCGGCGGACAGCCCTGCGAAGCCCAGGCTGCCGACGACCAGCAGCCGCCGCCGCCCAATCCGGTCGCCGAGGCTTCCCATTGATACCAGCAGCCCTGCCAGGACCAGTGGATAGGCGTCCACGATCCACAGCAGCTGCAGGCCCGTCGGTTCCAGGGCGCGGGCGATGGCGGGCAGGGCGAAGGTCAGGGCGGTATTGTCCACTGCCACCAGCAGCACGGGAAACATCAGCAGCCCCAACGCGAGCCAATCCCGCCACGGTGGCCGCATGGCGGAGCTGTCCCTTTGTAAGGAGGCCGGGCGAATGGAGGTCGTCATGTAATAACTGTACCGTCTGGACGGTATAGTTTGAAACCGAAGCATTCCTTCTTCCCTGCCGGTGGAGGGCATGATGGAAGGCATGCCCCGAAAGCCTGTAGCCCGTGATGCGGTCCTTGACGCCTTCGAGTCCCTGCTGATCGAAGTGGGGGAGCGCGCTGCAACCCTCGACGCCGTAGCCCGTAAGGCCGGGGTGTCCAAAGGTGGCCTCCTCTACCACTTTCCCAACAAGGAAGCGCTCATCGCCGTGCTGCTGGACCGCCTTGAGGGGTTGGCCAAGGCGGATGCCGACGCGATGGCTTCGGCCAGCGAAGGTGCCGCCGCGTATTTCATCCGTTCCTCTGTCTGGGCGGATACTCCTCTGGACCGGGTCATTGTGGCCGCCACGCGGCTTGCCGAGGTGGCGCATGAGGAGACCCGCCGCCGGTTCGCCGCCATCCAGCAGCGGTGGCTGGACGAGATTGCTGCGGATGTGGGGCCCGGCCTGGCCAGGGCTGTCCTGTATATGGGTGACGGTTTGTACTTCAATGCCATGCTTTCCGTGGGCCCTGCGCCGGAAGGCGGAGCAGCCGCTGACGTGGAGGAACTCCTGGCCGCGTTGGAACGGCTCCGCAGGTAGTTTTCCATTTGCCGGAGGGCTTCTGGCGTAGGACAATGGAGAGTTGTGAGGGCTGTCACCGGCCGTCATGATCCAACAAATGAATAGCCTTTGATCTGCGGCGGGAGAGTTCTGCCGGAAGTACAGGCAGGCGCCGTAGGAGCAAATCCTCCCCAGGAATCTCGCAGGCCCCTGTACCGCCGCGGCGAGGCACCTCTGGAAAGCAGCAGGCAGTTGTCCGGCCTCCCTTGGGGGAAGCGGAACGGCTGTTGTGCTCACCGACGGTGCAAGCGGTTCCTGCGCAGGCAGGCGACGCGGAAACTCTCAGGTCCAATACAGAGCGGGGAGGGACCCGAATAGCTGTGGCGTACCCTGCGCCGCCTGAATAAATGGAGTTCCTTCGTGTCGGTTACCCCAGCCTCCACCACCTTCGTAGACCGCCACATTGGCGCACGCCGCCAGGACGACGTCGACACCATGCTCAAAGCCGTGGGCTACGGCACGGTCGATTCCCTGGTGGACACCGCCGTGCCCAAGGTCATCCGCCAGGACACGGCCCTCCGCCTGCAGGATGCCCTCAGTGAGGTTGAGGTGCTTGCTGAATTGCGCCGGCTGGCCGCCAAGAACAAGACCGCGGTCCAGATGATTGGCCAGGGCTACTACGACACCATCACCCCTGCCGTGATCCGCCGGAACATCCTCGAGGCCCCGGCCTGGTACACCGCCTACACCCCGTACCAGCCCGAAATTTCCCAGGGCCGGCTTGAGGCACTCCTGAACTTCCAGACCATGGTCCAGGACCTGGTGGGCCTGCCCATCGCCAACGCCTCCCTGCTCGATGAAGCCACCGCCGTGGCCGAAGCGGTGCTGCTCATGCGCCGCGCCAACAAGACCAAAGACGCCCACGACGGCAAGACCGTCCTGGACATTGACGTGCTGCCGCAGACCATTGCCATCGTCAAGGGCCGCGCCGAGGCGCTCGGCTTCGAGGTTGAGGTTGCCGACCTGTCCAAGGGCCTCCCTGAAGGTGCGATCAACGGGATCGTGCTCCAGCAGCCCGGCGCCTCAGGCCGGGTCTGGGATCAGTCCGCCACCATTGCGGCGGCGAAGGACCGCGGTGCGCTGGTTACCGTGGCCGCGGACCTGCTGGCCCTGACCCTGATAACGCCTCCGGGCGAGCAGGGCGCCGACATCGCCGTCGGCTCCACGCAGCGTTTCGGGGTGCCGCTGTTCTTCGGCGGGCCGCACGCCGCCTACATGGCCGTCCGCAAGGGCCTGGAGCGTTCGTTGCCCGGCCGCCTGGTGGGCGTGTCCAAGGACGACGCAGGGATGCCCGCGTACCGCCTCGCGCTGCAGACGCGCGAGCAGCACATCCGCCGCGAAAAGGCCACGTCCAACATCTGCACCGCGCAGGCCCTTCTGGCCATCGTCTCCTCCACGTACGCCGTCTACCACGGCCCCGACGGGCTGAAGGCGATCGCGGAAACCGCCCACGGCCACGCGCGAACACTGGCGGCCTCGCTGGCGGGTGCCGGCGTGGAGGTGCTGCACACGAGCTTTTTCGACACCCTGACGGTCCGGGTCCCGGGACGCGCTGCCGCGATTGTCGCCGCCGCCGAAGCACGCGGGATCAACCTGCGGCATATTGATGCCGACACCGTGGGCATTTCCCTGGATGAAACCACGACGCCGGCCATCGTCGCCGAGGTTGCCGACGTCTTTGGCGCCACCGTTGCCGGGATCCGCGGCGAGGGCCAGGGCTTTGGGCTGGAGGCCGCCGTGGAGCGTTCCACCGACTACCTGCAGCACCCGGTCTTCAACACGTACCGGTCCGAAACCCAGCTCCTGCGCTACATCCGGAAGCTGTCGGACCGGGACCTGGCGCTGGACCGCACCATGATCCCGCTGGGCTCGTGCACCATGAAGCTGAACGCCACCGCCGAGATGGAAGCCATCTCCTGGCCGGAGTTTGCCTCCATCCACCCCTTCGCCCCGGACTCCCAGACCGAAGGCTGGCGCGAACTCATCGCGGACCTGGAAGCCGACTTGGCGGAAATCACCGGGTATGACCAGGTGTCCATCCAGCCCAACGCGGGCTCCCAGGGCGAACTGGCCGGGCTGCTGGCTATCCGCGGGTACCACCACTCCCGCGGCGAGCAGCAGCGCAACGTCTGCCTGATCCCGGCCTCGGCCCATGGCACCAACGCTGCCTCCGCCGTCCTGGCCGGCATGAAGGTCGTAGTGGTTGCCACCGCCGCGGACGGCACGATTGATCACGATGACCTGACGGCCAAGATCGAGGCGAACAAGGACGTCCTGTCCTGCATCATGATCACCTACCCGTCCACCCACGGCGTCTACGATGCGGACGTGACCGAGATCTGCGAGGCCGTGCACGCTGCCGGCGGCCAGGTCTACGTTGACGGCGCCAACCTGAACGCCCTGGTGGGCCTGGCCCAGCCGGGCAAGTTCGGCGGGGATGTGTCCCACCTGAACCTGCACAAGACCTTCTGCATCCCGCACGGCGGCGGGGGACCCGGCGTCGGGCCGGTCGCGGCGAAGGCCCACCTGGCACCGTTCATGCCCGGCGACGCGAACAAGGCAGCGCATGAGGAAGGCCACGGGGTAGCCATCTCGGCGTGCCGGTTCGGTTCGGCGGGTGTGCTGCCGATCTCCTGGGCCTACGTGAAGCTCATGGGCGGGGAAGGCCTGACTCAGGCCACCAAGTCCGCGCTGCTGGCGGCCAACTACGTCGCTGCCAGGCTGAACGACTACTTCCCGGTCCTCTACACCGGCGAAGGTGGCCTCGTGGCGCATGAATGCATCCTGGACCTGCGCGAACTCACGGCCAAGACCGGCGTCACCGCCGAGGATGTGGCCAAGCGCCTCATCGACTACGGTTTCCACGCCCCCACCCTGGCGTTCCCGGTGGCCGGCACGCTGATGGTGGAGCCCACCGAGTCCGAGGACCTGGCCGAGATCGACCGCTTCATCGAGGCCATGATCACCATCCGCAAGGAAATTGACCAGGTGGCCAACGGCGACTTCTCTGTCCAGGACTCCCCGCTGCGCAACGCACCCCACACCGCGTCCGCCGTCGTGAACTCCGAATGGACCCGGCAGTACAGCCGCGAACAGGCTGTCTTCCCCGTCCACCACCTCAAGCAGGACAAGTACTTCCCGCCGGTGGGCCGGATCGACGGCGCCGGTGGAGACCGGAACCTGATCTGCTCCTGCCCGCCGCTGTCCGAGTTCGAAAACTAAGGATCCCCCAATGACTGAGAACTACACGGCTCTCTACGAAGAGCACAAGAAGCTGGGCGCTTCCTTCACCGACTTCGGCGGCTGGCAGATGCCGCTCAAGTACAGCTCCGAACTGGCCGAGCACCACGCCGTCCGCAAAGCTGCGGGCCTGTTCGATCTCTCCCACATGGGCGAAGTCTGGGTCACCGGGCGGCAGGCTGCCGCCTTCCTCGACTTTGCCCTGGTGGGAAAGATCTCCGCCATGGCCGTGGGCAAGGCCAAGTACTCGCTGATCTGCAACGAGGACGGCGGCATCATCGACGACCTCATCACCTACCGCCGTCCCGCCGCTGAAGACGGCACCGACGTCTTCCTGGTGGTGCCCAACGCGGGCAACGCCGCAGTGGTGGCGGCAGCCCTTCAGGAACGCGCCGCAGGGTTTGACGTGCTGGTGGAGGACGCCTCGGCCCGTACATCGCTGATCGCGGTGCAGGGCCCCAAGGCCCAGGAACTCCTGTTGCGCCTGGTCCCGGCCGCACAACACTCCCTGGTGGCGGACCTGAAGTACTACGCCGCCGTGGAGGTTCCGTTCCTGGTGGGCGGGGCCGGCAAGGAACTCCTGCTCGCGCGCACCGGGTACACCGGTGAGGACGGGTTCGAGATCTTCGTGGCCAACGATGACGCCCCGGCACTGTGGCAGGCACTGGCCGCCATCGCCGACGACGGGGAGCTGACCCCCGCCGGCCTCGCCTCCCGCGACTCCCTCCGACTGGAAGCGGGGATGCCGCTGTACGGCAACGAACTGTCGCTGCAGGGTGACCCGTTCGCTGCCGGCCTGGGCCCCGTCGTCGCACTCTCCAAGGAGGGCGACTTCGTTGGCAAGGCCGCGCTGGCAGCAAAGAAGGATGCCGGCGCCGGCAGCACCTCCGGCCGCCGCCTCGTGGGCCTCAAAGGCAAGGGCCGCCGCGCAGGCCGGGCCCACTACCCCGTGCTCAAGGACGGGGACAGAGTCGGTGAAGTCACCTCCGGCCAGCCATCGCCCACCCTCGGCTACCCGATCGCCATGGCCTACGTCGACGTCGATTACTCGGCACCCGGCACGGCCTTGGACATCGATCTCCGCGGCAAGGCAGAACCGTTCGAAGTGGTCGACCTCCCGTTCTATCGCCGCGCCAAGTAGCTTTTGGTGCCCCTCCGTGATCACCTTCGCGACGGCGGACCGGACATTTTCACGCCTGCTGCTCCTTCGTCGCTTTGACGCAGGCTTTCGAAAAGTCCGGCTCCGCCGGCCCTTGTGCGCACCCCGCCTTGGTGACGTGCTTGCGGAGTGGGCGGGGCATCCGGCAGCGTGCGTCTAAGGGAGCGTCACGTCCGCTTAGCGGGCGTCTTCGCGACCGAGCACGCGGAGGAATTCGGTCACCGGCCCACCACCCCCGACCACACTGTTTTAGTTAGGAACCAATCGCATGGCCGTTGGAGTCTTTGATCTTTTTTCGATCGGGATTGGCCCGTCGTCTTCGCATACTGTGGGGCCGATGCGGGCTGCTGCTGTGTTCGCTGAGGAGTTGAAGGCCTCGGGGAAACTGGCTGCGGTGGCGGGGTTGCGGGTGGATTTGTATGGGTCGTTGGCCGCGACGGGGCACGGGCATGGGACGATGACGGCGGTCCTGCTGGGCTTGGAGGGGTTCCATCCGGAGTTGATCCTGCCCGAAGAGGTCGAGGAGCGGCTGGCCTCGATCGCGGAGACCGGGGTCCTGAACCTGGCCGGGTCGGTGGCGCTGCCGTATGGGGTGAAGGACATGGTGTTGCGGCCGTTGACGGTGCTGCCGCGGCACACGAACGGGATGACGTTCACGGTCACCGACGCCCAGGGTTCGGTGGTGCACGCGGCGACGTTCTTCTCGGTCGGTGGCGGGTTCATCGTCCGGGAGGGGGAGGAGGACGCGGCGCAGCAGGAACTGGACGCGTCCAAGGACGGGCTGCCGCTGCCGTTCCGGACCGCGGCGGAGTTGTTGGCGCACTGCGCGGTGACCGGGCTGGGCATCGCCGACGTGATGTCCACGAACGAGTTGGCCTCCCGCTCCGGGGAGGAGATCCGTGCCGGGCTGCTGCACATCTGGTCCGTGATGGAGAACTGCGTGCAGACCTCACTCAAACGCGAAGGGGTGCTGCCGGGCGGGTTGAAGGTCCGCCGCCGCGCCCCTGACTGGTACGAGCGGTTGAAGAAGGAAACCGGCCGCCCCGAAGACACCGGCCAGGACGGGCAGGACGGGCGGGACCACTACGACCCACGGTACTGGCAGGAGTGGGTTAACTTGGTGGCGTTGGCCGTGAACGAGGAAAACGCCTCCGGCGGCCGGGTGGTCACCGCGCCCACGAACGGGGCGGCCGGGATCATCCCCGCGGTGTTGTTCTACGCCCTGCATTTCGCCCCGGGCATGGACCAGGCAACCCAGGCGGACCGGGATGATGTGGTGGTGCGGTTCCTGCTCGCTGCCGGCGCCGTGGGGGTGCTTTACAAGGAACAGGCCTCGATCTCCGGGGCCGAGGTCGGCTGCCAGGGCGAGGTCGGCTCCGCGTCCTCGATGGCCGCCGCGGGCCTGGCCGAAGTCATGGGCGGCACGCCCGCCCAGGTGGAGAACGCCGCGGAAATCGCGATGGAACACAACCTGGGCCTGACCTGTGACCCGATCGGCGGGCTGGTCCAGGTCCCCTGCATCGAACGGAACGCGATCGCCGCCGCGAAAGCGATCAACGCCGCGAAAATGGCGCTCTGGGGCGACGGCACCCACCGCGTCTCCCTCGACGAAGTCATCATCACCATGCGCGAAACCGGCAAGGACATGAGCGACAAATACAAGGAAACCGCCATGGGCGGCCTCGCCGTCAACGTCGTCGAATGCTGACCCAAGGTGCCTAGTTGTGGACGGCCGCCCACCAGTTGAGGCTGGCCGCGAACACCAGCCATGAGATGTAGGGCAGCAGGAGTAACCCTGCCATCCGGCTGATGGGACCGAAATGCAGCACCGTCACCGTAACGGCAGCAATCAGGGCCAGGATGATGGCCAGGCCCAGCCACAGCGCTGCCGTGCCAAGGGCAGGATAGAGGGCGAAGAACGCCGGGGTCCAGGCCAGGTTGAGGGCCAGTTGGATGCCGTAAACCACCATGGCCTGCCGTGTCCCATCGGCACGTTGGCGCCATACCAGCCACGCTGCAAGGGCCATTGCCGCATAGAGGATGGTCCATACGGGGCCGAACACACCATTGGGCGGGGACCAGGGGGCCTTGTCCGCGGCGGCGTACCAGCCCGTGACGTTTGCCGCCGAGGCGAGTCCGCCCAGCGCCGCCACGAGCAGTGAGGCCAGCAGGAAACCGGCAAGCCCAGCGGCCTGCACGGCTGCGCTGTACGGCCGGCTTCCGCCTCCCGCGGCAGCCATGCCTTGTTCCCCATCCAGCTTCATACCCCAACCCTTGTTGACCCTGCTGAGCTCCGTCAAGGTGGCTCGCCACAACGGGGTGGTGTCGCTCCAGGGATGCTGAAGAAAAGCCGGAGCCGCCCGAGGCTTTAGACTTGAGGCTGCATGTCCGCACGCATCCAGAAGTACCGAAACCGCGCACAAACCCGATTGGACACGGCCCCCTTGCGAGAATTCACCGCACGTTTTGCCACAGCCGAGGAAATTGAGAACTGGGACAAGCACGTCACGGCCAACCCGAACGGCGGCAACATGCTGCAATCCGCCGCCTACGCATCGGTCAAGAACGGAAGTGGCTGGAAAGTCCGGTTCCTGGTGCTGGAAGGCGGAGGGAACTCCAGCTACAACCTGGTCCTGGAAAAGAGCTTTCCCGTCCTGGGCCGGCTCTGGTACCTCATTAAGGGCCCTGACCTGGCAGGGGCAGCGGACCTGGGACCTGCCCTCGAAGCGTGCGCCCGGTTGGTCCGCGGCAGGAGGCTGAACGTCTTCACCATCAAGGTGGAACCGGACATCATCGACTCCGACGACGCGCGGCGGGAACTCGCAGCGGCCAACCTGGCCAAGGCCCCCAACATCCAGTCCAACGACTCCACCGCCCTGCTGGACATCTCCGGCACGGAAGAGGAAGTGTTCAAGGCCGTCTCCTCCCGCGCCCGGAACGCCATCCGGCGTGCAGAGCGTGAGGGCTGCCAGGTGGTCCGGCAGGAGCATGGGCCGGAAACCTACCGGACGTTGTACGACCTGATGGCCAATACCGTCAGCGCAAAGGGATCCATGCCGCTCCGCAGCTACGACTACTACGCCCGGTTCTGGGACGAGTTCTGCAACCGCGGCCAGGGCAACTTCTTCTTCACCTACGAGGACGGAAAACCCAGCGTCGGCGCCTTCGTGATCAACTACGGTGCCAAGGCTACCTACAAGGACGGCGGCTCCACCCAGAACCGCAAGCAATACGGGGATTCGCACCTGGTGCAGTGGACTGCCATTAAACGGATGCAGGAACTCGGCTGCACGGAATACGACTTCTGTGGAACCCCGCCGGCTGCGCGCATCAAGGACAAGGCCCACAACCTCTACGGCATGGGGATGTTCAAGACCAGCTTCACCAAGACCGTCACCGACTTTGTGGGCTGCCACGACTACGTCCTGTCCCCACTCCGGCACCGGCTCTGGGTCAACGGAGGAGAAAAGGTGTTCCGCCGGATCGAAACCGCACGCACCGGCCAGCAGTTCTACTGACCAGCCTCCACCACGCTCCAACACCGAGGCACCCGCCGGGCCGCACCCCTGTGCAGCCTGCCCCGAATACCGTCCGCCCCGTGAGCCCCCTGGCCGCGAAGAGTCGAGAAGAAGGTCACCCCTTGAACACAGTTTCCGCCGCTACCAGGCTTCAGTACGCCAACCTCAGCGACGCCGACTTCGAGGCCTTCGCCCTGAAGCACCCGCAGAACAGTTTCCTGCAGTCCATCGACTTTGCCCGCTTCCAGCGCGCCCGTGGACAGCAGGTGGAACTCTTCGGAGTCCGGCGCGACGGCGAACTTGTCGCCGCCGGAAAGCTCAACTTCACCACCACCCGGCTGGGATACACCGTCTGCGAATGCGCCAAGGGCCCCCTCATGGACTACACGGACCGCGAACTGGTGGGCGACGTCGTCGGGCTCCTCCGCAAGCATGCGGCCGGCCGCAAAGCCGCTGAGCTGCGGATCTCTCCCAACATCCGGTACATCGCCCGGGACGCCGACGGCGCGGAGCAGCCGGACGTCGAAGACAACCGGCCGCTGGTGGCAGACCTGGAGCGACTGGGATTCCAGCACCAGGGCCTGGACATGAACTTCGTCAACGTCAACTGGATGTTCATCAAGAACCTGGTAGGGATCCAGGACGCCGAAGAACTGATCATGGGCACCAGCTACCGGACGCGGAAAGCCATCCGCAAGGCGGAGAAGAACGGCGTCTTCCTCGAACAGGCCACCCTGGAAACCCTCGACGATTTCTACGGCGCACTGAGCCGCGCCGGCGACGAAAAGGGCTTCGTGTACCGCGAACGCGCCTACTACGAGAACCTGCTCCGCACCACCTCCGCGGAATTCACCAAGCTGATGATGGCCAAGATCGACATCCCGGCCTACCGCAAGTCCATTACCGAACGCCTGGCCGCGGAGTCAGCCACGGCAGCCGAACTCCGCCGCGAGGTTGAGGAGACAGGCAGCAAGAAGAAGGCGAACCGGCTCAAGGTGGTCCAGGACCTGGTGGACAGCTACGAGCGGAGCCTGAAGGACATCGAGCGCTTCCCCGACTCGGTCGGAACGGCAACCGTGGCAGCCATCCATTTTGTTTGCTACGGCGACGAGGTGGTGTGCGTCATCGGAGGCACCGTCCAGGACTACATCTACTTCAACGGCGCAACCTCCCTCTACTGGGGAATGATGCTGCACGCCCTGGAGAAGGGCTACCCGCGCTACAACTTCTATGGCACGTTCGGCATCTCCGGGCAGGACGAGGAAGGCCACGGCGGCTACGAGTTCAAGAAGGGCTTCGGCGGTGAGGTGGTCCAGCTGGTGGGCGACTTCGTCCTGCCGGTGCGTCCGGCCATCTTCCATGCCAACAAGCTCGCCAGGTCCGCCGCGGCGGCCGCCCGCACACTGCTGGGCAAACTGCCGCTGAAGCGCCCATCCTGACAGTCCATCAACCGCGCACAGGGAGGAACCGGGCATGACCAACCGGCCCGAACGGCCCGGGTCCAGGCCGACAACTGACGGCCTGCCCAAGACTGAACCGCTGACCCCTGCGCAGCTCCGGCAGGATGCTGCGGCCAAACGGATGCTGCGCCGCCTGGTCCAGGGCGAGAACCCTCCCACGGCTCCGTTAAGCATTGTGGACCGGCTGGCGGGCAGCCCGTACGCCAACCCCACCATCCAGGTGGGCGGCGTGGACACCTCAGCGCGCAAGACCTTGGACTTTGCCTTGCACCTGGCGGAAACCATGTTCCGTTACGGCGCCGGAGCCCTCGAAGTCGAAACCAGCATCATCGCGGTCACGGCCGCCCTGGGGCTGAAGAACATCGAGGTGGACATCACCAACCAGTCCGTCGGCATCAACTACGCGCCCAAGGACCAGACTCCCATCGCCCTGCTGCGCGTGGTGAGGTCATGGACCAACAACTACGCGGGCCTGGCAAAGGTGCACCAGCTGGTCACCGACATCGTCGCCGGCGGCGTGGGCCGTGACGAGGCGATCCGCAGGCTCAACGAGGCCATCACCAGTCCCAAGCCGTACCCCCGGTGGATGGTTACCGTGGCGTTCGGCATCTTCGCGGCGGTGTTCGTGGGAGTTCTGGGCGGCGGCCCGGTGTCATCGGCGATCGCGTTCGCGGCAAATATCGGAATCAGCCTGCTGGCCCGGCAGTTGGGACGCTGGCGGGTCCCTGACTTCTTCATCACCGCCAGCTGCTCCTTTGTGGTCACCATCCTGGCACTGCTGTTGTGGCAGCTGGGGCTCACCACGTCACCGTCAATTGTGGTGGTGGGCGGCATCCTGCTGCTCCTGCCCACCGGCCGCCTGGTGTCCTCCGTGCAGGACGCCATCAACGGCTTCCCCGTAACCGCGGCGGGCCGGTTCCTGTCCACCCTCCTGACCTTCGGCGCCATCGTGGCAGGAATCGCCGTTGCCTTCGTCGTGGGGGAGCTCACCGGCCTGCAGCGCATCGACGTCACCCAGACTTTCCCGCCCGCCTACGACCTCTGGGTCCTCATTCTCTTCGTGGCTGCAGCGGTGATGGCCATCGGCATCACGGAACAGACCACCTGGAAGCTGCTGCTGCCCACGGCGGCCGTTGGCGTCGCCGGTTACCTGGTGCTGCTCGGCTGCGGAGTGTTGGGTATCGGCGACCGGTTCTCACCTGCCATCGCCGCCGTCGTCATTGGCCTGCTCGCCCGGGTGGTGGCACTGCGCATGGGGGCACCGCAGCTGGTAGTGGCGGTGCCCGCGGCACTGATCCTGCTGCCTGGCCTCACAATATTCCGGTCAATGTACGTGCTCACCGTTGAGGAATCCGAGGTCCTGGCGGGCGCCGGCGGGATGCTCAGTGCCGGTGCCATCGTGCTGGGCACGGCAGGGGGCATCGTCCTGGGCGACGTGCTGGCCCGCCCCCTGACCCGCAGCCTTGCCAGCAACGAGCGGCGCCGGGCGCGCCGCCGCTAGCAAAACCTAGATCTGGCCGACCGGAAGTTTCTTTTCAGCCTGGAACACGTCCTCCACCCGGCCCTGCGCCCAGTAACCGGAGAGGGACACCTGGCCGCGTTCGAGGCCGCGCTGCTTGAACAGGACCTCCCGCAGCGCCTTCATGTAGCCGCGTTCGCCGTGCGCAAAGACGTCCACCATGCCGCTGGGCCATTCGGCGTCCGCCACGGCCTTGACCAGCAGGTCGCTGGAACCGGCCGGGGTGCCGTTGCGGGGCAGCCAGGTCACCTGCAGACCCGCAGGCGCCGAAAGGGGCTGGATGTCGGCTTCGGAGCCCACCTCCAGGAAGGCAAGGCCGGTTGCCCCTGCCGGGAGGGCCTCGATGCTGGCGGCGATGGCAGGCAGGGCCGCTTCGTCACCGGCAAAGAGATACCAGTCGGCCCCGGGATTGGGATTGTACGCACCGCCCGGGCCGGTGAACGTCAGGGTCTCGCCCGGCTGGGCCTTGGCCGCCCAAGGACCGGCGAGCCCTTCGTCGCCGTGGACCACGAAGTCGATGGCCAGTTCCCGGGTTTCCGGGTCCACCCAGCGGACCGTATAGGTGCGGGTGAAGGGCCACTGGTCGCGCGGCATGGTTTCCCGGACAACCTCCAGGTCCAACGGGGAGGGGTACTGCACGTCCGGCTGCGGGAAAATGATCTTCACGTACCGGTCAACGAACCCGTTGTTGATGAAGTCGCCGAAACCCTCTCCGCCGGCCACGATCCGGACCATGTGCGGGGACAGCTGCTCCTTGCGCAGTACGGTGAGGTTGACCTGCGGACGGCTCTTCTTGGTTGCGCTGGTGGCGGCGGGGACAGTGCTCATAGGGCAAGCCTAGCTAGGGCAGCGGCGGGAGTTCCCAGGTTACGCCAGATGCCCCTTGTTCCCGGAGCAGTTGGTTCACCCTGCTGAACGGCCTCGAGCCAAAAAACCCGCGGGACGCGGACAGGGGACTGGGGTGGGGGCTGGCGACGGCCGGGGCGCCGGCAAGCAGCGGCCGGACCCCCTCAGCCTCCTTGCCCCACAAAAGGGCCACCAAGGGCAACCCCGACCCGTCCGGGGCCTTCCGTGCGGCCAGCGCCGTGACCGCCGCCGTCGTAATTTCCTCCCAGCCCTTCCCGCGGTGGGAGCCGGCCGCGCCGGCCCTGACGGTCAGGACCCGGTTCAGGAGCAGCACGCCCTGCTGCGTCCACGCCGAAAGGTCGCCATGGACGCGCGGGGGAATGCCCAGATCGGATTCCAGCTCCCGGTAGATGTTTACCAGGCTGCGGGGGAGGGGCCGGGTGCGGGAGTCGACGGAAAATGACAGGCCGACGGCGTGTCCAGGCGTGGGGTAGGGGTCCTGGCCCACGATGAGGACCTTCACGCCGGCCAGCGGCTGGCGGAAAGCGCGCAGGACGTTCGACGGCGGCGGCAGCAGTTGGTGCCCGGCCGCCTCGTCGCCTGCCAGGAAGGCCAGCACCTTCCGCAGCTGAGCTTCCACGCCCTGCAGTGCCGCGGCCCAGTCCGGGGCCATGAGCTCTGCCAGCGGCAGCTCGGCCAGGCCGGCGAAGCTGAGCGTGTCCGCCGGGTCCTGCTGGAGCTCAAACAGCGCATCCGATTCAACCATCGTTCCATTGTCGCAGGGACCCTGTGGAGACCAGGCACCGTGCGGCGGCAGCCCGGGCCGCCGAATGACACTGCTGTTATTCGGCGGCTAGCATAGGGGTAAGACATTGACCGTAACCAGCGAAGGAGTGCGCCGTGGCGGAACCGGCCCGGGAACACCTGCCGGAGCAGGATCCGCAGAAGTCCCTCCTGGCGGATTTCATCCTCCGCGAGTCCTCCCTGTCGGAGCGCGAACAACAGATGCTGGCGCTGGAACGGCAGTGGTGGAAGTACGCGGGAGCCAAGGAACAGGCCATTCGCGAGCTCTTTGACCTCTCCGCAACCCACTACTACCAGCTCCTCAACGCACTGATCGACCGCGAGGACGCCGTGGCCCACGATCCCATGCTGGTCAAGAGATTGCGTAGACTACGTACGTCGCGCCACCGTGCGCGTACTGCCCGGCGCCTGGGATCCGACGCTTAGAGACGCTCCAGGCCGGGACAACAGCCGCAATCAACAAGGATGTCCTTCCACCATGACCAGATACGCCCGCGATGAATTCGACAAGGTCCCCGAGGCCGCGTCGCGACAAGGTGTCCACCGGACGGCTTCGGCCCCGTCCCGGGTACGGCTTTGGCCCATCCTGGCGGTGGGAATGGCAGCCCTTGCCATTGGGCTGGTGTCCTTCCTGATCCTTCCCAAACTCGGCTTCAACGCCAACGCGAGCCAGGCATCGGCAAGCGTGGAGTCAGCTCCGCTGGCCGGCACCGGATCCACGCCCACGGCCACGCAGGCTGCCGGCTCCGCCGCCACGGGGACACCCACGCCGTCCCCCTCTGCCGGGCCAACCCAGGTCAGCGAGCCAGCGCCCACGTCGTCGGCCACCCAGCAGGCCGTGGTCGACAGGACGCAGGCAGTGGCTGTCTACAACGCCGCCGGCACGGCCGGGCTGGCCAGCCGGGTAGGCGGCACGGTCCAGGCCGACGGCTGGCGGCTCGGCCCGGTGGGCAACTGGTCCGGCGCCCCGCAAAAGTCCTCCGTGATTTTCTATGCCGGCCCGCAGCAACTGGCCAGTGCCCAGCAACTCGCCGGGCTGTTGAACATCCCCACCGTGGTGAGCAGTACCGAGTTCCAGGTACCACTCGTCGTTGTCCTTGGCCCGGGTTACCGGTAGCCACACCCCGTCCAATTACGCCGGTCTGGTCTCCACCCGGCCCCCGATGGAAAGAGTTGTTGATCATGGCACTGGGAACCGTCAAATGGTTCAACGCTGAAAAGGGCTACGGCTTCATCACCGTTGACGGTTCCGGTGACGACATTTTTGTCCACTGGTCCGCCATCCAGGGGGAGGGCTACCGTGCCCTGGCCGAAGGCCAGCGGGTCCAGCTCGATGTCGGCGAGGGCGAAAAAGGTCCGCAGGCGGAAAACGTCCGGCCCGCGCAGTGATGCCCGCATTGCGTCCCGGAGCCCGAGCCATGCCGGTACTCGCGCTGTCCCTGGGAGCCGTCCTTTCGCTGGGTGCATGCGCCGGCACCGGCGGCAACGCCAGGGTGGAACCTGCCGAGGCTTCCGGCGACGGTGTGCTCCGGGTGGGCGTCATCCTGGACAACTCCGGTGACAACGCCTTCCTCAACGCCCCGCAACTGGCCGCCGCCAAGCTTGCCATCCAGGACATCAACGCCGCCGGCGGACATAAAGGCCGGCCAGTGGAGCTCCTTCCGGTGCACCAGGACCAGGACACGGCGAAGCAGGCAAGCGACGCAGCGGCCGCCAAAGCGGACGTGGTGATCGGGCCCACCGACTCCAGCCACGCCCCGGCAGCAGCGGACATCCTGTCCCGCGCACACATCCCCCTGATCTCGCCGGCCAATACCGCTGCCGGTCTTTCCGGGCTGGCGAGCGGAGGCTACTACTTCCGGACCGCAGCGGCCGACGTCGCGCAAGGACCCGTGCTGGCCAAACTTGCCAAGGACGCCGGCGCCGCCACGATCAGCGTGCTGTACCAGGAAGGCTCCTACGGCAAGGACCTCTCGGCGGCCGTCTCGGAGGCAGCCAAAGGGGCCGGACTCACGGTCCTGCCGGGCGCCCGTTTCAAAGCCGGTGCTGCCGCCGAGGCCGCCCGCTCCGCGTCCAAGGCCAAGCCGGACGCCGTCGTCGTGATTGCCCGCGAGGGTGCACGGGACGCCCTGGTGGAGCTGAACAGTGCAGGCGTTGCCGGCTCCCGGATCATCCTCAGCGACGGCGCGTTTGCCCGCTACGGGTCCGGGCTCGCACCCGGGACACTCGAAGGTGCCCGCGCCGTCGTGCCCGGGCAGCTGCCCGGCGCTGCGTTCCAGGCGAAACTGCTGGCCGTTGACCCGGCACTCAAGGATGTCTCCTTCGCCGCTGAAACCTACGACGCCGTCACACTGGCGGCCCTGGCCGCGGCCCGTGCACAGGATGACGCCGGCCGCTCCATTGCCGCGAACCTGGTCCCGGTCTCCGGGGGAACGGCTTCCTCCGGTGCCGGCGCGCCGGCCGCCCCCTGCCTGAGCTACAAGGAGTGCCTCGGTGGTCTCGCAGGCAGCCCGGACATCAATTACGACGGCGAATCGGGCCCGGTTGCCTTCGATTCCAACGGGGACATCACCTCGGCCGCTTTCTCCGTGTACACCTTCGGGGCCGACAACAACCCCTCTCTGTCCGGCCGGGAGACGGCGGGCCACTCCGGCTGATCGCCCTGGGCGAAGCGGACCCTGCCTGCGGGGCGTTACGCGTCTTTTCGCTTGCACTCTCACCTGGGGAGTGCTAATTATTGACTTAGCACTCTGACGTACCGACTGCTAAAGCAACGCCTGGTTCCGGCCGGCAGCGCACGGCACCGGTCGAGGAGCGAAAGAAACACCTCACTTCAGTGAGATCCCCGCCCGGAGGCATACAGAGGCCTCCGGCAAAGGATCGTCCGTCGCGGGCACTGCAGCGAAGGTTCATTCTTAACGACTGTCCCGAAAGGACTATTGCCGTTATGGCCAAGATCATTGCATTTGATGAAGAGGCACGCCGCGGCCTTGAGCGTGGCCTGAACACCCTCGCCGACGCCGTTAAGGTCACCCTCGGCCCGCGTGGACGCAACGTCGTCCTCGAAAAGAAGTGGGGCGCCCCCACGATCACCAACGATGGTGTCTCCATCGCCAAGGAGATCGAGCTGGACGATCCTTACGAGAAGATCGGCGCCGAGCTGGTCAAGGAAGTTGCCAAGAAGACCGACGACGTTGCCGGTGACGGCACCACCACGGCAACCGTCCTGGCCCAGGCCCTGGTCAAGGAAGGCCTGCGCAACGTTGCTGCCGGCGCCGACCCGCTGTCCCTCAAGCGCGGCATCGAGAAGGCCGTTGACGCCGTCACCGCCGAACTGCTGAACTCCGCCAAGGAAATCGAAACCAAGGAAGAGATCGCGGCCACCGCCTCCATCTCCGCCGGTGACGACGAGATCGGTGCCCTCATCGCCGAAGCCCTGGACAAGGTGGGCAAGGAAGGCGTCATCACGGTCGAGGAATCCAACACCTTCGGCCTGGAGCTGGAACTCACCGAAGGCATGCGCTTCGACAAGGGCTACATCTCCGCCTACTTCGTCACCGACGCTGAGCGCCAGGAAACGGTCCTTGAGGATCCGTACATCCTGATCGTCAACTCCAAGATCTCCAACGTCAAGGAACTGGTTGCTGTCCTGGAAAAGGTCATGCAGTCCAACAAGCCGCTGCTGATCATTGCCGAGGACATCGAGGGCGAGGCCCTGGCCACCCTGATCGTGAACAAGATCCGCGGCACCTTCAAGTCCGTCGCCGTCAAGGCTCCGGGCTTCGGCGACCGCCGCAAGGCCCAGCTCGCCGACATCGCCGTCCTCACCGGCGGCCAGGTCATCTCCGAGGAAGTTGGCCTCAAGCTGGAGACTGCCGGCCTGGAGCTCCTGGGCCAGGCCCGCAAGGTAGTTGTCACCAAGGACGAGACCACCATCGTCGAAGGTGCCGGCGACGCCGACCAGATCGCCGGCCGCGTTTCCCAGATCCGCGCCGAGATCGAGAACTCCGACTCCGACTACGACCGCGAGAAGCTGCAGGAGCGCCTGGCCAAGCTGGCCGGCGGCGTTGCAGTCATCAAGGCCGGAGCCGCAACCGAGGTTGAGCTCAAGGAGCGCAAGCACCGCATCGAAGACGCAGTGCGCAACGCCAAGGCTGCCGTTGAGGAAGGCATCGTCGCCGGTGGCGGCGTGGCCCTGATCCAGGCCGGCGCCAAGGCATTCGCCAACCTGCAGCTCTCCGGCGACGAAGCAACCGGCGCCAACATCGTCCGCGTTGCCATCGACGCGCCGCTGAAGCAGATCGCCTTCAACGCCGGCCTCGAGCCGGGCGTTGTGGTCGACAAGGTCCGCGGCCTGCCCGCCGGTCACGGCCTGAACGCAGCAACCGGCGAGTACGTCGACCTGCTGGCTGCAGGCGTCAATGACCCCGTCAAGGTGACCCGCTCTGCCCTGCAGAACGCGGCCTCCATTGCCGGCCTGTTCCTCACCACCGAAGCAGTGGTTGCTGACAAGCCGGAGAAGGCTGCAGCACCCGCCGGTGGCGACGACATGGGCGGCATGGGCGGCATGGGCGGCTTCTAAGCCCGGCCGGGACCTGCCCGCCAAACCGCAAAGTGCGGCCCCCTCTTCGGAGGGGGCCGCATTTTCCGTTCTGGCAGGGTTCCTGTTGGGGCCGGGACCGCATCCGGTGCACACCCCGCTGCGGAGGCAGGGCCGGGTGTCGGCCGCTTCTGGCAGGATGGACCAGTGACGATTACTGCAGCGGCTGATGGTTCGGCCTTGGGAAACCCCGGCCCGGCCGGCTGGGCCTGGTATGTGAATGACGATTGCTGGCGTGCCGGCGGCTGGCCCCACGGGACCAACAACCAGGGGGAGCTGATGGCTGTCCTTGACCTCCTGCGCGCTACCGCGCACCTGCCGGGGGAAGACCTCCGCATCCTCTGCGACAGCCAGTACGTGATCAATTCCATTACCAAGTGGATGCCGGGATGGAAGCGCAAAGGATGGCGCAAAGCCGATGGCAAACCCGTCCTCAATGTGGAACTGCTGAAGGAACTCGACCGCGAACTGGCCGGACGCACCTACACGTTCGAATGGGTCAAGGGCCACGCCGGGCACGACCTCAATGAAGCTGCCGATGAACGGGCCAGGGCCGCGGCCACGGCGTACCAGCAGGGAGTGGCGGCACGGTCCGGCCCCGGGTTCCCCGGCGGCCATCACCCGGGGGCCTCCGAGCGCCCGGCGGCGGCCCAGGCGGCGCGAGGCGCAGGCTCCCCGCCGGCAACGCTGGATGTCCCGGCCGCGGCGCCGGCCCGTTCCACGGCGCCGGTGTCCTCCTACGAGGAACCCGACCTGTTCAGTGAACTGGACAATGAAGCCCTCGAAGTGGCCGAAGCAACCCAACAGGCGGGCTCCATACCGCCGGAAGCGCTGGTGGAGGAGCTCGAACGTGAGCTTCTGGGCCCGCTGGTGCGCGGGGACATCGGGCGGACCGCCGTCCTCCTCCACCCGGACTTCATGGAAATCGGCAGTTCGGGAAGGGTGTGGACCCGGGATGCCATGATGATGGCACTGGAAGAGGACCCGGGGGAACGGACCGACATCGAAATCCTGGGTGCTGACCGCATCGGCACCAGCGCGGTCCTGCTGACGTACCGAAACTTTGCGCGTACCGGCACGACGCTCCGCAGCTCACTGTGGGTCCTGGACGGGGAACGGTGGCGGCTGCGGTTCCACCAGGGAACCCCGGAGGCCTGACCGGCAGGTCAGCTGAACCGCTGGGCGTTTCCCTGTTCGGCCTGGGCATAGGTGGCAGCGGCAGAGGAAAGAGCGGCGTTGATGGATGCCAGCGAGGCCTCCACCCGGCCCTGGGTGATGGTCCACTCAGTGACGAGCGCCTGGAAGTTTGTGGCTGCGGAACCCCGCCATGAACCCTGCAGCTCGTCCAGGCCGCGCTTCATGGCGTGGACGTCGGCGCTGATCCGGTCCACGGTGGCCTGCACGTTGGCGGACTTTAGCTGCAGCAGGTCTGTGTCGACGGAAATGATGGTCATGGCTGTGCCTCTCGGATACAGCGGGGCTGCCCCCGCGCCCGGCGGTTCCGGGCTGCTGGGACGAGCCTATGGAGCCGGGGCAGGCGTGGGCCACGGCCGGCAGGCTATATGTGGATAACCGAGCCGTCGCCGCCCCTGGAAGCGGGAATGCTGCCATCCGCTTCTTCCCGGCCGTCTCCTCCGCCATCGCGGGGTGCGTCTTCGCGCCGCGGCAGGCTGACCACCAGGGTGGCGCCGCCGCCGTCGGTCTTTTCCACCCGCACCGTCCCCCCGTGGGAGCCCACGATTGCCGCCACGATGGCGAGGCCCAGGCCGCTGCCGCCGGTCTCCCGGGTGCGGGACGTGTCAGCCCGGTAGAAGCGTTCGAAGACCTTGGCTGCGTCCTCTTCCGAAATACCGGGCCCATGGTCACGTACTTCAATCACGGACCGCTCGCCGCCGCCTGTTCCCCGGACACCGACGGCAAGCTCGATCGGAGTGCCCTCAGGGGTGTAGCGCAGCGCGTTGCCCACGAGGTTTCCCACCACCTGGCGCAGCTTGGCCTCATCACCCAGGACGGGGGCCGGTCCCGCCGGCCCGCCGTCGAGCCCGGTCAGCGAGATCACCCTGGAACGGTCGCTTGCCTGGGTGTCCACTACGGCATCGTGCGCAATCAGTTGCAGGTCCACCGGCTTTTGCTGCAGCGGGCGCTGCTCGTCGAGCCGGGCCAGCAGGAGCAGGTCCTCCACCATGGACCCCATGCGCTTGGCTTCGCTTTCGATCCGGCCCATCGCGGTGGCCACGTCCTCGTCCGTGGACAAGGCGCCATGGCGGTACAGCTCGGAGAACCCACGGATGGTCACCAGTGGGGTGCGAAGTTCATGGGACGCATCCGCGGCGAAGCGGCGCATCCGTGCCTCCGAGGCAGTCCGGGCCGCGAACGCGGTCTCAATATGCGCAAGCATGGCGTTCAGTGAGCTGCTCAGGCGGCCCAGTTCGGTGGTGGGGTTTTCCACTTCCACGCGTCGGGAGAGGTCCCCGGCGGCAATGGCGGCCGCCGTCTTCTCCACCCTGGCCAGCGGCCGGAAGGACCGGGACACAGTCCAGCTGGCAATGAGCGAGGCCAGCAGCAACGTCAGCAGGCCCACTCCGGTGACCACCAGGGTGGCATGCTTGAGGACGTCGTCAACACTCTCCAGCGGCAGGCCGATGACCACCACGGCCATGGTCTGGCCGTTCTGGACCGTCACCGCCACTACGCGCCAATTTTCCCCGTCCGTCCCGCGGACCTGGAAGGGAGTCTGCCCGCGCGCCTGGGCCTGCTCCACCGTGAACGCATTGATGTCCGGGTGGTAGTCAGGATCCCCGCCGAAGGTGTACGGCTGCTCGCCCGGGGCGAAGAGCATCAGCGAGTAGTCGGTGGGTATGGAGCTGGGTGCCTGCAGCTGGGTGAAGGAGCGCTGTTTCCGTGCAGAGTCGACGGCGGCGTTCAGTTTGTCATCCACCTGGCCCTGGAGGTAGCTGTGCAACAGCGTCAGGGTGACCGCACCGGTCACCGTCAGGGCCACGATCAGCAGGGCCATGATCATGGCCACCAGCTGCGACCTGAGGGAGGCCGACTTCCACCGCTTTAGCAAGGTCAGCGCTTTTCAGCCGTCCGCAGGACGTAGCCCACGCCGCGCTTGGTCTGGATCAGGGCGGGCGCCTCCGGGTCGATGTCCACTTTCCGCCGCAGGTAGGAGATGTAGGACTCCACGATGGACGCGTCGCCGTTGAAGTTGTACTCCCAGACGTGGTCCAGGATCTGCGACTTGGACAGGACCCGGTTGGGGTTGAGCATGAGGTAGCGCAGCAGCTTGAACTCGGTGGGGGACAGTTCGATGACCGTTCCGCCGCGCCGCACCTCGTGGGCGTCGTCGTCGAGCTCCAGGTCGTCCACCCGGATCACGGCGTCGTCGTCCAGCAGGGGCTGGGTGCGGCGGAGCACGGCCCGGATCCTGGCCACCACTTCGTCCAGGCTGAAGGGTTTGGTGACGTAGTCGTCACCGCCAACGGTCAGGCCGGTGACCTTGTCCTCGGTGTCGTCCTTGGCGGTCAGGAAGAGAACAGGGAAGTGCTTGCCGGAGGCGCGGAGCCGGCGGGTCACGGTGAAGCCGTCCATGTCGGGGAGCATGACATCCAGCACGGCCAGGTCAGGGGCGTGGGTATCGGCAGCGGCGAGGGCATCGCGGCCGTTGGCGGCGGAGACCACTTCAAAACCGGCAAACCGCAGCGACGTGGAGAGGAGCTCGCGGATGTTGGGTTCATCATCAACGACGAGCAGCCGGGCTTCTGGACCGTTCTTGTTCATGTTCCCATCATGCTCCCAGTCTCTGGGAGTTGTCTGGATATTCGTTGTGAGCATGGTGATGGTGGGCTTGCGGTTACCAGTCCATGGTCCCCGGTTCGCCCTTGAACGGGCCCACCACCTTTCTGGTGATCCAGCCGCCGTAGAAGCGGCCCGGTTGCGCCTGGACCCGCTCCCCATCCACCTCGCAGTAATCCATCCGGCCGGGGTAGACGGCCACCCGGTCGGCGAGGGCCTCGAAACCGGACGCCGGCTCAGGGTAGGACCAGGCGGCGCTCTCCGCTTCCTTTCCGCCGCCGCGCACGGTGAGGTACTTTGCCGAGCCCTTGAACTCGCAGAAGCTGCTGCCCGACGCGGGCTCCAGCGCGCCCTCGGCGAATGCTGACCTGGGAACGTAGTACACCGGCGGATGGCTGGTCTCAAGGACCCGCAGGGAATCGGTGGTGTCCAGGATCAGCTCCCCGCCCAGGACGATGCGTACCCGTTCGCTGCTGCGTTCGATCCGGGGCGGGCGGGGGTAGTCCCATACCGACTCCTGCCCGGGCCCGGGGACGGCCGGAACGATTCTCGTTGTCATGGTTCCAGTGTGCATCCGCGTGCGGCGTTCCGCATCCGGGAACCCAATCGGCGTCGAGAACGTTCCGGTTCCCGCATCTTCCCCAGCCCCTGGTGCGGGAATACAGTGATCCTTGCCGGACGGTCAAGCCCGGCACCAGCGCTCCACAGGACCACCGGCAGCTGCTCCCTGCCGCCCCGGTGGCTCATGCCAATAGAGATAGTTATCCGATAGCTCCTGGCCCATCGAAGGGGATTGACCATCATGACTGATCTGAGTGCCACTGAAAAGCCCGCTGCCAGCGAACGCAGCATTCGGGACTGGGCGGACCTTGCCGAGGAGATGTGGTCCTATCTCACCGGCAAAGGCGCGGCCATCAATTACCAGTTCGTTGACATGACCGTTGAAGTTCCGCGTGACATCGGACCGGACGCACCGCGCGCCACCTGGAAACTCAACGGAAGCCTGCGCGTCACCACCAGCGACCGGGACGCGGCAGGATCGGACTCGAACCGCGGTTGACGGAGATGACTGAGAGCCGCCTGGACATCGATCTGGACTTCTCGTACACGGATGAGTCCGGGGCGGTCACCAATGGGCGTGCCACGGCTGCCGGTACGGAAGTTACCGTGTCCCTGGACCGCCTGGCGCCACTTGCCGGTGCCGGACTGCCGCCCCTGGAGGAGATCAGGCCGCTGGCGGACCTGCTGGCCCGCAAGGGGGTCAGCGTCACGGTGGCAGGTCCAGACGGAAACATTGTCAGCCTGGGCAAGGTGGATGCACCGGCATCACAGCGGTTGGTGACGCGCTCGCCGCATATCAAGCTGGGCAACCTCGGCTCCCTGCTTCCGCTGCTCCGGCAGGGCAGGCGGCGGCCCAGGGGCGTGCCCCTGCTGCCCCCGTCAACGCCGTTGCCGTTGGTCCCCACTGTCCAGCGGAAAATCGTCCGGCGCATCACTACCACCCACTACGCCAGGGGCGGCGGCCGGCCACGGCTGATCTTTGTCCAGGATGCCGCCACCTGGACCGGCCAGATCCCCCGGGAAGTTGCCCTCCCGGAGGACGTCACCACGATTGGCAGCGGGCCAGGATCAGATATCCAGCTGGAGGGCCTGGAAGCACTCCACGCCGAGATCAGGCACGACGGGCAGGATGAATACGTCCTGGTGCCGCACGGACCGGTCAGCGGCAGCGTGTCCAGGACCGGACCCTCGGTCCTGCGGACCGGAGCGAGGATCCAGATGGGCCAGTGGTGCCTGGCTTTCTTCCGCGAGGAATTTGCCGATCACGGCCGCCCCTACGGTGGCAGGAGCGGCGGTGAGCTGGCATACGAACGTCCGCAGCTCGATCCCCGGACGGGAACCATGGAACGGGACAGCTCCGAGGGCGTGCGGTGATTGGGGGGTGCACGTTGCGGGCTACTCCGCGGCGTGCACGTCCTTGGCATCCATGATCCGGTAGGCGTAACCCTGCTCGGCAAGGAACCGTTGGCGCTTGGCAGCAAACTCCTGGTCCAGGGTGTCCCGGGCCACCAGGGAGTAGAAGCGGGCGGCGCGGCCGTCCTTCTTGGGCCGCAGCAGCCGGCCCAGCCGCTGTGCTTCCTCCTGCCGGGAACCGAAGGAGCCGGAAACCTGGATGGCCACGGAGGCCTCCGGCAGGTCGATGGAGAAGTTCGCCACCTTGGACACCACCAGGGTCTGCAGTTCCCCGGAGCGGAACGCGTCAAAGAGCTTCTGCCGGACCTTCACCGGGGTATCGCCCTTGATGACGGGTGCCTCCAGGCGCTCGCCGAGCTCGTCAAGCTGGTCGATGTATTGGCCGATGACCAGCAACTGCTCTCCGGCGTGCCGCGCCACCAGCTGTTCCACCACCAGCGTCTTGGACTCGGACGTGGCGCAGAGCCGGTACTTGTCCGCGTCGTCGGCCATTGCATAGGCAACCCGCTCATCCTTGGGCAGGTCCACACGGACCTCCACGCAGTCTGCCGGTGCGATATAGCCCTGCGACTCGATGTCCTTCCACGGCGCGTCGTAGCGCTTGGGCCCGATGAGGCTGAAGACCTCGCCCTCGCGCCCATCCTCCCGGACCAGCGTCGCGGTGAGCCCAAGGCGCCGCCGGGCCTGCAGGTCTGCGGTCATCCGGAAGATCGGCGCCGGCAGGAGGTGGACCTCGTCGTAGATGATCAGTCCCCAGTCGTGCCCGTCGACGAGTTCCAGGTGCGGGTAGATGCCGCCCCGCTTGGTGGTGAGCACCTGGTAGGTGGCGATGGTCACCGGCCGCACTTCCTTGAGCGCGCCCGAGTATTCACCCACCTCCTCCTCGGTGAGGGAGGTGCGCCGGAGCAGTTCGTCCTTCCACTGCCGGGCCGCCACGGTGTTCGTGACCAGGATCAGCGTGGTGGTGGATCCGGTGGCCATCGCAGCGGCTCCCACCAGGGTCTTGCCCGCGCCGCAGGGAAGTACCACCACGCCGCTGCCGCCTGCCCAGAAGTTCTCACTGGCCAGGCGCTGGTAGGGGCGGAGCTCCCAACCGTCCTGGTTGAGGGAAATAAGGTGCGGGGTGCCATCCACGTAGCCGGCAAGGTCTTCCGCAGGCCAGCCGATCTTCAGCAGCAGCTGCTTGAGCTGGCCGCGCTGGGAGGCGTGCACCACCACCGTCTCACCGTCGATCCTGGGCCCCAGCAGCGGTGCGATTTTCTTGGCACGGATTACTTCCTCCAGGACCGGGTAGTCATCCGTCCGCATGACCAGGCCGTGGCGGGGATCCTTTTCGAGGCGCAGCCGGCCGTACCGGGACATGGTTTCCTCGACGTCGATCAGCAGGGAATGCGGGACCGGGAAGCGTGAATACTTCAGGAGGGCGTCCAGCACCTTTTCCGCGTCCAGCCCGGCGGCGCGCGCGTTCCAGAGCCCCAACGGGGTCAGCCGGTAGCTGTGCATGTGCTCGGGTGCCCGTTCCAGCTCGGCGAAAGGCGCGATGGCATGCCGGGCCTCGGTGGCCAGTTCGTGGTCCACCTCGAGGAGGATGGTCTTGTCGCTTTGGACGATCAGGGGTCCGTCGGTCACGCGGGAATCCTTTACTGGCGCAGTTCCTCTGCGGCCTCAATGTCGATGATGCGGTGCACGGACAGGACCCGCTCTGTGTCCTTCACGGGATCGAACACGCGGACCCTGCCCCCGCTCACAGAGAGCGGAACAACGATTTCCAAGCTGGCATTCCCCAGGCTGTCCACCACGTTCATGTGGATCCGCTGCTTCAACCGGATGGCCCTCTGCAACGCCTCAAGCCCCAGCTGGGTGGCCGCCTCGCTGCCGGCGGCGGTGCCGGAAAGATGTCCGACGCCGGGGCCCGCCTTCCGCAGGACCGCCAGTTGGGCTTCAACGTCCTCCGCCGGGGGCGCCATCCGGGGTGCGGTATAGACCGGGCGCGCGCTTTCCTGCCCCGGGGCGGCACGGCGCGGGTGGGCGGCTTCGGCGCCGTCAACGGACGGGGACAGGCCCAGGCTCCGGAGGGCGGCGGCGAGTTCGCGCGGCGGCGACGACGACGTCAGGACGGTCGGCGACAGCCTGGCCAGGCCCAGCTGGGCGGCCTTGGGTCCGGCCAGCAGCTCGCGCAGGGCTGCTTCGTCATCGCTTTGGATGAAGCTGGCAGCCTGGCCCACGCGGAGCCTGCCGTGCCGGGAGGCCGTATCCTCCACGAGGTACTCCAGGGGCTGGGGTACCGCCGTCGCGGAGTGCTCGCGCAGGAAGCGCAGCAGGCCTGCGGCGTCGTATCCGTGGTCCAGAGCCCGTTTGACGGAGGCCGCGGAAAACCGGTAGGTGGTGGCCGGGCCCTGCCCCTCGGCGTCGGCCATGGCCAGGAGTTTTTCGGTCAGCGCGGGAGTGAGGTAGCCGGGCGCAACCGCCGTGAGGTCAGCCTGCAGGAGCACATGGTTGAGGGCCGCCGGCAGGTGTTCACCAAGGATGGCGAGGGCGGCATCCGGGTTGTCTTCGGCGAAAGCGCTCCCCAACTGGCTCAGCGCCCCGGAACCCACCAGGCCCAGCAGCTCCGCTTCGGCCAGCACGCCGCGGATCAGCGAGCTGAAACGCCTGGCCATCCGCGGCTGCGACCACTCCGCGCGCTGCAGGACAGCGGCGGCGTCCAGCACGGGGGCGGTACCGTCGGACGCGGACACCTCCTGGGTGAGCTCATGCAGGATCTCCAGGATCCGCTTGCGGACCACCGGAGCGTCAGGCCGCTGCGCTCCGGCGGCCAGTGCGGCGATGGTGGTTCCGGCCGCGGACCGGCCGGCCGCTGCGCCAGGGGCTGAGTTCACGGGCTGGCCCACCATGGACGGCACGCGTTCGCTGGCCAGCCAGGCGTTCACCAGCCACAGCCATTGTTCCTGCCGGGGAAGGACCAGCCATTCCAGTTCCGGCGGCTGCACCCACGATGAGGAGTCGACGTCGAGGCGGATCAGGCCGGCCAGCCCGCACAGCTCCAGGAGCAGGCCGGCCGCGCTTTGGTCTGTCCGCAGGTGTTCGGCCACGCGGCGCACTTCACGGACGCCCACGCCGCCACTGCGCAGTGTGGCAAGCGGCTGTTCCCGGACGGCATGCAGCAACTCGGAGACCAGCCGCAGGGTTTCGGAGATGGCGCTCAGGGCCGCGTTCCTGCGCAGCGCCGCCGTGGTCCGGCCAAGCTCCGGGACCGGCGGCGACAGAGTGAAGTCATTGATGATTGCCCCGCCGCGCAAAGCCAGTCCTACGCTGTGGGGCAGTTCCACATGGGCGGCGTCCAGCGGAACCAGCAGCCCGCGGGCAAGGAGCCAGTCAACAGGCCCGACGTCGGCCCCCTCCGTCCTGACCGACGCTTTCCGCTGTGCCTGGGGGACGGCACCCATGGCCCAGTTCCGGAACCTGGCGAGCAGCGCCGTCGTCCGTTCCGGTGCGCCGGCGAGGATGTCCTGCAGGGCCTCCGGTGAGGACGTCCAGTGCTGAAGGGCCAGGGCTGCTTCCATGGGCGTGGTGGCATCGTGGATCGCGAAGCCGCTGCGGTGCAGTTCTGAGACCAGTTGCACCGCCCGCTGGGCGAAGGCCGGTTGCAGGCGAACCAGTTCGGTATAGCTGCGCCCCAGGCCGGCGGGATAAATTCCCACCACATCCTTGAGCGAGCCCACGGGGAGGTAGTACGGCTGGCTGGCCGCAGGGGGCGGCGTGCCGTGCGGGGGAGCGGCGGGGTGCACCAGGCCGAGCTCCTGCAGGCCGGCCAAAATTTCGTCGACAGTGGCCAGTGTGGAACCGTGGATCAGTTTGTGCACGGCCTCCGCTGAGGCGCTGTGCCCGGTGTCGGTGTTGGTGCACAGGTGCAGGGTCTCCAGTACCTGCATGTGAGGCCGGTTGAGCCGCTCCAGGGCGCGCTGGACGCTGACCCGGGAACTTGCGCGGGCAGCCAGCGCGGCGAAGTCAGGAACCGAAGGGGTGATGAGGTCCGGCCGCGCGGCGAACAACGCCCGCAACGAATCGTCGCTGCGTGCCTCCAGGTCCTTGCCAAGCGCGCGAATGAGGGACATCAGTCCAACGTTACCGCTGCTGGGGCCTTCCCGCCCGCCGCCGGGCGGCAACTCCGTCCAGGACCAGCAGGAGCATCAGGATGAAGGCTGCTGGCAGGCCGTACAGCGCGGTGTAGGTGATCCAGGCGGGAGCTACCGAGCCGGCGAAGGCCAGGGCCATGACAGCTGCCACGGCTATCAGGGACAGCACGGCAACAACTGCGGCGAGGACCATCAGGGGCCGCCGGTAACGCGAGGGAGTCATGGACGCAACGCTACCGCGCCTGGCGCGGTGCGGGTAAAGCGGGGCCTTGCGCCTGCGGCGGAACAGTGCCGCCCAAAGCGTCGATAGGCCATGCGGCAGGATAACCTTGAAGCATACAGACCAACACGGTCCCGGTTCGCCATACCCTGAACCCGCACAACCATGCGGATGCGGTGGTGGCCGGCCGTGTCTCATGACAGCAGAACGAAGAAGGTTGATTACGTGCCTACCGGCAAGGTCAAGTGGTATGACAAGGACAAGGGCTTTGGGTTCCTCGCGGGCGAGGACGGCCAGGAGGTCTTCCTGCCCAAGTCGTCGCTGCCCGACGGCGTCAGCGAGCTCAAAGCCGGCACCCGCGTGGAGTTCGGCGTAGCGGACGGTCGCAAGGGCGCCCAGGCGCTGGGCCTGCGCGTCCTGGACAAGACTCCCTCGATTGCCAAGGCCAAGCGGCCGAGCGCCAAGGACCTTGCCCCGCTGGTCCAGGACCTGGTGACGGTACTGGACAACCTGTCCGGGACCTTGTCCAAGGGCAAGTACCCGGACGGCAACAAGGGCAAGGCCATTGCTGCCGCCCTCCGCAAGGTCGCCGACGAGCTCGACGTTTAGCGCCGATGACTCCCGATTCCGAACAGCCGGGCACGCCGGTGCAGGAGCAGGCTGCCAGGACGCCGCCCAAGCGCAAGGCAGGCGTGCCCGTGTGGCGCACGGGCAAGCCGGACGCTTTCCTGGCCGCCGCCGTGGACACTGCCCGGACCGCCGTGGAGGGCATCACGCCTGCGGCCACCATCGGGCCGCACCTGGCGGCCAAGAGCGAGGGCGACCGGCTGGTCACCCACCTGTTTGAGTCCCGGCTGCCCGGATACGCGGGGTGGCAGTGGTACGCGGTGCTGACGCGCAACTCCCGCTCAAAAGTGGTCACGGTCAATGAGCTGGGCCTCCTGCCGTCGGAAGATTCGATCCTGGCCCCGGAGTGGGTGCCCTGGGCCGAACGTGTCCGCCCCGAGGACCAGCAGCAGGAGTCCGAAGCGGACAGCCAGGTAACGGCCGCCGCGGAAACTGAAGGCCACGCAACAGCGGCTGACGATCCAACTGACGACGCCGGCACGCAAGCGGAAGCCTGACCGCACCTCGCCACCGGGAGTCCGGCCACCCCGGAAGGGGACAACGAAAACGGCGCCGTCCGGGATGAACCCGGGCGGCGCCGTCGTACGTTGTCCCGACTGTTCTCCGCGCCTACTTCCGCAGCTCGCCCACCACGTAGTCGATGCTGGACAGCAGGGCTGAGACATCGCTGGGCTCGATGGCCACGAAGGTGGCGATCCGCAGCTGGTTGCGCCCCAGCTTCCGGTAGGGCTCGGTGTCAACGATGCCGTTGGCGCGCAGGACCTTGGCCACGGCCGCTGCATCAACCGATTCGTCGAAGTCGATGGTGGCGATGACATTGGAGCGTTCCTCCGCCTTGGCCACAAACGGGGTGGCAAACTCGGAGGCCTCGGCCCAGCTGTAGATGCGTCCGGCGGAGTCTGCGGTGCGTGCGGCGGCGAAATCCAGGCCGCCGTTGGAGTTCAGCCACTGGACCTGGGCGTCCAGCGTGACCAGCGTGGACAGCGACGGCGTGTTGTACGTCTGGTTCAGGCGGGAGTTGTCGATGGCGGTCTGGAGGTCCAGGAAGTCCGGGATCCAGCGGTTGCCTGCCTTGATCCGCGCGGCGCGCTCGAGGGCGGCCGGGGAGAACAGGCCCAGCCAGAGGCCGCCGTCGGAAGCGAAGTTCTTCTGCGGGGCGAAGTAGTAGACGTCGCTTTGGGCAACGTCCACGTCCAGGCCGCCGGCCGCGGAGGTGGCGTCCACCAGGACCAGCGATCCCTCGTCGGCTCCGGAAACGCGCGTGACAGGGGCAGCAACACCGGTGGAGGTCTCATTCTGGGGCCAGGCATAGACATCAACGCCTGCCTCGGCCTGGGCCGCCGGCCGCGTGCCTGGCTCGGACTTGATGATCGAGGAAGCCTCCAGGAAGGGCGCCTTGTTGGTGGCGGCCGCAAACTTGGACCCGAACTCGCCGAAGGACAGGTGCTGGGCCTTCTTCTCCACGAGGCCGAAGCTCGCGACGTCCCAGAATGCCGTGGAGCCGCCCACGCCGAGGACCACTTCATAGCCCTCCGGGGCGCGGAAGAACTGGCTCAGCCCTTCGCGGACGGATCCCACCAGGTTCTTGACCGGCGCCTGCCGGTGCGAAGTGCCGAGGATGGTCTTGGACGCTGCTGCCAGCGCATCGATCTGTTCCTGGCGGACCTTTGACGGGCCGGCGCCGAACCGCCCATCCTTCGGCAGGAGGTCGGCGGGGATCGTGATGCTGGTGTCGCTCACAGGTGCTCCAATTCGGCGGGGACGAAAGTTTGGTCCGGACGGGCGGGTCATGGCTCGGCCGGCAGCAGGCGATGGCTGCGCAGCGGGCCTTCACCATTCTGCCTGAATGGCAGGGGCGGCGGGAGCCGGCGGGCCCAAAGTCCAGACAATGAGACGCGCCGTCCGGGCGACGCCGCCCGACGCTCGGCTATTCGGACAAACTCAAAATAGGCTAAGCTGGCCCCCGGACTACCTCGCGGGAAGAGGCGATACGGTGGGACAACGCAAGGTACTGCGCTCGAGGAGCTGAGCTGGATGACGGATCTGATCGACACTACGGAGATGTACCTCAGGACCATCCTGGAGCTTGAGGAAGAAAACATCGTTGCCCTCCGGGCCCGTATTGCCGAGCGCCTGCGCCACTCCGGCCCTACCGTGTCCCAGACCATCGGAAGGATGGAGCGCGACGGGCTCGTGGTGGTCTCCGGTGACCGGCATCTGGAACTCACTGACACCGGCCGCAAGCGGGCAACCGAGGTCATGCGCAAGCACCGGCTGGCCGAACGCCTGCTGGCCGACGTGATCGGCCTGGACTGGGCCTACGTGCATGACGAAGCCTGCCGCTGGGAACATGTCATGAGCGAGCGGGTTGAGCGGCGCATTTACGAGATGCTGGACCACCCTACCGAATCGCCCTATGGCAACCCCATCCCCGGGCTCGCCGCCCTGGGTGGACAGCCTGCCACCGGCGGCGCCGACGGAGCCATCAGCCTGGTCGAAGCCATGAAGGGCTACGCATCGGCCTCTGTTGTCACCATCAGCCGGCTCGCTGAACCGATCCAGGTGGAGCCGGAACTGCTGGCGCAACTGGACGAAGGTGGAATCCGGCCCGGTGCCGCCGTGGCGCTGGAACGCGTGGGTGACTACATCTCCGTGCGGGTCCCGGGCATCGAGGGCGCACTGGAGCTGCCGCCCGAGGTTGCCGCCCACGTTTTCGTGGCCGTGTCCCAGCCCTGAGGCCCAGCCTTTTACCCCGGCAAGGCACTTCCACGCAAAGATAACGGAATTGTTACCTAAGGTCTAAAGGCCCTATAGTGGAACCAATCGTTGATACTTAAGCGTTACCCGATCCGGAGCCGAGCTCTGCCAGCGGATCGGGTGCACGAGTCGTTACTGGCAGAGGCGGGGGAACCACAAGCGGCAGCGGGGGACTGCCTTGGGGTGAAGTCCGTCAGCAGCAAGCCTCTCCAGTGAAGGATTCTTCCGGGAATACCCCTGTGCAGAAGCTTGCCGCGGCGGGCCGGGTCTTTGATCTCTCTGACCCGAATCCGACAGCTAACTCCGCAGGCTTTTCCAGAGAGGAACCCTTCTTGACCATGCAGACCTCCAGGGGGCGCCGCCGCGCAGCCAGCCCCCTTCGGCACCCCGGGTTGTCGAAGACGCAGCAGTGGAGCGCCCCCGCGATCTCCATCGCGACGCGCGCCGCCGTCGGGGGCCCCTGCGGCAGGTAACGGAGTTCGCCGCCGCAAGCGGGATTGGCCAGAAGGCTGGAATCGCCCTGGCTGCCACCGGACTGGTGCTGACGGTCACAGTGCCGGCCACCAGCCCGGTCATGGCCACTGATGCGTCCGGCAACGCGCCCCTGGCAGCTTCCTCCGTCAGCCCGCAGCCGCAGATTTCCGCCGATATTGGTGCCCAGATCGACTTCAGCCGCTCCGCCGTCGTGACCCAGGCCGACCCGGACGGGAAGCTCAAGCAGCTCCTGAGTGCCCAGTCCGCCGGCTCCGTCACGCGGGCGGCGTCGGCCGGCACCCTGGCTGCACCACTAGCCTCCCTCGTGACCGCGTCACCGTTCGGATACAGGGTGAGCCCGATTACCGGCGGCTCCGGCGACTTCCACCGGGGCCAGGACTTCGTGGCTCAATGCGGGACGTCCGTCCTTGCCGCTGCGACCGGCACCGTTACCTTCGCAGGCTGGCACCAGTTCGGCGGCGGAAACCGGGTGGTCATCGACCACGGCAACGGACTGGAAACCACGTACAACCACCTGTCGTCCTTCAACGTCAAGGTGGGCCAGACGGTCTCCCGTGGAGAAGTCGTGGCGCTCAGCGGCACCACAGGTGCCTCCACCGGCTGCCACCTGCACTTCGAGGTGCAGGTCAACGGCGAAGTGGTCGACCCCATGGGCTGGCTGTAACGAATGATTGCCCACTCTCAGATCGCAGCGACCTGCCGTGACCTGAATGTGACATTGAAGCAAAACTGCTGTACCGTCTAACTCGCGTCAACTTTTCCGAAGTTGACGCTCTTGAGTGGATTGCCTAACTCTGCCACCGCTCAAGGTCCGTTCGCATTTCATCGTCTGGCAGGGGCGGGGGAACCAATTTTGGCCTTCTCTCCAGAAGGCCTTGGGGTTAAGTCACCAGCTTCCCAGGAAGCTGCGTGGCCGGGTGACTCCCATCCGAATCCGACAGCTCACCTCGCAGGCATTGGGAGAGGCTACCTTCGTGTCTTCACGCCATCATTCTGCGCGCCACCGTGCGCAAACGGTTCGCACCAGCCCCTTGGACGCCGTGTCCAAGGCCGTGAGTGCAAATGCCGGGACCGTAGGCCGCCAGGCTGCCGTAGTGGCAGCCGCATCGGGCCTGATCCTGAGCATGGGCCTGCCAGCAAACGCAGCTGACACCACCGCCGGTGTCTCTGCATCCACCGAGTCCGGCTCGGCACAGACGGCACTGGCCGTCACGGCCGCCCCCACGGCCACGGTTTCCTTCGAGCGCCCGGTCGTCAAGACCACCGCCGCTCCGAAGGTGGAGGCGGTACGTCCCCAGTCCACCGCGCCGGCCGAACGCGCCGCCACCGCTGGCCAGGACGCCGCTCCCGCCGCCAAGGCTGCCGAGACTGTCTCCGCCGCAACCTCCGGCATTGCAGCCATCGCCTACACCGGCATCGGCCACTCCTATGTATGGGGCGGCACCAGCCCGGTCACCGGCTGGGACTGCTCCGGGTTCGTCCAGTGGGTCTACGCACAGGCCGGGATCAGCATCCCGCGCACCAACGCGTGGAACATCATGACCCCGACCTCCACCCCGCAGGCGGGCGACCTCGTTGTCCAGAACGGCGGCGCGCACGTGGGTATCTACGTCGGCAATGGCATGATGATCAGCGCGCTCAACCCCTCCCAGGGCACGCTGCTGCACTCGCCCGCAGCCACCGGTAGCTCGTCGTACTACCACCTCAACAAGTAGTTCTTGGGCTTAGCGCTCCAAGGGCTATTTCTTTGCCCACAGCTTTTCCGCTAGAAACCAGATCCCCGTTCGGGATGCGCCGGCTTACCCCCAAGATGCCGGCGCGTCCAGCCCCCTTTGCCTGCCTACACGCGGTCCGAAGGAAAAACGAAAGAGAGAACTCATGACGACTCGTGCTACCGCACGGCACCGCGCCGAGGTCACCAAAACCAACTCGATCGCCATCATTGCCAAAGCTGTCAGCGACAACGCCGGTGGCATGGGCCGCCAGGCTGCTGTTATCGCCGCGGCTTCCGGCCTGGTCCTGACCAGCGGGCTCGCAGCGAACGCTGCCGACGCCAACGTCAAGCGCGATTCCGCTCCGGCGTCCCAGCTCGAAGTTGAATCGGCCGTCGACGCCCCGATTTCCGCGGCTTCCACCATTGCCATCAGCTACGAGAAGCCTGCTGTCACCACCACGCCGGCTCCCGTCGTCGAGCCCGAGCCCCAGGTCCAGGTGCAGGAAGCTGCTCCCGCGCCTGTGGCGCAGCCTGTTGCTGCTGCCAAGGCCACGGCCAAGGTTGTTACCGCCGCTGCTCCGGCTGCTCCCGCCGCCCAGGTTTCCGCAAGCGGGAAGGGAGCAGCCATCCTTTCCGCCGCATACGCCCAGCTCGGCGTGCATCAGGACTGCACCATGCTGGTGACCAACGCACTGGCTGCCGTCGGCATCCATTTCCACGACTGGCCGGCAGGCTACCTGTCGCTGGGTGACACCGTGCCCATGTCCCAGGCCCAGCCCGGCGACCTGCTGTACTACGCCGACGGTGGCGGCGGCATGGCCCACATTGCCGTTTACGCCGGTAACGGCATGGCCGTCCACGGCGGCTTCAATGGCAACGACACCGTGGTCTTCAGCGCCAATGTTGGCTCCGGACCGGTAGCCATCCGCGTACGTTAGGCATTCCTGTGCCGGCCTTAACCAACGCCGGCCCGCGTGCTGCTTGCCAGAGGACCCCCGCCAGCAAGGCGGGGGTCCTTTGCGCTTAAGGGCTTTGCCGCCGGCGTCCCCGCCTTTTCCCTGGCATGGTGACGGAAGGGGCCTCCGGGGCGGCGATTACCTGATTCTGCACTTCTTTGTTTACTCTTGTGATGTCGATCCATAGCCCGGACATGCCGAGGGCAGCCGGCCCTCGTGCCCCTGACGGGTGCGGCCGTGAAGAGGTAAGTGCATGCGCACTCTCGTTCTGAATGCTGGATATGAACCGCTGGCGGTTATCACTTTCCGCCGGGCGCTGGTGCTTGTGCTCACGGGCAAGGCAAGCGTCGTGGCCGAAGGGGACGACCCGGTGGTGGGGCCCACCGACGTCCTGGGCCGCCCGTCCGTGATCCTCCTCAACCGTTACATCCGGCCCAGGTACAACCACTCAACGGCCGTCAGCCGCAGGGGCGTACTCCGGCGGGACGGTCACAAATGTGCCTACTGCGGCAAGGCTGCGCACACAATCGACCACGTTCACCCAAAGTCGCGTGGAGGTGCCGATTCGTGGGAGAACCTGGTGGCCGCCTGCCTGCGGTGCAACAACGTCAAGGGCGACCACACTCCCGCCGAGATGGGGTGGACCCTTCGGTTTGTTCCCGAGCCGCCGCACGGGACGATCTGGCAGATCAAGGAACTGGAGAAGCCGACCCCCGCATGGGATCCGTTCCTGCTGCCGGAGCGCGCTGCCTGACAGTTTCCCGGCGCCTCCCGGCGCCGGAAAGGGTGCCGGTCGCTAGGCTGGGGAAGTGCACAAGAACAGCTTGGCTTTTGATGCCCTGATCCTTGCCGGGGGACGATCATCGCGCCTGGGCGGCGTGCCCAAGCAGTCGTTGGTTTTCCACGGCCAAACCCTCCTGGAGCGCGCCGTTGCCGCGGCGGCCGGTGCCCGGCTGACCGTGGTTGTCGGCGATGCGGGAGTCCTGCCGGGTGAATCCGGGGAGGGCCACCCGCTGCCACTGTCGGTCCGCCCTGCCAACCTGCTTGCATGCCGGGAGGAGCCGCCCTTTGCTGGTCCGGCGGCTGCGATTGCCGCAGGCCTGGATACCCTGGCGAGGAACGGGGGAGGGGCCCCCTACTCCCTGGTGCTGGCCTGCGACATGCCGTTGGCCGCCCAGGCGGTGGCAGTGCTGCGGGACGCATTGCTGCAGTCCGATCCCGGCGTCCGCCCAGGTGGGGTGGTGGCCCGTTCCGAGGACGGCAGGACCCAGCCGTTGGCAGGTTTCTACAGCACGGCTGGGTTAAAAAGGTCCTGCGCTGACCTGGCTTCACGCAACGCCCTGGTCAACGGCTCGGTCAGGGCGCTCCTTGCTAGTCTGGACGTGCAGCTTGTCACAGTCCCCGCCGGGTCCACCGCCGATGTGGATACCTGGGACGATGCTGCCGCGCTGGGTGTTGCCGCCGGGAACCAGCACGCATGGGAAAGTCCGGCGCACAGCCGGAGACAACGTGGGAGGCAAGTCGTGAAAAGCCAGGACGAGACACTGGAAGAGTGGTGCAGGGCGCTCCTCCAGGCGTACAAACTTGAGGACGTCCAGGTGGATATCAACGCCGTGCTGGCGCTTGCAGGCGTGGCCGCCCACTCTGTTGTGCGGCCCGCCGCACCGCTGACTACCTTCATCGCAGGCTTCGCCGCCGGACTGGCTGCCGCACCCGGCAGGGAGATGGATGCGGCATCGATGGACGCGGCACTGGCCGTGGCCCGTTCGCTGGCGGCCGACTACGACGCTGAAGCCGCCGGGACTCCCGGCGAATGACCGCAGAACCCCATCACGGTCCTGACGCGCCGCCGGGAGCAGAGCCGCAGGCGCGCAGGGGCGAAACTGAACACACGCCTGCTGACCATCACCAGGCAGCGCACACCTGGCAGGAAGCCCGGCAGGCTGCCTTCGATGCAGCAACCCCCATTCCGCCAGGCCCCGTTGCCCTGCGGATAGCCCTTGGCCGCAAGCTCGACCGGGACATCGTTGCCCTCCAGGACATGCCCCATTACGCCTCCTCAGCCATGGACGGCTGGGCAGTCAATGGAAGCGGCCCGTGGATCCCGGTGGAGGCCGGTAGCCGGCTGGCGCCGCACCAGGCCAGCCCCATTGCCACCGGTGGCCTCATCCCGCCCGGTGCAAAGGCGGTGCTTCGCAGCGAGAACGCGGTCCTGGGGCAGGATGACGAGGGGCTGCCCGTCCTGATGACCGGCGGCAAGGCGCGTCCGGGCGAGCCCCGCGCGGGAGAGCACATCCGGAAAGCCGGGGAGGAAGCCCTCGAAGGGGACATCCTGGTCAAGGCCGGGGTATCGCTCAACCCCGCACACTTGGCCCTCGCCGCCCTGGCAGGCTACGACGAAGTCCCGGTCCAGGGTAAGCCCGTGGTCCGCCTGGTCCTGACCGGATCAGAGGTGGTGGACCAGGGCACGCCCGCCCCCGGCCAGGTACGCGATACCTTCGGCCCGCAGCTGCCTGACGTCGTGGCAATGCTGGGCGGCATCGCCGCCGGCCAGCAGCGGATCGGCGACTCGTACACCGAATGGCTGGCGGCGCTCGAAGACGTGCTGCCAGAGGTGCCCGGCGCACCGGACCTGCCTGCCGACGTCGTCATCACCACCGGGGGTACTGGACGCTCCGGAACGGACCACCTCCGCCGGGCAGTGGCCGAACTCGGCGGCCGGCTCATCATCGACGGCGTGGCAATGCGGCCGGGACACCCCGCGGTCCTCGCCGAACTTCCCGACGGCCGTTTTGTCCTGGGACTTCCCGGCAACCCGCTGGCGGCAATGATGGCCCTCTCCACCGTGGGTGCCCCGTTGCTGGCTGCCCTGGGGCACCATCCCATGCCGCCGGTGGAAGACGTGCCGTGCGGGACGATGATCGAGCCCGACCCCGGCCGTACCCGGCTGATGCCCTTCCGGCTGCTGTATGGCATGGCATCCCCGGCGCAGCACACTGGGCCCGGCATGATGCGTGGGCTGGCAGCCGCGGACGGCGTACTGGTGGTGCCGCCGCACGGGGTGCAGCTGGGTGAGCTGGTGCCTGCCTTCGCGCTGCCGTGGGGGACGCCCATCCCGCGGCCCGGTGAAAGTGATGCCAAAGCCAAGCCCCGAACGGGCGCCCGCACCGGCCAGCCCAAGGCCAAACCGGCAACCAGCGGGCCCGTCGACTGGAGTGCGCTCCTGGGCTGACGCACGGCAGGGCCGGTGCCCCCGGAAGGCGCTACCTGGGACAGGGCAGGCTTTGTTGGTGCCATGATGGAGTAATGAACAAGCAGGGTGGAATATGGGACGGGTAACCCAGCGCCGGAAGGTGCACAAGTATGTCCTGGATGGTTCCCCAAGTGCCCTGGAGTACCCGGTCCGCCACCGTGAAGACGTCCTCGCCGTGGAGGAACCGCTGGAAATCCGGCTCGGCGGCCTGTCCTATTCCGTAACCATGCGCACCCCCGGCGATGACTTCGACCTGGTGGCCGGCTTCCTGGTGTCCGAGGGCGTCATCTGGGCCCCAGAGCAGCTGGTGTCGCTCCGGTTCTGCGCCGGCGAGGACGAAAACGGCGTCCAGACGTTCAACGTGGTGGAGGCCCAGCTGCGGCCGGACGTCCCGCTCCCGGACACGGGCCGCCGGGTCTACACGTCCAGCTCCTGCGGCATCTGCGGAACGGATTCCATCGAGGCCGTCCAGAAGTCCTCGCACCACAGTCCCCAGCCGGACCCGCTGACCGTGGATGCCAGGGTCCTGGCCTCCCTGCCCGACCTGTTGCGGGAGTCCCAGCGCGTCTTCGACGATACCGGCGGCGTACACGCGGCGGGCCTGTTCAGGATCGACGACGACGGCGTCCCCCGGCTCCTGTGCCTGCGCGAGGACGTAGGGCGCCACAACGCCGTGGACAAAGTGGTGGGCTGGGCACTGCGTGAAGGCCTCCTGCCGTTGGCGGGGACTGTCCTCCAGGTGTCCGGCCGGGCGTCCTTCGAACTGGTACAGAAAGCCTCGCTTGCCGGAATCCCCGTCCTGGCCGCCGTGAGTGCGCCATCGAGCCTTGCCGTGGAACTGGCAGAGGCCAACGGGCTGACCCTGGCAGGCTTCAGCCGGGGCAGCAGTTTCAATATCTACGCCGGGAACTCCAGGGTCCTCGGGCCCCAGCCCGCCGTGCCAAGGCCTTAGCGCGGGTAACGCCTTGGCCCGTCCCACACCACCAGCCCAGGGGGTTGGACGCAGTGCCGCCAACAGGTAGATTTGTCCATCGAATGGACTCGATGATCCAGTCTCCAGCCTAAAGAGGACCTATATTGCATGACGACCGCAGGATCACGGAAGTCCGCCTGGCGAGGTTTGTGCGGGAGCGCATTGCCCCTGCCGTTTACAGCAGGACGGTCCCGCTTACCCTGAGCAGCTGGGAAGTGCCCGGTGAGCCGGTCCCGGCGCTTGAAGCGATGCGGCAGGACTTCCAGCCGCAGGAGCACGGCGCCTCCTGGGGACGGCCGTGGGGCACCACCTGGCTGCGGCTGCAGGGGGAAGTGCCCGAATCCTGGGGCGGCAGCCCTGACACCGCCGTGGAGGTGGTGGTGGACCTGGGATTCACCACCGAAGCCCCCGGGTTCCAGTGCGAGGGAATCGCCTGGCGGTCGGATGGCAGCATCATCAAGGCCATCTCACCCCGCAACCAGTACATCCCGCTCAAGCTGCTGGGCAGCGGCATGGCCGTGGACTTTTACGTGGAGGCGGCCGCCAACCCGGACATGGCGCAGGGCTGGACCTTTGCCGCTACCCCTTTGGGGGACAAGGCGACCGCAGGAGACGCCCCGCAGTACCGGCTGGGAACCATCGCCATCGCCGAGCTGAACCAGACCGTGTGGGAACTCCAGCAGGACGTCTGGACCCTCGCCGGCCTCATGGAGCAGCTTCCCCTGGAGCTCCCGCGCCGCCACGAGATCCTCCGCGCCCTCGAACACATGATGGACGTGATGGACCCGGAGGACGTTGCCGGGACCGCGGCAGCCGGGCGCCGGGCGCTCGCCGACGTCCTGACCAGGCCCGCCTACGCCTCCGCCCACCAACTGGTTGCCACCGGGCACGCCCACATCGACTCCGCCTGGCTCTGGCCGGTCCGTGAAACCATCCGCAAATGCGCCCGGACCTTCTCCAACGTGGTGGCCCTGATGGATGAAGACCCGAATTTTGTCTTCTCCTGCTCCTCTGCGCAGCAGCTCGCCTGGATCAAGGAGCTGTACCCGGACCTCTTCAGCCGGATCCGGGAAAAGGTACGCGCGGGGCAATTCGTCCCGGTCGGCGGCATGTGGGTGGAATCGGACACCAACATGCCCGGCGGCGAAGCCATGGCCCGGCAGTTCGTGGAGGGCAAGGGCTTCTTCCTTGCCGAGTTTGGCATTGAGTGCCGGGAAGCGTGGCTCCCGGATTCGTTCGGCTACAGCGCTGCCCTTCCCCAGATCGTGAAGTCCGCCGGCAGCCGCTGGTTCCTCACGCAGAAGATTTCCTGGAACCAGACCAACAGGATGCCCCACCACACTTTCAACTGGGAGGGGATCGACGGCACCCGGCTGTTTACCCACTTCCCGCCGGTGGACACCTACAACTCGGATCTCAGCGCCCGGGACCTGGCGCACGCCGAGCGCAACTATCGGGACCATGGCCGCGGCACCGTATCGCTGGTCCCGTTCGGGTACGGCGACGGCGGCGGCGGGCCCACCCGCGAAATGCTCGCCGCAGCTGCACGCACGGCGGACCTGGAAGGCTCTCCAAAGGTCCGGGTCGGATCCGCGGAAAGCTTCTTCCGGCAGGCCGAGGAAGACTACTCCGCACTTCCGGTCTGGGTGGGCGAGATGTACCTGGAACTCCACCGCGGCACCTACACCAGCCAGGCACAGACAAAGAAGGGCAACCGGCGCAGCGAGCACCTCCTGCGCGAAGCCGAATTGTGGTGCGCCACGGCTGCCGTCCGCGGCGGCGGTGCCTACGACTATCCGGGCGCCGAGCTTCAGCGCCTCTGGCAACTGGTGCTGCTCCAGCAGTTCCACGACATCCTTCCCGGCAGCTCCATTGCCTGGGTCCACCAGGACGCCGAGCGGAATTACCAGGCTGTCGAGAACGCCCTTGAGGCGTTGATCAGCCGCGCCGCCGCCGAGATGCTGGGCACCGGCAGCCGCCAGTTCCTGTTGAACGCCGCACCGCATCCCAGGGACGGGGTCCCCGCGCTGGGGGCGGCCGAACCGGCGTTGAGCCCGGAACCAGTACGGGCAACACCGCATGACGGCGGCTACGTCCTGGACAATGGTGTTATCCGGGCCGTGGTGGATGCGGACGGGCTGCTTTCCTCCCTGCGCGACCATGCCAGCGGCCGCGAAGCGATCGCCCCCGGCCAGCGCGGCAACCTGCTCGAACTGCACCGTGACACCCCCAACGAATGGGACGCCTGGGATATCGATGAGTTCTACCGGCGCAACGTCACCCCACTGGTCCACGCAGAATCGGTCCGGCTTGACGGCGGAGGCGGCAGCGCCGTCGTGGTGGTGGAGCGATTGGCCGGGACCTCGCCGCTGACCCAGCGCATCACGCTTGCCCCCGGCAGTGCGTCCCTGGAGATCACCACCTCCGTGGACTGGCAGGAACGCGAAAAGCTGCTGAAGCTCGGCTTCGCACTGGATGTGCGGGCGGACCGGTCGGCTGCCGAAACGCAGTTCGGCCACGTCTTCCGGCCCACGCACACCAACACGTCGTGGGAGGCAGCAAAGTTCGAAATCTGCGCCCACCGGTGGATCCATGTGGGTGAACCCGGCTACGGCGTCGCCGTGTCCAACTCATCCACTTACGGCCATGACGTGGGAAGGAGCATCAGGGAGTCCGACGGCGGAACCACCACCACGGTGCGGCTGTCCCTGCTGCGGGCGCCCAAGTTCCCCGACCCCGACGCAGACCGGGGACGTCACGAGTTGACCGTGGCCATCCGCCCGGGTGCCGGCATTGCCGATGCCGTCCAGGAAGGGTACCGGACAAACCTGGCACCCCGGCTGGTCACCGGCGCCCACGGAGTGGAGCCGCTTTTCTCCGTCAGCAATCCTGCCCTGGTCATCGAAGCCGTGAAACTGGCGCAGGACGGTTCCGGCGACGTAGTGGTCCGGCTGTATGAGTCACTGGGACAGCGTTCGGCGGGGAACATTACGGCAAACTTCCCGGTGCGGGAGGTTGTGCCCACGGACCTTCTGGAGCGACCTGCCGAAGCCGCCGGGGTCGAGCCCTGCGACAACCGGGCCGTGCTTCAGCTCCGGCCTTTCCAGCTCGTCACGTTGAGGTTTGCCCGGAAGTAGGAGTTCCTTGCCCGGGCTGGAGGCAGGTTGGGGGCCTTAAACAGGCTGAGTGGGGGCGGTCCCCAACGATCCGCCACCACTCATCCCCCCAATGTGTGCAAAGGCCCCCGGAGCTGCCGGCGTTTTGGAATTTATCCCCGTTCGAAAACACTGGGACAGCCCCGCCTTCACACATTCATGATTGTGTCACACTCTAATGATTTTGTGAAAGCGGGTGCAGGTTACGTTTCGGTAGATGTCTTTTGGCGGGCCCCGCTTCGTCCATTTACCACCCGGGCGGCCCAAATTAGGGCCAGGCCAACTACGAAGCACAGCACCGCCGTGTAGTTGATGATGAACTCAATGTGGCCGAGGGCCGGCGGTATCAGAGGGAACGACAAGGTCAGCCCCGTCGCCACGGCGCCAAGGGCCAGCAGGGCGGCGGCAGCCCGGATTAGGGCGGGTAGCCGACTCGATACGGCGCGGACCATGGCCGGGAGCAGGGCGAGCGCAACAAAGGCGGGGTACGCGCGGCCGGCAGCCCCGTAATATTCGAGCAGCGCGGAGTTCCAGGGGTCGGTGCCCACTACGCCCGTAAGTCCCGCGGCGGAACCGCTGGTGTCCATCAGGAAGAACAGTGTCACGGCGACCGCGGATATGACGGCGAGGACTGCCATTCCTGTCCGGCCGGTGATGAGCCGGTAGGCGTCCTTTGCACCAAACCCACGGGAAATGCGGATGCCCATGAAATAGATGGCGGCGAAGATCACGAACCGGAGCAGCAGGTTGGCCAGGTTGATTCCCCCCAGCGCCTGGTCGATCACCAGATAGGGGCCCTGGATGCTCAACAGGATGGCCAGGGTCATCATGGCAAAGATGCCGAACAGCGACCGGTTCTCACCGCGGAGGGTGCTGGGAATGCGGGCCGCTGCAACGAATGCGCAGACGGCCAGCGTGGTCCATTGAAGGGTCTCGATCATCCCAGGTTCTCCCAAATCTTTTCTGTCTGCGCCTGGTCCTGCTCCTGGCGGCGCAATACTTTGCCCAGTGCCTGGAGCCTGTCCCCGGCAAGCACGGTGAGTTCTCCGTCAGAGAGGCTGGCCAGGGCAGCCTGCCGGGCTCCAGGGGGCCAGCCCGCCTCCTCCTCTGTGATGATTCCCGTAGCGACCAGTCCGCCGGCCGGTCCAACCCCCGCGGCAGCTGCGGTGGCCATGGCGAGCTCGGGCGACAGCCGGTTGGCGGTCAACTGCGCGGAGTAGTTTTGCGGGGCCACCCCGGTGGCGGCGGACACGCGGTGCCGGACCTCGCCGTCGTCAATGGCATCCACCCAGTTCTTTACGGAGGTCGCGTGCGGGGCCGGGCTGAGGGCAGGGGCGGCTGCTCCGCGGGGGCGTCCATGGCCGGCCGCGAGAGGAGCGCCCGGAGAAGGTCAGCGCTGGAAATCTGGCTTACCAGTTCGTTCCTGGTGGGCGGACGCGGTGGGCCTGCCAGGGCACTGTAGGCATCGAACCCGGCCAGCGCGGATACCGGGTTGATCTTGTAGGCCCGGCTGATGCTGACCACGGTGGTGACGGAGACCTTGCCCCGGACCAGCTGCTGGGCGAGGGTGGTCCGCTTGATTCCTGAGACCCGGCAGACGTCGGCAGTGCTGGCATCCGGTGCGATGCCTTGCAGCCAGCGCTGGAACGCCTTGGCGGAAAGGGTCATGGACGGCTCTCTGCAGAACGGGTGGTGCTGACGATTTTACCGTGCCCCGCCGGACGCTCCGTGCCGCTGATTTTGTCCGCGGCCCACAGTCGTCTATAGTTGATGGTCGAGCCCGTTGGTCCGTACACCCCCCAAGTCCGGACCAGCGGGTTCTTCTATGTCCTGCAGCCCCAGCGGCGCCGCGGCCTGTTTGTGCCGCCTCTGCCGGCCGTCAACGGCTGTCCGGGCAGCGGCGAAAGGACCACCATGACTGCAACGCTTGTCGCCAAGGACATTTCCGGCGGCCACGGCCACCGCACCCTTTTTTCCGGGCTCTCCCTGACCGTAGCCCCCGGCGACGTCGTCGGGGTCGTGGGCGCCAACGGCGCCGGGAAGTCCACGCTGCTGCGCCTCCTGGCCGGTGTTGACCAACCGCAGGAAGGCTCCGTCAGCCTTGCCCCGGCCGATGCCTTCGTCGGCTGGCTGCCCCAGGAACACGAACGTGTTCCCGGCGAAACGGTGGCAGGGTACATCGCCCGCCGGACCGGCTGCGCCGAAGCCACCCACGAGATGGAGTCCACCGCCGAGGGCCTTGGCTCCGGTGCCCCCGGGGCAGATGATGCGTACGCCCGGGCCTTTGACCGCTGGATGGCCTCCGGCGCCGCCGACCTGGATGACCGCATCCCTGCCGTGCTTGCGGAGCTGGGCCTGGACGCTGGTCCCGAAGCGCTGATGACCGGGCTTTCCGGCGGCCAGGCGGCGCGGGTGGCGCTCGCAGCCCTGCTGCTGAGCCGTTTCGACGTGGTGCTGCTGGACGAGCCCACGAATGACCTGGACCTCGCCGGGCTGGCCACGCTCGAAAACTTTGTGACGGGATTGCGCGGCGGGGTGGTGCTGGTCAGCCATGACCGTGAGTTCCTGGCCCGCTGTGTGACGCGCGTGGTTGAGCTGGACCTGGCCCAGAACAGCGTGGCAGTCTACGACGGCGGCTACGACGCCTTCCTCGAGGAGCGCGCCGTGGCGCGGCGGCACGCCCGCGAGAAGTACGAGGACTTCGCCGCCACCAAGGCAGACCTGGTATCCCGGGCCCGGACCCAGCGTGAGTGGAGTTCGCAGGGCGTCCGGAACGCCATGAAGAAGAACCCTGACAACGACAAGATCCGGCGCGCCGCGAGCACCGAGTCCTCCGAGAAACAGGCCCAAAAAGTCCGGCAGATGGAATCACGCATCGCCAGGCTGGACGTGGTGGAGGAGCCCCGGAAGGAATGGCAGCTGCAGTTCAGCATTGGGCAGGCGCCGCGCTCCAGCGCCGTCGTCGCCACCCTGCGCAACGCCGTGGCACGCCAGGGCAGCTTCACACTGGGACCCGTGAACCTCCAGCTCAATGGCGGTGAGCGGATCGGGATCACGGGCCCGAACGGCGCCGGGAAGTCCACCCTGCTGCGCCTCCTGCTGGGAACCCAGGCACCGGACGACGGCGACGCCTCCCTGGGTGCCACCGTCGCCGTCGGCGAAATCGACCAGGCCCGCGGCCTGCTTGACGGTGCCCAGCCGCTGGGCGACGCCGTCGAAGCCGTACTGGCCGACTGGAACAGCGCCGACGTCCGCACCCTTCTGGCCAAGTTCGGCCTCAAGGCGGACCACACGTCGCGGACCGTGGATTCCCTCTCGCCGGGGGAGCGGACGCGGGCAGCCCTGGCCCTGCTCCAGGCGCGCGGCGTGAACCTGCTGGTGCTTGACGAACCCACCAACCACCTCGACCTGCCCGCCATCGAGCAGCTGGAAGAGGCCCTTGAAAGCTACGACGGAGCGCTGCTGCTGGTCACCCATGACCGCCGGCTGCTCGAAAATGTCCGACTCGACTACCGGTGGCACCTGGAAAACGGCACGGTCCAGGAGCTCCACCACACTGCAAGCCAGGAGAAATAACCATGAGCATGGACCGCGTTGCGTGGAGCTCGCTCTACAACATCAGCACCGCCAAGAGCGGCTCCAAGCCGTTCTCAAAGGAGACCCTGAAGCGGGTGCTGGCCTTCGCCGCTCCGCACAGGGGCAAGCTCATCGCCTTCGTGCTCTCCTCCATCGCAGCGGCCTTCCTGGCCGTCGCCACCCCGGTGCTCGCCGGCCAGGTGGTTGACGCCATCATCGCCAAGACGGATGCCGGCACCGTGATCTGGCTGGCCGTGCTGATCGCCATCGTGGCCGTGGGCGAAGCCGGGGTGGGGCTGCTGACCCGCTGGCTGTCCTCGACCATCGGCGAAGGCGTCATCGTGGACCTGCGCACCCGGGTGTTCGACCACGTGCAGCGCATGCCCATTGCCTTCTTCACCCGCACCCGGACAGGAGCATTGGTCAGCCGCCTCAACAACGACGTCATCGGAGCGCAGTCCGCCTTTGCCGGCACGCTCTCCGGCGTGGTGAGCAACTCCGTGGCTCTGGCCCTGACCCTGGTCGTGATGCTCAACAAGTCCTGGCTGGTCACCGTGCTCGCCATGGTGCTGCTGCCGATCTTCCTGATCCCGGCCCGCCGCATGGGCTCCAAACTGGCGGACCTGCGCCGCGAAGCCGCTGCGCACAACGCGGCCATGGGCACCCAGATGACGGAGCGGTTCTCCGCGCCCGGCGCCACACTGGTGAAGCTGTTCGGCCGCCCGGATGAGGAATCCCGCGAGTTCGCCGCCCGCGCGGGCCGTGTCCGCGATATCGGCGTCCGCATGGCCATGCTGCAGTTCACGTTCGTCACGGCCCTGACGCTGGTGTCAGCGCTCGCGCTCGCGCTGGTTTACGGACTGGGCGGCTGGCTCGCCCTGGGCGGCCAGCTCGCGCCCGGGGACGTGGTGGTCCTTGCGCTGCTGCTGACGCGGCTCTATGCCCCGCTCACGGCGCTGTCCAACGCCCGCGTTGAAGTCATGAGCGCACTGGTCAGTTTTGAACGGGTCTTTGAGATCCTGGACCTGAAGCCGCTCATCCAGCAGAAACCGGACGCCGTGCCCGTTCCGGCCGGGCCCGTGTCCGTGGAGTTCGACAACGTCCGCTTCGCCTACCCCTCGGCGGACAAGGTCTCCCTGGCCTCCCTGGAGGAAGTCTCCACCCTTGACACCCGGGGCGGCGAGGAAGTGCTGCACGGCGTCAGCTTCCGGGTGGAACCAGGACAGACGGTGGCCCTGGTGGGCTCCTCCGGGGCCGGAAAGTCCACCATCGCCCAGTTGCTGTCGCGCCTTTACGACGTCGATTCGGGCGCCGTGCGTCTTGGCGGCACCGCGCCGGGGACGGGGCTGGACGTCCGGGACGCCACCTTCGATTCGCTGCGGGACACCCTGGGCATGGTCACCCAGGACGGCCACCTGTTCCACGAAACCATCGCCTCCAACCTCCGGCTGGCCCGGCCCGACGCCACGGACGAAGACATGTGGGACGTCCTGCGCCAGGCACGCCTCGAGACCATGATCAGGTCCCTGCCGGACGGCCTGGAGACCGTGGTGGGGGAGCGCGGGTACCGGCTTTCCGGCGGCGAACGCCAGCGCCTGACCATCGCCCGGCTCCTGATCGCCCAACCCCGGGTCGTCATCCTCGATGAGGCCACTGCTGCACTGGACTCCACGAACGAAGCCGCCGTGCAGGCAGCCCTGGGCGCCGCGCTCGAGGGCCGGACCGCCGTCGTGATTGCGCACCGGCTCTCCACCGTGCGCGCGGCGGACGCCATCCTGGTGGTGGAAGGCGGCCAAATCGTGGAACGGGGAACCCACACCGAACTGCTGGCGGCGGACGGCCGCTACGCCGAGCTGTACCGGACACAGTTTGCCGAGGCCACGGCTGTGGCGCAGGAGTCGGTCCCCGAGTTCTAGCGGTTCCTGGTCTCCCGCCGGTTCTCAGACTGCCCGCGCCGCCAGCAGGGGCAGGATGTGCTCAGTCAGCAGCGGCGCGAGGTCGTGGGGGAGGGCCGCGCCCGCCGGGGCGCTGATGTCCAGCCAGCGGATCTCCGCGATTTCAGCGGCGGGCGTGGCCTGCCATGTGCCCGGGGCGATGAAGACGGTAGCTTCGATGTCGGTGGCGGCCTCGTTCGCGGCGTCGGCGATCCACACCCCCATCAGTTCAAGCTCCTGCGGTCGGACCACGATCCCGACCTCCTCGGCGAGTTCCCTCGCAGCTGCCTGCACAGCGGTTTCGCCCGGCTCCGGCTTGCCTCCGGGATGCATGAACATGCCGGTCCCGCGCTTCCGAACGGTCAGGAGGCGCCCGGCGTCATCAAACACGCAGACAGCGGAGACCACGATCCGATCCTTCATTCGGTGATCCTTGCCAGGCGCGAGACGAGCAGCAAATCCTTGCGGGGACCGGTCACGTCCCAGCTGTAACTGAAGGCGTCCGGGCCCTGGCGTGTGTAGGAAACACGGTAGGTGTCGGGATCGCACCAGTGGCTGTCCTGGCTTGTACCGGGGGCGAAGCCCATGCGGTGGAACGGCCTGCCGTCGGGAAAGAATACGTCCAGCGCATCGGGCTGCGGCAGGGGTTTCAGGACGTACTCGCGGGAGGCGGGGCCCGTGAAAGTAGGCCACCGCATGGTGCCTTCCTCGCGAAGGGCCAGGCCGCCGTCGTCCGTGGGGGTGAAAATCGCGACGCCGGAAAAGGTCCCGCGGGTGCCGTCCGACCTGTCCAGGAGGTCCCGCTCCACCAGCCAGCGGCCCGGCTGCCCCGGCTGGCTTGTTGGGCGGCGGCCCAGGAGGTAGGCGCGGAGGCTTGGCTCCGGGGAAGGAGAGTTCAAGTGCCCTCGATTGGAATCGAACCAACGACACCGGCTTTAGGAGAGCCGTGCTCTATCCACTGAGCTACGAGGGCGCGCACCCGGGGGCCGGCGGGGCCGGTCCGTCCGGACACGGTTACAAGCATACAAGGTGCCGGGCCGTACTACGCTCAAGGCATGAGTCCAGCACCCACTGCCACTCCCGCCACTGCCGTCACCCCGAACGTGGCGTCCACCCGGCAGTACATCGGGGCGTGGGCGGTGTTGAGCGTGCTGCAGTATTTCGCCGCCGAGGCTGCCGTGGCCATGGCGTGGGCGGGACCCCGCCCGTACGACCTGCGGACGGGGTACATCAGCGACCTGGGGGCGCTCCACTGCGGCATCTATTCCGGACGGGATGTCTGCTCGCCCCTGAACTGGCTCATGAATGCCTCGTTCGTGGTCCAGGGCCTGGGACTGCTGGTGGGGGCGGTACTGCTGACCTCGGGCCTGCTGCGCGTGGCCGCGCGGCCTGGCACGCGGGTGGACTGGCGGCGCCGGGAGCCCTGGCTTGCGGCCTCCGCAGTCCGGCTGCTCACCGGAGCCGCCGGGGCGGGAACCGTGGTGGTGGGGCTGGTCCCGGAGGATACGGGCTCACCCTGGCACTACGCCGGCGCCATCACATATTTCATCTCCGGCGGGCTGGCATTGCTGGTGCTGGGCGTGCTGTGGCTTCGGAAGACCGGGATGGCGTGGTTCCTGCTGGTGTGCGGAGGCGTGTCGCTGGCGGCCACGGCCACGGGTGGACTGACCCGCATGGGGGTTCCCGAGCCTGGCACTTTGGAACGGCTGATGGGTTATCCGGTCACGGTGGGGATGGCCGCAGCGGGGCTGGTCATCGCCCAGCGGGTGCATCGGCACCGGATGCAGCGGCGGGCGGAGGCAGCTGCCGCAAAGGCAACTGCCGTTTAGGGCTCTTTCCTCTTCCTGCTGTTGAGGAACACCGCCGCGGCCCCGGCCAGGAGGCTCAGCACCAGAAGGACCCAGCCTGCAATGGTGAGGCCGGATGCCAGGGCCACCTGGCCGGCGTCGGGACCTTCAGTGCCCATCATGGCGTCGATGGCCACGTTGCCCCACAGCCGCACCACGACGAACAGCATGGGCAAAGCCCAGAGCGCCCAGCGCACCGCCTTCCGCGCCACGTTGGTCCCAATGAGCAGCAGCCACGTGAACCCGAAGATCAGCGGGAAGAGGGTGCCCGCGGTCTTGTGGACGTAGTTCAGCTGGCCCAGGGCGTCGCTGTTCATGACCCCCTGCAGCCGGCCGATGTAGCCGGGGTCAAAACCACCAACCAACGAATCAGGCATGGCCATTTCCTGGGAGAGCTGGGTGAGCTGGGACAGGGTCAGCAGGTGCAGGTACCAGAACAGGAACAGGCTGGCCACCACGCCGGCAATGACGATCAGGTTGCTGTTGCCCTGCGCCTTTTCCGGCGTGCGAGCAGTGGTGGGGTTGACCACCGGTGGCAGGTGATGTTGCGGCACCGCCGCGTTGGCGCCGTGCTTCTTGATCCGCTGGGCAGGGGTTTTGGCCATGCCACCATTATCCCGCCCCATAAACTGAACCCATGACCACTGGCCGACACAGCGCAGCTGTTCTTGACCCCTCATTGGACGACTACGAACTGGCCTCCGCGCTGGTCCGTGAAGCCGGACAGCTGGCGCTCCTCATGCGCATGGCCGGCCTGCAGTCTGAACAGAAGACCTCCGTCTCCGATGTGGTGACCGCGGCGGACCGCGCCGCGGAGGCTTATGTGCTGGAACAGCTCCAGCGCTGCCGGCCGGAGGACGGCATCCTGGGCGAGGAAGGCGCCTCCGTCCAGGGAACCAGCGGACGCACCTGGGTGATCGACCCCGTGGACGGCACCTACAACTTCCTGCACGGCTCCACCTACTGGTGCTCCGCCATCGCACTCAAGGACCACCGCGATGTGCTCCTGGGCGCCGTCTTCCAGCCTGAAGAGGACAAGCTGTGGCTTGGCGGGCATGACCGGCAGGCGACGCTCAACGGCGATCTGCTGACGACATTCACGGCGGACAGAGGCAGGCGCAACACCACCAGCGTTGCCGAACTTGGTGCGGCCACCTACATCCACCCCACATGGTTGATGGACCCCATGTGCGCCATGCCGTGGCACGCCGCGGCCACCTCCGCCGCATCCCTCCGCATGCTCGGATCCGGTTCCTGCGACCTGAGCCGGGTAGCCGACGGGCAGCTGGGGTGCTGGTACCAGCACAGCTGCCCGGAATGGGACTGGCTGCCGGGCAAGGCGATCGTCCTTGCGGCCGGCGGGGCCGTGGACACCGTCCACGTCAACGGGCTGGAGTGGTTCATCGCAGGAGGAACGACGGCGGTCCGCGAGCTGCGTGCGGCCCTCGAGTCAGGCTCGGTGGCCTAAGGCAATTGCCCGTGCACCGGGAGTAATCCACAGCCTGGAAGGCGTTGTCGGTCCCACCGCCTAGACTTGTAGGCACCATGGATATGTTGTTTGACCCGTACTCTGACGGACCGTTCAAGGCCGCTCCTGCCTCCACCGCCCGCACCAGGACGGAGCCTGAGGGCGTTGCCACCACGGCGGGGCCGGGCGGGATGCCGGATCCGCAGGATGGCGGTCTTCACCGCTCAGGCGGCTGGCAACAGTCCAGCCGGAACGCCGGTAACCGGCAGGACGACGGCCACCATGGCAGCCGCCGCCCGGATGCTGCCCAGCTGCTGGAAGGGCTGAACCCGCAGCAGGAGGAAGCGGTCAAGCACGGCGGATCCGCGCTGCTGATCGTCGCCGGCGCGGGCTCGGGCAAGACCCGCGTGCTCAGTAACAGGATCGCCTACCTGATCGCCACCGGCCGGGCGCACCACGGCGAAATCCTGGCCATTACCTTCACCAACAAGGCGGCCGCGGAAATGCGGGAGCGCATCGAGGCCCTGGTGGGCGGACGCGCCAAGATCATGTGGATCTCCACGTTCCACTCGTCCTGCGTGCGGATCCTGCGCCAGGAAGCGGCGAATGTCGGCCTCAAATCCAACTTCTCCATCTACGACTCCGCCGACTCCCTGCGCCTGGTTACCCAGGTTTCCAAGTCCCTTGACCTGGACCCCAAGAAGTTTGCGCCCAAGGCCATCCAGCACAAGATTTCCGCGTTGAAGAACGAGCTCATCGACGCCGACTCCTTTGCCTCGGAAGCCAACTACAACGACCCCTTCGAACACGCGGTGGCGGACGTCTACAAGGGCTATACCCAGCGCCTCCGGCAGGCCAACGCCATGGACTTCGACGACCTCATCGCCGAGACCGTCTACATGTTCCGCGCCTTCCCGGCCTTGGCAGAGTCATACCGCCGCCGGTTCCGCCACGTCCTGGTGGACGAATACCAGGACACCAACCATGCCCAATACGCCCTGGTCAGGGAGATCGTGGGCGAAGGCCCTGGCGCGTCGGAGCTTACCGTTGTGGGCGACTCGGACCAGTCCATCTACGCCTTCCGCGGCGCTGACATCCGGAACATCGTGGAGTTCGAAAAGGACTACCCCGAGGCCCGAACCATCAAACTGGAGCAGAATTACCGCTCTACCCAGAACATCCTGAGTGCCGCCAACTCGGTGATCTCGCGCAACCCCAACAGGCCCGAGAAAAGGCTGTGGACGGCTGAAGGCGAAGGCCACAAAATCATCGGCTACGTTGGCGAAAACGAACACGACGAAGCGCAGTTCATCGCCAAGGAGATCGACCGGCTCCAGGACGAGGAGAACCTCCGCCCGGGCGACGTCGCCATCTTCTACCGCACCAACGCCCAGTCCCGTTCCATCGAGGACGTGCTGGTGCGGGTGGGCCTGCCGTACAAAGTGGTGGGCGGCACACGTTTTTACGAGCGCAAGGAAATCAAGGACGCCCTCGCGTACCTGCGCGTCCTGGTGAACCCGGACGACGACGTCAACCTCCGCCGGGTGCTGAACGAACCCAAGCGGGGCATCGGGGACCGTGCCGAAGGCGCCGTGGCGGCCCTCGCCAGCCGCGAACGCACGTCCTTCATGGCAGCCGCCCGCCGCGCCGACCAGGCTCCGGGCATGGCCACCCGTTCGGTTAACGCCGTCCTGGGCTTCGTGAAAATGCTGGACGACCTCGCCGAGGTGGCCGCCGGGTCCGGCGCTGCCGCAGCACTCGAAGCGGTCCTTGAACAGACCGGCTACCTCGCGGCGCTGCGCTCCAGCACCGATCCGCAGGACGAGTCACGCGTGGAAAACCTCGCCGAGCTCGTGGCCGTGGTCCGCGAGTACGAGCAGGAGAATCCGGAGGGAAGCCTGGGTGCCTTCCTTGAACAGGTGTCCCTCGTGGCAGACGCCGACCAGATCCCGGACGCCCCCGGCGCGGACATTGACGCCGCCGTGGCCGAAGCCAAACGGCTTGGCGTGGTGACACTGATGACCCTGCACACGGCCAAGGGCCTGGAGTTTCCCGTGGTGTTCCTGACCGGCATGGAACACGGGCTCTTCCCGCACCAGCGCTCAGCCACCGACCCCAAGGAGCTCGCCGAGGAACGCCGGCTGGCCTACGTGGGGCTCACCCGTGCCCGGAAGCGGCTGTACGTGACCCGGTCCGAGGTACGCAGCATGTGGGGCCAGAGCCAGTACAACCCCGCCAGCCAGTTCCTCGAGGAAATCCCCGCAGAGCTCCTGGAATGGAAACGGGAGGGAACCAGCCGCCAGTCATGGGCCGGGGGTGGTTCGATTGGTTCGGGCCGGTACAGCGGGTCCTTCTGGGGCGCCGGCACCTCCCGCGGAGCGGCGGCAGATTCGTCTGCAGGGTTCAATGCCGACGTTCCGGCGTTCCTTGCCAAGACCCGGGTGCAACCGCAGAAGGAAATCATCGCCGTCAGTGTGGGGGACAAAGTCAACCACACCAGCTTCGGCAACGGAACGGTCCTGGCCCTTGAAGGAGCCGGAGACAAGACCGTGGCGAAGGTGAAGTTCGACGTCGGCGAAAAGCGCCTGCTGCTGCGCTACGCCCCCCTCACCAAACTCGACGCCTGATGGGCGCGCCCGCCCGGGCATAATGGAGGCCATGCGACGGACTGTGTGGGGGATGCTCGCCGCCCTTTTGATTATCATTGCCACGGGCTGCACGGTGACCACCAAAGACCCCGCCTACGTTCCGCCGGCTCCGCTGCAGCCCATGGAGCAGCTGGAAAAGGCACCGCTGGCTGATGCGAAGACATTCTCCAGCGGCGACGACGTCCTCTCTTTCATCACCGCCGACCGGACCGTCGCGTGCTCGCTCACGTCCGCCCGCGGGGAACACCTGAACCTGCCCTACGAGCAGAACCGCTACAGCGACGCCGCCAACAACAAGCTGCCCATTGTCCCGGTAGCCCACTGCGAGCTCGCCACGTATCCGGCGCTCCAGCCGGACGACACCAAGGGCGACTGCGCCGGAACCCATTTGGGCTACCTGGGCGGCGTGGCCCTCCTGACACCGGACAATGCCCGCTACGGCGAATGCCGCTCCGGCGTCACACCCATGGAAGCCGCTTTCGGGCCCAAGGGGAGCAAGACCGGGCCCCTGGCCCAACTTTCTGTGCTGGCGGACGGGCAGAACCTGGAACGCAACGGGCTGCGCTGCTCCGCGTACAACGACGGTGTGGCATGCGGAAACGTCTCCGCCGGCGTCGGATTCTTCGTTTCGCCCAAACGTTACGAGCTGATTCAGGGGCCAGCCAAAACCAGCCACCCGCCGCAGTCCGAGGGCCAAAAAACCCCGTAAATCCGCGGTTTTTCTACCGTCCATAGAATAGTGTGCTTACTCACATAAGGGGTAGTCTGGGACGGCCCGGTCCCTCCAAAGGACTAGAGTTCCCCATGGAGCATTACGCCGCGTGGCTCGTTTCCAGACAGGCCGCCGGTGCGTGCAATCCGCAGCCCGGTCATCGTCGTACAGATGGTGTCCGACTGTACAGAAACTACTTCGACGTAGAAGGACACTAAACCGTGGACCTGTTTGAATACCAGGCGCGCGATATGTTCGAGGCGCACGGTGTACCCGTGCTTGCCGGCATCGTGGCGTACACCCCAGAAGAAGCAAAGGCAGCTGCCGGGAAGATCGGCGGCGTTACCGTTGTCAAGGCACAGGTCAAGGTAGGCGGCCGCGGCAAGGCCGGCGGCGTCAAGGTCGCAAAGTCCGCTGACGAGGCGTTTGAGCACGCCACGAACATCCTGGGCATGGACATCAAGGGCCACACCGTCAAAAAGGTGATGATTGCCCAGGGTGCAGACATTGCCGAGGAGTTCTACTTCTCCGTCCTGCTCGACCGCGCCAACCGCAACTACCTTGCCATGTGCTCGGTTGAAGGTGGCATGGAGATCGAGCAGCTCGCCGTCGAACGTCCCGAAGCGCTGGCCAAGATCGCCATCGATCCCGCCGTGGGCATCGACCAGGCCAAGGCCGACGAAATCGTCGCCGCCGCAGGCTTCGCCGAGGAACTGCGCGGCAAGGTCGCCGCCGTGATCCTGAAGCTCTGGGATGTCTTCAAGAAGGAAGACGCCACCCTGGTGGAGGTCAACCCGCTGGTCAAGACCGGCGCCGGCGACATCGTGGCACTGGACGGCAAGGTCTCCCTGGATGAGAACGCCGACTTCCGGCACGCCAAGCACGCGCAGCTCGAGGACAAGGACGCTGCCGACCCGCTTGAGGCCAAGGCAAAGGCGCAGGACCTCAACTACGTCAAGCTCGACGGCGAAGTAGGCATTATCGGCAACGGTGCAGGCCTGGTTATGTCCACCCTCGACGTCGTGGCCTACGCCGGCGAGAACCACGGCAACGTCAAGCCCGCCAACTTCCTGGACATCGGCGGCGGCGCATCGGCCGAGGTCATGGCCGCCGGCCTGGACGTCATCCTGGGCGACGAGCAGGTCAAGTCCGTGTTCGTGAACGTCTTCGGCGGCATCACTGCATGCGACGCTGTCGCCAAGGGCATCGTCGGCGCACTGGCCGAGCTGGGCCACGCTGCCAACAAGCCGCTGGTAGTCCGCCTCGACGGCAACAACGTCGAGGAAGGCCGCCGCATCCTCAACGAGGCCAACCACCCGCTGGTTACCTTGGCCGCCACCATGGACGAGGGCGCCGACAAGGCCGCCGAGCTCGCCAACGCAGCGAAGTAAAGGGACGCACCATGTCTATCTATCTGAACAAAGACTCCAAGGTCATCGTCCAGGGCATCACCGGCGGCGAAGGCACCAAGCACACCGCCCTGATGCTCAAGGCCGGCACCAACATTGTTGGCGGCGTCAACGCCCGCAAGGCAGGCACCACGGTCCTGCACGGCGACAAGGAAATCAACGTCTACGGCACCGTCAAGGAAGCCATGGCTGAAACCGGCGCCGACGTCTCCATCGTCTTCGTGCCGCCGGCCTTCACCAAGAACGCGGTCGTCGAAGCCATCGAGGCAGGCATCGGCCTGGTCGTGGTCATCACCGAAGGCGTTCCCGTCCAGGACTCCGCCGAATTCTGGGCGCTGGCCCAGTCCAAGGTGGACGCCGACGGCAACCAGGTCACCCGCATCATCGGCCCGAACTGCCCCGGCATCATCACCCCCGGCGAAGCACTGGTGGGCATCACCCCCGCCAACATCACCGGCAAGGGCCCCATCGGCCTGGTCTCCAAGTCCGGCACGCTGACCTACCAGATGATGTACGAACTGCGCGACCTTGGCTTCTCCACCGCCATCGGCATTGGCGGCGACCCCATCATCGGCACCACGCACATCGACGCCCTGGCTGCGTTCGAGGCTGACCCCGAGACCAAGGCCATCGTCATGATCGGTGAGATCGGCGGCGACGCCGAAGAGCGCGCAGCCGACTTCATCAAGGCCAACGTCACCAAGCCGGTCGTCGGCTACGTTGCCGGCTTCACCGCCCCGGAGGGCAAGACCATGGGCCACGCCGGCGCCATCGTCTCCGGTTCCGCAGGCACCGCACAGGCCAAGAAGGAAGCCCTCGAGGCCGCCGGAGTGAAGGTCGGCAAGACGCCGTCCGAGACCGCCAAGCTGCTCCGCGAGGTCTACGCCGCCCTGTAGGCAGCACTTCAGAACGCGGGGCCATCCCCGGGTCCGTTTCCAGTCATGGGACGGACCTGCGGGTGGCCCCGCTTTCTTTGTTTAACGGCTGGCGACGACGGCGGGCGGCGCCTGCCCAGCCCCGTCGAGTAATGTTGGCACAGGAAAACAGGGCGCCCCGGGCGCGCAGGCAGGGGATTATCGATGGCAGAAAAACGACCCACGCTGGTCGACGCCGTCGTGGACAAGGTCCTCGAGCACATCATCAGCGGGGACATAAAGGCCGACGACGCCCTGCCGCCTGAGGCTGACATCGCCAAGGAATCGGGTGTCAGCAGGCTGACGGCCCGGGAAGCCATGAAGGTGCTCAAAGCGCAGGACGTCGTCTACGTCAAGCGCGGCCTGGGCACCTTCGTCAACCCTCCGGAGCGCTGGACCGGGCTGGACGCCATCATGCGCGCAGCATCCAGGGGAGTGGCCTCCGACCAGGTGGCCCTGCGCCTGCTGGAAGTCCGCCGCATGGTGGAGACCGGGGCGGCCGAACTCGCTGCCTCCCGCCACCGGCCCGCGGACCTTACCGCCCTGCAGGACAGCGTGGAGCAAATGGAAGCGGCACACCAGGCGGGAGACGTGGACGCGCTGACCGTGGCCGACATCGCCTTCCACGACACCGTGCTGCGGGCCTCCGGAAACCCCTTCGTGCCCGCCCTGCTGGGACAGCTCTCCACCCTGCTGTATGCCATGCGTCGCGAAACCTCGGCATTCCCGGATGTGCAGCGCCATGCCATCCACCACCACAAGATGGTCCTTGCTGCCATCGCGGCCGGCGATCCTGCCACGGCCCGGTCCACCATGGATGCCCACATCACCCAGACCTTTGAGGACTACGAGCAGTTCCTTGCCATGTCCAGCCGGAGCGAAACGACGGCCCGTTAGGATCCCTCCGGTGCAGCCTCCAGGGGGGGCGGCAGGCAATCCACCAGATCTGCGGAGGGGACTGCCATGCGTCTGGTGTTGACGACCACATTTACCTGTGACTAGAATCTCAGTCAGACATCTGACATCTGATGTCACCCCCGAAAATGCCGCCAGCCAAAGGAGTCGTCATGCGCGCGCATTCCCCTTTTGAGGGTCCCCACACCACCACCGGAGGCCTGCGATGACCTCCCGTGCCACTGCCCCCGCACTCAGCCAACTGGGCGAGACCACCCTCCGCAAGGTCCGCCGGCGGCTGATGCCCCTGATCGTCCTCCTCTACTTCATCGCCTACCTGGACCGGAACAACGTGGGCTTTGCCAAGCTCGGCATGCAGGGCGACATTGGCCTGACCGAAGCTGCCTACGGCCTGGGCGCCGGCATCTTCTTCCTCGGCTACGCACTGCTGGAGATTCCATCCAACGGAGGCATGTACCGCTTCGGAGCCCGCAAATGGATCGCCCGCATCCTGATCAGCTGGGGCATCTTCGCCACCGCGATGTTCCTGGTGAACGGTGAAGCCACCTTCTACGTCATCCGCTTCCTCCTCGGCGCGGCAGAGGCCGGCTTCTTCCCGGCGATCCTCTTCTACCTGACGCTGTGGTTCCCGGCAGCGCAGCGCGTGACGGTGCTCGGCATCTTCATCCTCGCCCAGCCCATCTCCAACGCCCTGGGCGCGCCAGTGTCCGGCATGCTCCTGAACCTCGAGGGCGTGGCCGGCCTGCACGGCTGGCAGTGGCTCTACATCCTCGAAGGCATCCCGGCCATCATCCTGGGCATCATTACGCCTTTCGTCATGACGGACCGCCCCGAACACGCCAAGTGGCTCAAGCCGGAAGAACGTGATTGGCTCTCCACCACCATGGCTGCGGAGCTGGCGGACAAGCAGAAGGCCGGCAACCACAACTTCCTCGCCGGCCTGAAGGACTCCCGCACCATTGCCTATTCGGCGCTGTACTTCGGCCTGGTCTGCGGCATCTACGGCCTTGGCCTTTGGCTGCCCACCATCGTTAAGGCGCTCGGAACGTTCGACTCAACGCAGGTGGGATTCATCGTCTTCATCCCGTACGCCATCGCTGCCGTGTTCGTCTACTTCTGGAGCAAGCGTTCGGACCGCACCGGCAACCGCGTTTGGCACGCCAGCGCCAGCATGGTGCTTGCCGCCGTCGGACTCCTGGGCGCCGGCTTCCTGCTCCCCGTCAACGCCGTGCTCGCCATGGTCTTCCTGACCCTGGCAGCAATGGGCATCTACTCCGCAATTGCGCCCTTCCTGGCTATGCCGTCCGCCGCCCTCACCGGCGCCGCGGCAGCAGCCGGACTGGCCATGGTCAACTCGCTCGGCAACCTGGGCGGCTTCGTGGCCCCCTACATCGTGGGCATCCTCAAGGACGCCACCGGAAACTCCCAGACCGGCCTGGTGTTCCTGGCCGCCTGCCTCGCCGTGACTGCCGCCGCCACCTACCTTTACGCACGCAAGCGGCCGGAAGGTGTCTCCGCACCCGGAGCCACCGTTCCTGCCGCCGATACCCACTAGGAAACAGCAATGACTACAGAGCACGCATTCCCCGCAGAACGTACCGCGGTCCTCACCGGGGCGGCATCCGCCCGGGGCATTGGCCGCGCTACCGCAGACCGGCTGGCCAGCCAGGGCTGGTCCATCGCCATCCTGGACATCAACGCCGAAGACGCCAGGGCGGCAGCGGCGGAAATCGGCTCCAGCCGTGCCGTCAAGGCGATCGGCGTAGGCGCCGACGTCTCGGACGAGGCTTCGGTGGACCGTGCCATCACGGAAATTGAGCAGTCCCTGCCGCCCATCGTGGGACTGGTCAACCTGGCCGGAATCAGTTCCCCCACTCCCTTCATGGAAACCACCGTGGCGGAATGGGACAAGGTCTTCGCCATCAACATGCGTGGCACCTTCGTGGTGTCCCAGCGGGTCCTCAAGGGCATGATTGAGCGGGAGCTCGGGCGGATCGTCAGCATCTCCTCCATCTCCGCCCAGCGCGGCGGAGGAACGTACTCCAAGGTCGCCTACAGCGCTTCCAAGGCCGGCATCCTCGGGTTCACCCGTGCCCTGGCGCGCGAAGTCGGTGAGCACAACATTACGGTGAACGCCATCGCGCCCGGCCCGATCGATACGGACATCATGGGTGGAACGCTGAGTGACGAGCGCAAGGCCCAGATGTCAGAGGGGATCATGATGGGCCGGGTGGGAACCCGCGAGGAAGTGGCTGCCCTGATCGCGTTCCTCCTCAGCGAGGATGCCGGCTACATCACGGCCGCGACCTATGACATCAACGGCGGCCTGCAGGTTTCCTGACGTCCGCTTTCCCGGTACCCCGGCGCACGGTGCCGTACGGCCCGCCGGCCGCACGGCACCGCCGCCGCGGTGCGTCATCCGCAACGTCCCGCCCCTGCAGCGGCTATAGGATTTCTACATGGCAACCAAGAGCAAGGCCACCGGCGGGGTGAGCAGGCAGGTCCTCGCGGACCACGTCTACGAGGCGCTTTTGGTTGCCCTTATGGACGGCCGGCTGGAAGCGGGTACGCCGGTCAGCATTGACGGGATGGCCAGGGAGCTGGACGTCTCGCCGACGCCGGTGCGGGAGGCGCTTGCCCGGCTGGAAGCCACCGGCATGGTTCGAAGGATGGCGCTGCGGGGCTACCGGGTAGCCCCGCTGTTTTCTCCGGAAGAGCTGGCGGACCTGATGGACGCCCGGCTGGTGATCGAACCAGCCAACGCCTTCATGGCCTGCAAGCACGCAGACCAGGAGCTTACCGGGCAGCTTCAGCAGGCCATCGAGGACCTGAAAGCCGCGCCGCGCGGCCCGTCCTTTGCCGAGTTCCGGGCCTACTGGGAAGCGGACGAGCGCTTCCACCGGCTCATTGCCGAGTCGGCGGAAAACCAATTCCTGCTGTCCGCCTACAACGCGTTGGGCGGCCAGGTACAGCGTTTCCGCTTCTTCGGTGGCCTGGGCGTAACCGACGCCGACTACGCCATCGCCGAACATACCGAGATCCTCAAGGCCTTTGAAGCCGGCGACGCCGAACTTGCCCGGCAAAAAATGATCGACCACATCGAGGGCGTCAAGCAGCGCTCGCAGCACGACAGCGAAGTGCGCAGCTAGCAGCACGCCCGGGGTCCGGAAAGGCCCCCAACCCACGACTCCCCCAGGGGAATCCACCCGCAAACCCTTGACAGGATCGCTTATCAGCGTAGATCCTATAGGAAATGCGATTCATGATCTGGAGTGACAATGCCGTACACCGCTGAAAACTGGCCCATCGCCGCCGCCCTGCTGCAGTTCCCCGGAACCCGGCCGGACGGGACCGCCGTCCAGGACGCCCCTGCCAGCGAATGGCAGCAGGTCTTCGAAGAAGTGGCGGACGCCGGTTTCACCAATGCCGACCTCACAGACAGCTGGGTCCGTCCCGGCGACCTTTCCAGCGCCCGGCTGGACGAGCTGAAAGCCGCCGCCACGGCTGCGGGCCTCGGCCTTCCCTCCATCTCCGCGATCCGCCGCAGCGTGATCGAGGAAGGGAACTGGGAGGAAAACCTGGCCTACACCCACCGGACGCTCGAAGCCGCGGCACAGCTTGGCTGCGAGGTTGTCTCGATCGGGCTCCACCAGGCCATTACCCCGGAGCAGCGGAAGCAGCTGTGGTTCTGGACCGTCGAAGGCCACAAGGACCCGGTGGGTGACAAGGAAAGCTGGAACAACGCCGTCACCCGCATCCGCGAAGTGGGCAAGCACGCCGCCGAACTTGGCCTGCTGGTGTCGCTGGAGATGTACGAGGACACGTACCTGGGCACCGGCGACTCCTCTGTGCAGCTGGTCCAGGACATCGACCTGCCCAACGTTGGGCTGAACCCGGACCTGGGCAACCTGATCCGCCTGCACCGCCCCATCGAAGACTGGCGGGAGCTGGTGCACAAGACCCTGCCGTACTCCAACTACTGGCACGTCAAGAACTACATCCGCGATGAAGACCAGGCCCGCGACCAGTACGTCGCCATGCCGGCTCCCATGGAATCAGGCCTCATCAGCTACCGCGAGGCGTTCCAGTTCGCCATCTCGGTCGGCTTCCAGGGCGTGATCTGCACGGAGCACTACGGCGGCGACGGCCTGAGCGTGACAGCCGCCAACCAGGACTACCTCCGCCGCCAGGTCCTCCCCAAGCGCGACGGCTACACCCTGGGCACCAGCCTGGTGGCCCAGGGCCGGCAAACCCCCGCGGCAGTCCCTGCACGCTAGCCGGCAGGCTTCCCAACCGATCCAACGGGTTCAACGAGGAATCATGACAAAGATATTTGATGATCCAGCGCAGTTCGCAGACGACGCCCTTGACGGCTTCGTGGCCGCCAACCGCCAGTATGTGGCGCGTGTCGACGGCGGTGTTGTCCGCTCCACCGAATCACCCGCCAGCCAGGTGGCCCTGGTCATCGGCGGCGGCTCCGGCCACTACCCGGCTTTTGCCGGCCTGGTGGGCGCAGGGCTGGCCGCCGGAAGCGCCTGCGGCAATATGTTTGCGTCTCCCTCCGCGGGGCAGGTGTACCGCGTGGCCAAGGCATCCCAGACCGGCGGGGGAGTCCTGCTCAGCTATGGAAACTATGCCGGCGACGTCCTTCACTTTGGCCAGGCCCAGGACAAACTGAACGCCGAAGGAATCGAGACACGGACCGTCTTGGTCACCGATGACATTGCCAGCGCCCCGCTGGAGGAAATCACCAAGCGCCGCGGCATCGCCGGGGACCTGACGGTCTTCAAAGTGGCCGGCGCGGCAGCGGAAGCGGGCCTGGACCTGGACGAGGTGGAGCGCCTCGCCATCAAGGCCAACCACCACACCCGCTCGCTCGGCGTTGCCTTTGCCGGCTGCACCCTTCCCGGGGCAGCCGAACCTTTGTTCACGGTGCCTGAGGGCATGATGTCGGTGGGTCTGGGCATCCACGGTGAACCAGGCATCTCCGAGCAGCCCCTGCCAACCGCCAGCGAACTTGCCCGGCTCCTGGTCGACGGCCTGCTGAAGGACAAGCCGGACGCCGCGGGCACCAGGGTGGTGCCGATCCTGAACGGCCTGGGAACGGTCAAGTACGACGAACTCTTCCTGCTTTTCGGCAAGATCGAGGCGCTGCTGACCGGGGCCGGACTGGAAATCGTGGAGCCGGAGTGCGGCGAGCTGGTGACCAGCCTGGACATGTCCGGGCTGTCCCTGACGCTGTTCTGGCTGGACGCGGAACTGGAGAAATTCTGGGCAGCGCCTGCCGACACCCCTGCCTTCCGCAAGGGCAACCTGGCCCCGCGCCGGGCCCGCTCTGTGGAGGCACTCGCCGAAGCTGGAACGGCGCCCGCGCTGGCCGCCACGCCGGCGTCGACTGCCCTGGCCGCCACGGCGGTGGGCGCGCTGAAGGAAGCCCGGTCCGTCGTCGTCGAACACGAGGACGCGCTTGGCAAACTGGACGCCATCGCCGGGGACGGCGACCACGGCATCGGCATGCGCCGCGGCGTTGATGCCGCCGTTGCCGCCGCAGAGAAGTCCCACGCGGCCGGCGCCGGGCTCGAGGAACTCCTCACGGCGGCGGGCGAGCAGTGGGCCGAGCGCGCCGGCGGCACCTCCGGCGCCCTGTGGGGCGCGGCCGTCGCCGCCGTCGGCAAAACCTTGGGCAGCAAAAATTCCTACACCGCCTCGGATGCGGCCGCAGCCGTCAACGCCCTCCGCGATGCCATCATCACCCTGGGCAAGGCGGAAGCCGGGGACAAGACCATGGTGGATGCGCTGCTTCCGTTCGCCGAGACCTTCAACCGCGCAATTGACGACGGCGGCAGCCTGGCCGCAAGCCTCCGTGCGGCAGCGGAGGCGGCAGCAAAAGCCGCTGACGAGACCGCCGGGCTCAGCCCGAAGAAGGGCCGGGCACGCCCGCTGGCCGAAAAGAGCCTGGGCCATCCCGACCCCGGTGCTGTGTCCTTCGGCCTCATCGCCCGGCGGCTGGCCGATTACGCCGCCACCATCGAAAGCCACTAAAGGAGAGAACCCTGATGACTGAGCAATCCCAGCCGGGCTGGCGCATCGTTGTCGGCAATGACGAAGCCGGTGTCGAATACAAGAATGCCCTGCGCAAACTGCTGGAGGCGGACCCCCGCGTCGCGTCGGTGGAAGACGTGGGAGTCGGCGCCGACGACACCACGGCCTACCCCCACCTGGCCGTCGCCGCCGCCCGCAAGGTGGCTGCCGGCGAAGCGGACCGCGCCCTGCTGATCTGCGGCACGGGCCTGGGCGTGGCCATCTCCGCCAACAAGGTGCCGGGCATCCGGGCCGTCACAGCGCACGACAGCTACTCCGTGGAACGCTCCGTGCTGTCCAACAACGCCCAGGTCCTCACCATGGGCCAGCGCGTCATCGGCCTTGAACTGGCCAAGAAGCTGGTGGGCGAGTGGCTCAACTACCGCTTCGATGAAAACTCCGCATCCGCGGCCAAAGTAGACGCCATTTCCTCCTATGAGGACGCGTCGGAAGGACTTGAGGACAAATGACCACTCGCAACATCGCCGTCGTCGGCTCAGGCTACATGGGCGGCGGGATCGCCCAGGTCCTGGCACTGGCAGGAGCCCGCGTGGCACTCGCCGACGTCTCCGCCGAAATCGCCCAAAGCAACTACGAGCGGCTGCTGAAGGAATCCGACGAATTCGTGGCGGCCGGCCTCTTCCCGGCCAACGCCACGGACCTGCTCAAGGAAAACCTTTGGGCCGCCAAGGACATCGAAGAAGCCGTGGCCGGCGCCGAATACATCGAGGAGGCGGTGCCGGAGATCCTCGAGATCAAGCACACCACTTTGGGCCGGATCAGCGCCGCCGCCCGGCCGGACGCCATTATCGGTTCCAACACCTCCACCATCTCCATCGCCAAGCTCGCCGAAGTGGTGGAGAATCCGGAGCGCTTCCTGGGCGTCCACTTCTCCAACCCGGCCCCTTTCATCCCCGGTGTGGAAGTCATACCGCACGAAGGGACGTCGAAGGCCACGGTCCAGGCCGCGCGCACCATCGTGGGGGAGACCGGCAAGGAAACCGCCACCGTCAAGGACGTCACCGGCTTCGTGCTGAACCGGCTCCAGTACGCCCTGTTCCATGAGGCAGCCCAGGTCGTGGAAGAAGGCATTGCCACCGCGGAGGACGTGGACACCCTGGTCCGCACCACCTTCGGCTTCAGGCTGCCGTTCTTCGGGCCGTTCGCGATCGCCGACATGGCCGGCCTGGACGTGTACGCGTTCTGCTACAAGTCCCTCCAGACGGGGTTCCCGGAGCGGTTCGCCACCCCGAAGATCCTGCAGGAAAAGGTCGACGCCGGCCAGTTGGGCACCAAGACCGGGTCCGGATTCCTGGACGTCCCGGCAGACCGGACCGCCGCCCTTGTTGCCTACCGGAACAAGGCGTACGTCGCCATGCAGAAGCTCATTGAAGAGCTGGGCCCGGCCCCGCTTTCCTGATCCCTAAGGAACCCTCCATGACAGCATTTCCCACAGACCGCACGGTGATCGTGACCGGCGCCGTCTCCGAGCGCGGCATCGGGCGCGCCACCGCGGACTACCTTGCAGAGCGCGGCTGGAACATCGGCGTGATCGATATCGACGACGCAGCCTGTAAGGCCGCGGCCAAGGAGCTTGCCGAGAAACACGGAATCAAAGCCTACGGTGCCGGTGCAGACGTCAGCGACGAGGCGTCGGTCCGGGCGGCCATCGACGGGATCGAGGCCGAACTTCCGCAGCTTGTGGCCCTCGCCAACATTGCCGGCGTGAGCTCCCCGGTGCCGTACCTTGAGCTGGACGCCGCCGAATGGGACCGCGTGCTCAGCATCAACCTGAACGGTGTCCACTACGCCACCCGTCGCGTGGCCGAATCGATGGTCAAGAACCGGGTGGGGCGGATCGTCAACATCTCCTCCGTCTCGGCGCAGCGCGGCGGCGGAACCTTCAGCAAGACCCCGTACTCGGTGGCCAAGGCCGGCGTCATCGGCCTGACCCGCGCCACCGCCCGCGAGCTGGGCCCGTACGACATCACGGTCAATGCCATCTCACCCGGTCCGATCGACACCGACATCATGGGCGGCACCCTCAGCGAGGAACGCAAGGATGAACTCGTGAAGGACCTGGTGGTGAACCGGGTGGGCTCCACCCGCGACATCGCGGCGGCCATTTCCTTCCTCATCGGCGAGGACGCCGGCTACATCTCCGGCCAGACGCTGAACGTCGACGGCGGCCTGTACATGCACTGACGGCAACCCAACCAGGGTGCCACCACAAGCCCCGCGGACCGCCGGCCCGCGGAACCACCAACGTCACCACTCGAAGGAGAGTGTCGTGTCCGAAACCACCGCAACATCCAAGGAACTCCTGGCCCGTCCGGTCCTGAAGTCCGCGATTTCCAAGGCAGCCCGCCGGCTTATGCCGATGCTGGTCATCCTGTACGTCGTGTCCTTCCTGGACCGCACCAACGTCGGCTTTGCCGAGGCCGCCCTAGGGGCGGACAAGGGGGTGTCTGCCGCGGCCTTCGCCCTCGGCGCCGGCATCTTCTTCATTGGCTACGCGCTTTTCGAGATTCCCAGCAACCTGCTGCTCAAGAAGGTCGGTGCCAAGATCTGGCTGGCGCGCATCGCCATCACCTGGGGCATCGTCTCGGCATGCTTCGCGTTCGTGCAGGGCGAGACCTCGTTCGTGATCCTGCGTTTCCTCCTGGGCGTAACCGAAGCCGGGCTGTTCCCCGGTGTGATCATGTACCTCGCCGAATGGTTCCCCAACAAGGTGCGCGTGCAGATGTTCGCCATCTTCTACCTGGCCCAGCCGTTCTCCCAGATGATCGGCAACCCCCTCTCCGGCTGGCTGATCAACATCGGCGACCAGGTGCCGGGACTGCGTGGCTGGCAGGTCATGTTCTTCGTTGAGGGCCTGCTGGCCGTCCTGGCCGGCATCGCGGCGTTCTTCTTCCTGATCAACGGCCCCGCAAAGGCAAAGTTCCTTAACAGCGAGGAAAAGTACGCGCTGAAGGAGGTCATGGCCCTGGAGGACACCATCAAGGACGAGACCGGGCCCCGCGGCATCCTCGCCGCCATGCGCAACGGCCGGGTCTGGTACTTCACCGTGATCTACTTCTGCCTGCAGGTCGCAGTGTACGGCGTGACGTTCTTCCTGCCGCAGCAGGTGTCCTCGCTGACCGGACAGAAGGTGGGGCTCGCCGTCGGCCTGCTCATCGCCGTCCCGTGGTTCTTCGGCATCTTCTCCTGCTACTTCATCGGCAAGGCCGCGGACACGGTGGCCAAGCGCCGCAAGTTCGGCACCGTCCTGTTTATCTCCACCGGCCTGTGCATCTTCGGGTCGGCCTGGGCAGGTACCAACCACCAGCCCGTCCTGGGCATGATCTTCATAACCCTGGCCGTCTGCAGCTTCCTGGCCGTGGGCCCGGTGGTGTGGTCCTATCCCACCGCGTTCCTTGCCGGGTCCGCTGCCGCCGCAGGTATCGGACTGATCAACTCCCTGGGTAACCTGGGCGGCTTCGTGGCACCCATCCTGCGTACCGCTGTTAATGAGGCCACCCAGTCGCCAACGGGTTCCATGGGCGTCTACGCCCTGGGCGTCCTGCCGTTCGTGGCCGCGGCGATGATGTTCGCCACCAGGCGGTTCAAGAACAAGGCCGACGACCTGCTCGACTGAGCGCTCCACTCCATCCACGCAAGGAAACCATGAGCACCTCCGGCAGCAGCACAGGCAACAGCCCCCTTTACATCGGTGTCAGCACCAAGATGTACCTGGGCTACCAGGCAAGCCTGCGCTGGCTGTCGGAGGTGCGTTCCATCGTGGACAACATGCCCGGACTGGGCATGGATTCTGCCACGGAGTCCCCGGTCCGGGTCTTCGTCATCCCTTCCTTCCCTGTCCTGGAGCCCGCCGCGCGGATCCTGGCAGGTTCGCCCGTACTCCTCGGCGCGCAGAACTGCGCCTGGGGCGACGGGCCACTGACCGGTGAAGTCAGCCCCGGCATGCTGACCGAACTTGGCGTCTCCCTCGTCGAGATCGGCCATGCCGAACGCCGCAAACTTTTCGCGGAGGACGACGCCGTGGTGGCACGCAAGGTTCGTGCCGCCGTCGAACAGTCCCTCACCCCGCTGCTCTGCATCGGCGAGCCGGACAGGCTCGACGACGGAGCTGCCGCCGCCTTTTGCGTGCAACAGGTCCGCGCCGCCACGGACGGCGACCCCGCCCTGCTGAACCGCCTGGTCCTGGCCTACGAACCAGTCTGGGCCATCGGTGCGGAGGAGCCCGCCCCACCGCACCACGTCAACGCCGTCCTGGCGCGGATCCGTGCAGAGCTTGGCCCTGCCTGCCCCCTTATCTACGGCGGCAGCGCCGGGCCCGGACTGCTTCCCCGGCTGCCGGCCGCGGACGGACTCTTCCTGGGCCGTTTCGCCCACGATGCCGACAACCTTGGCCGTGTGCTGGACGAAGCCCTCCTCCTGCGTCAGACCGATGCGCCCGCCAACAGTTCGTCCAGCCGCTCGTAGCCTTCGGACATGCCACCCTCCATGCCTGAGTGCAGCATGCCGTCGCGTGCCTCCATGCTCTGGTACATGGCGTGGCCCCGCAGCCGGCACCGGCCGCCGTCGAGCTCCTCGAACGTCATGGACTCCAGGCTGACCGAGTCCGGATAGCCGCCGAACTCGAAGGTCTGCAGGGCGAACTCGTTCTCGCGCACCGTGTGGAAGATGCCACGGAACTCGTACGGCACCCCCTCCGGGCCGGTATGGATGTACCGGTAGCTTCCGCCGGTGCGGAAGTCGTAGTGGTCCATTTCCATCTTCATGCCCCGCGGGCCGAGCCATTGGACCACCAGTTCCGGGTCCTTGTGGGCACGGAACACGTCCGCGACCGGAAAGTCGAACTCACGCTCGAAGTCGATGTAGGGGAGCCCCTCGGGGGCGGTGATCTTCAGTTCGTTGGTCATTTCCTGTCCTTTGCCTTTGGCGCCGTTTGCCCGGCGCTGGATTCAAGCACCGCATCGAGGCTGCGGAACTGCCCTTCGCGGACCAGCCTGTACTGGTCGATCCAGGCCGTGAGCGCCTCCAGCCGTGCAGGGTTCAGGTGGACGGGCCGGCGCTGGGCGTCCCTGCTGCGGGTGACCAAATTTGCCTGCTCGAGTACCTGGATGTGCTTCGAAACTGCCTGTTTGGAAATCTCGAAGGGTTCGGCCAGGTCATTGACGGTGGCCGGACCACGGCTCAACCGGGCGATGATGCGTCGACGAACGGGGTCGGCCAGGGCAAGGAAAGCCACGTCCAAAGCCGCGTCGTCATCCGACACGATTCCCACCCTCTCATAATCAACCTAAATGTTTATCAACCTCTAGGTTGATTAATACTAGGCCTGCCTGTCATCATCCGCAAGAGGTGTCTTGCGATATCAAAATCCTGTTTGTTAGTATGTCAGTACAAACTACGTGAAGGAGAAGCTCCATGCCATTGGTTCGCATTGACGTTAACGAAGGCCGCACCGCGGGCGAGCTGCAGCAGCTGAGCCGCGGAATCCACGACGCGATCCTTGCGGAGTACGGCATTCCGGAGCGGGACTACTTCCACATCCTTACCGAGCACCCGCGGGGGCAAATTTTCGCGCAGGACGCCGGACTGGGGTTCGAGCGCACAGGGGGAGTGGTGATGATCCAGATCTTCACCCAGGGCGGCCGGTCCCAGGAGGCCAAGCAACAGCTCTTTGCTGCGGTGGCTGAAAAGCTTGCCGAAGTTGGGGTTGCCGGCGAGGACGTCTTCATCGGCTATGTCGAAAATACTGCCGGCGACTGGTCTTTCGGCTTTGGCCGCGCCCAGTACGTGACGGGCGAATTGGCCGTTCCGCGGAAGTAGCGCGGGCGTGCCCATCTGGGGTGGCTTGTTCGAGTTTATGTTGTCAGTATGTCAGTACAAACCTTTGACAGGACATTCGATCTAGGGCAAAGTAGTCCGTGTGGCCCACGCCACGGCCTGCCAGTCCCGGACCCCCTGCTCCGCAAAGGACCCGAGTTCCACACCAGAAAGGTCCACGATCACCGTGACCCACGAGCTTCTTACGATCGGGCGCATCAGCGTTGATATCTACCCGAACGACATCGGGGTTGGCCTGGAGGACGTCAACTCCTTCGGCAAATACCTGGGCGGTTCACCGTCCAATGTCGCTGTTGCCGCAGCCCGCCACGGCCGCCGGACGGGCGTCATTACCCGCACCGGGGACGACGCATTCGGCACCTACCTGCACCGGGAACTGCACAAGTTCAATGTCGACGACACGTTCGTCACGCCGGTAAGGGACTGGCCCACGGCGGTCACATTCTGCGCCATTAAACCGGCCACAGACGAGTTTCCGCTGTACTTCTACGGCCGTTTTCCCACCGCTCCGGACCTGCAGATCAAGGCTGAAGAGCTGGACCTCGAAGCCATCCGCGGGGCCCGCATCTTCTGGTCCACGGTGACCGGCCTGTGCCAGGAGCCTTCCCGCTCCGCGCACCTCGCTGCCCATGAGGCCCGTCCACGCACCGGCCTGGCCGAGGGGCAGTTCACCATCCTGGACCTGGACTACCGGCCCATGTTCTGGGCCTCCGAGGATGAAGCCCGCGCAGAAGTGGCCAGGATCCTCCCGCATGTCACCGTCGCCATCGGCAATGACAAGGAATGCGCCGTGGCCGTAGGGGAGGGAACCCCGGACGAGCAGGCGGACCGGCTGCTGGCCGCCGGCGTCGAGATCGCCGTCGTCAAGCTCGGTGCCGAAGGCGTGATGGCCAAGACGCGTACCGAGCGCGTGGTCTCCGCCCCCGTCCCGGTGGAAACCCTCAACGGCCTGGGTGCCGGTGATTCGTTCGGCGGCGCGTTCTGCCACGGGCTGCTGTCCGGCTGGCCGCTGGAGCAGGTCCTGGACTACGCGAACGCCGCGGGAGCGATTGTGGCCTCCCGCTTGTCCTGCGCCGATGCGATGCCGACGCCGGACGAAGTCACCTCGCTGCTGGCCGAACGCGGCCGTACCGTGCCGGGTGCGGCTTCCGGCGCTTCAATTCCCGAAGGAGCAGCACTGTGACCCTCACGCACGCCGCCTCGACCAACGCCGTGGATGACAATCCCCGCCGCTACGAGCACCTGAGCACCATCCGCCTCGAAGACCCGGACGCCGTGGCCCGCGCGGCGAAGTCCCGCCGCCACCACCCCGGCGTAAAGGCCGGCCGGCAGAACTTCATCGTCGCCGCCGACCACCCGGCGCGCGGTGCCCTGTCCGTCGGCAGCGACCCCGTGGCCATGGCGGACCGGCGCCAGTTGCTGGACCGGCTGCAGATCGCCTTGGCCAACCCGGCCGTTGACGGAGTCCTGGCCTCCCCGGACATCATGGACGACCTCCTCCTGCTGGGGGCCCTGGACGGCAAGCTGGTGTTCGGATCGATGAACCGCGGCGGCCTGTCCGGCCTGGTCAACGAGTTCGACGACCGGTTCACCGGCCACACCGCCGCCGCCCTCGAAGCGCTCGGTGCGGACGGCGGCAAGATGCTGACCCGTATCTGCCTGGGCGACCCGGACACCGTGGCGACCCTGGAAGCGACAGCCAAGGCCATCGATTCCCTGGCGGAGCGGAAATTGATCGCCATGGTGGAGCCGTTCCTGTCCGTCCGCGAAAATGGCCGGGTCCGCAACGACCTCTCCACCAACTCCGTGATCAAGTCCATCGCCATCGCCGAGGGCCTGGGTTCCACGAGCGCCTACACCTGGATGAAGCTTCCCGTGGTGGCGGAGATGGAACGCGTCATGGCCGCCACCACCATGCCAACCGTCCTCTTGGGCGGGGACCCGGACGGATCCCAGGACGAAGTCTTCGCCACCTGGGGAGCTGCCCTGTCCCTGCCCGGCGTCCAGGGCCTCACCGTTGGCCGTACCCTCCTATACCCCGCGGACGGGGACGTCGCCGGCGCCGTTGCCGCGGCAGCCTCGCTCCTGCACCACACCACAGAACTCCCGGAGAACTAGCCATGGGCACAACTACGCGCAGGATGACGGTGGCCCAGGCCGTCGTCGAATACCTTTCCAAGCAGTACACCGTGGACACGGTGGGCGGCGTTGACTACAGTGAGCGGCTGATTCCGGGCACGTTCGGGATTTTCGGGCACGGCAACGTGGCCGGCGTGGGCCAGGCGCTGAAGCAGTACCAGCAGCAGGACCCGGCCCTGATGCCCTACTACCAGGGCCGGAACGAGCAGGCCCAGGTCCATCAGGCCGTCGGCTATGCCCGGCACACCCGCCGCCGCCAGACCTACGCCATCAGCACCTCGATCGGTCCGGGTTCGTCCAACCTGCTCACCGGCGCCGCCCTGGCCACCACCAACCGGCTCCCGGTGCTGCTGCTGCCGTCCGATACGTTTGCCACCCGCGCGGCCGACCCCGTCCTGCAGCAGCTGGAGCAGCCGTACGCCTATGACATCACCGTCAACGACGCGTTCCGGCCGCTGTCCAAGTTCTTCGACCGGGTGAACCGTCCGGAGCAGCTCTTCTCCGCGTTCCACCACGGACTGCGGGTCCTGACGGACCCCGCCGAGACCGGCGCTGTCACGATTTCGCTGCCGCAGGACGTCCAGGCCGAGGCCTTCGACGTCCCCGCCGAGTTCCTGGCGGAGCGGGAGTGGCGGATCCGCCGCCCCGAGGCCGACGACGAGGACATCGCCCGCGCCGCCGCAGCCATCCGCGCCGCGAAGCGTCCGCTGATCATCGCCGGCGGCGGCGTCCTCTACGCCTATGCCAACGAGGAACTGGCAAAGTTCGCCGAGCTGACCGGGATTCCGGTGGGTAACACGCAGGCAGGCGTCGGCGTGCTGCCGTGGGACCACCAGTTCTCCCTCGGTGCCATTGGTTCCACGGGCACGACGGCGGCCAACGCCATCGCCGCCGCGGCGGACCTGGTCATCGGCATCGGCACCCGCTACGAGGACTTCACCACTGCGTCCCGGACCGCGTTCCAGAACCCCGACGTGAAGTTCGTGAACATCAACGTCGCCCCGATCGACGCCTACAAGCACGGCACCGCGCTGCCGATCGTTGCCGATGCCCGCAAAGCCCTGGTCAAGCTCAACGCAGCCTTGGGCGGTTACCGGGTCGGGGCGGACCTGGAACAGACGGTCGCCGCCGAGAAGAAGCGCTGGAACGCCACCGTGGACGAGGCGTTCGACACCCGGTACACCCCGTTGCCGGCGCAGAACGAGATCATCGGCGCCACCAACCGGGCCATGGACGCCCGCGACGTGGTCATCTGCGCCGCCGGGTCCCTGCCCGGTGACCTGCACAAGATGTGGCGCGTGCGGGACCCGTTCGGCTACCACGTCGAATACGCCTACTCCTGCATGGGCTACGAGATCCCCGGCGGACTGGGAGTCAAGCGCGCCGCCATCGCCGAAGCAGCACGTACGACGGCGGCAGGCGGGTCGGGTGATCAGGTGCGGGACGTCGTCGTGATGGTGGGGGACGGCTCCTACCTGATGATGCACACGGAGTTGGTCACCGCCGTCGCCGAACGCATCAAGCTGATCGTGGTCCTGATCCAGAACCACGGCTACGCCTCCATCGGCTCCCTTTCCGAATCCCTCGGGTCCCAGCGGTTTGGCACCCAGTACCGGGCGCTGGACGAGGAGCAGCACAGCTTCGACAACGGCGAGACCCTGCCGGTGGACCTGGCCCTTAACGCCGAGTCCCTGGGCGTGAAGGTCATCCGGATCGAGCCCGGCGGGAAAGTCATCGCCGAACTGGAACAGGCCATCCGCGACGCCAAGGCCGCCCCCGAGAACAGCGGCCCGATCCTGATCCACGTCGAATCGGACCCGCTCCTTGACGCCCCGTCCTCCGAGTCCTGGTGGGACGTCCCCGTTTCGCAGGTCTCCGAACTGGACTCCACCAAGCAGGCCTTCCAGACCTACGTCGACCACAAGTCCCGCCAGCGCAAACTGCTCGGCTAAGCACACTTTCCACTACTCAAGGAAGAGTCACATGACTGCCACCACCACCGAAACCACGGTTATCAACCACTTCATTAACGGCGCCGAGACCGCCGGCGAAGGCGACCGCACCACGAACGTGTACAACCCGGCCACCGGTGCGGTGACCGGCGAACTGCGCCTGGCCAACCGGGCCGACCTGGACACCGCCGTCGCCGCCGCCCGCAAAGCCGCCGACACCTGGGGCGACATTTCCCTGGCCAAGCGAACCCCCGTGCTGTTCAAGTTCCGCGAGCTCGTCGCCGCCCACGTCGATGAACTGGCCGAGCTGGTCACCGCCGAGCACGGCAAAGTCCTCTCCGACGCCAAGGGCGAGATCGGGCGCGGCCTGGAGGTCGTCGAATACGCCTGCGGCATCCCCACCCTGCTCAAGGGCGACTACTCGGACCAGGTCTCCACCGGCATCGATGTGTTCTCCTTCCGCGAGCCGCTCGGCGTGGTCGCGGGCATCACGCCGTTCAACTTCCCGGTCATGGTGCCGTTGTGGATGGCGCCGATGGCGATCGCCACCGGCAACGCGTTCATCCTCAAGCCCTCCGAACGCGACCCCTCCGCCTCGCTGCTGCTGGCCAGGCTGTGGAAGGAGGCCGGGCTGCCGGACGGTGTGTTCCAGGTCCTGCACGGCGACAAGGAAACGGTCGACGGGCTGCTGACCCACCCGGACGTGGACGGCATCTCCTTCGTCGGGTCCACCCCGATCGCCCAGTACGTCCACGAAACCGCCACGAAGCAGGGCAAGCGCGTCCAGGCCCTGGGCGGGGCAAAGAACCACGCCATCATTCTGCCCGACGCCGACCTGGACAACGCCGCCGACCACCTCGCCGCCGCTGCGTTCGGCTCCGCCGGGGAACGCTGCATGGCCATCTCGGTCGCCGTCGCCGTTGGAGACGCCGCCGACGCCCTGGTCGCCAAAGTCCAGGAACGCGCCGAAGCCGTCCAGGTCAACAACGGCACCGAACCCGGCGCCGAAATGGGGCCGGTCATCACCCCGGCCTCCAGGGAACGCATCGTCAAGATTGTCACAGAGGCGGAAACTGCCGGCGCCGCCATGGTGGTGGACGGCCGCGACCTCGTGGTCCCGGGCCACGAGAACGGCTTCTGGGTGGGCCCCACCGTCATCGACCACGTGAAGACCGAAATGACCGCTTACAAAGAGGAAATCTTCGGACCCGTCCTCGTCGTGGTCCGCGTCGACACCCTTGAAGACGGCATCACGCTGATCAACGCCAACCCCTACGGGAACGGCACCGCCATCTTCACCTCCTCCGGCGCCGCCGCCCGCAAGTTCCAGCGGTCGGTGACCGTGGGCATGATCGGCATCAATGTGCCCCTCCCGGTCCCGGTGGCGTACCACTCCTTCGGCGGCTGGAAAGCATCCCTCTTCGGCGACAAGCACATCTACGGACCCGAAGGCGTATCCTTCTACACCCGCGGCAAGGTGGTCACTTCCCGCTGGCCCGAAACCCACCACGCCTCCGGCGCCTCCTACAACTTCCCCTCCAACTGATCCCCACCGCCACCCTCGGCTCGCAAGCCCGGCCAGGGAACCCTGGCTGGGTGGCCCCTATCAAAGAGACAGACAATGACTGAGAACAAGCTGATCATCGGCACGGCGCCGGACTCCTGGGGCGTCTGGTTCGCGGATGACCCCAAGCAGACCCCGTGGGAACGCTTCCTGGACGAGGTGGCCGAATCCGGCTACAAGTGGATCGAACTGGGCCCCTACGGCTACCTGCCCACAGACCCCGCCCGCCTGGCGGAGGAACTCAAGCAGCGCGACCTGCAGATCTCCGCCGGCACGGTGTTCACCGCCTTCCACCGTGGCCTGGACCAGTGGGAAACAGCCTGGGAGCCGGCCCGCAAGGTGGCTGAACTGACGGCGGCCATGGGCGGTGAGCACATCGTGGTCATCCCGGCCATGTGGCGCGACGACGTCACAGGCGAAGCCGTGGAAAGCGGCACCCTGGACGACAAGGCCTGGAGCGACCTGTTTGACGGCCACAACCGCCTGGGCAAGACCCTCCTGGAGGACTTCGGCCTGAAGCAGCAGTTCCACTCCCATGCCGACTCCCACGTGGGCGCGCAGGCGGACATCGAGACGCTGCTCGGTGCCACGGACCCGCAGTACCTGAACCTCTGCCTGGACACCGGCCACGCCGAATACTGCGGCGCCTCCAGCCTGGAACTGATCAAGAATTACCCGGACCGGATCGGCTACCTGCACCTGAAGCAGATCAACCCGGACATCCTCAGGCGGGTCAACGCGGAAAACATGACCTGGGCAGCTGCCAACCTGGCCGGCGTCATGACCGAACCGCCCAACGGCCTGCCGGACCTGCGCGCCGTCATCGACGCCGTGGAAACGCTCAACCGGCCCATCTTCGGCATCGTGGAGCAGGACATGTATCCCGTGGCCTTCGACGTCCCCATGCCCATTGCCAAGCGCACGCGCAGCTACCTGCTGTCCTGCGGCTCCCGCACCGCCGTCAGCTAACCCGCCACAGACACTGAAGGAACAAAACAATGACTGAAACCCTCCGCGTCGCCGTCATCGGCGCAGGCCGCATGGGCGCCGACCACATCCAGCGCCTCAACAAGCGCATCCACGGAGCCGAAGTTGCCGCCGTCGTCGACGTCGACCTTGCCCGAGCCCAGGCCGCCATCGAAGGCATTCCGGGCGCCGTGGCCCTCGCCGATGCCGAGGAAGCGCTCAACAACGGCGATGTCAACGCCGTCCTGATCGCCACCCCCGGCTTCCTGCACGAGGACATCCTGCTCAAGGCCCTCGCCAGGGATATCCCGATCCTCTGCGAAAAACCGCTCACCCCCGACGCCGCATCCTCCTGGAAGATCGTCGAGGCAGAGGTGGCTCTGGGCCACAAGCGGATCCAGGTGGGCTTCATGCGCCGCTTCGACGCCGAGTACGCCACGCTGGGTTCCATCATCCGCAACCACGAACTCGGCGAACTGTTGATGCTGCACCACCAGCACCGCAACCCGAGCACCCCCGAGGGCTTCACCAACGAGATGCTGATCAACGACTCCGTGGTCCACGAGTTCGACGCCATCCGGTTCTTCACGGGTGAGGAAATCACCAGTGTCCAGGTTCGCCTGGGCAAGGCCACCCGGAACGCCCCGAACGGCCAGCACGACCCCCAGCACGTCCTGCTGGAGACCGAGTCCGGCGTGCTGGCCGACGTCGAAATCTACGTCAACGCCAAGTTCGGCTACGAGGTGGCCACCCAGGCCTCGTTCGAGGACGGCATCGTCAGCATCGGCGGCGACAAGGGGCCCTACACCCGCAGCTCCGGCCGCTGGGGCGGCAACGTCACCCCGGGCTTCGAAGAGCGCTTCGGTGCGGCGTACGACGTCGAAATCCAGTCATGGGTTGATGCGGCACTTAAGGGCGAAATCGGCGGCCCCTCCGCCTGGGACGGGTACGCCACCGCGGCGTGCTGCGAAGCAGGCGTCGAAGCGCAGAAGAATGGTGAAAAGGTCGCCGTGAAGCTGGCCGCAAAGCCCGACCTTTACAAGTAGGACAAACAAGGGGACCGAATGCATTCCGTCCCCTTCTCCTGCCCCCTGACTGATCCACAATGGAGTGTTTTCGTGAAAATCGCACTTGACCCCACCCCGTTCCACCACTCGCACAGCCTGCTGGAGTTCCCCAAGGTGGTGGCGGACCTTGGCTACAAGTACATGCAGATGACCCCGCACGCGGACTTCATCCCCTTCTTCAACCACCCCAAGGCGGACGATGAGCTGGTGGGCCAGCTGAAGAAAGCCTGCAAGGATGCCGGAATCGAGATCGCCTCGGTCCTGCCGGTGCTTCGCTGGTCCGGCCCGGACGAGGACGCGCGTGAGGCCGCCGTCCGCTACTGGAAACGTGCCATCCAGATCACCGTGGACCTGGGCGTCAGCACCATGAACACCGAGTTCAGCGGCAGGCCGGAAAAGGCCGAGGAATCCGAGCGGGCGTTCTACCGTTCCATGGAGGAACTGCTGCCCATCATCGAGCGTGAGGGCATCGACCTGCTGATCGACCCCCACCCCGACGACTTCGTGGAGGAAGGCCTCGCCGCCATCCGCGTGATCCGGGGCGTGAACTCGAAGAACGTCGGCATGGTCTATGTGGCGTCGCACAGCTTCCACATGAAGAACTCCCCGCTGGACATCATGCGGGCGGCGGGGGACAAGGTCCGCCTGGTCCACGTGGCCGACACCATGGACCACCACGCCTCACACGGGCTGCGCTACATCACCAACCCGCCGGGCAACCCGGTCCGCGTCCACCAGCACCTGAAGATCGGCGACGGCGACGTCAACTGGGACGAGTTCTTCGGCGGCCTGAAGGAAATCGGCTTCCTGGACCGCGAGAATACTGTGATGGTCTCCAGCGTCTTTGCCGAAAACGAATATGCCGAAGAGGTCTCCCGCTACCAGCTGGAAACCATGAAGCAGTACGTCCAAAAGGTAAGCCTATGAGTTCGCCTGCCTCCGGGAGGTCAGCGTCCAAGCAGCCCGGCAACCATCACCGGGCCCTGCGGACCGTCACCATCATCTCCACCTTCGGCGGCCTGCTGTTCGGCTACGACACCGGCGTGATCAATGGCGCACTGCCGTATATGCAGGAGGACCTGGGCCTTACGCCGCTCACCGAAGGCCTGGTCACATCGTCCCTGCTGTTCGGTGCAGCCTTCGGCGCCCTGTTCGGCGGACGCCTGGCGGACCGCAACGGCCGACGCAAAATGATCATGGTGCTGGCGGTCATTTTCCTCGCGGGCACCATCGGCTGCACCTTCGCGCCCAACACCGGAGTGATGATCGCCGCCCGGTTCATCCTGGGACTCGCCGTGGGCGGGGCATCGGTGACAGTGCCCGTGTACCTGGCGGAGGTATCGCCGAGCAACCGGCGCGGCCGGATCGTCACCCAGAACGAACTCATGATCGTCACCGGGCAGCTGCTTGCGTTCATCTTCAACGCCTACCTGGGCAACTCCTTCGGTGAATCGCACGGCATCTGGCGCTGGATGCTGGTCATCGCCACCCTGCCGGCCATCGCGCTGTGGATCGGGATGAACTTCATGCCCGAGAGTCCACGCTGGCTGGCCTCCATCGGCAGCTTCGGCGAGACGCTCAGCGTGCTGCAGCGGATCCGGTCGCAGGAGGAAGCCCGCAGGGAATTCGAGGAAGTCAAAGCCATGGCCGTGGAGGACTACAAGTCCAAAATGGGTTCATGGAAGGACCTGGGCATCCCGTGGCTCCGCAGGATCTTCGTGGTGGGCCTGGGCCTCGCGGTGATCCAGCAGATCACCGGCGTGAACTCGATCATGTACTACGGCACCCAGATCCTCTCGCAGTCCGGCTTCGGACGCGAAGCTGCCTTGACGGCCAACATCGCCAATGGGGTCATTTCGGTACTGGCCACGTTCGTGGGGATCTGGCTGCTGGGCAGGGTGGGGCGGCGCAGGATGCTGATCACCGGGCAGGTGGGGACCACCACGGCACTGTTGCTGATCGGCTTCTTCTCGCTGATCCTGCCGGAAGGCTCCGCCCGGGGCTTCGTCATCCTGGCACTCACTGTGACGTTCCTGGCCTTCCAACAGGGCGCAATTTCCCCGGTCACCTGGCTGATGCTCTCGGAAATCTTCCCGCTGAAGATCCGCGGCCTGGGCATGGGGGCCTCGGCATTCCTGCTGTGGATCGTGAACTTCCTGATCGGATTCGGGTTCCCGCAGCTGCTGGCCGCCATCGGCATCTCCAACACGTTCTTCGTGTTTGCAGTCCTTGGCGTGGGGGCCATTGCCTTCGCCGCGAAATACGTTCCCGAAACCAGGGACAAGAGCCTTGAGGACCTGGAGCACTACTTCAAAAACGTCGCCGGCGGCAAAGCTGAGGCCTCCGCCGCAAAGATTTCCTGACCGGACCAGCCACACCCGGTTCTTCACAGCAAAGCCCCCACGAGCATCCGCGCGGGGGCGTTGCTGGTGTCTTTAATAAGCCGGTGTCCTAGGCGCGCGCGTGCAGCCGCGGCAGCGCATCCACCAGCGGGGCCAGCTCGGGGATGTCCCGCGCCGCTCCCAGGGCACGTTCCAGGGTGGCGTCGTGCACCGGCCTCGCTTCCTCAAGGAGGCTGAGGCCGCTGGGCGTTAACTCCGTGTAGATGCCGCGGCGGTCGTCGTCGCACAGGATCCGGGTCAGCAGGCCCCGGTCCTCCAGCCGGTTCACCAGCCGGGTGGTTGCGCTGGGGCTCAGTGCCGTGGCGCGCGCCAGCTGCTGCATCCGCATGTGCCAGCCGTCCTGCCGGCTCAGGGCATCAAGCACCGTGTATTCCACCACGGACAGCTTCGACTCGGCCTGGAGGCTGCGTTCCAGTTCGTTTTCGATCAGCCCGTGCAGGGCTGCCAGGGTGCGCCAGCCCTGGGCACGGACCTCAACGGCGTCGTCCTTGATGCCCATGGTTGCTCCTTCGAAGACGGCGGAAGGCGCCATCCATTGCTGCGGTCATAGATAGTTGCTTGCGCGGTATATTTGCATGTGCAACAATAAATACCGCGCCTGCAACTATCTTAGGCGCCTTCCCGCCTCGCGAACAACCACGAACAGCTCAAAGGAGCATCCTCATGCCTGTTGGCCTGATAGCACTCGCCCTGGGCGGGTTTGGCATTGGACTCACGGAATTCGTGATCGCCGGCCTCCTCCCGCAGGTAGCCGCGGACTTTGCAGTCAGTGAAGCGTCCGCGGGCTGGTTCATCTCCGGCTACGCACTCTCCGTGGTGGTGGGAGCGCTCGGCCTGACCGCAGCCGTAACCCGCTTCCAGCGCAAACCCGTGCTGGCCGCCCTGCTGGTCCTGTTCATTGCCGGCAACCTGCTCTCCGCTACGGCGGACGGTTACTGGGCCATGATGCTGGGCCGCGTCATCGCAGCCCTTTCGCACGGCGCCTTTTTCGGAATCGGAGCCGTGGTGGCGGCCGGCATGGTTCCGCCCAGCAAGAAGGCAGGGGCCATTGCCCTGATGTTCACCGGGCTGACGGCCGCCAATGTCCTGGGCGTCCCGTTCGGAACCCTGCTGGGCCAGGCGGCCGGCTGGCGCGCCACGTTCTGGGCCATCACCGTCATTGGCGTAGCCGCGCTCGCCGGGATCCTTGCACTCGTCCCCGCATCTGCCGGTGGAACGGAAGAGGCGCCCAGCCTCCGCTCCGAACTGCGTGCCTTCCGCTCCGGGCAGGTATGGCTGTCCATCGTGGTGACCATCCTGGGCTTCGGCGGCATGTTCGGTGCGTTCACCTACATCGCCTACACCCTCACGGAGGTATCCGGATTTGCCGCCTCCACCGTGCCGTGGCTGCTCATTGTCTTCGGCGTGGGCCTCTTCGCCGGCAACACCCTGGGCGGGAAGGCCGCCGACCGCAACGTGGACAGGACGCTGCTGGTGGTGCTCGCCGCGCTCACCGTGGTCCTGGTGGCGTTCGCCCTGACGGCCACCAACCCCGTCCTGACGATCATCTCTTTGGTGCTGATGGGCGGCTTCGGCTTCGCCACCGTCCCGGGCCTGCAGATGCGCGTCATGAAGTACGCCGCCGGTGCTCCCACCCTCGCCTCCGGCGCCAATATCGGTGCCTTCAATGTGGGCAACGCCCTGGGCGCCTGGCTGGGCGGCGTCACCATCACCGCCGGCTTCGGTTACACCTCGCCCATCTGGGCAGGCGCAGCCATTACGCTGGCCGGCGTGGTGGTGATGGCCCTCGCCGCGGCGGGCGCCAAGCGGGGCGAACAGCAGCCGGGCAAAGAGGTGCGGGCCGTGGACGAGCTGGCCGTCCGCTAAGCGGCGGGATCCGAGGAGCGGCGCACCATCAGGGCGGGTTCAAGCTTCCGGGTCACGGCCTGTCCGGCCGTCCCGGCGACCCGCTCCAGCATGGCTTGCGCCGCCAGCCGGCCCAGCTGCCCCGCGTGCTGGTCAATGGACGTCAGGCCAATCAGGGGGGAGGCCGCTACTTCGATGTTGTCGCAGCCGACGATCGCCACGTCGCCCGGAACGGACAGTCCGCGCGACGCCAGGGCCTCCATGATGCCGATGGCGGTGAGGTCATTGTGCGCAAAGACGGCGGTGGGGAGCGTGGCGCCGGAGTCCAGGAACTGCTCCATCACGGCCCGGCCGCCGCGTTCGGTCATGTCGCTGTGGACCAGCTGTGGCTCCAGCCCGAACTGTTCCATGGCGTGCAGGTAGCCCTCCCGCCGCGCGGTATAGGGGAGCCAGTCCGAGATGTCCACGTGGGCGATCCGCCGGTGCCCCAGTCCGTACAGGTGCTCCACGGCAAGCGCTCCGGAACGGAAGTCGTCGGTCAAAACGGAATCCACGCCGTCGACCTCCAGCTCCCGGGTGATGACGACGGCGGGCGTCCCCCGCAGTGCCCCGGCCAGCTCCGCCGAGGTGCCGGTATAGCCCGCCAGCAGGACGCCGTCCACGCGCAGGTCCACGAAGGACCGGACGGCTTCCAGTTCCGTTCCCGGATCAGCCGAGCCGACGGCGACCATCACCTGGTTGCCGCTCCCCGCCAGGCCTTCGGTGATGCCGTCATAGATGTCTGCGAAGACCGGGTTGTGCAGGTCGAGGAAGAGGACTCCGATGGTGTTGGTCCGGTGGCTGGCCAGCCGGCTGGCCAGCCTGTTGGGCGAGTAGCCCAGGGCGGCGGCTGCTTCCAGCACGGCCGTCCGCTTGGCGGGGGAGACCTTGGGGGAATCCCGCATGACCAGGGACACCAGGGCGCGGCTCACCCCGGCGTCCCGTGCCACATCCTCCATGGTCACGGACCGCGGCGCAGGAGACGTTTGTTTCACAAGACTCCACTATGCCAGCCTGCCGCCACCTGCCGGGCAAGGTTCCCTAGGCGCCGAACGGCAGCCGGGGATCGATGTTCTGGCTCTCCCACGTCTGCCGGACCCAGCCGTGGTGCGGGTCGTCGCTGATCAGCCACTCCCGCACGGGCCCGGGCCCGGCCATGACGTTGAGGTAGTAGAGGTCGTAGCCGGGAGCCGCCATGGCCGGGCCATGCCAGCCGTAAGGGACCAGGACCACGTCCCCGGTCCGTACTTCGGCGGAAACATCGATGGGCCGCTCATCGGAGGCGTAGACACGCTGGTAGCCGATGGCGTCGGCGTCTGCAGGTGCTCCCGGTCCGGCGCCCACCTGCGTCTCGAAGTAGTAGATCTCCTCAAGGGAGGTTTCGCCGTCTTTTTCCTCGTCATGCTTGTGGGGAGGGTAGGAGGACCAGTTGCCGGCGGGAGTGAGCACCTCACACACGATGAAGCGGTCAGCCTCGAGCGCGGCAGGGGTGCCGAAGTTGTGGACCTGGCGCGAGCAGTTGCCCGCGCCGCGCAGCTCCACCGGAGTTTCTGCGGCGGACACCAGCCTGGTGGGGTAGGAAGCCTGGGCCGGTGCGGTGGCAACCGCCACCCTGCCGCCGTCGGCCGAGCTGATGCCAACTGCGCGGCCGGTGCCGGAATACAGCACATCAGTCGGACCTGCGAACACCGAGCGGCGGCCCTGCAGCGGGTAGTCTGTGCCGTCAACGGTGACGGTGAAGGACCCGTTGAGCGGCACCACGATGCGTTCCTCGTCCGCGGCGGGGAGTTCGACGGCGGCCCCCGCCGGCAGGGTGGCCACCTTCAGTCCGGTGTGCGCCCAGCCGTCCACGGCCAGGGGGGAATCTGAGGTTCCGATGGACACGTCCCAGGTGCCGTCGGCGGCGGTGCCCAGGGGGTAGACCCAGTTGGTCATGGAGTTGGCTCCTTGGATTATCGCTGTACGAGTGTCATTTCAAAGCTGTAGGAATCGGCGCGGTACACGTGGTGGCCGGTTTCAACCCGCCGGCCGGTATCGTCCACCGCGGTGCGTTCCATGGTCACCAGCGCCGAGCCTGCCGGGGCGTCCAGCATGGAAGCCTGGTACTCGTTGGCGGTCATCGCACCGATGCGCTGGGTGGCGAGCCGGAAGTTCACGCCTCCGCGGCGGAGGATCGAGTAGAGGCCTTCTGCCTTGAGCATGGCTTCATCCATCTCGGCAATGTCGTCGCGCACCCAGTTCTCCATGAGGGCCAGGGGCTTGCCGCCCACCTTCCGCAGCCGGGTGAAGTGGTACACCTTCGAGCCTGCGGGAAGCTGCAGGGTAGTGATCGTGGCGTCATCCGCCTCGAGGTGCGAGAAGCTCAGCACCTCGGTGGTGGGCTTCTTGCCATTGTTGGTCAGGTCGTCATAGAGGCTGGAAAGCTCCAGCGGCCGGCGCACCTGGCTCGACACCACCTGCGTTCCTACGCCCCGCTTCCGCACCAGCAGCCCGGAACGGACCAGCTCATCCATGGCCTTGCGCATGGTGGGCCGCGACAGGTTCAGCTGTGCGGCGAGATCGATCTCGTTGTCCAGCCGGCTGCCGGGCTCCAGCACCCCGCTGTAGATTGCCGCTTCAATGCCCTGGACCACCTGGTGGTACAGGGGCACGGGGGAGGAGCGGTTGATGGTGAGTCCCAGGTTGTTGGCCACGGTGCGTTCCCCTCGTCTTTGGTGCGGGCGCTTCCGCCCGGTCTGGACAGCCGGCCTGCGGGCAGTTTGACGCTATATGTTCGCTTGATAGGACATAGTTCCTTCCTTGATCGTAGCAGGCGCGCCCGGGTGGTCAAGGATGGCTTTGCCGCGCTTCAGCCAAAGGAAATGGAAAAATATTGTGCTGACATTAAGACTTTTTATTGACGAGTCGGATTAGAGCGCTCTAACGTAGGTGGCACGCATCACATTCCCGACCGGTCATCCGGTCCCCGAGAGAATTTGAGAGGCAACAATGCTGTTGCAAAAACAAACCATGGCTGCCACCGGCAGCAGGCGCCGCGGCTACCTCGCCCGGCTCACCGTGATCTCCACCCTGGGCGGCCTGCTCTTCGGGTACGACACCGGCGTGATCTCCGGCGCCCTGCTGTACATGAACGACTCCCTCAACATGAACGCCGTGGAGGAAGCAACCGTGGTGAGCGCACTGCTGTTCCCCGGTGCCGCCGTCGGCGCCCTTACCGGCGGGCGGATGGCTGACAAGCTGGGCCGTCGTGGCTCACTGCTGGTCTGCGCACTGCTATTCCTGCTGGGTGCCATGGGCTGCGCCCTTGCGCCCAGCGTGACCTTCATGATTGCCGCCCGCATCGTGCTGGGCCTGGGGGTGGGCGCCGCCGCTGTGACCTGCCCGCTGTACCTGGCGGAGATGGCTCCTGCCCATCTTCGTGGCCGGATGGTCACCATCAACGAACTCATGATCGTGACCGGCCAGATGCTGGCATTCGCCATCAATGCGCTCCTGGATGCCCTGATCCACGACAACGAGGTCTGGCGGGGCATGCTGGGCATCGCTTCCATCCCTGCCCTCGCACTGCTCGCCGGAATGCTGATGCTGCCGGAATCGCCGCGCTGGTACGCCATCCGCGGCCGCCTGGAAGACAGCCGCCGGGTCCTGAACCTGAGCCGCAGCCCGGAAGAGGCAACCGCCGAGTTCGAGGAAATCGCCCACGCGGCGCGCACGGCCAAGGAAGAACGCGGTCACGCCCTCCGCGACCTGAAGAACAACCCATGGATGCGCCGGCTGCTCTGGATCGGCATTGGCCTGGCCACCGTCCAGCAGGCAACCGGCATCAACACCGTGAACTACTACGCCCCCACCATCCTGGAAAAGAGCGGGCTTGGCGTCAGCGCATCGCTGGTGGCCACCATCGGCGTCGGCGTTACCTCAGTGCTCATGACCGTCCTGGGTATCTGGTTGCTCGGCTTTGTTGGCCGCCGCCGGATGCTGGTGATCGGATTCTCCGGAGTTGTTGGTGCCCAGGCCCTGCTGGCCGTCGTCTTCCTCCTCCCACAGTCGGACCTTGCCAGCTACACCATCCTGGCCGCGATGATGCTGTTCGTTGCCTTCGTCCAGTGCTTCATCGGCACCTGCGTCTGGCTCCTGCTTTCCGAAATGTTCCCGCTGGCCATCCGCGGGTTCGCCATGGGAATCGCGGTCTTCGCGCTGTGGACCGTGAACGCGGCCATCTCCTTCCTGTTCCCGATCGTGGTCAATGCCCTGGGATCCACGGGTACCTTCGGCCTCTTCGTCCTGGTCAACGTGGCTTCCCTGGCGTTCGTCATCAAGTTCGTGCCGGAGACCAAGGGCCACTCCCTTGAGGACCTCGAAGCGCACTTCCGCGATGGTGAGGTGCCGGCGAAGCTTTCGGCGTAGCCGCCGCCGTTGCGGTTGGTGGCCTAGGCTGGCTGCATGATGTGGAGCGCGGGGCAGCAAGCATGAATTTCGCCGGAAGCCTTGGTCCCCGCCCCCGCAACCTCGAAGTCCAGGACCTGGCCAGCTTCGACAGCCTGGTGGCCGGCGGTGCGGTCAACCTGCACGGCTGGCATGCGCAGTCGCTGGACCTGCGGGGCCGGTCCGCGGCACTCAAAAACGTCCGCGTCGAGGGCGCGATGTTCCTGGGCTGCATCTTCGACGACGGTATGGAAGCGAACCTCCGCAGCCGCGGCGCCTTGATCTTCCCCAGGCTTGAAGGAGTCCCTTTCGACCCATACCGGGCCGTCCTGTATTCCCCGGCCGAACTGTACGCCGGACTGGCAGCCGCACCGTATGAGGAATTGCCGGATGCGCGCATCTACCACTGGAGCATCCAGCCCGGCCAGCGCCACCGCGTGGACGCGACGCTGGCCTCGGCCCTGCATGACCATGCGATCGGCGATGCGCTGGATGAGCTGACCCGGTCCGGGGCGTGGCACCGCCGCTCTATCGTCGGCGTGATGGGCGGCCACGCAGCGCCCCGCGGCAGCCGGGAGTTTGCGGACGCGGCCCGGCTGGGCAGGCTCCTGGCCCTTGACGGCCATTCGGTGGCAACGGGCGGCGGCCCCGGGGCCATGGAGGCAGCGAACCTCGGCGCGTACCTGAGCCGGGCGTCCGACGGTGACGTGCAGGCAGCGCTTGCCACGCTCGCCGCTGTTCCCGGCTTCCGTCCCTCGGTCTCGGCGTGGGCACGTGCGGCGGCTGCCGTCGTCGAACGCCATCCGGACGGGACGCCGTCCCTCGGGATCCCCACCTGGTTCTACGGACACGAACCGCCCAACTACTTCGCCACGCACATCGCCAAATATTTCGCCAATGCCATCCGCGAGGCCATCCTTCTGGAACTGTGCCACGGCGGAATCGTCTTCCTGCCGGGAGCGGCCGGTACGGTCCAGGAGATCTTCCAGGACGCCTGCGAGAACTACTACGGCGCCCGCGAGAAAGTGGCCCCCATGGTGCTGGTGGGCCGCCGGCACTGGGAGCAGGAGTACCCGGCGTGGCCCATGCTCCGCAGCCTCGCCGCGGGCAGGGCCATGGCGGACAACATCCACCTCGTGGACACGGTGGAGGAAGCAGTGGAGGTCCTCCGGCAGCGCTGAACGCTGCCGGAGGACCTCCACGAAGTGTCCTTGCCTGGTGCTAGCCGACGGCGGTGCCGAAGAGCAGGCCCAGCAGGTAGGTGATGGCTGCCGCGCCCAGGCCGATGGCAAGCTGCCGCAGGCCGCGGGTCAGCGGGGAAGTGCCGGACAGCAGGCCGACGGCGGCACCGGTGGCAAGGAGCGCGACGCCCACCAGGGCGCCTGCCACCACGAGCGCGGCGACGCCGGTCAGGCCGAACAGGAACGGCAGGATGGGGACGATGGCGCCGGAGGCGAAGAAGCAGAAGCTGGACAGCGCCGCACCCCAGGCGGTACCCACTGCCTCGTGCTGGTCCTCTTCCTCCGGCAGCTCAGGCTGCAGGGAAAGGCTGGGATCGCAGTCGCAGGGCAGCAGCCCCATGCGCTCTGCCACACGGTGTTCGGCCGCTTCCCGGGACATCCCGCGGGCCAGGTACACCAGGAGCAGTTCGTTGTGCTCGAGGTCAAGCTTGGGCGCGGCCGCCAGCGTGACCTGCGTGGGCCGGGTTGCGGCCAGCAGTTCGCGCTGGGAGCGGACGGAAATGAATTCGCCCGCGCCCATGGACATGGCACCGGCCAGGAGTCCGGCGATGCCGCTGAGCAGCACCACGCTGCTGGCCACGCCGGAGGCAGCCATGCCCATCACCAGGGAGAGGTTGCTGACCAAGCCATCGTTCGCGCCGAACACCGCGGCGCGGAAGGTGCCGGCCAGGCGGTTGCGGCCGCGGGTGGCCAGGCCCCGGACCACTTCCTCATGGATCTGTTCATCGGCGGCCATCGCGGCGGTGGCGTTCGGGTCCTTGGCGTAGGGGGAGCGGCCTTCGGCGCGCTGGGCCAGGGCCAGGACGAATACGGAGCCGAAATGCCGGGCCAGGAACCCGAGGAACCGGCTGCGGGCGGAGGCCCTCTTCGGCTTGCCGGCGTGCCCGCCCAGCAGCGCGAGCCAGTGGGCTTCGTGACGGCCTTCGGCTTCGGCCAGGGCGAGGAGGATGGACCGTTCCTCACCTTCGCGGTTCTGGGCCAGGTCCCGGTAGACGGCGGCTTCCGCGCGCTCGTCGGCCAGGTACTGGCGCCACCGCTTGATGTTCGACGGCGAGGGCTGGCCAACGCCGCCGGCCTCCGGGGGCGTGGCGTGGGAATGGGACTGGGCGTGCTGCGACACTGTAACTCCTGGGCTGGAAAGGGCATGAACTCGCGCCTTTGCCCTGCCAGCCTACTGCGGATTTCCGCGGTTTTTTGGCTGGCAAACCTCGCTGGAAAGTTTCGGTTGACCTTAAAAAACGCCCGGCACGGCACCCCTGTGGAGGGCAGCTCCGGGCACCGCCGCGGCTATTGACCCGTCCGCCCGGGCGGTGCTCTGATGAAGGTGTGGCGCAGGCTGCGCCCTACCTGAAAGAGCACGTCAGGCGAACATACGGAGGTTGAATCATGAGCACCACCGGACAGCACCCGGACATGCCGCACCTGGACGCCGTCGAAGCGGACCCCGCCTACGATTACGCCGAGGATGCACCGGTAGACGACGCGGACTGGGACTCCGAAGACGGGTTCATTGACCAGGAAGAACCGGTGGTCCAGCCGGCACCGGTAGTCGTCGACGCCGAGGACCGCGAGGTCCCGCTGGATGACGACGAGCGCGACACGGGGGAGTAGGACTGACGGCGCCGGCACCTCCTTCCGCTTGTTGGCGGGAGGCGGTGCCGGCGTCGTACTTTAATGCCTGGCAGTCAGTGGCCGGCGAGGACTTCCCGGGGAGTCCCTTCCTGCTCCTGCCCGGCAACGCGGCGCTGCCAGGCGCGCATGACCGCAGGATCGGTGGGGCGCGTCAGCAGCGAGGCGGCAACGTACACCGCGGCGGAGGCCAGCAGGCCGTAGTAGATCGGTTCGTTGGCGTAGATGCCGTCCAACGGAACCTCGGCGTTGACCTCAAGGATGATCATCGTCCCAAGGGTGATGACGGAGCCGACGGCCATCGAAGCAGCGGCGGCGATGCCGGTTCCGCGCTTCCACACCAGGCCGCCGAGGATCGCGACCAGCAGCCCGCCCACCAGGATGTCGTAGGCGATGGTCAGTGCCGCAACAACGTCCTTGGTGACGATGGCGATGATGATCGCCACAACGCCCAGGCCAAGGACCCATACGCGGTTGGCCTTGACGTCGTGCTCGGGGTTGTCGGAGTCGTCGGTGTTGATGGTCTTGCCGAACCAGCCGGCGACGAAGGGCACAACGTCGGCGCGGGCCACCGTGGCGGCCGCGATCAGGGCCCCGGAAGCCGTGGACATCATGGCGGCGACGGCGGCGGCGAGGACCAGGCCGCCGATTCCGATGGGCAGCAGGTTGGTGGCAACCTCCGCGTAGACCACGTCCTTGCCCAGGGCCTTCACGTCGATGGCGGGCAGCGCCACGCGGGCTCCCAGGCCAATCATTGCGCCGGCAGCACCATAGAGGATGCAGTAGAGGCCGGCTGTCGAACCGCCCCACCTGGCCACCTTGGGTGTTTTGGCAGTGAACACGCGCTGCCAGATGTCCTGGCCGATCAGCAGGCCCAGGGTGTAGACCACAAAGTAGGTGATGATCGTTTGGACGCCGATGCCGTCGATTTGGAAGAAGCTGGCATCAACCCGGCTGCGGATCCCGTCGAGTCCGCCGGCGGCGTTCAGTGTGAAGGGCAGCATGAGGAAGAAGATGCCCACCGTTTTGATGACGAACTGGACCTGGTCCGCCAGCGTGATGGACCACATGCCGCCGATGGTGGAGTACACCAGCACGATGGCACCGCCCACCGCTATGGCCAGCGCCCGGTCCCAGCCGAACAGGACGACGAAGATGGTGGCATAAGCACCAGTGGACGTGGCGCAGAGCATCAAAGTGTAGGCGAGCATCACGATGCCGGATGCCTCGGTGGCCCTGCTGCCGTAACGGAGGGTGAGCATCTGGGACACCGTGTAGATCTTCAGCTTCTGGATGGTCCCGGCGAAGAGCAGGCTCAGGAGCAGGACTCCGGCGCCAATGGCCACCACCAGCCACATTCCCGAGATGCCGAACTTGTAGCCCAGCCCCACGCCGCCGACCGTGGACGCTCCGCCCAGGACGACGGCGGCCATGGTGCCGGTGTAAAGGAACGGGCCCAGGCGGCGGCCGGCCACCAGGAAGTCGCTGTTGTTCCTGGTGCGGGACTTGCCCCACCAGCCGAAGGCCAGCATTGCGAGGAGGTACACCACCACAATGGCGATGTTGATGGCACTTGCATCCATAAATGGCTCCTTGGAGCTGTTGGGGCCGGGTGTAATGACCCGGGGCGGGACGCCGGGAACCGCTGCGGACGAATACGGAGGGGACCTGCAATTGCCCTATAGGCAACAGGAGTTTTCAAAGACTAGGGTGTGACGTGGGTGACAGTCAAGGAGATCGCGCCTGCAGCGGCGTGGGTGTGGCATGCGCGTGTCACAAAAGCGGTGCCGATTAGTATGGCTCGAGAGTGGAGCCGGGCTGCCGGCCGTGAAAGGTTCGTAGATGAAGGCACTGCCAGTTGAGCCGAGCAATGTTCCCGTTGCCATTGGCTCCAGGATCCGGGCCGCCAGGCAGTCCCAGCGGCTCACCATCGAGCAGGTCGCGGATGCCACCGGCCTGACCAAGGGCTTCCTCAGCCGCGTGGAGCGGGACTTGACGTCTCCGTCCGTCGCTTCCCTGGTGACGCTGTGCCAGGTGCTCTCCATCTCCATCGGGGACCTGTTCGTGGCGCCGGAAACCCACCTCACCAAACGCAATGACGGTCCGCGCATCTCGCTCGGCGGCCAGGGCATCGTGGAGCGGCTTTTGACGGCCCGCTCGGAGCGTCGGGTCCAGATTATCCAGGCCGTGATCGAGCCGCATGGCCGCGGCGAGTCCGAGTTGTACGCAGTGGATTGCGACGTGGACGTCCTGCATGTCATCAAGGGCTCCATCAAGCTGATCCTCACCAACGAGGAATACGACCTCGATACAGGTGACACCGTGACCTTCCCGGGCCGGGAACCCCACACCTGGGTCAATCCCACGGACAAGCCGGTCGAGGTGCTCTGGGTCCTGGTGCCCGCCGCGAGCCGCTAGCTTGTTGCTGGTGCGCTCCAGCCCAGTTACCTTCGGTAGTCCCTTTCTCAGCTGCCGCATTCCGCGGAAAGCGCTTAAGCGCGGAGCGCCCTTGGCCCGGGGTAACTGGGCTGGATTGCACCTCTACCGGAGGGGTTTTCGTTGACCTCCGGCCAGGACGGCACTGATCTCGGTTAGCACCATGCCGGGGTAAAACCAGATGTGCTCCGGCATGAAGCGAAGGACGGCGTAACCGCTGACGGCTGCAGCGTTGTTGCGCTTCCGGTCCCGAAGCATATCGGTGCGTTTGGAATGGTAGGCAAAGCCGTCGATCTCCACGATCAAGAAGCCATCCAGCAGGAAATCCACGCGACCGATTCCCGGCAGGAAGACCTGGGTGTCGTAGGCGATTCTGTTGGCACGGAACAGGTGCTGCGCATCAACCTCCACGATTGACTCTGCTCGCACGTCAAGTTCGCGCAGGATGCGAAGCGCGGAACCGGAGCGGTCGGCCTGCAGCTGGGACGCCAGCAGCTCGCGTGGCACGCCGTGCAATCTGATGGCCGAGGTCGCCAAAGCGGCGGATGCCGGAGCCGGTAGGCACCCCAAAGCGTGAAGCGCCACATCTTCCACGCCGGCCAGGGGCAGGAACGGATGACCGGGGAACCGAACTGTGCGATGCCGGACGAAGCCGGAGCCGTGACCATGATTGCACGCCAGATGCGGGCGTTCGGGAGGTTTGCGCAGCCAGAGTCCGTAGTGGCCCGCGGCGCTGGCGCAGGTCAGCCGACCGTTGTTCAGGACTGCAGCGAGGAGTCCGTTGTCGCATTCCGGGAGGACGAAGATGCCGCGCCGGGGCTGGGTAGCGCCCAGTTCGGTGAGTCGAAGGAGTTCCCGGCGCCGGAAACCTGCGTCCAGGAGTTGGCTGGATCGGGCTACACCGCCGCGCGTATGCAGGTATTCGAGGATGTCCATGTGGCCATTGGAAGGTTTCGGTTGGATAAGTGGAACCTTAGTTCAGGCGTATGTGGGTAAGCGGTGGCCGGGGGCGGGCGTGCGGTCCTGCCCAGTTGCCCATGGTCCGTGCAGGGAACGTTGCCGGAACGGCGCGGATCGCGGGAGTGCATCCTGTCCACGTGCGGGAGTGAGTGGGCGGGAGCGCACCGGGATCCTTGGTAAACAGTTGGTGTCTCCTGGAAAACCGGGGTGTATGATGGCAATCACAGAAGTCCCCAACTCCTCGAAGGAGAGGCCTCCCATTGGAAGAGCTGCGCATTGAAGCCAACGGCAACCTCGGCCCCATTGATTCATCCCGGATCCCCCGCTATGCCGGGGCTGCCACCTATGCCCGCCTTCCGCGGCTGGACCAGGTAGCCAAGGCCGATGTGACGGTGGTGGGAGTGCCTTTCGATTCGGGGGTCTCCTACCGTCCGGGTGCCCGCTTCGGCGCTAACCACGTCCGCGAGGCCAGCCGGCTGCTGCGCCCCTACAACCCCGCCTGGGACGTCAGCCCGTTCGAGAACATCCAGGTGGCCGATGCCGGGGACATGGCGGTCAACCCGTTCAACATCAATGAAGCCATTGAGACCATCCAGCAGAACGCATTGGACCTCACCGCCGCCGGGAGCAAGCTGCTGACCCTGGGTGGCGACCACACCATCGCCCTGCCGCTGCTGCGCGCCGCTGCCGAACGCGCCGGCGGACCCATCGCCATGCTGCATTTCGACGCGCACCTGGACACGTGGGACACCTACTTCGGTGCCGAATACACCCACGGCACGCCCTTCCGCCGCGCAGTGGAGGAAGGCATCCTGGACACCGAGGCCATCAGCCATATTGGGACCCGCGGCCCGCTGTACGGCAAGAAGGACCTCGACGACGACCACCGCTTTGGATTCGGCATCGTTACCTCCGCGGACGTGTACTACCAGGGCGTGCTGGAAACCGTGGCCAAGGTCCGTGACCGCATCGGCAACCGCCCGCTCTACATCTCCGTGGACATTGACGTCCTGGACCCTGCCCACGCGCCCGGCACGGGAACCCCGGAAGCCGGCGGCATCACCAGCCGCGAACTCCTGGAAATCATCCGCGGCTTCCGCGGCATGAACCTGGTGGGCGCCGACGTCGTCGAAGTGTCCCCGGCCTACGACCACGCCGAGATCACCGGCGTCGCGGCCAGCCACGTCGCGTACGAGCTGGTGACCCTGATGGCGGACAATGCTGTGCCCGGCAGCCGGTTCGGTGCGGAGACCGGGTACCAGGCCCAGGCGCTCGGCCAGGAAGCCCGCCGCCCCGCCGGCTTCGCTGCCGCCACCACGGAGTAGGCCGTGACGGAAATTGCCCCGGCGCCCCCGGCCCGGGGGAGCAGCGTCCGCAACGGCGGGGACCTCGTCGTCGAAACCCTCGAAGCGCTGGGCGCCAAGACCGTGTTCGGCATCCCGGGCCAGCACGCCCTGGGACTCTTTGATGCCATGGGCCGCGGCAACCTGCACTTTGTCTCCTCCCGGGTGGAGAACAACAGCGCCTTTGCCGCGGACGGGTACTCCCGCGCCACCGGCGAAGTTGGCGTGCTGTTCCTGTCCACCGGCCCCGGCGCGCTGACGTCACTGGCTGGACTGCAGGAGGCCTATGCCACGGGCGTGCCCATGGTAGTGGTGGCCAGCCAGATTCCGTTGGAGGGACTCGGGGCCCGGCGCAAGGGCATGCTGCACCAGCTCGATGACCAGAAGGCCTCCGCGGCCAACGTCACCAAGAGCCAACGGCTGATCCAGCACGCTTCCGGAATCCCGTCGGCCATCCAGGACGCCTGGACCGAGGCCATCTCCTCCCCACAGGGCCCGGTGTGGCTCGAGATTCCGCAAAACGTCCTGCTGGATCCGATCATGGTCCCGCCGGTGGAGGATGCCTTGGCGGAGGCGGCGGACAATCCACCGCGGATTGAACTGGTGCGCGAGGCCGTGAAGTGGCTGGAATCAGCCAAGCGCCCGGCTATCATCGCCGGCGGTGGAACCCGGCGCGGCAAGGCGGAGAAGTCCCTGTTGTCCATTGCCGAGAAGCTCCATGCGCCGGTCATCTGCACTCCTGGCGGCAAAGGTGCGTTCCCCTGGAACCACGGGCTGTCCCTTCAGTCCTGGATCGAGGACCGGTACATGACCGACCTCCTCGAAGACGCGGACGTCCTGGTGGTCATCGGATCGTCCCTGGGCGAGGTTACGTCCAACTACTTCACCTTCGAACCGCGCGGCAGGATCATCCAGATCGACGCCGAACCCCGGGTACTGGAGTCCAATCGGCCAGGCTTGGGGATCCGCGCCGACGCGGGCCAGGCGCTGGCAGCCCTGGACTCAGCTCTTGGATCCGGCAGGGCAACGATGCCGGACTGGCACGGCAGCACGCCGGAAGAGCTGGTCAAGGAGTCGCTTGCCAAGGTCCGTGCCCGGCTGGAATCGCAGGACCTTGCCAAAGAACTGACGTTCATGGCCGCCATCCGGGAGGCCGTTCCAGCGGATATGCAGACGTTCTGGGACATGACCATCGCCGCCTACTGGGGCTGGTCCTGCTGGGATGCCCGTGAAGGGCAGTTCCACTCCGCACAGGGCGCCGGTGGCCTGGGCTATGCGTTTCCCGGTGCCATTGGAGCGGCGGTTGGGCTGGAGACTGCGGGTAAGCCCGGCCGGGTCCTGGCGGTCTCCGGTGACGGTTCGTCCATGTATTCCATTGCCGAACTGGCCACCGCCAAGCAGCACAACGTTCCGGTCACCTGGCTGATCGTGGACGACGGCGGCTACGGCATCCTGCGCGAATACATGGTGGGCGCGTTCGGCAAGGCCACGGCCACGGAATTGGCCCGTCCCGACTTTGTTGCGCTCGCCGAATCCTTTGGCGTGCCGGCCACCAAGGTGGCCCCGGAAGGCGTGGGGGACGCGCTCCGGGCCGGCTTCGCCGCTGACGGACCCAACGTCGTTGTTGTTGAAACCCTCCTCAAGATGTTCGGGCCTACGCACCTGGCCCCCTGACCGGGCACCAACCTTAAGCTCCCCCACGTCCTGGACACCGTCCCGCGGACGTGGGGGAGCTTGGCATTTAAGCTGCCCGCTGGAACAACTTCGTTTCCCTAAGCAACCTTTTCCTGATACAGTTGCTTGCAGCAACTAATTCTTTAGGGAGGATCATGTCTGTCGCACCGGCCACTGCAGCCGACCTCGTCAGCAATATCTATGACCTCCAGCGCGCGCTGCGCTGCGTCACCATGATCAACATCAAGGGCCAGGACACTGGCATCGCCCTCCAGGGCGTGCTCAAGTTCATCGGCGAAGGGGAGACCCGCGCAGCGCACCTGGCCGAGCGATTGGGGGTCAGCCCGCCGGTGCTAAGCCGCCACGTGGCCGAACTGGCCGACGCGGGGCTGGTGCTCCGCACCCCGGACCCGGACGATGGCCGGGCCCAGCTGCTGGCACTTTCCCCGCGGGGCAAGGAGAAGCTGGCGGAGCTGGTGCGGCACCGGGCGGAGACGCTGCAGGCGTACCTCTCCGACTGGAACGAGGACGACGCCGTTGCAACAGCCGCGATGCTGAACAAGCTCACGGCATCCCTGAAGAATTCCATCCGGGCAAGGGCGGCCGGAACCACCACTGAACAGAAAACGCAGGAGTCCATCAATGGCTAACGTCACCGCCGCCGCGGACCAGGAGCAGGAGCGCCAGCGCGAACGCACCGCCAGACAGGAATCGCGGCAATCCAAGCGCCACGAGCCCGGCGCGCCCATGAACCACCGGCAGATCATGGAAGCCCTGACCGGCCTTCTCGCTGCCTTCTTTACCGCCATCCTCAGCAGCACCATCGTTGCCAACGCGCTGCCCACGATCATGTCCGAGCTCAAGGGCACCCAGACGGACTTTGCCTGGGTCATCACGGCAGCACTGCTGGCCAACGCGGCCACCACCCCCATCTGGGGCAAGCTCGCGGACCTCTTCGACAAGAAAGTCCTGGTCCAGCTCAGCATCGTGATCTTCGTTGCCGGCTCGGTCATGGCAGGTTTCTCCGAGAACATCCCGTTCCTGCTCACCGCCCGCGTGATCCAGGGCATCGCCATGGGTGGCCTGACCGCCCTGGCGCAGGCGATCATCGGCTCCATCATCCCGCCGCGCGAACGCGGAAAGTACTCCGGCTACATGGGTGCCGTCATGGCCGTGGGCACCGCCGGTGGTCCTCTGCTGGGCGGCTTCATCGTGGACAGCTCGCTGGGCTGGCGCTGGACCTTCTTTGTCTGCGTGCCCCTGGCCGTCGTCGCCCTGATCCTGCTCCAGGTCACGTTGAAGATTCCGCACGTCAAGCGCCCCGCCAAGATCGACTGGGTCGGTTCGATCCTGCTGACCTCCGGCGTCAGCCTGCTCCTGATCTGGGTTTCCTTCGCCGGCAAGGCCGACTACTACGACTGGTGGTCATGGCAGTCAGCCGTCATGGTAGGCGGCGGCGTCCTGCTGCTCGCGCTGCTGGTGCTGGTGGAGTCCAAGGTGCCGCAGCCGATCATCCCGCTGAAGATCATCTCGGAGCGCACCACCGCGCTGGCCATCGTGGCGTCCGTCGCTGTGGGTGTTGCCATGTTCGGTTCCTCCACCTTCCTGGGCCAGTACTACCAGGTGGCCCGCGGTGCCACGCCCACCGAGGCCGGCCTGTTGACCTTGCCCATGATCGCCGGCAACCTGATCGGTTCGGTCGTTTCCGGCCAGCTGATCAGCCGCTACGGTAAATGGAAGCGCTTCCTGATCGGCGGCACCGTCCTGCTGATCGGCGGCCTGGCGCTCGCCGGAACCATGGACCACACCACCGAACTGTGGCTGACGGGCCTGTACACGGGCATCTTCGGTATCGGTTTGGGCATGCTCATGCAGAACCTCGTCCTGGCCGTCCAGAACACGGTCCGCGCCTCCGACATCGGTTCCGCAAGCGCTTCCGTTGCATTCTTCCGCTCCGTGGGTGGCGCCATCGGCGTTTCCGTCCTGGGCGCCGTCATGGCCAACCATGTCAAGGACCTGGCCACCGACGGGCTGGCCAAGCTGGGCATCCCGGCCGGCGGCAACAGCGGCGCCACGCTGGACCTGAAGGACCTGCCGGCGCCGATCGCCGAGGTCATGCGTGCCGCCTACGGCGATGCCACGGCCGGGATCTTCATGATCTCCGCCATCGTTGCAGCCGTGGCCCTCATCGCCGTCATCTTCATCAAGGAAGTACCGCTGCGCAAGACCGTTGACATCACACCGGAAAAGGCGCTTGAGGCCAACGCCGCCGGTGAGGCCGGCATGACCGCCACCATGACCGGTCAACTGCCCATGGTTTCCAGCGACGTGCCGGACGGGACGGCCGCTGAGTCGACGGGTGCCCGGAGTGCCCTGCGTCCGGCCGCGGCACCTGCCAAGGTGTACGACGGCGGTGCTGCCGCAGCCGCGGCGGCGTCCGGCAGGGTTGCCACGGAGGACTTCGAGGAAGTCTTTGCACGGAGCTTCCGCTCCGAGGAGCTGGACCTCAGGTCCGCCGACAGCGTGGACAGGGCTGCCGATGCGATCGCCAGTGCCGCGGCCACCTTGCAGAAGCTGCAGGACACCCAGGACCTGCTGGCGCGGCAGCAGGCCGAGCTCGGCACACTGGTGCTGGACATCCAGCAGCAACTGCGGTCCCAGCAGGAGGTGGCGGCCGGGCAGGCAGCCACGGCCGCAGAGCTTACCCGGCTGCAGCGCAAGCTCCTGAAGGAACGCAAGATCCAGGCAGCAGCCGCCCTGTACCTGGCCGGGCACGGCAAGCACAGCGCCGCCGCACCCTCCCCGTCCGGCGGGGAAGGTTCTGCCCCGGTAACGGGACAGTAAGCCATTCCGTCCGGGGCTGCCCGCCTCGGACGGCACCCATCAACACCGCAGCCCGCAGCCGGAGGACCTTCCGGATGTGGGCTGCGGCGTTCCTGCATGGGTGGGGATGGCGGCCCCGGTGGAGACGACGTTTTCTTGAGTCAATCCAGCGGGGAATTATGCTCCCGTATGGAACCAAATGTCGGTGGGCATTACTAGAGTTGAGTGCATGCTCCTCACCCTCATACGGCGCTATTCCAAACCGTATTTCCCCTTTATCGCCGCCGTGGTTGTTTTCCAGCTCGCCTCCACCATTGCAGCCCTGTACCTGCCAAGCCTGAACGCCCAAATCATCGACCAGGGCGTGGCGCGGGGCGACACGGATTTCATCTGGCGCACCGGTGCCCTGATGCTCCTGGTGGCCTTCGCGCAGGTAGCCGCGGCAATCGCCGGCGTCTACTTCGGCTCGAGGACGGCCATGGCAGTGGGCCGGGACCTGCGCCGTGCCGTGTTCCGCAAGGTCACCAGTTTCTCCGCCAAGGACGTCAACGCCTTTGGTGCGCCCACGCTGATCACGCGCGGCACCAACGATGTCCAGCAGGTGCAGATGCTCCTCCTGATGGGGCTGAACTTCATGGTGGCCACCCCCATCATGTGCATCGGCGGCATCATCATGGCCCTGCGCGAGGACATCAACCTGTCCTGGCTGGTGTGGGTGTCCGTCCCGCTCCTGGCTGTGGTGGTGGGCTACCTGGTGGTCCGGCTGATGCCACTCTTCCGCTCCATGCAGCGGAAGATCGACCGCATCAACGCCGTGCTGCGGGAACAGATCATCGGGATCCGCGTGGTCCGCGCCTTCGTGCGGGAACCGTATGAAACGGACCGGTTTGGTGCGGCCAACAAGGAACTTACGGACGTCTCGCTCCGCATCGGTGCCCTGTTCGTCCTCATGTTCCCCGCCATCAGCATGATCCTGCACCTGTCCACCGCAGCCGTGCTCTGGTTTGGCGGGCAGCGGGTGGACACCGGCGCCATGCAGGTGGGTTCGCTCACCGCGTTCCTGCAGTACCTGCTGCAGATCCTGATGGCCGTCATGATGGGCACCTTCATGGCCATGATGATCCCGCGCGCCTCCGTCTGCGCCGACCGCATCGGCGAGGTACTCGACGTCGAGCCCTCCATCCACGACCCCGAACGCCCCGAAGCGCCGGCCGCCCTGGCCGGCGTGGTGGAATACCGCAACGTGACGTTCGCGTACCCCGGCGCCGAGTCCCCGGTGCTCAGCAACATCAGCTTCACCGCCCGGCCGGGCCAGACCATCGCCATCATCGGCTCCACCGGCGCCGGAAAGACCTCCCTCCTGTCCCTGCTGCCACGGCTGTACGACCCCGCCGAAGGCCAGGTGCTGCTTGACGGTGTCCCCGTCGACAGACTCGACCGCGCGGAGATCACCAAACGCGTGGCCCTGGTGCCGCAGCGTCCCTACCTGTTCTCCGGCAGCATCGGGCACAACCTCCGCTTCGGCAAGACCGAGGCCACGGACCAGGAACTGTGGGACGCCCTCCGGGTGGCGCAGGGAGAGTCTTTTGTCCGCGAAAAGAAGAACGGACTGGACTCCCGGATCTCCCAGGGCGGCACCAATGTCTCCGGCGGCCAGCGCCAGCGCCTGTGCATTGCCCGTGCCTTGGTGACCAAGCCGCGGGTATACCTGTTCGACGACTCCTTCTCCGCCCTTGACGTCGCTACTGACGCCCGGCTCCGCGCCGCCCTCAAGCGCACCACCTCGGACGCCACCGTGATCATCGTGGCCCAGCGGATTTCCACCATCACCGAGGCCGACCAGATCCTGGTGCTGGACAACGGACGCATCGTTGACCGCGGCACGCACGAAGAACTCCTGGAAACCTCACCGACCTACCAGGAAATTGTCGAATCCCAACTGAGCGTGGAGGAAGTGGCATGAGCCCCCGCAAGAAGGACCACGCCTCCGTGGAAGAATCCACCCAGTCCCTCCAGCCGGTCGACGGCGAAGCGGAAGCAGGCGCCGGCCTGCCGGAGGACGACGACTACTTCGAGGAGGAATTCACCCCTTCCGAAGCCGATGGGGACATGTTCGGTGGGATGCCTGCAAAGAAGGCCCAGCACTTCTGGCCTTCCGCCAAACGACTCATGGGCCTGCTGAAGCCCGAAGCCCTGGGCATCTACGCGGTGGTGGGCCTGGTGGTGGTCTCGGTGGTCCTGAACGTGATCGCCCCCAAGATCCTGGGCCAGGCCATGGACGTCATTTTCGCCGGAGTGGTGGGCAAGCAGTTGCCGTCCGGTGTCAGCAAGGAACAGTTTGTGGCAGGCCTGCGCCAGCAGGGCCAGGACAACTTTGCGGACATGGTCTCCCGGATGGAGCTGGTGCCCGGCACCGGGATCAACTTCGGCAAGCTCAGTATGCTCATTGCCATCGTCCTGCTGATGTACTTCGTGGCCAACATCTTCATGTGGCTACAGGGGTACGTGCTGAACCGCATTGTCATGAAGGTGATCCGGCGGCTGCGCGATGACACCGAAAGCAAGCTGAACCGCCTGCCGCTGAACTACTTCGATACGCGGCAGCGCGGCGATGTGCTGTCACGCGTGACCAACGACGTCGACAATATCCAGCAGGCGCTTCAGCAGGCGTTCGCCCAGCTGGTGAACTCTGTGCTGACCGTGGTGGGCATCGTGGTCATGATGTTCATCGTCTCCTGGCAGCTGGCCTTGATCGCGCTCGTTGCGCTGCCGCTGTCCGGAGTGGCGGCCGGGCTGATCGGTGCCCGGAGCCAGAAGCTCTTCGCAGCCCAGTGGAAGAACACCGGGTCGCTGAACGGCCAGATCGAGGAATCCTTCTCCGGCCACGACCTGGTCCGCGTCTTCGGCCGGGACGCGGACATGCTGGCCCGGTTCGAGGAACGCAACGAGGCACTGTACAAGGCAAGCTTCGGAGCGCAGTTCGTCTCTGGAATCATCTTCCCCGTGATGCAGTTCGTGTCCTACCTCAGCTATGTTGGCATCGCCGTGGTGGGCGGCCTCAGGGTGGCCTCCGGCGCCATGTCTTTGGGCGATGCGACCGCTTTCATCCAGTACTCCCGGGAGTTCACGCAGCCTCTGGGCCAAATGGCCGGCATGGCCAATATGCTCCAGTCCGGCGTGGCATCCTCGGAGCGCGTTTTCGAATTCCTGGACGCCGACGAACAGGACGTTGAAACGGCCACCGAACACCTGCCCGCCAAGACCGACGGGCACGTGGACTTCAGGAACGTGACCTTCAGCTACAGCCCGGACAAGCCGCTCATCGAGAATCTGTCCTTCACCGCGGAGCCCGGGAACACGGTTGCCATCGTCGGGCCCACGGGAGCCGGCAAGACCACCCTGGTGAACCTGGTAATGCGTTTCTACGAGCTCAATGCGGGCTCCATCATGCTGGACGGTGTGGACATCACCCACCTGAGCCGCTCCGAACTGCGTTCCAAGGTGGGCATGGTGCTGCAGGATGCATGGCTGTTCGGCGGGTCCATCTACGACAACATCCGGTACGGCAACCTCGAGGCCACCGAAGAGCAGGTCATGGCGGCAGCGAAGGCCACGTTCGTGGACCGATTTGTCCGGGCGCTCCCCGAGGGCTACCAGACCGTGATCGACGAAGAAGGCAACAACGTCAGCGCCGGCGAGAAGCAGCTGATCACCATAGCCCGCGCATTCGTGGCCAACCCGTCACTGCTGATCCTGGATGAGGCCACCAGTTCCGTGGATACCCGCACCGAGCTCCTGGTGCAGAAAGCCATGGCTGCGCTGCGATCGGACCGCACCAGCTTCGTCATCGCGCACCGGCTCTCCACCATCCGGGATGCCGATACCATCCTGGTTATGGAGAACGGACGAATCGTGGAACAGGGCAACCACCACATGCTGCTCGCCGCCGGCGGGGCATACCACCGCCTCTACATGTCGCAGTTTGCCGGGACCGGCGCCGGGGACGTACCGGTGGATGATTCGACGGCGGTGCACAGCTGAGCGCGCATGGCGGCCAGCGGATCGAGGTGCTGGTGCCAATGCGCTGGGGCGACATGGACGCCTATGGCCACATCAACAACGTCCAGATCGTGCGGATGCTGGAGGAAGCCAGGATCGCGGCTTTCGGACCGCCGCGGGGCGCGGGCCTTCCCGGCATTGAACCACCGGTGTCCCTGTTTAACGACGTCCCCGAGGGCACCCTCGCCCTGGTGGTGGACCACAAGATCCGCTATGTCCGGACCCTGGAGTACCGCAACGTTCCGGCGGTGGTCCAGGTATGGATCGGTGCCGTCAAGGGCGCCAGCTTCGACATCCACTACCTGCTCCAGGACCCCGTCACGCGGGAGGACTGCGTGAAGGCCAGCAGCCATCTGGCGTTCGTGGATGAAGCGACGGGCCGGGTGCAGAGGCTCAGCCAGGAGCAGAAAGACCGGATGGCTCCATACAGGCACTAAGACTCTGGACGGGGCTGCCCCGGACCCGTGGACTGGAACCAGGTCCCCAGCATCACCCAGACCTGCAACACGTTGTACAGCGAAAGGAAGCCGCCATGGCCAGCAACAAGAACCGCGCCGCCCGGAAGAAGAAGACCTGGAAGGAGATGTCACCGGGTGCCAAGATAGGCACCATTGTGACGGGCCTGGTGCAGGTCTCCCTGCTGGTTGCCGCCCAGCGCGACATCTCCCGGCGGCCGGCAGAACTCATCAACGGTCCCAAAGCCGCGTGGCGGGCGGCGTCCTTCGTCAATTTCATCGGCCCCATGGGCTACTTCATCTTCGGCCGGAAGCACTCCGCCGCCGCCAAGTAGCCCAGTCCGGCGGAAGGGCGGCCGGGCGCCCGTGGAGCGGCCGCCCAGCTTGACCCTGTAAATTTGAGGGCATGACCCCCACTGCCACTGTTGCCATGACCCGCGCCCTCGGCATCTCCAGGGAGATCGAAGACGCAGCGTGGTTCGTCCTTGGCCCGGGTCTGCAGGGGAAGGCGTCGCCGCTGGACGGGCGGACCCGGACGTGGTCGGTCGCGGCGGCCTCGGAGCTGCTGGACCGCCTGGAACGGGGCATCCCGGACGCCAAGGCCCCGATGATGACCAACCTCCGCGAGAACCTGGACGGCGCCACCCGTGGAGCCAAGCAACTGGCGGTGGAGCTGCTCTTCCTGCAGTCCCTTCCGCTGGCCCACGAAGTGAAATCCCTCAAGGTCAAGCGCGCCCGCGTCGCCGAGGCCGCCGGCTGGCTGGAGCCGCCGCTGGAGCTTCCCGAAGAGCTTTACGCGGGCATGACGGACCACGGCGTGATCCGTGACCGGACGGCTGAATTCAACTGGACCATCTGGGACCACCTGAAGTGGCTGTGCCGGTTCGTCCGGAACGTCGCACAGCGGCCGGCCGCCGTGGTGCAGGCCGCCATCAAGGATCCGCTGCAGTTCCACCGCCTCGCGGCCTCCACCCCGGATGACCAGCCCGCCATCCGCCGCAGCATCGAGTTCCTGGCGTGGCCCAGCTACTTCGAGCCCGTGGTGGCGGACGTGGAACGCCAGGAAATCCGTGACGCGTTCGCCTCCCTGGTGGGCGGGGCGAAAGGTGACGGGGAAGAGGACATCACCGCTGACATCCACCGCATCCGGCTGCACCTGGACGAGCAGGCGGGCCAGCGGATCGACTGGTACTCCCGCCAGCTGGTCAGCCAGTGGCGCAAGGTGGGCGACCCCGGCCGGCGCGCCTGGCTGCTCCGGACGCACAGCGATCACGCCGACCTGCTCACTGCCTGGCACGGAGAGGAGAAGGTGACCCTCGACGTCGAGCATCTCCGCACACTGGACCCCGGCGTGACCGCCGGCCTGGTGCAGCATGCCGTGGACGAGGACTACAAGCACCTGGGCTACGTGGAACGCGAGGACACCAAAACCGCGGTCTTTGCCTTCCTGACCGTCATGAAGCCCGGTGACCTGGTGCTGTACCAGCACGCCGGAACCGTACGGCTTGGCGGCGTGCTGGGGGAGCCCGAGTACAACGACGACAACCGGCGGCTGCGCCGCAAGGTGCGCTGGTTCGACGACGGCCACACCACCACCAGCCTTCCCCGCCACGTGCAGCGGCAGCTCGCCACCCCTGGCATTGTGGTGGACGTAACCCGCGTGGTCCAGGCGCTGCAGGCGCTGCTGCCGGCCGAGGCGGAAACCGAGCCCGACGGCGACACTGACGGCGCCGTCGTCGTCCCTCCTGTCCAGGAGGGCTTCCGCCCGCTGACGCAGGAATTCGCAGCCTCGCTGCACATGGAGCTGGAGCCTCTCCAGGAGATCGCCGACCTGCTGGAGGAAAACCGCCAGCTGGTGCTTTACGGCCCTCCCGGCACGGGCAAGACGTACTTGGCCAAGCACCTCGCCGCGGAACTGGCGGATGACACCACGGACGAACGCGTCAAGCTGGTCCAGTTCCACCCGTCCTACGCCTACGAGGACTTCTTCGAGGGCTACCGGCCGGATAAGACGGACGAAGGCCAGGTGTCCTTCAAACTGGTGGCCGGGCCGCTGCGCCGGTTGGCGGAGGAAGCCGCCAAGCCAGGGAATGAGAAGAAGCCGTACTTCCTGATCATCGATGAGATGAACCGCGCCAACCTGGCCAAGGTGTTCGGCGAGCTGTATTTCCTGCTGGAGTACCGCGATGACCGGATCTACCTGCAGTACAGCCCCAACGAGCCGTTCACGCTGCCGGACAACCTCTACATCATCGGCACCATGAACACCGCCGACCGTTCCATCGCGATGATGGACGCGGCTATCCGCCGGCGCTTCTCCTTCATCGAACTCCACCCCCAGACGGAGCCGGTCAAGGGCTCCCTGCTCCGGTTCCTGGAGGCGAGGGAGCTCGATACCACCCCGGCGCTGCTGCTGGACGCGCTCAACGGGGCCATTGACGAGTGGGACCGGGACCTGATGATCGGCCCGTCGTACTTCATGAAGCCGGCAGCCCAGACCCCTGCCGGCCTGCGCCGGATCTGGAAGTACGAGCTCATGCCGCTGCTGGAGGAGCACTATCACGGCCAGCTGACGCGGGCCCAGCTGGAGGAGCGGTTCGGGCTGGACCAGCTGCTGGGGCGCGTTGCAGCGCGCTGACCCCAGGGCGTCCGTGCGTCACCTGGTCCTGGACGAGCTGTCCAGCGGGCTGATGGAGCGGCTGGATGCGCCCAGCGCTTCCTTTCTGAACTCCAGCGGGCTGGCCAAGGCCTCGCCCATGGGCATGGGGCTGTACCGGATCGAGCCGGTGGGCAAGGTAGGCTCGGTGCGCACCTCAACGCTCCAGCTGGACGTCCGGCCCAAGGACCGTCTGGGCCTCAGCCGGCTCCTCTTCCTGCTCAGTTATGCGGGGGAGCAGGGCTTCCGGCCGGACCTGGTGGCTGCCGAGGAAGACCAGGACCTGTGGAGCGCGCTGGCGGAGTCCCTGGCGCAGCTCGCCGAACGTGCCCTGGGCCGCGGCGTCCTGCAGGGCTACCTGACCGTGGACGAATCCCTGCGCACGGTCAAGGGCCGGATCCGGATCTCGGACCAGATCTCCCGCCGCCCCGGCATGCTGGTTCCGCTGGAGGTCTCCTACGACGAGTTCACCGAGGACATCGCCGAAAACCGGATCCTGCGCGCCGCCCTCGAACGGATGGGCCAGGTGCCCGGAGTCCGGCCCGAGGTACTGGGCCGGCTGCGCCAGCTGAAGGGAAAGCTCGACGCCGTCACCCGCCTCCCAGCCGGCAGCCCAGTGCCGCCGTGGAAACCCACCCGGATGAACCTGCGCTACCACTCCGTGCTGCGCCTGGCTGAGCTGGTCCTGCGCAACGCGTCCGCGGAAGCGGGGGAGGGCAGGCAGCAGACGGCGTCGTTCGTGGTGGACATGGCCCAGGTTTTCGAAGACTTCGTGGGAACGGCGCTGCGCAGCGCCATGGCGTCATATCCAGGGGAACTGCGGCTGCGGTACAACGCCCTCCTCAGCGAGGCGGTGCGCGACTCCGACCGGCTGTCCGTGCGCCCGGATGCCGTCCACATGCTCGGCGGACGCCCTGTGGTGGCCTACAACGCCAAGTACCGGGCGGCGTCGGACGCCGGTGCGTCCCTGACCGCCGACCATTACCAGATGCTGGCGCACTGCACCGCCCTGGCCGTGCCCACCGCCTGGCTGGTCTACGCAGGCAAAGGCGAGATGAAACTCCGCCGCATCCTGAACACCGACATCGACATCGTGGAGTTCCCGCTGGACCTCAGCCAGCCGCCGTCGGCCATCCTGGCATCCATCCGGGAACTTGCCTCCCAATCCTGGGGCGAGGTGCTCAGGACTGCTACACCGGAACCCGGAACGTAAACGTTGTCCCCTCGCCCAGCGTGCTTTCGACGTCGATGGTCCCGCCGTGGGCCTCTACGATCGCCTTGCTGATGGGCAGGCCCAGGCCCACGCCCGGGATGGCAGTGCGCCGGACGTTGCTGGTCCGGAAGAACTTGGCGAACACCTCGGAAGCATCCTCCGAGCTCATGCCCATCCCTGTGTCCCTGACCCGGCACGCCAAATGGCCGTCTTCCCGTGCCAGCGACACCACCACCTCGCCGCCGTCGGGGGAGTATTTGATGGCGTTGGACACCAGGTTGTCCAGGACCTGGGAGATCCTGGCGCTGTCCACGCGGGCCTCCAGCCGTTCCGGGGTCTCCGCCCGCAGATCCACGCCGGCGGCGGCTGCGCGGGGCAACGCCGAGGACACGCTGCTGCGTACCAGCTCGGCAACATCCACAGCGTCCGGCGAGACGATCAGCTGGCCGTTCCGGCTGGCCAGCAGGTCTGACACCAGTGTCAGGAGGCGCTCAGAATTGCGGCGGATGATTTCCAGCATTTCCCGCTGGGGATCGTCCTGGTCTTCGGCGAGCAGAATTTCGACGTAGCCCAGGATGGATGTCAGCGGGGTCCGGAATTCGTGCGAGACGCTGGATACGAAGTCGTCCTTGGCGGTGAGTGCGTTCACCAGGTCCGTGACGTCGCTGAAGACGACCACCGAGCCGGTGAAGTTGCCGTCCGAGTCCTTCATGGCACGGGCGGTGGTCACGAGTGCCCGCTGGTCCTTCCCGTCACCCAGCCACACCAGGTAGTCGGTGAAGGTTTCCCCCAGGACGGCCCGCCTGACCGGACGTTCCCGGACGGGGACCAGAGTCTTCCGGTCCGGGCCGTAGACCAGCAGTTGCGATTCGTTGGGGTCAGCAATGTTCTTTGGCCGGGCCAGTTCATGGTTGGCGCGCTGCTTCCGGTTCATCAGGATGTCGTGGCCGTCCGCATCGACAGCCAGCACCCCCAGGTGGACGGTGTCCAGCACGGTGTTCAGCAGCGATTCCTGGCGCTTGCTGGTCCGCAAGCTGGCACGCAGCTGCTCGTCCTTTTCTTCCAGCTGCGCCTGCTGGCGCATCATGCTCAAGGTCAGGACGCTCACCGACACGCCGATGCCCAGCATCATGACGGGCAACAGCAGTGAACGGGCGAAGTCCTGCGGCGTGTAGTTGCCCTTCAGGAGCAGCGGCACCCAGATGATGGCCAGCGGACCGAGGAAGGAAAACCACAGTGCAGCCCGCGGGTAGTAACCCGATGCGCAAAGCCATATGACGGGGAACACGGCCAGCAGGCTGATTCCCGTCAGGCTTTCCTGGCCGCCTTCCCTGCCTGCGGCAATGGAGACAAAGTCGAGCAGCGGGATCGCCAGGAAACTCGTGTAGGGCAGCCGCTCCCAAGGAATGATGTAGCAGAACGCCATGATGGCCAGTTGGGAGACGAGGAACGTGACGAACAGGGGATTGTCCATGGTGTCCGGGAAGAACGCCCACATCAGCAAGGCCGTCAGGATGGTGGTCACGAACAACGGCATCTGGCTTAGCGCCACCCGGTCCGTCAGCCGGTACTCATGGAAGGGCCGCCTGAAGAACCGCAGCCGCCCCGAGGACCAGGCGGTGGGGTTGCTCATAGTGCGGGGGACGCGGACGTTGGGGTGTGCGGGACCATACCAGCAGGATATCCGCAGCCAGCTATACTTCAGACGTTGGCACTGAGGGGGCTCTATGAGTGAGGCACGTGTGGGTCTGGTCATCGAGGATGACCACGACATTCGGGAATTGGTTCGCACTGTGCTGAGCCAGGCTGGATTTGACGTGACCGTCGCCAGCGGGGGCGCCGAGGGCGTCCTGATGGCCAAGAGCCTCAATCCCGATGTCATCACCCTGGACCTGGGGTTGCCGGACATCGACGGCTTTGAGGTTTCGCGGCAGATCCGCGAGTTCTCGGATGCGTACATCGTGATGCTGACGGCGCGCACCGAGGAACTGGACACCCTGATCGGGCTTGAATCGGGGGCCGATGACTACCTCACCAAGCCGTTCCGCCCGCGCGAGCTGCGCGCCCGGGTGGCGGCGATGATGCGCCGGCCGCGGACTGCTCCTGACCCGCAGGAAGTTTCAGTGGATGCCGGCGCGGACAGCGCGGCCCATCCGGAGCGCGGAAACTTCAGCCACAACGGCCTGGAACTCAGCTACGCCTCCCGCACCGTCACAGTTGACGGCAAGGAGATGAACCTGACCCGCACGGAATTTGAACTCCTGTATGCCCTGCTGGAAGCCGGGCGCACTGTCAGGACCAAATCCGACCTGGTGCGGCGGCTCCGGGACGAGGATTACGACGTCGGCAGTTACATCAGCGAGGCCGACGAACGTTCTGTGGAAGTCCACATGGGAAACCTGCGCAAGAAGCTGGGTGACTCACCGCAGCAGCCGCGGTGGCTGCAGACGGTTCGCGGGGTGGGTTACCGCTTGGCGCCGGGGCAGCACTGAGCCTGCAGCCGGTGCATGGTCTGCCTGCTGCACTGGGTGATGGGCCGCAAGTACGTGGCGGCCAGCCGGGGCAGCGCCACCGCCATGTCCGCGTGGCGGGCTTCGGTCCGGATCTCGTTCTCCAGTTCCAGGGCCAGCCCGGCCAAGCGTTCGGCGCCAACCATCTGGCTAGAGGTTTTCAGGCTCAGGACCGCGTCCATGGAGCCTTCCAGGTCGCCGGTGGTCAGGGCCAGCCGCAACCGCCCCAACCGTTGCGGCAGGAAGTCGATGAAGTTCCCCACGAAGACCCGGCTGTAGCCCTCCTCCTCCTCGAGTTCATCCCGCAGCCGGTCCAGAACGGACTGGTCTACCAGCGGCCTGGGGGCATCATCTGATGTGCTCATGACACTCCTTTCTGCTGGCTTTGTTGACTCGGGAAACAGGGCGGTGGGGGCGGAACGCTTGCTCTTTTTCAGGTTAGGACTGTTCCCATGACCTCGCAGAAGACTCGGCAAGAATTGTGGTTTTCTTGATGGGAGTGCGGATTTCTGCCCTTAGGATCAAGGCCAGTGCTTTCTGCACTGACGCCACCGGCGGCCGCGGCCGCATTTCAATCTGGGGATAGATTGCCGTGTTCCGAATACTGAGGTCCTTGTTTGTCGCGCTCATAATCGGGGTTGGATTGGCGGTGTCCGTCATCCAGCCGGCCAGCGCAGCAGCCACGTCACCGCAAGTTTCGCTCAACCCCACTTCCGGTCCGGCCGGTGCCGCCGTTACAGTCACCGGAACCGGGTTCAAAGCCTCCACCACCGGGACCGTGATTGCGGGTTCCACAACCTTTGCGTTCCAGACCACCTCGCAAGGGGCATTCAGCACGGGCATCACCATTCCGGCAGCGGCCACCGGGAATCTGACCATCACCGCCAAGACGTCGTCCATCAAGGCATCCGCAACCTTCGTGGTGCAGGCGGCGCCCGTTCCGGCCCCGGCGCCGGCTCCAACAATCAGTGCTGCCCCCTTGCGTTTTGGAGCGGCCACTCCGGGGGGACCCCTGGCCAGCAGTGAACTGGACGAGGTGGCCACAGTGTCCGGGGAGATCCCTTCCATCGTGATGAGTTACAAGGATTTCCTGCAGTCCCCGCCCATCACTGAGCTGGACGCTGTCCGCTCCCGCGGAGCCACGCCCCTGGTCACCTGGGAGCCCTGGGCATGGGGAGGCGGCATCAACCAGCCCGCGTATTCGCTGGCCAGGATAACTGCCGGGGACTTCGACGGGTACATCAGCCAGTGGGGCCAGTCCCTCGCGGCCTGGGGCAAGCCGGTCATGCTTCGATTCGCCCACGAGATGAACGGCAACTGGTATCCCTGGGCCGAAGGCGTCAACGGAAACCAGGCCGGAGATTACGTAGCCGCCTGGCGGCACGTCCACGACGTCGTCGCCGCCACGGGCGCCTCTAATGTCCAGTGGGTCTGGTCGCCGAATGTGCCTTATTGGGGCTCCACTGACCTGGCAGGCCTGTATCCCGGTCCGGGCTACGCGGATATCGTGGCCCTGGACGGCTACAACTGGGGCACCTCGCAAACCTGGAGCAGCTGGGTTTCCCCGGTGGACCTCCTCGGCCCCGGCATCTCCCAGCTCCGCACAGTGGCCCCCGGGAAATCCGTGCTGATAGCGGAAACGGCGTCCAGCGAACTGGGTGGTTCCAAGGCGGCCTGGAACACGGACCTGGTGTCCTACCTGGCCGCCCAGCCGGACGTGATGGGCTTCGTCTGGTTCCACATGCAAAAGGAAACAGACTGGCGCATCAACAGCAGTGATTCGTCGGCGTCGGCGTTCAAGTCCGCCCTGTCGGCACGGAGAAGCTAGGGGATAGGGGATAGCTGCTCCGAAACTGTCAGTGGCGGCGCCCGATCGCCGGCAACCCGTTCATCGTGCCGTGCCAGGATCAAGGACAGTGCCGGCAGCAGCTAAAGATTGCCTCAAGATTTCCTTGATTGCTTGGCTCAGGCGCCGGCTTCGAGGAAGTGCACCAACTGGTCCTCGAGGGCTGAGCGGTCCTTCAGCTCGCACTCCCAGACCGTCAGCACTTCCCAGCCGGCGTCTTCGAGCTGCCGGCGCTGGCCGGCGTCACGCTCACGGGTCCGGGTACGTTTCGCAGCCCAGAACTCGGCGTTGGCCTTCGGGGCATGCAGGCCCACCCGGCAGTCGTGGAAATGCCAGAAGCAGCCGTTGACGAAGATTACCTTGTGCCGGGCGGCGAAGACGAGGTCGGGATTCCCCGGCAGCCTGTTGCCGCCGGAACTGCCGTGCAGCCGGTACCGATAGCCCCTGGCGTGCAGCAACCGGCGCACCACCAGCTCAGGCTTGGTGTTCTTTCCGCGGATCCGGGACATGTTCCAGCTGCGCTGCTCGGGCGTGAGCTTGTCAGCTGAGGCGTTGTCAGCGCTGGAAGTGTCCGGCATCTTCCCAGTCTAGGAGTGCCTAGATCTCCCGTTCCGGCTGTTCGCCGAACACGAAGTGGCGGCCGCTGACGGACTTGGGGTCGATCTCCACGTAGAAGTCCTTGAGCGTGGGGACCCAGGTTTTCAGGCCGAGTTCCTCGATGGCGGCGAGTTCGTCGGAATTACTGAGCACCCGCGCCGTCCCCGCAGGACAACGGACCAGGCCTCCTGGGACAGGATGCCGTCGGTTTCGAACAGTACCTTGGCGTTGATGGTCAGTTGCGCCAGTTTGTTTCCGGGCGCCGTGCGCAGGTAAAGCTTCCGGTTGGAGGTTACATAGTTGACCGGGAAGATATCCGGCTCCCCGGCAACGGAGACCACCAGCCGGCCGTGCTGCGTTGCCGCCAGGAGCCGCCACGACTGCTCATCATCGAGTTCAAGGACAGGATTGCCGTCCGCGTGTTCAAACATCATGCGGCCATTCTTCTACGTGAGGTAGAAACGCGCCAGAGGCTTTGTGCCCCCATTTCGCTGTGTTTTTGACAACACCGTCAAGGCTTAACAGTCCGGAAACAGGGCTGTGACCGGGTTGTATTTCCGGCTGGATAGCGTCGCACGCAGGGCCATGACGGCTGACTGCAAACGAAAGCGACGCACCCAATGGGCAACGACACAGACACAACCCAACTGCTGGAACCGGCGGCACCTGCTGGTGCCGCCGTCGTCGGACGCTCCCCGGCGATCCCCACGGCAGGCAACACCGCCGCACTGAACGCCACCAAGGAAAGCCTGGAGGACTATACGCTGCGGTTCGCGCCGCGGTCCTACCGCAAATGGAGCGCGGGAGTGGTGGCCACCAGCGCGCTGGGCGGTATCGCCTACCTGGCGGACTTCTCGATCGGGGCGAACATCGGCATCTCCTACGGGACGGTCAACGCGATCCTGGGAATCCTGGTGGCAGCCGTGGTCATCTTCGCCACCGGCTTTCCCTTGGCCTATTACGCGGCCCGCTACAACATCGACCTGGACCTGATCACCCGCGGCTCGGGCTTTGGCTACTACGGTTCAGTGGTCACCAACGTCATCTTTGCCACGTTTACCTTCATCTTCTTCGCGCTGGAGGGCTCCATCATGGCGCAGGGTCTGGAGCTGGGACTCGGCATTCCGCAGTGGCTCGGGTACGCCGCGTCTACTGTGCTCATCATTCCGCTGGTCATCTACGGCATGAACACGCTGGCCAAGCTCCAAGTATGGACCACTCCCTTGTGGCTGCTCCTGATGGTGGTGCCTGTGGGTTACCTTCTGGTCTCGCACCCGGAGAGCATCGACAGCTTCTTCGCCTACACCGGTGCAACGGGCGACGGCGGTCCGAACCTTGCGTCCGTGATGCTCGCCGCCGGCGTGTGCCTGTCCTTGATGGCGCAGATTGCCGAGCAGATCGACTACCTCCGGTTCATGCCGCCGCGCACCGATGCCAACCGGGCCGCCTGGTGGCGGGCAGTGATCCTGGCCGGGCCGGGCTGGGTGATTTTCGGGGCCATCAAGCAGATCGTGGGCCTGTTCATCGCCATCTACCTGATCGCCACGCTGGATCCTGCCGCCTCCGCCACCGCCAATGAGCCCGTGCACCAGTTCCTTGGCGTGTACCAGGAGATGATGCCGGCCTGGCTGGCCATGACCCTGGCCGTGGTGCTGGTGGTCATCTCGCAGATCAAGATCAACGTCACCAACGCCTACTCCGGCTCGCTGGCCTGGACCAACTCCTTCACGCGCATCACCAAGACCTACCCAGGCCGGATGGTGTTCGTGGTGGTCAACCTGCTGATCGCGCTGGTGCTGATGGAAGCGAACATGTTCGATTTCCTGAACACCATCCTCGGGTTCTACGCGAACTGCGCCATGGCCTGGGTTGTCACGGTGGCGTCCGATATTGCGATCAACAAGTACCTGCTCAAGATTTCCCCCAAGGTGCCTGAGTTCCGCCGCGGCATGCTGTACGCCGTGAACCCCGTTGGCTTCGTGTCCATGCTGGTGTCCGCAGGGGTTTCGATTGCCGTGTTCTTCGGGGCCTTTGGTGCCGCGATCCAGCCGTACTCGCCTATCTTCGCCGTAGGACTGGCGCTGGTCCTGCCACCGGTACTGGCCGTTCTGACCCGCGGCAAGTTCTACCTGCGGCGATTCGACGACGGGATCGACCTGCCCATGTTCGACGCCGACGGGAATCCCAGCGACGCCAAGCTCCTGTGCCACGTGACGGGGTTGGAGTTTGAGCGGCCGGACATGGTGCGTTCCGCCCAGGACGCGTCCGACGGCGGCCCGCAGTATGTTTCATCGCTCGCCTTGTCGACGGACAAGACGGGGGAGCTGGTGCTGCCCGCACAAAAGTAGGGCGGTTTATCAGGAAGCCGGTGCACTTAGGTGCGCCGGCTTTCCTTGTGACTTCGTTTGTCGGATTCCTGGTGGTAGACAATTCTTGGGCTCTAGGGCTGTGGATAACTATCCCGCCGAATTGTGACGTGGGCTACCCTTAAGTCACTGTCCGGAACAAGCCGTCTTGAAACTACTGGGGGATTAGCGGCCCATGACATCACAGAACTCCTTTGCGTCACGCGTTGCCCCGTCGGGGGCCTTCCACTCCAGAGTTTCCAGGTCCGGTGCCGCGGCCCTTGTTGTCGGTTTGGCCCTCGCCTTGTCCGGCTGCAACTCCGGAGGGTCGCCAGGACCGGGCGGCACGTCGTCCCAGGTGGCCGACGAGACGCCGACAGCCACCGCCGCCGCCACTCCCACCTCAACGCCGAGTGCCGTCTACAAGCCCGCCGACGCTACCGGCCCAGCCCAGAACGTCCCGGTTCCTGCGCTTCCGGAAGTGGCTAAGACAGAGACGAAAGAAGGGCTCGAGGCGTTCGCTAGGTACTGGTTCCAGCTCCTCAGCTATGGGTACGAAACCGGTGATACAAGGTCCATATCCACGCTTACCAGTCCGGCGTGCACTATGTGTGAACGAGCAAGGCAGGTTCAACAAGGCTGGCATCAGGAGGGCCGATGGTTGGTCGGTGGCCGGGTAACCACTCCGTCCGTCAATACGACATTTGTCGTGGCACCCGATGGTAACTACCAAGTCGCCGTCCAGGTGTCGCAGGAAGCACTGAGCTACTACAACTCGGACAAGTCCCTCGATAGTACTGACCCCAAGCCTGCGGACTCAGGCAGCCTGATGTTAGTCGTGTTCCGCGAAGGCTCATGGTTTGTCCAAACTGTTGAGCCGATCGTCGGTTGACGATATGAAAGTCCTGTTCCAATTTTGCGTGCTGGGCTATCTATTGGTATCCCTCCTCGTGCCGGCTGCCGCCAGCGCGGCTACAGAGTACGGTAAAGCGCCAATGATTGATCGCGAAAACGATGGTTCATCCCCGCCAAAAATGGGAAACGCACCACCGAAGGGTCACTGGAATTCCGGAGGAGCCGACGTCAGTGGATGGCAATTGGATCCTGGGACTGGCGACTTTACTCGACCAGAACCTGGCGCCGTGAGTACAGACCCCAACGAGTACAAATACGAACTCCAGTGCCACCTTGGCGGCGGCGACTTCGATACGCCCTGCCTCGCCCGCCAGCTCGACTGCAAAGACCGGGAGGACGGCGCCAAGGGCATCCCTGTTATGTGGCTGTCGCGGCCGCGGGGTGTGCCGGGAGCAGTGTGGGCGCACCATTCCGGCCCCACCTGCCTCTACGATCCGAAACCCGAGGACCTCCTGCCCCGGATTGCTGCCGACATCCAACGGCAGTTCCAGAACCTCCCGGTCAGTGTTGGTGCGGTCGTGGCCCAGCCCAGCCCCAACACGCTGCGCGGCGCCGAGACGAACTTCTACGCAGAAGCCACTGAACAGCAGTTCGACATCACCATGTTCGGCCAGAAGGTTCACGTGGTCGCCACGCCGGTCCAGTACATATGGAACTACGGAGACGGCACAGTCTTCGGCCCGCAACCTTCCATGGGCGGCCCGTTGCCGCAGGACCGTTGGGGCGAGAAGACCCGGACCAGCCACGCGTATGCCTCCACAGGCGACTTCCGGGTGGTCCTGACCACCTCGTTCCAAGGCACCTACTCGGTGAATTCCGGGCCGCCGCTGCCGATCCCGGGCCAAGGCCAGTTCAACGCCCCACCGCAAATTATCAGCGTGTGGCGATCTCTCACCCGCAACTATGCCGACGACTGCAACGCCAATCCGCAGGGCCAAGGCTGCCCGGGCGTGGGCGGATAGCGCGGGCACTGAGGTGGACCTGTGATCCCCGTCCCACCATCGACTGGCACGGAATAGTTGCATGCGCCCCACAGTTGCCAAGGACAGTACGTCTTCAGCCTTCGAAAGGAACTGCGCATGCTGTTTTCCCCGCTCACCCTCGGTGAACTGGAACTTCCCAACCGCTTGGTGATGGCGCCCCTGACCCGCCTTCGCGCGGGTGAGAAAGGCGTCCCCGGCCCGCTCCTCGCCGAGCACTACCGCCAGCGCGCCTCCTTGGGCCTGATCGTCAGCGAGGGCACCTACCCCGCGCCGGTCGGTCAGGCTTACCCGGGCCAGCCCGGCATCGTCACCGAGGAGCAGGTTGCCGGGTGGAAGAAGGTTACCGACGCCGTCCACGCCGAAGGCGGCCGGATGTTCGCCCAGATCATGCACGGCGGCAGGGTTTCCCACTCTGATATCACCGGTGGCCTGCCCATCGTCGCCCCCAGCGCAGTAGCCATTGATGGCGTGGTCCGGACACCGGCAGGCAAGCAGCCCTATCCTGTGCCGCACGCCCTCACCACTGACGAGCTCCCCATGGTCATCCAGGAATTCGTCAACGCATCGCTGAACGCGATTGAGGCAGGATTCGACGGCGTGGAACTGCATGCCGCCAACGGTTACCTCTTGCACGAGTTCCTGGCGCCGAACTCCAACGTCCGGACGGACAGCTACGGCGGGTCACCGGAAAACAGGGCCCGCTTCGTCATCGAAACCATCAACGCCGTCGTGGCAGCCGTCGGCGCGAACCGGGTGGGCGTGCGCATTTCCCCTGAGCACAACGTGCAGGGCATCGTCGAAACCGACGCAGCCGACGTGCGCGCCACCTACGAGGTCCTCGTGGACAGCATCGCACCGCTCAACCTGGCCTACCTGAGCATCCTGCATCACGAACCCACCGGCGAACTGGTCCAGGACCTCCGTACACGCTTCGGCGGCACCTTCCTGGTCAACACCGGCTTCGGTGTCATCACCACCCGGGAAGAAGCCGTGAGCCTGGTGGCCGAAGGCCACGCAGACGCCGTCGTGGTGGGACGCCCGGCAATCGCCAACCCGGACCTGGCCCGGCGCTGGAAGGAAAGCCTCCCGCTCAACGAACCTGACGCCTCCACCTTCTACGCAGATGGCGCCATCGGGTACACGGACTACCCGGTGTACCAGGGCTAAGCGACCCACTGGCCAACCCGGACAAGACAACGACGGCGGCACCCACCGTGGGTGCCGCCGTCGTGGGCTGTCAGGGGTGCTGGTCCCGGGCAGCTGTACCGGAAGGTCATCCGACGACTTTCCGGCAGAAGGATAATGTGGCCCGCCGGACTCCATCGGATGCCGGCGGTGATCAGATGATACTCCAACGAATGGACTCCTGCCAGAGCCAATTTCGCCGCTTGGAAAACGGGCTAAAGAACAGCCTCGCGGCCTGTGCCTTCCTTCATCAGCAAGCGCCCATCCTCGATCGATACCAGCACGCTCTTCGGCTTCCCGCTGACCTTGGTGATGGCCTTCAGGCCCCGATTGGTGACTTCGACCCCCACCTGTGCACCCTTCGCCGGGAGCTCGACGGACACCTCGGATGCGATCCCGAGCAGCGGATTGGTCGAGATTCCCAAGTCCCGGCGGACCTCCTTGCCGTTGACGGTCACGGTCACGTTGGCCTCGTCGAACCCCTCCTGAAACACCACAAGCAATTCCCGCATGATGGCCTCTTCCTCGAGCATGGGTACCAGTAACGGCATGTCCACTACAGCACTTTGAAGGGCCCAGCGGAATACCTCCCTTGCCCCGCCGAACCCCTATCCGCACGAACTCCGGTGGAGCCCGGCAGCGCGGTAAGGCAAGATGTTCTGGTGACTCAACTGCCTGCCCCCGCCACCACGTCCGCCCCCTCCCGCGCATCGGAGGAGGACGCGATCTTCGCCCAGATCGCTGCCGAGCTGGAGGTCAAGGACTGGCAGGTCAAGGCTGCGGTTGGATTGCTCGACGGCGGGGCGACGGTTCCCTTCGTCGCCCGCTACCGCAAGGAAGCCACCGGCACGCTGGACGATACCCAGCTTCGCGACCTCGACGAACGGCTCCGCTACCTCCGCGAACTGGCGGACCGCCGTCGTGCAGTCCTCGACGCGATAGAAGCGCAGGGCCAGCTGACACCGGAGTTGCGGAAAGCGGTCCTGGCCGCGGACACCAAGTCGCGGCTCGAAGACATCTACCTGCCGTTCAAGTCCAAGCGCCGGACCAAGGCCCAGATGGCCCGGGAGGGGGGCCTGGAGCCCCTCGCGGACACGCTGTTGAAGCGGCCGGACCTGGACCCCGAACACGAGGCCGGGAAGTACCTCAACAGTGAGCACGCCATCAGTGATCCTGCCGCCGCGCTCGCGGGTGCCCGCGCCATCCTGGTGGAGCGCGTGGCCCAGGACCCTGACCTCGCCGCCAACCTGCGGGACAGGATGTGGACCCAGGGCCGGATGGTCTCCCGCGTCAAGAAGGGCAAGGAAGCCGAAGGCCAGAAGTTCGCGGACTACTTCGAGTTCGCGCAGGCGCCGGACCGGATGCCGTCCCACCGGGTGCTTGCGTTGTTCCGCGGCGAGAAAGACGGCGTCCTTGAGCTGGACCTCGCTGAAGCCGACCCTTCGGACGACGCTGCCCTCACTGCCGCCCGCGCCCGTTACGAGTCTGCGGTGGCCAGGTTCCTCGGGGTCGCCGACCGGGGCCGCCCCGCCGACGCATGGCTGATGCAGACTGCCCAGGTGGCCTGGCGTTCACGCGTGCTGGCCCGCCTCACCTCCGACCTCCGCGCCAGGTTGTTCGCCGCAGCTGAGGACGAAGCGGTCCGGGTCTTCGCCGCCAACCTCCGGGACGTCCTGCTGGCCGCACCAGCCGGCAACCGTGCCACCCTGGGCCTTGACCCAGGGCTTCGGACCGGGGTGAAGGTCGCCGTGGTGGACGGCACCGGGAAAGTGGTTGCCACTGACACGGTCTACCCGCATGCCCCGGCGCGGAAATGGGACGAAGCTTTGGCCACCTTGGTGCGTTTGGCGCGGCAGCACGCCGTCGAACTCGTGGCCATCGGCAACGGGACCGCCTCACGGGAGACGGACAAACTGGCTGCTGAACTGATCAAGCTGCTTCCGGAGGTGGACCGGAAACCCCAGAAAATTGTGGTGTCCGAGGCCGGCGCATCGGTCTACTCCGCCTCGGCGCTCGCCGCGGCGGAGCTCCCCGGGATGGATGTATCGCTGCGTGGCGCAGTTTCCATTGCCCGCCGGCTGCAGGATCCGCTCGCTGAACTGGTGAAGATCGATCCCAAGTCCATCGGCGTCGGCCAGTATCAGCACGCCGTGACAGCGTCGAAGCTCGACCGGAGCCTGGATGCCGTGGTGGAGGACTGCGTGAATGCCGTGGGTGTCGACGTCAACACTGCCTCGCCGGCGCTGCTGAGCCGGGTAGCCGGCGTCGGTCCCCTGCTCAGTGAGAACATCGTGGCCTACCGGAATGAACACGGACCCTTCAACAAGCGGACCGACCTCAAGAAAGTGCCGCGGCTGGGCGCCAAGGCTTTCGAGCAGTGTGCAGGCTTCCTGAGGATCACCGGGGGAGCAGAGCCGCTGGACGCATCGAGTGTGCACCCCGAATCGTATGCGGTGGCGAGGAAGATCCTCGTGGCAGCCGGTTCCGCCCCGGCCTCCTCCCTGGACCCACAGAAGTTCGTTGACGGTACGTTCGGCCTCCCCACCGTCAAGGACATCCTCGCAGAACTGGACAAACCCGGGCGCGACCCCCGGCCCGCCTTTGCCGCTGCCACGTTCTCGGAAGGCATTGAGAAGATCTCGGACCTGGTGCCGGGCATGATCCTCGAAGGAACGGTAACTAACGTTGCTGCATTTGGGGCGTTCGTGAACGTTGGAGTCCATCAGGACGGCCTTGTCCACGTATCCGCCCTGTCCAACCGCTTTGTGTCCGATCCGCGCGAGGTGGTGAAGTCCGGCCAGGTGGTCCGGGTGAAGGTGCTGGAGGCGGATCCGGAGCGGAAGCGGATTTCGCTGACGTTGAGGCTCGACGACGAACCCGCCGGCGGCGGCGCAGGTTCAGGCCGTCGCGATTCCGGTTCCGGTCGCCGCGATTCCGGGAGCCGGACGCCCGAGCGTGCCGGGCGTCCGGACCGCCAACAGCCGGCCAAGCAGGGAGCAGGCCTGTCCGGCGGGAGCGTCCGGTCAAGCCCCAAACCCCAGCCTGCCAACACGGCCATGGCCGAGGCACTCCGGAAGGCGGGCCTGGGCAAGTAGTCCACGGTGTTGGGCGGTCCAGGATGAGGGTCCCTAACCGTTAGTTCCCAGCACGCGTGGCCGGCCGAACCTTGTCCGGACTCCGGGGGAGTAGAGGGCGGACTCTGGCGGGCCCTTGACGTTGATACCGGCCGCCCCCACCAGTCCGTCACGGAGCCGATGGACCTTGGCGCTAAAAAGTGGCCATTCGTGGTGGGTGTTCGGGACGTAGATGCTCCTGCCGTGAAAGCGCCCGTGCATGCCGTACCTCGCCGTCAGGAAGATGGATAAAGGGTCGACGGCCGCGGTGTGCAGATCGGGGATTACCCCGAAGCTGCTGCGTGCGCCGGCGGCGCCGAGCCGGCGCACCGAATAGCCGACCGTGGATTGATTCGCACTCCCAGGTGTACGAGCCGCTCCAGTTGCCTGTTGCCGCGCGTCGCCGCCGGGAAAGGACGGCCATTGCCGGATCTGCGACCACACGTATGGGATTCCGGCAGCCCGCGTGGCCAGAACCACCGGCAGCCTGGTGGCGTCGAGGCTTAGGAAGACCACTCCGCGCGTCCCATTCGGTTCGCGGGAGTAAAGCCGGACGTTCACCTCGTTGAAGCTGCCCAGGTACGGGATGCCGGGGCCGGTTCCGAGTCCCGCTTGTTCCATGCGGAAGCCGATCAGGCCCACCCAGGAACTGCCGTCGAAAACATCGGGTTGAACCCCCTCAGGCATGTACGCGGCGGCGGCGGCCTCCGGAATGCGCCAGTGAAGGAAGACGGCATCAAGCCACCTCTGGTCGGAAAATACCGGCCTGGGAAGTGCCGGCGGCCGCGGCCACACTCCTGCGGCATTCAGGTTTCCGGTCAAGGTCCTCCCACTCCTTCGCTCGGTCCGGATGGCTAAGCGCCCTGTTATTCAGCTCCGCAGCTCTCAGTTCAGTGGGCGTGTGTCTTCGGGAAGGTGGCCACCGGCGAGAAGTTTGGCAGCTGTGTCAGCCAGGGCCGTCAGCGCCACCCTCTGGGTCCAGGGACCGTACGAAATGCGGGCCACGCCCAGTTCCTCCAGCTTCGCCGGCGGCAGGGACCCGGGCACGTTGATGACCGAGACTTTGTTCCAACCGATGGCTTCCACCAGGGCCGTGACCGTGGGCTCGTCCAGGAGGCCAGGGACGAAGACCGTGGTGGCACCGACGTCCAGGAAGGCCTTGCCGCGCGCGATGGCATCGGCAAGAACGTCTTGAGGATCCCGGTCCTTTCCCTTGAGGAAGGCGTCGGTCCGCGCGTTCAGGACAAAGTCGATTCCTTCTGCAGCGCCAGCGTGCACGACGGCTGCCATCTGGTTTACGGCGTCCTCGAGCGGGCGCATCTGGTCCTCGATATTGGCTCCAACGATTCCGACTCCGATGGCTTTGCGGGTTGTCTCCCCAGGGTTCCCATAGCCGGACTCAAGGTCAGCGCTGACCGGCAGGTGGGTGGCCGCCGCGATGCGGCCCACAAAGCTGATCATCTCGTCGACGGGAATGTTCTCGCCGTCCTCGTAGCCCAGCGTCGCGGCGATCGAGTGGCTTGCCGTTGCCAGGGCAGTAGTTCCCGGGATGTCCGTAATGACTTTGGCCGTGATGGCATCCCATACGTTGACCACCTGGAGGATCTCAGGGGCCTGGTGTAGGCGGAGAAGTTCGGAGGCTCTTGCGCTGCTGTTTTCGGTCATGGGTGAAGCCTAACGGACAGTCTTTGGACACACTTCGCTGGGGTGGGCTAACCCCAGCGGGCCCTTAGCTGCGTGCGGCGGTGGAATGAGGACGGGCAGCCGACGGGTCCTTTTGCCACGGCCAGCGCCCGGTGATTTCCAACTCGAGGGAGAAGCTGAGGAACGTCCTGATCAGGACGATGATGGCCAGCACTCCGACGCTGGCGAACGTCGGCGTGACGGCAACTGTGCGGATGATGTCGGCAGCGACGAGTAGTTCGAGGCCCAGCAGGATGGATCTTCCCAGCAGTTGGCGGTAGGAACGGTAGAAACTCAGTTTCTCATTGCCCGCCGGAAGCTGCCGCGGCTGATGACCCCGGAGCGCCATGGGGAGGGAAACCACTGCTCCGACGACCATGACTGCGACTCCTGCGAAGTCGACCAGCTGCCCAACCGTCTCAATAACCTGCCGAAACTCCATGCCCTGCCCCAGTCCGTGCCAAGCTTGTCCAAGCCCGTGCGCGGGCCCCGCTTGGCGGTCACTTTGGAACGGCGGCCCCGGTCACGGGTGGCGGACGCCGTTCCCTGCCATAACGTCCCTGTACCCTTCGCGGAACGTCGGAAACGCGAAGGTGAACCCCGTGCTGCGGAGCAACTCGTTCCGGCACCGTTTGTTGCCCCCACGGGCCGGCCCGGCATCGCCAACGCGGGGTGAGGGGAGGCCCAGTTGGGCCGCCAGGAAACGCAGCACGCTTCCCAGGTCGGCCGGATCGTTGTCCACGCCGATGTAGACGGGGCCCGGTGCGGCTGCCTTCCCGGCAAGATGCACGATGGCAGCCGCGGCGTCGTCGCGGTGGATCCTGTTGGTGTAGCGAACGTCCTCAGGGACCACGGCAGAGCCCGCCTTCACCTGGTCAATCAGGCGCGTCCGGCCCGGCCCGTAGATGCCTCCCAGCCTGAGCGAGACGCCGGCTGTGCGGCTCCCCGAGAGCCTGGCCTGCAGGAGTCCCTCGGCTTCCAACAACACCCGCCCGGAAAATCCGCCGGGCTCCGGTGGGGTGTTTTCGTCCACCCAACCGCCACCCGCATCGCCGTAAACAGCAGTGGAGGAGACAAAGATGACCCGCTCCGGCGTCACCTTGTCCCGGTCCAGCGCATCAAGAACGTTTGCCACCCCGCGTACATACGCAGACCGGTATGCCTCCTCCGTAGGGGAGTCCGCAGCAACAGCGATGACGACGGCGGTGGTGTCCGCGGGGACGGGCGGCAGGTCCGTCGAGTCCAGATCAGCCGCGGCGCCTTCAATGGCTGCCGGCAGTTTCGTGGGGGAGCGGCGCCAGCCCACCACGCGGTGGCCCAGGGCAGCAAACCGCAGCCCCGCCTCGGTGCCCAGGTCCCCGCACCCCGCCAGGAGAACCGTCATGGCCTACGGTGCCTCCACCGGGAAGAACACGCGGGGATCTTGCAGCAGCGCAGGATAGGCGAATGCAGAGCGGTCGATGATCTCGGTGACTTCGAAATTCCTGCCAAAACGGCCGTCGGCCAGGGTAATGGGACGCCCCACCACCTGGCCCACGGCAAACCTGGCCCCGTTTTCGAAGGGGACAGCAACCGGAGTCTTGCCCGGAAGGGTGCGGAACGCCTCCTCCTGCGCCTGGCGTTTGCGGGTGGGCTTCTTCGCCTGGGGCCTGGGCGGCGCTTTCTTCGGCGGACGCGACGGCCGCCGCGAGCCGTCCTCGACGTAGACGGGCGAATAGCCGTCGTCCCCGGCGGACATCGCGGCCGCGGCTGCAGCGCTCCGGTTCACGGGCGGGAGCGCCACAGTGGAAAGGGACTGGGGATCGACGTCGTCATGCGGTTCGCGAAGGATCCACAGCAGGTCCCCTTCCGGCTCCTGCGGCAGGAATTCGTGCCGGGGTTCGGGCCAGAGGTAGTCCATTTCGGGAATTGCATCCGGGAAGACAGGAGCATAGAACTTGGGTTCCTTGTGCACCAACTTTGAGCGGTGGCTCAGGTGGAAGTCAGGGTCTCCGAGCCATGGCGGCATCACGATTTTGGCGGCGTAGTCGGGGTGCCCGGCCTGCGGCGCGAACTCTGCGATGTTCGTTCGTGTGTTGTCCGGGTGGCCGCGTTCGAGCCATTCGTCCACCATGGCCAGTCCGTACATGGTGAGGGCGGGCACGTGGCCCATCCACATCCGGATGGCGGGGTGGGTCTGCCAGCCGTACCCGGGAATCACCAAGGCACGGAGGGTTTGCAGGGCTTCGACCCGCTGCTTGCCCAGCCGTGCGGTGTCCAGGGCTTTGGCGCTTTCGCGGAAGTCAGGGTACGGGAGGAAGGTTTGCATCTATTCAGTCTGACGGCATGCGGCGGATGTTCCAATTACAGTGCCCAGGACCACTTGGGGCATGACGGTGTGTCCAAATAATGGACACCTGCATACGGCTCCCAGCTTGACCCACTAAGATCACCGCAACCACCCCCGCGTTTTGGAAGCTCTCTCATGACATCTACACCTGACAAAGCCGTCGACCACGCCCGAGCCGCACTGCCCCGCTACGGACAGATGTTGGGGCCGGAAGCCCAGGGAATCCTGGTTCTCGACGAGTTCACAATCGATCCTGCCACGGCGCGCAAGGATCAGCACCGGTTCCGCGACGGCATGGCTGCCGTTGCCAGGACGGTCCGCCGCATTGCTGCCCTCAGGGTGGTCATTGCCCTCGTGGCCATCGGAAACCTGCCCCTCTTCCTGCTCTCCAGCGGCTGGTGGATCTATGGCGTTTCGCTGACCCTCGTGGTTGCAGTGCACGCCGCCGTGACGCTGCTCAACCGGCACGAGCCGCGGCTCAAGCAACGGTCCGCCCTGGAACTGCACATGCACCGGGAACGCAGCGCCAACTACCGTCAGCTGCGGGACGCCGTGAAGTACATGATCGACACCCCCAGCCGCATGAACGAGCACCTCTACTTGGAGCTGCTGGCCGTGAAGCGGGTGGCACTGAACCTTGCGCATGGCACTGTCGCCTTGCTGGACACCAGTGACGAGTCCGCCTGGAAAGTTCGAATCGTCCGCGAGCTCCCCGCCAGCTGACCGTCCGGACCCGGCCGCCCACGGCGGCAGGGCTTAGCGGTTAAAGTACGACGCCGGCACATCCCTCGTGGGGGTGTGCCGGCGTCGTACTTTGGTCAACGGAATTTGTCTATCGCCGACCTGCCTGTGTCGCCTTGGAAAGGCGGTGCGGCCAAAGCCGCTGGTGAAGCGTCCGCTGGTGCTACGCGGGAAGCTGGATGACCTGTCCCGCGAACACGAGGTTCGGATCCGAGATGGTGTCCAGGTTGGCGTCGGCAAGGTGCTGCCACCCACCCTGGATGCCCAGCTTCTGCGCAACGATGCTCAGGGTGTCCCCGGCCTGCAGGGTGTACGTCTCGCCGCTGAGCGGAACCGAGGTTGCGTGCCGCGGCGCGGGGGCCTGCCTGACCGGAGCGTTCTGGACCGGCGCGCTCTTAGCCTGGGTGCTCTGCACCGGTACGCTCTGGACCGGTGCTCCGCCGCCGCCGCTCAGTCCCAGCTGCGACGAGCAGGACGGCCAGGCACCCCAGCCCTGGGAAGCCTGAACCCGCTCGGCTACAGCGATTTGCTGTTCACGGCTGGCGTTTTCGGGGGAGCCCGTTCCGCCATACGCGGACCAGGTGCTGGAGGTGAACTGCAGGCCACCGGAGAAGCCGTTGCCCGTGTTGGTGGACCAGTTGCCACCGCTCTCGCACTGCGCGAGTGCGTCCCACGTGGACGTGGGGGTAGCTGCGTTGGCCGCCGTGGCGGAAAGGGCCAAACCTGCCGCGGAGACGGCGGCCAGGGTGACTCCGCGGCGCGCGGCAGTACGGAATTTGGTGTTTTTCATGATGGTGATGCTCCTGAAGGCCACCAGCGCTGGTTCCGTCCCCGGAGATCGTCGCGCCACTGCCCGCCCCTGACGAATAGAGGTCACTGTCGGTGGCTGCCGCTGGGCAGTTCTGGTGAAGGCAGCACCGGGCAATCAAGTCGCCCGCCGAACGGGCATGTATTTCACGCTAAGACATCGTCTGGGCGTTATCAAATCGAGATTCCGCCGGCGCGCTGGGGATGGGCCCTCGCATAGGTAGCCACCACCGCGCCGGTGTGCGTTCAGGAGCGCGGGCGGACTGCCTCCGCGAGTGCGGACGGGCGCGAATCGCGCGGGGGCACTATTCTGTCCCGATGGACAACTTTTCCGGCGGCAGCGCCATGCCCGAAACCGAGACGGACTCCGTGGAACCCGCGGTACCCGCCAAGCCCCTTCCGGTGGCCGAACTTCACCTGCACATCGAAGGCACGCTGCAGCCCGAACTCATCTTTGCCCTGGCTGAACGCAACGGCATTGAACTGCCCTACTCGGGCCTGGACGAGCTCCGCGAAAAGTATGAGTTCACCGATCTGCAGTCCTTCCTGGACCTCTACTACGCCAACATGGCCGTGCTGCGCACCGAGCAGGACTTCGCGGACATGACGCGGGCGTACCTTGAACGGGCTGCCGCCGCGGGCGTCCGGCACGCGGAGATCATGATGGACCCGCAGGCGCACCTCTCCCGCGGGATTTCCTTGGAGGCGTGCGTCAGCGGTGTCGCCTCGGTGCTGGCAACCTCGGAGGACGAATTCGGCATCTCCACCATCCTCATTGCGGCGTTCCTGCGTGACCTGCCGGAGGAGTCAGCGCTGGAAGTCCTGGACCAGCTGCTGGCCATGGATGCCCCCATCGGCGCCATTGGGCTGGACTCGGCAGAGGTGGGAAACCCGCCCTCCAAGTTTGAGCGGCTGTACGCGAAAGCGCGTGAAGCAGGCCTGCGGCTGACGGCGCACGCAGGGGAGGAGGGCCCGGCGTCGTACATTTACGAAGCCCTGGACATCCTGGGTGTGGAGCGGATCGACCATGGCATCCGCTGCATGGATGATCCGGAGCTGGTGGAGCGTCTGGTGGACGCGCGCGTTCCGTTGACGGTGTGCCCACTGTCCAACGTCCGGCTCCGTGCCGTTGACACCCTCGCTGACCATCCGTTGCCCGCCATGCTGGCCGCAGGACTAAACGTGTCAGTCAACTCAGACGATCCCGCCTACTTTGGCGGCTACGTGGATGACAACTTTGCCCAGCTCACCGCGGTGTTCGAGCTGTCCGATTTCGACAAGGCGCGGCTGGCAGCGAACTCCATCCACTCTTCCTTCGCAACGGAGGAGCGGAAGGCGGAGCTGGTGGCGGAATTGAACGGCAGGGAAGTAGCCGACTGACAGCTGCGGTACCGGGCGCAACAGCCGGTCTTTCCGCCCGGTAAACTAGGTGCCGCAGGCGTGTCTGGGGAGTGCAGGGCAGCACCCGTGTCAGCGCTTGAGGGTTATGCAGACAGCCCTTACCCGAGACCTCCGCCTCACTTGCGGCACCATCCGCTTCATAGTCGGTCACGACACGCAGAGTTAACCAATTAAAGTCGCGCGATTTAATGGGCAGTTGGCAAGATGCCTAAGACCGATCGCTTTTATATAAGGGGAATCATGGCCAAGTCCACCGCAGAAAACACCTACCTTCGACTCAAGACCGTCCTGGATGTCCTGACCGAAGGCGTGTGGTCCGGCGATGCACTGAATGCGGGCCAGGTCCTGGCGGAAGCAACCGCCCGGGTACCGTTCAACGACCATGAGTCCGAGCTCCTCAGCGGCGGAATCCCGCGCGGACACAAGACCCTCACCTCGGCCACCGCCAAACTGGTCAAGGCGGGCTGGCTGGTTAAGGGCCGCTCGGGCTGGACCATCACCGAGGACGGTATGCGGGCCACGGTCGCCTTCCCTGATGCGGACTCCTTCGCGGCCGCGCTCGACGCCGGCACTCCCGTCCCTGCCGACACCCCGGTTCCCACGGCTCCCGCAGGTTTCGTCCGGCCGGTCTCCGCCGCTGCGGCAACACTGGAGGTTCCGGCGAAGGCGGAGGCTCCGAAGAAGACCACCCGCAAAGCCTCCGCCAAGAAGGCGGCCTCCGTTGTGGGCAAGGCAGCCAAGGCACTCGAGGACGCCGTTGAGCCCGTGGTTGCAGCCGTCCGCAAGAAGGCCCCTGCGAAGGACACGGCCGGAACGCGTGCTGCCGCCGAGCCGCTGGAGGGCCCTGACGTCGAAACGCTGCCGCAGCCCGAGGCCGTGGCACTGGCCGGCGATTTCAACACCATCCTGGGTGCGCCGGAGAACTGGGCACCGCAGTACGACGAAGCACAGATGGAATTCGACTTCCTGGACCAGCTGTGGAAGAAGAGCGCCGAACTGCCGGCAGGCTACTACACGTTCAAGATCGCCCTTAACCGCTCCTGGACCGAGAACTACGGTGCCTTCGGCACCTTCGACGGACCCAACCACGAGCTGCACCACACCGGCGGCACGGTCACCATCCGTTACAACCACGCCACCCGCGATATCACCATCAACTAACCGGCCTGCAACCCCTTCTTGGGTCGCAGGCGCCCGTCCCATGGCATTACGGCGGCGGTCACTGCGACCCGATGGGGGCAGCACGGTTTGGGAGAGGAACAGCATGGGCAGGCACGCAGGGTCTCCGCACGATCCAGCGCGGGGCGGTTCTGCGCAGGACACTGTCAGGCTGGACGCCAGGGTCTTCGGCATGGTCCAGGGTGTGGGTTTCCGCTACTGGACCATGGGCACGGCGGAGGAGCTTGGATTGTCAGGTGAGGTAAGCAACCTCGACGACGGTTCAGTTCGGGTGATTGCCGAAGGCGCCGAACCGCAGGTCAAGAAACTGCTGGACTGGCTCAAATCGGACCGGACCCCCGGCCGGGTGGAGCGGGTCGAGTCTGACTTTTCAGCTGCCCGGGGGACTTTCAACAGATTCCGGGCCCACTGACCGGCGCTTGCCGCAGGTGCGGCTACTCCCGCGGGCTGAGCCCGATGAAGGCACCGAGTTCCTCCAGCGCCGCTGGCTTGTGCGGCATATAGCTGGTGAGCTCGGGGGAGCGGACAATCACGGCACGCCATTGTCCGCGCGACACGGCCACATTGATGCGGTTCCGGTTCAGCAGGAACTCAGCTCCACGCGGAGCCTCAGCCACTGCCGAACAGGCCATGGAAACCAGCACCACCGGAGCTTCCTGGCCCTGGAACTTGTCCACCGTGCCCAGCCGCACCTCCGGCAGCCCTGCCTCGGCCAAATGTTTGCGGATCAGATGGACCTGCGCGTTGTAGGCAGCGACCACCAGCAGGTCCTGCTGCTCGAGCGGGCGGGACTCAGAGTCCGCGCCCGGCGTCCATTTCAGGCCGAGATGGCGGCGCGCCTGCCGGACCACTTCCTCTGCTTCTTCCCGCGAGGCAGTGGCATTGCCGCTGTGATCAACGAAGACCGTTTCCACTCCAGGCGGCAGCCCCTCGAGCTGGCGAAGCGATGCAGCAGGAGCAGAGTGCAGCTTTCCTTCATAGCTGAGGTTGGATACCGCCCGGCACAGGTCCGGATGCATCCGCCAGGTATCTGCCAGGAAATACCCGAGGCTTGAAGGCAGGGTGGCGTGGCCGGCGGCCAGCCAGCCCAGCGCTGACTCATCCACGGGTTCGGGGTGCGTGCCCTGGGTGACCTGCGGAAGCTGTTGCGGGTCGCCCAGCAGGAGCAGCCGCTTGGCTGCCACAGAGACCGCCAGGGTGTTGGCGAGGGAGAACTGGCCCGCCTCGTCAATGACCAGCAGATCCAGTGACCCGGACGGGACTTCCTTGCCCGTCATAGTCCAGGCAGTGCCGCCGACCAGGCAGCCGGAAGGCGACTCAAGGAGGCGGGCCACGTCGCCTTCCGATGTGAGGCCCCAGGGAACGTGATGTGGCGCGGCCAATTTCTTGGCCACCGCGTGCGGATCCACTCCGCCGGTTTCGATGGCTCGGCAGAGCAGGTTTTCCACCACGTTGTGCGACTGCGCCACCACGCCAACCTTCCATCCGCGGGCCACGAGCCTGGCGATAACGTGGGCGCCTACGAAGGTCTTGCCTGTCCCCGGCGGGCCCTGGACGGCCAGGTAGGAGTGGTCCAAATCCTGCAAGGACTCCGTAATGGCCCCGGCGTAGTCGGCAGCGCCATCCCCGCCGTGCAGCACCTCCGCGGGACCCGGCCTGGAACGAAAACGCGGTGGCAGTTTGCGTAGGATGTCCAGGCCCGGCTGGGCTGGAAGGACCGGGGCAGAAGCCCCCACCGTCCGGGCTATTTCCGCGATGGCTGCTTCAATACTGGCGGTGGCCAGGGGCTGGTCCTCGGTCAGGGCCACGGGCAGTTGCGGGTAGGCGCCCACCTTTCCGGTCTCCCGCTCCGCAATGGTGACCAGGTGTTCCGGGCTGTCCGGCGCCGCCTCAAGCTCACTGATCCTGGTCCCGAACGTGAAAGCCCTTGTTCGGGGCGCGGCCTGCGGGTCAGCCATCCCATCAGGCCCGGGTGCGTCATACAGCTGGCACCAGCTGGAGCCGGGGCGGAAATCGGAACCCTCTGCCATAGTGCCCCGGAGCTTCAGGACGCGCGTGCGCATCCGTTCCCGGGGCTTGGCCAGAGCCCAGTCTGAGACCACTTCCGCGGAGGACACGATGAACACGTTCCGTTGGTCGGCCCAGGTGTCCAGTGGCGCCTCGACCCGGTCGAAGTGTTGCCACCAAAACTGCTTGCGCTCCCGCCGGTGGTATCCGGTGGCGGCTGCCACCATGGCGAGGGCCCTCTCATCATCGGTCCAGGGCCGGTCATCGGGAAGGCTGGCCAAGTACTCCCGCAGCTGCGTCTCTTCCTGGGTTTCCCCGGGCCCCCGCCTGACGCCGTCCTCGCCTTCCCCTCCGGCGGCCATCACTTCCATGGGTGGCCCGTTGGCGGCGACCGCTCCGCCACCGGTTCCGTCTTTCTGCGCCCGCGGTGCGATTTCGAGCAGCCAGTCCCGGAGCCGAAGGGTGGAGAGGCAGTCGTAGTGGTTGTAGTCGGAGATGGAAGCCAGGATTGTGGCGGCTTCCTCATGCCGTCCGGCGTCACGCGCGGCGCAGTAGGCGGCGTAGGCCACCACGGAGGCGCCGGCATCCTTGACGTCGCCGGACCGAAGGTTGTCTCCCATGTAGAGCGGTTCGAGCTTCTTGATGGAGTAGGAGGCCTCTGAGATGCGGATCGAGTGCCGGACGGTGGCATACAGGTCCACCAGCAGGCCCTGCCTCAGCCAGTCATCCACCGTGTCCTCGCCGGCCTGGTGGGCCAGGGACAGGTTCCGCAACGCAGTTTTTTCGTAGGCAGCGTAGTGGTAGACATGCATGTCCGGGTAGACGGCACGGCGTTTCTCGACGTACTCCAGGAAATCCAGGAAGGCGCGGCGTTCCCCGGACCGGGAGTGCGCCCAGAACGGCCGGAACACCGGGTCACCGGCGGCACCCGGCACCGGAGCTTCGACGACGCCAAAGAGGTACTCGATGCCCCACGCGCCCGTGGCCGGATCCTGCCATAGCGGATCGCCCTCGAAGTCGAAGAAGATGTCACCGTCGCTGGGGGCAGGAAGCGAGCCGATGGCATTGTCCGGCAGCACGCTGAAAGACACTGTATGCGGCTGTCCATCCTTCGTGAACGTCCGGGACCCTGCGGTTTGATCCAGGCCGAGCTGCATCCGCGCCTGGGCACGGAGCCTGGCCACCGAGTTCCTTGCCTCGCCGGCTGGCATCGCAGCCAGTTCGTCGATGGTGGTGATGCCGGTCCCGTGCAGTTTCCGCCGCTGGACCACCGACATGCCCGCCACCATCAGGAGATCCCTGTGGAGCTGCACCTGTTCCGCGCAGTAGTCGCAGCGTCCGCAGTGCACGACGCCGGGCTGTTGCCACTCCACTGTGCCGTAACCGGCGCGGTGGCTGGTTGTGAGGTGGCGGAAGCGCCGGCGTCGTTCCCGGAAGACGGGCAGCAGGTCCGGCAGCGAATGGCTGCTCCGCAGCCAGTCCTCACCTACCCGCGTTCCAAGGACCAGCGTGACGACGGGGGAGGGGTCCAACCCCATCCCCAGGAGTTGATCGCCGTAGGCGGCCAGCTGCAGCAGTGCCCCAACTTTGGCGTGACGGGCAAGTTTGGTGTCCCAAACCTCGTAGCGGCCCGGGTTGCCGGTGCCCGCAGCCTCGTTGACCAGGAAGTCGGCGTAGCCGAGGAACTCGCCGTCGAAAAACGTCGCCTGAAAGACCACATCTGCTCCGGAGCGGAGGGCGAGCTCGGTTTCCGCGTGCTTTGCCTGCAGCTCCCCGCGCAGGTTCTGGCCACGTTCGAGGGAGTAGACCCCTGCGCCGCGGCTCGCGTCCCACTTACCGTACTGGGCCACCAGGCTGGCGAGCACGGTCTGCTCGTGTTGGTCGCCCAACTCGCCGGCGCGCTTCTGCATCTCGTCAGTTGGGAACTCTGCCTTGGGAGCACGGCCCAGCTTTTCGTCCAGGATCCGGAGCGTGCGGTACTCACATTCGGAGGCCGCCACAAGGTCGCTGGCGGAGAAGACCAGGTCCGGCGGCGCGTCGGACCCGGCATGATGACCGGCAGCGTCCAGCAGAAACACGGGGCCTCCCCAACTGTTTGCGGGCCCGGAGTCGGTTCCCCCGGCCTGGAATCAAACCTAGCAAGCGGGACTGACAAACACTCCTGTAAGCCTTGGGACGATTCAGATCAGGCACATTTCAAGGTCCCGAACTGGGCCGGTAACCTCAGCCCTCGGCCGCGGCGGCCCGCACCTGGGCCTTGTCGTGCTCGTCATGGGCTTTCCGGATCAGGTCCATGAACTCGGTTTCATGGCGGACCAGCCGCTTGTACTTCTCGGGAAGCTTCCGGATCTGGTCCTCCTCACGGACCATCTTGGCGAAGATCTTGTCCCGCTCCGCCATGTCCGTTTCGTAGTTGAGGTCCACGTACTCGGTGGCGTGCCGCCTCGCCCCCGATACCGCGTTCTTGGCCTTGCCCTTGGGGCTGAAGACCGAAGCGAGGATGGTCACCACCAGCACCCCGAGGATCACGCTGAGTGACAGGCCGGTGCTGACTTCCACCACGTTGACATGCCCGCCGTCGTTAATGAAGGGCAGCGTGTTTTCGTGCAGGGCGTGCAGGATGAGCTTCACGCCGATGAACCCCAGGATGGCGGCAAGGCCGTAGGAGAGGAAGATCAGCCGGTCCAGCAGGCCGTCGATCAGGAAGAACAGCTGCCGCAGGCCCATCAGCGAGAACGCCGTGGCAGTGAAGACAACAAAGACGTTCTGGGTCAGCCCGAAAATTGCCGGGATGGAGTCCAGGGCAAACAGGATGTCAGTACCGCCGATGGCCACCATGACCAGCAGCATAGGCGTCAGGACCCGCTTGCCGTTCTCCACCGTGAACAGTTTGTCGCCATCGTAATGTTCCGAGGCGGGCAGCAGTTTCTTGGCGAGCCGGACCACCAGCCCGTCGGAGTCGTCGTCGTGGTCGTCCGGTTTGAGCAGGTTTCCCGCCGTAACCAGCAGGATGAGCCCAAAGATGTAAAACACCCAGGCGAAGCTGTTGATCAGCGCCGCACCCAGGAAGATGAAGGCCGTACGGGCAATAAGGGAGAAGACGATGCCGAAGAGCAGCACCTTCTGCTGGTCAGCCCGCGGCACCTTGAAGCTGGCCATGATGATCAGGAACACGAAAAGGTTGTCCACGGACAGGGCCTTCTCCGTGACGTAGCCGGCGAAGTACTCGGTGCCCATGTCGGATCCGCCGAACACAAGCACAACCAGCCCAAAGAGCACCGCGATGGTCACGTAGATGGCGGACCAGGTGGCTGATTCCTTGAGTGAGGGGGTGTGGGCCTTACGGACGTGGAAGAAAAAGTCGAAGGCCAGCAGCGCAACGATCGCCGCGATGGTCAGGGTCCAGGCATAAGCAGGTACGTCCACGCGGCGGGCCTTTCGTTGGGGTGTACCCCCAGCCTACCTAAGCGGGTTTCAGCAGCTGGTGCTCCACGACGGCTGCCCTGGACAGCGTTTTGTACCCTTCCTGCTCGAAGAGCACCGTGATGACATCGTCCTCGTGCCGCATCACCAGGCCGGGGCCCCAGTCCTTATGGACCACCGTGGACTGCAGCGGGAAAGGCTCGCCGGCAGCGGACGCCGGCGCGCCGCCGTCGGACTCCTTCGCCGCCGCCTGGTTGGCGGCTTCAGCACACCCGTCACAATTGCCGCAGGGGTCCGGCAGGTCCTCGCCAAAGTAGCCGAGCAGGAACTTCCGGCGGCAGCCGTCCGTCTCGGCGTAGGCGCGCATCATGGTCAGCCGCGACTGGTCAACCCGCTGCCGGGCTTCGGCCAGCTCGACGGCGTCACCCACCAACGCGGGCAGCTTGGCTTTGGACGTGAGCCGCACCCCGCGCTTCCCGGTGCTGACGGCATCGATTTCCTCCAGCTGGTTCACAAGGGACGTGATGCGCCGGGCCTTGAACCCCGTCAACTCCGCAAGGGAGGACTTGGGCGTGGGTGCATGGGCGGCCTTGAGGACCTTCAGGACGGCAAGGAGAGACCCGGGGTCGGGGGAGTGGGTGCCGAAGAATTTCCGCAGGCCAAGGTCCTCTGACCGGTAGTGCAGGACGGCTGAGGCGGGTGCGCCGTCCCTGCCTGCCCGTCCGATCTCCTGGTAGTAGGAGTCCAGCGATTCCGGGATGTCAGCGTGCACCACGAAGCGCACGTTGGGCTTGTCGATTCCCATGCCGAACGCGGTGGTGGCCACCACCACGTCCAGCGCGTCGTTCAGGAACAGCTCGTGGATGCGTTCCCGGTCCCCGGCGGACCGGCCCGCATGGTACGCCTCGGCACGCAGCCCCTCCGCGACCAGTTTGGCGGCGTATTTCTCCGTGTCCTTCCGGGTGGCGGCGTAGAGGAGCCCATGCCCTTTGCGTGCCAGGCCAGCGACCTGCACCAGCACGGCTTTGCGCTTGTCCTTGTCTTCGTGGTGCCGGACCACGTCGAGGCTGATGTTGGGCCGGTCGAACCCATGCACCAGCACCAAGGGCTTGTTCATACCAAGCCGCTCCATAATCTCGTCCCGGACCGGAGGGGAAGCCGTAGCTGTCAGGGCAGCCACGGGCGGGTTCCCCAGCTGCGCGCGGACATGTCCGAGCGCCAGGTAGTCGGGCCGGAAGTCGTGTCCCCAGGAGGAGACGCAGTGTGCCTCATCCACGACGAACAGCGTGATGTCCAGTGCCTTGATACGGTCCACGGTTGCCTGCTTGGCCAGCTGTTCCGGGGCGAGGAACAGGAACACGGCCGAGCCTTCCCCGGCAGCGCGCCAGGCATCCTCGATTTCGGCATCGCTGTGTGAGGAATTGATGGCTACGGCGGCATCCGGTCCGAGGAGCTGGGACAGGCCGTCCAGCTGGTCCTCCTGCAGGGCAATCAGCGGTGAAACCACGACGGCGGGACGTCCCGTTGCCTTGTGCAGGTGCAGTGCTGCGACCTGGTAGATCGCTGATTTGCCGTAGCCGGTGGGCATGACGGCCAGGACATCGCGGCCTTCCGCGAGCGCGGCCATGCCGGAAAGCTGCCCGTCCCGAAGGTCCGGCAGGTTGAAGGAGGAAGCAGCAAGGGCCCGAAGGGCAGGTTCGTCGGACATGGAACTGGGCTCCGCACAGAAGGAAACTGCGGCCGCTTGCTTCAGCCGTAGGAACCACCCTACGCCAGCCCCGCCCCGCCGTCGTAAACCATTGCAGCGGCCGGCCGTGCGTGCTTCCCTGGCTACGTGTCGATAGAGGACATGTTGGGGTAGCGGGCACCGGCAGTGGACCCCGCGGGTGCCAGCTCGTCCAGGAGTTGGAGCTCGTCCTGGGTCAGCTCCACGTCCACGGCGCCGAGGTTCTCGTGCAGGCGTTCGCGTTTCTTGGTACCGGGGATCGGCACGATGTGTTCGCCCTGTGCCAGCAGCCAGGCGAGGGCCAGCTGGCCGGGAGTGCACTGTTTCCGGTCCGCCAGCTCCTTGACGCGGTCCACGAGTTCCAGGTTCCGTGTGAAGTTCTCCCCCTGGAAGCGGGGGGAGTGCCTGCGGAAATCGTCCTCGGCGAAGTCGTCCACGCTGCGGATCTGGCCGGTGAGGAAACCACGGCCCAGGGGACTGTACGGCACGAAACCGATGCCCAGCTCCGCGAGTACGGGGAACACCTTGGTCTCGGGCTCCCGCTCCCACAGCGAGTACTCCGTCTGCAGCGCGGTGATCGGGTGCACGGCGTGGGCCCGCCGGATGGTTTCCGCGGATGCTTCGGAGAGGCCCAGGAAGCGGACCTTCCCGGCCTGGACCAGTTCCGCCATGGCGCCCACCGTGTCCTCGATGGGAACCGTCTTGTCCACCCGGTGCTGGTAGTAGAGATCGATGTGGTCCACCCCCAGCCGCTGCAGGCTGGCGTCGCAAGCGGACCGGACGTAGTCGGGCCGGCCGTTGATGCCCACCCAGGAACCGTCCTCGCGGCGTTCATTGCCGAATTTAGTGGCGAGCACAACGTCTCCGCGGCGTCCTGCAATGGCGCTGCCCACAAGTTTCTCGTTGGTGAAGGGGCCGTACATGTCGGCCGTGTCCAGCAGCGATCCGCCGGCGTCCAGGAACTCGTGGATCGTGGCCACCGACTCCTGCTCGTCACCGGTGCCGTAGAACTCGCTCATGCCCATGCAGCCAAGGCCAAGGGCGGAGACTGTCAGTTGTCCAATAGTGCGCGTTTTCATGCCGTTCTCCTCAACGGTAGAACTTGCCTGGGAACCGGCCGTCCTGCATGTGCGGAGCCGGTTGGTACAGCGTACGCCGCGAATAAGAGTTACCCGTTGGAAGCCCCCGGCAAACAAGGGGCACTTACCCCTAGACCGCTCTGGGGGCCATGCCTAGACTGGGCGGATCCCCACCCCGGGAACCGGTACTTGACCACGACAAACATCAGGATGCACCAACCGGCCAGGACTGTTCCCCACGCGGGATGTCTCACCTACCCAGATCACGGCCGTCCCACCGGACGCCTGACTACAGGAGCGATAGATGACAGGGAACAAAGCCGTTGCCTACAAAGAAGCCGGCAAGGTCGAAGTAATTGACATTGATTATCCAACGTTCGAGCTCAAAGACGGCCCCGGGGTCAACCCCGCCAACGTGGGACGCCCGGTCAACCACGGGGTCATCCTCAAGACCGTGGCCACCAACATCTGCGGATCGGACCAGCACATGGTCCGCGGCCGCACCACAGCCCCGCCCAACCTTGTGCTGGGCCATGAGATCACCGGCGAAGTGGTGGAGGTGGGCCGCGACGTCGAGTTCATCAAGGTGGGCGACCTCTGTTCCGTGCCGTTCAACATCGCCTGCGGACGCTGCCGGAACTGCAAGGAACGCAAGACCGGCATCTGCCTGAACGTGAACCCAGACCGGCCGGGCAGTGCCTACGGCTACGTGGACATGGGCGGCTGGGTGGGAGGCCAGGCCAACTACGTGCTGGTCCCGTATGCAGACTGGAACCTGCTGAAGTTCCCGGACAAGGACAAGGCCATGGAGAAGATCCTGGACCTTGCCATGCTCTCGGATATCTTCCCCACCGGGTTCCATGGTGCGGTCACAGCCGGTGTCGGCGTTGGGTCCACCGTATACGTGGCCGGTGCCGGTCCTGTTGGCCTCGCAGCGGCCACCAGCGCGCACCTGCTGGGTGCCGCCGTCGTGATTGTGGGCGACATGAACGAGGGCCGGCTGGCGCAGGCACGCAGCTTCGGCTGCGAGACTGTGGACCTTTCCAAGGGTGACCCGAAGGATCAGATCGAGCAGATCCTCGGCGTCCCGGAGGTGGACTGCGGCGTGGACGCCGTCGGTTTCGAAGCGAAGGGCCACGGCCATGACGCCAAGGAGGCACCGGCGACCGTCCTGAACTCCCTGATGGAGCTCACGGCCGCCGGCGGAGCGCTCGGCATCCCCGGCCTGTACGTCACCGGTGATCCGGGCGGCATTGATGACGCCGCCAAGAAGGGTGCGCTGTCGCTGAGCCTGGGCACGGGCTGGGCCAAGTCCCTTAGCTTCACTACGGGCCAGTGCCCGGTCATGAAGTACAACCGGCAGCTGATGATGGCCATCCTGAATGACCGGGTCAACATCGCCAAGAACGTCAACGCCAAGGCGATTCCGCTGGAGGAGGCACCGAAGGGCTACGCGGAGTTCGACGCGGGCGCAGCCACCAAGTACGTCCTGAACCCGAACGGCTACCTGAGCTGACGCGGCGGCGGGCGGGGGTGTCGCGATAGACCGCCGGTTGCGGAAATAAGTGGTGCCCCGTGCAGGTTAGGCTTTGCACGGGTCAGCACCATCCGCAACCGAAGGAGTTCCCTTGAGCGACATCACCGTCCGCCACAACCCCGGGCGCGAACGCTTCGAGATTCTTGATGCCGGCAATGTGATCGGCAAGGCGGCGTACAAGGAGTACGACGGCGGGGAGTCGCCGCAGCGGATTTTCTACCACACCGTCATCAACGAGGAATACGGCGGCCAGGGCCTGGCCGGCCGCTTGGCCACGGTTGCCTTGGACAGCACGGTGGAGGAGGGCATCGGCGTCGTCCCGGTGTGCCCCTTCATCAAGAAGTTCCTGGCCAAGCACCCTGAATACCTGGCCAGCGTGGTGACCGTGGCCCCTGCGCACCTGGAATTCCTGGACACGGCGCTCGCCGCGCGCACCCGGGGTTAGGTTTCGACCCAAAATTTGTTACCGAACCGGAGACTCCCTGGTGCGGCCGGCATTCAGGCGGCGCCAGGGAAATTGCGCGTCGGCAAAGATTCGGCGGGTCGCCGGAACGGCCCGGCGGAACGTCCGGCAAGCCTTCAGGAAGCTCCCAAATTCCGGTGATTTAATCAGCATCTGTCAGCGCGGCACACCCCCACGCTGACGTTGTTTGAAATTGCCGAAGCGGACCAGGAGCCCTTGTATGTCCATGCACCCCATGGTGCCCAAACCCGGCCGCGATGCTCCGCCGCCGGTGCCGGGCAAGCCGCCGGCTCCGGGTACGCCGTCAGCCGGCAGGCGGCAGGGGCATAAGAGGCTGCTCATCCTGGCTGTCGCCTTGGTGCTGGTGATCATCGGCACCGTGACCCTCGCGGTGGTCCGGTCGGAGCCGCCCTCGGGCGCCGTAGTTCCCACGCAGCCCGCGGTTCCCGCCTCACCGGTGGCGGCCGCCCCGCCGTCGTTGCAGGACAGCGTGGACAACATCCTTGGTGAAGCGGACCAGTACCGGATCGGGCTGGCGCTCGCCGACGTGTCCGGCGGTGCTGAACGGACGTTTGGCGATGCGGACACCTTCACGGCGGCCAGCACGGCCAAGATCCTGACCGCCGCCGCCTACTACCACCTGGTGGAGAACGGCCAGGCGAGCCTGGACGATCCCATGGGCGACTACGATGCGGCGTTCCAGCTCAAGGCCATGGTCAACGACAGCAGTAACGATTCCTGGCTGCTCCTGATGGATGCCGTCGGCTACCCGCAACTCATTGCCTACGCGGCGTCAATCGGGGTCACCTACGATCCCGAACAGAACATGCTGACCGCGGCGGACATGGCCCTGATCCTCAAGAAGCTGTATGCGGGGGAACTCCTGGACAAGGACAACACGGAGCAGCTGCTGGGCTACATGCAGGACACCAACAACGAGGACCTCATACCCGCAGGATCACGTTCCGGAGTGGACGTCTACCACAAGTACGGGGAGGTGGGCGGGGAACTGCACGATGCAGCGCTCCTGAGCTACCGCGGCTCCACTTTCGCACTGGTCATCTACACCGAGAACCCGGAAGGCGTGCCGGATGACGGGCAGGCCGAGGTGATCCGGGACCTCACCAGGGCCGTCGAGGACGCGCTGTTCCCGGTGGGACTGACCGCCAAGTAGCCAACGCCACACCACGATTAGCGTCCGCCAAGTCGTTCCCGGCGCCTGCTGTGGGCCAGACTGTTACCGTGAGCAACCAACCCAGGACTGCCCTGGCCGTCGCCGGACTCAGTCTGGGCACGGCACTGAACCCGCTGAATTCCTCCATGATCGCCGTGGCCCTGGTGGTGCTGCGTGCCGACTTTGGGCTCGACGTCGCGGCCGTCACCTGGGTGGTCACATCCTTCTATCTGGCCTCTGCCGCCGGCCAGCCGGTGATGGGCAGGCTGGCGGACCGGTTCGGCCCGCGGCGGATGTTCCTGCTGGGCATGGGACTGGTGGCCATCACGTGTGCGCTGGCTCCGCTGGCCCCCAACTTCGCGCTCCTCTGCGTCGCGCGTGCGGTCATGGCCCTCGGCACGGCCACCGCGTATCCGAGTGCGGTAGTGATGGTGGGCACGCTGGCACACCAGGCAAACGTGGAGGCGGCGCGCCCCCTGGGGCGGCTGCAGATGGCCAACACGTCGGCCGCCGCTGTGGGTCCCGTGGTAGGTGGTTTGCTGGTGGGTTTTGTGGGCTGGGAGTCGCTGTTCCTGGTCAACGTGCCGTTGTCCCTGGCGGCGCTGCTGATCGTCGCGAGGGCGGCACCGCCGGACAAGGCCAGGGAACGCGGCAGCGTGGCCGAGCTGGTGCGGGACTCGGATCTCCCGGGCATCGCAGGTTTCATCGGCGCGCTGTTGCTGGTCATGATGGCGGCGCTGAACGTGGCACCGGACTACCGCTGGCCGATGCTGGCTGGCGGAACCGTGCTCGCAGCGCTGTTCGCCTGGCGCGAGCTGCGCTTCGCCAAGCCCTTCCTGGACCTGCGGCTGCTGGGCCGGAACCGGCCGCTGATGCTGGTGTACCTGGCCTTCGCCGTATTCAGCAGCGTTTACTACTTCGTTTTCTTTGGCCTCCCGCAGCTGCTCCAGGAGGCCGGCGGCTACGACCCAGGCGTGGTGGGCCTGCTGATGCTGCCCCTCGCCGGGATGTCGGTCGTAGCCACCCCATGGGCGGTTGCGGCGATGGGACGGTTCGGTGTCCGGCGGGTGTTGCTGGCCGGCGTCGTCCTTTTGACGGTGGTGGCGGCGCTTATGTGGGTACTGACCGGCACCCTGGCCATCCCCTTCGTGGTGGTCCTGACAGCCCTGATGGGCATCCCCTACGGAACCGTGGGCATCGCCTCCAACCAGGGCATGTTCGTCTCGACGCGGCCGCAGGACCGGGGCGTCGCGGCCGGCATCTACCAGACCTGCCGCTATGTGGGTGCCATCACCGCGACCGTGATGATCGGGGTTTTCGCGTCCGGCGGGGTGCACCAGGACAGCTGGATGCGGATGGTCCTGGCCATGCTGGTGCTGTGCGTGGTGACGTTCGGGATTTCCGTATTCTGGCGGCAGCAAAAGGCCTAGCCCGCCCGCCGGGGCGGGTCAGGTGTAGAGCAGGGAGCCCGGCGTGGTGAGCTTCTCGCCGGTTTCCAGCCACGTCTTCAGGCCGGAGAGGATCATCGGCCAGCCGCCGTAGAGCTGTTCGTTGGCGCCCTCCCGCAGGTCGCTGTGCGTGACGGTGAGGTGGCAGGAATCGCCCACCGGTTCGATCTCCCAGGTGATCTTCGATGTGCCTTCGGCCTTGACGTCCTCGCCCCAGAGGGCCCGCATGGTCTGCACCAGCCGCCGCGGCGGGTCGACTTCCAGGTTTTCGCCTTCGCCGAGGATCTGCCCGGCCTTGGGGTTGCCCATTTCGAAGCGGCCGCCGGGCGTCCAGTCAGACTGCAGTGTGTTGCCGAACTGGTATTTGCTGCGGATGTCGCTGTCCGTGATGGCTTCCCAGAGCCGTTCGGGCGTGGTCTTAATGTAAATCTCGAAGATCTTTTCCATGGGACTTTCCAATCTGGATTTGAGGTCGCTGAGGGCAGCGGCCCATGGTTCTGCGTATTTGCTGACCCAGCGGTCGTGGACCAGGCGGATGGGGACGGGATTGAGGAAATGAAGCTTTTCCCGCCCGCGACGGCGGGCCACCACCAGGCCTGCGTCCTCCAGGATGCGGAGGTGCTTGGCGATCCCGAACCGGCTCATGCTGAACCGTGCCTCAAGCGCACTCAGGCTCTGGCCGTCCTCGCGGAACAGTTCGTCGAGCAGGTCCCGGCGGGTGGGGTCGGAGAGTGCTTTGAACACGTCGTCCATGACTCCCATGATAGGTGACCATATGGTCACCTATCAAGGGTTTTCAGTTGTGGGACGCCAGGTTGCGGCCGCGTTCCTCGAATACCTCGTCGCCGGGGCCGGTAAAGGCCCTCGACCGCTCCACGGCCTCCACCGATCCGGTGAACAGCTGCGATTCGTGCGGGTCCGCGTGCGCCCCTGCTGCCCCGGGCCCAGCCAGCCCCCGCAACGGTGCCTTGCGCCGGGTGGCCGTGCCGGCGTCGTCCGCTGCCTGCTCCCAGCGCTGGTGCGGCAGCGCCTGCGGATGGTCCTGCTGGAGGAACGTCACCATGGTTTCGCGGACCAGGCAGCGCAGGTCGAACAGCGCTGCACTGTCCGCCGCGCTGACCAGGATGCGGATCCGGACAAAGCCTCCGGTGGCATCGGTGATCTGCAGGACGCCCACGCGCCCGTCCCACAGTTCGGTGCCGGCCAGGACGCGGCGCAGTTCGGTGCACATGTCCTCAACGGGGGCGCGCCAGTCGAGGTCGAACTCCACGGTGCCCATTACCTCGGACTGGCGGCGGGTCCAGTTCTCGAACGGGGTGGTGGTGAAGTACGTGGACGGCAGGATCAGCCGGCGGTCGTCCCACAGGTGCACCACCACATAGGTGAGGGTGATCTCCTCGATCCGCCCCCACTCCTTCTGGACCACCACCACGTCATCCACACGGATGGCATCGGTGAACGCGAGCTGCATCCCGGCGAAGACATTCACCAGTGAGGTCTGCGCGGCGAGGCCCGCCACGATGGAGATCACACCCGCAGACGCCAGAAGCCCGGCACCCAGCGCCTGAATCGCGGGGAACGTCAGCATGGCGGTGCCGACGGCGAGCACCACCACCAGTGCCACGGCGATCCGGCGGGCCAGGATCACCTGGGTGCGCAGCCGCCGCGCCCTCCTGTTGTCCGCCACGTCCACGCTGTGCCGGTTCAGCACCACCGCCTCCACGATCAGCAGGACCGCGATTGCAAGCCACGCGAACGAACCGATCATGGCAAGCAGCAGGAGATGGTCGACGCCGGCGTGCCAGCTTTCACCGCCGGCTGTCAGGCCCAGCGCGGCCCGGACGCCCACCAGGCACAGTGCCAGCCGCAGCGGCTGGCGGGCCACCCGGGAGGTGGCCTGCAGCTCGGGCCGTTTCCGGTTCAGCTTCAGGACGATCTTGCGGAGCAGCCATGACAGGGTGAGTCCGGCCGGCACGGCCAGGGCCATGGCGATGAAGGGCAGGGCGGGGTTCAGGACATCGAGCATCCTTTAACGTCTATCAAGCCTTTGCCGGGGCTCCGAATTCGGGTACCTGCGTGCGTGTCCAGTCCGGGGCGACAGCGGCCGCCGTGGACGGTGGCCCCGGAGGAGTTACGGACCGAAGGGCAGCAGGAGCAGGGCCACCAATGCAGGGACGGTTGCCGCGACCGTTCCCGGCACGCTGTCCCACTTCCGGGGATAGTGCCCCTGGAGGTCTGCGAGCAGCATGGTGGGCGCCGTGAGGACCATGTTGGCGCAGCAGTAGACCACCAGCGTGTAGCCCACCACCAGCTGGCCGGAGTTGGCCGCGACCACGCCTGCGAGCACGCCCAGCGCGACCAGCAGGTTCCGGTACCCGGTGGGGATGGCCCACATCATCACGGCGGGGACATTCTCCGGCGGCGTACTCAGGAATTTCTGCGCCCACCTGTTGCGGCGGAGGAGGAAGCTCTCCACCGGAAAGACGAAGATATAGATGACCGCGGCCATCACCGCGAAGATCTGCGACACGGTGTTCATGCTCGAAGAGTAGGCCCGGCCTCACCGGTGCTCCATCCCCTCCCCAGGGGATTTCCGGCCGGCCCCGACCGGAAGAATCCGGCGCCCCGGTGCACGAACGCGGGTAGCCTTGGGCTCATGCAGAAGATATCGATCGACGCGCTGGCCCGGCAGCAGCTCGAGGCGGCGGTCACCTCCAGCAACGGGCGCGCCGCGGACACGGTCTATGGCGGCCACGAGAAGGTCCTCCGGCAGACGGTCATGGCCATGAAGGCCGGAACCCAGTTGAGCGAGCACCAGAACCCTGGCGACGCCACGGTCTTCGTGATCCAGGGCTGCGTCAGCCTCAGGGCCGGCGGCGAGTCGTGGCAGGGCAAAGCCGGCGACCTGTTGATTGTCCCGCCCGGCCTGCACAGCCTCCACGCCGAGGAGGATTCGACGTTCCTGTTCACGGTGGCCAAGTACCGTACCTGAGCCGTGTGGCCCGGACGGACGACGGCGGCTGCCGGGCTTCCCCCAGCGGAAGTCCGGCAGCCGCCGTCGTGCCTTGACGTATGGCCCTTATCCGCGGAACTACGCCTGCGGGGCGTAGGCCTTGGGCAGCTTCAAACCGCGCTCGTCCATGACCGCGCGCAGGCGGGTGGGGTAATCGGTGATGATGCCGTCCACTCCCTGGTCCATCAGGCGCTCCATGTCCGTGGCCTTGTTGACGGTCCACGGGATGACGGCGAGGCCCAGCTGGTGTGCCTCGGCAATCATCTGGGGTGTGACGGAGCTGAACGTGGGGGAGATGACGTTGTACCCCTGGGCGGCTGCAGCCTTGGCAAGGGAGCCGCCGTAGGCGTCGATGTCGATGCCGCCCAGCTCGGGCGCGGCACCCGGCTGGCCCACCTGCATCCACTTGTCCCCGCTGGAAAGCGCAACGAGCGTCAGCTCCGGTGCCAGTTCCTTGGTGAGGTTCAGCGAGGACCAGTCGAAGGACTGGATGGTGGTGCGGTCCGCGGCGCCGGAGGCTTCGACTTCTGCCACCACGGCTTTGGTCAGCGCCACCATGCCTTCGCCGCCGGCCTTCCCGTCCTCCACCTTGGTCTCCACGTTGAAGCGGACCTTTTTGGCGTTGTACTGTTCCGCCACCTGGTAGACGTCCTTGAGCTCGGCGATGCGGTTCCCTTCGACCACCTCCTGCCCGGGGAAGCCGGGCAGCTGCATGAAGCCGCAGTTGAGGGTCTTGACCTGGGCCAGGGACAGTTCGGCCACACGGCGGCCGACGTACGGGAACTCGGGATCACCGGCGGTGGCCGGGGCGGTATCGACGCATTTGTTGGCCTGGATGGTGTCGTCATGCCACACGATGATCTTCCCGTCCTCGGTGAGGTGGGTGTCCAGTTCCAGGGTGCTGACGCCGAGCTTCAGGGAGTTGCCGAACGCCGCCAGCGACTCCTCGGTCCACTCGCCGCGGCCGCCGCGGTGCGCCTGGAGGTCGAAGGAGCCGTTGCGCTCGTTCGTCTTGATGGCGGAGGTGGCGGTGCCGGCAGCGTTCGACGACGGCGTTCCGGCCTCGGCGGTTTCGGCGGCGAAGGCGGCGCCCGGCGAGGCGATGGCGGCGGCGAGCAGTGCGGCGGTTGCCGCAGCGGTCAGGGCTGTGCGCATGGGGATGGTTCCTCCTGGGTGACGGGTTCCGGCGGCGCCGGGTGACCCGCCAACGGTAGGCCGGACAGGTTGCCCCCGAGGTTCACGCAGTTGGAGGGGAGGTTAACGCCAGGTTCTGCTGTGCCCAGGGATCAGGCGGGGTCCTTGACTTTGTCGGAGACCGGCCGGGGTTCCAGCCAGATGCGTTCCCGCGGGCCGGGCGGGTACGCGTACCTCTTGCCGGCGAGCGTGATGGCGAACGCGGCAACCACCGGGACTGCCGCCGCGGCCGGAACCAGCAGCGGGCCGCCGACCACCAGGGCTGCCGAGCCGTAAAGCGCGCCGATGGTGATGCCCAGCTGGATGGTCAGGACCGTGAGCCCGTTCGCAGCCTCGCTGTACTCCCCGCCGGCCCGGAGGATCGCCGACTGGTTGTAGATGCCGATGGCGCCCAGGCCTGCACCCCAGATGGTCATCAGTATCAGGGCCACTGGCAGGTTCCCAACGGCGAGCGGCAGGAGGAACATCGATAAGGCGATGGCCGCCGTCGTGATCAGCAGCGAACGGCGGGGCCGCGAATCCACGGTGAGGCCCGCGATCCAAATGCCCAGCAGGCCGGACCCGCCCAGCACCGTCAGCGAGAGGCTGGTGGCGTAGTCCGGGAGGTTCGCCTCGCGGATGAAGGGCGCAATGTAGGTGAACAGGGCGAAGTGCGCCAGGACCAGCAGAGGCCACGCGATGGCAACGGACTTCACGCCCGGCTGGCCGATCGCCTTGCGCAGGGACGGCCGGGCAGCATCGGAAATGCGCTGGACGCGGGGAAGCAGCCAGAACGCGAGGACCGTCAGGACCACGCCGAAGCCCGCGAGAACCAGGAACGCGGCGCGCCAGCCCAGGAATCCGCCCAGGGCAGTCCCCACCGGTGCACCGATGGCCAGGCCCAGGCTGTTGCCGCTGAAGACGATTGCCAGGGCTTTGCCCACTTTGTCTGCCGGCACCACGCGGGATACGAATGGCGCCATGGTGGTCCAGAGCAGCCCGTGCGCCAGACCGCCCACCAGCCGGGCGATCATCGCCGAGGTGAAGTCCGGTGCCAGACCCACCAGTGCGTTGCTGAGCGCGAAGGTCAGCACCAACGCAACCAACAGGGCATGCCGCGGGATCTTCCCCAACAGCCGTGCCGCCGGGACCACCGTGACCACAATGACGGCGGCGTAGGCAGCGGCAAGGTAACCGGCCACCGGCTCGGAAACGCCAAGGCCGGTACTGATCTGCGGCAGCAGCCCGGACGGGAGGAGCTCGGTGGTAATGGCTGTGAAGGCGATCGTGGCCAGGACCACCATCGCGGCATAGGGAAATCGGGCAGGGGACGGCGCGGAAATCGCGGAAGACATGGGGGAGCGTCCATTCAAAGGGTGGGGTTGGAAAGCGGCTCGCTGGCCGGACAATTCCTCCCTTAAATTTACAGGATTGGACGGGCTGTCATGGACGTGACAGGGCGCCGGCGGCAGCGTGTTGCGGAGCGAAAAATCGGCGTGGGCGGTACCGGGGGATAGGTTGGTTGTGGAACTTCAACGCCCGCTGCAGCTGCGCCGGGCCCGGAACCCTGGAGACCCATGAGTACCTGCTGCCCTGCCAAACGGCACCTTCTGATGGTCGCCGCGTGACGGCCCCGCTGCGTGTCTGCCTGCCCGCCCAAAACCTGCTGGACGCACTCACGCCCATTGACGGCGTCGAGTTTGTCCTGTGGGACCTGGACGGACCCGCGCCGGAAGGCCGGCTGGACCTTCTGGTGCCGCCCTATATGGGCAACCCAACCGCGCTCGCAGCCCTGGAGGGGGTCGACGTCGGCCTGGTGCAGAGCCAGTCCATCGGGTACGACGGCGTCTCCGCAGTTCTGCCGCCAGGCATCGCCTTCGCGAATGCGGCAGGGGTGCATGAGACGTCGACGGCGGAGCTCGCCGTGGGCATGATGGTGGCCTCCCAGCGCGGTATCCCGGACTTCGTCCGCAACCAGGAAACCGGAACCTGGGACAACAGCCCGCGGCCCAGCCTGGCTGACCGGCGGGTGCTGCTGGTGGGCTACGGGGGAGTGGGGAAGGCCATCGAAGCCCGGCTCCTGCCCTTCGAAACCGAGGTCACCCGGATGGCCAGCCGCGCCCGCGAGGACGCCCACGGGACCATTTACGGAATCGACTCGCTCCACGACCAGCTGCCGTTGCACGAGATCGTGGTGGTCAGTGTTCCGTTGGGTGGGCAGACCCAGCAGCTGGTGGATGCAAAGTTCCTGGCAGCCATGCCCGACGGAGCCCTGCTGGTGAATGTGGCCCGCGGGCCCGTGGCGGACACCGACGCCCTGCTCGCCGAGACGTCAAGCGGCCGGCTGCGGGCTGCCCTGGACGTGACCGACCCGGAGCCGCTGCCTGCGCACCACCCGCTGTGGGCCACTCCGGGCGTGCTCATCACCCCGCACGTCGGTGGCGCCAGCTCGGCCATGTTCCCCCGGATGGTCCGGCTGCTCAGGAAGCAGATTGGGCTGCTGGTGGAGGGCAAGGACCCGGTCAACGTGGTCCTCCCTTAACGCGGGCGGCCCGCGGCCCTATGCTGGGCCCATGTCTACTTTCGAAGTCCGCCGCAGCGCCGTCATCCCCGCCCCCGCCGAGGAGATCTTTCCGTTGGTGAACAACTTCCACGAATGGACCGCTTGGTCCCCCTGGGAGGCGGTCGATCCAGGGATGAGCCGCCGCTACTTCGGCAGTGACGCAGGGACCGGCGCGGGCTATGAGTGGAACGGCAACCGAAAGGCCGGCAGCGGAACCATGGAGATCGTGGAGTCCGTACCTTCGAGCCGCATCGGGATCCGGCTGCAGTTCACCAAGCCGTTCAAGGCCCTGAACCCCACGACGTTCACGTTCAGCCAGGCTCCTGGCGGCACGGAGGTGACGTGGCTGATGACCGGGGAGAACAAAGGGCTCGGAAAGGTCTTTGCGCTGTTCATGAACATGGACAAGATGGTGGGCGGCGACTTTGAGCGGGGCCTGGCCGCGCTGGCCTCCACGGTTGCGGCCAGGAAGAGCTGAGGTTCCCGTTGGGCGCCGTGGACGATGCGCTGGCCGCGCTGGATGAACCGGACCGCAGCTGCCTGCAGCATGTGGTGGAGCTCGCCAGGTCCATCGCCCCGGACACCACGGAGGGCATGAGCTACGGCATGCCCGCGCTGAAGCTGGACGGCAAACCTCTGTTCGCCGCCGTCCACGCAGCCAAGCACCTCTCGATCTTCCCCTTCTCCGGCGCGGTCGTCGCGGCAGTCGCGGACCGGCTGGAAGGGTATTCACTTTCCAAGGGGACCATCCGCTTCACCGCGGCCCACCCCGTGCCGGACGACGTGGTGGAGGACATCGTCCGGCTGCGCATGGCGGAGATCCGGGGATAGAGCAACGGACGACGACGGCCCGCGCCACCTGCGGCCACGCCACCGGAAGGGACGGGCGCCCGGCCGCCGGAGCCCCTGCTGTCCGGCAGGACTTATGGTCCTTCCGAATGCACTGCAGGGGTGCCTAATGTGATGCCATGGCTGACACTCTTGAGTCCCTCGCGGAAAGTTTTAAGAACATGGGCGTCGCCCGCGCGTACGGCGCCCCCGTGAACCTGAACGGGGAGGAGATGGTGCCCGTGGCCCTGGTGTCCTTCGGCTTCGGTGGCGGCACGGAATCCGGGGAGGGTGCCTCCGGCGGGGGAGGCGGCGGGGTTGTGGTGCCGCTTGGTGTCTACCGCACGGTCAACGGCAGGACCGTCTTCCGCCCCAACACCATTGCCGCCCTGGTGTGCCTGGTGCCCCTGATGACGGCAACGGGAGCCGCGGTACGCAAGGCTGTCCGGGCGGCCCGGAAATAGTTCCGGGAGGCAAGGGACCCCCTTAAAAATCCCCTATTTCGCCGCGGGAAATTCAGTTCCATAATGGCCTCGTAGACTTCGGGGACCCCGCTGCGCTGGCTGCTGCCACCGCTCCGCCGGGGTTTCGGGTGGCCGCCCCGGCAGTCGGCGGGAAGGACGGCCACGAGGCCCGGCGGGGGACGGCCGGACCGTTTTCGGGGGAGAGCGACGCCATCACAACAGCAAGGGAAGTTGTTTGTCATGCTCAAAGATATGGAAGTCATGGCTGTGCTGCCTGCGAAGGATATCGACCGGGCCAAGGAATTTTATCGGGACAAGCTGGGGTTTGAGCCCGAGCGGACCATGGCCGATGGCGGCCTTGTCTACCGGTGTGGGAAGGGGACCTCGTTCCTGATTTACCAGACGGACAACGCGGGTTCGGCCAAGAACACGCAAATCGGCTGGGCCAGTGATGATGTCCAGCGCGACGTGGACGAACTCCGTGCCCGCGGCGTCGTTTTCGAAGACTACGACATGCCCGGACTCAAGACCGAGAACGGCATCGCATCAATGGAGGGCTACGGCCAGGCGGCCTGGTTCCTGGACAGCGAGGGCAACATCCTCAACATCTCCTCGATGCCTTCTTGACGGCCAGGGCCCGTAGTGCAGGCCCCGCAATAGAAAGTACGACGCCGGCCCGTGCCGCCCGAAGCACCCGCACCCGGGTGCGTGGCAGCGGCAGGCCGGCGCCGCCGTCGTAAGCAGTCCGGAGGGAAGGGAAAGCGGTGGGCGTGGAAGAAGTGGTGCCGGAGACAAAGGGCGTCTCCATGGAGGTTCTGTCGACGGTGGATCTTGCCGGCGAAATTGAGGGTATGGACGGGCGCCAGCTCCGGATGCGGATGGTGACCATCGAGCCGGGCGGAGTTTTCGGCCCCCTCCATGACCACGTGGGCCGGCCCGGGACGGTTTATGTCCTTCAGGGGACTGTCACGGAGCACCGGGACGGCTTGGTCACCGAGTACGGGCCGGGGGTGGGCTGGCAGGAGGACCGCCACACCACCCACTGGCTCGAGAACAAGGGGACGGTGCCGGTTGTCGAAATCTCGGTGGACATCGTGGCCGCCCCGCAACAGTGATGCCCCGCCACCGCAGCAGCGGGCTCAGACTGCGGGCTCGCGCCTGCCCAGGGCCATCCGGAGTGCGCCGCGCAGGGTGAGCCGGTTGCGCCTGGTGACGGCGATAACGGCGGCGATACCGGCAAGCAGGACCACGATGCCGCCCACCGCGACGGACCAGCGCGCGCCGAACTCGCTGCCGATCCAACCCACCAGCGGCGAACCGATGGCGGTGCCGCCTTGGAGGATGGCCAGGTAGAGGGCCAGTACGCGGCCCCGGAACTGTGGCTCCACGGAGAGCTGGATGCTGGTGTTGCAGCTGTTCAGGAACGTGATGGACGCCAGGCCCACGGGAATCAGGATTGCCGCGTAGACCCAGAACGTCGGGGCGATGCTGCCCAGGACCGTGAAGATGCCCAGTCCCAGCGCTCCGCCCAGCAGGAACCGCAGCCGCGGCCCGGAGCGGCGTGCCGCGAGGAGGGCGCCGGCCAGCGTGCCCACGGCCATGATGGAGCCGAGAAGCCCGAATTCACTGGGTCCCATGCGGAACTCGGTGGTGGCCATCAGCGAGTTGATCACCGGGAAGTTCATGCCGAACGCACCCAGGATGCCCACCAGGACCATGATCAGCATCAGGTCCGGCCGGCGCCGCACGTAACGGATGCCCTCGGCCACCTGGTGCTTGTTCCGCTCGCCCCTCGCGATAGGGGCGGGCTGGGTGGTGCGGATTCGGAACAGCGAAACCAGGACGGCGGCGAAGCTCGCGGCGTTGAGCAGGAACACCGGCCCGGTACCCACCCAGGCGATGAGCACGCCGGCGATGGCAGGCCCGGTGAGCCGGGCGGTGTTGAAGGATGCTGAGTTCAGGGCCACCGCATTGGAAATGTTCTCCTGGCCCACGAGCTCCGATACGAAGGCCTGGCGCGCCGGTGCGTCCACCGCGCTGGCCACGCCCAAGCAGAAGGCGGCCACGTAGGCGTGCCATAGTTGCGCGGTGCCGGTGACCACCAGGAGGCCGATGGCCAGTCCGGTGAAGCCCATGGCCAGCTGCGTCCACATCAGGATGATGCGCTTGCGGTAGCGGTCCGCCAGGACCCCGCCGTAGGGGCCGAAGAGCAGCATTGGCAGGAACTGCAGGCCCGTGGTGAGGCCGACGGCGGCTCCCGAGTGATCGGTAAGGACGGTCAGGACCAGCCAGTCCTGGGCGACGCGCTGCATCCAGGTGCCGATGTTGGAGACGATCGCGCCGCTGGCCCAAATGCGGTAGTTGGGATTTTCGAGGGCGCGGAACATCGCACTCATTTGCCGCTCATTTCCTGCATGATGCGGGCTGCGCGGCTGAGAATGAGCCGGTCTTCCTCACCGAGTCCGGCCACACGCTGCGCCAACCAGGCGGTCCGCTGGCTCCGGGCCTCGGCCAGGACTTTCCTGCCGGCGTCGGTGATGTCCACGCGGACTTGCCGGCCGTCGTCGGGATCGGCGCTCCTGGTAACGAACGCCTGCTCCGCAAGAGCGTTGACGATCCTGGTCATGGACGGTGCCTGGACGTGCTCACTCCTGGCGAGATCGCGCAGGGTGCTGGGGCCGCTGCCGTTCAGGAGGGCCAGGACTGTGTACTGGCCGGGGGTGATGGCGTCTCCGGTGGCCTCGACGCGAAGCCGGCGCGACGTGCGCATCACAGCGGTGCGGAGATCGATGGCGAGGGTGTCGGGGGCGGTGGGGCCGGCGCTTGCCTGGTGCGTCGTTTGGGTGGGGGACATATAGGGGTGTGCGCCTCCTGCTGGCATTTATTAGCACTGCTAATTAGTTCTGCTAACCATTATGCCCTCTTTGGTTGCCGCAGGCAATGGATGGAGGTGTGGTTTTGCTGACAGCTCCGGCACAATGGGAGCCGTGACTGGGCGCAGAACTGACGGAAACCGTAAACCCCCGCTGTCGTGGAAGCGGAAATTGAACCTGGCCGTGACTGTCCTGGTGCTCTGCCTGGGGCCCATCATGATCGGCGTAGGCAGCTTCATGATCAACGCCGATGAGGAGCTCGCCCGTTCTGGTGTCCAGGCGACCGGAACCATCATCCGCTTCGACGACGTCACCAAAGCGTCCGAACGCAGGATGCAGGTGCAATTCCCGGCCGCGGACGGGGCGGTCCACCGGACCTTCGCCGCTGTGGATCACGATCAGTATCCCGTAGTGGGCAGCAGCGTGACGGTCGTCTATGCCGAAAACAATCCCGGGCGGGCCATCGTGCCCGGCTACGAGAGCGACGGCGTTTGGCTGCGTGGAGCCGGGGTTGTCCTGACGGTCATTTTCGGAGTTCTGGGCCTCTTGTACATCGTCCTGGTCGGCAGCGCTGTTCTGCGCGCCAGGTTGCGGCGGCGCCGAACGCCAAAGGTGGTGTAGCCGGAGCTTCCGGCTGTCCGCTCCGGGTCGTACCCCGCCCTGTCCGCTCCCGCCTGACGGGCGTAGGCTGTGCGCACCATGACTGAACAACAGCCCTTTGAGTTGGTCCGGCGCTATCCCCACTTCGAACTTCGCCGGTATCCCGATCACGTGGTCGCCGAGGTGTCGGTGACGGCCGATTTCGACCGGGCAGGCAACGCCGCCTTCCGGTACCTCTTCAACTACATCAGCGGCAACAACACGGCCCGGCAGAAACTGGCGATGACCGCACCGGTGATCCAGGAAGCGGGAGGCCAAAAGCTCGCCATGACCGCACCCGTACTCCAGCGCGGACCGCTGCCTGGATCAGGGGAGCCGGCGGAATTCTCGGTGGCCTTTGTCCTGCCGGCCGGCTTGAATGCCGAAACTGCTCCCGTGCCCACCGATCCCAGGGTCACGGTGCGGGCGGTGCCCGGTTCCCTCGCTGCCGTGCTGGGCTTCTCGGGCAGCGGTTCGGCGTCGGCCTTTGAGCGGCGCAACAACGGTCTGCAGGCGGCGCTCACCCTGGCCGGCCTTACGCCTGTGGGTGCACCGCGGTTCGCCCGCTTCGATCCACCCTTCAAACCCTGGTTCCTGCGGCACAATGAGGTGGTCCAGGATGTGATGGAGCGCCCTCCGGGTGGCGCGGCCCCCGCATCCGGGTAGCGATTCTCCGCTGCCGACGCCCGCTCACCTCTGGGAGCTTCTGGAGCTAAAGCCAGCCCTTCCTAGGGTCTGTGTGCATCCCGGACATGGTCCTGCGTCTGGCCCTGCATGACCCAGCGGTTGCCGTCGGGATCGCTGAAGTAGGCGAACAGGACACCGCCCAGGTCCTGGATCTCGCTGATGTCCGCGCCGCGGCCCACCAGCTCGCTGCGAACCTCGGCGATGTCCGGAACAACCAGTTGCAGGCCCTCGAGGCTGCCTGGGGTCATGGTGGTCATGCCGGTGCCGATGACCACCGACGTGGCAGAGCCAGGGGGCGTCAGCTGGACGACGCGCATGCCCGGGATATGTTCCACGTCATGGTCGAGGACGAAGCCCAGCTTGTCCGTATAAAACGCTTTTGATCTGTCGACGTCGGAAACCGGGACCTGTACAACCTCAAGGCGCATTTGCATGGAGGCCACTCTAGCCTTGGACGTCACGCCAGGGGAACGGCAGGCCCAGATCGATTGCCGGATTGAATTACCGCGCATTTATTAAGCCCCGAAAGCGGAGTGCGACGGGAATTTCTCAAGGTCTCCTCAAGACTGCCTGAATGTTGCCTGAGGATCGCAGTAAGTTGCGTAAACGGAGCAGCGGGGTGCATAGGCTCGGCGGTGATGAGTTTACCGGGCTATGCAGCAGGCCCGGGATTGCGGGGGCAAAACTCTCTGGGCCCCCTTGTATATGGGGAAATGAATGTCCGACTATGACACCCTCTTGGGGTTTGTTCCTTCCGCGCCTGCGCCGAAGCCGCCACGGAAACCGCGCTTTTCCACTTTCATTGTTGCCGGTATTACCGGGCTGTTCATGCTTTTCGGAGCACTGGGCGGCGGCATTGGCGGAGCCCTGATTGTCCTGGGCATTTCAACTGCTCTTACCGGTCTTTATGTACTCCTCACCGGACGGCGCTCCTGGGCGTGGCTTCCCGCAAAACGCAAGGCAGGCGCCGTCGCAATCGCCGCGGCGCTGGCGCTGTTCATCGGCGGCGCTGCCGCGCTGCCGCGCGTCGCCGGCGCGGACCTGGAGGCAGCCTCCTCGGAAAGCACTGCGAAGGCGGCCCCGGCGAAAGCGAGCCCGACGGCGACAGCCAAGGCATCGCCGTCGGCCACACCAACTGCCACGCCGACGGACACCGGGGAGCCGCTGGACCCGGAGAGTCCAAGCGTTCTTGCCGCCGGTGCCCCCGCGGCCGCGCCCAATGCGCAGCCAGCGTACGCAAGCAAGGCGCTGGACGTATTGGCAACCTTGCCGATCAAGGGCCGGGCGCCGAAGACGGGGTACGACCGCGCGCAGTTCGGCCAGGCGTGGGCAGACGTGGACCGGAATGGGTGCGATACGCGCAACGACATCCTCAAACGCGACCTCACCGGCGTGTCGTACACGAACAGTGTGCCGTGCAAGGTGCAGTCGGGAACGCTGGCCGACCCCTACACGGGCAAGACCATCAGCTTTGCCAGGGGTTCGGCCACCAGCAGTGCCGTCCAGATCGACCACGTGGTGGCCTTGAGCGACGCCTGGCAGAAGGGCGCGCAGCAGCTGACCGCCGAGCAGCGGACGGCGTTCGCCAACGATCCGCTGAACCTGCAGGCCACGGACGGTCCCACCAACCAGCAAAAGGGCGACGGCGATGCGGCCACCTGGTTGCCGCCGAAAGGGCTTCCGCTGTGAGTACGTTGCCCGGCAGGTTTCCGTGAAGGCGACATACGGGCTGTGGGTCACGCAGGCCGAGCACGATGCGATTGCCCGGATCCTGGGCGACTGCGCCGGGCAGCTGGCGCCGACCAACCAGCTGCCGCCGGCACCTGCCGCCGCTGCTGTACCTGCTCCACCTGCCGCCGCTCCTGTACCTGCTCCCGCTCCGGCAGGACCCGCACCGGCACCTGCCGCCGTCGCCCCTGCTCCTGTTGCACCAGCGCCCGTGGTCCCGGCTCCTGCCGTGCCGGCACCTGCCGCTGCCTACTACGCCAACTGCGCGGCGGTGAGGGCGGCAGGAGCCGCGCCGCTCTCCGCCGGGCAAGCCGGTTACCGGCCCGCGCTGGACCGTGACTCCGACGGAGTCGCCTGCGAGTAGCCGCCGGATCTTTCCTCGGGCCTCGGCCCAACCGCATCACCACCACATCGCATTCCTAGGGGGAATCATGAACAACAACCTGTATGCCGCCCACCCGGTCACCGGGCGGCTGAAGAAATCGTTGGCGCTTGCCGTCCTGGCCGGCCTGTTGCTGACCGGCTGCGGAGGCAAGCAGGCATCCGTCGAACCCGCATCCGCTGCGACATCCACAGCCACCGCCACGGCAGGGGCGTCTGTTGCCGTTCCAGGTGTGGTGGGCCTGACCCTGGACAAGGCCACGGACCAACTAAAGGGTCTCGGCTTCAAGGTTGAGGCCAAGGACATCGTGGACGGCAAGACCATCATCGTGGAGAAGAACTGGCAGGTGATGACTCAGGATCCCGCCAGCGGCGCCACAGCAGCGAAGGGCTCCACCGTGCACCTCGGCGTGAAGTCGCTCGACAAAATTGCCGCAGAGAAGGCGGCTGCCGAGAAGGTCGCCGCCGACAAGGCTGCCGCCGAAAAGGCTGCAGCTAAAGCGGTAGCGGACAAGGCCGCTGCCGAAAAAGCCGCGGCTGACAAGGCCTCCGCCGATCAGGCTGCTGCTGCAAAGGCTGCAGCCGACCAAGCGGCCCGGGACGCAGCTGCCAAGGCGGCCGCCGACCAGCAGTCGGCGCAGAAATTTGTCCAGGCACCGGCCCAAGCACCCGCAACTGCCTACTACGCCAACTGCACCGCCGCGAAGAATGCCGGCGCCGCGCCGTTGCACAGGGGTCAGCCAGGATACAGCTCCTCTTTGGACCGCGACGGCGATGGTGTCGCCTGCGAGCGATAAACGAATCGGGCAGTACTAAGACGAGCTGTGGACGCTCCCCTTTGTTGGGAGGCGTCCACAGCTCGTTCGGTAGCGGTTCCAACGGCGGTCATGGCCGTGGTGGTGCAGTGTGCGGCAGCACACACAGCGGACTTACGACGCCGGCAGCCTGCTTGGGTGCCCGAAACGCCCCTCCTGCCCCGGAATTCCGCGGATTCGCCACCACCTTCCGCCCGATTTGCGGTGGGGGTTGTGTGCGGGTATTGTTTTCTGAGTCGCCGCCGCTGAAGCGGAAAAATAGCGGCCAACCCCCCTTTTGAACGGCCTGAAAAATGGTTCGCTTTTTGTGCGTGCTGTTGGTGGGTGGGGGCTGATCTTGGTGGTTTTGGGTCACGGAGACGTGGTTTGCAAAGCCGGGTGGGATCGGGTAACTTTGAAAAGTTGCTCCGGAGCGATCCTGAATGTTTGGTTTGGGTGGTGCCGGGTGTGTCTGTTGTTTGAGAACTCAATAGTGTGCCAAGTTTGTTGATACCGATTATGTAATGTGATTGGTTGAATTTGCTGGGCCTGTCCACCCCGTGGATTGGGCCTGGTTTTTACAGCTGGTTTCAAATTTTGCAGTGCGGTTTCCGCGTTATTTCCGTGGTTCCGTGTTGTGTCTGTTTTTGTTTTACTTCAACGGAGAGTTTGATCCTGGCTCAGGATGAACGCTGGCGGCGTGCTTAACACATGCAAGTCGAACGATGATGCCCACTTGTGGGTGGATTAGTGGCGAACGGGTGAGTAACACGTGAGTAACCTGCCCTTGACTCTGGGATAAGCCTGGGAAACTGGGTCTAATACCGGATATGACCTTCCATCGCATGGTGGTTGGTGGAAAGCTTTTGTGGTTTTGGATGGACTCGCGGCCTATCAGCTTGTTGGTGGGGTAATGGCCTACCAAGGCGACGACGGGTAGCCGGCCTGAGAGGGTGACCGGCCACACTGGGACTGAGACACGGCCCAGACTCCTACGGGAGGCAGCAGTGGGGAATATTGCACAATGGGCGCAAGCCTGATGCAGCGACGCCGCGTGAGGGATGACGGCCTTCGGGTTGTAAACCTCTTTCAGTAGGGAAGAAGCGTAAGTGACGGTACCTGCAGAAGAAGCGCCGGCTAACTACGTGCCAGCAGCCGCGGTAATACGTAGGGCGCAAGCGTTATCCGGAATTATTGGGCGTAAAGAGCTCGTAGGCGGTTTGTCGCGTCTGCCGTGAAAGTCCGGGGCTCAACTCCGGATCTGCGGTGGGTACGGGCAGACTAGAGTGATGTAGGGGAGACTGGAATTCCTGGTGTAGCGGTGAAATGCGCAGATATCAGGAGGAACACCGATGGCGAAGGCAGGTCTCTGGGCATTAACTGACGCTGAGGAGCGAAAGCATGGGGAGCGAACAGGATTAGATACCCTGGTAGTCCATGCCGTAAACGTTGGGCACTAGGTGTGGGGGACATTCCACGTTTTCCGCGCCGTAGCTAACGCATTAAGTGCCCCGCCTGGGGAGTACGGCCGCAAGGCTAAAACTCAAAGGAATTGACGGGGGCCCGCACAAGCGGCGGAGCATGCGGATTAATTCGATGCAACGCGAAGAACCTTACCAAGGCTTGACATGAACCGGAAAGATCTGGAAACAGGTCCCCCACTTGTGGTCGGTTTACAGGTGGTGCATGGTTGTCGTCAGCTCGTGTCGTGAGATGTTGGGTTAAGTCCCGCAACGAGCGCAACCCTCGTTCTATGTTGCCAGCACGTGATGGTGGGGACTCATAGGAGACTGCCGGGGTCAACTCGGAGGAAGGTGGGGACGACGTCAAATCATCATGCCCCTTATGTCTTGGGCTTCACGCATGCTACAATGGCCGGTACAAAGGGTTGCGATACTGTGAGGTGGAGCTAATCCCAAAAAGCCGGTCTCAGTTCGGATTGGGGTCTGCAACTCGACCCCATGAAGTCGGAGTCGCTAGTAATCGCAGATCAGCAACGCTGCGGTGAATACGTTCCCGGGCCTTGTACACACCGCCCGTCAAGTCACGAAAGTTGGTAACACCCGAAGCCGGTGGCCTAACCCCTTGTGGGAGGGAGCTGTCGAAGGTGGGACTGGCGATTGGGACTAAGTCGTAACAAGGTAGCCGTACCGGAAGGTGCGGCTGGATCACCTCCTTTCTAAGGAGCACCTACAACAACCGGTCACCAGCGCATGTTGGTGGTGTGGTGTTGTCAGGAAGCAAGCCCGTAGCACGGACGATTGTTCCGTGGCGGGTGCTCATGGGTGGAATATCAACAAATAGCGGCCGCGTGTTTTTGTGTCTTGTCTAGTACGAGCCAGTGATGGTTCTGGAACGGTGGGCGTGGGGATGCGTGGTTTTGTGTTTGGCACACTGTTGGGTCCTGAGGCAACAGGACCACGGGAATGGTCCCTGCCTTTGGTGGGGGTTGTTCTGGTGGGTTTGTGTGTTTCTGGTTTCCCTGCCATGACGGTCCACGCACGTGTGTGTGGGGTGTGTGGTGTGGGGTTGTTGTTTGAGAACTACATAGTGGACGCGAGCATCTTGTATAAGAAGCAATTTCCAAGAATATGAACCTGGATCTGGTTCGTGTGCCCTTTTGGGTGTGCGGGGCAGTTTCTGTGGTTCTCTCGAGTGTTTTTTGTTTTTGATCTTTGTGGTCAAGTTTTTAAGAGCACACGGTGGATGCCTTGGCATTAGGAGCCGAAGAAGGACGTAGGAATCTGCGATAAGCCTGGGGGAGTCGATAACCGGACTGTGATCCCAGGGTGTCCGAATGGGGAAACCCCGCTGAGCGCGCGAGTGACTTGGTGACCCGTACCTGAACACATAGGGTGCGTGGGGGGAACGCGGGGAAGTGAAACATCTCAGTACCCGCAGGAAGAGAAAACAATAGTGATTCCGTTAGTAGTGGCGAGCGAACGCGGATCAGGCTAAACCGTTCCATGTGTGATAGCCGGCGGGCGTTGCATGGTCGGGGTTGTGGGACTTTCCGTACCAGTTCTGCCGGGCTGGTGGGGTGTGATGTGCGCGCATAGGTGAACGGTTTTGAAAGGCCGGCCAGAGAGGGTGTTAGTCCCGTAACCGTAATGTGTTTGTACCGCCTGTGAGAGTATCCCAAGTAGTACGGGGCCCGAGAAATCCCGTGCGAATCTGTCAGGACCACCTGATAAGCCTAAATACTCCCTAATGACCGATAGCGGACCAGTACCGTGAGGGAAAGGTGAAAAGTACCCCGGGAGGGGAGTGAAACAGTACCTGAAACCGTGTGCTTACAATCCGTCGGAGCCGGCTCTGTTCTGGTGACGGCGTGCCTTTTGAAGAATGAGCCTGCGAGTTAGTGTTACGTCGCGAGGTTAACCCGTGTGGGGCAGCCGTAGCGAAAGCGAGTCTGAATAGGGCGTGTGAGTGGCGTGATCTAGACCCGAAGCGAAGTGATCTACCCATGGCCAGGTTGAAGCGACGGTAAGACGTCGTGGAGGACCGAACCCACTTCAGTTGAAAATGGAGGGGATGAGCTGTGGGTAGGGGTGAAAGGCCAATCAAACTTCGTGATAGCTGGTTCTCCCCGAAATGCATTTAGGTGCAGCGTTGCGTGTTTCTTGCTGGAGGTAGAGCTACTGGATGGCTAATGGGCCCTACAAGGTTACTGACGTCAGCCAAACTCCGAATGCCGGTAAGTGAGAGCGCAGCAGTGAGACTGTGGGGGATAAGCTTCATAGTCGAGAGGGAAACAGCCCAGACCACCAACTAAGGCCCCTAAGCGTGTGCTAAGTGGGAAAGGATGTGGAGTTGCCCAGACAACCAGGAGGTTGGCTTAGAAGCAGCCACCCTTAAAAGAGTGCGTAATAGCTCACTGGTCAAGTGATTCCGCGCCGACAATGTAGCGGGGCTCAAGTACACCGCCGAAGTTGTGGCATTCACATATTTTCCAAGCCTTTGTGGTTCAGGAGTGTGGATGGGTAGGGGAGCGTCGTGTGGGCAGTGAAGCTGCGGTGTAAACCAGTGGTGGAGCCTACACGAGTGAGAATGCAGGCATGAGTAGCGAAAGACGGGTGAGAAACCCGTCCGCCGAATGATCAAGGGTTCCAGGGTCAAGCTAATCTGCCCTGGGTAAGTCGGGACCTAAGGCGAGGCCGACAGGCGTAGTCGATGGACAACGGGTTGATATTCCCGTACCGGCGAAAAACCGTCCATGTTGAACAGGGGATACTAACCGCCCGAGACCTGCCTGACACCCCTTGTGGGTGAAGGGTTTTGGTGGAGCGCGGGACCTGATCCTGGGAGGCAAGCGTATTAACAGGTGTGACGCAGGAAGGTAGCCGAGCCGGGCGATGGTTGTCCCGGTCTAAGGATGTAGGGCGAGTGGTAGGCAAATCCGCCATTCATGGTGCCTGAGATCTGATGGGACCCCCGTTTGGGGGGATTTGGTGATCCTATGCTGCCGAGAAAAGCATCGACGCGAGGTTTTAGCCGCCCGTACCCCAAACCGACACAGGTGATCAGGTAGAGAATACTAAGGCGATCGAGAGAATTATGGTTAAGGAACTCGGCAAAATGCCCCCGTAACTTCGGGAGAAGGGGGGCCCCAACCTTGATACACCTTCGCGGTGTGGAGGGGATCGGGGCCGCAGAGACCAGGGGGAAGCGACTGTTTACTAAAAACACAGGTCCGTGCGAAGTCGCAAGACGATGTATACGGACTGACTCCTGCCCGGTGCTGGAAGGTTAAGAGGACCGGTTAGCCGCAAGGCGAAGCTGAGAATTTAAGCCCCAGTAAACGGCGGTGGTAACTATAACCATCCTAAGGTAGCGAAATTCCTTGTCGGGTAAGTTCCGACCTGCACGAATGGAGTAACGACTTCCCCGCTGTCTCAACCATAAACTCGGCGAAATTGCAGTACGAGTAAAGATGCTCGTTACGCGCAGCAGGACGGAAAGACCCCGAGACCTTTACTATAGTTTGGTATTGGTGTTCGGAGTGGCTTGTGTAGGATAGGTGGGAGACGTTGAAGCCCGGACGCCAGTTCGGGTGGAGTCATCGTTGAAATACCACTCTGGTCACTTTGGACATCTAACTTCGGCCCGTAATCCGGGTCAGGGACAGTGCCTGATGGGTAGTTTAACTGGGGCGGTTGCCTCCTAAAAAGTAACGGAGGCGCCCAAAGGTTCCCTCAGCCTGGTTGGCAATCAGGTGTCGAGTGTAAGTGCACAAGGGAGCTTGACTGTGAGAGAGACATCTCGAGCAGGGACGAAAGTCGGGACTAGTGATCCGGCGGTACATTGTGGAATGGCCGTCGCTCAACGGATAAAAGGTACCTCGGGGATAACAGGCTGATCTTGCCCAAGAGTCCATATCGACGGCATGGTTTGGCACCTCGATGTCGGCTCGTCGCATCCTGGGGCTGGAGTAGGTCCCAAGGGTTGGGCTGTTCGCCCATTAAAGCGGTACGCGAGCTGGGTTTAGAACGTCGTGAGACAGTTCGGTCCCTATCCGCTGCGCGCGCAGGAAATTTGAGAAGGGCTGTCCTTAGTACGAGAGGACCGGGACGGACGAACCTCTGGTGTGTCAGTTGTACTGCCAAGTGCACCGCTGATTAGCTACGTTCGGATGGGATAACCGCTGAAAGCATCTAAGCGGGAAGCTCGCTTCAAGATGAGATTTCCATACACATTTATGTGTGAGAGGCCCCCAGCCAGACCACTGGGTTGATAGGCCGGATGTGGAAGCGAGGACTAACGACTCGTGAAGCTGACCGGTACTAATAGGCCAACAACTTACACCACACAGATACATACAAAACTCTGCTTGCGTCCACTATGTGGTTCCCAACCAACAACCCCCCACGACGGGTTGTCACGGCACGGAACCAACACAACTAAATAACAACACCATGTTGTAACCACAAAACTTCCCACCAACCCCCCAGGGTTGGGCCGGGTACAAGGGTTACGGCGGTCATAGCGTGGGGGAAACGCCCGGTCCCATTCCGAACCCGGAAGCTAAGACCCACAGCGCCGATGGTACTGCACCCGGGAGGGTGTGGGAGAGTAGGTCACCGCCGGAACAACTATTAATGGTCGAGGCCCCAACCACACGGTTGGGGCCTCCCACATTTAACATCAGCAACCAAATCAGGGCTACCGGCTGCCCAACCGGCGAAGCGTAAAATGGCAGTCGCTTCACTAGCTGGCCGGAGTGGTTTGCGGTATCTACCGGATATTCTTCGGGAATGGATTCCTGGCACCGGAACCGGCTGAGCAAGGGGCAGGCAGAGCTTGTGGAATCGTGGCTCCCGGGTCTGCGAATGCTCAACGATCTGTCTTGGAACCTCGCAGATACCGCGGTCCTCGAAGTGGAACACGGGCAGCGCAGATACATTGTCAAAGCCGGCAGTCCTTCCAACCACCACATAGAGGGTGAGATTGCAGCCCACCAGTCTTCCGTCCATGTCTTGGCGCGCCAGATCCGTGCGCCAAGGCTTGTTCGCGCTGACCTCCTTTTGAACATCCTGGTCACGGAGTATCTGGACGGTTGTCTGGTGGAAGGCTCAGAAGCCGAATACGCGACTGCTACATACGTTCAAGCAGGGTCTCTCCTTCGCGCTTTTCATGACCAGGCCGCGCGTACTGATCGGGATTATGAATCGGCCGCCACCGCAAAAGCCTTGGCGTGGCTCTATGGACGGCACCGTATCGAGGAGTATGTCGCAGAACGGGCCGCCGCCCTACTTGGTGCCTATGAGCCCGAACCGGTTATTGTCGTCCCGACTCACGGTGACTGGCAGCCGCGCAACTGGCTTATTAACGGTACCGAGCTGAGGGTCATCGACTTTGGCAGATATGAGTTAAGACCGGCTGCCAGCGATCTCAGTCGACTTGCCGTGCAGCAATGGCGTGCGGTCCCTCGGCTGGAGGAGGCTTTTTTCGCAGGCTACGGTTCAGATCCCGGGGCACTAAGCTCTGGAACGTTATGCAGCTGCGGGAAGCCGTTTCCACGGCTGCCTGGGCCTACCGGGTTGGCGATCAAAAGTTTGAGGAACAGGGCCACCGCATGCTCCGCGACGCCCTGGGCAAATTCTGAGGCGCTCTTTACCCCGGCAGGGTCGCTGGAAAGTCCGCAGGATGTGATGGGGCGTCCGCGGGAAAGCTGCAGGATGTGATGGCGCGTCGCGGGGCGGGGCAGTAACAGGGATTATGGATTGTTGAACAATCCTGATTTTTAGGGCATTCTTGAAGGACACCAATCCGAGACGGAGATCACAATGCCCAGCATCGACTTGAACAGCGACGTCGGCGAGTCCTTCGGGAACTGGTCCTTCGGCGATGACGCCGCTATTTTCGAGAGTGTGTCCAGTGCCAACGTGGCGTGCGGCTTCCACGCCGGCGATCCTGTGGGCATCATGGCCACCTGCCAGGCCGCCGTAAAGGCCGGTGTCACCGTCGGCGCCCACCCCGGTTACCGGGACCTGGCCGGATTCGGCCGGCGCTTCGTGGACATGACCACGGAAGAGCTGACCGCTGACGTCGTCTACCAGATCGGCGCCGTCCAGGCAGTAGCCCTCGCAGCCGGAACAGCCGTCCGCTACGTCAAGCCCCACGGCGCCCTCTATAACACCATCGTGAACCACCCCAGGCAGGCCGGCGCTGTGGTCGCAGCGATCCTCGCGGTGGACCCCACGCTGCCCCTCATGGTGCTTCCGAACTCCGAGATCCAGCGCCAGGCAGAAGCTGCCGGGCTGCGGACCGTGGCCGAGGCCTTCGCCGACCGGGCCTACAACCCTGACGGCACCCTGGTCTCCCGCCGCGAACCCGGAGCGGTGCTGCACGAGGTAAAGGACGTCGTCGAGCACGTCCTCCGCCTGGCCACCGACGGTTTGGTCCGTGCCATCGACGGATCCCTGGTCCCCGTCAAGGCCGAGAGCATTTGCCTGCACGGTGACACTCCCGGGTCCGTGGCCATGGCCGCTGCCGTCCGCGCCGCACTGGTGGACGCCGGCATCCAGATCCAGAGCTTCGCCTAGCCATGACCGCGCAGCAGCATGAAACTCGAACAGCCCAGAATGCCGGCCTGACCGGGATCCGCCCCGCCGGCGACAGGGCCATCCTGGTGGAGCTGCCGTCCCTTGACGCGGTCCTCAGCCTCCAGGCGCAGCTCAACTCGCATCCGCAGCGGGGACAGGTGGACGTCGTCGCTGCCGCCTGCACGGTCCTCATCACGACGGATTCGCCGCAGGCAGCGCAGGCACTGGCCGCGCACGTCCGCAGCCTGGACCTCGAGGAGCCCGCGGAAACCGCGAGCAGGCTGGTCACCATTGACGTGGTGTACGACGGCGAGGACCTCGATGAGGTGGCCGCGCTCACCGGGCTGGACCGCGGGGGAGTAGTGGCAGCGCACACCGGCCAGCTGTGGACGGCGGCGTTCGCCGGCTTTGCTCCGGGCTTCGCCTACCTCACCGGGCAGGATTCCAGCCTGGAGGTTCCCCGCCGCAGCTCGCCGCGCACTGCCGTCCCCGCCGGAGCTGTTGCCCTGGGCGGCGCCTACTCGGCCGTCTACCCCCGGCAGTCCCCCGGCGGCTGGCAACTGATCGGCCGGACCGATGCCGCCATGTGGGACCTGGGCCGGGAGAGTCCCGCGCTGGTCCGGCCCGGGGACACGGTCCGGTTCAACGCCATCCGTGCCCAGGCAACTGTGACCCACCACCAACAGCCCGGTGCCGGCAAGGCTCCAGGCGAAGACCAAGCCACCGAAGGCCTCGTTGTCCGCAAGCCCGGGCTCCAGGCCACCATCCAGGACCTCGGCCGGCCGGGCTACGCGTCGCTTGGCGTCAGCAGCGCCGGCGCCATGGACCGGGGAGCACTCCGCCGCGCCAACCGCCTGGTGGGCAACGGCGAAGGCGACGCCGGACTCGAACTTCTCTTCGGCGGACTCGAACTTGTTGCCCTCAGCGACCAGGTCCTCGCCGTCACCGGAGCAGCCGTTCCGCTGGAGATCACGCCGAATGAGCAGCAGGCTGGGGCAGAAAGGCGGACGACGGCGGTACGGCACCCGGCGTGCGACGCCGCCTTTGCCCTCCTCGCGGGGGAGCGGCTGACGGTGGGCGCCCCCACTGCAGGACTGCGCTCCTACGTGGGTGTCCGCGGCGGACTCGGCGGACCCGACGCCCTGGGCAGCCGTTCCACGGACACCATGTCCGGCGTCGGCCCCGAACCGCTCCAAGCGGGCACCATCCTGCCCGTGCGGACCCCCAGGCCCGGGAGCATCGTGGGCCACCCAGAGGTCTCGCCCATCCCGGACCGGAACGAATCCGCCGTGCTGCGCGTGGTCCCCGGACCCCGGCAGGACTGGTTCAGCGATGAAACCCTCCGGGACTTCCTCCAGCAGGAATGGACTGTTACGCCACAATCGAACCGGATCGGACTCAGGCTGAATGGCCAGCCACTCAGCCGCGGCCGGGACGGCGAACTGGCCAGCGAAGGTACCGTCCGCGGCGCCGTGCAGGTGCCACCGGAAGGCCAGCCGGTCCTCTTCCTCTCCGATCATCCGGTGACCGGCGGGTACCCGGTGATTGCCGTCGTCGTCCACTCAGACCTGGACAAGGCCGCCCAACTTCCCCCGGGCACCACCGTGCGGTTCGCCGCCGCCCCGCTCCCGGCAGAACCGACCGAAACACCTAAGGAAAGCCCCCATGCGTAAAGTCCTCATTGCCAACCGAGGCGAAATTGCCGTCCGGATCGCCCGTGCCTGCGACGATGCAGGCCTGGAAAGCGTGGCCGTCTACGCCGATCCCGACGCCGACGCACTGCACGTCTCCGCCGCCACCGAAGCGTACTCGCTGGCCGGCACGCGGCCCCAGGAAACCTACCTGGACATGGACAAAATCCTCGCCGTTGCGGCGAAAAGCGGCGCCGACGCCGTCCACCCCGGCTACGGCTTCCTGTCCGAGAACGCCGGCTTCGCCCAGGCCGTAATCGACGCCGGCCTGACCTGGATCGGCCCCTCCCCGGAGACCATCCGGCTCCTGGGCGACAAGGTCAGCGCCCGCGAGGTGGCGGTCCGGGCCGGTGCCCCGCTGGCACCCGGCAGCGACGGACCGGTGGCCAGCGCCGCAGAGGTCCGAGCCTTCGCCGAACAGGTGGGCCTTCCCGTGGCCATCAAGGCGGCGTTCGGCGGCGGCGGGCGTGGCCTCAAGGTGGTCCGGAACCAGGCCGACATCGAGGAAAGCTTCGACTCCGCCGTCCGCGAATCCCTGGCGGCCTTTGGCCGCAGCGAATGCTACGTGGAGAAGTTCCTGGACCGGCCCCGCCACGTTGAGGCCCAGGTCATCGCGGATACGCACGGCAACGTGGTGGTGGTGGGCACGCGGGACTGCTCGCTGCAGCGCCGCCACCAGAAGCTCGTGGAAGAGGCTCCTGCGCCGTTCCTCACCCCCGAACAGCGCGCGGAAATCCATGCCTCGGCTAAGGCTATTTGCCGTGAGGCAGGCTATGTCGGCGCGGGGACCGTGGAGTACCTGCTGGACGGCAGCGGCTTCCTCAGCTTCCTGGAGGTCAACACCCGCCTTCAGGTGGAGCATCCCATCACTGAGGAAACCTCGGGTGTGGACCTGGTGGCTGCCCAGTTGGCCATCGCGGCAGGGGAGAAGCTTCCCATCCTGGCGGATCCGGAACCCCGCGGCCACGCCTTCGAGTTCCGCATCAATGCTGAGGATCCGGGCCGCGGTTTCCTTCCGTCCCCAGGCGCGGTAACGGAGTTTGAGGTGCCAACCGGACCGGGGATCCGCCTGGACACCGGGGTCCGCGCGGGGTCCGTGGTGCCCGGACAGTTCGATTCCCTGCTGGCCAAGCTGGTGGTCACCGGCGTCGACCGGCAGCAGGCCCTCCGCCGGGCCCGCCGCGCCCTGCGCGAGTTCCGGATCGGCGGCCTGGCCACCGTGCTGCCCTTCCACCGCGCGGTGGTGGATGCCCCGGACTTCACCGGCACGGATGCCCTGGGTGTCTACACCACCTGGATCGAAAACGAGTTCGCCACCGTGCTCGATGCGGATCCGGCGTTCAGCCCCGCCGCTCCGGAGGAGCCCCGCCGGACCATCGGCATCGAGGTGGACGGCAAGCGGATGGAGCTGGGGCTGCCCAAGGCGCTGCTGGATTCGCTGCTCGACGGCGGCGGCCGCCGGGCTGCGGACGCTCCGGAGAGCCGCCCGGAGACCCAGGCGGAGACGAACGACGGCGATCTGCTGGCAACCATGGCCGGCACCGTGGTGAAGTGGCTGGCGGCGCCGGGGTCCAGCGTTGAGGAGGGGGAGACGGTGCTGGTGCTCGAGGCCATGAAGATGGAGACCGCCGTGGCCGCCCATCGTGCCGGCACCCTCGGTGAGCTGTACGCTGCCGCCGGAGACGCCGTCGGGCCCGGGCAGGTGCTCACCACCATTTCCTGACGCACCTCACGAGGGCATCCGCGCGAACACGCGGCACACTGCGAGGCTGAACCAGAGCTGGAGGTCGTGGAACCTGTCCCGGAGCAGGTGGCCGGTGAAGAGGCCGGACGGTTCCTGGTGTGCGGCCAGCCAGTCGCGCGCCGTGTCGGTTTTGTCCGACCTGAAGCCGGGGCGGATGATGCTGATGGCGTCGAGGGCGGAAACGAGGTCTGTCATCCAGAAAGGAAAGCTGAACTCGGTCCAGTCGGCGGCCCGGCCCTTGTCCGGATAGGCGTCCGGCTCGAAGAAGCGGGCCGCCAGTAATTCAGCAGCCTTTTGTGCGGAGGTGCTTTCGCGGCGCCCGGGATGTGCCGCGTATGCCCTGAGCACGATCCCGGTGATCAGATGCGAGAACGGCTGCGCCGGGTCGCCGGCGATGGTCTGCGGCTCGTCGAGCGCGTCAAGTTTCCTCCCCCGCGTACGGAGCGGAAGTGCCCAGCCGCCGTCGTGCTGCCGCGACGCCTCAAGCCAGTCGAACGCCCGTTCCACGCGCGGATCCTCACCGTACCCCGCTTTGCTCAGGAGCCCGATGAGGGCCGCAGTGTAGTTGGGGGACACCTGGTTGCCGTAGATTCCGCGGAGATCACCTTGGGCGGATTGGTGTGCGAGCACATAGCCGGCGGCTGCGGCGAGAGCCGGGTTCCGGTGCGTGAACCCGAACATGTCGACGAGAAACCCGACTTGCCGGTAGGTCTCCAGCAGGTCGTAATCCGTGCTGGCACGGGGCCGTCTTCCCGGATAGGTCCAGGACCCGTTCGCCGCCTGGCGCCGCACGATCCTGCGGGGGATCGGCAGGTCCCAGAGTGCCTCGTCAGGCGTCTGTGCCCGGGCGGGTGGCAGCCCTGCCGGCCTGGAGGCCAACTCACGGACGGCCCAGGAGCGCACCGCGGGGTGCCCGCTCGAGAGCAGCGGGGCGATCGGGTCGAAACGCAGGCCGTCAAGCCACGTCATGCTCACCATGATGGCGGAATCCCTCCGGTGCGGACAGGGGACCGGTGCCCTGCCGTTATCGTGGTGCCATGACGTTTGACGAGGTACTGGCCGATCTCCAAGCCCAGGCCAGGACCACAAAGCACGCCGAGACCGGCCTTTGGGTGGCCGCCCAGCTGCGCAGCCGGATCGAGGCTGGCCTGCTCAAGCCCGGCTCCAAACTCGCGGAGGAAGCCCTCCGCGAGGCCCTTGGCGTGTCCCGCAATACCCTGCGTGAGGCGTTCACGGCGTTGCATGCCGAGCACATCGTCACCCGCATCCCCAACCGCGGCGTGTTCGTGGCCCACCCCACCCCGGACGACATCCGCGAAATCTACCGGGTGCGCCGCTTCCTGGAACCGGCCGCGGTGCTGTGGTCCGGCGAGACCTCCATCGAGCCGCTGCCGACCATCATCAAGGCGGCCAGGGCTGCCGCCGCCGAAGGGGACATCCCCGGCATGGCCAGCGCCAACCAGGACTTCCACCGTGCCATCGTGAACCGGGCCGGCAGCGAGCGGCTCAACAGCCTCATGGAACAGGTCCTGGCCGAGATGCGGCTCGTGTTCCACTCCATGGCCGCCAACCCGGCCTTCCATGAGCCCTACGTGGAGGACAACGCGCACATCGTGGAACTGCTGGAGGCGGGAGACAAAGCCGCGGCAGCGGACTTCCTGGCCACTTACCTGGACCGCGCCGAAGCCCAGCTGCTGGACGCCGTCGGCCGCTGAATCAAGCCCCTCTCAAAAGGGGTTGCAGGATTGTTGAACAAAACGATATGCTGTGGATCACACCGTTGTCCTGCAGCTCACAAAATCCTGTAGCTCTGACGTAACCGGGGCTCCCGCCCCCCGGCGCCGCCCCACCGACTAAACCTGGGCACGGACGCGCCGGCCCCCACTTTCGCAGACCCGTCACGGGTCCCCTGGGAAGGGATAATCATGCTTGTACTCATCGGGGTGCTGCTGGTGATCGTTGGCTTCGCCATCCGCCTGAACCCCCTGATTGTCGTCACCGTCGCGGGCATCGTCACCGCGCTGCTGGGCGGCATGAACCCCGCGCAGATCCTCGAGTCGTTCGGCACCGGCTTCGCCAGCAGCCGCTCCGTCACCATCTTCGTCGCAGTGCTGCCGGTGGTGGGCATTATCGAGTTCTTCGGGCTGCAGGAGCAGGCCAAAACCCTCATCGGCCGGCTCGCCAAGCTGACCGCCGGACGCGTCCTGATCGGCTACCTGGCCGTCCGCCAGATCACCGCCGCAGTGGGCCTGACCAGCATCGGCGGCCATGCACAGACTGTCCGCCCGCTGGTGTTCCCCATGGCAGAGGGAGCAGCGCTGCGCCGCTACGGCCACGTGCCGGAAAAGATCAGCGAGAAGATCAAGGGCCACGCCGCCGGTGCCGACAACGTTGGTGTGTTCTTCGGCGAGGACGTGTTCGTGGCGGTCGGCTCCATCCTGCTGATCACCACGTTCGTGGACACCACCTACCATCTGCACCTGGAACCGCTCCAGCTGGCGCTCTGGGCCATCCCCACCGCCATCGCCGCCTTCCTCATCCACGGCTTCAGGCTGCTGCGCCTGGACAAGCAGCTGGACAAGGAATACCGCGAGTTTGAGCTCACCGCCCAGAAGGAAACCGCAGGAGAAGCCAAATGATCAACGTTGAAGCCGTTTACTGGCTGGTCGGCATTCTGTTCGTCGCGTGGGCGTCGCTGATTGCCGCCGATACCAACCACCCGCGCCGCTGGGGCAGCTCGGCCTTCTGGGGCCTGCTGGGCCTGTGCTTCTTCTACAGCACCTGGGTCCAGGCCGGAACCGCACCCGCCTGGATCCTGGGCGTCGCGGTCTTGGTCCTGGTGGTACTGGCATCCACCGGCCTCCTGGGCCACGGCAAGCACCGCACCTCCACCGGGCCCGAGCGCGAGGCCTACGCCAAACGCTTCGGCAACAAGCTCTTTATCCCCGCCCTGACGCTTCCCTTGGTCACCGTGATCCTGGTGCTGGCAGCTCCTGTGCTGGTGATCGGCGGCACCCCGCTGCTGGACCCCAAGAACACCACACTGGTGGCGCTGGCCATCGGCGCCGTAGCCGCCGTCGTCGTCGCGCTTGTGATCCTCAAGCCCAAGAACCCGGCCACGCCCCTCTTCGAAAGCCGCCGGATCCTCGAATCAATCGGCTGGGCCGCGCTGCTCCCGCAGATGCTCACCACCCTGGGCATCCTCTTCACCAAGGCCGGCGTCGGTACCGCGGTAGGCACCCTGGCGTCCGGGCTGCTGCCCAAGGGCTCGCTGATCGCGGGCGTGCTGGTGTACTGCATCGGCATGTTCCTCTTCACCGTGCTGATGGGCAACGGCTTCGCGGCCTTCCCGATCATGACCGCGGCCATCGGCTGGCCCGTACTGGTGCAGACCTTCCACGGTGACCCCGCCATCATCTTCGCGATCGGCATGCTCGCCGGCTTCTGCGGCACCCTCTGCACGCCCATGGCAGCCAACTTCAACCTGGTGCCGTCCGCACTGCTGGAGATGAAGAACAAGTACGGCGTCATTACGGCGCAGGTGGGCACGGCCATCCCGCTGCTGGCTGTGAACATCGCGCTGATGTACTTCCTGGCCTTCCACTAGCACCGCCTCTCTGACCCGGCTTTCAAAGGAGCATGATGGACAACGATCTTCGCCTACAGGCGGCCCCGGACTACGCCGCCGTGGTGCTGGGCAACCTCGCCGAGCCCTACCCGCACTCGGCCCACCACACCCAGGTGTCCGCCGACGACCGGCCCACCCCGGAGCAGATCCACCCCGCCTTCTACACCTCCTTCGACTGGCACTCCTGCGTGCACATGCACTGGCTGGGGGCCAGCCTGCTGGGCGGCACTCCCGGGTCACCTTCTGCCGGGGCTGCCCCGGAAGGAGCGTCCGACGGCGGCACGGCGGCCTGGGTGGACAGCTCCACCGAAGCGTCGCTCCGGGCGGCGCTGGGCGCCAACCTGACGCAGGCCAAGCTGGCGGTGGAACGGGACTACCTGGTGGCCAACCCGTCCTGGGAGCGGCCCTACGGGTGGGCGTGGCTGATGCGGCTGGCCGCCACATGTTCCGCGTCCTCCGATGCGCAGCTCCGGGAATGGGGCACCGCCCTGGAGCCGCTGGTGGACGCCGTGGCGGAGCTCAGCGTGGCGTGGATGGCCAAGGCCCAGTACCCGGTCCGGCACGGGCTGCACACCAACGCCGCGTTCGGTGTCGGCTACATGCTGGATGCCTTCCGGTCGCTGGGCCGGGCTGATGCTGCCGCGGCGTGCGAGGAAGCGGCCCGCACCTGGTTCGGGAACGACCGTGGCTGGCCGGGCGACTGGGAGCTCAGCGGCCAGGACTTCCTCTCCGCCGGGCTGAGCGAGGCGGACCTGATGCGCCGTGTCCTGTCCGCCGACGAGTTCTCCGCCTGGTTCGCGGCGTTCCTCCCAGGCCTCTCCGCTGAGTCGCGGATCCTGCAGCCTGTCAGCGTCACGGACGAGACCGACGGCTACCTGGTGCACCTCCACGGGCTCAACCTGACCCGCGCCGGGCAGGTGGCCCGGATCATCGCCACGCTCCGGGAATCCTCCACGTCCGGGGCGTGCGCCTCGGCAGCTGTGCTCAACGAGGCCCTGGACCCGCTGTTGAAGGCCGGCCTCCGCGGAATGGAGAGCGGCGACTTCATGTCCACGCACTGGCTGGCCAGCTTCGCCAGGGATGCGCTGGGCTCCGTGGCGGCGCTGGACTGACCATCCAGCAGGTGACGGGATGAACCAGTCACACTCGGTGTGAAGGGACGCGGCGGTGCCCATATGGGCGCCGCCGCGTTAGTCTTTTCCCACCACGCCCAGTGCGTGACCTGGGAGCAGCGGGCAGGGTCGTAATGAGCTGACCGTCCGCCCGCGAGCCCAGAGGAATTCCATGCGCCAGCACGCCAGCACCTGCACGCCAGACCCTGCAACGGCAGGGCAAACCGCCCTCAAGCCCAGGAGGAAGCGGACCAGGCATCCCCGGATCGCCGTGGGGGACAGGGTCCACTTCGCCGAGGGAACCGTCTCCGGCACCGGGGTGGTGGATGCCGTGACCTCCGACTACTCCGTTATCTGGGTATGGACGGACGAAGGCCAGGGCCGGCGGATGTTCCTGCAGGGGTACGGAAGCATCGTCACCGCAGTGGAAGCCTAATTCAGCTGTTCGGAGCGCGCGGCGCGCCGCGCGTCCGCTTGGAGGATGCCGTCCCGGACCCCCGGGCGGATCACGCCGTACAGGATGTAGAAGAAGACGGCTCCCACGAGGACAAACAGGACCAGCCCGGTAAGGTCACCCATCAGTGCGCTCCTCCTCCGGCCAGTACGGCTGAACGGACGCCGCCGCCTGACGCAAGGCCCCGCCGTCGAGCATCAAGGACGTTTCCGCCAGGCCGAAGTCGGTCCATTGGGCTACCATCCGGAGATCCCCGGCAGGCGGCAGCGGCCACAGCCAGAGGGTGCCGCTGCCGGAGAACTCCGCATCGCCCCCGCCGCCACCGCCGCCGTTCAGGGCGAGGACCGGAGGCTCCGGGTTGGTGCCCGGTTCCATCAGCCCGTAGGGAATTTGGCTGCCGGTGCTCGCTTTTGAACCGTCAGGGAATTCGACGCCGAACATCAGCCCGGTCTGCCGTTCGCTGCGCCCCCGAAAGCCCCTGCCGGGCTGGAAGAACAGCGGCTGCAAATCGTCCCAGTCCCTATCGGATTGATCGGTCCGGCGGAAGAGCCAGGACAGACTGAACAGGCACCCGGTAGAGAAGACTTCGGCGCCTTTGACCGCCACCACCATTCCCGGTGTCCGGCTCACGAACCTGCCCAGATGGACAACGGCAGGCAGTTCGTAGGCGGGTGCAGCCACCCACGGCGGCGGGACGTACCTCGTGGTCCGCGGCCGGGGCGGCAGGGGAGGGACGGGAAAGTCCTGGAAGAAGGTCATGATGGTCCTTGGGTCCGCTGGCGGCGACCGACCAGCGGAACAAGCGGCTGCGCCGTCCTGGATCCCCCAATCCGTCCTTGCCCGGCCAGTCTAGCGGGGTTGCGTCAGGGCCGGGTGGCCTCCTCGAGGATTTCCAGCAGGTGGCGGTAGGAGTGGCCGGTCGCCTTGGACATCCCCAGCTCGCAGGTGCGGTTGGTGGAGGCATAGGCATCGAACTCCCGCTCGTTGATCTCGCCGGCCTGCCGGTTGGTGGCGGAGTCGGTGAGTTCAGGGTGGAGCAGGCCCCGGTCGCCGGCGAACGCGCAGCACCCCCAGTTGAGCGGCACGAACACGTCATCCGTGACGGCCCCGGCGATGTCGAGCAGCGCGGGGTTGGTTCCCAGCTGGGTGGATGAGCACGTGGGGTGCAGGGCCATGGAACCCAGGGGAGCGGTCACCGTGAGCTGGCCCAGGACGTGCTGGTGGACGAACTCCACCGAGTCAACGAAGCGCAGTCCGGCATACCGTTCCCCGTCCGCGCCGGCAAGACGCTTCATGGTCTCCAGGCCTTCCGTGCAGGAAGCGGCATCGCACACCACGGGCAGCCTGCCGCGGCCGCTGGCCTCGTACAGCTGGTCCAGGACCTTCGCGGTCATGGCGTCGTAGCCCTGGGAGAAGCCCTTGGATTTCCACGGGGTGCCGCAGCACAGGCTCTCGATGCCTTCGGGGACGGTTATGCCCACTCCGGCACGTTCGCAGAGGTCCAGGAATGCCTGGGCCGAGCCCTTTCCCTTGCCTTCCGGGCCCTCCGCGGGGCCGAACATGGTGCCGATGCAGGCCGGAAAGAACACCGCCACGCTGCCTGGGTCCCGGCGTTCCCGGCGCCTGGAACCGCCGCCTGGCAGCACGTCGGCGTAGGCGGGCACCGCCTCCGGTCCCAGCAGCGCACGGCCGACGGCGGTGGCGGCCTTTGGCAGCGGCGCCGGCATGGCCTTGGCTACAGTCAGGGCCAGGCCGCCGCCGGCGGTCACGGCGCCCCAGTTTTCGGCGGCCTTGTTCCAGCCTGCCGCGGCGACGGTGTTGGCATTTTCCTTGCGCAGCCGCCGGACCAGGTCCCCGGTGTTGATCAGCACCGGGCAGGCGGTGACGCACATGCCGTCCGCAGCGCAGGTCTGCACGCCGTCGTAGTCATAGTCCTTGCGCAGTCTGGCGGCGAGGGCGTGGTCGCCGCGTTGCTCAGCGGCAGCAATGTCGCGCCGAAGCACGATGCGTTGACGCGGAGTAAGCGTGATGTCCTTGCTGGGGCACACCGGTTCGCAGTACCCGCACTCGACGCACCGGTCCACTTCCTCCTCGACGGTGGGAGCCACCTTGAGGTTTTCGATGTAGGAGAGGGGTTCGTCGGCGAGCAGCACGCCCGGGTTCAGGAGGTTGGCCGGGTCGATCAGCCGCTTGATTTCCTGCATAACCCCATAGAGCTCGTCGCCGTACTGGCGGCGGACGAAAGGCGCCATGATCCGGCCCGTCCCATGCTCGGCCTTGAGTGAACCGCCCGCGCCGAGGACCAGGTCCACCATCTCGTCGGTGAAGGCCTGGTAGCGCAGCAGTTGGTCCGGATCGTCGAAGCGCTCGTTGAGCATGAAGTGGACGTTTCCGTCTTTGGCGTGCCCGAAGATCACCGATTCCTTGTAATGGTGCTCGTGGAAGAGCCGTGTCAGTTCGCCGCAGGTGCCGGCAAGGGCGGGAACCGGGACAACGATGTCCTCCAGCAGTGCGTTGGTTCCGGAGGGGCGGGCGCCTGCCACGGCCGTGTACAGGCCCTTGCGGACGTGCCACAGGGCAGCCCGGTCTTTCGGGTCCGAGGTCAGCGCGAAGGGTGTTGCAAGGTCCAGCGAGTCGAACAGCTGCTGCGAGCCTGCCCGCTTGCCGGACAGTTCGGCGGCGTCCGAGCCCTGGTGTTCCACCAGCAGCGCGGCGTGTCCTTGGACCGGCAGGGTACGGATCGCGGCGGGGGCGTCGGCGGCGGCCTGGGCCACCTTCAACGCTGCCGCGTCCATGAGTTCGATGGTGGCAAGGCCGGTGGACACCAGGTCCGGCAGGGCTCCCATTGCCGCGTCGAGGGTGTTGAAGACCAGCAGCCCGGTGGCGGCGGCGGGTTTGACCTCGACGGTCCGGAAGACAGCCTCCGCCACGAAGCCCAGGGTTCCCTCGCTGCCGATCATCAGGTGCATCAGGATGTCCACGGGGCGTTCGTAATCCAGGAAGGAGTTCACGCCGTAGCCCATGGTGTTCTTCATCGAGAACAGTGAACGGATGATGCGGACGGACTGGTCGTTTCCCACCACCCGCCGGCGCAGCTTCAGGAGCCCCTCGTGGAGTTCCGGTTCCAGCTCGCGCAGCCGCCGGTCGGCGTCCGCATCAGCGGTGTCGATGACCGTGCCCGAGGGCAGCACCAGCACCATTGATTCCAGCGTCCGGTAGGTGTTGAGCTCAGTGCCGCACGCCATTCCTGAGGAGTTGTTGGCGATGACACCGCCCACGGTGCAGGCGATTTCGCTGGCGGGATCCGGGCCGAGCTTGCGTCCAAAGGGGGCAAGCCTGGCGTTGACGCTGCGCACCGTGGCGCCGGGCTGGACACGGACCCGGGCGCCGCCGTCGAGCACCTCAACACCGCGGAAATGCTGGCGGGTGTTGATCAGCAGGCTGTCACTCAGGGCCTGACCGGACAGGCTCGTGCCACCGGAACGAAAGGTGGCGGGAAGCCCAAGCTCCCGGCTGCGCCGGAGCAGGGCGCCAACGTCGGCGGCATTGCGTGGGGTGGCCACCCCTTGCGGGACCAGGAGGTAGTGCGAGGCGTCATGTGCCATGGCATGGCGGTCCAGGTCCCGCGTGCTGACGGTATCCGGATCCAGCAGGTGGACGGGGGATTCGGCTCCTGCGGCTGTGGTTCTCATGCGTGGCTCCAAGAAATCAGGTAATGGGGTGGGGCGGGGTGGCGTCCCCGGCGCGCTGGTAGAACCATTCGATGTGTTCGCGCAGCAGGCGTGCGGCGAGTTCGCCGTCACGGGACTGGACGGCATCAAAGATTCCGTGGTGTTGGGTGCGCAGGGCTGCCAGGACCGCCGGCCAGTCCTCCATCGCGTCCATGGCTCCCTTGACGTAGCCCACGATCGAGCCGCTGAGGGACTCCATGATGGTGGCCATGACTTCGTTGCCTGCAAGCGAACTCAGCGCCACATGGAACCTGGCGTCCAGCTCGTGGAAGGTTGCCCGGTCCAGCTCGGGCTGGTCCATAGCCTCCAGCAGTTGGGCCGCCTGTTTCCGCTCCGTGTCGCCACCTTCGCGCGCGGCACCGGCCCGGGCAGTCCACGTCTCCAGGAGGATACGGGTTTGGACGATGTCCTGGACCGGCAGCCGGTTGCTGGCAACATGCAGCCGGAGGGCGGAGGAGAGTCCGGCGGACGGATCGGAGACCACAATGGCACCGGAGGTGGGACCGGAGCCTACCGAGCTGCGGACCACGCCCATGGCGTCGAGGATACGGATGGCCTCGCGTACGGACGCCCTGGATATTCCATAGTTTTCCGCCAGGGTCCGTTCGCCCGGGAGCCGGTCTCCGACCTTGATTGTGCCGGCCCGCAGGTCCGCTTCAATGTCTTTCAGGAGCGCATCGTGGGTTCGACGTCGGGGGGCTGCTCCGGCTGCGGCGGGTGTCACGGGCGATCCTCTGGAGTGGGGGAGTGCGGGCCGGGAGGACCCGCACCCCGGTTGTGCGCGGGTGGAGGGCTACGGGAGCATCCAGCCCAGGACTGGGGTGGATTGCAGGTAGACGATGGTGCACAGCACCAGAAGCAACCCCACGCTCCATCCGACTACCTTACGCAGAAGGACCGACTCCTGGCCGTCAAGGTTCACGGCAGTGGCGGCAATGGCGAGGTTCTGCGGGCTGATGAGCTTGCCCACCACACCGCCCGCCGTATTGCCGGCCACGAGCAGGTTCGGGTCGATGCCTGCATTCAGGCCGGCGGTCTGCTGCAGCTTGGCAAACAGTGCGTTCGCGGAGGTGTCCGAACCTGTCACGGCCGTGCCCAACCAGCCGAGCACCGGGGAGAGGAACGCGAAGAAGCTTCCGGTGCCGGCCAGCCAGACGCCGATCGAGACCGTCTGGCCCGAGTTGTTCATGACGTAGGCGAGGGCGAGCACCGTGATGATGGTCAGGCCGGCCCAGCGCATCTTGAAGATGGTCCGTCCGATTTCGGCCACGGCGTTGCCTACTGTCATGTGGAAGCGGCCGCCGTCATCGAAGCGGGCGTAGACGGCCGCGACGATCAACCCCGTGATCAGCAGGAGCGTGCCCGGGCTGGACAGCCACTGGAAGACGTAGACGGTGGAGGACAGCGGCTTGCCGTCGGCGCCCACCAGGGCGTCGTGCAGGACAGGCCATGGAACCTTGACATCGGTGGCGGCGAGGGCGGCCGGAAGGTCGACGCCGAGCTTCCACAGTTTGGCGATGCCGAACACCACAATGACCAGGAAGTAGGGAAACAGTGCCAGCCACGTGCGTGCCGGGGTGAGGCTTTCGCCGTCGGCCGCCTCTACGGTGGCGACACTGCCGGACCGGGCGCTTCGCGGACCCTGGCCTGCCGGTGTGGTGCCGGCCGCAGCGGCCTCCGCGGCGACGCCCAGCCGGTCACGCGCTGCTGTGGTGCCCCGGGGCTTCCAGAAGCGGAAGAACAGCACAGCCGCGCCCAGGCCCACCAGCGAAGCCATGATGTCGGTGAGTTCGTAGGAGAAGAAGTTCGAGCAGAGGAACTGCGCTGCGGCGAAGGAGAATCCGATGACCAGCGCGGCCGGCCAGCAGTCCTTCAAACCCTTGCGTCCGTCCAGGATGAAGAGCAGGATCAGCGGAACGAAGGTTGCCAGCAACGGCGCCTGGCGGCCCACCATGGCACCAATGTCCGTGGCGTGCAGGCCGGTGAGTCCGGCAGCAGTGGTGATCGGGATGGCCATGGCACCAAAGGCGACCGGGGCGGTGTTTGCCACCAGCACGGCAGCAGCGGCCCGGAGCGGGGGCAGTCCCAGGGCAAGCAGCATGGTGGCGGTGATGGCCACGGGCGCACCAAAGCCGGCAAGGGCCTCGAGCAGGCCGCCGAAGCAGAACGCGATCAGGACGCCCTGCAGCCGGACGTCGCCGCCGCCAATGACATCGAACACCCGCCGGAGGTCTTCAAATCGGCCGCTAAGTACCGTGACCTGGTAGAGCCAGACGGCCATGACCACGATCCACAGCACAGGGAAGGCGCCGAAGACTCCGCCCTGGGTGGCGGACAGAAGCGCCAGTCCGGCGGGCATCTTGAAAGCCAGGATGCCTACCGCCAGGGCCACCAGCAGGGCGAAGGCCCCGGCCACGTGGGCTTTGGTCCTGACGACGGCGAGAAGGACAAAGAAGGTCAGCAGCGGCAGCAGGCCGACGATGGCCGACCAGGCAACGCTGTTCAGCACCGGGTCTGTGCTGGGGGTGAAGTGGTCCACGAAGTTCCTCCACGATGAGGGCGATGGGGATGGCTTTGGTCAGACCACAATGGTCCGACCACAGAAGTGTAGCCCACTTTCGGCCAAGATGTGAGCCGGTTCACCCTCCGCCGGCGGGGTTGTCAGTGGCCGCCATCACGTGGTCTACTGTGGTCAGACCATACCCTCACCCTTCCGGAAGGCCGTCATGAGAATTGCCTTGTTCGCCACCTGCATCGTGGACGCGATGTTCCCGGCCACGGCGAAGGCCACAGTCAGGATCCTGGAGCGGCTGGGACACGAAGTGGTGTTCCCCTCCGGCCAGGCCTGCTGCGGCCAGATGCACGTCAACAGCGGCTACCTCAAAGAAGCTGTCCCGGTGGTCGCCAACCACGTGGCCGCATTCGATACCTCGGATTACGACGTCGCCGTCGCCCCGTCCGGGTCCTGCGTGGCCTCGGTCAAGCACCAGCACCCCATGGTGGCGCGCGCCTGCGGCGACGCTGCCCTGGAAGCCCGGGCCACCGCCGTCGGCACCAAAACCTACGAGCTGTCCGAACTCCTGGTGGACGTGCTGGGCGTGACCGACGCCGGGGCGCAGCTGGGTTCCTACTTCCCGCACCGGGTGACCTACCATCCCAGCTGCCACGGGATGCGGCTGCTGCGGCTCGGGGACAGGCAGTCCCGCCTGCTGCGGACCGTGCAGGGAATCGACCTTGCCGAGCTGCCCGAACAGGACCAGTGCTGCGGCTTCGGCGGCACGTTTTCCGTGAAGAACGCCGATGTTTCGTCGGCCATGCTCCAGGACAAGGCGGCCAACATCGAGTCCACCGGGGCCGAGCTCTGCACCGGCGGGGACGCCTCCTGCCTGATGCACATCGGCGGCGGACTGTCCCGCCAGGGCAGCTCCACCACCACCCTCCACCTGGCTGAAATCCTCGCCAGCACCTTGGAAGAACCGGCGTCCGTCACCGGCGAAGTCCGCGTCTCCACCGGAAAGGCCCTGCGATGACCACCTTCCTGGGAATGCCCTCCCTGCCGGCCTTCGGCTCGGGCAACCTGTTCGCCGGGGAGTCCTTCCCCACGGCGGCGCACCGTGAACTGGGCAACGCGCAGTTGCGCGCCAACCTTGGCCATGCCACCCACACCATCCGCGACAAGCGCCAGGCGGTGGTCTCCGAACTGCCTGACTGGGAACAGCTGCGTGATGCGGGGTCCGCCATCAAGCAGGCGGTGATGTCCAGGCTGCCCGAGCTCCTGGAGGAGTTTGAAACGAACTTCACCGCACGCGGCGGCGTGATCCACTGGGCACGCGACGCCGGGGAAGCCAACGAAATCGTGGCCGGACTGGTCCGGGACACCGGCGAAACCGAAGTGGTCAAGATCAAGTCCATGGCCACCCAGGAAATCGGTCTTAACGAGTACCTCGAGGAGCAGGGCATCGGGGCCTTCGAAACCGATCTCGCCGAGCTCATCGTGCAGCTGGACCACGACAAGCCCAGCCACATCCTGGTTCCCGCCATCCACAAGAACCGCACCGAAATCCGGGACATCTTCCTCCGTGAAATGCCCGGTGCCGATCCTGCGCTGACCGACGATCCCTCCGTCCTGGCCATGGCTGCCCGCGAGCACCTGCGCCGGAAGTTCCTCACGGCGAAGGTAGCCGTGTCCGGGGCCAACTTTGCCCTTGCCGATTCGGGCACCCTGGCGGTCGTGGAATCCGAAGGCAACGGCCGCATGTGCCTCACGCTTCCGGAAACGCTGATCACGGTGATGGGCATCGAGAAGCTGCTGCCCACCTGGCAGGACCTGGAAGTGTTCATGCAGCTGCTCCCGCGTTCTTCCACCGGGGAACGGATGAACCCGTATACCTCCCTGTGGACCGGAGTGACGGAGGGCGACGGGCCGCAGAACGTGCACCTGGTGCTCCTGGACAACGGCCGCAGCGCCGCGCTCGCCGATGAAATGGGCCGCTCCGCCCTGCACTGCATCCGCTGCAGCGCCTGCATGAACGTCTGCCCGGTGTACGAGCGCACGGGCGGCCACGCCTACGGCTCCACCTACCCGGGTCCCATCGGCGCGATTCTTTCCCCGCTGCTCACCGGCATCCAGGCGGAAGAAAACAACTCCCTGCCGTACGCCTCCTCCCTGTGCGGTGCCTGCTACGACGCCTGCCCCGTCAAGATCAACATCCCGGACATCCTGGTGCACCTGCGCAGCGTGGATGTGGACAGCAAACGCGGCAAGAAGAAGGTCCCCAGCCAGATGGACGTGGGCATGAAAGCCGCATCCTGGGCTTTGTCCTCGGGCAAACGGCTGGGCCTGGTGGAGAAGGGGCTGCCGCTGGGCCGCCTGGCTGCGGGGCCGGACAGGAAGATCACCAAGCTGCCCGGCATCGCCGCCGGCTGGACCCAAAGCCGCGACATCCCGGCGCCGCCGGCACAGTCATTCCGGGACTGGTGGGCCAAGGAACACCGGAACGCCGGCGACGCTCCCGGCACACCGGAAGCCGGTCCGTCCCGCACGCCGTCCCCAGACACAAAGGAAACCCCGCAATGACCGCACGCGAAGACATCCTCTCCCGGATCAGGGCCGCATTGCAGGACAGCCCGCAGGCGCCGCAGATTCCGCGGGACTACCGGGCAGCATCCGAACTCGACACGGACGCACTCATCGAGCTCCTGGTGGACCGGCTGGTGGACTACAAGGCGCAGGTGGCGGTGGTTCCGGAAACGGAGGTGCCCGCACGGATTGCCTCGCTCCTTGACGGGGCGAACAGCTTCGTCGTGCCCGAAGGGTTCGACGCCGGGTGGCTGGCAGGGACCGATGAAGGCGGCGGCGGCGGGTCCCGCCGCCGCGTCGACTCTCCGGCGGCACCGCTCAGCGTCGCCGAGCTCGATGGCATCGATGCCGTGGTCACCGGCAGCGCCGTGGCCGTCGCGGAGACGGGAACCATCATCCTGGACGGCAGCGCCAACCAGGGCCGCCGCGCCATCAGCCTGGTCCCGGACCACCATATCTGCGTGGTGAAGGCCGCCGATATTACCGGGATCCTGCCCGAGGCGCTGGGCCGGATCGACGGGACCCGGCCCATCACGATGATCAGCGGGCCGAGTGCCACAAGCGACATCGAGCTTGAACGCGTGGAAGGCGTCCATGGCCCGCGCAGGCTGGACGTCATCATTGCCCGCTAGAGTCATCCCATGACCACTGCTGCTCTACGGCCTGTCTACTTCCTGTCGGACAGCACCGGCATCACCGCGGAAACCCTGGGGAATACGCTGCTGACGCAGTTCCCCGTGGACAACTTCGACCGCGTCACCATCCCCTTCATCACCACGGCTGAACAGGCCCGCTCCGTAGTGCGGACCATTGACGGCCTGGCTGCCACAGGGCCGCAGCCGCTGGTCTTTTCCACCGCCGTCAGCAGCGAGATACGGCAGATCCTGGCCGGCTGCAAGGGTGTCATCGTGGACCTGATCGGTACGCACGTGGGGGTCCTGGAACAGGCGCTGGGGGCACCGGCCAGCGGCGAACCGGGCCGGGCGCACGGGCTGGGGAACGCCGCGCGCTACCAGTCCCGGATGGCGGCGGTGGAGTACGCGATGGAGCACGACGACGGGCAGAGCCTGCGTGCGCTGGAGAAGGCCCAGGTGATCCTGGTGGCCCCGTCCCGGTGCGGCAAGACGCCCACCACCATGTACCTGGCGCTGCAGCACGGGATCTTCGCCGCAAACTTTCCACTGGTGGATGAAGACTTCCAGCACGACGGGCTGCCCAAGCCGCTGCGGCCTTTCGTGTCGAAGTGTTTCGGCCTGTCCTCCAACCCGCTGCGCCTCAGCCAGATCCGGACCGAACGGCGGCCCAGCTCCCCGTATGCGTCCCTGCGGCAGTGCGGTTTTGAGCTGCGCAGCGCCGAGCAGCTGTACGTCTCGCACCGCATTCCGTACCTGAATTCGGCCACCGTCTCCGTGGAGGAGATGGCGGCCACCATCCTGCAGCGGATGAACCTCAAGCACTAGCCCGGAATTTCACAAACGTGGCGTAGCGCACATCATGTGGAAAGTCCGCTGCAGACCTGAAACTGTTAGCTGGATCTTTCTTCCGGCCGGCACTACCGTGCGCGGCCGGCGATGCCTACGCCACCCTCTGCAAAGGAGCAGTAAATATGACGACTGACGTTCTGTGGTTCTCTGAACTCGGACTCAAGGACCTGGACAAGGTGGGCGGCAAGAACGCCTCCCTGGGCGAGATGGTGCAGAACCTGACCTCTGCCGGCGTCCAGGTTCCGGACGGGTTCGCCACCACGGCCGACGCGTACCGCAGGTTCCTGTCCGATTCCGGCCTGGACCAGAAGATTGCCGACCGGCTGGTGGGTCTGGACACCGATGACGTGACGGCCCTGGCCGCCGCCGGCCAGGAAATCCGCTCCCTGGTCCGCGATACCCCCTTCCTGCCGGACTTCGAGGCGCAGGTCCGCGAGGCGTACCAGCAGCTGGTGGACAAGCACGCCGGCTCCGCCGACCTGTCCTGGGCCGTACGGTCCAGCGCCACCGCGGAGGACCTCCCCGATGCCTCCTTCGCCGGGCAGCAGGAAACCTTCCTGAACGTCCGTGGGATCGAGAACATCCTGCAGGCCATCAAGGACGTCTTCGCCTCCCTCTACAACGACCGCGCCATCGCCTACCGCGTGCACCACAAGTTCGAGCACGCCGAGGTGGCACTCTCCGCCGGCATCCAGCGCATGGTGCGTTCCGACGTCGGTGCGTCCGGTGTCATGTTCACCATGGACACCGAGTCCGGCTTCCAGGACGCCGTGTTCGTCACCTCCTCCTACGGGCTGGGCGAAGCCGTGGTGCAGGGTGCCGTGAACCCGGACGAGTTCTACGTCTACAAGCCCGCCCTGGAGGCCGGCCGCCCGGCGATCCTCAAGCGCGGCCTCGGCGAGAAGGCCCTGCAGATGACGTACACCAACAGCAGCGAGATCGGCCGCACCATCGATTTCGTCCCCGTCGAGGACTCCCTGCGCGCACGCTTCAGCCTGACGGACGACGACGTGGAGCAGCTTGCACGGCACGCCGTCGCCATTGAGAAGCACTACGGCCGTCCCATGGACATTGAGTGGGGCAAGGACGGGACCGACGGCGGCCTGTACATCCTGCAGGCACGCCCGGAAACCGTGCAGTCACGCCGCGCCCCCGGCAGCATGAGCCGGTTCCGCCTGAACGAAAGCGGTCCCGTGCTGGTGGAGGGCCGTGCCATCGGCCAGCGGATCGGCGCCGGCAAGGTCCGGATCCTCACCTCCATCGACCAGATGGCCTCCTTCCAGACCGGCGACGTCCTGGTGGCGGATATGACGGACCCCGACTGGGAACCCATCATGAAGCGAGCCTCCGCCATCGTCACCAACCGCGGCGGCCGTACCTGCCACGCCGCCATCATCGCCCGCGAACTGGGGATTCCCGCCGTCGTGGGCACCGGCAACGCCACGGACACCCTGTCCGACGGCCAGGAAGTCACGGTCTCCTGCGCCGACGGCGAGACCGGCTCCATCTACCAGGGCCTGCTGGACTTCAGCGTCGAGGAAACCGGCATCACCCAGCTGCCCGAGGCGCCGGTGAAGGTCATGATGAACGTGGGCACGCCGGAGCAGGCGTTCACCTTCGCACAGCTGCCCAACCACGGCGTGGGCCTGGCCCGGCTCGAGTTCATCATCAACCGGCAGATCGGCATCCACCCCAAGGCCCTGCTGAACCTGGACAGCCAGCCCGAGGACGTGGCCGCCGAAATCCGGCAGCGGATCAGCGCCTACGACAGCCCCCGCGAGTACTACATCAAGCGGCTGGCCGAAGGCGTGGCCACAATTGCAGCGGCCTTCGCGCCGGAGCCGGTGATCGTGCGCATGTCCGACTTCAAGTCCAACGAGTACGCCAACCTGATCGGCGGCCCGGCGTACGAGCCGCACGAGGAGAACCCGATGATCGGGTTCCGCGGCGCGTCCCGCTACCTGGAGCCGTCCTTCCGGGACTGCTTCGACCTCGAGTGCGAGGCCCTGTCCTTCGTCCGCAATGAAATGGGCCTGACCAACGTCAAACTGATGATCCCGTTTGTACGGACCCTCGACGAGGCGCAGGGCGTCATCGAACTGCTCGCCGACAATGGCCTGCGCCGCGGCGAAAACGGCCTTGAAGTGATCATGATGTGCGAGCTTCCCTCCAACGCGCTGCTGGCCGACGAGTTCCTGGAACACTTCGACGGCTTCTCCATCGGCTCCAACGACATGACCCAGCTGACCCTGGGCCTGGACCGCGACTCGGCCATCGTTGCCAACAGCTTCGACGAGCGGGACCCCGCCGTGAAGAAGCTGCTCAGCATGGCCATCAAGGCCTGCCGGGCCCGCGGAAAGTACGTGGGCATCTGCGGCCAGGGCCCCAGCGACCACGCTGACTTCGCCGAGTGGCTGGTGAAGGAGGGCGTCAATTCGGTGTCCCTGAACCCGGACACCGTGGTGGACACCTGGCTCCGGCTCGCCGGCGCGTCGGAGGAGACGGCGGATGTCGCCGCAACTGCCGGCGTCTAGCGCCTAGCCACTACCCCTGGGCCGGTTCGGGCAGCAGCCCGAGCTGGCCCAGGAGTTCCAGCTGGTCGAAGTAGGCATGGTGCGATGTGACCACGCCGTCCTGTACCGCGGTGACATCGCAGCTCCTGACCCTGACCTGCCTTCCGGTGGGCGGCAGCGTACCGCCGGTGGGCAGGCCCAGCTGCCCGGTGTTCGTGCCCACCACAAAGCCTTCGGCAATGGCCACGTCCCCGGCCTCATGCGTGGCTGTCCGTTCGTACCTGACGTCAGGCATCGCCTCCCAGAAGTGTGAGTAATAGTCCGCAATCGCCGTCCGGCCGCTGATGCCGGCCTGGTCAGGGGTGCGGATGACCGCGTCCTCGGCATAGCAGCCGGCCAAAGCTTCCCTGTCCTTTGCGTCCATGGCCGCCATCAGGCGGTCCATGGCATCACGTGCCTGTCCCATGTGAGCCTCCCGTGAGTGCCGGACGCCGGGCCCGGTGCCCGGCATCCTTACAGGGAAAGTACGACGACGGAACGCACCGTTGCGATCCCCTCGCCGGGGGTTTCTGGGCACACTGGAATCCCCCCAACCAGGGGATTGCCGCACTGGCCGCCGGGACGATACTGGAAGTATGTGGGAGGAGCGCGCGGAGCGTGCCCGGCGGGAGATAGCGGCCATGGCCGCCGCCGGGATAGACCTGGCAGACCTCTACGCCTCGGCGCTCGCCGTCGTGCAGCGGGAGGTACCGTTCGAGCAGGGCTGCTGGGCCGGCGTCGACCCCGATTCGATGGCGATGACCTCCATTTCCAACTGGCAGCCATGGCCGGTGTCCAGCCACCAGTTCGAGGAGTACTTCCTGCGGTTTGCCCAGTCGGAGTACACCGGCCGGGAGCCGAACACTTTCGTGGAACTGCTGCGGCGTTCACGGCCCGTGGCCAGGATCTCGGACGCGCCGCACCGGGAGGTGGCCGGCAGCGTCCGGATCAACGACCTGCTCAGGCCGCTGGGCCTGGAACACGAGCTCCGCGCCGCGTTCCGGGTGGACGAGGCGTGCTGGGGAGTGGGCAGTATCTTCCGGGAAGCCGGCCGGGATTTCACCGACCGGGAGGTGGAGTTCCTCTCCGCCATCACCGCCACCCTGGCTGCGGCGACCCGCGCCGTGGTCCGCGTGGCGCGCGCCACTGGACCGGCCGCCGTCGGGCCCGTCATTGTGCTGGCCGGCCTGCACGGCGACCTGCGCGCCGCTACCCCCGCGGCCGCTTCCTGGCTCGCAGCCGTGGAGGATGCGGCGCCGGGGCGGTTCAGCCAGACGCTCTATGCGGTGGTGGCGCAGGCCCACGCGGCAGTTTCCGGGACAGCCCGGGCACGGATGCGGGACGCCGCGAACAACTGGGTGGTGCTGCAGGCCAGCCGGCTGATCACCGGCGATGACCCGCAGCAGATGGTGGTCACCGTTGAACCGGCCACCACCCACGAACTCGCGAGCCTGCTGCTGATGGCGTACGGCGTCACAGCCCGGGAACGCGATGTGTGCCTCGAGGTGCTGACGGGCAGCTCGACGGCGGAAATCGCCCGTCACCTGTTTATCTCACCGCACACGGTCCATGACCACCTGAAATCGGTCTTCGGGAAGGTGGGGGTCGGCAGCCGGGGCGAGCTGGTGGCGCGGCTGGTGGCGTGACTGGCTGCGCCGACCTGCGGGTGGTGGCAGGGAGATGGCGGGCGGGATCGAACCGGTCGAAGGACGAAGCACCGATCCACGCCGCGTCAGCCGGTGCTTTCTCCCGCCAGGATCTGTTCGCGCAGGATGTCCGCGTGGCCGCAGTGCTGCGCCAGTTCGCGGAGCATATGCAGGTACAGCCAGCGCAGCGGGACGGGTCCCCGCCTGTTCCCGGTTACCACGTCATCCAGGCCAAGGGGAGCGGCCGCGGCCCGGGACGCGGCGCAGGCCTCCCGGTGGGCTGCCCGGACGGAGGCGATGGTGTCGCCGGCATCCAGGATGAATGACTCGTCCGGCGTGGCAGGGATGCCGATCTCGCGGCGCGGGCGGCCGGTAAAGGCCTCATCGAACCAGACCTTCTCCACGAACGTGGCATGCTTCACCAGGCCCAGCAGCGTGGTGCGGGACGGGACCAGCCGCCGCCGTGCCTGCTCCTCGGTCAGCCCATCCAGGCAGGCGTTGAGCCCTGCCCGGTGCTCATCCAGGAAGAACTCGAACTGGACGCGCTCAGGCTCGTGGATGACGTCGTCCATGGAGTGGAAGTGGGAGGCCATACGCAGACCCTAGCAAGTGGACGTCAGCTTCGCGGAGCCGGGGGCCGCCGGTGCCGGTGGTGGAGCTCGTAGTGGTCGAACACGTCGGAGGACGTGTCTCCCACATGGCCGAACTTCCCGCGCAGCACGCCTGCCAGGTCCTCCAGGGCCGCGTAGAGCATCCGACCCGCAAACCGAAGTTCGGTGTTGTCGCTGTCCTGGGCTTCTGACGCCAACTGGTGGGCATAGGCGAGGGTGGCCGGCAGCGATCCCCGCTGTTCCACCTCGTGGAAGTAGTATGTTTCGTGGAACGACAGGAGGTCGATGCTGACGGACGCCACGTTTTCGGCCATTGACTCCAGGAGTGCCGCCGCGTGGCGGGCTTCCAGGGAGGCGATGCCGGTGGGGCCGGCCGCTTCCCGGAACAGGTTCAGCTGGTGGGCCAGGGCGCGGCGCCGGCTCAGTGCCGGGTAGGTCTGCAGGATCCAGGAAACCGTGGCCGTGAGCAGGCCAAAACCGGCCACCGCCTGGAAGGCCATCACCAGCCGAAGTATCGGATGGACGGCAACGATCTCGCCAAATCCCGCCGTGGAGAGTGCCACCAGCGAGATGTACAGCGCCTCGGCGAAGTCGGCCTGGCGGGGGATGTCGTTGGAGTAGGAGAAGCCGGCGGGCAAATGCGGAAGGTACAGCAGCGCCCAACCCACCGCGGCCAGGGTGGCCCAGGCGGCGATGACCGCAGCCATGGCCAGCGGCGCGGCGACGGAGGAGGCACCGCCCCTGAGTTTCCTGGACAGGAGCCAGAACCCGCGCATGATGGTCCGGCCCACCGGTCCTGAACCATGCGGATAAAGCAGGGTGTGGAAGACGTCGGCGATCATCAGCAGGATCAGTGCCGCCCCCACCGCCGTCAACAGCACGCCTTCGAAGTCCATGCCTCATCTTAAGTGCACCGGGATTAAGTACCGCGAAGTGCCCGGTCCGCTGGCTAGGCTGGCGCCATGGACTTTCAACTTCGCCAGGCCACGCCGGGGGATGCCGAAGCGGTGGTGCTCATGCAGACGCAGGCTCACGAGGAGTGCTACCCGCACCTGCTGTCGCCGGATTTTTTCCAGCGGCGCAGGGCGGCCATCCCGGAACGGGTGGAACGGCGGCGGGCTTTCCTGGACACCGAGGAGCCGCGCATCCTTGCGTTCGACGCCTCCGGCCAGCTGGTGGGCTACGCGGACGCCGGTCCCGGACGCGAGGATGACGCCCCTGAAGCGCTGGAACTGTACTCGATCTACACACTCCGGCGGACCTATGGGACTGGCCTGGGGGCAGCACTGGTGAGCGCCGCCGTCGGCCCCGCCCCACGTACCTGTGGGTGCTCGAGGACAACCCCCGAGCCTTGGCCTTCTACCTGAAGCAGGGATTCCGGCCGGACGGGAAGCGCAACACCCTCCCGCCCGAATGGGAGGCGCTGCCCGAATTCCGGCTGGTGCGGGCGCGGCTTACAACGCTTGCGCCAGGGACCGTCCCACGGTCAGGCCGGTGAAGATGCAGCCGCCCAGGAAGGTGCCTTCGAGCGCGTTGTACCCGTGGGCGCCGCCGCCGCCGAAGCCGGCGGCCTCGCCGGCAGCATAGAGCCCGGGAATGGGATCGCCGTCGCGGTCCAGTGCCTGGCCGGAGAGGTTGGTCTGGATCCCGCCCAGCGTTTTGCGCGTGACCACATGCAGGCGCACGGCGATGAGCGGACCTGCGGCGGGGTCCAGGATCCGGTGCGGCCTGACAGTACGGAACAGCCTGTCGCCCAGGAAACGGCGGCTGTTGCGGATGCCCGTTAGCTGGGCGTCCTTGGAATAGGGGTTCCGTATTTCGGCGTCGCGCTCCTCGATCTGCCGCGATATTTGCCCTTCATCCAGCAGCGGCTGGTCCGTCAGTGCGTTCATCCCGCGGACCAGGTCCGCCAGGGTATCCGCCACAATGAAATCCGCGCCGCGCTCCTTGAAGGCCTCGATGGGGCCGGCGGCGCCTCGGCGCAGCCGGGTCTTTAGCAGGAGCTTGAGATCCCGGTTGGTGATGTCCGGGTTCTGTTCGGAGCCGGAGAGGGCGAACTCCTTTTCGATGATCCGCTGGTTGAGGATGAACCAGGAATGGCTGTACTGCTGGATGTCCGGTGTGGTCCGGAGGAAGCGGAGGGTGCCCAGGGTGTCGTACCCGGGCAGGCCGGGGGAGGGGAGCCGCCGGCCCAGCGCGTCGAACCACATGGAGGAGGGGCCCGGCAGGATCCGGATGGCGTGGTCCGGCCAGATGGGGTTCCAGTTCTGGATCCCCTCGGTGTAATGCCACATCCGGTCCCGGTTCACCAGCCGCACCCCGGACTGGTCGGCGATGTCCAGCATCCGCCCGTCCACGTGCTGCGGAACGCCGGTGACCATCCTGCGCGGCGGTGTTCCCAGCCGGTCCGGCCACCAGCGCCGCACCTTCTCATGGTTGCCGCCGATCCCGCCGGAAGCGATCACCACCGTCTGCGCCCGAAGCTCAAAGTCCCCAACAATGTCCCGGTTGGAGGACATCCCACGCGGCGACGCATCAGGTGCCAGCACGGCGCCGTGCACCCCGGTGACCGTGCCGCCGTCGTAGCTTAGACCATCCACCCGGTGCCGGAAGTAGAACGTGACGCTGCCTGCCGCGGCAGCCTCGCGCGCCTTGTCCGCGAATGGTTCCGACACCCCCGTACCGGTGCCCCACGGGACATGGAAGCGCGGGACCGAGTTGCCGTGGCCGCCGGCCCTGCCGTCCCCGCGCTCGGCCCAGCCCACCAGCGGCGTGAACCGGACGCCCTGCTCCTGCAGCCAGGAGCGTTTCTCACCTGCGGCGAACTCCACATACGCCCGGCCCCACTGCGCGGCCCACTCGTCCTCCGGGTGCGGGCCGTGCAGCCGGTCCCATTGCGCCGAGCCCTGCCAGTCCTGCCACGCCAGCTCGAAGGAATCTTTTACGCGCAGCCGGCGCTGCATGGGGGTGTCCACCAGGAACAGGCCGCCCAGCGACCAGAACGCCTGGCCGCCCAGGTTGGCGGCGTTTTCCTGCTCCACCATGGCCACGCGTTTGCCGGCGCGGACCAGCTCGTTGCTGGCCACCAGCCCGGCCAGGCCACCGCCGATGATGATGACGTCCGCGTCCATGCGTGCCTGCCTGGTGTCGAAAGTTGTTGTGACTGCTTGCCAAGCTATCGCACGTCTTGGCCTGTGTCCGGCTTTTTCATGCCCGGCGCGGAGCGGCCGCCTGCCGCCTGCTAGCCTGCACGCCTGATGCGACGCGGCTGGGTCCGCAAGCAGGCGTCCGCGTCAGGCGATGCCGTCCCCAGCTCCGCCCTGCCGGGCGGGTCGGCGCCGGGGCGGGAACAGGTGATGGCCGCGGCCCTGTTTGCGTAGGCCGCCAGGACGTGCAGGTCACCGGGAGCAAGGGCCGCCAGGCGGGGTCTTGCCCCGGCTCCCAGGAGATCCAACTGCGACAGGCCGGCGATCAGGGCGGCCATGAAGGAGTCGCCCGCCCCGACCGTGTCTGCCACGTCAACAGGTTCGCCCTGCAGTTCCACCCGGCCCTGCCTGGTCAGGAGCACGGGCCCCTGCGCGCCGCGGGTCAGGGCTACCAATGCGGGCCCGAGCTCCAGCCAGGCCGCCAGCGACTCGTCGGGAGTCCGCTCCGGATAAAGCCAGCGCAGGTCCTCGTCGCTTGCCTTCACGACGTCGCTCGCGGCCACGAAATCCTCAGCCTGCCGCCGGGCCGAGGCAACGCCGGGGCTGATACCCGGGCGGCAATTAGGGTCGTAGCTGACGGTGGCACTCCTCTGGGCCGCTTCCACCAGGGCAAGCGTGGCGTGGCTGCCCGGCGGAAGCAGCGTCGCGATGGAGCCTGTGTGCACGTGCGTGGACGCTTCCACTGCCGCAAGGGCGGGAAGTGACGCGCCGTTAATGTCCCAGGAGACTTGGAAGGCATACGTTGCCGCGCCGTCGTCGCCGAGTGTTGCCGTTGCCGTAGAGGTGGGCGCAGTGCCGCCCCGGACCGGCGCGACGCCGTTGGACCGGAGATGCTGATCGACCAGCAGCCCGTAGGCGTCGTCGTCGTAATGCGTCACCAGGCTTGTCGCAAGGCCCAGCCGTGCGGTTCCCACCGCAACGTTCAGGGGGCTGCCGCCGGGATGGGCGTGGCGCCCGGCGGACCCCCGCCGCGGGTCATCGATGATATCTACCAGTGACTCGCCGATCACGGTGACCCGCGGACCGCCGGCCGCGAAATCCGTTGCGTTGGAGGGTGTTGGCATGCTGCTTCCTTGCAGGGTGTTGGTGGGGGTGTGGTGCCGTGGTCAGCGGCCGGGATAAACCACTGCCTTGAGCTGTCCGGCCTGCTTGCCTGCCTTCAGCGCCTCTTCAGATTCGGACAGGGCGAACTTTCCCGTCACCAGGACGTCCAGGTCCACCTTGCCGTCGGCGAGCAGTTGGACGGCGAGCGGCCAGGTATTGGTGTAGCGGAAGACCCCGGAAAGCCAGATTTCGCGGTTCTGGATGTAGGAGACGGGAAGTTCGACGTCGTCGGCCCCCAGCCCCACAAGGATGACCCTGCCGGCGGGGGCGACGGCCTTGATTCCTGAACGGACCGCCTGAGGTGCACCGGACGCATCGATGAACGCATCGACGTCGAGCCCTTCGGCGCTGTCAGTCCTGGCGTTCAGGGCGTGGGTTGCCCCATGCTCCAGGGCAAAGGCCAGCCGGTCCTCGGCGATGTCGGAAATGTAGATTTCGGTTGCACCGAACGCCCGCGCTGCCTGGGCCGCGATGATGCCGATGGGGCCGGCGCCGGCGATCAGGACCCGGCTGCCGGGCCTGATCTCCGCCCGCTCGCACGCCCACAGGCCCACGGAGAGCGGTTCGATCAGGGCTGCTGCTTCATCGCTGACGCTGTCCGGGATGTCGTAGGCAAAGTCGGACTGGATGGTTACGTATTCCGCGAACGCGCCGTCGATCGGCGGGGTGGCGTAGAACTCGATGTCGGGGCAGAGGTTGTAGCGGCCGGCCTTGCACTGCCTGCATTTGCGGCACGGCCGCTGGGGCTCGACGGCGACCCGTTGGCCGATGCGGGCCGGGTCAACGGCGCTCCCGACGGCGGCGATCCGGCCGGAGAGCTCGTGGCCAAGGATCAGCGGGTGGTCCACCACGTACGGGCCGATCCGGCCGTGCTCGTAATAGTGGACGTCGCTCCCGCAGACGCCGACGGCGGCGACCTGCACCAGGACCTGGTCCGCGTCGAGCTGCGGGAGCGGCAGGGTTGCCATGGCCATGTCGCCCTGGCCCTTCAGGATGTTGGCACGCATGGTTGCGGGCAGGCCGGCGGTGGGGGCGGGGGACTGGGCGGTGGTGGTCATCGGGATGTTCCTTTCGAAAGTGGCGGGCACATTACTTGACGGCGCCCAGGGAGAGGCCCTGGACGAGTTTGTCCTGGGCGGCGAAGCCGGCGAAAAGCACCGGCAGGGAAATGACGACGGCGGCCGCGCAGACCTTCGCGAGGAAGAGGCCCTGGCCGGAGACGAAGCCGGTGAGGAAGACCGGTGCGGTGCCTGCCACCACGCCGGTGAGGACGCGGGCGAGGAGCAGCTCGTTCCAGCTGAAGATGAAGCAGATCAAGGCGGTGGCGGCGATGCCCGGCATCGCCACCGGGGCGATGACCTTGCGGAGGATGAGCAGGAGGTTGGCGCCGTCGATCTGGGCCGCCTCGAGCATTTCCTCCGGAACTTCGGCGAGGAAGGACCGCATCATCCAGACCGCGATGGGCAGGTTCATGGACGTGTACATCAGGATCAGGAACCAGATGTTGTCCAGGGCGCCGATGGTGCGCGCGAAAAGGTACAGCGGCAGGATCGCAGCCACCACGGGCATCATCTTGGTGGAGAGGAAGAAGAACATGACGTCGGTCCACTTCTTCACCGGCCTGATGGAAAGTGCGTAGGCGGCCGGGATGGCCAGCACCAGGACGAGGACCGTGGAAAGGATGGAGGCGGCAGCGGAGTTGATCAGGGACGGCCAGGGGCTGACGCCGGAGGTTTCGCCGAAGAATTCCCGGTACGCGTCCAGTGTCAGGTTTGCCGCGATCGACGGCGGATTGGTGGCTGCGTCCGTCTCGGAGTGGAAGGAGGTCAGGATCATCCACACCACCGGGGAGGCGAAGAGCAGGGCCAGCAGCCATGCAGCGATGCCGGCGGCGGTGTTGTTGCGGGTGGGGTCCATCCGGGTCTTGCCGCGGCGTGCCCTCGTGCTGCCCGGGCTGGCGTGGGTGCTGCTTTGGGGCGCGGCGGGAGTAAGGGTGCTCATCGTGCTGCCTCCTTCTTGAAGAGCGAAAAGACGGTGCGGAGTGCGAAAGTGGCCACGATGATGGTGCCGATGACCACCACGACGCCGGCGGCGGACGCCAGGCCGTATTCATTGGCGTAGTAGAACGTCTGGTAAATGGCGTAGGGCAGGTTTGCGGTACCCAGGCCGCCCGCGGTGAGGGTAAACACGGAGTCGAAGTTCTGCACGATGTAGATGGCGCCGAGCAGGCCGCCGAGTTCCAGGTACTGGCGCAGGTGCGGAAGGGTCAGGTGCCGGAAGATCGCCCACGGTGTGGCGCCGTCCATCTGTGCCGCTTCCACGGTGTCCATGGGCCGGGACTGCAGGCCGGCGAGCAGGATGAGCATCATGAACGGCGTCCACTGCCAGACCAGCGAAACGATGACAGCCATCAGGGGCGCCTGGGAGAGCAGGTCAAGCTGCGGCGGCGTGGTGTTCCCGAAGAGCGACCAGATCCAGGTAAGGATCCCGTTGACCAGCCCGTAGGCGGGGTTAAGGAGGGCGTGCTTCCAGATGAGGGCCGCGGCCACGGGGACCACCAGGAACGGTGCAATCAGCAGGGTTCGTGCAAGGCCCCGGCCCAGGAACTTCTTGTCCAGCAGCAGCGCCAGGCCCAGTCCGATGAGCAGGCTGGCCAGGACCACTGAGACGGTGAGGATGATGGTGGTGAAGATGGCCTGGCGGAGGTCGGGGTCGGTGAGGACCGTGACGTAGTTTTCCAGGCCGGCGAAGGCTGTCTTGGTGGGGCTCAGGCTGTTCCAGTTCAGGAACGAGATGAACAGGGTCACCACGAACGGGAGCTGGGTGACGACGATAAGGAAGATCAGGGCCGGGAGCAGCGGCGCACGCCGTGCCCAGGCCATGGCGCGTTCACGCGACTTGGCACTTCGTGCGGGTCTGGCTGCGGTATGTCCCGGTCGGGAGATACGCGCCGTTGCGGTAGTCATGGGATTCTCCTGCGGTTTGGTTGGTGCTACTTGTACTTGTTGCCGATTTTTTGGGCAGCGTCCTGGCCCTTGGCCAAAGCTTCAGCCACCGTGCCCTGCCCGGCGATGGCAGAACTGACGCCCTGGGAGACATTGGTGCCCAGGGCCGCAAACTCGGGGATGCCCACAAACTGGATTCCGACGGCGGGCCGCCGCTGGGTGCCCGGGTTCTTGGGGTCAGCGTTCTCAATGGCAAAGCGTTCGGCCTGGAAGAACGGGGCTGCCTTCTGGAATTCGGCATTCTGGTAGGTGGAAATGCGTTTGCCGGACGGAACCTTCGCCCAGCCGAGCTTGGATGCCACGAGTTGTTCGTATTCCTTGGAACTGGCCCAGGCGATGAACTTCCCGGCGGCGTCCTGCTTCTTGGATGCAGCCTGCTCGGCCCAGGACCAGGTCCACAGCCAGCCGGAGGACTTAGTTTCCTTGACGGGGGCCTGGGCGTACCCGATCTTGCCCTTGACGGGGGAAGCGTCGGCTTCGAGGGCGCCTGCTGCGGAGGTTGCGTCGTACCACATGGCCGTCTTGCCCTGGCTCATGTTGTTCAGGCACTCAGTGAAGCCAGCCTGCGCGGCTCCCGCTTCGCCGTGCTGGCGGACCAGGTTGGTGTAGAACTCGGTGGCTGCCGTGAACTCCGGGCTGTTGACCCGGGCGTTCCAGTCCTTGTCGAACCAGGTTCCCCCGAAGGTGTTCACCACGGTGGTCAGGGGCGCGAAGACCTGTCCCCAGCCGGGCTGGCCACGGAGGCAAATGCCCTTCATCCCCGGTGCTGCGCCGTCCACTTTCGCCGCGATGTCCGCCACCTGGTCCCAGGTGGGTTTGTCCGGCATGGTGAGGCCCTTGGCCTCGAGGATGTCCTTGCGGTACATCAGGAAGGATGATTCGCCGTAGAACGGTTCGCCGTAAAGCTTGCCGTCCGCGCCGGTGAGTGAGGCCGTATAGGCGGGGAGAATGTCCGCCTGGTCGAAGCCGGGGTCCTTGGCAACACTGTCCAGGGGTGCCAGCCAGCCATTGGCGGAGTAGAACGGGATTTCGTAGTTGGACAGCGACGCGACGTCGTACTGGCCGGCCTGGCTGGAGAATTCCTGGCTGATCTTGGCGCGGACATCGTTCTCCGGCAGGATCGTGAAGTTGACGTTGATGCCGGTTTCCTTGGTGAAGTTGTCTGCGGTGAGTTTCTGCAGGTCCTCCATTTGGGGGTTGTTGACCATCAGCACATTGATGCTGTTGGGGTTGCCGGCGGAATTGCCTCCGCCGGCGCCCGCACAGGCCGTGGCGCTCAAGGCGATGCAGAGTGCCCCGGCAGAGAGGACGGCAGCGCGCGTTTTCGGGCGCATAAAGGACTCCTTTGTTCTTCAGGAAGATGCAGGACCGGTGCACCCGGATTGCTGCGCCGGGGTGCCGGGCTGGTGCGCGGCCACCCACCGGAATCCCCGGTGCGCCGTGCTGATGTTCCTCAAGGTTAGGTGTGGGACATACATCACAACTAGCGCCCTGGTTGCCCATTTCTGATACTTATTTTCCGCAGAGGCGCACTGCAGCACGCGCTACGCTGGGAGGGGCGGCCCGAACGCTGTCCGGAATTCATAACCAGCGGATGCACGGAGACCACCATGGCCACAGAGGATGCCGCGCAGGAAGCCACCGCGCGGCTGGCCGAAAGGCTGCTCGGCATGCGGGCCAACCGGGAGGTGATCCCGCCGGATCCCAACCACTCGGTACGCTGGCACCAGCACAGCTACCCCAGCCCGCTGGCGCGGTGGAACTACCACCCGGAGTACGAGATCCACCTCATCCGGAAGGGCACCGGAAAGTTCATCGTCGGCGACCACATCGGAACGTTTGAGGCCGGCCACGTGTCGATCGTGGGGTCAGGCCTGCCGCACGACTGGGTCAGCGACCTGGAGCCGGGCGAAGTTTTGGAGAACCGGGACGCGGTGATCCAGTTCGACGGCAAGTGGGTGGAGCAAGCCTCGGCCCTGGTCCCGGAACTGGCGGAGGTCAAGCCACTGCTGGAGCAGTCGGCGCGGGGCATCGAATTCCTGGGCCAGACCGCAGTGGCGGCAGCAGCGGCCATCGAAGGCATGGGCCCAACCACCGGCCTGCAGCGGCTGCAGCACCTGTTTGAATTGTTCGCGTTCCTGGCCGGGGCGCCGGAAGGCGACCGCCGCTACCTGGCAGAAGCCTGGTTCAGGCCGCAGCTGGACGGCCAGGCTGCCGCCGTCGTCGACCTTGTCCTGGAGTACGTGTTCAGCAACCACGCCGGCAGCGTGCGGATGTCCGAGGCCGCCGCGCTGGTGGGCATGCCTGAGCCCACGTTTTCGAAGTACTTCAAGCGGGCAACGGGGCAGAATTTCAGTGACCTGGTCCGGAAGCTGCGCCTGGCCCACGCCCGGCGCCTGCTTGAGCGCAGCGACAAGCCCGTGTCCGAGATCTGCTACGAGGTGGGCTTTTCCAACCTGTCCAACTTCAACCGGCACTTCCTCAACGACGCCGGTGAGACCCCCCGGAACTACCGGCAGCGGCTGCAGGGGTGATTGGGCGGGAGCCCGCCTAGGGTTAAGCTGGAGCCACCCGCACCAGGAACCTGGAGAACACGTACGCCATGGCTGATGACGGAGCACCCACCGCACCTTTTGACCGTGCCGTCCTGATTTTCAACCCCGGCCGGCCCGGGATGGGCCAGCGGCTTGAAGAATTGCAGCGGGATTTGGCCACGGACCTGCCGGGCCTGCGCGTCGACCTGCTGCCCACGGACTACGCGGGGCACGCCCGTGAGCTTGCGCGGACCGAAGCGGGCCGCGGCACGCCGCTCATCGTTTCGGTCAGCGGGGACGGCGGGTACAACGAGGTGGTCAACGGCGTGATGGACGTGCCCGCCAGCACGGCCGTCTGCACCGTCCTTCCTGCGGGAAACGCCAACGACCACTACCGGAGCATGCCGGTGCGGACCCTCCGGGAAGCCGTGTCGGCGGGCCGGGTCCGGCGGATCGACCTGTTGCGGATCACGTTCAGCACCAGGGATGGGGAGCGGGTCCTGTACGCACACTCATACGTCGGGTTCGGACTGACTCCCTTGATGGCCATCGGCATCGAACAGGGCGGCAAAGGAAAAATCCTGGAGCTCATCTCCGTTGCCCGCACCCTCTCGGGACTTAAGCCTTTTGAGCTTGTGCGGGACGACGGGGCCACAGCTCGGTTCGACAGCCTGATCCTGGCCAACATTTCGCGCATGGCAAAGTACGGGACCGTCAGTGAGTCCCACCACCCGGACGATGGCCGGTTCGAGGTGGTGACGCTGCCGCACGCCGGGCTGGTGAAAATGGCATTGATGACGCTCCGCGCCGTGACCCTTGGGCTGGGGCATCAGCCGAGCGTCAGCAGCTACGCCTTCTCAACCCGGGAGGCTGTCCCCTGCCAGATCGACGGTGAGGTGGTTTACGTTGAGGCCGGAACCCATGTCCTGGTTGAAAGTGCGCCGGGCGCCCTGGCCACTGTCTGAACCGCAGGCCGTCCAGAAGCGTGGCTAGGGCTGGACGGAGTCGAAGAATTTGTAGTCCGGGTCCGGTTGGCCGGGCTCGGCCTCATGGGATTTCATGCGAATGAAATCCACGTCCTGCTGGCAAAGCGTGGTCTCGCCGTGGGCATCGTCGTTGGTGCCTTGGCCCGTGGCCGCACTGATTTCCGCGGAAATTGTCCGCGGAAGGATCATGCAGCCGGGGTTGGCCAGCAACCACTGCGTCACCGGGCCGGGAAGCCGGTTCCACTGGTCTCGAATACGGATGTCTGTCATGGGGTGCCTTTCGTGGTGGGGGAGGACGCTGCCACGCCCGGGATGCCATGGTGCCGGCCGCGGTGGACGCAACCGGCACGGGGCAGTAAGGCTTAGTCGAAGTGGATCTCAGCGGCGGCCCTGCGAAGGGATCCGAGGCGCTCTTCCTCGACCAGGCCCAGCGCATCCAGCTCGTTGCTGTGGTCAGTACGTTCCTGGGCCGCCTGGTTCGAGATATCACGCAGGATCATGCCCACGAGACGGGCCAACCCCGCCTTGAGGTCAACCAGGTTGGTGTTGCTGATCAGGAGGCGGCGGTCCGAGACCCTCAGCTCCACGTCGCTGTACCCGGCATCGGCCAGGCGCTGTCGGGTACCGGCCCCGTGCAGCAGATCGACCTCGCGGGGCTGGGGCCGGCGGGAAAAGACAGCCGGCACGGTATACCGCGTGGGGCCTTGGGCAGTGCCCAGGTCGTGGGGCAACGCGGATGCGAGGACTCCGCTGACCGATAACGCCGAGTCGGCGCGTACGGCAGAGTCTTGAATGGTGGTCATGGTGGTCTACCAGCCTTCTAAGGATGCACTGCCGGATCCCGGGACGCGGGCCGGAGGTGGCTGCGCAGGGGACCCGGGACCGGATCGCCTGCAGGGGAGGGCAACGGGTTATGCCGGTCTGGCCCGTGAATCACTTGCGGCCACCCTCGTTGTACCGATTCCTTGCCGCGCCGGCGTCGAAGTTACTCGGTACGGCGGGCGCCGGCGGCCGGTGAAGGCTGCTGGAGAATCAGGCTCATTTCCGGGGCAACGGATGTCCTGTCACGATGTCCCGAGATATTTTGAGTCTACGCCCAACAGCGGGTCCGCAGGGCGCGGAGCGGGATCCGGATCGCCGAATGAAGGACGCCGGCCGGACCGGTAGGCGGAATCAATGACGGATTCGACTTCGTCGAACACTGTTTGGTTTCCGGGGAGGACCACATGGGCAAGGAATTCCGATTCAAGGGTCGCAATTCCCGCGGCCGCCGCGCCGAGCTTGCCGTCGATCGACATGGCCAGGGCTCGCCAGGATTTGCGGTTGGCCCGTTCGAGGACTTTCGCGTTGGCTTCGTGGACCCGGCTGTCCGCGATGTCCCCGCGAATGGCCAGGGCGCCATCTGACTGCAGCAACGGCATGACAATCCGGAATTGCCGTCCGGCGCCCCGGAACGCCACCGCGCTCCGGTCCCCTCGCTGGGTGAACATGATGTCCGTTGCCCCGTAGTCCGTGAGCGCCTGCCTGATGTGCTTCCGGGAAGCCTCACTGCTGAAGGAATCGCCGCGGGTGTAAGGGCTTGTCATCTCCTAACTATGCGCCCCGCGGCCACCCTTTCCTAACACCGCCATAACGCATCAGCCGCGGAACAGCAATGGACCCGGCAAACGGTTCCATGCCGTCCGTTGCCGGGTCCATTCGAGGCAGGCGTGCAGCCCGGCCAGGCTCAGACGCCTGCGTTGTACACGTCCAGCCCAAACCGGTTCAGCCCGGGCGTCCCGGCGTAACCCAGGTAGGGCAGGCCGAAGGTATCCTCGATGCTGGCCAGCAGGCTGTAGTGGTTGTACGGCGTGGTGGACCAGGTGCCGCCCTTGGTGAAGGGGGACAGCACCAGGGCGCCCACCCTGCCGCCGCCCATCCCGGTGATGCCGGGCAGCGCGGCGTTTGGTCCGGGACCTTCGCCGCAGCAGGCGCTGGCGTCGGACTGCGGCCCGTCTGACTCATCGAAGGTGATCACCAGGACGCCGTCCTGCTTAAATGCCGGGGAGCTGGTGATGACCGGAACCCATTGCTTGAGCCAGGCGTCAGCGCTGGCCAGTCCGCCGGGCTGCCCGTCCACGCAGGGGGAATCGTGTCCGTCGTGGCAGAGGTTGGGCGTGATCATGGACAGGTTGGGCGTTGTGGCAGCCGAGGCGAGGTCTGTCTGCAAGGCGGAGAGGTCGACGTCGTTCGTGGCGCAGTCCGGTGAGCCGGTGATCCCGGCAAAGTAGACGAACGGGTTGTGGCGGGCGGCGTACTGGTCGCCCACCTTGGCTTTCTGGGTGTCATCGACGGCGCCCAGCGCGGGGTGCCGGCAAGGGGTGCCCATGTCCTCCATGTACCCCTTCCACGATTTCCCGGCGTCTTTGAGCTGCACGGCCACGGTGGGAACGCTGGCCGGGAACACGCAGCCGTCGCCGACTGCCTGGCCCGGGCTGGCAGTGCCGCTGCCGACGAACGGGGTGTAGGTCTGGCAGTCGGCCTGCATCTGCGGGTTGGATCCCTGGCCGGAAATCTGCGCCACATAGTTGGGCTGGGAGTTGTGCGCCGTGCCGTAATACTGGTTCAGCAGGACGCCCTGGCTGCGCAGGGTCTGCGAAAGATATGGAGCGGCCGACGCCGGGCCCCAGGTTTCGTCGTAGCCCTTGTTTTCGAGGTTGATGACGAAGACGTGGTTGGCTCCGGGCAGGTAGCCCTGGCTTGGTGTCGAAGCGGTGGGGGCGCTGGTGGCGGCGGCCGGGTTGAGGGTGGCCGCAGTTCCACCGATGGCGGCAGCAAGCACGGCCATGGCGGCCAAGGCGGTGCGGAGTTTCATTTTCACGGGAGCTTCCATCCGTCAGCGAGTGCTTTTTCTTTCAGGCCGGACCATTCCTCGGCCGGGGGCGGACCCACCGGGGTGCAGGCGGGGCCGGCCACGAAGGGCGGGACCAAGTAGGTGGGCGCAGCCAGGTTCGCGGGGGTGCCAAAATCCAGGACTTCGGCGATGTTGCGGGCCGCGTGGTCGCGCGGGGTCAGGGGAGCCAGGCTCCAGCGCCATTCGATGGCCTTCAGGACCGAGGTGTGGTCGTAGACGTCGTGGGCCACATACCGGCGCCGTGCCCGGGGTGAGACCACCAGGGACGGAACCCGGAAACCGCGGAGCGCTGTTTCGGGGCTGCTGTCCGGCGCCGTGGTGGGCGGCACGTGGTCATAAAAGCCGCCCCACTCGTCGTAGTTGACCACCAGCATGGTGTTGGCCCAGCCCGGACCGGACGTGACCGCGTTGTAGACCTCGGCGAGGAATGTTTCGCCGGAACGGATGTCGGCATGGGGATGGTCGTCTCCGGAGGTTCCGGAGCCCTCGTCGGTGAACCGCGGATCCACGAAGGAAACGGCCGGCAGGGCCCCGGCGGAGCAGTCAGCGAGGAACTCCGCGTAGGGGCGGGAGATGCCTTGGTACTTGGTTCCCCAGAGTGCCGTGAACGGGATGTCGCCGTAGTAGTACTTGCCCGGAATACCCGCCGCGGCCAGCCGATCCCAGATGGTGGGCAGGGCTGAGGTGGCGGAGGAGTTGTGGATCCGGTCCGTGGCCGCAGCATGCTGGTAGAAGCGGTTCGGGTAGGTTTCGGCCATGGTGGCGGCGAAGTAGCGGTCGCAGACGGTCCAGTCCGGGCCTGCCTGGCGCCAGAAGTCCAGATCGGCTTCGCCGTAGTAACCCACGGCGAACTCGTCGTTTTCGCCGGCCCGCAGCCAGCCGTCGTTCTTGCCGTTGTTGTACTGGATCCGGCCGCCCTCGTAGGAGTGGTCCGGGTCCGGGTGCCCGCAGCCTTGGAAATCGGCCAGGTGGTAGGTGGAGTGCGGGATGCCGTAGCGGTCGGTGTAGCTAAGCCCGGACTGCTTCCCGTCTGCCCCGGGCATCCAGCCCAGGAAGTGGTCAAAGGAACGGTTTTCCATCATCACCACGATGATGTGTTCAATGCCTGAGTCACCGGGCGCGGGAAGCGCGGGCGGTGCGGCTGAGGCCGGCCGGAAGGTGCTGCCGGCGGCCAGGGTAGTGGCGGCAGCCGTTCCCGCGGCCCCCAGGAAGTGGCGTCTTGAAAGATTCACGTCTGATTCCTTGCAGGTCCGATGGACGGCGACACGGGCACGCCCCCACCCTGGGCCGGTCGCCGGTAAGTTACTTGTCGGTAAGGTTTTGGGTTCACCAGTAGATCACGGAGAGGTCACGGCTCCGGCGGAAACCGGGGTTCGTTCACGGAGAGTTCATTGGACGTTTCCGAACCTGTCCGGCGGGTCGCTGACGGGAGCCGGAGCGCCACTCGGCGTAAAATCCACGCCGTTCGGCGCGCCAACAGTACGTTTGCTGATGATTTGCATGATGATTGCCCAAGGCAAGGGGCCGGGCTCACTAAGGTCTTTCGCCTCTGGATCGATCAGACATCGACGTCTTCGACAAGCAAAGGGAAACAACCATGGGCTTCCTGGACCGTGACCACTCCATCGCCCCGCCGGGCTTCAACCGCTGGCTGGTCCCGCCCGCCGCGCTCGCCGTCCATCTGTGCATCGGCCAGGCCTACGCCACCAGCGTGTACAAGACCGCACTGGTCAAGCATTTCGGCGCCAGCCTGACCGAGGTGGGCGTCATCTTTTCCATCGCCATCGTGATGCTGGGCCTTTCCGCCGCGGTCATGGGTACCTGGGTGGACACCAACGGCCCGCGCAAGGCGATGTTCACGTCCGCGATGTTCTGGGCCGGCGGCTTCCTCATCGGCTCGCTGGGCATCTTCACGCGCCAGCTCTGGCTGGTCTACCTGGGCTACGGCGTGGTGGGCGGCATCGGGCTGGGCATCGGCTACATCTCGCCGGTGTCCACGCTGATTAAGTGGTTCCCGGACCGGCCGGGCCTGGCCACCGGCATGGCGATCATGGGCTTCGGCGGCGGCGCGCTGATCGCCAGCCCTGTGTCCCAGGCCCTGCTCAAGGCGTACGATCCCAACTCCGGCGCCCAGGGCTGGGTTGCCAGCGGAGATGCCGTGGGCAAGCTCTTCCTCACCCTCGCCGTCGTCTATCTCGCCTACATGCTGTTCGGTGCGTTCACCGTCCGGGTGCCCGCCGACGGCTGGCGGCCTGCCGGGTTCGACCCCTCCAAGGTCAAGGCGGCCAAACTGGTGACCACCGAGAACGTCTCGGCGAAGAACGCGATCAAGACCCGGCAGTTCTGGCTGGTGTGGGTGGCACTGTTCTGCAACGTGACGGCCGGCATCGGCATCCTGGAGCAGGCGGCGCCGATGATCACGGACTTCTTCCGGCAGTCCGACGGCAAGTCCCTGGTGAGCGCCGGCGTCGCTGCCGGCTTCGTGGGGCTGCTGTCCATCGGCAACATGTCCGGCCGGTTCGCCTGGTCCGCCACCTCCGACGTCACCGGCCGCAAGCGTATCTACATGGTGTACCTGGGCGTAGGTGCCGTGCTGTACACGGTGCTGGCGCTGGCTGGGTCCAGCGCCACGGCCCTCTACGTGGTGCTCGCCTTCATTATCATCTCGTTCTATGGGGGCGGTTTTGCCACCGTCCCGGCCTACTTGCGGGACCTTTTCGGGACCTACCAGGTGGGCGCCATCCACGGCCGGCTCCTCACCGCCTGGTCCGCCGCCGGCGTGGCCGGGCCGCTGATCGTCAACAGCATCCTGGACGCGCAGGGCAAGCCGGGCCAGCTGAATGGCGCGTCCTACCAGCCCGCGCTGCTGACCATGGTGGCGCTGCTGGTGATTGGCTTTGTGGCCAACCTACTGGTCAAACCGGTGGACCCACGGTTCCATGAATCCCGCCCCGAACAGCACCTAACCCCCAAGGAGGCCTGAAATGAGCAGCACCGCACATCCCCACGGCGCGCACGAGCCGGTCCGCAAGTCCACCGGCAGGCTGGTCCTGGCCTGGATCCTGGTGGGCATTCCCCTGGCCTACGGGGTCTTCCAGACGCTCACCCAGGTGGCAGCGCTCTTCGGCTAGCCCCGGGCCCGGCCTCGCGTCACGCAGGGCAGGCTTTAGCAGCAACGGACGGCGGCGGGTCCCGGCTTTCCGGGGTTCCGCCGTCTTTCCTTGGTCTAAAGCATGCCGTCCGTGACGCGGGGGCGCGGCGCGGATTCACGCCACGGCGGGTTTCCTGAGCCGGCGGCGCAGGACGGTTGCGGTCACCCACGTCACCAGGCTGCACGCCGCGGCTCCCCAGAGGATGTCCGTCAAGGCCACCAGTGCGGTGAAATCCTTCAGCACGGCGAACCCGGTCAGCGCCCAAGTGGCGTAGGTGAAGAAGCCAAACAGCGCAGCGCCCGTTACCCGCTGCCGCACCGTGGCCCCGGAGCTGTTGGGCCGCACGCCGTAGTGCACCATTCCCGCCACGAAGACGAGATAGAACAGCACCGCGCCGGGCAGGTTGGCCTTGGGTGCCAGCAGGTGGCCGATCTGGCTCTGGTAGAGCGGGTTGGCCACCAGCAGGATCCACACCACGTCCAGCACGGCGAAAATCAGGGCGCTGACAACGTAGGCGGCCAGCCAGTTCTTGGTGCGGGGGCTCATGGAGGACTCCTTGCGTCGGGTGCGGGTCAGGAGTGGTTCGAAGCCACGGCCGGGGGTGGACTGCCTGAACCCGAAAGCTGTACACCTCCACCCATACAATCCCGCTCCGGCTACGAACACACAGTGGACAAGGCCACCACGGCTGAGTTGTTGTTGGATCAAACCGTGCCCGTCGGGGCGCGGACGGGACCGGCCGTGCAGCAGCGCGCGGCGGGCCAGGGGAAAGGAAGCTGTCTGTGAACCAGAAGAGCCGCAATGCGCTCATCAGTACCATCGTTGCCGTGGTGGTGGCCGTGCTCATCGCGCTGGCCGGCAGCCAGGGCGGATCCAGGATTGGCGGCTTCCCGGTCTTCGCCCTGGGGGTGGCCATCGCCTTTGTGATCCAGTGGCTGGTGTTCATCCCGTCCTACAAGGCGCAGACGGAGAAGTTCTACGACCTCACCGGCGCCCTGACGTACATCTCCATCACGGTGTTCCTTATGCTGGCGTCCCCGGGCGTGGATGCCCGCGGCATGCTGTTGGCGGCCATGGTGGTGCTCTGGGCCGCGAGGCTGGGCAGCTTCCTGTTCCTGCGGATCAGCAAGCATGGTAAGGACGACCGCTTCGATGAGCTCAAGCCGGACTTCTTCCGCTTCCTGAACACGTGGACCATCCAGGGCCTGTGGGTGGTGCTTACGGCTGCGCTCGCGTGGGTGGCCATCACGTCGGACAAGAAGGTGGGCCTGGACGGGTTCTTCTGGGTGGGCCTGGTGGTGTGGCTCGCCGGCATCAGCATCGAGACCGCAGCCGATCTCCAGAAGAACCGGTTCAAGGACGACCCCAGGAACAAGGGCCGCTTCATCAGCACCGGCTTGTGGTCCCGGTCCCGCCACCCCAACTACTTTGGCGAAATCACGCTGTGGGTGGGCGTTGCCATCATTGCGCTGCCGGTCCTGCAGGGCTGGCAGTGGGCGGCGCTGGTCTCCCCGCTGTTCGTGGCGCTGCTGCTGACCAAGGGCAGCGGCGTACCGCCACTGGAGAAGAAGGCGGACAAGGAGTGGGGCGGCCAGGCCGACTACGAGGAGTACAAGAAGAGCACCCCGGTGCTGGTGCCAAAGCTCAAGTAGGGCTTGCCCCTGGCAGGGCGGACGACGGCGGCACCCGGGTGGGTGGCGCCGTCGTCCGGATCCTGGGGGCTTTAGGGGCAAGCAGGACGGTTGCGTTGGGCAAGTATCGTGCATGCGACGAATGCAGGTACCGGCTACTCGTGACATGTGCCGGGGGCGCCCCTACTCTTCGAGGACAGCGCGGTTATGCAGGGGCCGGATGCGCTGCGCGTGCTGCTGGGGCATGGAGTTTCAACTCCAGGGAGCGACATTGCGAGATAACAGATTTTTTGGCATCGGCGGCCGCAGCGGCAACCGGAAGACTTCCCGGCGTGCCGACACAGGTGGTGGCGGTCCGGCAGGCCGTCATCACGACGGGCCGCGGGATATCCGGCCCCAGGCCCTGCTGACAGCTGCCCTCCTGGCGCTCGAAGGCGGCATGGTGATGCTTCCCGTTGCCGCGACGGCGGCCGGCCCCGACCTGCCCCAGGCCACGAATTGTTCGGTGCGGATCTTCCCCGGCCTTGGCGGCCCCGGCAGCAACGCGATCGCTTCCAGCAGCAACGGCCTGGTCATCGGCATCGCCGATACAGCCGGAGGCGGTTCCGCCCCGGTGCTCTGGCGCGGCGGCCAGCCCACCCAGCTGACCATTCCCCTCGGCGCCGTGGCCCCTGCCTCGGTCAACGCGGCAGGAGTTGTGGTGGGCACGGGGTATGACGCCACAAACGAAGTATTGGTGGGATGGTGGTGGCAGGACGGGCAGTACCATCCTCTGCCAGTCAAGCCCGGTGACATCGCCATACCTTCCGCGATCTCGGATAACGGAATCGTTGCGGGGGCCCTGGTGGCTGATGAAGAGCATTCGGACGGCCCGGGCGCCGACGAAGACGAACGTCCCGCCGTCTGGCCCTCCGTGACTGCGGTGGCCCGTGAGCTCACCTTGCCTGCCGGAGCGCGGGGCGGGCATGCCTTCGCGATCGGCCCGGACGGCACCGCCGGCGGGGTGGCCCTTTCCGACGACGCTACTCCGGTCCTGTGGGCGCCGGACGGCTCCGCCAAAGCCCTCCCCACCCTCAGCGGTAAAGGCGGCGTCGTCCTCGGGATCGATGCGACCGGGCAGGCGCTGGGACAGAGCGCGGTGGCGTACGGAACGCATGCCGTGACGTGGGCTGCTCCCAGTGCGGTAACCGACGTCGGGGCGGCAGCCGCCGGTCCCAAATCGAGCGCATCATCAGGAATTGCGGGCGTCACCGTAGGATCTGGAAGCTCGCCGTCCTTCCGCGGGGAGCGGCCCCAGGCGGTGATTTGGATCGGCAAGAGCGCACGGATCCTGCCACCAGGATCTGACGCCCAGTTCACTGGAGTGTCCGGATCCGCGAGTTCGGTATCCCGCCAGGGAGCGAACACCGTTGTGATCGGTTACTCAGCAGCCGACAACGGCCTGCGCCGCGCCACCGAATGGAGCTGCAAGTGAACGCCGCCCGGCTCGTGAGCCACCCGCTGCGGTGGGTGCTGGCCCTCCTCCTGGGCATTGCGCTGATACTCGCCAACTTCTACTACCTGTCCGGTTCGCGGGACTCGGAAGCCAGCGCCGCTACCACCGTGAGCCTCGGATTCGCCGGTGACACCGGCGGAAACACGGTGACCGGGAAGGTCATTGATGCCGCACACAACGGCGGCGTCGCCGCCATGTTCAACCTTGGTGACCTGTCGTACTCCCAGATCACTCCGGAATCGGCCTGGTGCTCGTTCGTCAAGCAGCACGCCGGGACCATGCCCTATGAGTTCGTGACCGGAAACCACGAGGACGACGGACCGGACGGAGTGTGGACCAACTTTGCCTCGTGCCTGCCGGACCAGCTTGGTTCGGTAGGTAACTATGCCCAGCAGTTCTACACGGACTACCCGGCCAGCAGCCCGCTGGTGCGGTTGATCATGGTTTCCCCGAAGCTGACCTTCAGCGGCAGCGGCCTCGACTGGTCCTACAAGTCCGGCACGCAGGGCTACAAGTTCGTGACGTCGGCGATCGACTCGGCCCGTGCCGCCGGGATCCCGTTCATCGTGGTGGGAATGCACATGTACTGCCTGTCCATGGTCAACTATCCCTGCGCCGCCAGCCCTGACCTGATGAACATGCTGGTCTCCAAGAAGGTGGACCTGTACATGCAGGCACACGACCACGCCTATGCGCGCAGCTACCCGCTGGCACTCAAGGGCAGCTGCACGGCCATTCCCGTCAGCAGCTTCAACCCGGATTGCGTGGCGTCCACGAATGCGAACGGCCAGTTTGCGGCCGGCACCGGGACCATCCTGGCCACGGTCGGTTCGGGCGGCAGGTCGCTGAACAGCGAGAACAACACCACTACTGCGCCGTACTTCCAAAGCTTCATGGGCAGCAACAACAACCCCACCTACGGCTTCCTGAAGGTATCGGTGACCAGTACCACGCTGACCGGCAACTTCGTGCGGGCCTCGGGGGGCACGTACACGGACAGTTTCACCATCACCAGGCCGGCGGCACCTTCACCAAGTCCGACGGCGACAGCTACCGCTACAGCGACAGCTACAGCGACGGTGACACCTCCGCCGACAACCACGACGGCTCCGCCCCCTCCGCCGACAACCACGACCGCTCCGCCGCCTCCGCCGACAACCACGACGGCTCCACCGCCTCCGCCGACAACCGCGATTTCGGTCCGGTCCACGGCCAGCGGAGCGGGGGAGTTGACCGCAGCGGGCTCGTACACGCCGGGCCTGCCGGCGGGCTGGCAACCGGGCGACACGGTTTTCCTGTTCTCGCAGGTCACCGTCTCCGGATCGGCGAACACCACGGCCCCGGCAGGGTGGACGCAGGCGGTCGGCGACTTCACGAGCGCAAGCTCCACCTCCGCCCACCAAGCCGTCTGGTACCGGGTGATGCAGGCCGGCGATACCGCACCGAGCGTGCCGGAACCCGCCGCCAGGTATGCGTGGTCGACAGTCGCCGTGCAGGGCGCCAGCACCACCACGCCGCTGGACGTCACGCCTGCCACTGACACCAACAGCGGGGTTGCCTACCCGGGTGTACGGGCTCCGTCCATCACGCCGGTGACCCCAGGGGCGCTGCTGCTGACAGCCCATGGCGTGCGGAACGGCACCAACTCGGCAACCACGTCGTTCTCGCCGCCGGCGGGCATGGGTGAGCTGGGCGACTCGACGTCGAACATCGCGTCGAAGTCGAACGCGGCCCTGGAAGTGGACTCACTGGCCCTGACCGATACGTCCGCCACCGGCGCCAAGGTTGCAACCGCATCCTCAAGCTCCGGCACGGTGACCAACCAGTGCGGTACGGCGATCGTCGTGCGGCCCGCCCCATGACCTGACGCCCAAGCGGGCGACGGCGGCACCCAGCCCGGGTGCCGCCGTCGCCCGTTAATCAGCTACCATTTAAGCCATCAAGGGGAGTACTCCCGTCTGTGCGTGGCCCGTCAATACGGATGCAGCGAAGCATCCCGGGCCACCGGCTCCGGTAGAACCGGGCGGAGGAGACCTTGGCGTCACTGTCAGCGCCAACCCCTTGGAGTACCCTCATGCAGGTCACACCGCTCATCTGGATCATCACCATTGCCGTGACGGTCATGTTCTTCGTTTACGAGTTCTTCGCGCACGTCCGCAAACCCCACGAACCGTCCATTGCCGAGTCGGCACGCTGGTCGGCGTTCTACATCGGGCTCGCGCTGCTGTTCGGCGTCGGAATCGGAACCGTCTCGGGCTGGACCTACGGCGGCGAGTATTTCGCGGGCTACCTCACCGAAAAAGCCCTCTCGGTGGACAACCTCTTTGTCTTCCTCATTGTGATGACGGGATTTGCCGTCCCCAGGATGTACCAGCAGAAGGTGCTGATGGTGGGCATCATCATCGCCCTGGTCCTGCGCGGCGGGTTCATCGCCGTCGGCGCCACGCTGATCGAAAACTTCTCCTGGGTGTTCTACATCTTCGGCGCCCTGCTGCTCTTCCTCGCGTACCGGCAGGCGTTCGGCGGGCACGATGCCAACCCCGCTGACGGCCGTTTCATGCAGCTGGTGCGCCGCGTCCTGCCGGTCACCCCGGACTACCACCGCGACCGGCTCACCGTGAAGCTGGACGGCAAGCGGTTCGTGACGCCCATGCTGCTCACCATTATCGCCATCGGGTTCGTGGACCTGGTCTTCGCCGTCGACTCAATCCCTGCGATCTATGGCCTGACCAGCGAGGCGTATATCGTCTTCACTGCCAACGCCTTCGCCCTGATGGGACTCCGGCAGCTGTTCTTCCTCATCGGCGGCCTGCTGGAGCGCCTGGTCTACCTGGCGCAGGGGCTGGCGGTCATCCTCGCGTTCATCGGCGTCAAGCTGGTCTTCCACGCCCTGCACGTCAACGAGCTCGCCTTCATCAACGGCCGCCAGCCGCTCCTGTGGGTACCCGAGATCCCCATCTGGTTCTCCCTGGCCTTCATCGGCGCCACCATCCTGGTGGCCACTGCGGCCAGCCTGGTCAAAACCCGCGGTGGGCATGCCGGCGAGGCCGTCGGCGATGCGATTACACGTGAGGACACGGATTCCACGGCGGGCACCCGCCGATAGTCCCCGGGCGGCCACGCAAGCAGGACGGACGACGGCGGCACTCGGGTGGGTGCCGCCGCCATCTATGTGTCGTACATCCGCAGGGACACTTCGTACGGGCTGACGCAGAGTTCGACGTGCTCGCCCTCCTGCGCGGTTCCCGAGGCGCAGCCTGGATTGACTTGGGAGGCTTCCTGATATTCAAGCCGTGTACACGGGGCCTTAACGCTGCGCTGGCATAGTTCCCTGCGGGGGACATCAAAAGCCAACGCATTAGGAGCGCCTCCATGGCAGGTCTCAACCGCCGTCGTTTTCTTCAACTGTCCGCCGCAGGTGCGGCTGGCACTGCAGTTTCCCAGATGATGGGGCAAAGCATCGCCCGGGCGGCGGAAATCCCCGCCAACAGGGCCACGGGCTCCATCAAGGACGTTGAGCACGTGGTGATCTTCATGCAGGAGAACCGTGCCTTCGACCATTACTTCGGGACGCTGAAGGGCGTGCGCGGGTTCGCGGACCCGCACCCGGCGCTCTTGCCGTCAGGCAAGGACAGCTTCCACCAGGCGAACGCCACCCGGGAAGTGACGCCGTTCCGCCCGGACGCGCCGGACCTTGGCATGCAGTTCATGGAGGACCTGGACCACTCGTGGAAACTCACGCACGAGGCCTTCAACAACGGGAAGTACGACAAATGGTTGCCGCAGAAGACGGACGCGACCATGGCGTTCTACGGCCGCCAGGACATTCCGTTCCACTTCTCGCTTGCCGACGCGTTCACGGTCTGCGACCACTACCACTGCTCGGTCCTTGGCCCCACCGACCCGAACCGCTACTTCATGTTCGCCGGCGGAGACGACCCCGACCGGAAGGGCGGCGGCCCGGACCTGTGGAACGGCGAGAAGGGCTACTGGTGGAGCACCTACCCGGAGGAACTGGAGAAGGCCGGGGTGAGCTGGAAGGTTTACCAGGACATCGGTGAGGGCCTTGATCCGGCGCACTATGAGGGCTGGACTGACGACGCCTACATCGGCAACTACGGCGACAATTCACTCCTGTACTTCAAGCAGTACCAGGACGCGAAGCCCGGAAGCCCGCTGTACGACAAAGCCAGGACCGGCACCAATGCCAAGGCCGGCGATGACCTGTTCAGCATCCTCCGCAAGGACGTAGCGTCGGGCACGCTGCCGCAGGTCTCCTACATCGTGGCACCCGAAGCGTACTCCGAGCACTCGAACTGGCCGCCGAACTTCGGCGCCTGGTACGCCGCCAACATCCTGGACATCCTCACCTCCAGCCCAGATGTGTGGAGCAAGACGGCTGTCCTGTTCATGTACGACGAGAACGACGGCTTCTTCGACCACATCGTCCCGCCGCACCCGAACACCCCGCAGATTCCCGGCGCCTCCACGGTTTCCACTGCCGGTGAATGGTACGACGGCAGCCCCACCTTCTACGGCGACAAGGACGTCCCCGGGCACTTCGGCCTGGGCGTGCGCGTGCCGATGATTGTGGCCTCGCCGTGGAGCATGGGCGGCTGGGCCTGCTCCGAAACGTTCGACCACACTTCCATCGTCCGGTTCCTTGAGGCCCGCTTCGGCGTGGCGTCGCCGAACATCACGCCGTGGCGCCGCGCCGTCAGCGGGGACCTGACCAGCGCGTTCGACTTCTCCAAGGCGGGTGGGGCCGTGCCGGCGCTGGCGGACACGTCAGCGTACAAGCCGGCCGACCACAAACGGCACCCCAGCTACGTGCCGGTACCTCCGGCGTCGAACTCAATGCCCAGCCAGGAAAAGGGCACCCGCCCGTCCCGCCCCCTTGGCTACGCCCTGGACGTCGAGACGACCGTCCAAGCCGGAAAGCTCGCGGCGCGGTGGGCCAACCATGGAACCCTGGGCGCGCACGTCCAGGTCCGCTCCAACCTGCTCCCTGCCGGCCCGTACTCCTACACCATCGGGGCAGGAGCGTCGCTGGATGCCTCGTGGGCGCTCGGTGCCGAGTACGACGTGCAGATGCACGGCCCGGCAGGCTGGTACCGGCGGGTCGCAGGTACGACGACGGCCGCGGACATCCGCGTGAGCGTCACCGGAGACGGCAAATCCCCGCACGCGCAGTTCCGGATCGACAACCCGGGCGCCGCGGCGGTCACCCTGACACTCGCGGACGCCTACGCCGCCGGTTCCCAGACCCTGACGCTCAACCCGGGACAGGGCAAAACCGTCGTCATCCCCACCCAGGGCGGCTGGTACGACCTCACCGTCACGTCCGCCGCCGATCCCAAGCTCGTCCGCGTCCTGGCCGGCCGCATCGAAAGTAGCGGCCCGCTCACCAGTGATCCCCAACTGGGCCGCTGACCCACTCCGGCGGCGGGGGAGATCTCCCCATACCGGCTGCGGGCGGACGGCGAGGGGTGCCGCCTAAGCTGTGGTCATGGAAATAACATCCGCAGGTTCCGCGTCCCCGATGAAGTCCTTGCTCTACTGGCGCAAGAGCATGATCAACGGAGCCAAGACAGTACCTGCCATCGTGGCCATGGACAGCGCGGGCACGTTCAGCATGCATGACGCTGCCGGAGTGCCGGTATTTTCCGTGCCGGCATCCCAGGCGGCGGTCCGGTTCACGAGCATGGGGACGATGGTGGTCACGGCGAACGGCCGGAAGTACGACGTCACGGGTGTGGGCGCGTCCTTGTCGCCCAGCCCGTCCTCCTGGCAGCTCGCGGAGATGGCCGCCGGCGCGGATGGCCGCACGGACCCCACCGGCTTGAGCCGCGCAGGTTCCGCCGGAGCCGCCATGAGCGGAGCGGGAGGCCTGGGCGCTGTGGCGGGCGCGGCTGGCGGCGCCGCAATGATGTTCGCCTACTACCAGGGCCTGGACGCCATCAAAGCGTGGCAGGAAGCGCTCCCCAGCGCCGGCGCCACGGTGCAGAAGAGTTCGATGAAGGCCGGACTCTACATCTCGCTGGGGGTCGTGGCCGCCGTGGTTATCGGCCTCGTGGTGGCGCTGGGCCTTCGGTAGCCGAAGCCCGACCAGGGGTGGGGCGTCTTTCTGCAGGGTGCCTCCGGCCATAAACAGGCGATGAGCGCCGGCGGCCGGTAATTCCTTGTGAGAGCGCGCACCGCCGAGTCATCCCCATCGCCCAGTATGGCGGTGCGCAGCAGGACAGTATCAAGGACCTTGCGGCAAATTTGAGGCGGTGGGGAGGCCTCCCCATGTTGCGCCCTGTCTTTTCGTCCAATCGGTGTGCTTATATGGGCTCCGCTGCAGCACCTTCGCTGCACCAGGCCACCCATCACGTTGGAGTCACCATGAAGTCCTCGCAGGGCAAACTGAAAACAAAAGGTATCTCGCTGCTGGTCGCTGCCGGGGTCGCTGCCGGCGCCTCCCTGGTGGCGGCGGTTCCCGCTACCGCAGCGGGCCCGTGCGGCACGGGTTACACGTACATCGGGTCACATCCCATCACCGTGCCGACCTACAGCAAGGACTACCGGTACGGGAAACCGGGCACCAAAACCGGCTCCATCGACGTGTACTGGAACTCCACGGCACGCAAGAACTGTTCCGTCGCCTACGCCTACGGACCCACGTACGGCATCAAGATGTACCGCCAGAACATGATCGGCAACTACCCGTCCTACGGCCCGGACGAGGTTTCGAGCGGCTACTACTCGTACTATGCCGGCCCGGTCTACACCAACACGCAGACCGCCGGTGGCCAGTGCATCACCCTGGACGCCAGCTTCGGTCCGAACGCCACCGACAAATCCAGTTGGGGCGCTGCGTTCTACAGCCCGGTCCACTGCTAAGCAGGGAATTACGACGGCGGCACCCCTGGTTGGGTGCCGCCATTCCGGTTTCTGCGGGAGACTTGGGACTGCCCTTACGAACGAAAGCAGGATTCCGTGATCACCCTCCAGCAGGACGCTGACGGCTACGTCCGCATGAACCGGCATTACCCGGCCAGTGTCCGTATCCGGATTGCCTTCAACGACGGAACCACCGGCGACTTCTCCGGCCGCGCCCTCAATAACGCTTACGATTCAGCGGTCGCCGAATTCCGCGCCAAGAACGGCCTCGATGCCAGGGGGTTTAACCGGGCCCCGGCCAGCCGGACCAATTCCGGAAACAAGGTGGATTTTGTTCCAGTGCATCCTGGCATGGGGGAGTAGCCGGAACAACGCTACCCGGCGTTCTCCTGGTGGGCCCTAACGACGAACTGTTCCACCCGCCGGTCCGGAACCAGCCAGATCAGCGCGACGACGGTGAAGACGGCCACCCCCAGCAGCGGCTGGAGTAAGGTGAGGGCGATGCCGGTGAGGTAGATCAGCGGGGAGGCCTTGCCTTTCCAGTCCCTCCCGACGGCCCGGGCCAGGGGCCCGTCCTTCCCCTGCACGGCGATCAGCCGTCGCTCCAGGATGAAGTAGGCGATCGCGGCGGACAGCAGGTTGATGCCGTACAGCAGCACGGGGACCTGCAGGAACCCGGACTCGTCCATCCACCGGGTGGTGAACGGGAACAGGGACAGCCAGAACAGCAGGTGCAGGTTGGCCCAGAGGATGGTGCCGTTCACCCGGCTGGCGAGGTGGATCATGTGGTGGTGGTTGTTCCAGTAGATCCCCACATACACGAAGCTCAGCAGATAGGTGAAAAGTGTGGGCAGGATGGCGGCGACGCCTGCCCACGTTGGTTCCTCCGGGGTGTGCAGTTCCAGCACCATGATGGTGATGATGATGGCCAGGACGCCGTCGCTGAAGGCTTCGAGCCGGTTCTTGTTCACCCGAATATCATGCACGCAAAGTCCGGTGCCCGCGCGTTAAATGATGGTTACCGTGCCAGCGTCGCCGTCCACGCTCACCGTCTGCCCGCCGACCAGCCGCTGGGTCGCCACCCCGGTGCCCAGGACGGCCGGGATGCCGTACTCGCGGGCCACGATGGAGCTGTGGCTCAGCGGGCCGCCCACATCGGTCACCACCGCGGAAGCCATCGCGAACAACGGCGTCCAGGCGGGAGTGGTCATGCGGGCCACCAGCACCTCGCCGGGCTGCATCAGGCCGAAGTCCCCGGGGCCCCGGAGGACGCGGGCGGCCGCTGTCACACGGCCGGAGCTTGCGCCGGTGCCTTTGATCACGCCGCCGGCTTGTTGCTGCGGGCCTCCCGGCATCATCGAGCCGAACGCCTTCTCCATCCAGGCCTTCCGCGGGAGCATCTGCGGCGCCGCCGCCTTGGACTGGCCGCGCCACAGCATCCTGCGCTCCTCGACGGCGGCGGCACGGACCGGCCGGGAGGCTCCGGCAAGGGCAATGCCAGCTTCGGGCTCCGCGAGCCCGAACTCCACCGCACCCTGCAGCTCGGAGAACCGGAGCCAGAACACATCGTCCGGCGCGGTAATGACGCCCGAGCGCACCAGTCGCCCTCCGAGCTCCCTCAGGAACCGCCGGAGCAGCGGCCACGCGAGTCCGACGTCGGCGAGCGCGTCCTCGCGGACCGGCGCCGTCTCCTGCGCCCACTTCAGCAGACGAAGGAACAGTGCCCGACGCCGGGGACGCAGCCGGCCGGCGACGTCCCGGGTCAGTTCCTCCCGGCGCTCGGTCAGCAGCCGCTGCCGCTCATGCGGGTCGGTGCCCTGCCCGCGCAGGTAAAACTTCACCGTCTCCAGCTGGGCGGACGGGTTGTCGGCCGGCACCGGGGTGGCGAAGTCCAGGTTGTAGACCGCGTGGCCGTAGAGGTCCAGATGCTCCTGGAACGCGATCCGCCACTCCTGCCACAGGACGTCCTCCACACCCTCCGGCGCGGAACCGGTGCGCAGGCACTCGGCGAGTTCCGCCGTCGAACTTTCCAACAGGGCGGATACCAGCGAAGGGTCGCTGCGCGCCCAGCCGGCGAGGTCGTACAGCGACTTTTCCGCCCGGATCGGTTCGCTGTCGAAGCCCAGGAGGAACTCCTGGGCCGGAGGATCGCCGCGCCGCCGGACGGTCTTGTAGAAGCCCCGGAAGGAGAGTTCGCTCATGTCGGCCAGCGGGATGATGGACTGCACCGCAGTGTAGTACACGGTGCCGGCGTCCAGGAGGGCCTGCACGCCCGCCAGCAGATCGGCTCCGGAGAGCCCGGCCGGCGGCTTCGTGGACCAGTCCTTAATGATCCGTTCGTAGCGCGGATGCGAGTAGTCGCGCCAGCCCGCCACCCCCATGTGCGCCGTGCCGCGGAACAGTGCGCTCATGGCGGGGACGGTCCGGGCCGTCATCCGCAGCATGGGCCAGGTGCGGTAGTAGTAATAGGCGTAGCCGTTGACGGTGAGGAAGCGGACGTCGCCCTCGCGCAGGGGGTGGCCGCCCAGCGCCTGGTTCATCAGGGCCGAGATGGAGCGGGACACGGATCCGTCGATGAGGTCGGCGAAGAGCGGGGAGAGCGGCTCCGGCATCTGCTCCACGATGCTCGCCCGGAAGTAGAGGCCCTTGGGGTAGGGGACGGGCCATTCCGTGGGGACGTCCCCCGCGGGTTCGGGCAGCGCGGTGATGGGCCGGGACTGGAGCAGGAAGAACCTGCCGCCTGCACGCGCCCACTCGATGTCCTGCGGGGATCCGAAATGCTCGGTGGTCCGCTGGCCGTGGGCAGCGAGTTCAGCCGCCGCGGCATCGTCCAGGACGGGCGTACGACGGCGGGCTTCCGCCACTTTTTCCTCGGCCGTCCCGTTCTCCGTGGGTACGGTCATGAGTTCCTTGTCGGCAGTCTGCCGCGTGAGGATTTTGCCCGTGCGGGTCTCAACGGTCAGGTCGTCGGTGGTGACCTGCCCGCTGACCACGGCCTCGCCCAGGCCCCAGGCGGCGCTGATCACCGTCTGGTCGCGGCGGCCGTTTGAGGGGTTGGCAGTGAACATCACCCCGGCTGCCTCGGCCTCCACCATTTGCTGGATTACGACGGCGAGGCGCACCTGGGCGGGCGGGATGCCTTCGCGTGCGCGGTAGGCCATCGCACGCGCGGTCCAGAGGGAGGCCCAGCAGTTGATGACGGCCTTGGCCAGGGCGTCCATGCCGCGGACGTTGAGGTAGCTTTCCTGCTGCCCGGCGAAGCTGGCGGAGGCGAGGTCCTCGGCGGTGGCGGAGGAGCGGACCGACACGGCGGTGTCCCCGCCGCCGAGGCGCTCATAGGCGGCCTCGAGTTCGGCCCGGATGCGTGGGGACATGGCACCTTTGCTGAACAGGGTCCTGATGAGGGCGGAGGCGTGCTCGTAGTCTTCCGCCGCCGCTTCAGGCGGGAGCGAGGCCAACTCCTGGATGGCCTCCCCGAGCTTGTTCTCCGCGACGAAGGCCGCGTAGGCGTCGGTGGTGAGGACCACCCCCGGCGGGACCGGCAGCCCGGCCCGGATGAGGCCGCCGAGGCCCACGGCCTTGCCACCCGCCCCGGCGACGTCGTTCCGGTCGACGTCGCCCAGGTCCATGACGTAGGTCATGACGGTGCCCCCTTACCGTCCACCGCCGTCGGCCGTTTCCACAGCGCCGCCGCCAGGACCGCAACCCACAGCAGGAAGGCTCCGATGCTGATGCGCTCGCCAATGCCCAATACGAGGTTTGGTCCTGGTGCTGCCATGAACGCGACGATACCCATGAGGGCGGACATTGCGAGCGAGGCGATCGAGTATGCGCGCATCCGGCCGTGGAATCCTGCTGCGATGCAGGACATGGCGGCGACCATGAGGGCCAGTTGCACATTGGTGGCAACGATGTGCAGGGGGACGGAAGAATCGTCGCCCTGGCGCAGCGGGAAGAGTGACCCGACAATGTTCCAGAGCCCGTAGGCGGTGAGCAGCGCGGCGCCGATCCGCAGGACCCGGTTCCCTCGCACGGAAATCCAGACGCCCAGCCCAAACGCGGTGAACAGCACCGTGTAGAGCCAGGTGAACGGGACCAGGACCTGGTAGCTGGGGGAGCCTACGGCAAAGAGTTCGCTGACCATCTGTTCGGAGCGGCGGTAGGCTGACCAGCGCGAGGCCGCGATGCCGTCGGTGAACACCACATAAAGCAGTGACGACAGTGCTCCGGCGGCGAGGAGGGTGAGGCGCAGGGCGCCGCTGTGCCTGCCTTCGAACGGCAGAGCGCGTCTGTGTTCGGGGAGCTGCCCTCCTGCAACTGACATGTCCGGTTGTCCTCAGAGCCCGCGCTCCAGCAAGTGGCGCGGCGCAGGACCCGCGGGCGTTGGCCCCGCACCTACCTGTTCCAGCCTGAGCCCGGCCGCCCTGGTGCCGCAAGGGCCGAACGGCCTTGGGGGCGGGGCGGGGGACAGCGTGCTGTCCCCCTACTTCCGTTTGGGTATCCCTTGATATTGACTGCCGTTTTGCAGGGGCATAGCTTCCGCCTTAACGGCGCCAGGACCTGCAAATCCCGGGAGTGAGGCGCCGCTTAGACAGGCCAGGAGGAAAGACCATGCCGAAGTATCTGTTCGAAGCAACGTACGTGGGCCAGGGCATCAAGGGGCTCATGCAGGAAGGCGGTACCGCGCGGCGCGATGCCCTGACGGAGGCGCTGAAGTCCGTGGGCGGAACGCTGGAAAGCTTCTACTACGCCTTTGGTTACTATGACGTCCTGGGCGTCTTTGACGCGCCGGACGATGCCAGCGCTGCAGCGTTGTCGCTGTTGATCAACTCGTCGGGGAACGTCAACGTCCGGCTGAAGCCGCTCCTGACGGTGGCGGACTTGGACGAAGCCGCGAAGAAGACCCCGACCTACCGGGCACCGGGACAGTAGGGGAGTTACGCACGTTGGCCGGCGGCCGCCGTCGGAAATTACGACGGCGGTGCGCCGGCTTGCGTGCCATACTGCGGACACTGCCTGGCAGCGAGGAGGGCGAGATCGTAGATCAGTTGCTGGACTTCGCGCTCGCGGCCGCTGACCCGGGGGACCGGCGCCTGGGACGCCGTGGGACGCCTTGTTGGGGGAGCGGGAACGGGCCGGTGGGCGGCGCCCGGAGGCTCCGGCGTCGTCCGATCCCTATTGCGGGCTGGTGATGTGTCCTGGCTTTTCATGATGTCCCCCGGTCCGGCGTGTGTGGACACTGTAGGAAGCCGCGCCGACGTACGGAAGGGGTTTTGTCCATCCGGGAGAATAATTGCCCGAATCTTGAGCCAAGACGCCACCTGTCCCGTTGGCTAGGCCGTGGCCACAATACTGCGGAAGGTGGGCTGAGTGGTTCCCTCGGTTCGGGAGGGGCGGCCCAGCCCTATCCATGGAAGGCCGTGCCGTCGTCGTACGCTGAATCAAGAGGCAACAAAGGAGGAAGTTGTGGCGGACACTGCGGCGCACACGACCGTTGACGAAGCGATGGCCCAGCTGGCTGAGCTCGAGGATGCAAAGGTGCGCGAGGCGAACGAAAAACGCGGGGATGACCACGGGGTGAACCTCGGCCACCTGCGCGCGCTTGCGAAGCGGCTGAAAACCCAGCAGGACCTGTCGGTCCGGCTGTGGGAGACCGGCGATACGGCAGCCCGGCTTTTGGCGCTGCTGGTTTGCCGCCCCAAGGCGTTCCGGCGGGATGAGCTGGATGCGATGCTGCGCGACGCCCGCGCCCCGAAGCTGCAGGACTGGCTGGTGAACTATGTGGTCAAGAAGAGCCCGCACTGCGAGGAATTGCGCACCGCGTGGCTTGCTGACACGGATCCCGTGGTGGCTGCCGCCGGATGGGCATTGACCTCGGACCGCGTGGTCAAGAAACCCGGGGGCCTGGACCTGCCGGGGCTGCTGGACACCATCGAAGCGGAGATGAAGGACGCCCCGGACAGGCTGCAGTGGGCAATGAACACGTGCCTGGCGCAGATCGGGATCGAGCACGCGGCCTACCGGAAGCGTGCCACCGCGATCGGTGAGCGGCTTGAAGTGCTGAAGGATTACCCGACGCCCCCGGGGTGTACGTCGCCGTTCGCCCCGGCATGGATCGGCGAGATGGTGCGGCGGAAAGGGGAGTAGCAGGTTTTACGACGACGACGGCGCGTGCGCAGGTGCCTCTGGCCAGGTGCGGGTGCGGGCTATCCCACGCCCCGGGGCACACTAACGGCCGTTTCCCGGTTTCGGTCCGCGTAGTACGAGCGCATGCCGTGCTTTACGCCCAGCCGGATGATCCAGTACAGCAGCGTGGCGCCCAAGGCGATAGGCACGATCAGCACAGCTGCGTTAAGCAACATCCATCCAACATTCACAACTTCCCCCAATGTGAGTTTTTCCCAGCCTCTCACGAATGCTGTTCCGACGCCGAAGGCTCCGTCCCCACGGGGCGGAGCCTTCGTCAAACCGTTATCGAATCAGGAATCCTGGTTTACGGCCACCACGATTTTGCCGCGGGTGTGGCCATCCATGTTGGACCGGAAAGCATCGGCGGCCTTGTCCAGCGGGAAGACCTCGGCAACTTCCACGCGAAGCTTGCCCTGGTCCGCCATGTCGGCCAGTTCCTGCAGATCGGACCCCACAGGGGTGACCCACATCCACTCGCCGCCGTGCTCTTCCACGTCGCTGTCCGCGATGGAGGCGTGCCGGCCGCCGTCGGCCAGCACCGCCAGCGTGGCCTCAAGGTTGCCGCCGACGAAATCTGCGACGACCTCCACACCGTCGGGACGCAGCGCGCGCACGCGGTCCGCGAGACCGTCGCCGTAGGCAACCGGCTCGGCGCCGAGGGAGCGGAGGAACTCGTGGTTCTTCTGCGAGGCCGTGGCAATGACGCTGGCGCCCATGGCCACCGCGATCTGGATACCGAGGGAGCCCACACCGCCGGAGCCGCCGTGGATCAGGACAGTTTCCCCGGCCTTCAGGCCCAGCCGGTTGAGCACCTGGTAGGCGGTGAGACCGGCCAGCGGCAGGCCGGCGGAGTCGTTCCATCCGAGCGTGGCGGGCTTCCTGGCCAGAACCCGCTCCGGCAGTGCGATGTACTCGGCGAAGCTGCCGCCGTGGACGTAGTCCTTGCGGCCGTAAGCGATGACTTCATCGCCGGGCTGGAACTGCCTTGCATCGATACCGACGGACTCCACAACGCCTGCGACGTCCCAGCCGGGGATGGCGGGGAACTGCAGGTCCATGACCGCGTCCAGTCCGCCGGCCATGATCTTCCAGTCCACCGGATTAACTGCTGCCGCCTTGACCTTGACCAGGACCATCCCGGGACCGACCTTCGGCATCGGCTGGTCGCCGTATTCGAGGACGTCCGGGTTTCCGTATTCGCTGTAAGTGATTGCCTTCATGGTTGCGACAACTGCGTGGCGGCACTTCGCTATTCCGGATAGGGCTGGGGAGTGGCGTATCGCACGGGCAGGGCGACGGCGGCTGTCGCCGTCGTCTCCACGCGGCCAGGCGGTGGCGGGCTACTGCGCAAGATCTACGGAGGCGTGCCAGTATCTGGCGTTTTGCCTCGAGGACGCCAGCACCACCAGGCCCGTCTGGCTGTTGACGTTTTGTTTGGTGGACGTGGGGTCGTTGATGTCCGTGTCGGTGCCGCTGCTGATGATGGGGGTGCCTGCCCCGGGCGCGAAGGAAACGTTGTCGATCGGCGACTTCTTGTAGTAGATGGTTCCGCCCTCTTCGGGCGCCACCGCGAACATCCAGATTTCGCGGTGCTCCTCGTCGATCATGACCATCGGCCTGGTGTGGAGGTCCTGCACCTCGCCGAACTCCGCGCTGGTCCAATCGCCCTTACCATCGCGCACCAGCAGCGCCACCAACGTTTGGCCGACCTTCCGGTTGGCGGTTTTGATCGCCGCGAAGAGGCGCCCGTTGCCGTCGCTGGTCAGTTGCCTGAGGTTCAGATGATCGTTGGCGCAGCCACCGGTGCAGTTCTTTCCCCCGCCGTAAGCCACCTCTGTTTGCCACGAGTTCTCCGGCTGCCCGTCCTGATGGACGGCAAAATAGAACTTCTTTTGTCCCGGCCGCTGGTTGCTCCACATGATGCCGATCTTGTCGCCCTGGAAAGACGTGACGGCGGAGATATCGTCGTAGTGCACCTGGGCGTTGGCGGTGGGCAGGACGAACGGGGTGCCCCACGCCGTGTCGCTGGTGGTTGAGTGGTTGACGTAGACGCGGTTGCTGTTGTCGGAGGACACAGTGGTGTAGGTGACCCACAGCTTGCCGAGGGAGTCCTTGGCCACCGTGATCGATTCCGTGCTCCCGCTGTGCAGGGTGACGGGGAATCCAGCATCCTGCGAATAGGTCTTGGCCAACGCGTCATAGCTGAACCGGTGCAGCTCCGCGGACCCGGACGTTACCGCCTGCTGGGCCGGTGGCGAGTTCCACTCCGAGCGCACCGTCGTGCTCGACACGACATAAAGCTTGCCGTCGACTGCGTCCCACAGGGCGTCTCCCCGCGCCGTCTGACGCGGGTCGACGACTGTCTCGGTCCCTTGCCACGTCTGCGTTGCGGCATCAAGCCGGTGGATCGTTGTCGCATGGGCGGATTCGCTCCACAGCAACCCCCACCAGCTCCCGTCCTGGAACCAGAGCTTGCTCTGGGCCTTGTCAGCGGTTGGCGTTCTTACGCCGTCGGCCGCAAAAGAAGGGCCAGGGATTCCGACGTCGGCAGCCTGGGCGGGGAGCGGGAGCGCGAGCGCAACGGACGCCGCGAGGAGGAGGGCGATGAGGAGGCGGAGCAGGCGCATAACAGTCCCCTTGGGTTATGTCAGTAACGCCGGGGCCGTTGCATCACCTGCCGGCGGGATCACCATACGTCCGCAGGCCACGCCCCGGATGGCCGCGGTGGCAGGAAGGGGAGCCAACAGGGGAGTGCTTTAGGTAGGCGGCGGTGGATGCCCGGAAACCCCCTACCAGGGCGGGGAGCGCCGGCTTCTACACGGCGTCGATGGCGTCGAGCCACTCCTGGAACGTCTGGCGTCCGACGGCGGAGCCCGGCGCCGGGATCAATGGTCCATTGCCATGCCAGGCGCCCGGAGATAGCATCTGATTCCGGCCCGGGAGGTACAGATGCTCGACGATGCAGACCTTCTGGACGCGCTGCGGCGTCATTGGGACCACTCCGGCATCGATGAGGATGTGGCCCACGAGATCTATCACGACGACGCGGTGCTTGAATTTCCGCAGTCCGGCGAACGGTTCGAGGGGGTGCAGAATTTCCGCGAATGGCGGCGTCAGTATCCGGCCAGACTCAAGTTCCACACCCGACGGATCACCCGGCGCGATGACTTGGTGGTTGTCGAAAACCTGATCAGCTACGACGGTGCTCCCTGGATGTACACCGTCAACCTTCTGGAGTTCCGGGACGAACGGGTCGCGCATGAGCGCATCTACATCATGGACGGCTGGGACGCTGCGGAGTGGCGGACGCCCTGGCGCGCTGACCAGCCTGCGGATCCGCCGCCTCCTGCCCCTTAGCTGCCCGACGCTAGGGGCGCTCAGTTCGGGAGGGACTGACCAGTTCCACGTAGCCGGGAGCGGCGGGCCCTGGGCAGGGCCCGCCGCTGCCCGTCAGCGGTTGGCGCCCAGGGCCGCCCAGGCCTTGTTCCGGTGTTCGGCAAGGTCCCGGCGGGCAGCAAGGGCATCATCCAGGCTGACGGCGGCAAACCGGGTCGCGGTTCCGGGCGCAGCCCGTGCAACCAGGTCCATGTCGGCGCTGATCACGGTGCCCACCATTGCGTAGCCGCCGCCGGAGACGGCATCGCGGTGCAGGATGATCGGCTGGGTGCCGCCGGGAATCTGGATGGATCCCACGGCATACCCCGCGTCCACGATGTTGGAAGGGTCCGAGCCGGCGCCGAACGGCTGTTCGCGCTCCTTCCATTCCACGCCGGGTCCGGAGTAGCGAAGACCCATTCGGTCGGCCACGGGAGTCACCTTCCACTCCTCGTGGAGGAGATTGCCCAGGCCTTCGTCGGTGAGGCGGTGGTCGTACAACCCCAGCACGATCCGGACTTCCTGCTCCTTGGCGAAAGCAGGCCGGTATTCATCCGGGACGCTTTCGGCCTGGGGGAGGCTTCCGCCGTTGAGGGGAGCGCCCACGGGGACAACGTCTCCCGCCTCGAGCTTGCGGCCCTTGAACCCGCCGATCCCGCCCAGGCTGTACGTGGACCGGCTGCCCAGCACCTCCGGGACGTCGATGCCGCCCTGGACGGCGATGTAGTAGCGGGTGCCGCCCTGGATGACGCCGAAGGAAAGCTGGTCCCCGGCCTTCAGCAGCAGGCGGCTCCACTGTGGCCGCGGCTCCCCGTTGACCTTCACCTCCACAGGAGCGCCGGTGACGGCGATGACGGCGTCGTTGTCGGTGGTCAGCACCGGGCCCAGGTAGGTGCACTCCAGGACCGCTTCCCGTGCCGAGTTTCCCACCAGCGCGTTTCCCAGTTCGGCGGAGTACTGGTCCATGGAACCGCTTTGCGGTATGCCCACGTTGTAGTGGCCCGTTCGCCCCTGGTCCTGGACCGTGGTGGCCAGGCCCGGGTTTCCGATTTCAAATGCCATTGAGGGCCTCCATGAGTTCACGGTTGTAGCCTTCCGGGTCGGCCAGCGCCCTGGACAGGTCGAACGTCACCGGTGCCTGGCGGTAGCGGAAGGTGCCGGCGGAGATCTCCGCCTGGATGGTGTTGTATTCCGCCTCCGTGACCGGTTTGAACTTCACGATGTCCCCGGGGCGGAAGAACACCATGAAGTCCTTGAAGTCCGCCAAGGCCTGGCCGGGGTCGAAGATGGGGGCCGCGGCGACGCCGAACATCTGGTACCCGCCGGCGCCCCGGACGGAGTAGATGCAGCCGAAGCATCCGCCGTGCCCCACGGTCAGCTTGGGGGTGTCGGTCCGCGGGCTCAGGTACTTGGGCACCTCCAGCTGCTTCTCGCGGTCCACCAGCTGGAACAGGAACGGCAGCCCGGCCACGAAGCCCACCATGGACACCAGCCACGGCTGTTCGTGGTGCCGCTGGATGAACTCCGCGGCATCCTTGAGGTGGTTGACCTTGGCCGCGTAATCAATGTCGCTGCCTTCAGGCTCCTGGTGGAACCCTTCACGGAACCGCTGGGCCACTTCCGCGGTGAAGGGGTCCTCGTACCAGACCGGAACCTCGACGATCCGGGTCTCCAGTGCCCGTTCCTGGTGGGACGTCAGGTCCCGCTCGATGTCACGCACAGCAGTTTCCAGCTGCTCTGGAGGCAGGACGTCGGGGTCGAACCGCACCAGCAGGGATGCGTTGGCCGGGCAGATGTCAACGATTCCCGGGAGCCCGGCGTCGGATAGCCTGCCGGCGATGGACATGACCTTGAAGTTCGCGGGCAGGCTCATCGCTTCGGAGACTTCCACGAACAGGAATTCGTCCCCGCCCCAGGTGTAGCGCGCACCCGGGAGGATGGCGGTTTCGGTGGTCATTTTGCCCCCGTGAGGTCGGCTGCGGTTTCAATGAACTTGGAGTGGTGGCTGACTTCGGCGAATTCGGGCCGCGCCAGCAGCGCCAGGTGGACGGGGACGGTGGTCTTGACCCCTTCAATGTGTGTTGCCTCCAGCGCCGCCAAGGTGGCTGCGATGGCGGCGTCCCGGTCCGCGGCGTGGACGGCCAGCTTTGCCAGGAGGGAGTCGTAGTAGGGGCTCACCACCGAACCTGCTTCCACCCCGGTGTCCACGCGGATGCCCTCCCCCGATGGCCAGTCCAGGGACCGGATGGTTCCGGGGCTGGGGAAGAAGTGGTGGCTGGGGTCTTCCGCGTTGATGCGGCATTCGATGGCGTGGCCGCTGAAGTGCACGTCGTCCTGGGAGATGGACATGGATCCGGTGGAGGCAATCAGGAGCTGCTCGCGGACCAGGTCCACGCCGGTGATTTGCTCGGTGATGGGGTGCTCCACCTGGATGCGGGTGTTCATCTCAATGAAGGCGGCCTCGTGGTTCCCGGGGTCGTACAGGAACTCCACCGTCCCCGCTCCGTGGTACCCGCACTGGCGGGCAAGGGCCACGGAGGACTCCCGGATGGTGGCCCGGACGGCGTCCGGGAGGTTGGGTGCAGGAGCTTCCTCCAGTACCTTCTGGGAACGGCGCTGCATGGAACAGTCGCGGTCACCGAGGTGGATGAAGTTGGTCCCGTCGCCCAGGACCTGCACCTCCACATGGCGGGCATGCTCCACGAACCGTTCCAGGTAGACGGTGGGGTCGCCGAAGATGGCGGCGGCCTCGCCCCGGGCCATCTCGATGGTTTCCAGCAGTTCGCCTTCGTCGTGCACGAACCGGATGCCCCTGCCGCCACCACCGGCGGAGGCCTTCACCACCAGCGGGTACCCAATCGCACGCGCAATCCCGACGGCGTCCGCCTCCGGATCCAGGGGGCCGTCAGACCCCTTGAGCACGGGGACGCCGGCGTTGGCTGCCGCTTCCCGGGCCAGGGATTTGTTGCCCATCATGGAGATGGTGTCCGCGGTGGGGCCCACCCAGGTGAGGCCGGCCTCTGCCACCTTCCTGGCGAAGTCGGCGTTCTCCGAGAGGAAACCGTAGCCCGGGTGGACGGCGTCGCACCCCTGCTCGAGGGCTGCAGTGACCAGGGCGTCCTGGTTCAGGTAGCTGGCGGTTGCCTGGGCCGGGCCCACCACCACGTAGTGGTCGGCTGTCCGGGCTGCCAGTGATTCCGCGTCGGGCTCGCTGACCCCCAGGACGGTTTCGATGCCCATCTCGCGGGCAGTCCTGGCGATCCGCACGGCGATCTCGCCGCGGTTTGCGATGAACAGTTTCATGGGCTGCCTTTATCCTTCCCGGATGACGACGATCGAGTCGCCCGGGTTGACCATGTCGCCTTCGTTGACTTCAAAGGATTCCAGGGTTCCGGCGACGTCGGACTGGATCTCGGTGAACTGCTTCATGATTTCCACGATGCCGATGGTCTGGCCGACTTCGATGGTGTCGCCTTCGTTGGCGAAGGGGGGTTTGCCCGGGCCGGGCTTGCGGTAGAAGACTCCGGGAAGGGGTGAAACGATGGTGGCCATGTGCTGCTCGCTTTCAGGAGTGGGCGGATCGGGATGAGTCGAGTGCCTTGCGCACGGCGGAGGCCACGGCGACGGCGTTGGGTGCATCCGAGTGGACGCAGATGCTCTGGAAGGCGATGTTCAGGGGAGTGCCGTCGACGGCGGTCACGGGCTCGCCTGCCACCGCCCGGCTGACGCGTTCCGCGGCGGCGTCCGGGTCGGTGGGCGCGGGCCGTCGCTGGATGAGGAGCTCGCCGCCGGGGCCGTAATTGAGGTCCACATAGAGTTCCGCAACGAAGTCCACGCCCATGGCGCGGCACACGGATTCATGGGCGGTCCCCGCCAGGCCGTAGAACGGAACGCCGAACTGTTTGGCTGTTCCGGCCGCCGCCTGCATAAGGTCTTCGTCTCCGGCGAGCATGCCGTAGAGCGCGCCGTGGGGTTTGATGTGGTTCAGGGACAGCCCGTTCTTGGCCAGGAAGGCGGTCAGTGCCCCGGTCTGGTACAGGATGATCGACTCGACCTCCTCCGGGGTGAGCACCATGCGGCGGCGGCCGAACCCCATGGGGTCGGGGAGCCCGGGATGGGCGCCCACGGCCACCCCGTGTTCGGCGGCAAGGGCCACCGTCCGGTTCATGACGTCCGGGTCCCCGGCGTGGTAGCCGCAGGCGACGTTGGCGACGTCGATGATTTCCATGAGTGCGGCGTCGTTGCCGAACTCATGCAGGCCGAAGCCTTCACCCATGTCCGAATTCAGCAGCACCTGGGCAGGCGTGGTTTCCGTCACGTTTTTTTGCATGCAGGCAACGGTACAGAGGCGGCGAGCATGCAGGAATTGGGCGGATCGCCGAATGTGGCCACCCGGATTATGCTTTTTGCACTAACAAGGAGGCTTGCCGTGCGTGTTGCCGATCTCGTGGCGGATGCTGCGCTGAACATCCGACTTGCCGTGCCGGGCAGCCCTGGACGCCTGGCCCGGCCCATTGCATGGTGTGCCCCCACGGAGCACATGGACCCCACGCCGTTCCTCAGCGTCAACGCGCTGCTGCTCACTAACGGGATGGGCCTGAATGTCAAGGACTACCGCATCTGGGATGCGTACGTGGAGCGCCTGATGTCCGTTCCCGTTTCGGGCCTGGTTTTCGGCCTCGGCGCCGCACACCGTGAACTGCCGCCGGGACTGGTGAAAGCCTGCGAAGCCCATGGCCTTCCACTGCTTGAGCTTCCGCCCGAAGTGCCGTTTGTCCAGGTGATGCGGCACGTGGACCAGCTCATCGCCGCCGAACGCTATGCCGAGCTGCGCGCCGGGTGGGACCTGGCGGACGAGTGCACCAGGCTGGCGGCGGGCGGCCATTCGCTGGCGCAGGTCCTGGAACGGGTGGCCACAACCATCCGGGCGCGCGTGGCGGTCCTTGACCACAATGGGTTTGAACTCATGTCGGCAGGAACGGCCGCGGGCGGAACGGCACGGACCACCCTGAGCCTGCCCAGCGGCGGAATCCTCCGGTTCAGGCTGGCCATCGAAGGAATCAAGAGCAGCCTGGTGCTGCAGCCGCTGTTGGGCCCGGTGGCTGCGGTGATCGCCATGCAGCTGAGCTACACCCTCGGGTCCCGGTCGCCCCTGCATTCACGGGAAGCCGCACGGTTCATCGAGGCGCTCTACGAGGCCAGGGGGACACCAGCGCCGGCCCTGCGGCGCTACGCCGCGGAGGCCGGGTTCGAGCCGGACGCGGAGTGGGGCTCCGTGCTGATTGGCGGCGCAGGGGAAGTTGCGCCGGCCAAGCTGCGGACCATCGCCTGGCGGGTCCGGGTGGGTCTGCAGGCCGAATTCGGGACGGTGCGGTTCATGGAGGAAGCCGGCCTCACCACGGTCCTGGTGCAGCGCGGGGAAGCGGGGATGGAGCTCATGGAAGCCGTCCAAAAATCCTTCCAGGACGCGCCGGAATTGTCCGCCGTCGTCTCCGGGTGCGGGAACCTGGACGAACTGCCGCTGGTGCTGCAGCTGGCCCGCCGCAGGATGGGTGAGCCGGGGCTCCATCGGGCGCCGGTCGCTGACCTGGCCGGTGTGGTGGAGGGCCTGCCCGGGGCCGGGCTGGTGGCGATGTCCCGGCGCCTCCTGGCCCCGTTGATGTCCGACGGCGGCACGGCCTTGCGCGAAACACTTGAGGCGTACCTGCGGTACAGCGGGAATACCCGTGAAACCTGCAGCGAGCTCTTCATCCACCGCAACACCCTGACGTACAGGTTGCGCAAGATTGAGGAGCTTCTCCGGGTTGACCTGGATGACGGCGAAGTGCGGGCCACCTGCCTGCTGGCGCTGCGGATCGTCGCCGCCGGAACCTAGGTGGCGGCCATCTCGGCGGCCGCCCTGGCGGCGCTGCTTTCGCGGACGAACAGGGTGGGTTCCAGCTGTACGGGTTCGGGTTTCTCGCCCCTGAGCACCGCCTGGATCAGCTGCACCGCCGTCCGTCCAATGTCCGCCATGGGGGAGTGGACCGAGGTCAGCGGAATGGGAAGTTCGGCGGCCAGGGAGGTGTCGTTGTACCCCACCACCGCCACGTCCTGTCCCACGGTGAGGCCGCGGGCGCGCAGGGCCCCCATCGCTCCAATGGCGGCGAAGTCGTTGACCGCGAAGATTGCGGTGGGGCGCGGCCTGCCGCCGGTGAGAATTTTCTCCCCGGCCTCCCGCCCCCCGGCGGTATCGAATCTGGACCACACCACGTCGTCGTCGGAAATGGTGCCGCCCAGCGACCGCCAGCGGTCCAGGAAGCCTGCGGTGCGGTCGACGGCGGTGCTTGCGTAGGGCTCGCCGGCAATGACCGCCACCTGCCGGTGGCCCATTTCCCACAGGTGGCCGGCCACGAGTTCACCGCCCACGACGTCATCGCAGGTGGCAGACGGGTAGCCCGTCACCCGGCGGTTCATCAGCACGAACGGGACCTTCCGCTCCGTCAGTTCCTGCAGGAGGCCGCCGTCAAGGTGGGCGTCACCAATAATGAGGCCGTCCACCCGTCGCGCCAGCATGAGGTCGATCTTCCGCCGTTGTTCGTCGGGGTCGTCGCGGGAGTTCATCACGAACGCGGAGTACCCCACCTCGGCTGAGGCCTCGTCGATGCCCTCGTACATGATGGCCAGGACCAGGTCCGAAAGCCGGGGGACGATGACGCCCAACAGTTTGGTGCGCCGCGTGCGGAGGCTGGCGGCCTGCGGGTCAGGGGAGTAGCCGCGCTTGCGGGCCAGTTCCCGGACACGCTCGGCGGTGGCGGCCGAGGCCGCTCCTTTCGCCACGTCGGAACCGGAATGCAGGACCCTGGAGACCGTGGACGGATGGACGCCCAACTCCCTGGCCAAATCCTTCAGCGTGACCGTTCCGCCGCCGTCGGCCTTTTCTTTCATGTCCCTCTCCTGCCCCCGTGGCCACTGTAGCCCAGGTCTGCCCGGGCTGCCCGGAAGGCCGCCAAGGCAACCCTTGACGTGACCCGCTTCACATCCTATAGTCGTTCATCAGCGCTACCCAAACGTTTGGGTAGACCAACCCCTACAACTTCCCCCGGCGCCCCCACCCCTGGGTGCCGCCCCGTTTTCAGCGCGTTTCCCCTTTCCGCGGAGCGTCACCCAATCGATTGGGTTGCGGGCCGCGCAGCAAACCACCGGAGCTGAAATGACTGTTACCGACTCCCACGTCGTGCTGCTGGCCACGGGAGGCACAATCTCGTCGCGTTCCTCCCAGGCCGGAGGCGCCGTCGCCTCCGATACCGGCGAGCAGGTGTTCAAAGCCCTCGGCTCGCGGGTTTCCCACCCCGTCCGGGTGCTGGACGTGTTCCAAAAGGGGTCCTACCTCCTGACATTCGACGACATGCTGAAGATCTGCGCAGCCATCCAGGAGGTTCTTAAGGACCCCACCGTCCTGGGCGTGGTGGTCACCCACGGCACGGACACCATGGAGGAGACCGCCTACCTCGCGGACCTGACACACAGCGACGAGCGGCCGGTGGTCTTCACAGGCTCGCAGCGGGCCGCCGACTCCGACGCTCCCGACGGGCCGGACAACCTTGCGCGGGCCATCGCCGTCGCCGGTTCGATGGACGGGCGGGGAAAGGGCGTCATGGTCCAGTTTGCGGGCACCATTTTCCCGGCCGCCGGCGTGCGGAAAAGCCAGACTCTTCGGCTGGATGCCTTTGCGAACCCCGATTTTGGGGTACTTGGCCAAGTGTCAGCCCAGGGAGAAGTTGCCATGGACGGCAGCGGCAGGCTTGAGGCCCTGCCCCTGCCCCGGCCGGGCGGCGGCTCCCCGCGGGTGGACCTGGTTGCCGCCTACCCAGGCTCCGACTCCATCCTGATGCACGCCGCCCTTGAAGCAGGAGCGGAAGGCATCATCCTCCAGGGAACCGGAAGCGGCAACGCAAATGCCAGCCTCTGCGCAGAGGTGGCCGCCGCCGTCGCGTCCGGCGCCGTGGTGGTCACCAGCACCCGCGTGGACGCGGGACCGGTGGTGCCCATTTACGGGGCCGGAGGCGGTGGCGAGGACCTGCGGGTTGCCGGTGCCATCAGCTCCGGCCACCTCCGGCCCTCGCAGTCACTGATCCTGCTCAGCCTCCTGCTCAGGATCAATCCCGACCGGGACCGGATCACCGAAATTTTTGCCCAACGAGGGAGGCCTCCTGAACCTTCCGCCTGACACCCAGAACACCCGGTTTTGAACGAATTGAAAGGAAAATCTCATGGCTAAGGACATTCAAGTCGCCTTCGGCGTGGACGTAGACGCAGTGGCAGGCATGCTCGGCTCCTACGGAGGAGAGGACTCCCCGTGCGACATCAGCCGCGGCCTGTTCAGCGGTGAAGTCGGCGGACCCCGGCTGATCCGGTTGTTCCAGAAATACAACCTCCCGGCCACCTGGTTCGTGCCGGGCCACTCGATCGAGACCTTCCCGGAACTGACCCAGATGATCGTGGACGCCGGGCACGAGATCGGCGTGCACGGATATTCGCACGAGAACCCGATCGCCATGACCCGGGAGCAGGAGACCGCCATCCTGGACCGCGCGATCGAACTGATCGAAAAGGTGTCCGGCCGCCGGCCTACCGGCTACGTTGCACCGTGGTGGGAGTTCTCTCCCGTCACCAACGAGATCCTCCTGGAGCGCGGCATCAAATACGACCACTCCCTGATGCACCGCGACTTCGAGCCGTACTACGTCCGGGTGGGGGACTCGTGGAAGAAGATCGACTACACCAAGGACGCCCAGACCTGGATGGAGCCGTTGAAGCGCGGGCAGGAAACGGACCTGGTGGAAATTCCGGCCAACTGGTACCTCGATGACCTGCCTCCGATGATGTTCATCAAGGCATCGCCGAACTCTCACGGGTTCGTCAACCCCCGCGACATCGAAGAGATGTGGCGGGACCAGTTCGACTGGGTCTACCGCGAAATGGACCAGGCCGTTTTCACCATGACCATCCACCCGGACGTCTCCGGCCGCCCGCAGGTGCTGGTCATGCTCGAGCGGCTCATCGAACACATCAACTCCCATGAGGGCGTCAGCTGGTGCACCTTCGACCAGATCGCCGATTCCTTCCTTTCCCGCAGCCCCCGTAAGGACAACAAGTCATGACCATCCAAGACCCGGCTGTCGACCTGTCGCAGCCCCGCCCGGACGAGAAGCGCCGCTTCCCGGTCTTTTCCAAGCGCCACACCACCACCGCCACTGTCCTTGCCCTGCTGGCCTGGACCGTAGCCGTCTTCGACTACGGCCTGTTCGGCACCCTGCTGCCGGCCATGCAGCAGGAATTCGGCTGGTCTGCGCCCGAGGCATACGCCATCAACACCTGGATCGCCGTGGGCACCGCCATCGTCTGCTTCGGCATCGGGCCCGTCATTGACCGCCTGGGCCGCCGCAAAGGCATGATGACCACCATCGGCGGGACCGCCGTCGTCTCCGGCCTCACGGCACTGATTCCCACGGGGATCCCGTTCCTCAGCAACGCCATGCTGGTGGTGGTCCGTTCCTTCGGCGGCCTCGGATTCTCCGAGCAGGCCGTGAACGCCACCTACATGAACGAGGTCTACCAAGTCACCGAAGTCGCGGACAAGCGCAAGCGCCCGGGCTTCCACTACTCCTTCATCCAGGGCGGCTGGCCGCTCGGCTTCCTGCTGGCAAGCGCCCTGGCCCTGGCCTTCCTGCCCTCCCTGGGCTGGCGTGCCCTGTACCTGATGGCCACCATCCCGGCCGCCGTCATCGTCTGGGTTATCGCCCGCAAGCTCAAGGAAACGCCCCAGTTCGAACTGCACCACAAGCTGACCGAGCTCGAAAAGAGCGGCAAGACGGCGGATGCGCACTCCCTGGCCCACGCGTACGGCGTCGAGCATTCCTCGGCAGCCCCGCTGAAGCGCATCTGGGAGCCGCACCTGCGCCGGAACACCTTTGTGTTCTCGCTCGCCTGGATTGTGAACTTCTTCGGCATCACCATCTTCAGTGTCCTGGGCAGCTCGGTGCTCAAGAACGCGAAGGGCGTGGAACTCTCGGACGCCTTCTGGATGCTGATCGTCATCAACCTGCTGGCCTACTTCGGCTACGTCTTCCACGGCTGGCTTGGTGACAAGATCGGCCGGAAGCGGACCATCATCGGCGGCTGGATCCTTTCCGGTATTTCCTTCTCCATCATGCTTAGCCCCATCGCCACCAGCCCATTCATGATCATCCTGACCTACGGCGCCGGACTGTTCTTCCTGGTGGGGCCGTACGCCGCCATCCAGTACTTCATGGCCGAGTGCTACCCGGTCAGCTGCCGGGCCACCGGAACCGCCTTCATCGGCGCCATGAGCCAGCCCGGAACCATCCTCGGCGGCGCCATCTTCACGGCCATTGCTGCCGGCGCCGGCACCGGTACCGCGGCCCTTTGGGTGGGTGCCCTGGGCACCCTGGTGTCCGGACTCCTGATGATCGCCGCCAAGCCCCCTGCCGAAGCCCTGATGGAGGACCACCCCCATGACGTCGCCTAGCAAAGCCGCCATCATCACCGGTGCCGCCAGCGGCATCGGCCGTGCCCTCGCCGTGCACTACGCCCGCCAGGGGGTGGTGTCCGTCATCGGCACCTTCCCGGGCGACCCCCACGATCCGGAGGAGACCCTCCGGCTGGTCAAGGAGGCCAACGGCGAGGCGGTGATCCACGAAGTGGATGTCCGCACCACCGCCTCCGTGGATGCCCTGGCCCAGCGGGCCGTGGACGAGTACGGCCGGCTGGACTACGCCATCGCCAACGCCGGCATCCTCCGGAACTCCCCGCTGGGGGAGATGACGGACGAGCGCTGGCACGACATGCTCAACGTGGACCTCACCGGCGTGCTGCGCACGCTGCGTGCCGGCGCGGAGAGAATGACCGACGGCGGCGCCCTGGTTGCGGTCTCGTCCATCGCCGGCGGGGTGTACGGCTGGGAGGAACACGCCCACTATGCCGCCGCCAAGGCAGGCGTGCTGGGCCTGGTCCGCAGCGTGGCCGTGGAGCTCGGGCCGCGGCAGATCCGCGCCAACGCCGTCATCCCCGGCCTCATCGAGACCCCGCAGTCCCTCGACCCGGTGAACTCGTTGGGACCGGAGGGCCTGAAGCGGGCCGGGAACGACATCCCCTGGGGACGGGTGGGCACACCGGAGGAGGTGGCCAGCGTCATCGGCTTCCTCACCTCCGACGATTCCCGCTACATCACGGGGCAGGCGCTGGTGGTTGACGGCGGCCTCACCGTGAAGATGCGCGCCTGACAGCCCAAGGAAAGGACACCATGAACACATCGACCCATGTTTCCGGGAACGCCCAAGCCTCGAACGGACGCGGGGTGGTGGTCACCGGCGGTTCCAGCGGAATCGGCAAAGCCATCGCCGAGGCCTTCCTGGCCAACGGCGACCGTGTTGCCGTGCTGGACCGGGCCGGAGGGTACGGCGCCATCCGCGTGGACGTGGCCGACGAAACCAGCGTGCGCGCGGCCTTCGCCGAGGCCCGGGAGACGCTGGGCGGCATCGACGTCCTGGTCAACAGCGCGGGCCTGCTGACGGAGTCTCCGCTGGAGGGCATGTCCCTGGCCATGTGGAACGAGACCCTCACGGTGGACCTGACCGGTGTGTTCCTGTGCTGCCGGGAGGTGGTGGGGGAGATGCGGCAGCGCAAGTGGGGCCGCATCATCAACATCGCCTCCCAGTTGGCCATCAAGGGCGGCGTGGGGCTGGCCCATTACAGTGCCGCCAAGGCCGGCGTCGTCGGCCTTTCCAAAGCGCTTGCCCTGGAAACGGCGGCGGACAATGTGCTGGTCAACTGCATCGCCCCGGGGCCCGTCGAGACGCCGCTCGTGGAGGGCATCTCGGAAAGCTGGAAGGCCGCGAAGCGTGCCGAGCTTCCGCTGGGGCGTTTCGGGACGCCCGCGGAAGTGGCTCCCGCGGCTCTCCTGCTGGCCAGCGATCCGGGTGGAAACCTGTTTGTGGGACAGACGCTGGGGCCCAACTCCGGCGATGTGATGCCCTAAGGAAAGGGAGCGACATGTGCGGTGCCTGCGGAAGGACCACCGTGGCGGACCCCGCCCTGGGCCCGGTGCGGACCATGCGGCAACACCTGATCGTGGCGGCCACGGTCAATGCCGTCTGCTCCGGCCTCCCCGGTGCTCCGAAAGTGAACGCCCTCAAAGACGGGTGGCTGATGACCGGGGCAGCCGGAGCCTCCGCGCAGTGCCAGACCCTCGACGAACTGTGGTCCGCGGTGCTCGGCTGCTTCCCGGACGCGTCCGTGGTGGACCGGCTGAACGGCCGCCGGCTGGCGTACGCAGCGGATCCGGCCAACGCGGGCCTGCCTGCGCGGGCGGCCGGTCTTCTGCCGGACGCCGAACACTATCAAGGAGATTCTGCATGACTGATTACTCCCCGCTCTGGTCACCCATCCGGATTGGGTCCACCGAGCTGGATAACCGGGTGGCCTTGGCTCCCATGACACGGATCAGCGCCACCGAGGACGGGCATGCCACGGAGAGAATGGCGTCCTACTACCGGACCTTTGCACGTGGAGGCTTCGGCCTGCTGGTCACGGAAGGCATCTACCCGGACACCGCCCACAGCCAGGGCTACCATCACCAGCCCGGCATCGCGACGGAGGAGCAGGCCCGGTCCTGGGCCACGGTGGTCGACGGGGTCCATGCGGAGGGTGCGAAGATCTTCGCCCAGCTGATGCACGCGGGTTCCCAGAGCCAAGGGAACAGGTTTGTGTCCTCCTCCGTGGGGCCATCGGCTGTGGCGCCCAAGGGGGAGCAGCTGGGGTTTTACCGCGGTGAGGGCCCGTACCCGGTACCCTCCGCGATCACCCTGTCCCAGATGAAGGAGGTGCGGGATGGGTTCGTCACGGCCGCGCTGCATGCGCAGCAGGCGGGGTTCGACGGCGTGGAGATCCATGGTGCCAACGGGTACCTGCTGGACCAGTTCCTCACGGACTACCTGAACCAGCGCGATGACCATTACGGCGGATCCCCGGACAACAGGGTGCGTTTCGCCGCTGAAATCTGCCGGGACGTCCGCGAGGCTGTCGGCCCGGACATGACCGTTGGCATCCGCATTTCCCAGTCCAAGGTCAGCGACACCGAGCACAAGTGGAGCGGGGGAGTGGAGGAAGCCGAGGTCATTTTCGCCACCCTGGGCGGGACGGGGATTGATTTTGTCCACACCACCGAATACCGCGCCACCGAGCCCGCGTTCGCGGATGCCGGGGAGACTCTCGCTGCGCTGGCGAAGAGGTACTCGGGCCTTCCGGTGATCGCCAACGGCAAGCTCGATGATCCTGATACTGCTGTGTCCATCCTGGTGGACGGCTCGGCGGATGTTGTGGCGCTGGGCAAGGGGGCGCTGGCCAACAGGAACTGGCCGCACCTTGTCCGCAACAACCTGGAGTTCGGGGAGCTCGACCCCGCCGTGTTCGCTCCTTTGGCGGACGTTAAGGACTGGGAGCTGGAGGATCCGGCATAAGTCCCCAACAATGGGCCGTGTGACACCCAGCGCCAGCTGGGCGTCACGCGTCTCTCACCCCGCGGGCCGGGCCAGGCGGCGGAGCAGCGATACGGCGTCGTCCACGGGCACGGGCTCGAAGAACCTGGCGTCGGCAAGTTCGACGGCGGCGATGGCCCGGGGAGCCAGCTCGGCTCCTGCGCTGGTAACGCGCAGCCGTTTGGCCCGGGTGTCGGTGGGGTCGACTTCCCGTTCGATGAGTCCCTTCGCTTCCAGGGCGCGCAGGACTTGGGAGGCCATCTTGACGTCGGTGCCCGCCTGCCGGGCGAGGGCCAGCTGGTTGGGGTGCTCACCCTTGTTGTTGAGCCACCACGCGCAGGCGAGCAGCACAAACTGCACGTGGGTGAGATCAAGCGGGGCGAGTGCTGCCGCGATGTCCCGCTGCCAGCGCAGCGTGGCGTGCCAGAGCAGGAATCCGGGGCTCTCGCCGGGGTTGAGCGGCATCAGCCGCCTGCCATCGTGACCAGCGCGGCCATGGTTTCCGGCCAGTCCGCGGTGATGCCGGGCCCAATCTGCGGGCCGGCCTCGTCGGCGCCGTCGCCGCTGATCTCCATCCGGTACACCACGCGGATCCGGTCCCCGCCGGCTGCATCGATGCGGTGGGTGGTGCGCAGGAGCAGGCCGCCGAAGCGGGCCTCGTCCACGAACCGTTCGTTTTCGACTGCCTCGGCGATGACCAAGGGGATCGGATCGTCGCCTGGGGGCGTCATCAGGATCTGGGTGCCTTCAGCGAAGGGGCCGTTGATCTCGGTCTTCTCGATCTCCCCGTTCCAGGCACCCCAGTTCTCGACGTCGGACCAGAGCCGCCAGATGGCTTCTGGCGTGGCGTTGGTTTCGATACTGTGCTCGTATTCCCACATGGTGGCCTCCTCAGAAGATGATCTACACAAAGATTATCTGTGCACAGACTAAGTTCTGTCTAGAGGGGAACCTGAAGGTTTACCTGTACCCTGACAGTAGGTTCTGGGCTTCAGCGCCGCATCGACCAAGCCCGCGTTTGTTGCCGGCGGGCGGGCTGGACTCCTGGCAGCGTCCCCTTCGACGTCGTCGAACCCCCGCTGCAATCGGCCCGAATCCGATCGCACCCAACATCTTGGAATGGAACTTCATCCCTACTGGCACCCCAGCTCCGGCGGAAGTCCCGCCCTTTGACCCCACCCCTTCGCTCACAGCCGCTGCGGCCGGGCACGTGGCCTGGGTTGAGGCCGGCGCCGGCATGGCCGCGCGGTGGCGCTCGGCGAACGGCAGGCCGGCACCGGGGCGCGTGGAAGTGGTGGACGACTCCCTCACAGCCGATGCTGCGTACCGCTCGGCATCACAGGGGATCGCGATGCTCTGGCACGGCGACTTCCACAACGCGCGGCAGATCCTCAACGCCCTGGACCGCCGGATAGGCACCGGAAAGAAGGCCGGCGGAACCCCTGCCGAGCAGTTCTACCGGCACCGGCAGTCCGCCTCGCACCGCGCACGCATTCTGGGCCTGCTGCTGATTCCCCTCGATCCGGGCCCGGTGGTGCCGCTGCGCCGCGCACCGGATATCCGGGAAGCCGCGGCGGAAGCGTACGGAGACATTGGGGAGTCTTCCGTGGTGTCCCTGCACGAGCTCGTCGGGGCCGTCGGCGCCCACGAGTGGCGGCGGAATGGTGTCTACGTCGATGCTCTGCAGGACCGCATCCACCCGCACTACGGCACGTTCTTCCCCACCCGCAGCGAGTACGTGGATCTCGTGGCGGCGGCCGCACTGCCCTCCGATACGCTGGCGTTCGACGTCGGAACCGGCACCGGAGTGCTCGCCGCCGTCCTCGCCCGCCGCGGCGTCCGCCGCGTGATCGCCACCGACAACGAGCCGCGTGCCATCGCCTGCGCCACTGAGAATTTCCGGAACCTCGGAGTCGACGACCGCGCCGAGCCAATGCTGACCGACATGTTCCCGCCCGGACGGGCGCCCTTGATCGTGTGCAACCCGCCCTGGATTCCGGCCACGCCGCATTCCAGCCTGGACAACGCCGTCTACGACCCCGGGAGCAGGATGCTGTTCCGCTTCCTGAACGAACTCCCCGGCCATCTGGAGCCGGGCGGTGAGGGCTGGCTGGTCCTGTCCGACCTGGCCGAGCACCTCGGCCTCCGCTCGCGCGAGGAGCTGCTGGCCGCCGTCGAAGGCGCCGGGCTGAAGGTGGCGGAACGGCTGGACACCAAGCCAAGCCATCCCAAGGCTTCGGACCGCGATAATCCCCTGTTCGCGGCGCGCTCGGCCGAGGTCACGTCACTGTGGCGGCTTGTCAGCCAATAGCCTCAAGGGACGTGGCGCCGGGCCACCGCGGCCGGCCCTAGCTGGGCGCGGCCCGCTACTCGGTCAGCCCATTCCTGATCGCGAACAACGTAGCCCCCACCCGGTTGGTTGCACCGATCTTCGTGTAGATATGCTCCACGTGGTTGCGGACGGTCTTCCGGGAAAGGAAAAGGCTGTCTGCGATCTGGGCCGGGGTCAGGCCGCGGCAGAGCATGCCGAGGATCTCCACTTCCCGCGGAGTGAGTCCACCCACGGCGGCATGCGAACGGTGGGGCTGCTGGCCGGCCGCCACGAGCACGGCCTCCACGGCTCCGGAGGCCAGCCTCCCGGCCGAAACCTCCTGCCGGAGACGGGCGGCCGCATCAGCCGGGGTGAGCGCGGGCCGATGCGGGCGTGGCTCCACGGAGGCATGGTAGGAGTCCGCAGCCGCCAGGATCCGCTGCTTTACCCCCAGCTCGTTTCCGCCGATCCCGCGGGGATAACCGGACCCGTCGAGCCGCTCGTGGTGTGCGCCGGTGAGGGCCGCCTCGCCCTTCAGCCCTGGTACACGGCTGAGGATCCGTTCGCCCAGGAACGGGTGCATGCGGATACGTTCCAGGTCCAGCGCGGAAAGGGGTTCCTTCTTGTCCCATACCTGGTTGGATACCCCCAGACGGCCCAGGTCGTGCACCCAGCCTGCGCGGCGGAGCTCCTTGACGTCGTCCGCCGGCAGCCCGTGCTCCTCGCCCGCGGCGGCCGCCAGAGCCGCCACCGCGCGGGAGTGTCCGGCCGTGTACGGAGACTTGAGGTCCGCGAAGTCGCCGATGGCGCGCAGCACTGTATCCAACTGGCTGCCGGACAGGGGAGCGTCCGTGGGAGCCAGGTCAAGGGCGGCCTGCCAGCAGTCGACGTCGAGGAGTCCCTCGGTGAGAGCCCCGGCCTGGTCGATGAACAGTTCGGCCAGTGCGGGATCGAACTGGCTGCCTCGGCGTGCCTGCACCATGGCCACCGCCCCGGCCACGCCTTCCGTCCGCAGGAACACCTCGGCGGTATCGGCCAGGTGCATGATCCGCATCTCCAATGGAATGTCCGGCCCTGCCACACCCTCCGGCAGGCCCTTGCCGTCCCACCGCTCAAAGGTGTGGGTGAGCAGTCCTGCCACGCCGTCGTCGAGCCCTACACTGCTGGCCAACACCCCGGCCGAGACGCAGTGCGAGGCAATCATGGTCCGCACCGCCCCGCTGCCGGTCGCCGCGAAACGCGTCCAGCGGGCAACGCGGGCCAGCGGCGGGAGGCCGGCGCCGGCGTGGCTGAACATGCCGGCGTACATGGGCAGGCCGTGCTGGTCGCGGCGGTAATAGTCGGCGCGGAAGGCGATGTCGTCCGTGAACAGCGCGGCGAGTTCAAAGGAATCCGCGTGGCAGCCGATCCAGGCCAGCTGGTTGACGTAGTAGATCCTGCCCTGGCCGGCGGCGTCAATGCCCGCTGCCCCGGCGATCCGCAGGGCCAGCAGGGACGCACGCAGCATGTGCTCCATCGGCTGCCCCAGCCCCAGGTCGATGGCGAGCGACAGCGCGGCCAGGACTTCGCTGCGCCGGGGCGCAGCCGGTGACTGCATCACACCTGCCATTCTAGGAAGCCTCCGGCTACGGCAGTAGGGACCACGCGTGCGGCTGTTATGCCGTCTGGTTCTTCCCGGTCCGTGCCTGGACGGGGCTTGGTCCGGCGGATTGAGCGGTGGACGGGAACCTGACGCCCACCTGCGCTCCGAACAGTCCACGCTGTGGAAGCCAGAAGTCCGCCAGGTGGTCCTGGACCGGCAGTGGGCCCGGAACTCCGGCATCCTCATCCCGGATGGTGGCCTGGGAATCCGTCACGAGCCACAGCTGCCGTGGCTGGGCCTGGAACGTCTGGCCATTGGGCACAACGCCTGATACTTTCATCCTGCCCGCGCCGAGCAGCGGGCCGGCGAATGCCCCCATGGCCCGGAGCACCAGCTCGTTCCGCCACAGGCTTTCCGGCATCCGCACTGCCATGGCGGTCAGCATCGTGGTGGCCGCGGAGGTGCCCAGCTGCAGGTGCCAGTCGAGGACTCCCGGCACCGTAATCAGCGCGGTGAAGGGCCCGCTCCACTGGATGTCGACGTCGGTCTCCACCGTATGGTGGACGGCCGCCCCGAAGTAGCGGGCGCAGCTGAACTCCGGTGCGGTGTTGGCGTAGATGGTCCACTCGCCGCCGGGTGTCCGGTGCCAGACGGAGCGGTAGCCGGGGCCAACGGAGCTCACCGGGAAATCCCGGAACGCCAGGTAGTGGCCGCTGGTGAAAGGCAGCCCCAGGACGGCGTAGCCGGCGAAGTGCTCGGCAGCGTCCTCGGGAAGGTCGGCAAGTTTGGGTGTTGCCTCTGCTGATGACTGCGGCTGGTAGATGGTCATGGCCGCCTCCTTTTCTCTATGAGGCGAGACTATGACCGGGCCGCAGCAGGGGCATGGGGCAGTTGCCCCATTTAGCATCGGCTTTTACGCGGCGCCGATGGCGTCGAGCCACTCCTGGAACGTCTGGCGTCCGACGGCGGAACCCGGCGCCGGGATCAGCCCGCCGTTGCGCATTGCCTTGCCCATGGCGCCCGGCACCCGGAGCGGAACGATCCGTTTTTTCTGCTGCGTCTTGGCCAGGTAGGCCGTGACAAGGCCCTTCAGGTGTTCGGTCCGGGGGCCGCCGAGGTCCGGAATGCGTCCCTTCGGCCCGGACTCGGCCGCATCCACCAAGGCTGCGGCCACCTCCGGTGCCGCCACCGGCTGGGTGACCATCGTGGGCACGAAGACCAGCGGGCCCACTGAGGCGGCCTTGATGGACATCGGTACGAACTCGTGGAACTGGGTGGACCGGAGGATGGTCCAGGGAATGCCGCCGTGCCTGACTTCGTCCTCCTGCACCAGCTTCCCGGCGTACAGTCCCGAGTTGGCCTTATCGATGCCCACAATGGACAGCACCACATGGTGCTTTACGCCGGCCTTCTTCCCGGCAGCCAGCAGGTTCTGGGTGGCGTTGGTGAAGAAATCCACGGCTTTCTTGGTGGACAGGACCTGGATGCCGGAGACGTCGATGACGGTGTCGACGTCCTGGAGTGCCTGGTCGAGGCCGCGCCCGGTGATGAGGTCCACCCCTTCGGCCCGGCTGAGACTGACCACGTGGTGCCCGCGCTCGCTGGCGATAGCCACAACGTGGCGGCCCACTGTCCCGGTTCCCCCTGCAACGGCAATCCTCATGCAAGGAATCCTATGCCGGTTGACTGACAAAAACGGGTGCGGAGCTTGTGTTCCCGCCGGGTCGTATCCCGCCACCGCCGCCTTCGCTGCCCGGTTGGCGTTTATCCACTCGGTCAGCCATGGCGCGCAGACGCTGGAGGTGATCCGGCAGTCGGCCACGAACGTCCCCTTGGCGCCGGCGTCGATCCAGTCCTGAAGCGCAGACAGATCGCCAAGCGAGCGGATGACAGCCGACTCAGCCCCCAACGCGCTGCCCGCGGCGATAGCGGTTTGGTCCACGTCCCAGGCCGGCCGCAGGCGGTGGGGGCGTGGTGCTTCACCGGCGGACGTGACTGTCACTGCGTGCTTTTGCACCAACCGGTGTCGCCCGCAGGCCAGACGAGCATGGTCCCAAGTCATGCCCAACAATAAAGCAAGGCCTCCGGCGACTGCCGGAGGCCTTGCTTTATTGTGGACGAAGCTATTTGACGGCGACGAAGACCTTGTCGGCGATCATGCCCGGCCGGACGGCGAGAACACCTTGGCCAGCTGTGGCTGTTGGTACTTGAATGGCGATATTGCCTGTTGCAGTGCCCCCCTTGTATAGGGTGCTCGTAGTGTCGATATGCTCGGGTGCAACGGCACTGTTATCGAGTCGATTGACGGTTTTTCCATCGGGGGTGACGTAGTCGACCGAGACAAAAGCAGGCATCTGCCCATTTGCCTCATCGCCGAGATAAGTTGCAGAGTAATTCACCAAGATGTACTCGGTGCCGGCGACCGGGGGTTTGTTGAATTGGTTAGCCGCGACAACTGCATCCGAAGCAGCAAGCCTGACCGAGTTAATCACTACCCGCCAATCCTTTGACTCCACGACCGAGCCGATTGGAGAAGGATTTTCACGTGTTCCCGTCTTGGCGGCGGGCTGTGCTGCTGCTGGAGCACCGCTACCTGCTTCAGCGTTAGGTGCCGAAACTTTAGTGTCGCCTCCGCCGAAGGCGTCCTTGGCCGACGATGCGACAACGGAGAAGAAAACAGCAAAGCCGACGATGGTTCCCACGATCGACAAGATCAGGGCTGTGATGCCCATTCCCTTGGCTTTGTCTTTCAAGAAGAGGGAAACAATTGCCAGGATGAACGCAATGGGCAGCAAGACCCAACCGATAATGAGAGCGCCGGGGATGCACGCAAAGATGAAACCGACAATTGCGGCAATAAGTGCGACGAGCCCGATGACATTTCGCTGCTTTTTTGCCTTCGCGTATTCTTGAGGGCCTGAAGCGCCTTGTGGACCGTAGTTCGGCGGCATAGGAGGAAATTGCGGTTGCTGGTGGGGCGCAGTCTGCTGAGAGCTCGCCCCCGGAAGCTCTGGTGTAGTCATGTCATGATGATGTCAGAATAGTTGGATTTCCGCATTCATGACTTCCAAATTGAAAATCGTTAATCCAGTGTGAGTTTCGACCGTATTTCTGCGGGTCAGCTCCTGAAACCAATGAATCTTGTCTTAATGCTGTAGCGATAAGTGGTCTTTCCTTGCGAAATCTTGCAAAGATCTTGATGTAATTTTGCCGAATTCGCCGGAGTTTGACCGGGACGAGTCCATCATGAACAAGGAAGGCCAGCCCCAAGACGGAGTAGCGAGGCTCTGCGGATAGGCCAACCTGGCTATCCCGCCACAGTTGCCTTCGCAGCCCTCGTCGCGTTCATCCACTCGGTCAGCCAGGGCGCACGGACGCTGGAGGTGATCCGGCAGTCGGCCACGAACGTCCCCTTGGCGCCGGCGTCGATCCAGTCCTGCAGCGCGGACAGGTCACCAAGCGAACGGATGACAGCGGATTCAGCGCCCAACGACCGCGCAACACCGCTGAAGTCCACCTCGGGGATCAGCATCGGCTTCTGGGTTAGGCCCTGCGAGCCGTACTGGTGGATCTCGGCGCCGTAGGCGGCGTCGTTGTAGATCACCACGATGGCGCTGCGGGCCGTAGAAATGAGCGATTCGAGGTCGGACAGGCCCATCAGGAACCCGCCGTCGCCGGCGGCCAGCACCAGGGTGCGTCCGTCCTCCAGTGCACGGGCTGCCCCGACGGCGCTGGCCAGGCCCAGCCCGATGGTCTGGTAGGCGGTGCCCACCATCACCAGGTCCTGCGGGCGCGGGATGTTCCAGTACATTGGCGCCCAGCCGATGAAGTGGCCGCCGTCCTGGACCACCGTGCGGCGCTCCGGCAGCACGGCGTCGAGGGCGGTGGCGAGGGCGCGCGGGTCCAGCCGGCCGTCCTCAGTCTCGGCCGAACCCAAATCATGCCCCGGCCCCGCAGCCAGGCGCTTCGAGGCTTCGGCGCGCCAACCAGCCGCAGCGGTCTCGCCGTCAAACAGAGACAACAGCTGGGAAGCAGCAGCCTTCGCATCCGCCTGAACGAATAAGTCCACCCTCGGGTTGGTCGGCTGCAGGGCTGTGTCGATCTGGATGACGGTGCTGTCCGGGCCCAGCAGGTGCCCGAACCGCATGGTGAATGGGCTCAGGCTGGCCCCGGCCACCAGGACCACGTCGGCCTCGCCCATGATCCCGACCGCGGTGTCGGTGCCGAAACCGCCGGCCACGCCCAGGTACCCCTCGCCATTGAGGAGGTTGAGGGCCAGGGCGGTTCCGGCGGTCAGCGCGCCGAGCCGGTCGGCGAGTTCGCGGAGTTCCGGGCCGGCACCGGCGAGGTGCGCGCCCCGGCCGGCGAGGATCAGCGGCCGCCTGGCACAGGCGAGGAGGCGGGCAACCTGCCCAAGGCCGCCGTCGACGTCGTCCGTCACCTGTGGTGCCGCCGGTTCCGGAAGGTCCTCATCCGCAGCCTCGAGCGCGGCGAGGTCGTAGGGGATGGCAAGGACGACGGCGGTGCGCCGGGTGAGTGCGTACTCCACCGCCTGCCGGGTGATGGCGCCCGCGGCGTCGCGGGTGACGGTGAAGGTGGCGGCGCCGAGTCCTGCGGCGATGGCGGCCTGGTCCACGTCCCAGGGCCGGGCGCCGGTGGTGGGGGCATCGCCGGTGACCAGCACCACCGGGATCTGCGCCTGGACGGCCTCGGCGAGGGCGGTGAGCGCGTTGGTGTAGCCGGGGCCGTAGGTGGTGGTGCCCGCGGCGAGCCGCCCGGAGGTCCGGTAGTAGGCGTCGGCGGCGGCGATGGCGGCGCCCTCATGCCGGACCGGGGAGAAGCGGAGGCCCTGCTGCTCGGCGGCGTCCAGGAAATAGACGTTGCCGTTGCCCATGACGCCGAAGACGTCGCTGACATAGCTGCTGAGAACCTCTGCCACGCGGCCCGAGACGGTAAGTGAAGTCATGCAGGCATCGTGTGGCCTGCATCTCACGTTTGCAATACCCTGCGATGCAGCTGGGATTTTTGGCAGCAGACGAGCCCTGATGTGACAATTTGCCCATTTGTGGTGCGCGTCACCCGCCTATTCTGCGGGGCGGGATTCCTGCTCCGACAGCCGGCTGATGAGGCCGTCATAGCGCGGCGGCATGAGTTCCAGGATGGAGATGGCCGTGCTGGTCCGCTCGATCCCGTCGATCTCCAGGATCTCGTTGGTGATGCGGTAGAGGTCGGCGGTGCCGCGGGCCACCACCTTGGCCATGAGGTCGGCGTCGCCGGTGGTGGCGTGCACCTCGATGACCTCCGGGATCGCGGCGAGCCCGTTCTCCACGGAGCCCGTCCGGGTCTGGCTGATGGAGAGCGAGAGGAAGGCCATGAGTTCGTAACCCAGTGCGGCGGGGTCCAGCCTGCGGCTGAAGGAGCGTAGCGCGCCGCTGCGCTCCAGCCGTGCCAGCCGGGCGTGGACGGTGTTTCGTGCGACGCCGAGTGTCCGGGAGAGTGCCAGGGCGCTGGCTTCCGGGTCCTTGTCCAGGGCAAGGATGATCCTGCCGTCGAGCGAATCGAGGGTGCGAGAGGTCGCGATGGTCATATTTTCACCACAAGTACTAGAAGTTGAGCAGAAGTCCCAAGCACCGAAGCGTACCTTGCATTGTGGTCCCGGTCACTTCCATGATCGGTCTTCATGAGCCCTGAACAACTCCTGGCCCCGCCCGTAACCACGCTGCCCACCCTTCGCGCCGCCGTCACCGGACTTCCCGCCTACGTCCCGGGGCGCCGCAGCCTCGGCTCGGACATCGCCGCACTTGCCAGCAACGAAAGCCACTACGAGCCCCTTCCCGCAGCCGTCACTGCGGTGGCCGAAGCGGCCGGCAGGATGAACCGCTACCCGGACATGGCCGCCGTCGAACTCCGGGAACGGCTCGCCCGGCATCTGGGCGTCACCCCGGAGGAGGTGGCGGTGGGACCCGGCAGCGTGGGCGTCCTGCAGCAGATCATCACCGGACTGTGCGACGCCGGGGATGAGGTGGTGTTCGCGTGGCGCTCCTTCGAGGCGTACCCCATCCTGGTGGAGCTGGCCGGCGCCCGTGCGGTCCGCATCCCGCTGGACGACGCCGAGGGCCACGACCTGGACGCCATGGCCGCCGCCGTCACCGGCCGAACCAAGGTGATCCTGCTTTGCACCCCCAACAACCCCACCGGAGTGCCGATCAGCCACGACCGCCTCGAGGCCTTCCTGCAGTCCGTGCCCTCCAGTGTCCTGGTGGTGATCGACGAGGCCTACGTGGAGTACGCCGACGCCGGCCCCGATTCCCTTGCGCTCTACCGCCGGTACCCGAACGTCTGCATCCTCCGCACCTTCTCCAAGGCCTACGGGCTCGCAGGTCTGCGCGTCGGGTACGCCATTACGACGGCGGCGATCGCCGAAGGTTTGCGCCGCACCGCCCTGCCGTTCGCTGTGAGCGCACTGGCGCAGAAGGCGGCCATCGCGTCGCTGGACGCAAGGGAGGAGATGGAAGCGCGGGTTTCGGCGGTGAAACAGGAGCGCACCCGGATTGCCGCGGAGCTGGCAGCCCAAGGCTGGAAGCTGCAGCCGAGCCAGGGCAACTTCCTGTGGATCCGTGCCGACGGCCAGCTCCTGGCGAGGCTGGTGGACGCGTTCGACAGTGCGGGCATCATGGTCCGGGCCTACCAGGGCGACGGCATGCGGATCACCGTTGCCGATCCCGCCTCCAACAACCGCGTGCTCCGGCTCCTCGAAGCCCACGTGGTCTGAAGCTTTATCCCCAACAGTTACCAACAACTAAGAGGAATCCCCATGGAACAACAGACAAAGACGTCTGCCCGCCCCCTCGGCGCGGCCCTCAAACCCCGGCAGCTCACCATGATGGGCCTCGGTAGTGCGATCGGCGCGGGCCTGTTCATCGGCTCCGGCGCGGGCATCCAGGCCGCCGGACCGGCAGTTCTGATCTCCTATCTTGTGGCCGGCACGCTCATCATCCTGGTGATGTGGGCGCTCGGCGAGATGGCGGCGGCCAATCCGGACAGTGGCGCCTTCTCCGTCTACACCGCGAAGGCGTACGGACCGGTGGCCGGCGCCACGGTCGGCTGGCTGTGGTGGCTGCAGCTGGTGGTGGTCATTGCCGCCGAGGCGCTCGGTGCGGCTGGCCTGCTGGCCACCATCTTCCCGGCGCTGCCGGTGTGGCTGATGGCCTTCGTGTTCATCGTGGTGCTCACCGCCGTGAACCTGACCAGCGTGAAGAACTTCGGCGAGTTCGAGTTCTGGTTCGCCCTGCTGAAGGTGGCGGCGATCGTCGGGTTCCTGCTGGTGGGTTTTGCGCTGCTCTTCGGCTGGCTGCCGGGCGTGCAGTCGCCGGGCATGGCCAACTTCACCGGCGCCGGCTTCGCGCCCAGCGGCTTCGGCGGGATTGCCACGGCACTGTTCGTGGTGGCGTTCGCGTTCGGCGGCACCGAGATCGTGTCCGTTGCGGCAGCCGAGACGGCTGAACCGGCTCGCAGCGTGAAGAAGGCCGTGCGGACCGTGCTGTGGCGCATCCTGGTGTTCTACATCGGTGCCATCTTCGTGATCGCGGCTGTGGTTCCGGTGGGCTCAGCCGGGCTGAAGAGCCCGTTCGCCGCGGTGCTGGACGCAGCCGGCATGCCGGGTGCGGCTACCGCCATCACGCTTGTTGCCGTCGCGGCACTGCTGTCCGCGCTCAACGCCAACCTCTATGGTGCCTCCCGGATGGCCTACTCCCTCGCCGAGCGCGGCGAAGCCCCGCGTTGGCTCGCCTCCGTGTCCAAGGCCCGGGTACCCGTGGTTGCCGTCCTGGCCAGCGTTGCCTTCGGCATTGTCACGGTGGTGCTGGAGCTGGCCTTCCCCGAGAAGGTACTTCCGGTCCTGCTCAACATTGTCGGCTCGACGTGCCTGCTGGTGTGGACGTCCGCGCTCCTGGCCCAGCTCGCACTGCGCCTTCGTGCTGACCGCGCGGGAACCGAGCTTCCGCTGCGGATGCCCGGATTCCCGTGGCTGACATCGCTTGGGCTGGTCATCCTCGCGGTCATCTTCACGGTGGGCTTCATCGGCGAGCAGTCGCGGCCGCAGTTGCTGAGTACTTTCGGGCTGGTGGCGCTGCTGGCGGTGGGGTGCTGGGCGAACCACCGCTCCCGGAAGGTTACAGCCGCGGTGAAGGTTTCGGACGAGAACAAGTCGCCGGTGCTCATCGACTGACGGTCGGGATGAAGCCTCATGCAAGGTGCCTTAGGGAGGGCGTGTCCGTGTATCCGGGCGCGCCTTTCACGGTCATTTCGATGCAGTGAGTCGGGTAGTGACTATTGGCTCGTTGCTGCCGCTCGTCAGACTTGGCCTTCTCAGTATCAGTGCATTAAAGTTGCATTTCTGGCGGCCACGTCCTTCGACCGCGGGCCGACACGCTTATGTCGCATCAGTACGAGTACTCAAAGCCCTTGCCGTTATTACCAAGTATCACCAAGGTTCCATGAGCTGCCGGCAATCAAGGATGAGTTTGGCAGTAACTTTTTCTTTAGGCGCCATGCCCGCCGACGGGAAGATCAGTGTGGGTCATCGATGCAACCGAAGGTAGCGGCGGAACTCAGACTGCCTTTGAAAGTGGTTCCATGCTCTCCAATGTCTGGAAGTCATAACCTCTAAGCGAAATCGATCAAGGGCAATCAGGTTGCCTTGCTCAGGCTTGTAGTAGCTGGCCATGTCGCTAGTGCACTCGATGGGCGCATTGGAGTTTACAGCGATCTTAGCTTGGAGTGTGTGCCGGACTATCCTTCACTGATCGTGCCGAAAGTTCCTTACCTAAACGCCGGCTGGCCGGCGTTTAGGTAGGCCTTAAGCTGTCAGCTCCGGCTGCCAGCATGGTATTGCCGGTGCCATTCAAAGTAATTTCGCGAACCCTCCCTGTGGGCTCTGCACGGGCGGCCGACCATGTCGGCGACCCGGTCCTCGACGCCCTCAGTACTACGATCACCTCGCTCAAGCCTTCCTTGCCCATTCACTACGACGTAGCCGAGCTCGAACAGGGCATCGCAGCCGAAGAGGCACGCGAGCATGGACACATTGAGCGTGTCCATGCGTTCCTCCTCCGAGCAGGCCCAGCGGGGCTTGATGTGGGCCGCGACCAAGAGTTCTTCTGGAAGGCGTCGGTCGCAGAGCGAGCATCTGCTGCCCCATCGCCAAAGTTGTTGGTTTCGGAGGAATCGTTGTTCGGCACGTAGCGCAACGGTAGCCAGCCTGTCGGTCAGTGTGCCGGGATAGCGCTTGGAAAACTTGAATTCCAACCCTTGGTCGTCCAGGGTTTCAATCGTTACCTCCAGACCTCCCCGTCGAAGCAGCTTTAGGGCACTATCAGCCTCGATGGGAAAGACATACCCGTTCCTTAAAGTCCCATTCGCGGTGACGGGGCCCACGCCATGGTTGAGCAGTGTCAAGGCAACGTCTCGTGGAACCCGAAATGTGTGGAGGGGGTCGGTTAGTACTAATTTGCCCTCAGTATCAGGAGTTACGTCGTTGTAACCGCGAGGCGGATAGGCCGGCTCGGGTCGAGTAGCCACGCGGCTAAGGCCACGAACTTCTGGGCTCGCATAGTGAAGAACAAGGTCACCTGGTAAGAGTTTGTCCAAGATGCGCCAATGATCAACTTGCTGGCCACGGCGGTCCCTCAGAGGCGCCCAGAGCGTCCCGTCTACGTAAACAGGATCAAAATTAACTGATTGGTTTGCCCACCAAAACTGGGTGTCAGGACCAACATTGATCCCAGGAAGTCCGGCGGCTAAGGATGTCTCCCCTTGGATATCGACCAGCTTATAGCCCAAACGTTCCAAAATGGCTCGCGTCTGCTCACCTCCCGACAGCCTTGGAGGCCCATCTTTGCCGCAGCCGAACTGAAGCTGAAAAGCCATGGCAACCAAGGGTTTACTGGCAATAGCCTGCCCCCGGTCGATGACCACGTAGCGGTGGGATTCCTTGAACCTGGTTCGCGATATAAATTCCTCGCTACCGAGCGCGTGCCATAGCTCGATCGCTTGCCGGATGCTTTGCGACTCCAATTCAGCCCAAGAATTCTTCATGCGTTCCTTCATACATGATGGTGAGCGATATTTAGCATAAAGTTGCACGCGCTGCGTGAATGTCGTTTTGATACGCAAACCTGCACCGCCGATAACTGCGAAGAGTCTTTTGTATTCCCTTGGCAGCCAGCCCAGTAGAGCCGGCTCATGATCAACGAAAATGCGGACCTGCCCGACGACGTTTTCGCGAAGCCGCCAGGTTCCGGTGCCGTGATGAAACACGCGGTGGCCGTTGAGAGTGTCCGCTGGAAACGCGAGCTTAGTGGTCGTGAACTACCACTCGTTGGGCTTTGAACGTCTCAGACTCAGTCCTTCCAATTAGACGGAAGAGCTTCAATGCCGTTGACATACTCTCCTCGGAGCTCCACACCGCGGAAGGCGTTAGCAGCGTCCTGGTTCTTGGAAAGAGCATCTTTTACAGCCCTTGTTTTGGACGTCAAATCAAGGTCGCAGGTCCAAATCGGGTGTGCCGCGATGCGGTGGATCCCCTTGACAATCTTTTGTCTCTGTTCCTCCGACGGGGTTTTCTCCAAGAGGGCACGCCCTTCTTCGTCGATGGTCAGCGTCTGACGGTACAGCTTCCGAATGAGAATCGCGATATATGCTAGGGCGCTTTGATACTTCATGCGGTCCCGGCGCACTGCGTCCGCGCCGCTTAATTCGACACCACCCTCGGCGTTGTAAAAAGCCTCATCGGCGAGCGCATCTAACGCAAAGCGGATATTTTCTATCTCTCTCGCTCGGGCCTTTTGCCACTCCTCACCCATCTCGGACAGTGGTGACATATGGCGGAGGTTGGCAACTAGCTTTTGCTTGAAGGCTGTCTCGGTTATCGAGTGATGTGCCGCCCTCTCCCTACCATCACGGATTACAAACTCGAGCAACTTCAGTCCCTCCAACTGAAGCACGTCTTTTAGTAACTGCGCTTGGGCAGCGTCTTTAGCGCGCTTTCTGTCTTGGGGTGGCAGCCACTGGATCAGGCCCGCCTCCGAGGCGTATTCCGCACCAACAGATTCCTCATACTCCACTGCCCGAGCAGACCACTCTTCTCCCATCTTCATGGCATTCTCAAAGCTGGAAAGTGGAAGTTTTTTAATGCGTGACTGGATCGACCCCACAAGCCGGATTGTCTTGTCCTTGTCCAAGTCGAGGTAGACCTTAATGACGCTAGTCTTTCGGCCATGCATCCACATCGCTACGCTCTTGTGCTGTCCATCGAACATAGCTAGCTGAATCTTGCCGGATTCCTTACGTATTAGACGGCAACTCGGCGGCTCGTGCAGTGGGTTTCCCTGGGTGTCAGCATAAATCGCCCACGCCTGCGGGATCTTGATTGTGCGCGGCTGGCACTCATCATCGTTATAGATTGCCTCGCGGGGGACCTCGAGGAAGGTGTACTCAAACGATTCGCCCCTGCCGTCAACCTCGCGAAAGACGACAGACCCCACTATGTCTCCGTTAGGCAGATGCCACTTCGCTTGTTTGTCTCCGGCCTGCCACTCAAGGTGCGACTCCGCAACCTCATACCCGAAGTGCTCAAAAAGGTCAGAGTACTTCACGACGCCGCCCCGCTCATGGGCGAACGCCTTTAGCTCCAACCAGGGCCTCACATCCACTGTCGGGTAATTTCGCTTGGCACGATTACATGACTCGTGTGCGAGGTTCAGGTTGTCTCTTGACGTTGCGCCCCCCTCACCATCGGGACTGTCATGGTCAGGCTCGATGTCGTCCGTGGCTTGGTTCATCATCCTCCTGCATAGGTGGCAGAAACCCGCAGACTTGTCCCACAGAAAATCCTCTAGCCCGGACCGCTCCTCAGCGGTCAAGGCATCCCGAATCTTCTTTGAAATTTTGATGCCAGCCATCAGTCGTACACCTCCACGCTCAACTCTATGGTTTTACTCCGCCAGAATCCTAGGGGCGCCACGCCTCCCAGAGGCGGTCAGGGCAATCGGCCGATGGCGCTGCCGCCCGTGGGGGTGTTCCGCGTCACGGGTACAAGACTCCTTGGCCATGACGTTTATGCTGAGGCACGGCTCGAAGGCGTGTTCGACCGGCGCGCCTTCCTCGCTCTGGGTCAAATACCTGACACGATGTCATCATGACGACACACTCTGCCGAGCAGGTCCAAATACTTCTCACCCAGGCGCTACAGCGATTTAAGAAAACCGAACTGGCCTCAGCGCTGGGCGTGGAGACTAGGACTGTGGCGCGGTGGGCTGCGGGAGAGACGACACCCAAATCATTCGTGGGTGCCGCGCTGGAATCACTCATGACGCCGTCCTCAATCCAGCTCCATGAGGACCCTGACTTCACGTTCATCGACACATTTGCCGGGATAGGTGGGATCCGTCAGGGCTTCGAGAGGCACGGTGGCCGATGTGTCTTCACGTCGGAATGGAATCCATTTTCTAAGAAGACGTACACGGTGAACTTTGGCGACGGGCATGAGTTCATCGGAGACATCGTCGGCCAGCAAGCCATTGTTCCGCCCCACGACGTCCTCCTAGGCGGTTTCCCATGCCAGCCGTTCTCGATCGCCGGCGTAAGCAAGAAGATCTCGCTAGGACGCCCTCACGGTTTCGAAGACCCGACTCAGGGGACGTTGTTTTTCGAGCTCAAGGAGATCATCAAAACCACCCGCCCCGCGGCGTTCGTTCTTGAGAACGTGAAAAACCTGAAGTCGCATGACAAAGGCAATACCTTCAAGATCATCATGGCTGTGCTCCGGGAGGAGCTGGGTTACGACGTCTACGAGAAGGTGATCGATGGCGGACATTTTACTCCGCAGCACCGCGAGCGCATCATAATTGTTGGCTTCGCGAGGAAGACTGAATTTACATGGGATGACTTGGTCCTGCCGGAGAAGACCAGTCACAAATTAGGAGACATACTTCATCGCACTGACGGAACAGAGCCTGTGTTGCCGCACGACGGGGACAAATACTTCAATCATGCTGAGATGAAGGTCAACGATAAGTTCACCTTGACAGAGGGCTTGTGGGCGTACCTTCAAAACTACGCTAACAAGCACAAGGCTGCCGGGAACGGGTTCGGCTTCGGACTCGTCAACTCCGAGGGCCGCACTCGTACCCTGTCTGCCCGGTACCACAAGGACGGCTCGGAAATTTTAGTAGAGCAGCCCGGACAGCGTCCGCGCCGGCTCACGCCCCGCGAATGCGCTCGACTTATGGGCTTTGACGACTCCTTCGTCATCCCCGTTTCCGACACCCAAGCCTACAGGCAGTTCGGTAATAGCGTCGTTATGCCCGTGTTTCAAGAAGTTGCACGCATTATGAAGCCGCATCTGATGCAGGTCAAAGCCACGATAGCTGCCGAGCAAGCAGAACTTGAAGCAGCCGGCGCACGAGAGAATTCCGGCTCTGCGGCCGCGGTGGAAGCAGCCGCCTGAGCCGTGATCAAAATTGGGGACTATTTCCAAGGCTTTGCCGTTAAAGTCTTGGCCGACGTCGACGTCAATAAGCTCTCTTCAAATCAGCATGAATTCAATGGAAGTAAAGGCTTCCGGGATCTGCTGGGTACGCCCGTTGGCAAGACGCACCTGCCAACCAAGATGGCGTATCTCGATGATGATCTGGAGGAGATGCCAGAACTGCTCGAATCATCGCTGACGTGGTACGACACTCGTGAGAACCACCCTACGCGGGGTGCGGAATACCGCCTCTTGTACCTGTCAGAGGCAGAGCGCGTCATCTACCGGGCCCAAGCCGGCGACACGCTTTTCCTCGCCAAGGAGAAAAACGGGGACTTGATTCTCGTAATTGCCAGGCAAGGTTCTACGATTCTGCGGCAGCTGCAGTGGATCTTCGATGTCCACCGCGAAAACGAGACGCTGTTCGTTACCACTGACATGGATGCTCAGCCTGGACGTGAAGAAATGGCCAGCGAGGAACTGCTTGCCCTGCTCGGCATTGCGGTTGACCTTAGTGACGACGACCTGCTCGATACCATCCTGCGCCGCTTCAACGACACGTTGTGGCCATCAGTGGTGGACTTCGCCCACTTCGCCCGCTCAATGGTCAAACACGTCGACCCCGTTGAAGACCCAGACGGCACGCTCATGCGCTGGGTTGGCATGGAGCACCGAATGTTCCGCACTCTCGAGAAGCACCGCATCAGCGGCAGGATTGCCAATGGCTTCTTGGACGCTAGTGGCGGCGTGGACGTCGAGGGGTTCCTCAACTTCTCCAAACAGGTTCGTGGCAGGAGGAGCGTAAGGGCCGGGCTCTCCCTTGAGGAGCATGTCTCTTCCGTCCTCAGCGCAAACGACATCCGCTACGTGAAAAAAGCCAAGACAGAAGGCAAGAAGGAACCGGACTTCTTGTTTCCCTCCAAAGCTGCTTACGACGACCCGACGTTCCCGCCCTCATATTTGACGATGTTGGGCTCCAAAACCTCACTCAAAGACCGGTGGAGGCAGGTCCTAAACGAGGCGGATCGGATTCCGGACAAACACCTGCTCACGCTCCAACCCGCGCTGTCCGAGGACCAAACAGCCGAGATGCGTGCCGAAAGACTCCAACTCGTCATCCCCCGGGAGCTGCACAGTCAAGGGTTCAGCCCGGCTCAGCAGACATGGTTGATGGGACTGGATGATTTCATCGTCGAGGTCAAGGCGCGGGAAAATTCACGCACCAGCACTGAGGGGATCTCCCATGGCTGAGTGGAAAGTCCAGGATGACCAAATCTTCGTGAACGAGCAGGCCAATTGGCGGCCAGCTACCGTGCAGGAGATTGCCGAAGCCGCAGCCGGCCCGGGGCGGGATATCCGTCAGAATACGGGTTTGCGCTTTGGCCGTATCGCACTGGCCCCAGCTGTGTTTTTTCGCGGAGCGTTGCCGGATGCGGCGCGTGTAGGTGTTGGTGTTCGGCGGGGCGGGACGCTCATACCTGTTCCCGGCGCCGATGCCCAAGGCGTCATTCACGACTCCCGTTGGCATCCACTGGACTTGGCTGCGGTCCACGCCTGCTTCGCCTTCCTCGACAAGCACGAACTCTGCAACGACTCGGAGATCTCGCTCGGTAGTTATCTGTCGGTGAAGGCCGATGCCGCCGGTGCAGCGCTCATGTTTGATGAAACGGTGGCGGATAGCAGGACGTCACTGACTCAGGTGGTCAGAGACTTCCTGACTTTGGGTCTCGGGATTGAGCTGTTCCCCTACCAGCAGGCTGGCGCAGAGTTCTTGGTCGCCATGGCAGAACGCGGCGTCGGGGCGCTGCTGGCGGACCAGATGGGGCTGGGCAAAACCGCGCAAGCGATCGCCCTGCTGCTGGACCAGTGCGGCCGTGGCCCTTCCCTAATCGTTTGTCCCGCGTCACTGCTGCGAAACTGGTCCCGGGAAATTGGACACGTGGCTCCATCTTTATCGGTCGTCACACATGCGGGAACGCTCCGGACCGGCGTAGCAAGTGGTTTGGCCAGGCATGACGTCGTCATCACCTCCTACGAAACCTTGGTGAGCGACTTGAGCTTCCTCAGCGACATTTCTTGGAACATCCTCGCCTTGGACGAAGCTCAGATGATCCGCAACCCGGAGACAGGTCGCGCCCGAAGCGTCAAATCCCTGAAGCGCAGGGTCTCCCTGGCTCTGACCGGCACGCCCGTGGAAAACCGTCTCCTCGATCTGTGGTCCATCGCCGAGTTCGTCGTCCCAGCCCTGCTTGGTACCAGGGAAGCCTTCGAAGAAGCCTTTCCCGATGAACTCGAGCGGGCCGAGTGCCTCGGACAAATTATTTCTCCGGTCACCCTCCGACGCTTGGTCGCCGACGTCGCAACCGACCTGCCCGACCTCCTTCAGGTCGAAACCGCATTCGAACTTCCCGAGGATGTTGCTGGGCGCTATGCCCAAACGGCCGCCTCTAGCGCCGGCCCTCTCGCAGCCATCACAGCGCTGCGGGTACTATGCGCCCACGCGGAAGGGGACGAATGGGGTACAGGGGAGAGCGCCGCGCCCAAAGTCGACCACACCATGCGGATCGTTGCCGAGGCCTTCAGCAGTGGGGAGAAAGTCTTAGTCTTTGCTTCCTTTCAACAAGCCCTTGATCGGATGTTCGAAGCTGTAGGGACTAGGCAACCGGACGCCTTCCTTGCCGTCATAGATGGAAGGGTCCCAGTGCCCGACCGCCAAACGATCATCGATCTTTTCACCGCTTTCCCAGGTCCCGGGGCGCTGTTCATGAACCCCCAGGCCGCCGGCGTCGGACTCAACATCACGGCAGCAAACCATGTCATCCACTTCAATCCCGAATGGAATCCAGCGCTGACCAGCCAAGCAACGGCACGGGCCCACCGCAGAAGGCAGACTTTGCCGGTCACCGTCCACCACCTCTTCTATGAAAATACCGTGGAAGAAGATGCACTGCTGCGATCGGACTGGAAGCGTGCTTTAGCACGGCACGTGGATGAGGGAGCGACCAACACGAAAGAAGGACCCACGGTATGACACGGCTTGGAGAAGTCAGGAAACTTCTCAGCGCAAACGATCTCGGCCTGACCGGGGCACACCAAGCAGGGATCACGATTCCAAAAGATCCCGAGATTCTGGCCTTCTTTCCTCCCTTGGATGTCACTGCCTACAACCCCGACTTCTGGATGACCGTCGCCACGCCGGAAACAGGCCAGCATTGGTCACTTCGCTTTGTCTACTACAACAACAAGACGCACGGCCAAGGAACTCGTAACGAGTACCGATTGACGCATACCACCCAGATGTTGCGCGCCTTATCAGCATCTGCGGGTGACGAGCTCGCGTTCCGGCGGAGCAGCTTTGGCGATATTGAGGCTGTGCTCCACGAGGCAGAAGACGTGACCGCGCGAGAACCGATGGAAACTATACTTCGCAATGGATGGCGCATGATCATCACCGACAACGAGGACTGAACTATGGCAAAAAACACGAAGATCGTGCTTCCCGACACGACGCGTGTGATTGAGGGGTTCCGCGATACCGGATATACCTTCGAAGCATCGATCGCTGACATCGTGGACAACTCGATCGGTCCGGGCACCGCGCAGAATGTGTCCATCAGGATGGGGCTGGACCCAGCGAACAACCCCATCGTAGAAGTCGCGGACGACGGCGTCGGCATGGACCTCGACGGCTTAGAAAACGCCATGAGATACGGTGCTGACAGGCAAGAGAATCAGAACAGCCTGAGCAAGTTCGGCCTTGGACTAAAGACAGCATCCACGCAGTTCTGCCGCCGTCTTGTCGTGGTCTCACGTCCGCTCGACGCCGAGGAAGCCTATGCAGCTGCGTGGGATCTTGACACAGTGGCAGAAACGGGCAGCTGGGTCCTCGAACACGACGTCGCCGACGAAACGGAAGCGGCGGCACTCGACGATGCCTTGGACGAGCTCTCTTCCCTGGCTGGAAGTGACCCGGCGACGGGGACGCTGATTATCTGGGACAAGATCGACCGGCTCCTCAGGACTCGAGGCGGCAAGGAAGCCAAAAACCGCGCTATTGCAATGAAACGCAGCGAGGCAATCCTGCGCGAGCACTTGCGCATGGTTTTTCAACGCTTCTTGGACCCGGAGGACAGCAGGGCTAGAAATGTCAACATTTACCTGAACGGCGAAAAGCTACGCGCTTGGGATCCCTTTGCTGAAAGTACAGGCGGGGACATGGTGAAGGAGAAGAAGTTCACGTTTGAGCTCTCAGAAGGAGACCCGCACACCGCGTTGTTGCGCGCCTTCATCCTGCCGCGCAAAGACGAGGTCGAAGATCTCCAAGCATGGCAGGAAGCCGCAGTATCGCTGGGACGCCAAGGGATCTACCTGTACCGGGAAGGCCGGCTCATCGATGGGCCAAGCTGGCTCGGCACCGGAGCGGCCGAAACGCACATTAACAACCTTAGGGTCGAGTTGTCCTTCGACGCTCAGCTGGACCCCGTATTCGGGGTCGGGATCAAAAAGTCCGGAGTCCACATCGATGAAACACTGATCGAGCAGTTAACGGACATCCTTGCACCGCTCCGTCGTGAAGCCAACAAGCGCTCCAGGGCCGGAAACGCAAAAGCCGCCGCAGGCGGTATGAACGGCACCCGGCCGACCGAGGTGACCTTAGGCCGTCTTAAGGGCAACCTCACCATCCCGACCATCACCGCGGGTTCCGACGGTGCCGTGGTGATGGTGAACAAGACCGGCAGTGTCCCGGTCATCGGAGCTGATGGCCAACCATCCGGGATAGTAAACGTCACCGTGGAGGACGAATTCGCCTCCATGAACGTCGTCCGACGGGAGTCCCTCAAAGACGGTGTGCTCTGGGACATGTCGCTTTCAACAAACAACATCCTCCAAGTCGAACTGAACGCCGGACACGATTGGTACCAAAAGGCCTACCTTCCGGTCGCCTCTAACAGCACCATGGCCCAAGCCATCGAATTTCTCTTTTACGCGATGGCGCAGGCCGAGCTCGACGCCACCGACGCAGATACCCAGGAAATGTTTGAAGAGATTCGTGTCGACATCAGCCGCAACCTTCGCAAACTTGTAAAGGACTTGCCGTCCCCTAAAACGCCCGAAGATGTCTGACCACGCCAGGCCGTGAACCAGACCTTCGGGGACGCGCTAGCGCAGTTGGGCGCACTCACAACCCTGTTATTGGAACCATGCATGATTTCGCAAGCAGGCATCGCCGGGACGGGTGCACGCCTTGCCGGCATTGAGGCGGACCGTGGACTGGTCATCGCCCTCTCGCGAACAATGACCAGTGCCGCCGCAACCGTAATGCCCGAGGAATCCGCCGGCGCGCTCGTCCGCCAGCTCGGGCGGTGGGCCCAGGACAACCCGGATGCATGGCGGGACGCCGTCGAGGAAATCAGCACCCAGGACGTGGCCCTGACCATCACGGTCAACCACGAGATACTGGATGACCCGCGGGAGCCACCTGGCGGCCTCTGGCGTGCCTTCGGCATTGAGTGCTGGGCACGAATCCCGGCGCGGACGCCCGATGAGATAACCCGCAGCCTCATCACCGTGGCGTCTCCCGCTCTTGCGCTAGCCCTGAACGGGTTCCTTCAAGATGACGACAGGCCGGTCCTGCCCGCATTCGAGCCTCTGCCCGAGGGCGCGATGACCACCGTCAAAGTGAACCGCTACGAACGCAATCCCGTCAATCGGCTCCGTTGCATCAGCCACTACGGGGTCGAGTGCTGGGCCTGTGAACTTAACTTCGGAGAGCACTACGGTCCGGCCGCAGCAGGTTACATCGAAGTCCACCACCGCATCCCTGTCTCGTCGATGGGCAATGGGTACTTGGTGGATCCCGTCCGCGACCTCGTGCCGCTTTGCAGTAACTGCCACTCGGCCGCGCACCGCCGAAATCCGCCATACGAGCCATCCGAGATACGCGAACTTCTCGGGCTGCCGCCGAAAGTGCCGGCACTCCCTGCGGTCGGCGGTCCGGCTGCGGCACCGGGCTCTGAGTGAGAAGGGGCCCGTCGACCCATCGTAGGATTCGCCAGGAGGAGTTGCCGTTAGAGCGCCGCCCGGCATTTCTAAGAACAATGTTCGGGAGAAGCTTGCTAGCCCTTGCCGTACTGATCCGAAGTGGAGTCGACACGGCTAACGACCCTCGCACGTAGATTTTTCCGTTGATGGGGAAGGCGAGGAGGGCAAACGACTGGCAAATGAGCAACCGATGCTTGCACTACGCTTGGACAACTTGTAGCACTCAGCTGCGGCGCCCGTTTTTCCCAAGCTGGGCGAGGGCTTGACAGGGGGCGTTGCTCATATGGCGATTTCATCGACGACCTGCAGAAAACAGATGATGTTTTCGCCACTACCTCTGCCACCAACCACCGTCCGCCTGACAGCTACTGCTTCGATGTCCACCACGGAAGACACGCAGGGCCGAGCAACTGGGCAGCGGAATGGCTGGACCGCGAGGCGGTAAAAACAACCGTACTGTCCAGTACCCTAAGTTCCAAGAACGAATCATCGAGCGAAGCTATGACCGCACTCGCTCACGCCTAAATGGTCAGTGCACCAAAGGTTGCAAATCGGTGTTGCAGCGAGCGTTCGGGCCCCTAAACTCGCATCTTCAGATCTGGGACTCCGCCGCCAAAAGGTTGGTACCTGCGTGGACGTGGGGAGTTCAACGTAGGGTTGTCGCGCTGAACAGCCTGAGCGCGGGGCCGATCAGAGATACTGTCTCAGCCAGTCGGGCATGCTGGAGTCCTTAACTCCCCACGATTCCTGGAGCGTCTCATCTTCCTGCCAGATGTTCTCATCGCCATCGAAGAACTTCTGCCTGTGGCACTTGTACTTGACGACGGTGTCCCCTTCGAGTCTGTACTCGTTCCAGTAGTAGTTCTGCCTCCCGTGGCCTTTCCACTCCTGGGTTGTGTAGATCGTCGTCATGACGCCTGAGTGTAGCAGGGCGCCGAGATGGCGTTGCGCCTTGGCCACGGCGTTGCCTTATCACGGCGCGCCGGTAGCCGACCGCCCCGTGAAGCGACGATGAAGACGAATCGTTTGAGCCGCAACAAAGTTTCAGGACCTAGATGGTGGTCGGTACCGGAAGATGCGGATTCCGCTTCAACGTTTGATATGACCTCCTTTCCCGCGTAAAGAGTGGATTGAGGCGCTGTCAGTCCGAACAAAGTCCGGAAGACTTCCAAGAGCTTCGCTCATCATGGCTCCGACGGCGGACCTTGTACGGTCACCCCGCCGCACCCCGCAGCAATGAGGCCGGAAGCGCAGAAATGGCGCAGGTCATGCAGCCGCACTCCTGACAGTCCGGCATCCTTGACTGTCTTGCGCCACCAGTAGCCAACGGTGTTTCGATGCGGCGGCATCCCGTCGCTGCCGTTGAGCAGCCATTGCTGGGGGCCGTATACGCCGATTTTCTCAATATGAGCGGCAAGCATCTGCACCAGTCCATCCGGAATATGCACTGCGCGCGCTCAAAACCGTATTTAGGTGGGGTGACGGATGCGATGCCCGCCCCCGCCCCATGGACCTTGCCTTTGAACCCCGAGCGTCCGGTGCAGGGAAGTCAAGGAAGTCAGTGTCAGAGGTTCACACACGAAGATCCAAGATCCTGCAGTCCGCACCAAAGCAAGTCGGCCAACAAGCGCATTATCGTTGATCAGCTAAAACCCGACGAATACAAGGGTCCCGACGTTAAGGGAGTGGAATTTGGCTTCAGCGTCTGGTTCCCGCTCTGTGCAGTGACCCTGCCGCCCTTAAGGTCAATGGGGTACGTCCTGGTCTAACCTAGTATGTGGGTTCCTTCTTTCCAGCGCAGACCTCTCAGGCGCAGTCCAAGAAAAGGTGGACGAATAGATCGGCACTGCCACTAAGAAGGTAGTGAAGCGGCGTATCTCCGCACAGCCGCTGGAGGTATTGGGGCCTAATTTATCGTCGCGGCATGGCATTTCAAGGATGGATAGATATTGACGGTCAATGAGCAGGTCACGCAAAGTTCATTAGGGAATGGGATTTGCTCGTGAAAGCGTTTCGTTTATCTTCTTTTGCGGAACTAGACACAGCCACCGGTGAACCAACTTTTGAAGTGGATTTCGATGCAGGTCGAACCAAGTCGCCTATAAATGCTGACGGCAGCGAATCCTGGACTACGGTTCTTACTGGGCGGAACGGTGGCGGCAAGAGTAGAACGCTGGGAGCGCTGACGACTCTGCTCACAGAGGGTCGCGGAGGTCGAATTCGAATCCGTAAACCAGAGAATTTGTGGAAAGTTGTCTACTTTGTTGGCAATACTAGATACACGGTACGCAATGACCGGCGAGGGTATCTTGCTGTGTACAGGGATGGAAGGCAAGTGCCCTTTGAGGGCGGTGCTGAGTTCCCGTCCCGAGTGATTGCTGTGACCGCTGCGGCCAACGATAAGTTTCCAAACGTCCGAAGGTCTCCTTATGAAGACGATACCTACTATTACTTTGGATTACGCGACGCAACTAACCGGGCATCTGGTGTCGCACCTCTTTTAGCGGCCTTGCAAGCGCTGACAGCGGCTAAAGCTGGTGATGCGCGGAGGATAAAGGCAGTTGCCACCGTATTTGCGCTCCTTGGGTATCATCCGTACTTGAGGCAGCAATACGGAATGCGATACTCAAAACTCCTTAGCGAGGATGTTTCACTATCCATGCTTTACGAGGCTGGCGCGTTAGGGGTGGACGCGCGCACGCGCATAGGGCGCTTGCTTCACCGAGACCCTAGTGTTCTGGAGCAGCTTGAAGCCGCGTGGGAGGTCTTAAGGGTGCATATGCTCCGGGGATCGATCTGGGAGATAGAAGTAGACTTTTCGCACGGTGACGGCGGCGACCTTGAGGAAAGCCGGTTATTTGACAGCGCGGATCTGCTGAGACGCGCGGGACTGCTTCGTCTTCAATCAGTGTATCTTTCGACGCTGAAAGACGGATCACTCGTAGACCTTCGTGACGCCAGTTCAGGACAGATTTCCCTTGCGACTACCTTCTTGAGTATTGCCGCATCGATAACACAGGGGTCGCTTATTCTAATAGATGAGCCGGAGATTAGTCTGCACCCTGAGTGGCAGACTGCATATCTGGGGCTTGCAAGACGTCTATTCTCGGATTATGCAGGATGTCACTTTGTGATCGCAACGCATTCTCCTTCGGTAGTTTCTGGTATGCCTGGGACTAGCGCGAATGCTATTTCTCTCGACCCGGAGCATCGCAATGTTGAAGCAGATTCAAACTACGGAGGCAACTCTATCGATGAGTTACTCGTTCAGGAATTCGGGGTCTATGAGAGTGGTAATCTTTTTTTGCAGAAGGAGGTGGCAAAAGCTCTAGACTTGGCTTCGACTGGTGAAATTGCAAGCGATGCCTTCGCCAAGGCGGCGAAGACGATCGCTCCTGCTGCGACTGAGCTTGAGGGCGAGCCGTTTGGAATGCTCATCTCAAGCCTCCTTCGGGCTGCAGAGAGGGTCAAGGCGGAGCAGAGGGGCGCTGATTCACGTTGAGTTCCGTTCACTACAAGTACCAACCCAAGGACGCGCAAGCGCTTCAGTCGAACGTCGGGGATGGCCAAGACATATATGGAGCAGACTGGGATGCGCAGTCGTTGGAGCCTGTGCGAAAACGATTGAAAGACCATCACATGACCGAGGAAAGCCAGCGCTGCGTGTACTGCCGGGAAGAGATCCTCGACAAGCATGGCATGCACTGGAACATTGACCATGTTGTTCCGAAATCGGTGGCCCCTGAGTTCACGTTCTTCCCATTGAATTTAGCGCTTTGTTGTTGGGGCTGTAACCAAGCAAAAGGTACGAGCGATCCGCGCACGAAGAGAGCGCTCAAAAAACCGATATATCCTTCCGTGTCTCAGGACTATAGGGCTTATCATCCATATTTTGATGAATGGGATGAACACCTCTACAAAGACGCGGAGTCGAAGTTGGTCATTCCTCGTCCGGGCAGTACAAAGGGTGCTACAATCATCGAGATTTGCAATCTCCAACGCTTGGCTGCACGCAAGGCTGAGCTTATTATGAACGCAAAGGAGAGCCGCTCAATTGAGAGGGTGCGCGAATTGATGAAAACGGGGGACGTCAAAACGATCGAAGGTTTCATTCAAGCGTTGGAGAGCTTTAGTGGTTCTACGGACGAATTTGCGGCGTTAGCCCGGCAGATTTATTCGTCGCACCTTGCGCCCGACGATTAGCCCAATCAGCGCATTCTTTTCCTAGTGGGGCACCCCCACTCCCGCTGTCATCTCGGATGTCACCGAAGGCGCGGCCGGGAACGGTGAACGCATCGCGTTTCTCGGCTCTTCACGGTTCACGGGGCCGGCCCTCCGGCCTGGTCGGGGGGATCGTTCTGCCACCGTTGGCTGTCGATCCGCAGCGCCAGTTCGCTCGCACCCCGTATACCGCCAGCTTCGCCCGGGCCGGCGTCGAGTTCACCCTGGCGTCCTTGCACGCGCTCTGGCGCACGAACGCGGCTGAACGGCTGCCGGAGATCACCGCTTTCGCCCGATGGATGCAGGACTGAGCCGGCAAGCCCAACGATTGGAACACCAACCTCATGGTCCTGGGAGACCTCAACCTAGACCGAATCGGCGACCCGCTCTACGAGGCGTTCATCTCCACCGGCCTCTGGCCCCCTATCGATCTTAACGCCCTCCGGGGACCATTTTCGACGACGACAAGACCAATCACTTCTACGACCAGGTCGCATGGTTCTCGAAGCCGGACGGCACCTCATTGCTGAAGGGCCTTGCCTACGGGCTGAGAGCAGGCTCGTTCGACTTAATTCCGCACGTCTTTCGTGGCTTGAGCCGCACGCCATCTTCCTAGCGAAAGTGCCGGACACCCTCAATTACCTCTATTTCTAAGACTTCGTCAGCCTTTACTAATCGCTGAAGAGGCACTCTTCCGACTGAAAGATCGCCAGATCTATTACGGTCCGGCCCATTTCGTGGGTTCCAGCTTCCCTCAAGGGCAATACCTCGGAGTACAAACTGTAGTGAAAGCCGCGGTTCCTGAGGCAGGAGCGCCTTTAGCGCCACTCCACATCTGATATGGCCTTCAGAGATGTCAGTGGTGGTGACTCGCTGCGTCGGATGGTCCACATGTGTAACTGACTGTTGTTTCATTTTCTTGGCATGTCTTTTAGAGGCAGCACGACATTCTGACATCGCAGGTTTCTCATTCGCTAACTATTGCATTGAAGATGTTGCCCAGACTCTGCCTCAGCCCGATCGCTTGGACGGTCCTTCGACTTGACCTGCATCTCATCTCTTAGCCACCGACCGCAGCCACCTCAAGCGCAACCCCCGCGTTCCGGAACTTCTGCACCTGCTCCGGGTCGGCGCCGTCGTCCCTTACCAAAGTCCAAGGCGACGCCAGCCGCGCCGACGCATGGGATGGCCGCAGTCTGAGCTTGGAGGAGTGGGCCAGAACGTACACGTCCCCGCTGCGCCGGGCCATGACCTCCTTGGGCGGGTCTGGGAGTGGTCGGCTTCGCCGATGCCGTCGTCGGCGGTGACGGCATCGGCGCCCAGGAACACCCGGTCAAACCTAATCCGCTCGAGCGCCGCCTCGGCCAACGGACCCACAAAACTCTGCGAAAGGCTCCGAAGCCGGCCGCCCAGGCAGTCCACCTCGATGCCCTCCGGGTTGGCGAGTTCCTGCATGGTCTTGATGCCCGGCGTGGTCACGGAGAGCTTCTCGAACAACGCGCAGTTCGTGGGCCAAGGCGCCCGCGGTGGAGCCAGCGTCGAGCAGGATGTTCTCCCAGGGCCGGATCACGGACGCCGCCCAGGGGGCGATGGCGTGCTTCTGCTCGAACGCCTCGCCGGTGCGCTGCCGCAGCGACACTTCCGGGTGAGCGCCTAGGGCCACGATGCCGCTGTGCGTTCGGGCTAGCCGGCCCTGCCCGTTCAACATAGCCAGGTCCCGGCGGATGTTGGACGCGCTTACCTCGAATCGGGCGGAGAGTTCCTCCACCGGACGAATGACGTGGTCCATGGCCGCTACCACGTCGTAATCGCTCCGGCCGGCCGCTGTTTCGAATCGCTCAATAGGCCGTGGAAGACGAAGCTCGAAAAGCCAAGTACCGCGGATCCTCCCGCCCCACCAGCCAGCCCAGCGCTTCCACCGCCTCAACATCTCCAGCCCCCATATCCGTGGTCAGCCACTGCACCAGCAGCCCTGCGTCGCCGCTGCCCCGGACCGCCGCACCAACCGCGAGTTCCAGCTGGTCCCGCAGCAGCTGCACAGCCAGAACACCGGACCGGCTGAGCAGGGGAGCGGTGTACGCTTCCAGCGCCTCACCCACCCGCCCTTCCCGCAGCAGCCGCTGCACCCTCCCCGAATCCGTGCACCCAACCAGCCCGGCAGCAAGCCGGTACGGGTTCGACTCCACCGCATCGCCCAGCATCGAACGGACCCGGAACACCTCGGTCCGGATGGCCTGCGGCGTGCCCGCATCCCCGTGCAGCTCGTACGCCAACTCCTCGGCGCTCCAGCCTTGCGACCGGGAATCCAGCAACGCCAGGATCTCCGCCCGACGCAGCGTCAGCGGGACCCTGCTTCCGTCAGCAAACACCGCCGCCGGCTTGTCCCCAAGCAGCTCCAGCGACGAGACTCTAACACCAGGCCGACGCACACCTTCCCGGGACGCACGCACGGAAGACGACACACCCAAGGAGGGGCCGCCGTCGGACGTTCCCAGCAGCGACTCCGCCACCCGGACCGCGCACCGCACCATCCGCAGCGTGTCCGCGCTGATGGTGTCCAGCGGCCCGGAAACATCGAGCACGCCCAGCAACGCACCCGTCAAAGGGTCCGTGATGGGCGCCGCCGTGCAGGCCCAGTCGTGGTGGGTGCGGACCAGGTGCTCGGCGGAAAACAGCTGCACCGGCCCGCCGGTGACCAACGCCTCGCTGATGGCGTTGGTCCCGATCCCGGCCTCGGACCAGTCCGCCCCTTCGGAAAACTCCAGCCGGTCCGCCCGCCGCAGTGCCTCCCGGCTGCCCAGCCGCCACAGGATCTCGCCGCCGGCATCGGTGAGCACCAGCAGGTGCCGGCCGGAACTGGAATCATCGGCCAGCAAGTCCTGCAACGCCGGCATCACCAGCTGCAGCCGGTGCCCGCGCCGCAGCTGCACCACCTCGGACGGGTCGTGCACGTGCCGCGGGCTGTGCTGGTCCGGGCTGATGCCCAGCGCCATGGACCGGCGCCACGATTCCGCCAGCGGTGTGGGGATCTCCGGGCGAGCGACACCGGAGATCACCAGTTCATGGGCGCGACGCAGGGCACGCGCGTACTTCGCCGGGTCCGAGAACCTCAGGCCGTAGTCCACCGTCTCCTCCTCACCGCTGGCGTCCTGGCCGGCAGCGCCCGTGTAACGCACTTGTTACCCCCGCCGCGTTCGAATAGTGATGCAGCTCACGCCCGCCCCAGCATACCGCAGGGACACCGGCGGGAGGGGGCCGCCCGGACACCCGTGGGACTGACACAAAGGAGTGGAGATGACCGAAACACCCACCGCCGCCGCCCAGGCCTGGCTGGCCAGCCTGGACCAGGCGCTGCAGCGGCGCGACGTGGACGCCGCGCTGGACCTCTTCGAGGACGACAGTTACTGGCGCGACTTCGTGGCGTTCACCTGGAACCTGAAAACACTGGAAGGCAAGGCGGACATCCGCCGTATGCTCCAGGCCACGCTGGACCACGTCCAGCCCGCCAACTGGGCGCTCGCCGAGGACGCCACCGGCAGTACCGCCGCCGACGGCACCGTTGAAGCCTGGATCACGTTCGAAACCGGCGCTGCCCGCGGCTACGGCCACCTCCGGCTGCGGAACGGCAAATGCTGGACGCTGCTCACCACCATGCAGGAGCTGAAGGGCTTCGAGGAGAAGAAGGGCCCGCGCCGCGAGCAGGGCGTGGCGCACGAAATCGTCCGCGGCCGGCGCTCCTGGAAGGAACTCAAGGAGGAACAGGAAGCGCGGCTGGGCTACGAGGAGCAGCCCTACTGCGTGATCATCGGCGGCGGGCAGGGCGGCATCGGCCTTGCCGCGCGGCTCAAGCGGTTGGGCGTGCCCACCCTCGTGATCGAGAAGAACCAGAACCCGGGTGACTCCTGGCGGAACCGCTACAAGTCCCTGCACCTGCACGACCCCGTCTGGTACGACCACCTGCCCTACCTGAAGTTCCCGGAGGACTGGCCCGTCTTCGCCGCCAAAGACAAGATCGGCGACTGGCTGGAGCACTACACCCGGATCATGGAGCTGAACTACTGGTCCGGCACCGAGTGCGTGGGCGCGGAGTACGACGACGGCACGCAGGAATGGGCGGTCAGCGTCCTCCGCAACGGCGAACCGGTGACGCTGCGGCCCAAGCAGCTGGTCTTCGCCCTGGGCGTCTCCGGCTACCCGAACATCCCCGCGTTCGACGGCGCCGAGAGCTTCCTGGGGGAGCAGCGGCACTCCTCCCAGCATCCGGGCGGCGGGGACTGGACCGGGAAGAAGGCGGTGGTGATCGGCTCCAACAATTCGGCGCATGACATCTGCGCGGACCTGTGGGAGCACGGCGCCGAGGTCACCATGGTGCAGCGCTCCTCCACCCACATTGCCCGCAGCGAATCGCTGATGGACCTGGCCCTGGGGGACCTGTACTCGGAGAAGGCGCTCGCCAACGGCGTCACCACGGAGAAAGCGGACCTGCTGTTCGCGTCCCTGCCGTACCGGATCCTGCCGGAGGCGCAGGTGCCGGTCTACGAGGAGATGGCGAAGCGGGACGCGGAGTTCTACTCGCAGCTGGAGGCCGCCGGGTTTGACCTGGACTTCGGCGTGGACGGGTCCGGCCTGTTCCTGAAGTACCTGCGGCGCGGCTCCGGCTACTACATCGACGTCGGCGCCTCCCAGCTGATCATCGACGGCCGGGTGAAGCTGAAATCCGGGCAGGTTTCCAAGATCACCGGCAACGCCGTGGTGATGGCGGACGGCACCGAGCTGGAGGCGGACCTGATTGTCTACGCCACCGGCTACGGATCCATGAACGGGTGGCTGGCGGACCTGGTCTCGCCCGAAATCGCGGACAAAGTGGGCAAATGCTGGGGCTACGGCTCGGACACGCCAAAAGACCCTGGCCCATGGGAGGGGGAGCTGCGCAATATGTGGAAACCAACCAATGTCCCCAACCTCTGGATCCACGGCGGCAACCTGCACCAGAGCCGGCACTACTCCTCCTACCTGGCGCTGCAGCTCAAGGCCCGGATGGAGGGGCTGGAGACGCCCGTCTACGAACTGCAGCCCAGCCACCACACCCGCTAAAGGAAGAACCCATCATGAAGGCAGCACGATTCCACGCCCGCAAGGACATCCGCATCGAGGACATCCCGGAACCCGAACTCCGCGCCGGGGCGGTGAAGATCGACGTCGCGTGGTGCGGCATCTGCGGCACCGACCTGCACGAGTACCTGGAAGGGCCCATCTTCTGCCCGGCGCCGGGCCATCCGCACCCGCTCTCCCACGAGGAATCTCCGGTGACTCTGGGGCACGAATTCTCCGGGACTGTCTCCGAGGTCGGCGAAGGGGTGACGGGCCTGGCGAAGGGGGACAACGTCGTCGTCGAACCCTACTTCGTGGACGGAGACTGCGACATGTGCCAGGCCGGCAGCTACCACCTGTGCCGGCAAATGGGCTTCATCGGGCTGTCCGGCGGCGGGGGAGGGCTGAGCGAGAAGATCGTGGTGGACCAGCGGTGGGTGCACCCCATCGGGGACATTCCGCTCGATGAGGCGGCGCTGATCGAGCCGCTGTCCGTGGCCCACCACGCGGTGGCGCGCAGCGGCGTGAAGGCGGGCGACACGGCGCTGGTGGGCGGGTCGGGGCCCATCGGCCTGCTCACCGCCGCGGTCCTGAAGGGCATGGGGGTGACCACGATCATCAGCGAGCTCACCCAGGCGCGCAAGGAGAAGGCCACCTCCAGCGGGGTGGCGGACCACGTCCTGGACCCGAGCAAGGAGGACGTCCCGGCGCGGGTGCGGGAGCTCACCGGCGGTACCGGGGCCGACGTCGCGTTCGAATGCGCCGGCGTGAACGCGGTGCTGGACACCATGCTCGACGCCGTCCGGCCCGGCGCCGTGGTGGTTAACGTGTCCATCTGGGGCGCGCCGGCGACCATCGACATGCAGAAGATTGTGCTCAAGGAGATCGACCTGCGCGGCACCATCGCCTACGTCCGCGACCACCCCGCCGTCATCAAGATGGTGCAGGAGGGCAAGGTGGACCTCAAGCCGTTCATCACCGGCCGGATCGCCCTGGAGGACCTGGTGGAGCAGGGCTTCGATACCCTGATCAACCACAAGGACACGGCGGTGAAGGTGCTGGTGCACCCGTAGGGGCCGGCGGGCGGCCGCCCGGTCTGAAAGGAAGGACGACGGCGGAAGGGGAGTTTCGTCGTCGTCCGTCCTGCCCTGCCTGCCACCCCCGCGCGGCCGGCAACATATCAAGGGTCTTTCCCCCTATCCACCCGTGCCGTGTGCGCGGAAGATAGCCCCATGAAAAAGCTTGTGCTGGCGAGCTTCGCCACCCTTCTCCTGGTTATTGGCAGCCTGCTGGGCGCGGTGGTCCCGGGCAACGCCGCACCCACGCCGGCGATCACGGCAGGGCAGATCCTGGTTAAGTTCCGCGACAATGCCGCCGCTGCGGGCGCCCTCAGATCGCACGGGCTGACCGATGGTCCGGACGTGGGCAGCACTGGCGCGCACCTGATTACCGTGCCGGCAGGGAAGGAGCTGCAGCTCGTCGAGGCCCTGTCACGGAACCCAGTGGTGGAGTACGCCGAACCGGACTACGTGGTTACTCCGGCCTCGGACGACACCTACTTTCCCCGGCAATACGCCCTGCAGAACACAAGCCAGTCGTTCACGAACACCGACGGTACGGTGACGGTTCCCGCCGGGACCACTGACGCCGATGTGGACGCCGTGGAAGCCTGGACCGTTACCACCGGCACGGGAATCAAGGTTGCTGTCCTCGATTCCGGCGTCGCCCTGGACAACCCCGACATCACCCCGAAGGTGGTGGCACGGGTCAACTACACCACGTCCAGAAGCAACGACGACAACTACGGGCACGGAACACACGTCGCCGGGATCGTCGCGGCCACCGCCAACAACGGCATTGGCGTGGCCGGAGTGTGCCCGGGATGCAGCATCCTGGCTGGCAAAATCCTCAGCGACACCGGAGCAGGGTCCAGCTCAGGCCTTGCGAACGGCATCAACTGGGCCGTCAAGAATGGCGCCCAGGTCATCAACATGAGCCTGGCTGTCGGCGCGTCAACCACCCTGGAAACCGCGGTCAACAACGCCTGGAACGCGGGCGTGGTACTGGTTGCTGCAGCCGGCAACGGCGGGAACACCAGCATGAATTACCCGGGAGCCTACCCGAACGTCATTGCCGTGGGGGCAACGGACAACAACGACAAGAAGGCGTCGTTCTCCACTTACGGTGCCTGGGTAGATGTGGCAGCGCCGGGGGTCAGCGTCTACTCCACCTTCCCCAACCACAAGTTCGTCCTCGCCCGGGAGTACAACCGTTCCCAGGGGTACGACATCGGCAGCGGCACCTCGATGGCTTCACCGATTGTTGCTGCAGTCGCCGCGCTCGCCCGCAGCACCAACCCCGGCGGCACCGCCTCGGACATCCGCGCCAAGGTGGAATCCAGCACCGACGCAGTTGGCGCCATCGGGACTGACTGGGCCCACGGCCGCGTGAATGCCTGCAGGGCGGTCGGGGCAACAGGGTGTTGACTCTTCCTTCGCGCTGATGCGCCGTTGTAGGGTCGGGGCGTGATCGTCCCCGATATCTCCCATGACGTCGTGGCCGTGGCGGATCACTACGACGAGCTCGATCCCGTCTACCGCCGGGTGTGGGGTGACCATGTCCACCACGGGCTGTGGACGACGGGCCGCGAGACACCTGCCGAGGCCGTCGAGGCGCTGGTGGATACTGTTGGCGATCGGCTGGGACTGTTGCCGGGCCAGGCGTGCGTGGACATCGGCTGCGGTTATGGCTCCACCGCGCGGCGGCTCGCGGTGACGCGCGGGGTCCGCGTCATCGGCGTCACGCTGTCCGCCGAGCAGGCTCACTACGCCGCCGCGCACCCTGTTCCGGGCGTGGACATCCGGGTCCGCGACTGGCTCGCCAACGGGCTGGCCGACGCCTCGGCGGACGCCGCGTGGGCCATCGAGTCGAGCGAGCACATGGTGGACAAGCCCCGGTTTTTCGCCGAGGCGCACCGCGTACTGGCGCCCGGCGGCCGGTTCGTCATCTGTGCCTGGCTCGCCGAGACCGATGCCCGCGGGTGGAAGGTCCGCCACCTGCTCGAGCCGATCTGCCGCGAGGGGCGCCTGCCATCGATGGGCACGCGTGAGGATTATGAGGCGATGGCAACGGACGCGGGCTTTACGGTCACCGGCTATGAGGATGTCAGCCGCAGGGTCGCCCGCACCTGGCCGATCTGCGCTCGCCGGCTGGTGAAGGCCCTGCTTGTGGATCCCGAGATGCGCCGGCTTGCCCTTCGGTCCAGCAACCGCAACTCGTTTCCCGGCATTCCCCGCCTGATCCTGGCCTACCGCACCGGTGCCATGCGCTACGGGATCTTCACGCTCACCAAGGCTGGGGAGAACAACACGCAAACCAGGCCAAACGCCTCAGCCGAAGCCGACTGACCGGAAGCGCCTGCTCCGTCCCGGGGCTCAGGGCAGCGGCTGACGCTCGCCCACGCTGACCGAGGCCGACGGCGGAAGGTAGTCACGCCGTCGTCGTTCCATCCGGCGCTGCTGGCCCGGAGACGGGATCCTCGCCCGCTTGGCGCGGTTGCACCTGGCGCACGCGGCAACGAAGTTCTGGAGACTGGTCGAGCCGCCCTTGGACCATGGGTAGAAGTGGTCGCCGTGCTCGGCGGGGCGGCCGCAGCGGCGCCCGAAGCCCGCTTCCAACTCGCACAAGCCACCGGCCCGTGCCATCCCTTCTCGGCGCTGCTGGCGGGTGAAGCGGCGTACCGGGTCGCGGCGCCGGACATCTCGGCTCGTCATGACCGCTGCGGCAATGCCCAGAACCACTGCGGCGACGCCAGGCACAGTGACCGCGGCGACGACTCCATCTAACAGGCCGCGCAACACCCCAGCGGCCGAAGCCGGACCCGGTCCAGCTGTCGGCGCCGCCCTTGCCATGAGCGCCGAGATCACGGCGACAATGAGCCAAATAAGTACCGCCGAATACGCCAGGCGTAGCCCCTGACGCGTCCAATAGATCCGGCCCAGTTCCTGCATTGATTCCCCCAATTTTGGTCGCTCGGATCCCGTGGTCCGGGTGTCCAGGAAATCGTATAGGCCGGGCGGCGGCGGATGATCAGGTTGAGCTCAGTTTTTGCAGAGATTCCGCGCCTGAGCCCATCCCGGCTCAGGAGCAGTTCCTGGTGTGCAGCCAACGGCAGGAGAAGTGGGCGTCTGCAAGGATGGAGCCATGAACCAGAGCAGCATCCGCCACCACCAGGCCTCCGTCACCGTCAACGCATCCGCCGAGACCCTCTACGACCTGGTCTCCGACGTCACCCGCACCGGTGAGTGGAGCCCGGTCTGCAAGGCGTGCTGGTGGGACGACGAGGCAGACGCCGGCCAGCCCGGCACATGGTTCACCGGGCGGAACGAGCTCCCGCACCGGACGTGGGAAACCCGCTCGCAGGTAGTGGCAGCCGACCGCGGACGCGAGTTCGCCTGGGTGGTGGGCGGCAAATATGTCCGCTGGGGCTTCACCCTCTCCCCGGCAGCTGCCGGAACCGTCCTGACCGAGTCCTGGGAATTCCTGCCCGACGGTCTAGCCATGTTCCGGGAAAAATACGGCGCTGACGCTGACGCCCAGATCGCCGACCGCACCCAGCAGGCGCTGGACGGCATCCCGGCAACACTCGCGGCAATCAAACGGATCGCCGAGTCCATCACCGCCCACGACGAAGTAAGGACCTAAAGCCGCTATGACCCACGAACAGCACCAATTCGCCGCGCCGGCACTGGAGAGCACGGACCTTCCGGCATTCGAGGCCGCCTACCAGGCCGCCCAAAAAAGCCTGGCCGAGGGCGGCATCCCCATCGGGGCTTCGATCGCCCGGGACGGCGAGGTCTTCGCCAGCGGGCACAACGAACGGGTCCAGAATGCCGATCCGATCGCGCACGGGGAAATGTCCGCACTCCGCGCCGCCGGCCGGCAGAAGAGCTACCAGGACACCACGCTGTACACCACCCTGGCCCCGTGTGCCATGTGCGCGGGAACCATCATCCAGTTCAAGATCCCCCGCGTGGTAGTGGGGGAAGCACAGACGTTTGACGGCGAACTGGACCTCCTGCGCGCACGCGGGGTTGAGGTGGTGGTCCTGGATGATCAGCGTTGCGTGGACATGATGCGCTCGTTCCAGTCCGACAAGCCGGAGCTGTGGGCCGAGGACATCGCCGAGTAGGTTCAGGTCAGTGTGGCCAAACAGTCACGTCTAGGGGTGGACCGGTGAGGCGGCTTCGTTGCCCAATACCGTGGTCCAGGGGCTGGCGGTCCACGACGTCACGACGCCGTTGATGACGTAGGGGTCTGCGGCGGCAAACGCTTTGGCGGCCTCGAGCGGGTTCTCGCCGGTGAAAATCAGCAATCCCTTGAAGGGGCCTTCGCCGGCTGCTCCGCCCAGCAGAAGCTCGCCGCGTTCCACCGCTTCCCACCCCGCCCTGAGATGGTCGGCGCGGTACTGTTCACGGCTCTCAAGATAGTCGTCAGCGTAGGTGTATTCGAGCACGGCGTGCATGGGTGACCCTCCGTTTGGTTAGTGGTTTGGTTCGCTGTAGAAGCAGCGTACCCACTGTGTGCTGGGCGGAAACCCTGCACCTCAGCCAAGGCGACGGAGCACGTGAAGCGGATGCTGCCGCCGTCGTGGTTCAATTCTCCCGAGGCGAGGCCGCCTGCTCGTCAATGCCGCACCAGCCGGCAATGACGCCGAGGCGGACTCACGCACCGAGATCCGCCTGGACCTGACGCGCAGCTGGGGAGTGGTGTCCCTACCAGCCCAAGTTAGTGGGGTTCGGCGCCCGGGCTGTGACTTCTTAGCCCTGCCGCGGTTGCCGCCCTCAGGAGCTCCTTGTCGAAGGCCACCAACTCGTCGACCTCAAGCCTTATCGCGGCTGCCAGATGAATCGCGTCGGCACTCCGCAACTTACCCGGCAGTGCAGCGGCATAGGTGAGGTCGGAGCGAACCAGGTCCACGAGGTTGATGCCGGCCAGTACAGTGTTGACCAATTCCGGCGGCAAGCCCCGGCGGTTGGCCGCCCAGTGGAGTTCCGTGAAGAGAAGCATCGAGGCAACCAGCAGGGCGCCCTCTGCGGCCGACGCCGTCAGAAATTCCGCAGTTGGGCCGGACTCGGCTTCCTCAACCACGAGCTTGAGGGCAGCCGAGGTATCCACGTAAAGGATCAACGGTCGCCGCGCAGATCGTCGAGAATTTCGGCGCTGCCCGTGGCAAGCGTTGCCCGGGGGATCGATCGGAAATCAACGGGGCCCCGGGACGCCCGGACACCGCCCGATCGGAGTAAACGCTCAAAGGGTGAAGCTGCGGGCGGTATCAGCGTAGCGGCAACTTCACCGTTGTTCGTGACGTCGATGATTTCACCGTTTTTTACCCGCTCCAGGATCTTGCTGCTTTGGTTGCGCAGCTCACGATGGGGGATCGTTGTCATGGCAAACCTCCGTAGCAATCGTAGCATCGATCCCTTCCTGCCGCCCGACCTCGCGGCGCCCACCTCCCTCGACGATGGCTTCCGGGGTCCGCCTGGGCGTGGCCAAGGCGTGCCGCGCCGGTCCCCCCAGCCCTGGACCGGCGTTACAGTGTCTCCGGGATGGGCCGGCCCGGGAACAGCTTGGCGTACTGTTTCCGGTACATCCGCCGCCCCACCAGCTTGTACGCGAGGCGGACCGGCGCCGGGATTTCCTTGAACAGCTCTACGCGGTCCGCCGGCGGGTTCGTGGCCAGCACCATGCCAAGGTAGGCCACCATGAATCTCTTGTCGAACTTGTCGATCCCGTGCTGTCCCACCGCCGCGGCTTCCTTTTCGGTCATCACCCGGTCCACCACAGGCATGACCTCGGTGACCTCGCGGCGCAGGTGCACGTCCAGGACCGCCTTCAGGTCCTCGTACAGCGCGGCAAGCTCTGATGCGTCGGCGGCGTCCACTGTCCGCATCCACCGCAGCCGCACCGGCTCGATCCGCTCCAGTCGCTGGGTGACCTGCCGGTGGTGTTCGAGCATCTGCGCGATGTGCAGGACGCAGCCGGGGGCGCGCTGCTCCAGCGGCGGATACATCAGCAGGTCCTCACCCTCGTGATGGACGTGCAGCACCATGTCGAAGTTTCCCAAAACTTCCCCAACGTACGCGGCGCGGGCCGCATCCCCCGCAGCGACGGACCGCACCAGGCCCGGGGCCTCGGCGTAGGCCCACAGGAAGAAACGGTGAATGCGGCGCATGGCCGCGGTCCCGGTGCAGAGGACCGGCCCGGGCGGCACGGGAGCGGCGGTCTCACCGGGCTGCATCGTGAAGAAATCGGTCATGGGGATGGCCCCTTTCGTCGTGCGAGACCAGGCCCCTCCCCGCGAGCATGGTATCCCCGCGCCCAGCCGCAAACAATGCAGGAAAAGCTCAAGGGTCCGCCCCACAGGACGCGGCAGCCGAGGAGGACCAACGACGGCGGCACGCCGGGTGGGAGCGCTGCGATTGATGGGCGCGGGCTCTGCCGACGTCGCCGGAATGGTGCCAGCCCGCCGGAACTGAACGGCGAGCTGGCACCATTCCGGCGTTCTCGGCCCGCGGCCCCAAATGCACGTTTGTGCAGCAGCTGCTGAGCGGGCGTCCACGCGCATGAAGAGCCAAAAAGTGCTACTCACCAGTAACAACGCGAGTGCTTCAGGTCACATTCACAGTGACCTCCAGTGCTGGTGATCCCGCCTTTTCCCCGCACGTTCGTGCACTTTCGCTGCGAAGGAGTGCCGGCTGCTGCCAGCATGGAAAACCACGGCCGGAACTGATGGGCACCCCCAAGACCATCAGCAGCGGCCGCTCCAGAGACAGACAAACGAAGAGGTTTCCATGTCATTCCTAAGCCGAGCCCTGTCAGTTGCCGCCGCGGCACTCCTGGCCTCATCCCTGGTGGCCGCTCCCGCCCAGGCGGTCGACGTCTCCCCGCCCGGGGCCAACGACTGGACCTGCAAACCGTCAGCGGCACATCCGTATCCGGTGGTCCTGGTTCCGGGAACCTTCGAGAGCATGGAGAAGAACTGGTCCACGATGTCGCCCTACCTCAAGAGCCAGGGGTACTGCGTCTTCGCCCTGAACTACGGGGCAACCAACGGTATTTATGCCACGGCTCCGGTCAAGGATTCCGCAAAGGAACTCGCACCGTTCGTTGACGCCGTCCGCTCCGCCACGGGCGCCAAGCAGGTGGACCTGGTGGGCCACAGCCAGGGCGGCATGATGCCCCGGTACTACATGGGCTTCCTGGGCGGCGCCAAGTACGTCCACCAGCTTGTCGGCATCGCGCCGTCCAACCACGGCACGGAAGGCGTGATCCTTCCGCCGCCGGACCTGGTGCCCACGCCCGATTACACCGCAGCCGGCTGTGCGGCCTGCGCGGACCAGCAGGCGGGATCGCCCTTCATGCAGGAGCTCAACTCCATCGGCGATACTGTCGCCGGCCCCGCCTACACGGTCATTTCCACCACCCATGACGAGGTTGTCATCCCGTACAACAGCCAATACCTCAGCGGCTCCGCCCGGCAGGTCACCAACATCACCATCCAGGACAAGTGCCCGGCGGACGTCATTGAACACGACCAAACGCCCAATGATCCTGTGGTCCACCAGTTGGTAGGCAACGCCCTGGCCCAGCCGACCGGTCCGGCAGACCCGGCATTCCAGCCCGTCTGCCTCTAGCGCACAGGCGCACAACAACCAGCAGTACGACGACGGGTGGCCGGCTTCGAAAAGCCGGCCACCCGCCGTCGTTGGTGTCTGAAGCCCCGGGTTGCGTTTGCTTAGCCGGCGTGCTCCTGGACCGGGTTCCGCGCGGAAATGACCTGCGGTACCGTCACGAGCGCGACGACGGCCAGGGCGCCGGCGGCGGCGAACGCGTAGAAGCCCCACGGGTAGGCGATGCCGGCGGCAACCAGGCCGCCGGTCATGGCAGGTCCGGCGATGGCGCCCACGCGGCCCACGCCGGCGGCGAAGCCGAGGGCCGTGGCGCGCAGCCGCGCCGGGAAGAGCTGGCTGACCCAGGCGTACACGAGCACCTGGGAACTGAAGACGAACACCCCTGTGATGAAGACGAGCGCGTTCAGCAGGATGGCGTTGTCAACCTTGACGCTGAGGAGGGCAAGGCACACGGCCGACAGGCCAAACCAGAGCAGCACGATCCGCTTGGTTCCGTGCTTGTCCGCCAGGATACCGGCGATGATGAGGCCGGCAACGGCGCCGAGATTCAGGACCAGGAGCAGTGATATGCCGGCGCTGACGGGATAGCCCGCGGAAGCCATGAGCTGCGGGAGCCAGGTGTTCAGGCCGTAGACCAGCAGGAGCCCCATGAACGAGGCCGCAGCGATGGCCAGCGCCACCAGCGGGTACGGCTTCTTCGCCAGGTCCCGGACACTGCCCTGCTCCTGCCTCTTGGCGTCCCGTTCTGCCGGCAGGGTCTCGGGGAGTTTGAACCAGAGGAGCGGCACCAGCGCCAGGCCGGCAATGCCGCCCACCACGAACATGGTGCGCCAGTCCGGGATGACCATCAGTGCCAGGAAAGCCGTGGCCACAGCGCCTGCGTGGTAGCCGGTCATGGTCCGGGTGGTGGACTTGCCGGCGGAACCGGCAGGTGCGTAATCGTTCATGTAGGCCAGGGCGACCGGAAGGCAGGCGCCCAGCCCCAGGCCGGCCAGCAGCCGGAAAGTGCTGAACACTGCCACGTTGGGGGCCCAGATGACCGCGATGGTGAAGATGGAGAACCACAGGACACAGGCAACCAGCAGCTTGCGGTGCCCGAACCGGTCCGACAACGGGGCGATGAAGAGGGCGCCCAGACCCACGCCGACCAGGGAGATGGTGGCAGCCAAAGTGGCGCCGACCGCGTCGAAGCCAAGCTCGCCGGTCTTGATGAGCGTAGGGATGACGGTGCCAAGCACCACCAGGTCAAAGCCGTCCAAAACCATGGCCAGCCAGCAAAGCAAGACGGGCCACCGGGACGCGCGGGTGGAGGGGGAAGTGGTCATGAAATCCTCATTGATCAGGGAAGCCGGGATGCATGCGGGCTGAGAGCCCTGTCACCAGGGGGAGTGATCCACGGCATGCTTACTGATGGGAAGCTACCAAGAAGTTCATTAAACGTACAAATGTTCGATAAGCGAACATTTGGAGGGGAAGCGGTCAGATAGCCAAAGTTGCTTTCGGCAAGCCCTGTTCAGGTGTGGCCTGTGGGGCGGAAGATAAGCCAAGGAAGAGATGGGAGGTCAGGGGATGCAGCCAACGCTCCCTCGTTCCAAACGCTGGCTGCGCGCAGCGGCAACGGCCGCGGCCCTCCTGTCGCTCGCTGCCTCGGGGTGCACCGGCGGACCGAAACCTCCGGACCAGCCTTCACCCCTGCCTGACGTGCACATCGCCGCCGTCGGCGACATGAACCCCGAGGGGAATACCAACCCGGACAGCCCCTCCGGCCGCAACGGCGCGGCCATCGCCCGGCTTGCCGCGAACAACGAAATCGACGCGTTCCTGGGCCTGGGCGACTTCCAGTACAGCACCGCCCGCTGCGACGACTACGTGAACTACTGGAAGCCACTATGGGGCGGCACGCTGCCCAAGATGTACTGGGTGTCCGCCCCCAACCACGACTGGGAACCGGGCCGCAACGAAGACCTGGACAACTTCATGAACGGCCAGTGCCCGGGCTCCACGGACAAGGCCGCGATCAACCAGGAACGCGGGTTCATCCCGAACGGCCAGCCGTACTCGAAGGACTTTGGGCAGTGGCATTTCGCCTTCCTGTCCTCCGCGTTGTGGCGGTACGAAACCACAGAAGCCAAGGCCGCGACGGACTGGCTGGACAAGGATCTCTCGGCAGCCCAGGCAGCCGGCCAGCACCTGGCAGTGGTCTACCACGAGCCGTATTTCACATCGGACACCAGCGAACACGGCCGCACCGAAGACAACAAGCCGTGGATCGACGTGATGTGGAAGTACCGCGTCCGCCTGACCCTCTCCGCCTCGCAGCACAACTACGAGCGGTCCTGCCCGGTGAACAATGCCGACAAATGCGTCGACGACGGCATGACGGCCTTCCAGGTTTCCACCGGCGGCATCGATACCCGCCCCTTCATCGGCCGCCGCCCGTCCTACATCGCAAAACGGTTCAGCGACAGCCGGGGCTTCCTCCAGCTGACGCTGCACTCGGACGGATCCTTCGACTGGAACTTCACGGCGACCACCGGGTCCAGCACGGACTCGGGTAGCCGCGCGGCACCGTAATCGGCAGCACGGGAGCGCGGCTCATCAGCGTCCACGGGTGAACGCGGCCAACGCCGCGAAGTAGGCCTGGCCGCGTTCACCCCCGCCGAAGGTCAGGCCCGCGGCTGCAGGCCCGGGACGCCGTCGCGGATCTCGAAGGAGGCCTTGGTGGACGCCGGCGCACCAGGCGTCGTGACATGGTCCAGCACCCTGAAGTCCGCGGTCATGGCGTCCCTGGTGATGCGCGTGTTCACGTAACCGCGGTTGTCGTTGTAGAACTTCAGGTGCGGGTTCCAGGCCATGACGGGGTCGGCAGTGGAGCCGTTGCCGTCGCCGGTGGACGTGATGGAGGTGCACACCAGCTCCGACCCCACCACCGGGGAAGCCGGGTCCTTGTAGTCCACTTTGACGTCGTTGGCCCAGTTGCGGTGCACGTCGCCGGTGAGTACGACGGCGTTCCGGACGTTCGCGTCCACCCACCCCTGGGTGATGCGGCGGCGGGAAGAGACATACCCATCCCACCCGTCCATGGACACGTCGTCGATCTCCGGCGCCTTGTTCCGGTCGCGCTCGGCGAAGAAGACCTGCTGGCCCAGGATGTCCCAGCGCTGGGTGGAGTTCCTGAATCCATCCAGCAGCCACTTCTCCTGCTCGGCGCCGGTGATGGTACGGTCCTCCGCCAGCCGTTCGGCCACGTTCTTCTTCCAGCCGTCACCGGCCAGCTGATCGTCGCGGTACTGCCGCGTATCCATCATGTGGAAGTTGGCCAGCTGGCCCCACTGGATCCTGCGGTAGATCTTCATGTCCGGGCCTGCCGGCAGCGACGACGGACGCAGCGGCATGTTCTCGTAGTAGGCCTGGAACGCGGCGGCGCGGCGCTGGCGGAAATGCTCCACGCTGTCATTGAGCTGGCCGGCGTCACTGTTCTCCGGCACGTCGTCCGCCCAGTTGTTGTCCACCTCGTGGTCATCCCAGACCACTGCCCAGGGTGCGATGGCGTGCGCGGCCTGCAGGTCGGCGTCGGCCTTGTACTGGGCGTGCCGCTGCCGGTACGTCTCCAGTGTGACGGTCTCCGGGCCCTCGTGGTCGCGCGGGTTGCCGCCGCCAATCACGTAGCCGCCCTTCTTGTATTCGTAGAGGTAGTCGCCAAGATGCAGCACCAGGTCCGGGTGGTCCTCCGCGAGGCGGCGGTAGGCGGTGAAGTAGCCGTGCTCGTATTGGGCACAGCTGGCAAACGCCATGGCCAGCGCGGCGGGCGTCTCGTGCAGCGCCGGGCTGGTCAGGGTGCGTCCCACCTGGCTCAGGTGCCTGCCGGCGCGGAACCGGTAGAAGTACTCGCGGCCCGCTTTCAACCCGCGCAGCTCCACGTGCACCGAGTGCGCGGTTTCGATCCGGGCCTGCTCGACGCCGCGGGCCACCACGTTGCGCATGCCCTGGTCCTCGGCCACTTCCCACTGCACGGCGACCGGGCGGGACGGCATACCGCCCAGTCCGTCCTCCGCCACGGGGTTGAGCGCCAGGCGCGTCCAGAGCACGAAGCCGTCCGGCCACGGCTCGCCCGAGGCGATGCCGAGCATGAAGGGATCGGCGCGGAGGCCGGCGTCGTCCGCGGTGGAAACAGCGACGGCGGTACCAGGCAGGGCTGCGACCAACCCGGCCCCGAGGCCGGCGGAGATGAGGGTTCTGCGGGAGATGTTGTCCATGGTTCCCACGGTATTTCCAGCCGTTGTACAGGTTTTGAGGAGGATATGAATGAGCGGTTAACGGTGTGACAAGGGTTGTTAGTTTGCGGCTGGGTGCTCACGGGCCTTTGGACTCTTGTTCCAGAGGGGGCCGCCGGGCATCGTTGGCACCGACCCCGCCCAGCCAGCGAAAGAAGACACCATGCCCCGTACTTCCGTCATCACCGGTGCCGCCTCCGGGATCGGCAAGGCAACCAAGGAACTGCTCGAACAACGGGGCGAACGAGTGATCGGCGTGGATCTCCACGACGCCGAAGTAGTGGCCGACCTCTCCACCGCGGAGGGCCGCGGTGCCTTGGTGGACGCGGTGCGGGAGGTCAGCGGCGGCAGGATTGATGCCGTCTATGCAGTGGCCGGCCTCGCCATACCGGCCCCGGCCACGGTGGCCGTGAACTTTTTCGGTACCGTCGCCTCGATCGAAGGGCTCAGGCCGTTGCTGGCCGGCTCGGAGGCACCCCGCGCCGTTGTGGTGTCCTCCATGGCGGCCCTCATGGCCAGCGACGATGAGCTCGTAGCGCTGCTGACTGACGGGGACGAGCCGGCAGCCATGGACCGCGCCCAGGTTTTGGCCAAGGAACCGTCCACCACCGGGCAACTTATTTACGCGTCCACCAAGGTGGCGCTGTCCCGGTGGGTCCGCCGGAAGGCTGCCACTGCAGAGTGGGCCGGTGCCGGGATCCCGCTGAACGCCGTGGCACCCGGCGTTATCGCCACGCCCATGACCGCCGACCTGATCGACACTGAACAGGAGCGGGAGTCGCTGCTGAAAGTGGTCCCGATGCCGCTGAACGGCATCGCCGAACCCATCGTCGTCGCACGCCTGCTGGCGTGGCTCAACAGCGCCGAAAACACCCACCTGTGCGGGCAGATTGTCTACGTGGACGGCGGCAGCGACGCTGTCCTGCGCGGCGACTCCGTCTGGTGATGGATGGGACCGGCCCCTAGCTGACGGCGGTCATGACGTTCCAGCCCGGGCCCACGTTGATGCGCCAGCCGAAGAGGCCGTTGCCCTGGCCCGGGTAGGTCCAGAGGGTGCCGTTGGTGTCGCGGGCAATCAGGTCGGGTTTGCCGTCTCCGGTGAGGTCTCCGGCTGCGCTGATGGCGGTCATGACGTTCCAGCCGTCGCCGACCTTGATGCGCCAGCCGAAGAGGCCGTTGCCTTGGCCCGGGTAGGTCCAGAGGGTGCCGTTGGTGTCGCGGGCGACGAGGTCGGGTTTGCCGTCTCCGGTGAGGTCTCCTGCTGCGCTGATGGCGGTCATGACGTTCCAGCCGTCGCCGACCTTGATGCGCCAGCCGAAGAGGCCGTTGCCTTGGCCCGGGTAGGTCCAGAGGGTGCCGTTGGTGTCGCGGGCAATCAGGTCGGGTTTGCCGTCTCCGGTGAGGTCTCCTGCTGCGCTGATGGCGGTCATGACGTTCCAGCCGTCGCCGACCTTGATGCGCCAGCCGAAGAGGCCGTTGCCTTGGCCCGGGTAGGTCCAGAGGGTGCCGTTGGTGTCGCGGGCAATCAGGTCAGGCTGACCGTCTCCCGTGAGGTCTCCTGCTGTGCTGACCGCCGTCATGACGTTCCAGCCGTCGCCGACCTTGATGCGCCAGCCGAACAGGCCATTCCCCTGGCCCGGATAGGTCCATAGGCTCCCGTTGCCGTCCTGTGCCAGCAGGTCGGCCTTGCCGTCGCTGGTGAAGTCCCTCGCCGCCGGAGCCGCAGCCGGGCCGGTGAAGAGCAGGCGGTTGGGGGTTCCCGCTGACACGTTGGTGACAGTGCCCTGGGTGGCGGCGGACGTGAGCTCCGCTGCCACCGCAGCCGGCGTCTGCTGCGGGTTCCGCGACAAGGAAAGCGCCGCAGCACCGGCAACGTGGGGAGACGCCATGGACGTGCCGCTCAGCGTAGCGACCGAGGTGGTGGAGGTGTCCCAGTCGGACTGGATGCCCACCCCCGGGGCGTACAGGTCAACGCAGCTTCCGTAATTCGAGAACCCTGCCTGCCGGTCCGAGGAATCGGTGGCGGCCACGGTCAAGGCCTCGGGCACCCGCGCCGGGGAGGTGGTGCAGGCATCCACCGCGGCGTTGCCGGCTGCCACCACGGCTGTGACGCCGTCATTAATGATTCCCCTGAGTGCGTCATCCAGCGTGGTGCTGGTGGGGCCGCCAATGCTGAGGTTGGCCACCGCGGGGGTGCCGGCGGCATGCTGGGAGGCGATCCAGTCCAGACCGGCGATGACGTCCGAGTCATAGCCGGAACCGTCGCAGCCGAGCACCCGCACCGGAACCACGCTCGCTGATTTGGCCACCCCATAGGTTTTCCCGGCGATGATGCCGGCGACATGCGTTCCGTGGCCGTTGCAGTCGCTGCTGCCCTTGCCGTCGGCGATGGCGGTCCAGCCCGGGGCCACCCGGCCGCCAAAGTCGGTGTTTTCCGCCAGGACCCCGGTGTCGATGACGTAGGTGCTGACGCCGGCGCCGCTGGCCGTGGGCGTGAACGTGTCTGAGAGCGGGAGCGCGCGCTGGTCGATCCTGTCCAGGCCCCAGGGCGGTGACTGCTGGGTATCGGCAACTGTCACGGGCAGGTCCGGCTCAATCAGGGCGACACGGGGCGAACGGGCCAAGGCAGCCGCCTGTGCCTTGGTGGCGGTGATGGCCGCGCCCCGGACTGCTGCGGAGAAGGTCCTGCCAATGCGCACTCCCTGGACCTGCAGGGACTGGGCTTCCGTGGCCACGTCCGAGCCCTTGGTGAACCTGACCAGGTAGCGGCCCTCGTCGCTGGCCAGGGGATTGGCTGCCTGCGCGTTACCGCTGATCGCCGGCGAGGGCGGTGGAGCGACGGTCACCGCTGGGGTGAGCGCCGTGGCCGGCGGCGCCGCCAGCATCACGGCAGCAGCGGCCAGCACCGCACCGGCGGGCCGGCGGATTCGCTTGGAAAATGACATGCTTGTGCTCCCCAGCTTTCGGCGGAAACGGGGGAACCGTTCCCTGGTCCACAGCCCGTTCCTGCCCGGAGCCCCGGCTGAGCCCGGGGCCGGTTCTCCAGCGCAGGCATGGGGCCTGGGCAGAGGAAGCTGTTTCCCGACCCATGGTACAACTCCGGAATTCAAGAGGCGACGGTGAAAGTGCTGGTGCATCCTTCGACGGCGCGGACTTTAGTCCCTGTTCGGGCGTAACCCTCAGGCGTAGCTTGAATGTGGGTCCCACGGCCGCGGGACCCCCATCCAAGGGGGGCATCATGACCAAGCCCAGGCTTTCGGCATTCAGCGTTCTCGGGCTCACCGGCTTGCTGGTCCTCACCGGCTGCTTTGGCCCACCGGCGCCGGGGCCCGCCACCAGTTCCGCGGCCCCGGGCCCCACGGCCGGCAGCACCAGTCCGGGCACGACGGCGAGCCCCACCACTACGGCGGCCCCGACTTCGCCGGCCGCCACCTCAGCCGCGCCCACCGCCCCGGCTTCCGCGCCGCCGTCGTCCGCCCCGGCAAGCCCGCCGCCCACGCAGGAGCCAACGCAGGAACCTGCCCCCACCACCGGACTCCCCGAGCAAGTTGCCCCGCTGACCATCTACTACGTTGCGGTGGGCGACAACGGCGTCTCGGGGCCCAGGATCGGCTGCGGTGACAGCCTGGTGGCCACCACCACGGCACCCGTCCGCTTCACCGATCAGGTGGGCCCCAGCGTCGGGACCCTGCTGGCCAACAAGAGCCGGGACGTGGGCATGTCCGGGCTGGTCAATGTCCTGTACCAGTCGAACCTGTCCTATGTGGCCGGCGAGCTGGACGGCAGCACCATCACTATCTGGCTCACCGGGCAGTTCATGCTGGGCGGGGTCTGCGACGTTCCACGGGCAAAAGCGCAGCTTGAGTACACGGCCATGGCCGCCTCCGGGGCCACCAGCGCCCAGGTGTTCGTCAACGGCCGCCCCATCGACGAGGTGCTCAGCCTGAAGTAGCCGGAAAGGCGGACTGCCGCCGCCGTCGTACCCTTGCCTTAGGTTAAAGCCACGAAGCCCAAGCGTCCGAACGGATCGGCATGACAGACGTGAACGTCCGGGAGCGCAGCTCCCTCCAACTGGCCATCACTGATGCCGCAAGCCTGACGGCGGAGCAAACGCTGGAACGCCTTGGATCCGCGCCCGGCGGCCTCACCGGGGAAGAGGCGGCCGCCCGCCTGGAACAGCTTGGCCCCAACGCCGTCCGCACCCACCGCGCCAACGCCTGGGCAGTGCTGGGACGGCAGTTCGCCAGCCCCATCCTCATCCTCCTGATCGTGACCGCCGGCCTGTCCCTGTTCCTGGGCGACGCCACCAATTCCATCGTCATCGGTGTGATCCTGCTGGCCAGCGTCGGCCTCGGCTTCACCAACGAATACCGCGCGGAACGCGCCTCCGAAGCCCTGCACGACCGCGTCACCCACCGTGCCGTGGCGCTCCGCGGGGGAAGTACCAGGGAAGTGGACGTTACCGCCCTGGTACCAGGCGACGTCGTGCATCTCTCCCTGGGTGCCATCATCCCGGCGGACATCCGGCTTCTGACCACCAACAACCTTCTCTGTGACGAAAGCATCCTCACCGGGGAGTCCCAGCCTGCGGCCAAGGAAGCTGCTCCCGTCGCTGCCGGTTCAGCACTGGGAGACCTCACCTCCTGCGTGTTCATGGGCACGGTGGTCCAGTCCGGCGGCTGCACCGGGGTGGTGGTTGCCACCGGCGGCCGTGCCGAATTCGGGCGCATCGCACTGGGCCTTGGCGAGAGGCAGCCGCAGACCGAGTTCCAGCTGGGACTCAAACGGTTCTCCTTCCTGCTGCTGCAGGTAGCAATGGTGCTCACCTCGCTGATCTTCGTGGCCAACCTGCTGCTGCAACGTCCGCTCATCGAATCCCTGCTGTTCTCGCTGGCCATTGCGGTCGGTATCACCCCGCAGTTGCTCCCCGCCGTGGTCAGTACCTCCCTGGCCACCGGCACCCGGCAGCTGGCCAAGCGGAAGGTGCTGGTCAAACGCCTGGTGTGCATCGAGGACCTGGGGGACATGGACATCCTGGTCACCGACAAGACCGGCACCCTGACGGAGGGCAGGATCAGCTTCACCGGTGCGCTGCCGGCTTCCCCGGAGACGTCCGACGACGGGCTGCTCACCCTGGGCCTGCTGGCCACCGAGACCGACTACAGGGATGCCAAAAATTCCCCGGCCGGGCAGAACCCGCTGGACGCCGCCCTGTGGGGCAGCCCCGGGGCGTCCGGTTTCGACCCCGGACGCTTCGAGCGGGTGGACCTGATCGGCTTTGACCACCAACGCCGCCGCACCACAGTGCTGGTCCGGGAGAACGGCGGCCCCGCGCGGCTGGTCACCAAGGGTGCCCCGGAGGACATCCTGGCCCTCTGCGGACCCACCCCGCCTGCCGTGCAGGCACTGCTGGACGAACAGTTCGACGCCGGCTCCCGTGTGGTTGCCGTGGCCACCCGCCCGGCCCCGGGGCTGGACAGGCTGACGCCGGCGGACGAGCGCAACCTGGCCCTGGCCGGTTTCCTCGTCTTCCTTGACCGCCCCAAAGCCAATGCCCGGCAGTCCCTGGACCTCCTGGAGGCACTGGGCATCTCGGTGAAGATCGCCACCGGGGACAACGCCAAGGTGGCGGAGAAGGTCTGCGCCGACCTGGACGTGGTCTCCGGCGGCACGCTCACCGGGGCCCAGGTTGAAGCCATGTCCGACGCCGACCTCGCCGCCGCCGCCCGGACGGCAACGATCTTCGCGCGCGTGTCGCCCGAACAAAAAGCACGCATCATCACCCTGCTGCGCCTCAGCGGCGGATCCGTGGGCTTCATGGGTGACGGCGTCAACGACGCGCTGGCACTCCACAAGGCGGACATCGGCATCTCCGTCGATACCGCGACTGACGTTGCCAAGGACGCGGCCGACGTCGTCCTCCTGGACAAGGACCTGGGGGTCCTGGCGGAGGGCGTGATGGAGGGCCGGCGGATCTTCGCCAACACCATCAAATATGTACTGATGGGCACCTCCAGCAACTTCGGCAATATGTTCAGCGCGGCCGTGGCCTCGGTGGTGCTGAGTTTCCTGCCCATGCTGCCGGGCCAGATCCTGCTGAACAACCTGCTCTACGACTCCGGGCAGCTGGCCATTCCGGGGGACCGGGTGGACAAGGAGCAGTTGCGGGCGCCATCTCACTGGGACATTGCCTTCATCCGGCGGTTCATGCTGCTCTTTGGGCCGATCAGTTCCCTTTTCGACTTCGCTACGTTCGCGCTGATGCTGTTCGTGTTCACCGCCGCGCCGGGGGAGTTCCGCGCCGGCTGGTTCATTGAATCCATCGCCACCCAGACGCTGATCATCTTCGCCATCCGGACCCGGCGGGTCCCCTTCCTGCGGAGCCGGCCCTCAGCAGGCCTGATCGCCGCCTCGCTGGGAGTGGTGGCCGTGGGCATCTTCCTGCCGCTGTCACCGGTGGCCGCAGTGCTGGGCTTCGACCCCTTGCCGGTGCCGTTCTTCCTGGCCCTGCTGGGCATGGTGGTGGTGTACCTGGTGCTGGTCGAGGTGGCCAAGCAATGGTTCTTCGCACGTGACGCCCAGCAGCTGGCCGCCCCGCCGCCGCCCGTCCGGCGCCGCAAGGATACGCACCACATTGCCCGGCGGGCCTTCCGGTTCAGCATCCCCGTCAAGGTATCCCCGCTTTCGGTCCCTGCATCCCGGAAGAACCTGCTGGGGGGCAGAAGGGCACGGCGGGCGGGCCCCGTCCGTAACCTTTAGCGCGTGCAGTGCCGGGCGTTGTTAGCATGGGAAAGGAGACGCTGGGGGCTTTCAAATATCGGATCCGGGGTGATGCAGCCCGCCGTGGATGCGACCGATTTCGGAGCGTTTTTCATGTGGCGTGAACCTATAAGGCGACGAACCCGGGAACTCCTGCGGGAGTTCGTAGAGCGGGCTGATGATCTTGTCCGGGCACAGGAACACGTCGAGGGGCTGCTCGGCGCAGTTGTCTCCATGACGGAGGACCTGAGCCTGGAGGCAGTCCTGGACCGCTTGGTGCAGTCTGCCTGCGAACTGGTGGGGGCGCGGTACGGGGCCCTGGGCGTCATCGGCGACGACCAGCAGCTGAGCCACTTCATCACCGTGGGCATCGATGACGAAGGTGCCCGCGTGATCGGCGACCTGCCCACCGGGCATGGCGTGTTGGGCCAGCTGATCCGCGAACCCAAGCCGTTGCGGCTCCATGACCTGGGCGAGCACCCCATGGCGGTGGGCTTTCCTCCCAACCACCCGCCCATGGGCACCTTCCTGGGCGTCCCGGTCCGGGTCCGGAACGAGGTCTTCGGGAACCTTTACTTGACCGAAAAAATCGGTGGGCAGGATTTCACGGGGGAGGACGAGGACCTGGCGGTTGCCCTGGCGGCCGCCGCCGGTGTGGCCATCCAGAACGCAAAGCTGTTTGATGACAGCAGGCGCCGGCAGCGCTGGCTGGAAGCGGGCATGGAAGTCAGCGACCGCCTGAAGGACCAGCCGCGCTCGGACACCGAGAACCTGGACATGATCGCCGAACGCGCCCTCAACGCCTCTTCCTCGGTCCTGTCCCTGATCGCATCGGTGGGGCCCGACGGAACCATAAGGTGCCGGACCTCCGTGGGTGCCCAGTCGATGCCCGGCGGCCAGGAACTGCCCGCCGCCGCCATCCTGTCCGAAGTGCTGGAGACGGGGGAGTCCAAGGTCCTGACGGACCCGCTCCTGGTGTTCGATCCGACGTCGGCCGAGAAGCTGGGCCCGGTCCTGGTGGCCGCGCTGGGCAGCAACAGTGACGGCCACCGCGACAGCGTCCTGGTCCTGGCCCGGGGCGTTGGGGGCGTCCGGTATACGGACGTCGATGCTGAGCAAAGCGCAGTGTTTGCCTCCCGGATCGGGCTGACGCTGGACCTGCTCAAGGCGAACCAGTTGCGCGAAGAGCACGCCCTGTTCATCGACCGGGAACGGATCGCAGCGGACCTTCACGACCTGGTGATCCAGCGGCTCTTCGCTGCCGGGCTGAGCATCCAGGGACTGCGCCGCTATACCGCGGACCCGCCTGCCCATGAACGGCGCATCGCCGGGATCACCGCAGAACTGGATGACTGCATCCACCAGCTCCGGGACACCATCTACTCCCTGCAGGCCCGTGAACCCGACAAGGAACTCCTGAGCGGGCGCGTGCTGCGCGCCGTCCAGGAAGCAGCCAACGCTTCCGGTTTCCTCCCCAGGATCCAGTTCTCCGGGCCGGTGGACGACGCCGTTGGCGACGAGGTCGCCGCACAGTTGCTCCCGGTACTCCACGAAAGCGTCAGCAATGCGGTCAGGCATTCGGGATCAGAGGACATCGCCATCCTGCTCGCCGTCCAGGACAACGACGTGGTCCTCACGGTCCGCGATACCGGGCGCGGGTTCAAGGATCCGCAGCGGGTCAGCGGCCTGACCAACATGAGGAACCGGGCCACCCGCCTGGGGGGTGAGTGCATCATCGACAGCGTCCCCGGCAAAGGCACCAGTGTGACGTGGAGAGCGCCCGCTGCCGGCTGACCGCCGTAGTTGGTCAGTGCAGCAGTTCCCACGCCCGGGGGATGGGCGCGGGTATCAGGTGGACCCGCCGCCGGAAGCCGAGCTTCTGGAGCACGGCGGAAACGCTGGCGCCGACGACGGCCTCGGTCATGACCAGCTCCTGCCCGATCTGGTGGTTGGTCAGCCCGCGTGCCATGAGGGCGAGCACGCTCCGCTCCGTCCGTGTCATGGCTGTGAGCCACGGCGCGGAAGCGGTGGCGTAGAGGCTTTCGGCCACCCGCTCCCTGACCCCAGGACCCATGGGCGGTATGCCGGCGGCGGTGACGCGGAGGCAGTTGATCAAAGCGTCATGGTCTCCGATCCGCTTGAGCACATACCCTGACGCGCCCGCCAGGACCGCTGCGCGCACCGCATGCTGTTCGTCCCAGCCGGTAAGGATCAGGCACTTCACGTCCGGGTCGGTGGAGCGCAAATTCCGGCACACCTCGATGCCCGTGCCGTCCGGCAGCCTGTCGTCGAGCACCACGATGTCAGGCTGCAGGATGTGGATCAAGCGGCCCGCCTCCGCAGCCGATCCGCTTTCGCCAACAACATCGAATCCGGCGTGCTCGAGCAGGTCCGCCAGGCCACGGCGGACCATCTCGTGGTCATTGAGGACGAACACCCGGACGGGCAGGGCCGGGAACGCGGCCCCTCCAGTGGGGTCTGCAGGTGTGTTCATTAAGACGCTCTCATCGGTTCGACGCCCTCCCCGGCTGCCCTCTCCCTGCAGCCGCCCCTCTGGAAGGAACCACATTTATTCATCCAGCACTTGTGGCCGCCACTCCATGCCCGGCGCTGTGACGGTGGATTCCGGAGCCTCCCGGGGGATGCTGCAGACAACGCAGATGGTGTTGTGTTCCGGACCAGTCACCCATTGGTGGGACTCCTCCAGACGGTATTCATACCGTCCGCCGAGCTCCTGGAGCCGGTTCAGCGCCACGCTGGCATTTTCCCATGAACTCCAGAAGCCCACTAGCCCGCCGTCATCCCTGGAAATGGCGTTACACCCGCCGTCGCCCAGCCGGGCCGCGGCGCCCAGGCCTGCCGGGTAGTCACCGCCATACACCGCCCTGTATTCGTCCTCGGTTGCCATGTACTCACCACCCCGTCCCGGATCAGGCGGCCTTCTTTTGCGGTGCGAGGAATACCTCCAGCGCCTGGAGCGTGGCCACGGCATCATGGAACGCCGGGTTTTGGTGCGGGTGCAGGCGGTCCAGCAGGCCGCCGTTGTGCTGGAGGCGGCGCCGCGCGGTGCGGACGGCACGGACGGCGAGGTCGAGGTCTTCCGGGCGCCGTGGCAGGGGCGATGTTCATGCACTGGATCGACGCAAGGGCAACGGCCAGGACGTTCGCGTCGAGCTGCTGCCCGGCTGCGCGGTGGCCGCGCAGCCGGGAGGCAAATGCGTCCCAAATGTCCCGCGCTGCCGTCCGTGCCACCTCTGTCCGGGCCTGGTTCGCCGGCAGCCCCTGGTCCAGGAACTCCTGATAGAGGGAATCGAACCGGACGGCCAGCTCTTCGGCTTCCTTCCCGGACCCACCGGCAGGGGCTGATTCGGAGATGAAGTTGGAAGGGTGGAGCAGCATTGCGCGCCGGTGCGCTGCTTCTGCCTGCGGCAATCGGGCGGGACGGAACGTGAGGATGTGAGCGGACATGCCGGTCCTTTCAAAATCCAGGCGGCCGGATGCGGCTGCGCACCGGCGGGCATCCCAGCGGATGCCTCCGGCGGAAAGTCACTGGGGGTACGACGGGCTGCTCTTGCCCCGCACTGAGGGGACTTGGATGCTGCCCCCACCAGAATGCCAAGCGACCGCAGTCCGGCTATAGGGCTGAAGGTCCTGTCATCGCAGGGAGTCCCGCCACCGATCAGGGCGGACGGGGGCTTAATGCCCTGTTGTGGGCTTTGGGGCCGCCCTAGCCTGAGATAGGCAGCGCGGTGCACGGCCGCATGCCGGAACCGGGAGGTGCACGGTGAAATCTGCAAACACCAGCGTCATCGCGGGCGTGATCCTCATTGCCCTGGGCGTGCTGTTGCTCCTTGACCGGCTGGGCGTCATGGACACCGCGGCATTCACGGCGCCGCTGATCTTCACGGCCGTGGGGGTTCTGTTCCTGTCCCTGTTCATCCGCCGCCGGGAGAACTGGTGGGCGGCCATCCCCGGGTCCGTGTTCCTAGGCCTGGCAGCGGTTGTCGCCGCCACCCAGCTCACAGGGGGTGCCTGGGGGGCTGCTTTCCTGTTCCTTTTCATGGGTGCCGGATTCGCGGCCGTTTTCGTGCGCGAGCGTACCAACTGGTGGGCACTGATACCTTCCGGCGTCATGTTCACGCTGGCGCTCATCGTGGGCCTCCCGCCGCAACTGCAGGGAACGCCTACCGCAGCCATCCTCTTCCTCGGCCTGGCCGCAACTTTCGGGCTGCTGTCAGCAGTCCCGGTCCACACCACGGACACCGCCGGCAGCCATGCGGAGCGGATGAGGTGGCCATTGATCCCGGCCGGCATCCTCGCCGTCATGGGGCTGATCTTCGTTCTCCAGGCAACGGCGCTGCTCATTCCGGTGGACGTTGCCTTCCCTGCGGTGATGATCCTCGCCGGCCTCGCCCTCATGGTGTACGCGTACCTGGCTCACCGCGACGGGCGGCAGAAGGCGCACCGCCCGGGACCGCGCGCAGGCTAGAGGACCCGCCCCGCCAGATGGCAGGTCACGGCAAGCGCATTGCCGCCAAATGCGATCTCGCGGGTCAGTGCGGGCTAGGAAAGTGCCTGCGCCCCTGCCCGGTCCCAGTGCGCTCGCAGCAGCGCCGCGACCCGTTCGGGTTCCGCACGGTGCGGGGGATCGAAGTGGTGCCGTCCGGGAAATACCTCCAGCCGGTAATCGGCGAAGACGCGGGACAAGCGGGCGGCGTTGTCCCCCTGCTCATCCGGGCTGCTCATGCCGCCGAGGACAAAGAGCACCGGCTTTTCGAAGGCAGCCAGCCGGCTGCGGTCCAGGTCATATGTTTCGAACGCGTGCAGGAACGCGCTGATGCCCGCCGGCCGCTTGGCCATCCATGGCGGGGGTGGGCCGGGCGGCGGAGGCGGCAGGACGGCGTCGGGCTTCACCTGCAGCCGCATGAAGGATGCCATGAATTGCTCCGGCGGAAGGGCCGCCAGTTCACCGTACCGGTGCCACAGCCGCGTGTGCTCGGGGCTCCAGTCCCAGGCGCCCGCCCAGGCCGGCTCCAGCAGGGCCAGGCTCAGCAGCCGTTCCGGGTGCCGGGCTGTGAGCGCCAGGGCCGCTGCACCGCCACCCGAATAGCCCAGCAGGTGGAAGGCATCCCAGCCGCGGGCGTCCGCCTCGCGGAGCACGCCGTCTCCCTCTGTGTCCAGGCTCCAGCCAGGCGGTGGCGCGTCATCTCGGTAGAGCTCCAAGTCCTTGGCCACGGCATCAACGCTTTCTCCCAGGGCTCCCAGCAGCGCGCCATAGGCAGGACCGGCGGGCAGGACACTGCCGGGAAGCAGGATCACGCGGTACGGTTCCACGACAATGGCTCCTTCAGGCGGCCCGTCAGCCGCGCGCTGCCAGATGTGCTGGTTTCCTCCCGGGGTGTTGCCGGGGTGGACACGGCTACCCGCCCGTCCGGGGCGGCCGGGTAGCGCGGGCCTTGGGCTCCTTGGCCGGCAGGGAGCCGACGTAAGCCAGCGCCTTTTCGGCCCATGCCCGCGCCCGGGTTTCGTCGCCGTCGCCCTCTTCATTCCACACTTCGGGCAGGCCGGTGTACCCGCCCATCGGTCGCTCTGCGGGCCCAAACGGCACGGTCCGTTCGGAGGACTCCAGCACTTCCTTGTCCTCCCGGGAGAGCTTCACGCCAATGGTGGATCCGAACAGCCCGGCGAACATGTTGCCGTTGACGAACGCTCCCAGGTTGCCGAACATCGGCTTGACCACCACTCCGGGATGGTCGGGGACCACGCGGCGGAACCGCGCTTTTTCTTCCTCGGTTGCCTTGGGCATCTCCATGGCTTTGCCTCCCGTCGGCGGGGTTTGTCCGCAGGATCTGGATGCAGGATATGCCCGTTTGGCGGTGGGGTCGAGGGGCCGTTCACGGAGGTCCCCGGCAGGCAACAAATCCTGCTCTGAACAGGTCAAACTTCCCGGGCCGGTGCTATACCTGACCATAGGCAACTAATTGGAGCTGCCTGGCGAAGGGCGGATTCCGAGGACCCGGTCTTTCCCGGAAGGTTGGAGGCAACGGTGCTGGCAAATCCAGCTCCGGGGCCGGCCGGGCGCAGCACGCACCCGGGCCGGACGAACGTGGGCGCGCTGGCCCCCGCCGCGTCCGCCCTCCTCGGCGTGGCCCTCCTCACCGGCTGCAGCAGCGGCATCACCGAGTCGGTGTCCACGGCCGTCAAGGACAGCTCCTCCGCCGTCGCCACCGCCCGGATCGCCCTCCGCCAGGACATGGCCGGCAAGCTGACGCGTGCCGCCACCTCCACCACGCTTGACGACGGTCTCAAGGAACTCCAGTCCAGCCGCAGCACCGTCCTGAAGCTCTCCCCGGCCACCACGGTGGACCGCGGCACCCAGAGGCAGGCATTGGATGCGCTTGACCAGTGCGCCGCCGGCTTCGCCACGGCGCGTGCGGCGTTGGCAGCGGGCGACGGCGGCACCCCCTCCCTCGCGGACGGTGACAAAGCGCTCGCGGATGCCCAGGACGTCCTGAAGCAGCTCGAAAGCACGGTGGCGTCCCCGTGAAGGCCCACCCATGAAACGGCTCCTCCGCGTCGCACTCGGGATCCTCACCGCGATTGGCGGGTTCGTGGACATCGGAGACCTGGTAACCAACGCCGTCGTGGGCTCCCGCTTCGGCCTGTCCCTGGTGTGGGTGGTGGCCCTCGGCGTGCTGGGGATCTGCCTTTTCGCCAACATGTCCGGCCGGGTGGCTGCCGCGTCCGGCCGGGCCACGTTTGAGGTGATCCGCGAACGGCTCGGCGCCCGGGCCGGGCTGGCCAACCTGGCGGCGTCCTTCCTGATCAACCTCATGACCGTGACGGCGGAGATCGGCGGCGTTGCCCTGGCGCTCCAGCTGGCCAGCAGCGTCTACTACCTGCTCTGGATTCCGGTGGCGGCGCTGGCCGTGTGGCTGGTGGTATGGCGCGTCCGGTTCTCCATCATGGAGAACGTCACAGGCCTGCTGGGGCTGACCTTGGTCATCTTTGCGGTGGCACTGTTCCTGCTCAAGCCGGACTGGGGCTCGCTGGCCGGGCAACTCACTCCCGCGGTGCCGGAGCAGGAAACGGTGTGGACCTACAGCTACTACGCCATCGCCCTGTTCGGCGCCGCGATGACCCCGTACGAGGTGTTCTTCTTCTCCTCAGGCGCTGTGGAGGAGGGGTGGACGGTGAAGGACCTGCTCCAGGAGCGGATCAACGTCCTGGTCGGATTCCCGCTTGGCGGCTTGTTGTCCGTGTCCATAGCCGCGTGCGCCGCCGTCGTCCTGTTGCCCGCCGGCATATCGGTGACGTCGCTGTCCCAGGTGATCCTGCCTGTGGCGGAGGGCGCAGGAAAGATCGGCCTGGCGCTGGTCCTGCTGGGGATCGTGGCGGCGACTTTCGGCGCAGCCCTGGAAACCACGCTTTCCAGCGGCTACACCCTGGCCCAGTTCTTTGGCTGGTCCTGGGGCAAGTTCCGCCGCCCGGCGGAGGCCGCCCGCTTCCACCTGTCCATGATTGTGTGCCTGCTGGTGGGCATCGCGGTGCTGGCCACCGGGGTAGACCCCGTGCTGGTCACCGAGTACTCGGTGGTGTTTTCCGCCATTGCGCTGCCCTTGACCTACCTGCCCATCCTCATCGTGGCCAACGATCCGCAGTACATGCGCGAGCATGTGAACGGACGGGTGGTCAACGCGCTGGGCATGGTCTACCTGGTGATCATCCTGGTGGCCTCCATAGCCGCCATCCCCCTCATGATCGTGACAGGAGCTGGCGCATGACAGCCCAGCCTGGCCCGCTGCGTCCCGCGCCGAAAGTGGCCGGGCGGATCCTGGATGCGCAGCTGCACCTGCTGGACCGGCAGGTTTTGGACCACGACGGCGTTCCGGTCACCACCGTCGACGACCTCGAACTGGCAGGCCCTGCCGTGGATGATGCCATTGAGCCCGGAACACCCGCGCCTGTCCTTAGTGCGCTGCTGACCGGGCCGGTCCTGGGGACGCGCGTCTTCGGCGGCAGGCCGCCGTCGTCCCGGCTGATCCGCATTCCCTGGAAAGACGTGGCGGAGGTGGGCGTAGTGGTTCGGCTGGGCGTCAGCGGAGAGTCGCTGGATGCAGGCTGGGTGGAACGTTGGGTACGGGACAAGATCATTGCGCGCATCCCGGGAGGCCGCCATGATCCTCGGTGACCTGCTGGGCAATACCGTCCAGGATGCCGACGGCGGGTGGCTGGGCCGCGTGGCCGACGTCCGGTTTGCGTTGGACGGCACCGCGCACCAGCTGATGGCCGAGCCGCGGCTGCTGGGCCTGGTCATCAGCCCGCACAGCGCGGCATCTTTCCTGGGCTATGAACGGAACGGACTCACCCGGCCGTGGCTGCTGGCTCGAATGCTCCGGTGGCGGCACCGCGGCGCGTTTCTGGTGCTTTGGGAGGACATAGCGGTGGTAGGCGCAGGCTCCGTCCGGCTCCGTCCCGGGTACACCCGCTACAGCACGGCACTGCAGGATGCGGCGGAGGCGTGATCCGGACCCGGCAGGCATGCAATTAGGTATGCGTCAAATCTCCTGTACTCTAGATCCTGTTGTTGTGTTTATGCAGTTGGTAGTTCAGGCAGTACGCGCGGTCGAAAGTCCGTGTTCTTCTGAAGTAGCGGTTTTTGAACACCCCACGCCGGAGGGCCCGAAAGTCGGGACGTTCCCTCCACCTTCACGAAGGACAAAATTAATGGCTACTGGTACCGTCAAATGGTTTAACGCTGAAAAGGGCTTCGGCTTCATCTCCCCGGACGACTCCTCGCAGGACGTGTTCGCGCACTACTCCGCGATCAACTCCTCCGGCTTCCGCTCCCTCGAAGAGAACCAGAAGGTTTCCTTCGACACCGAGCAGGGCCCCAAGGGTCCCCAGGCCACCAACATCCAGGCTCTCTAATCTCCTAGGGATCCGGGACCGTTAGGTTTCCAAGCAGGGCTTGCCGTTCATCGGCAGGCCCTGCTTTTTGTTAAACCGGCAATGGCATCCGGCTAATATTTCCTCCTCGACAAAGGACTGTTGAAGGAGCAATCTATTAGGTGCGTACGTACGCAGCGTGCCAATCCCACGCCTACGGCGGCGTTTGGAAAACTCCAATGACGCGGCACCAGATGGGGTGGTGCATGTCCGGCACGTAAGTCGGCCGGCACCAGCTGACCGCGCTCCCCGGCATCGGCAGCTGGCACCTTCACTCCGAAAACAGCGGCCCGTCCGGCCAGTTGTCCACTGCGTTGGACCGGCTGCAGCTGTTCATCGCCTCTGGCCGATGGCAGTTCGAGAAAGCATTCCTATGAAGAATAATCGGGGAATCAATCCAAGATTCAAGATATTGTCGTTCATCGTTGCATTCGCTGTTTCACTGCTGGCCTCCATGGCCGTCGCGGGACCGGCCTCGGCCGGCGAGGGGGGCCACCGGACCTGGCACGTGCAAGTGGGCTCTGAGTCCAGCGACCAGGAAATCCAGGGGATGGCGTTCCTTCCCTCGGAGATCTTCATCAACGAGCGGGACACCGTCATGTGGCACGCAAACGCTGCGGAGATCCACACGGTGACCTTCCTGGCGGCGGGCCAGCCGCTGACGGACTTCAATCCATTCGATCCAAATGAACTGCAGCAGCGCGGAAAGGACTACTACGACGGGCAGTCCTACTACAACTCGGGCATCATGGCCAACGTGGACGTACCGGGCTTCCCGGCCGTCAAGGACTACAGCCTGACGTTCCCGCGCGAGGGTAACTTCACCTACTATTGCCTGGTCCACGGAAAGATGATGAAGGGTACCGTCCACGTGCGCGACCGTGGCACCGATTACCCCTACAACCAGGGTGACTACAACAGGGCATCCAGGGTACAGGCGCAGTCCATCATTCGTGACGGCGAACAGCTCGACGAGTCGCTGGCCGAGCAAGCAAGCAACCACAAGGTCATGGCGGGCGGTGACGACGGCGTGGCGATGGTCATGCGCTTCGTCCAGCCAACAGTGACGGTGCACCGTGGTGACTGGGTGACTTTCGCGAACACTGGCATGGGCGCTCCCCATACCGTCACTTTTGGCAACGAGCCGGCGAACATTTTCGCCCCGTCCGGCGACCCGACGGATTTCTCGGGCGGCGACCTCAGTTCGGGAATCCTGCTGCCGGGCGCGGTTTTTAAGGTGAAGTTCCAAACGGAGGGCACCTTCAAGTACATCTGCGCACTCCATGACTACATGGGCATGGTGGGCAAGGTGATTGTCGTCGACTGATGAAATCTGGTTACGTGCCCGGCTGGAGCGTCTGTTCCAGCCGGGCACGCCGGTGCTGCCGCCTGCCGGCGCGGGCAGGCCTACGCGCCGGCGGTGTCCCCGGGCTGCCCCGCCGCGGATGACCGGCCGGGGTGGGGGTGGCCCAGTGCGGTTGAACCGGACGCCGGTGAGAGGCCCAGGCGCCTGACGACTTCTGCGGCTTCTTCGGCGGGAGTGCGCCCGACATCCACCACGATGGTGTTCTCGTCCGGCCCCGGCGGCTCAAGCGTGGCGATCTGCGAATCCAGCAGGGACGGGGGCATGTAGTGGTCCATCCGCGCCGTCAGCCGGCGGCCGATCTGTTCCTTGGAACCGGACAGGTGCACGAAGACGACGTTTTTCTCGCGGAGCCGGTCCCGATAGATCTTTTTCAAGGCCGAGCAGGTGATGATGCCGGGGATGCCGGCCATCGTGTGCTCGATGATCCACGAGGCAATCGTGTCCAGCCAGGGCCAGCGGTCCTCGTCGGTCAGCGGGATCCCGGAAGCCATCTTCGCCACATTTTCGGCCGGGTGCAGGTCATCGCCTTCCTCCAGGTCCCAGCCAAGCTGGCCTGCCAGGATACCCGCCACCGTCGACTTGCCGGACCCGGATACGCCCATGATGACCAGGACCGGCTGCTGGACGGAGCCGGGAGTGATCGCGGCGTCCATCAAGGGATCACCACGGACAGGATCATGACCAGCGCGAACCCGACCACGGAGATGAGGGTTTCCATGACGGACCAGGTCTTGAAGGTCTGGCCAACGGTCAGGCCGAAGAGTTCCTTGACCAGCCAGAAGCCGGCATCGTTCACGTGGGAGAGGAACAAGGAACCGGCGCCCACAGCGAGGACCAGCAGGCCTGCGTGCCCGGGGGAGAGGCTTGCTGCGAGGGGCGCTACGATGCCTGCCGCCGTCACCGTTGCCACCGTGGCTGAACCGGTTGCGAGCCGGATAGCCACTGCGATGAGGAAGCCCAGGACCAGGACGGAGATATTGGCTCCGGTGGCCCATTTGGCAACCGCATCGCCCACTCCGGCGCCGATGAGGGTCTGCTTGAAACCGCCACCTGCGCCCACGATCAGGATCACGGCTGCGATGGGCCCGACGGAGGCGCCGATCTTGGCTCCGATTTTGGTGCCGGTGAAGCCGACGGCGTAGCCGAACGTCACCAGGGCCAGCAGTACCGCCAGGGTCATGGCAACCAACGGTTCACCGATGAAGTCGAAGAAGACGCGGGCCGCGCTTGGGTTCTTGGCGTTGGGGTCAACAATGTCCACCACGGCCTTGAGGAGCATCAGCACCACAGGGAAGACGATGGTCAGCAGGGTGATGAGGAATGTGGGCTGGCGCTTGACGTCGGGGTCGGCCTGGGTGTGCTCGGTATCTATGCCGCCGGCCACCTTCGGGGCATCCACCGGGACCCAGCGCGCAGCGTAAATGGCGAACAGCGGGCCGCAGATGATGACCGTGGGAATGGCGATCAGGAGCCCTAGGGCCAGGGTGATGCCCAACGGGGCGTTCAGGCTGGAGATGGCTACGAGGGGGCCCGGGTGCGGCGGGACGAGGCCGTGCAGGACGGAGAGGCCGGCGAGGGCCGGGATGGCTACGCGCATCAGCTTCCGGCCCGACCGCTGGGCCACCAGGACGATGACGGGCAGCAGCAGCACGAGGCCGATTTCGAAGAACATCGGCAAACCGATGATGACGGCGACCAGGGCCATGGCCCAGGGGAGGACCTTCGGGGAGACTTTGCCGAGCAGGGTGTCCACGACGCGGTTGGCGCCGCCGGAATCTGCCAGGAGCTTGCCCAGCATGGCGCCGAGCGCGATCAGCAGGCCAACTTCTTTCAGCGTGCCCCCCACGCCGTCTTCGAAGTTGCTGATGACCTTCCCTAGTTCAACCCCGGAGGCGAGGCCGACGAACGCCGATCCGAGGACCAGCGACAGGAAGGGATGGAGCTTGAGTTTTACGATCAGGAATACGATCAGCGCTATGCCGATGGCGGCGACTACGACCAGTTGGGTGTCGTGTCCGTTCCACGGCTCTGTGGCGGCGGGAAGGAGAAGGGATTGCATGTTGCTTCCTCGATATGGGGTAGGGCGGCCAACGAAACTGGTGGCTGCCGCAATAAGTATGACGTATGACACCCCAAAAGTGAATAAGTAGGACATTTGCTCCTGCCTGCAGGTGCGCCGGACTGCCCTCCCAACGTGCCGCGACGCCGCCGCGGGGCGGCGGGGAGGCCAGCGCCCGGGAACACCTGCCGTCCCGCCGTCGTTATCCCCCTTGGCGTGCCATGCCGGCGCGCCGCCGGCCAACCAAAGGACACCCCGTGACTGCTCCACGCACCATCGTGATTACCGGCGCCAGCGACGGCATCGGAGCCGCAGCCGCGCGGACGCTGGCCAGGGCGGGGGAGCAGGTGGTCGTGGTAGGCCGTTCCGCTGAGAAGACCCGCGCCCTGGCCGGGGACATCGGCGCCGACTACTACCTCGCCGATTTCGCCCAGCTGTCACAGGTCCGGGACCTTGCGGCGAAAATCAAGGACAAGTACCCGCGCATCGATGTCCTGGCGAATAACGCCGGCGGGATCATGGGCAAGCGGACGCTCACCGTGGACGGCAACGAGTCGACGTTCCAGGTCAACCACCTGGCGCCGTTCCTGCTGACCACCCTCCTCATGGACACCCTCACTGCCAGCAGCGCCAAGGTGATCAACACCTCCAGCGCCGCGAACAACTTCGGCAAACTGGACCTCTTCGACCTCAATGCCGAATACGGATACAGCACCAACCGCGCCTACGGCACGGGCAAGCTCGCCAACATCCTCTTCACTTCCGAACTGCACCGCCGCTTCCATGACCAGGGAATCACGACGGCGGCATTCCACCCGGGCGTGGTCCGCACCAACTTCGCAGCGGAGTCCGGGAGTCCGTGGCGGCACGCCTACACCACCTTGCTGAACCGCTTCATGCTGAGCCCGGACCAGGGGGCCGACACCATGCTCTGGCTCATCAACGGCACCGCAGGAACGGACTGGATCTCCGGCGCCTACTACGCCAAGCGGGCCCTGGCCAAGGCTTCCGCCCAGGCCTACGACGCCGAACTGGCGCGCGGGTTGTGGGAAAAGAGCGAAGAACTGGTCAGGGTCCGCGCCTGAGTCGCTGCGGGTCCTACCGCTCGCAGCCCACTCCGTCGTGGTCCGCGTCCAAGCCGTAGATATCGCGGCCAATGACCTGGACGGGCCCGCGCACGTACGCCGGCCCGTTGCCGCTACCGCCGGCGCAGTCCACATCTGAAGCGATGGGTACGCACCCTGAGTAGTTGGGGTCGCAGCCCGGATTCGTCCCCGGCACGGGCTGGGCCGCCGGCGCGGGAGGCGCGGCGGCCTTGGCGGCCGCTTCCGCTGCGGCCTTTGCGGCGGCCGCGTCCTGGGCTGCCTTGGTTTCGGCGGCTTGCCGGGCTGCAGCCTCTCCAGCGGCTTTGTCTGCGGCATCCTTGTCCGCCGCAGCTTTGGCAGCAGCTGCCTTTTCTGCCGCTGTTTTCGCTGCCTGTTCGGCTGCTGCCTGGTCGGCGGCCGCTTTCGCGGCAGGAGTTGCCGTGGCGGCTTCACTGGCGGGGCTGCCAGCAAGGGACAGCGAAGCCTGGGTTGAGCAGCCGGCCAGCATGAGGACGACGGCAGCCGCGGCGCATGCGCGTCCAAGCGCCGCCCGATGAATGGGAAAATTTCGGAAGGCAGGCATGCGTCCCCCAATGGCGTGTGCTGGATGCGGATGGCACGGCCAGCGTAGCTTCGCCTTCTGGCGGAGAACGGATTAAGCGCACATCTTGAGCCATTAACGGAGGAAGCGCTGCCCGGCTCCTGCCGGGCAGCGCTTCCTCCGTTCATGCTGTGAAGAGGGTTATGTCATTGGCCCGCGGGGTGCCCGTTGTGGGTGATCGAGGCGACCGCGCCTGTCTGCTCGTTGAGCAGGACCTTGTCGTTGCGCTCGTGGTGGAAGTTGAACATTGCCTCCATTGACCCGGCGGTCGCATCGGCCGAGGAGTCGCCGATCTGTCCGGTGTGCCAGTTGTCCTCAATGAACTTCAGGATCGAGGCCTGGTCTGTTTCAGTGTGGTCCACGAAGTTCTTCTTCGCGAAGGGGGAGATGACCACCAGCGGCTGGCGGGGGCCGGGTCCGCAGCGGTCGGCGTAGCCGCCGGCCACGGGGATGCCGTGCGCTGCGGCGTTCTGGCACCATGCGGCGTCGTCGGGGCTGTTGGAGGCGTTCTTCACCTTGGCGGCGACGTGGTCGTACCAGCCATCGGAATCGTCGTAGGCGAGGACGATGGCGGTGTCCTCCCAGTTCTTGGACTGCTGGATCTCGTTGACTGTCTTGGTGACGAAGTTCTGCTCATCGACGGGGTCCGAGTAGGCGGCGTGGCCGTCCTGGAAGTTGGAGGCCTTCAGGAAGGACACGGCAGGCATGTTGTCGCTGTTGACCACCTTGCTGAAGTCGGTCAGGTCGTACTGGTGGTTGGCCTGGCCGTTGTGGCCGATTTCTGCGTCGTTCGCCGGGGCGAGGTGGTGGGGGTTGGCGGTGGAGGCGTAGTACTGGAAGGGCTGGTGGTGCGGGTTGTAGTCCGTGCTGGAGACGCCGGCTACGTTGTTGTGGGTGCCCTTGCAGGCCGCCGGGGTAGTGGCAGTTGCCGCTGTGGTGGGCGCGAAGCCGCCCTGGAACCAGCCCCAGGACACGCCCTGGTCGTTGAGCAGGTCGCCGATGTTCTTGCCGGTCATGCCGGCCAGGTTGTTGGCCTTGGCGTGGCTGTTGTTGGAGCAGTCGTCGTAGACCGGGTCCGGGTCATTGATCATGGTGCCGACGCCGTTGGCGTCCGGGACGCGGACCGTGTAGTCGCTGGCGGTGGGCTTCACCGGCTGGCCGGCGGCGGTGAATTCCTTCACGCCGTGGGTCTGGCCGGAGACCAGGTTCAGCGCGCCAGGGGTTGAGGGGCCGAAAACGGTGCTGAAGTGGTTGTCGCTCATGGCATAGTTCTGGGCGTAGTTCCAGATCCCGCTGACCGTGTTGCCGTCGTAATAGTCCATCGTCAGCCCGGGGCGCCCGTACTGGTTCGGTGCACAGGCGTCCTTGCTGGTGAACTCCACGAATTTATCCATCAGGCCGCCGTTGTACGCCTTCTGCTCGGCCGTGTACTCATGGTCCTGGTCGCAGGTGACAGCCTGCATTGGGGACAGCCGCGCCGGCTGGACGGAGTTGGGGTTGTTCGGGGCCAGCAGGCCAGCGCTGGCGAGGGTGTTGATGTCCTTGGGGGTGTCCTCGGATGCCTTGAAGGCAGCCGCTGCGGTGCCGGTACCCTGTTGGGTTTCGCCAGGAGCGTTGGCCGCGTTGGGGTAGGTGGCGAAGTAGTGGTCAAAGGAGACATTTTCCTGGAAGAGCACCACCACATGCTTGATCGGCGTGGCGGTGTTGCCCTGAGCCGTAACGGCAGTCGCGGGTGCGGCGCTGAAGCCGACGAGTCCGGCCGTCAGGGCTGAAGCGGCGAGTGCTGCCGCGCCGGTGGCGGCTGCAATTCTTTTTCGGGTGGGGGGTGCCATGGATGGCATGGGGTATCCAATCGTTTCAGGTGATGCGGGCGCCGCGGGGAGCGGCGGGTCTGGGGCTATTTGGCCGGGGTGACGTCGGCTTCGTAGGTGAGGATTTCCGTGCCGTTGCCTTCTTCACCGTTGTCCGGGGCCACCGTCATGCTGAGGTGGTTGCCGTCGGCGGTCATTTTGAACGGGTTGCGGGTGGCCACGTGCCCGGCGGTGGACCACTGCTGGAACGGGACCTCGCGGGTCACCTCATGGGACTTCAGGTCGATCATCGCCATGCCACCCAGTTCATAGGTAGCTGCTGTGCCCCCGGCGGAGGGAGTCTGCGGGAGGTTGGTCACTCCGGCGCAGAGCATCTTCGCATTGGGTACGTACTGGCAGTCCTGGTAATCGATGAAGTAGTTCGGGTTTTCCCACGTGGACAATTGCTTGCCCTGCAGGTCCCACTCCGCGAACCGCCGGGAGCCCCAGGTGTTGCCCACCAAGTGTCCGGTCTGCTTGTCCAGGACAATGCCGCCGAAGTGGTCCTTGACTTCGAACTGCTTGTGCACGTCCAGGGTCTGCGCATCAACCTTGTAGATGATGGCGCTGCTGTCCGGCCGGTACTGGGCCACCGGCACCCACACGTTGGTGCCGTCAAAGTCGATGCCACCGGGGTGGTACATGTCGCCCTCGCCAAGGGTGATGTCCTTTTGCAGGTTGCCGGCCTTGTCCATGACGAACAGATGTCCGATGCCCTTGCCGGGCGTGCGGTCGTAGCCGCCCTGCGGAGTGGGGTACTTGGCGGTGGGTTCGAGGATCTGCACGGCCGAGAGGAAGATGTGGTCCTGGCTGTAGGCGATTCCCTCTGTGTGGTAGGTGGGGAAGTTCAGTTTCAGCTTGGACGTCTGCTGCCAGGCGGTGTTGCGGTTGACGGCGTCGAACGCGTTGGCCAGTTCCGTGGAGGTTTCATGGTGGGTTCCGGCGGCTGGGCTGGTGCCCTGCTCCGGGACATTGGCCTGCGCCGCGGCAGCGCCGGCAGCCGCGCAGGCGGCAACTATCAGCGACGCGGCCAGGGTCAGGGCGCGCCGGTTTGGTGTGGAGCTCATGGAGGGGGCCTCTTAAGGTTGGGGTCTCAACAGGAGCTCTCAAGTTACTAATGGGTAATGAACCGGGAGTGGCGGCCCGGTGAACGACGGCTGGCGCCGGGCTAACGGGTTGGCGCGCGGGGCCGGTGCCTAGCCGCTGTTCCGGGCCATGGCCTCGCCAATGATCCGGGCGCCTTCGGGATAGGCGCCCGGGTTCGGGCCGGAATAGTTAAGGCGGATGAACGCTCCGGCGGACTCGGCCGGGAACCACTCGGTGCCGGCGGCGATGATCACTCCGGCGTCCTCGCAGTCGCGCGCCAGCCTGGGAAGGTCGGTGGTGTCCGGGAGGCGCACCCACAGGTTGAGCCCGCCTTTGGGCAGGTTGTCGATGTGTGCCTGCGGGACGTGTTCCCGGATGCTGGTGGCCAGCAGGTCGCGGCGGGACTGGAGCTGCTGGCGGAGGCTCCGCAGGTGGGTCTGCCATCCTGGTTGCGTGACCACGTCCAGTGCCGCAGCCTGCAGGAGTCCGCTGACATACATGGACTCGGCGGCGCGGTGGCCCAGGATGCGTTCGCGCGCCGGCCCGCGCACGATCACGGCGGCAATGCGGATGGCCGTTGACACGCTCTTGGTCAAGGATCTGATGTAGACCACGTGGCCGGAATCATCGCGCGTGGCCAACGGAAGGGGGTTTGAAGTGATGCCGAAGTCGTGGGCCCAGTCGTCCTCCACCAGGAACGCGCCGTGCCGGTGGGCAACGTCCAGGATCTCGTCGCCACGGCCCGGCGCCCACTGCCCGCCCGTGGGGTTGGAATAGTTGGGCTGCACGTAGAACGCCCGCGCTCCAGTCTCCGTAAAGGCGCGGTCAACGTCGGCGGGGTCCGGGCCGTCCGGCCCGGTGGGCACCGGGACCAGCCGCACCCCGGTCTGGGCGGCGGCGAGTATGGCGCCCCAGTACGACGGCGATTCGATGAGCAGCGGCTGCCCGGCGCCCACCAGGGCCCGGAAAATGGAGCTGAGTCCGCTTTGGCTGCCCGGCAGCACGATCACGTCACTGGGCGTTGGTGGCGTGGTCCCGGCCGGGGTTGCCGAGCCGAGCTCCTGGGCGAACCACTGCTGCAGTTCGGGCATGCCGGCGGCAGGTGGCCGGGACAGCGCGGCGTCGCCGCGGGCAGCGCGGGCCAGTGCGGACCGGACCAGCCGCTCCGGCAACAGCTCCCGGTCCGGGTAGCCGGAGTGGAACCAGATGGCCTCGGCGGGGACCGTCCGCATGGTGCCCGACGACGGCGGAAGCGGCGCTGAGGGAGAACGCAGCGCCGCGGTCTGCCAGCCGTAGTCCGACGGGCGGGCGGTGCGTACGGCGCGGACGAACGTCCCGACGCCAGGCCGGCTGTCGATCAGGCCCTGCGAAGCCAGTGCCTGCAGGGCTTTCTGGACCGTCACCGGGCTCGCGTGGTACTCGGCCACCAGTTGCCGGGTGGAGGGCAGTTTCGCTCCCGGGGCCGCTTCCGCAACCCACTGCCGGAGTGCCGCCACGATCCGTGAACTGCTATCGTTGGTCATGAGAGAACATAGTAGCGCTACTGTGCTGGAGAGCCCAGTGATACTGCCCCGGCGGTCTTCCGGGATCTGGTGGGGCCTGATGGGTGTCGCGGCCTTCTCCTTCACGGTTCCCTTCACCAAGGTGGCCGTCGCCGGCCTGCCGCCGTTGTTCATCGGTTCCGGCCGTGCAGTGGCGGCCGCCGTCCTTGCCGCCACAGCGCTCGCGATCACCCGGCAGCGGCTGCCGCGCCCACGCACCTGGCCGCGCCTTGCGCTCGTGGCCGGCGGCGTCGTCGCAGGCTTTCCTTTGCTTACGTCCTACGCACTTACTGCGGTGCCGGCCGGACACAGTGCCGTGGTCATTGCGCTCCTGCCCGCCGCCACGGCCACTGCCGCGGTGCTGAGGACGGGGGAGCGGCCAACGGCGGCCTTCTGGGCCGTGACTGTACTCGGCTCGTTGGCAGCGGTTGGCTTCGCCTTCCTGCAGGCAGGCGGTATCGGCCACCTGCACTGGGCGGACCTCCTGCTGCTCGGGGCCGTGGCCTGCGCCGCCGTCGGATATGCGGAGGGTGGCCTGCTGGCCAGGGAACTCGGCTCGTGGCAGACCATCGCCTGGGCGCTGGTCCTCGCCGCGCCGGCCATGCTGGTCCTGGCCGCGGCCTCCGTCCAGGGCCAGCCGCCGTCGGCCAGTCCAATCCAGTGGGCGGCGTTCGGCTACCTTGCCGTGGTGAGCATGTTCCTTGGCTTCTTCGCCTGGTACCGGGGGCTGGCGATCGGCCCTATGGCACAGGTGAGCCAGATCCAGCTGCTTCAGCCCATCCTGAGTATCTGCTGGGCCGCGCTCCTGCTGGGGGAGGCACTGACGTGGACCACCGCCATCGGCGCCCTTGCCGTCACCCTCTGTGCCGCAGCGGCCGTCCGCGTCCGGCTCAAGCCAACCGCCTGACCACCTGAAAGGACTCCCATGTACATTCCTTCCCATTTCGCCGCCGAACCCGACGCCGTCCGGAACCTGTTGGCGCACCCCGGCGCTGCCAACCTGGTGACCATGACCGACGGCGGCCTGCTGGCAACGCTGCTGCCCTTCGCGTTCAATCCGCAGGTGGGGGAGCACGGTGCCCTCCAGGCGCACATGGCCCGGAACAACCCGCAGTGGTCCACTGCGCCTACAGGTGAAGCGCTGGCCATCATCCAGGGCCCGGACGACTACGTTTCTCCGTCGTGGTATGCCTCCAAAGCCGAACACGGCCGGGTGGTCCCCACCTGGAACTACAGCACGGCGCACGTCTACGGGGAGCTGGTGGTCCATGACGATGCCGGCTGGCTGGCACGGCACGTCCGGCACCTGACGGCCTTGCATGAGGGCGGCCGGCAGGATCCGTGGGCCGTTGACGACGCTCCGGGGAAATTCGTCGCCGGGCAGCTGCGCGCGATCGTGGGCGTGGAGCTGGTGGTCAGCCGGATCGAGGCGAAGGAGAAACTGAGCCAGAACCGCTCCGCAGCCGACGCCGCGGGGGTGGCGGCGGGCCTCCGGTCGATCGGGCGCGAAGCCGGTGCGGCCGCCGTCGAACGCGTCCGCACCTGAGCCCGGGGCTACCGGACGGCGCTAGGCCGTCCGTTGCAGCAGCACCATGACCTCGTAGTGCGTGGTCTGCGGGAACATGTCCAGGACACGGGCACGCCGGGCGGTAAAGGAAGGGAGCGCGGCCAGGTCACGGGCCAGCGACTGGGCGTTGCAGCTGGAGTACACCACGTGCTGCACGTCCGAGGACTCCAGCCAGCCGCACAACTCCTTGCCGATGCCGCGCCGCGGCGGGTTCACGATCACCAGGTCCGGTGACCGCTCCGCCGCGAGGGCGAACGCGGTGGCGTCGCCGGCCTGGAACTCCATGCCTGCCAGGCCAGCCTCGTCACTGCTGAGCCGGGCCGAGGCGATCGCCTCGCTGCTGGTCTCGATGCCGGTGACTGTACGGGACGGGGCAGCGCTGTGCAGCGCGAAACCGCCCACGCCGCAGTACAGGTCCCACACCGAGGCCGGCGCCAGCTCGTTGACCCACTCCCGCCCCTGCCGGTACAGGGCCGCGGCCATGCCGGTGTTGGTCTGGAAGAAGCTCTGCGGCCGCAGGTGCAGGTTGATGTCATTGACCCGCATCTCCAGGGTGGACTGCTCCGTCAGCAGGATCTCGCGGTCGCCTTCGAGCACCGCTTTGTGCTCCGGGAGCAGGTTGACGGAGACCACCTTGACCTGCGGCAGGTCGGCCAGGAGTTCGGGGAGGTGCTTCCGGATCCGTGGCAGGGTCTGCTCGGAGCGGAGGACCAGGCGGAGCATCACCTCACCGGCGGGGGACTCGGTGATGATGACGTGCTTGAGTTCCCCGGTGCGTTTCGGAACGTCGTAGGGGGTCAGGCGGAGGCGGCGGATGTAGGTGGCCAGCACCGGGAAGACGGCGCGCAGGCCGGGGGAGCAAACGCCGCATTTGCGCAGGTCCACGCCGTGCCCGTCAGCGTCGAGGATTCCGATGGTGGGGTTTTGTGCCGTCCCGCCGATCACCATCTTGGCTTTGTTGCGGAAGCCGGACTCCTGGCTGGCCACGGGCTCCAGCCACTCCAGTTCCGTGTGTCCGGCGAGGAGGGTCTGGCAGTGCAGCTGCTTGCCGGCCAGCTGTTCGCCGTACGGCCTGCCCATGTGGGTGCAGGAGCGGCAGGTGCCGGCATCAAAGTAGGAACAGCGCATGACTGAACAAGTTTACCCGGTCGCCTTCCCAGCCAGGACGGGAAGGTGCGACGACGGCACTTGGGGAAGTGCCGGCGTCGTCCGTTGTGCCATCACTTAAGGGCGTCGCAAACGTCAAGTGCCCTGCCCGTTGTGCTCACCAATTTGAAGGTGCCCATTGTGTCGATCGTGTACACGATCTTCCCGGTGTACTGGGTTGTGGTCGGGCCTGCGGGAACATCGGTGGGGAACATGATCAGCCCGTTGTGCCCAGTGGCCGTCACCGTTATGGTCCCGTCAGGGTTGAACTCGGTACTAGTGACGGAGCCATCCGTCCTGACGCTGATGGATTTTCCCGCGACAGGGTTTACAGGATCCGGGCCGTAGTTGGTGTAGGTATTCAACGTTCCCTTTCCGGCCTCAAGCAGCCTGACCTGGTTTCCATTCTTGTCAAAGAATTTCTTGACCACCAGATTGCCATCGCTCCGGGACAGGCCAAGGGCGAAGCCAGGACATCCTAGGCCGGGATCCAGGATGACGTCTGGAGGCACGTCGGCAGTCGCTGCCGGCACGGGGATCACAATTGCCGCCGCGGCAAGGGTGGCCGGGACCAGCGTGCGCATCATCGTCGATTTCATCGGAGTTCCTCTCATTTTTGCGGATGGGCACTGCAACCATCCCGCATGGGACTTAAGCGATCCTTAATTGGCTTGCGGGCTCTGGACCGGGGCCAGCACCGGGAGCATGATTGGGGTTGATGTGGCGCGCGTCATCCGCGTCGCCACGGGCAGGCGCTGGGGCCGCTGGTCGGTTGGTCCGCCGGGGCTGGACGAATTCGTATCCGGTCCGGACGGCTGCTCGTGAGGGGCTGTGCGATGGGTGCACTGCGGATAGGGGCCCTCGGGCCGCTGGATGTCATTGCCGGCGGATCGCCCGTTGTGGTCAAAGGCGGCAAGCAGCGGATCGTCCTGGCATGCCTTGCCCTCAGGGCGAACTCCGTGGTGACTGCCGACTTCCTGGCAGATGTTTTATGGGGCGATCACCCGCCGGCGCGTCCGGGGCCGCAGATGCAGGTGTACTTGGCGAATCTGCGGGGCCTGCTGGAACCGGGCAGGCCGCCCGGCGTGGGAGCACGCCATTTGCTCAGCCGTCCCGGTGGCTACAGCCTGGTGGTCGGGGAAGACGAACTTGACCTGCTCCAGTTCCGCTGGTTGGTAGCTCTCGGCCAGAACGCAGCCCTGGAAGGAAACCTGCCCGGCGCTGCCACCTGCTTCCGCCAGGCTGTCCGACTGTTCAGAGGGAGCCCGTTCCCGGACCTTGCCGACATCCAGGCCTTCAGAGCCGAACTGGACCAGCTCGAGGAAATGAAGCTGGACACCTACCAAAACCTGGCAGACATCGAGCTTGCCCGCGGCCGCCACTCCTTGCTGACGGGGGACCTCCAGCGCCTGGTAACCAACCACCCCTACCGCGAAAAGCTGTGGGAATCATTGGCCCTCGCCCTTTACCGCGACGGCCGGCAGGCGGATGCGCTCGCAGCGTGCAGGTCCGCCAGAAAGGTGATGGTTCAGGATCTGGGTATCGAACCGTCAGAGCGGCTGAAGGAGCTCGAAATCCTGGTCCTGCAGCAGGACCAGTCCTTGGACGCCCCGGCCGTCGGTTTCCTGCGGCAGGCAGAGAAGGTCAACAGTGTGCCTCCTGCTGTCACGCCGATGCTCGGACGGGACTCGGAGTTTGAGGAGGTCTGTTCGCTCTATAAACAAGAGGGCTGCAGATTGGTTACGGTCACAGGACCCGGTGGAACAGGAAAGACACGGCTTGCCCTTGCCGTCGCCTCCCATATCGGCGAAACGATGGACGACGGCGTGGGCTGGGTGAGCATGGCAACGTTGACCCACCCGGAGCAGGTCCCTGCAGCCATTGCCTCCAGCCTGGGCCTTGGGGATTTTGGCGCGGACGAACCGCTCAAGATGGCTTCCCGGTTCCTGCGGCAACGACGGCTCCTGCTGGTGCTCGACAACTTCGAGCACCTGGAGAAGGCATGGCCGGTTGTGCTGGACCTGTTGACCGGGGCTCCGGAGCTGCGCATTCTGGCTACCAGCAGGAGGCGCCTGGGACTGCGCGCCGAATATGAATTCGAGCTGCCGCCGCTCGCATTGCCTCCGCTTGACCACATCCTCCCGCCTGACGTGCTTCGCGAGGTTCCTGCCGTCAAGTTGTTCCTTGCACGCGGCCGCGCTGTCCGCAGGCACTTCGGGGTTGACGAAAGCAACGCCTCATTACTCACCAGAGTCTGCCACCGGGTAGACGGCCTGCCGCTTGCCATTGAGCTGGCAGCCGCACAACTCCGCCATCACAGCCTGGAGGAGTTGCTCGGCGAGCTCGAACAAGGGCTCACATCGCTTCCCGGGGCTTTCCGGGACCTTCCCGGAAGGCAACAGACAATAACAGCGACCATCGCTTGGAGCTACCGCTTGCTAGGCAAAGGCGAACAGGAGCTCTTCGACCACCTTGGGGTCTTTGCTGCCAACCCGACCACGACTGCCGTCCGCAGCATCTGCTGTTGTGTGGCTGATTCGGGAGAGGCGGAGGATGCCGCCCTTGGTGTCCTCCTTAGCCACAGCCTGGTCCGCTGTTACACAGACACGGATGGCAACGAACGTGTCGGTGTCCTTCATTCCATCCGTGAGTTTGCCCGGCAGCGCCTGCTGGCGCGCGCGGACGCAGATGCTGTCTACCGCCGCCATGCCAGCTACTACCTGCAACTGGCGGAGACACTGGCTCCAGCGCTCTGGGGGTACGGCCAGATAAGCGCGTTCCGCGAACTGAAGGCTGATACGGCGGAGTTCCGCTCAGCCTTGCTGTGGGCTACCGGCCAACGGGGATCTGACGAGGTGGCGCTGGGCCTGATAGGACACCTGTGGCATTACTGGGAGCTCACGGGGAACGTGTTGGAACAGTATCGAGAAGCAGTGAAACTGGTGGAGCGCGCACCGGACGTACCTCCGGCTGTGCTTGCGCCGGCACTAAGCGGGGCCGCCACTCTGTCCTGGATTGTGGGCCGGTACGACCAGGCGGCAACTTTACATCACCGGGCAGCCGAGACGTTTCGCGAGGCAGGAAACCAGCAGGGCGTCGCCTGGTCCCTTATGTGCCTTTCGGTCCAGGCAGCGCAGAGCGAAGACCTCGTCCTGGCGGAACGGCTGGCTTTGGAAGCACTTACCACGCCCGGAAGAGGTTACCGGACCCGGGTCAGCGCCCTGATCGTCCTGTCACGGGTGGCCTATCACAACGGCCGATATGACGCCGCTTTGGAATTGGCGCAGGAGTGTGCCCGCCTGGCGCGGCCCCTTGGCGATGGTTGGTTATGGGGTGTCGTTTTGACCAACCTCGCTGAAAGCCTGGAACAGGCCGGCGAGTTGGATGCCGCTGAGCGGCATCTGCAGGAGGCGGTGTCGGCTGCCTTTGACCTCGGGGCGTACGGCAGCCTCGCGGCGTTCCTTGAGTCGCTGGCAGGGATCTGCGTCAAAAAACACCGTCCTGACCCGGCTATCCGGATGTTGTCGGCGACTGACGCGTACCGCTCTGACAGGGGTGTGCCGCTTGAGCCGGCCGAACGCCGTCGGATTGAGTCGTTCATCGCGCAGGCGCGGGCAGAGGCAGGCCCGGTTAGATTCGGGCTTGCCTGGGCGGCTGGGCGGGCTTTGACTCTCGCCCAAGCTGTGGCCGAAGCAGCCGACCTGCCGCAGGACCAAGATGACATCCGGCCGGTCGAAGGCCGGACGGAGATCCAAGCGGTCGCCGCGGACTACCACCCGTCCACGCCGTGGTCCTGACATGCCGTGCCATAACAGTCCAAAGCTGCAAATGCCCACTCTCGGGAAAGCCGGCGGGAACACTGCCGTCTCCCCAGGTGTTAAGACCTATGGAGAGACGAACGATGAACACCAGAACTTACACCGCACTCGTAGTACCGGCCAGCACGTCCGAGCCCATCCGCATCGAGCGGGTGGAGGCGGACCCGCAGGCTTTGGAGGCCTTGGTGGGCGGCCCGCTCGAATCGGTGATCCGCGGTGACTGGCATGTCTACCTCAACGCGGAAAGCGTCACCATGCTCCTGCCGGTCAACTTCCGGGCCGGCCAGCTGATGCATGAATGCGGGCTGGACCTCGACGGGATCCGCGGCACCGCAGTCTTCCTGGGCCGCGGGGAACACAGTGCCGAGGCAGACATCCCCGACCACCTGGAGCGACTCGTGGAGGAGCTTTTCGGGGCGCCGCTGGCCGCCTAATCGTTGGCGCGCACCCCATAGGTGCTCAGCACGTTGCCCTTGCTGGTGGTGGACTGGTCCTGCAGTACCAGGCGGGTCAACGGGTCCCCGTCCTCGAACAGCCGGCGGCCGCTGCCGGCAATCACCGGGTGGGTCATCAGCTGCAGCGAGTCCAGCAGCCCGGCGAACAGCAGCTGCCTCACCACCGAGATGCTCCCGCACACGGCGATTTCGCCGCCGTCGCGCTCTTTCAGGCCCGCAACGAAATCCTCAAGCGGTGCATCCATGAGATGCGAGTTTTCCCATTCCAGAGGCCCCGTCAGCGTCCGCGAGGCGACGAACTTCTCCACGGGGTTGATGAACGCTGCGAAGTCCTGGTCCTGCGGGGCGGTAGGCCAGTACCCAGCCCACTCCTGGTAGCTGACCCGGCCCAGGACCACTGTGTCCACGGTGTTGATCATCCTGGTCAGGCCCTCGCCGAGCTCTGCGTCAAAGCTGTCGAACTGGAACTTGAACGGTTCGGACACCACACCGTCCACGGAGTGGAACAGGCCGGCGGTGACTTTGCGCATGGGAGCCTCCAAATAATAAGCGGTCAGGCATTACGGTATGCGGCGGGACGCGTTCCGGGAAGGGAAGGCGCGGCGTTCAGCCCCGCAAATCGTACGACGGCGGCCTGCAGCGTTAGCTTCATCACTCGCCGTGTCGTCTTGCGCAGTTTCCTGCACGCCGGGCCCCATACTGGTCATTGAACGGCTTTCGCCGTCCCCCCGGCCAGGCAGGAGGAAGTGCATGGAAACCCTGAAAAAAGTCGTGACCAACCAGTATTTCCCTGCCGGCGCCGTGCTGACGGCCGTCCTGCTGTTCTGGGTGGTTGCCATGCTGGGCGGCCTGTCCCTGCTCAACAACAACCAGCCGCCACTTACCACCCTGACGTGGATGCTGTTCGTCTATGCCGCCGCCGTGCTGACCCCACTCGCAGGGCTCTTCGCCGCCGTCGACCTGGTCCGCCGCTGGCGCCGCAACCGCGCTGCTGCCACCACCACCGGGACGGGCTCCCCGTCCGCCGCCGGCGAAGCACCGCACCCCGCGCAGCCCCAGAACTCCCACCCCGCGCCCGCAAATTCGCAGCGCCCCGGCCGCCAGGAAGCAGCCTAGGCCGACGAGCAGCCCCGGCTACCTGCCCTTCAGTGCATGGAGGGCCTCTTCTGCGTGACTCAACGCCTGGCCCAGCCGGTCACCGGGCTCCGGCAGTGAGAACAGATACCCCTGCAGCGAATCGCACTCCAGCGCCGTCAGGTAGTCCGCCTGTGCGGCCGTTTCTATCCCTTCCGCCGTAACCGTCAGGCCCAGGCTGTGCGCCATGTTGATCATGGAACTGAGGATCGGCAGCCGCTCGTTCCCCGTCCGCACCATGGACACGAAGGTCTTGTCGATCTTGACGGTGTCCACGGGCAGGTCCTGCAGCCGGCCCAGCGACGAATAACCGGTGCCGAAATCGTCCAGCGCTACCCGGGCACCCGCATCCCGCAGCGCGCTGAGCTGCTGGATCAGGCTGCAGTCGGCGTCGAAAAACACGCTCTCGGTAACCTCCACCACGAGTTGATACGGTGCCACGCCGCTGGCCTCGGCAAGCTTCAGGACTCCCTCGGCGAAGTCCGGTTCCTGCAGCTGCACGCCGGAGACATTCACGGCCAGGGACCGCGACGGATCCTCACTGAGCCACCGTGCCAGCTGCACCATTCCGGTGGCCATCACTTCGGCCCCGATCTCACCAATCAGTCCGGTGCGCTCGGCGAGCGGGATGAAGATCGACGGCGGCACCCGCTCGCCGCCCCGGTCCCACCTGGCCAGTGCCTCCAGCTGGACCACCTGCCCCATTCGGTGGGAGACGATCGGCTGGAAGTCAACGGTTATCTCGCCGCGCGGAACGGCCAGCTGCAGTCCACTCTCCATGTGTGTCCGCTGCACCAGCGCCTGCATCATCTCCGGGTGGAAGCGCAGGAACCGGTTCTTGCCGGCAGCCTTGGCCGCATACATCGCAATGTCTGCGTGTCGCAGGAGCTCGGAAGGGCCCATGCTGTCCTGGCCCAGGGAAGCCACCCCCAGGCTCAGGCTGGGACGAAGGACGGTGCCGCTGATGGTCACCGGCACATGGAGGCAGCGCACAATGCAGGCCGCGATGGCATCAGCGTCGGGGCAAGCCGTCAGGAGCACCACGAACTCGTCGCCGCCCAGCCGGGCCACGACGTCGGCCGTCGGGACGCAACCGCGGAGCCTGCGCGCCACTTCGATGAGCATGTCGTCACCGGCCTGGTGGCCCAGGATGTCGTTGACTTCCTTGAAGTCATCCAGGTCAAGGAGCAGGACATCCACCGTCTTCAGCCGCGGTTCCTGCAGCGATTCGGCCAAGGCATCGTTGAACACCGCACGGTTGGCAAGTCCCGTCAGCGGGTCCTGGAAGGCCATGGCACGCAACTTCTCCGCCTGGACTGCGAGGTCCATCATGGCCCGGTGGGCCTGCTCCTGCGCCTTCCGCCGCGGCGTAACATCGCGGAAGCTCCACACCCGGCCCACAATGTTCTCGCCGACACGTTGCGGGCGAGAATAACGCTCGAAGGTCCGGCCGTCCCGGAATTCCACAACGTCGTGGCTTTCCGCCGCGGGGTCCTCCTGAAGTTCGCCCAGCCTGGCGGTGAAAGCTACAGGGTCAGCCACTTGCTCCATGATGAGCTGCAGCACTGGTTCCCCGGTTTCGCCGTCCATGAGCTCGGGCGGAATGCCCCACATGGTGAGGAACTGGTCGTTGAATCCGGCGACGGTGCCGTCGGTCCCGATGACCAGGATGCCGTCTGCGGTTGATTCAAGGGTGGCCGTCAACAGCGACATTGCCTCGCGGAGGTTGGTGTCGGCTGCCTTGCGGTGTGCCGTCCCGCGGATGGAAAGCAGCAGCCGGGCGATTGGCGGCCCGCTCCCGTCTGGGCCGTCCCCGGGCCCCTGCGGGTCCTGGTGGGGGAGGGGCGCGGCGGCAAGTTCCACCGGGAACTCGGTCCCGTCCCGCCCCAGCGCGATGATTTCCTGCGGAGGCGGAAGCTCTTCCGGCAGGGTGAGGAGCTGGCGCAGCAGAAGGGCCACTTCGCCGTGGAAGCCCGTTCCGATAAGCATCCGGTAATCCAGGCCGGAGAAGGCTTCCTGCGGCAGTCCGAACAACCTGGCGGCCGCGGCATTCGCCGCCAGGACGGTCCCGTCCGCAGCAAGGGCCAAAAGTGCGTCCGGACTTGCATCCATGACCGCGCCAAAAGTTTGCAGTGCCACATTGTTGTCACGGCCCAGAAAACCGGTCATCACACCACCCCTTCGCCATCATAAAGGCAGGAGGGGAAAATTGGGCGGCTCCCGGCGGGTTCATATTGAGTCCGCACCTCCGTGTGGCGGGACGTAAAAAGCGCCGTCCTCCTGGTGGAGTCCGGCGCCTGTTACTGATGGTTTTGTGGAAGCAGCTACACCCGGCGGCCGCTGCGGTTGGTGACGGCGCCGTAGATCAGCAGCACGATGATCGAGCCGAGGATAGCCAGCAGCCAGGTCCTGAGGTCGAAGAACTCCGCCAGGCCGCCGCCGAAGATCAACGATCCGATCCAGCCGCCCAGGATGGCTCCGACAACACCAAGGACCATGGTGACCACCCAGCCCCCGCCCTGGCGGCCCGGCAGGATGGCCTTTGCAATGGCTCCAGCAATCAGGCCCAAAATAAGAAATCCGATAATGCCCATGTTGCCACTCCTTGTCAGTAAGTTGTGCCGGGCCCCCATTTCCGGTTCCCTCATTCAATCAGCAGGCTTACTACTCTGCAAGACCCCCAATATCACAGGATGACTATCAGTTTGGTCCTGACGTGGGACAATCCCGTGCCGCCCATAAACTGCTGCCGATAGGATTTGGGTGTCCCTGCCTTTGTTGAAGGAGCTCGCATGTCCAGCCAGACCCAGCGGCCGCGGGCCATATTCCTTGACATCGACGGCACCTACGCCGACCACGGGCTGGCTCCCGAGGCGCACGTCGACGCCGTCCGGACCGCCCGCAAGCTCGGCCACCAGGTGTTCGTCTGCACCGGGCGTCCACTCTCCATGGTCCCAGGGCACATCCTGGACGCCGGCTTCGACGGCACCATTACCGGAGCTGGTGCCAGGGTGGAGGTAGGCGGTGAAGTCCTCAGGGACGCCCGCTTTGAACCTGGGCTCGCGGCGCGCCTCGTCGAAACGCTCGATGCCCACGGTGCCGCCTACATCCTGGAAGCGCCGGAGGCACTGCACGGCCGCACAGGCGTGGACCGCCGGCTCCGGGAGGTCCTCGGGCCCATCTTTGCCGGCCGCCCCCAGCATGACGGCATCCTCAGCACGGATGTCGATCCGCTGGAGGACATCCTGGGACCGATGCAGTACAGCGACGATCTCCGCGCCACCTCCTACGCCAAAATCTCCTGCTTCGACTCACCGGTGCCGCTGACCCGCCTGCTGGCGGACTTCGGCCCCGGGGTGGGGCTGATCCCCAGCTCGCTGTCGGCGCTGGGGGACCGGGCCGGGGAGATCTTCATGGCCGGCACCCACAAAGCCGTCGGCATCCAGATTGTGGAAGCCCGGCTCGGACTGGACCGGGCGGACATCGTGGCCATCGGCGACAGCGCCAACGACATCGAAATGCTTGAGTACGCGGCCGTTGGCATCGCGGTGGAAGGTGGCCATCCCGCAGTGCTTGCCGTGGCGGACCGGATCACCGCCCCGCCCGCCGGCAACGGCGTGGCGCTGGCGTTCCGGGAGCTGGGACTGCTGGACTAGCCTTCCCCGAAGCCGGCCTTCAACGCACCGCGGCCGCCGTCACGGCGCCGGAGGACGTTCCGAGTCCGCGGACCACCCAGCCCTGTTCCTGCCAGGCCGCCGCATCCAGCACGTTGCGTGCGTCCAGGACCACCCGGCGTCGTACCTGTTGCCCGGCCGCGGCGGGACACAGTTGCCGGTATTCATCCCACTCGGTGAGGAGCAGCACCAGCTCGGCATCCTGGAGCGCCCGCGCAGCGGAGGCCTCGAACCGAAGCCGCGGGTAGCGGCGCCAGGCAAGATTGACCGCTTTGGGGTCGGTGACGGTGACGTGCGCCCCGGCAGCGGCCAGCCGGTCCGCAACATCCAGGGCGGGGGAGTCGCGGATATCGTCGGTGTCGGGCTTGAAGGATGCACCCAGTACGGTGATGGATCGCCCGGCGGGGGTTCCGCCGCACAACTCTGCAGCGAGTCCCACCGTGCGCTCCCGCTGGCCCAGGTTCACCGTATCCACCAGCCGCATCCACTGCTCCACCGCAGGTACTCCCAGGGTGGCGGCCTGGGTGCGGAAGCTGCGGATGTCCTTCGGCAGGCAGCCGCCGCCGAAACCGAGCCCGGCGTGCAGGTACCGGCTGCCGATCCGCGGGTCCAGCCCCATTGCCTCGCTGAGCTCCGTGATGTCGGCGCCTGCGGCGTCGCACAGTTCGGCCACGGCGTTGATAAAGCTCACCTTCGTGGCCAAGTACGCGTTCGCGGCAGACTTGATGAGTTCAGCCGTGGCGAAATTGCAGACGAGCCGCGGGATTCCGGCAGCCAGCAGCGGCTCATAGACGGCGTCCAGGGCCGCAGTCACCCCCGTCGGTGCCCCGGTGTGGGGGTTGAAGGCGGCGGGGCGGCCGCCTTCAACGCCGTAGACCAGCCGGTCCGGAACCAGTGAGTCCTTGACGGCGGTGCCCTGCCGCAGGAATTCGGGATTCCAGCCGAGCAGCACGTCCGGCCGCCGTGCGAAGATCTCCCGGAGCATGTCCACCGTGCCGACGGGCACCGTGGATTTGCCCACGACGACGGCGCCCGCCGCCAGGTGCGGCAGCAGCCCTTCCAGGGCTGATACCAGGAAGGTAAGGTCGGCGGCGTCGGACGTCTTGTCCTGCGGCGTCCCCACGCACAGGAAGTGCACCTGGGCAGTGCGCGCCTCGGCCGGATCCGTGGAGAAGCGCAGCCGTCCGGTGGCGCGGCCGTGCGCCAGGAGCTCGTCAAGCCCCGGTTCATGGAACGGTGCGGTTCCCTGTGCCAGCTGGGCCGCCTTGCCGGGATCCACGTCGATGCCCACAACGCTGTGGCCCATGGATGCAAGGGTTGCCGCGTGGACAGCGCCGAGGTACCCACAGCCGATCACGGATATCTTCATGATGTTGCTCCTGCCTTTGAAGCCTTCCGCGGCGGCGCGGGGACTGCCGCAATGACGTCCGTATAGTGCTGTACCAGTTCCGTGCAAAGCGCCGGCCAGGTCCTCTCCTGGACCGAGGCGTGGGCCGCGGCTGCGAAGGCGCGGCGTTTGGCGTCGTCGCCCATCAGGTCCTGCACCCGGGCGCGCATGGCGGACAGGTCACCCGGTTCGTAGAGCCAGCCGGTGCGTGAATTCTCCACCAGGTCCAGTGGTCCGCCCCGGCCCGTGGCCACCACCGGGACACCTGACGCCATGGCCTCCTGGATGGTCTGGCAGAAGGTTTCGAACTCACCCGGATGGACGAACAGGTCGAAGGATGCCACCGTCCGCGCCAGGTCCTCACCGCCCAGGAAGCCGGTGAATACCGCCTGGGGGAGGGCCGCCTCAAGGGCTGCCCGTTGCGGGCCGTCGCCCACCACCACCAGCCTGGTGTTGGGAATGCCGGCGAGGGCGGCAAGGTCTTCCACCTGCTTTTCGATGGCCAGCCTGCCCACGTAGCCGATGATGCGTTCACCGTCCGGGGCAACCGAAGCCCGCCACCCGTCGTCGCGCTTTTCCGGCGAAAACCTGGCGGTGTCCACCCCGCGGCGCCACATCCGTACCCGCGGGATGCCCCGTCCGCGCAACTGGTTCAGCGCGAACGTGGAGGGCACAAGGGTGCGTGAGGCCAGCAGGTGGATGTTCTCCACCCTGTTCCAGGCCCAGTTTTCAAGGAAGGGAACGCCGTACCGGGCCGCATAGCTGGGAACTTCGGTCTGGTAGATCGCCACCGTGGGGATGCCGAGCTGGTGTGCCGCCTGCGCTGCGCGCCAGCCCAGGACGAACGGCGAGGCGAGATGCACAACGTCCGGCGCGTACTCGGCAAGGATTCGCTTGACCCGGTACACACCTCCCAGTGCCACCCGTACATTCGTGTAGCCGGCCAGCGGGACTGCCGGCAGCCGGTGGACCTCCGCCCCTTTGACCCGGCCCGGCTCGGCTCCCTCCTGCGCTGACGGGGCGATGACCAGTACGTCGTCACCACGCTCCTGGAGGTGGTCCAGGACCCGAAGGATTGAATGGGTGACGCCGTTCATCAACGGCAGGAATGATTCGGCGACGATTGCGATCCTCACCCCTTCACCGTGCGCGCCGTCCTTGAAATGGCGGGGGAAAAAGCGTTACCCGGAGGAGAAGGCCGGGTGAACAGCTGCCCCGGCCGCCAAGAAAATTACTAAGTAGGCTTGGCATTTGATGCTAAGCATGCTTACGGTAGTGGGGCAGTCAGCGCAGAGCCTCAAGCAGCCGGGGCGGAAGCCGGATGACGGGAGAATGCCCCGGTCCGGACCATCCACTGCTGGCAGACCTAGTGCAACGACAATCCAAGGAGACGTCATGCTCAACAGGGAAAACCTTGAAAACCTGCTCACCAAGGGCGGCCACGTAGTCGGCTCCGACGGCACGAAAATCGGTTCGATCGGCCAGCTGTATGCAGACGACGACACGGGCGAACCCACCTGGGTCACCGTGAAGACCGGCCTCTTCGGTACGTCCGAATCCTTCGTGCCGGTTGAGGGCGCGCACAACCAGGGCGAGGACCTGGTGGTGCCCTTCACCAAGGAGCACGTCAAGGACGCACCCCGCGTTGATGCCGACGGACACCTCACCCCCGAGGAAGAGGACCGGCTGTACACGTACTACGACCGCGGCGCACGGACGTACACCGAGGCCACCCGTGACACCGCCGGCGACGTCGACCTCCAGGGCGATGCAGACCTCAATGCCGGGACCCCCACCGCCGGGATCACTTCCGACCGGGACACCCACACTCGCGGGACCGTGGGCCACGATACCTCCGGCCCCACCACGGACGACGCCATGACCCGCTCCGAGGAACATCTGCACGTGGGCAAGGAGCGTGAGACCACAGGCCGGGCCCGCCTGCGCAAGTACGTCACCACCGAGAATGTCACCAAGACCATCCCGGTGGAGCGTGAAGAAGTCCGCGTGGAGCGCGAGCCCATCACGGACGCCAACCGCGGCTCCGCGCTGGACGGCCCGGGCATCAGCGAGGAAGAGCACGAGGTGGTCCTGCATGAGGAACGCCCCGTGGTGGAGAAAGAGACTGTTCCCGTGGAACGGGTCCGGCTGGATAAAGAGACAGTCCATGATGACGTCACGGTCAACGAGGAAGTCCGCAAGGAAAACATCGAAACGGACGGCGACGCGCGTCGCTGATCGGACCGGGGAACTCTGTCCCCGCCAAGTCCGCAGGGCCGGCTGGCTGGAGCGGCGGGCCTGATTCGGTGAACGGCGCCGGGAGCCTGGTTGGAGGCTCCCGGCGCCGCACCGTTTAAAGCGCTGGTGCAGCCGCGCTGCAAGCGGCAACTGCACCAGCCAGTAGGACGAATATCTTCAGAACTTACGGTTCATCTCTCATTCGCGGCTCCTGTTTTCCCGGTTGACGGTATCCGGGCAAGCGGCTGGTCGGGTTCACGCCCACGGCCAGCAGAAATCGCAGGATGCCCCTGCGGGCAGGCGGGTGTTGGTTTCTAACAATTTTACGGCGGGGCAGGGCAAAAAGCGCCGGACAGCCGGGCATTTGGATATTGATCGGTGGCGCCCGCGAGCCTGTCGTTCGCGGACGCGGCGCACCCGGCGTGACACCATGGAACACGATGAAACTGCGCGCTGATCAGACCGGAGACCGTGGCCTTCCCATGCCGTTGTGGCTGCAGGGTGCCCTTGAAGCGGCGCAGGCGGCCATCATCTCGGCGCTGGTGGTCGTGGCGCCCATCGTGGCAGTCTGGGCCACCGCGGGTTTCCAGAACGGGCAGTTCGAGGTGCTGGCACGCCTGGCAGGGCAGTCCTGGCTCCTGGTCCATGGGGTGCCGCTGGAGCTTGCCGGCGCAGGACCGGCGACCGCCACCCACGGCGGATCCGGCACGCTGAGCCTGATTCCCCTGGGCCTGACCCTGATCCCGTTCCTCCTGGCGTGGCGCGCCGGCCGGAGGCTCGCACGGGCCTCCTACACGGACCAGTTGTGGCAGGCCCTGCTGGGCTCGTGGGCAGTCTATGCGGCGTTCGGTGCGGCCACCGGGTTCGTCTGCCGCAGCAGCGACGTCGTCATCAACCTTTGGTACGCCATACTGGTTCCCCTGGTCCCGTTCGGCCTCGGCATGGTGGTCGGTGCACGAAGGGAAGCAGGGTCCTGGAGCCGGCTCATCGGCGTCGACGCGGTGGACTGGATCTCCCGCACCAGCCAGCATTACCGCTGGGCCGGATCCTACTTAGCCTCCGCGGCGAAGGCAGGCTTTGTCGCCGTCGCATCCGCCCTTACCCTGGCCGCTGCGCTGCTGGCAGCCGATCTGTTCATCCACTGGAACCTGGTGGTGTCCGTGTATGAAGCGCTCGACGCCGGCCCGGTGGGAGGCGCCGCCCTCACCATCGCGCAGCTGGGCTTCCTGCCCAACCTTGTGGTCTTCGCGCTTGCGTGGACGTCAGGAGCCGGCTTTGCCCTGGGGGCCGGATCCCAGGCAGGGGCGCTGGGCACCGCAGTCGGGCCGCTCCCATCCATTCCTGTCCTGGCCGCCATCCCATCAGGATCCCTGGACTACGCCGTCGTCGCCCTGCTAGTTCCCGTGCTGGCGGGCGTCATGGCGGGGTGGTGGTTCCTGCGGGAGGGGGAAAACCACTTTGACGAGTGGCTCGCCATCAAGGTCCACGCCCGCTGGTTCACCGCCACCGTCTCCACCCTTGTCCTCGGGGTGCTCGCAGGGCTGGCCGCCGGGCTGCTGGTGATGGGCCTGGCCTGGATCGCGCGGGGGTCAGCAGGACTGGGGCGCCTGACCGCAATCGGTCCTGACCCGCTGTGGACGGCCCTATGGGTGGCTGCGGAGGTGGCCGCCGGCGTGGTCATTGGCTACGCGGCAGGACCCTGGCTGGAAAGGGAGAAGGCCGGGGCGGCCGATCGCGAAGGGGAACTGGTCCACTAGGACCGCCCCGGGCTAGGGAATCCTGGCGGGCAGGACGTCCTGGAACTGCACCATGCACGCCTGGGTGGCCCGGTCCGTCAGCGCCCGGCCCAGGCAGGCCTGGTACTCGCGCACCTGGTCAAACAGGACCAAGGTGGTGACGATCAGCAGCACCATCACGGCTGCCACCACCAGCCCGGAAATGGTGCCCACAAGGACCAGCCTGGATTCCTTCAGCCGGATGGACCGGACCAGCAGGACTATGCCCAGGACCAGGCTCGCCAAGGTGAGCAGGCTTGTCAGCCACAGGTAGCCCACGTCCAGCTGGTACACGAAAAACGCGCCGAGTACCGTCACCACGAACGTCCTGAACAGGGTGTGGGTCTTGGCGAGGGAGGCTTTCGCTGCCTCGCTGAGCGGGGGCCTGGCCTGCTGCCGCCCGGCCCGGCCCGGTTCGCTGTTCATGTTTTCCAGCGTACGCGAGCCTGCACCTAAGCTGGACCAATGCGTATCGTCGTCCTCGTCTCCGGCACCGGGTCCAACCTCCAGGCAGTTATCGACGCCGTCAAAGCGGGGGAGCTCGATGTGGAAATCGCGGCGGTGGGCGCCGACCGCGAAGGGACCTATGGCGTCGAACGTTCCGCTGCCGCCGGCATCCCCACCTTTGTGGTGGACTTCAAGGCCTACCCGGACCGTACCGACTGGAACGCCGCGCTGGCCAGGGCCGTCGCCGCCTACTCGCCGGACGTTGTGGTGTCCTCCGGGTTCATGCGGATTGTCAGCCCCGGTTTCATCGACGCGTTCAACGGCAGGTACCTCAACACACACCCCGCGCTGCTGCCTGCTTTTCCAGGCGCCCACGGCGTCCGCGACGCCATGGCCTACGGGGTCAAGGTCACCGGTTGCACCGTGCACTGGGCCGACGCCGGCGTGGACACCGGCCCCATCATTGCCCAGGAAGCTGTGGCCATCGAGGACGCAGACACCGAGGAGACCCTGCACGAACGCATCAAGGTGGTGGAGCGCCGGCTCCTGGTTTCCACGTTGGCCGCCCTCGCCGCGGATCCGGAATATTCCGCCGCCTAGACCGCCGTCGACGCGCACTCTCCTTTTCGACGCGCACTCTCCTTTTCGACGCACATATGCCGTTTTCGCGGCGTACATACTGTGCGCGCAGGGGAACATGCGCGTCGAAAATGAATAAGGGCGTCGCGAAAAACGGCTACTGCAGGCGGGCCCGGCGGGTTTCCGGGGAGAAGAACGCCATCCACAGCACGGAGGCCAGCACCAGGGCGCCGGCCAGGGCGAAGGAAGTGGCCAGCCCGAGTTCCGGCCAGAAGTAGTTGGCGAAGACCAGCGGTCCAAACCCTGCACCCAGCCGGGAAAATGTGGACGCCCAGCCGAACCCGGTGCCCCGCAATTCCGTGGGATAGAGCTCGGACACGTAGGCGTAGAGCACCGGAATGGCTACCTGCACCACGAACCCGAACACCAGCAGCCAGAACACCGCGGCCGTGGGGATGTCCACCACGAATGCCACGATCACCAGGGTCAGCGCGGACAACGGACCAGTGATGGCAAGGATCCATTTGCGCCCCACCCGCTCCACCAGGAGGGCGGCCACCACCACGCCCAGGAAGCCGACGGCGGCCATGGACGCCGTGGTGACGAACGCCTTGTACTCGGCGAAGCCGGCACCGATGAGGATCCTGGGCATCCACGTCAGGGACAGGTAGTACACCAGCAGGATGCTGAAGAACAGGGACCAGGCGGCAGCGGTGATCTTCCAGTTGAACTGCCATACCGAACGCAGCTGGGTCCAGGCGCTGCCGGCGGAAAGCCGTGGGACATCCCGGGCGTCGGGAAGGCTGTACGCGCGCGGTTCCGCCCCGGTGGCCTCCACCAGGCCGTCAATGATTTTGGCCGCTTCTTCCCTGCGGCCCTTCCGGATCAGGAACAGTGGAGACTCCGGCACGCTCCGCCGGACCCAGAAGACCAGCAGGGCGGGCAGCACCATCACCAGCATGGTCAGGCGCCAGTCGCCGTAGAGGGCCACCAGGCCGGCCGAAACGAACCCGGCGAGAGCCGCGCCTACCGGCCACCAGCCGTCCATGGCAGTGAGCACCTTGCCGCGCTGTTTCCGCGGGGTAAACTCGCCCACCAGTGCGTAATCCACGGGGATGCAGCCGCCCAGACCAAACCCGGCCATGAACCGGAACACGCAGAACCAGACGAAATCGGGGGCGAACGCACCGAGGACAGTGAATACGGAGAAGAGCAGCAGCGTGGCGGTGAATGCCTTCTTCCGCCCCAAGGTGTCCGCGATGGTTCCCCAGATGAAGGCACCCAGCGCCATGCCGATCAGGTTCGCCGTGCCTACCCAGGCCGCTTCCCCGGCGGACAGCGACCAGTGCTTGGACAGCAGCGGAATCAGGATGCCGTTCAGGGTTACATCCCAGGCGTCGAACATGAATCCGAGGCCCCCGATCAGGAAGATCCTGCCCTGGACTTTCCATCGCCAGGGCAGTTCCTGGACCACCTGTTCGCCGCTGGGCACAGTGGTGTAAGTATTCATCGCCGCCTCCTGCTGAAGACTCTATCCGGGCCCGCGGAAGTTCACACTCCGGAGCCCACAGGGGGTAACCGTTGCCTTCGCGATAAACTGGCCGTATCCCCACCAACCGCGGCCCTGTTCCGCGAGATAAGACGGAGACATTTGTGAGCTTCACGCAGCATGAGCGCGTATCCATTGACCGTGTACCCATCCGCCGGGCTCTGATCTCGGTTTACGACAAAACCGGTCTGGAGGAGCTCGCCTCGGGCCTGCACGCAGCGGGCGTGAAGCTCGTCTCCACAGGCTCCACGGCCAAGAAGATTGCCGCCGCGGGTATTCCCGTGCAGGAGGTTGAGGAAGTCACCGGTTCGCCCGAGATGCTGGACGGCCGCGTCAAGACCCTGCACCCGCGCGTCCACGGTGGCATCCTGGCGGACCGCCGCGTCCCGGCGCACATGGAAACCCTCGCCAGCATGGACATCGAAGCCTTCGACCTGGTGGTGGTGAACCTCTACCCGTTCGTGGAAACCGTCAAGTCCGGTGCCGCGCAGGACGACGTCGTGGAGCAGATCGATATCGGCGGCCCCGCCATGGTCCGGTCGGCTGCGAAGAACCACGCCGCCGTCGCCATTGTGGTGGACCCGTCCTTCTACGGCCAGGTGGTGGAGGCCGCAGCGGAAGGCGGCTTCGACCTGAAAACCCGCCGCCGCCTCGCCGCCAAGGCCTTCGCCCACACCGCCGCCTACGACAATGCAGTGGCCACCTGGACCGCCAGCCAGTTCCTGGACGAGGACGGCGACGGCGTCATCGACTGGCCTGCCTACGCCGGCCTGTCCCTGGAGCGCTCCGAGGTCCTCCGCTACGGCGAGAACCCGCACCAGCAGGCTGCCCTGTATGTGGACAAGGCCGCCCCGGTGGGCATCGCCCAGGCGGACCAGCTGCACGGCAAGGCCATGAGCTACAACAACTTCGTTGACGCCGACGCCGCCCTGCGCGCCGCCTACGACTTCAGCGAGCCCGCCGTCGCCGTCATCAAGCACGCCAACCCGTGCGGCGTCGCCGTCGGCTCCAAGGACGCCTCGGACCCCATCGCCGACGCCCACGCCAAGGCCCACGCCTGCGATCCCGTCTCTGCATTCGGCGGCGTCATCGCAGCGAACCGCACGGTGACCGCCGGTATGGCCAACACCGTCAAGGACATCTTCACCGAGGTGGTCATCGCACCCGGCTTCGAGGCTGAGGCGGTGGAAATCCTCTCCAAGAAGAAGAACATCCGTCTGCTGGCCCTGCCCGAGGGATACGGCCGGTACCCCACGGAGTTCCGCCAGGTCTCCGGCGGCATGCTGGTCCAGGTCAGCGACAAGGTGGACGCCGATGGCGACAACCCCGCCAACTGGACCCTCGCCGCCGGTGAGGCCGCGGATGAGAAGACCCTCGCGGACCTCGCCTTCGCCTGGACTGCGTGCCGGGCCGCGAAGTCGAACGCCATCCTCATTGCCGACAACGGCGCGGCCGTGGGCATCGGCATGGGCCAGGTCAACAGGCTCGATTCCTGCCGCCTCGCGGTGGAGCGGGCCAACACGCTGGGCGTCACGGTGGAGTCCGACGTCGACGGTGCCGGCGGTGCCTCCAACACGGACGCAAGCGGCGCACCTGAGCGTGCCCGCGGTGCCGTGGCGGCCTCGGACGCGTTCTTCCCGTTCGCCGACGGCCTGCAGATCCTGATCGACGCCGGTGTCCGTGCCGTGGTGCAGCCGGGCGGTTCTGTCCGGGATGAGGAAGTCATTGCAGCAGCGAACGCTGCGGGCATCACCATGTACTTCACGGGAGCCCGCCACTTCTTCCACTAATCCCCACCGCCGGGTTTCAACAGACGACGGCGCCCGTCCCTGCATAGGGGACGGGCGCCGTCGTTGTGTTTCGGCTTTAGTCCTGGCCGGCAGGAGGTTCGGGCTCCGGAAGCTGAATCTCCCGGGGCTTCGCCGCCGCCATTCGCTCGTCTGTCCAGTACTCGAGGACTTCCTCGGGCGACTGGTTCAAGTCCACGTGGCTGACGGGGTCCTGGTCCGGTGCGGGTTCTTTAGGATTTCGCGGCATTGGTGTACGTCGTCTCGATAACGGAGCCCCAGTATGGGCCGTACATCACTGCGGAGCCGTTGTAGCCGTAGCTGTTGATGGAGTTCTGCAGGCCATCGGGACCGTTGCCGATGAACCACGGACCACCGGAGGAACCGCCGGTCATGTCGCAGGGAATGCCCTGGGTGTTGAACTGGGGGTTGTTGGAATCATTTGACGCCGTCCCGGTGCAGCTCTTGAGGGTCTCCCCGTTGAAGGGCGCCGCTGCCGGGTAGCCGTACGACGTGTAGGTCAGGCCCCGTGCCTGGTTGAAGGCAGTGCCGGAGCCGCCGACGACGTCGGTCAGCTTCCGCCCCTTGGCATCAGGGTTCATCACGGCGAAGCCGGTGTCATACGTCATGTCGCCGTTGGAAGCCCACTGGGTGGGGGCATACAGGGCTTTGGCGGTCCATTTGCCGTAAGGGGCTGCCCCGTTGTCATACGCGGGGACGAAGACGAAGTTGGTGGCGTACGCGCCCGGGCCTTCATTCACGCAGTGGCCGGCCGTTGCCACAGTGCTGCGGTTGGTCGAGGTGACGGCGTTGCCGGAGCACACATAGTTCGTTCCGCCGAGCGTGAAGAAGACCTTGCCGATGTGGGAGACGGGGTTCGCGCTCTGGGCAAGCGTGGGTTTGCCCTTGGTGGCCTTGGTGGAGGACGGCTTGCTTTTTTCCACCAGGGCAGGGTTTGAACGGTTGCCGCGTTCCAGGGCCTTGCCGGCCAGCGTGTCACCAGGAACAGCGCCCTGCATCCGCTCGGGAGTCCAGTAATCGGCTGCAGCCCCGGCGTCGAGCGTGACGCTGGCCACCGACGGCGCTTCGTTACCGTCCGACGGCGCCGGGGCGGCGGAGGCGCCACCGGCAGCAGTGAGTGTGAGCATGGCGGCCGCCGAAAGAGTCAGGAGGCCGGAAGCCAGAGACCTGGTGCGTGTCATTGTTGTCCTGTCTGGAAGGGGGGTGGGCCCTGGGGCGGGAGTGACGTAGCGAACTTATCGTCACCGGGCAAGTTTGTACACAGTAGTGAGGTATCAATAGCTGCCGGTCACCCTTTTCCCCGCCCCACCCGCACCGTATGCAGAACGTTGGCCCCGGCACCCGGGCCCAGTGCCGTCGTCGGCCGTTCTCCATCGCTGTAATCCTGCTCACCGCCGGGGTAACGCTGGGACCCGGGTACGGTTCAAAGCCGGGTCCTCAGGTAAGTTGTACATGGTGAAATAGACCGATTTTTCACAACCAAGCCGACCCACAGGGAGACGCCCGCGCATGTCCAAGATTATCTACACCCACACCGACGAAGCGCCGATGCTGGCTACCTATTCGTTCCTGCCCATCATCGAGGCGTTCGCTTCGACAGCAGGTGTGGAGGTGGAGACCCGCGACATTTCGCTCGCCGGCCGCATCATCGCCGTCTTCGGTGACTACCTGACCCCCGAGCAGCAGATCGGTGACGCCCTTGCTGAACTCGGTGAGCTGGCGAAGACGCCGGAAGCCAACATCATCAAACTGCCCAACATCAGCGCGTCCATCCCGCAGCTGAAGGCCGCCATTGCAGAGCTGCAGGGCCAGGGCTACGCGTTGCCGGATTACCCGGACAACCCCTCCTCGGACGAGGAGACCGCCATCCGCTCGCGCTACGACAAGATCAAGGGCTCCGCCGTGAACCCGGTCCTGCGCGAAGGCAACTCGGACCGCCGCGCTCCGCTGTCCGTCAAGAACTACGCCCGCCAGAACCCGCACTCCATGGGCGCCTGGACCGCGGACTCCAAGACCAACGTGGCCACCATGGGCCAGGACGACTTCCGCTCCAACGAGAAGTCCGTGGTCATCGAGGCTGACGGCACCATCGCCATCCAGTTGGTCCGCGAGGACGGCTCGGTCAAGGTCCTGAAGAAGGCGTTCCCCGTCCTGGCCGGTGAAGTAATCGACGGAACCGTGATGCGCGCCGCCGCACTGGACGAGTTCCTCAAGGCCCAGGTTGCCCGCGCCAAGGAAGAGGGCGTGCTGTTCTCCGCCCACCTGAAGGCCACCATGATGAAGGTCTCGGACCCCATCATCTTCGGCCACGTGGTGAAGGCATACTTCTCCGAGCTGTTTGAGACCTACGGCAAGCAGCTTTCCGCCGCCGGCATCAGCCCCAACAACGGTCTCGCAGCCATCCTGAGCAGCCTCGAGGACCTGCCGGCGGATGTCCGCGAGGGCGTGCAGAGCCTGATCAAGAAGGGCCTGGAAGACGGGCCCGCGCTGGCCATGGTGGACTCCGACAAGGGCATCACCAGCCTGAACGTGCCCTCCGACATCATTGTGGACGCCTCCATGCCGGCCATGATCCGCACCTCCGGCCACATGTGGGGCCCGGACGGCAAGGAAGCCGACACCCTCGCCGTCCTGCCGGACAGCTCCTACGCCGGCATCTACCAGGTGGTCATCGACGACTGCCGCGCCAACGGCGCCTACGACCCCACCACCATGGGCACCGTCCCGAACGTGGGCCTCATGGCGCAGGCCGCTGAGGAATACGGCAGCCACGACAAGACGTTCGAAATCCAGGAAGCCGGCAAGGTGCAGATCGTTGACGGCAACGGCAACGTCCTGCTGGAACACGAAGTTTCCGTCGGTGACATCTGGCGTGCCTGCCAGACCAAGGACGCACCCATCCGCGACTGGGTCAAGCTGGCCGTCACCCGCGCCCGCGCCTCGCAGACCCCCGCCGTGTTCTGGCTGGACGAGGAGCGTGCACACGACGCCAACCTCATCGCCAAGGTCAACGAGTACCTGAAGGACCACGACACCGAGGGCCTGGACCTGCAGATCATGTCGCCGGTCAAGGCCACCGCCTTCACCCTCGAGCGCATCCGCAAGGGCGAGGACACCATCTCCGTCACGGGCAACGTGCTCCGCGACTACCTCACGGACCTGTTCCCCATCCTGGAACTGGGCACCAGCGCCAAGATGCTCTCGGTTGTTCCGCTGATGAATGGAGGCGGACTCTTCGAGACCGGCGCCGGCGGATCCGCCCCCAAGCACGTCCAGCAGCTGCTGAAGGAAAACCACCTGCGCTGGGACAGCCTGGGTGAGTTCCTGGCCCTGGCCGTGAGCTTCGAGCACCTGGCCACCACCACCGGCAACGCACGCGCCCAGGTCCTCGCCGACACCCTGGACCGCGCCACCGGCACGTTCCTGCTGGAGAACAAGTCCCCGAGCCGCCGCGCCGGCGAACTGGACAACCGTGGCAGCCACTACTTCCTGGCCCGCTACTGGGCAGAGGAACTGGCCAAGCAGACGGACGACGCCGACCTGGCCGCCGCGTTCAGCACGGTCGCCAACGAGCTTTCCTCCAAGGAGGAAACCATCGTGGGCGAGCTGGCCGAGGTCCAGGGCTCACCCGTGGACATCGGAGGCTACTACCGCCCGGATGATGCCAAGGCTTCGTCCGTGATGCGTCCTTCCGCCACGCTGAACAAGGTCATCGCCAGCCTGGCCTAGCACCTGCCGTTCCGGCACAAAGAAGCGGTGCTCCGGTTTTTCACCGGAGCACCGCTTCTTTTTGCTTTGCTGCCTGCTGGAGGCGGACCTAGTTCTTGCCCTTGCCCTTGTCGCTGTTGTTCTTGCCGGCATCCGTGCCGTTGCCCGACGAGCTACCTTGCGCCGGTGCCTGCGCGGGGGCTGGCTGCGAGGCGGGGCCAGGCGCGGGTGAAGAAGCCTGTGCTGCCTGGCTGGCGGCGATCCGGGCGTCTTCGGCAGCCTTTGCGGCCGCTGCCTGCGCGCTGATGGCTTCGTTGAGGTCTGCCCGTACAGCCGTCGCCACGGTGGTGATGCTGCGGCGCCTCTCCTCGGAAACCTGGCCCTTGGCCTGGGCCGCGGAAAGGTCAGCCTCCAGGCCCTCGAGCGCCTTCAGCGCGGCTGCGGGATCGTTTTGGGAGGAAGCCTGGGTTACTTCAAGTACCCGTGCCTGGAGCTGGGTTGCGGCCTCGCGCTGCAGCCCGGCCCCGGGCGCGGCGCAGGCACTGAGCAGGGCCGCCGCCAGCGCAGCCGCGGCGCAGGCCAGCAGCAGCCGGGCCGCCGGGGCCTGCCTCAGGATCACGGCGCCACGCTCTTCTGGAGTTCCTGCAGATGGTCACCCAGGACGCCGGTCACGGTGGGATAAGGGACGACGTCGGCCGGGCGGGCGGAGATGCTCATCAGCACCGCAGCGGCGGCTGCGGCAACCACCAGGACACCCACCACCACGGCCAGCCAGATACGCCGGCTCCGGGTGAGGCGCGGCTTTGCAGCGGACGTGCCAGCCTCTGTTCCGGGGGCAGGGTCTGTAGTCCTGGGTGCCGCCGCGGCCTCGCGCACGTCTTCCACCGATTCTTCTGCGGTAATGGAGGGAGGGTGGAAGGGCATGGCCGGCAGTACACGGGTCGTTTCCGGCGCCAGTTCTCCCGGCGTCGACGCGGGGGAGACCAGCGCCTGGCGCAGCGCCGATTCAATGTCAGCGGCGGCTGGCCGTTCCAGCGGGTCGATGGCCGTCATGGAACGGATCAGGCCGGCCCATTCGGAGGGGACGTCGTCGGGAATTTCCGGGGCCCGGTGGAGCCGGGCAACCGCCGACTCCACGGCACTGCCGGGATATTCCACGGTGCCTTTTATGCATTCGAGCAGCACCAGTCCCAAAGAATAAATGTCCGTGGCCGACGACAAGGGTTTGCCCAGGGCCTGCTCCGGGCTGAGGTAGGCGGCGGTGCCCACCATGGTTCCCGTAGCCGTAAGCCGGGTGGAATCCACAATCCTCGCGATGCCGAAATCCGTGAGCTTGGGCCGAATCGGCTCACCGGGCCGGATCTGGACCAGGAGGATGTTGCCCGGTTTGATGTCGCGGTGGATGATGCCCAGCCCGTGCACGTAGGCCAGGGCATCGGCGATGCCGGCGCCGATGACGGCCAGTTCCTCCAACGGAACCGTGCTGTGGCGGATGCGGCTGCGAAGGTCCTGGCCCTCCACCAGTTCCATGGTCAGGAACGGCCGGGGCTCATCCGGAATACGGTCATCGATGCCCGCATCGAAAAGTGTCACCAAGCCCGGGTGGTTGAGCGTTGCCAGGAGCTGGATTTCGGCTTCCTGCCGCTTGAGCTCGTCCGCGTCCGGGGCCTGCGGGGCGAAGAGCTTCAAAGCCACATCGCGGCCCAGGTTTTCGTCCCGCGCACAGTACACCGACGACATTCCGCCACGGCCTACGACCTCACCCAAACGGTAGCGACCGCCGACCACTTCATTCTTGATGGAGCTAGGCGATTCCGCCACCATGACCGTTCCTCCCGGTGCGCTGCGGCACTGTCGTACCTCAAATTATACGGGCGGTGGGGCGGAACCGGCGATTGACCTAGGCTTTCGCCGTCGGGCACGCCGACGGCCCGGCGGCGATTTTCGAACACATTCGCCGCCGGACCATCGGCTACAAGGACATGTGTGCTGATGACATGTTTTATGCAGGTAATGCGTTTCGGGCTTGCTGACCTCCTTCCGCCAGCCCGCTGCGTGACGCCGCTTCAGGCGCACAGGTGCGGGCACGTATCTTTCTGTGGTTGGCCGCTACGAGACCTTGCGCCTGCGGAGCACCAGGATCCCGGCGGCCAGGAGCAGAAGGGCCAGGGGAACCAGCGATCCGTCCCAGCCCGTGTTGGCGAGGGCCGCGTGGGCCCCGTTGGCGGTACCGGGTGCCGGGTTGCCATTGGTGGTGGCAGCCCGTGGCGCCGTCACAGGGGCGATTGCCCCGCTGACTGCGCTGGAACCGGCCGGTGCTGCCGTGAAGCCGTCGACGCCTGTGGTCCCGGATCCGTCGGTGGGGTCATCGCTCGGGGTGCCGTTGCCGGTGCTGTTGTCCGCGCCGGGGCCAGGGGTGCCAGTGTCACCGGTGGTGCCGTCACCCGGGGCGGTGGTCCCCGGATCCGAGGTCCCCGGAGTGCCCGTGGTGTTGTCACCGCTGAGCCCGATCCCCAGGTCAATGCTGAGATCGGCGACAGCATCGGGGCCGCCGTTGCCTGCGGTTCCGGCGCCTACACCTGCACCAAGGTCCACGTTGGCGTCGGCGGCGAGGTCCGCCGTGGTTCCGGTGCCGGTGGCGGGGTCGGTGGTTGTGACGTTGCCGAGTCCGAGATTGACGTCGGCTGCGGCGCTCAGGTCGGTGGTGCCGTTGGTTGCGGGGTCGGTGGTTGTGACGTTGCCGAGTCCGAGATTGACGTCGGCTGCGGCGGTCAGGTCGGTGGTGCCGTTGGTTGCGGGGTCGGTGGTTGTGACGTTGCCGAGTCCGAGATTGACGTCGGCTGCGGCGGTCAGGTCGGTGGTGCCGTTGGTTGCGGGGTCGGTGGTTGTGACGTTGCCGAGTCCGAGATTGACGTCGGCTGCGGTGGCCAGGTTGGTGGTGCCGTTGGTTGCGGGATCTGTGGCAGCCACAGCCCCCAGCCCCAGGTTGACGTCGGCTGCGGCGGTCAGGTTGGTGGTGCCGTTGGTTGCGGGATCTGTGGCAGCCACAGCCCCCAGCCCCAGGTTGACGTCGGCTGCGGCGGTCAGGTCGGTGGTGCCGTTGGTTGCGGGATCAGTGGCGGCCACAGTCCCCAGCCCCAGGTTGACATCCACTGCGGCGGCGACACCTGTTGATCCGGCCGGCGTTGGGTCACCCAGCAGGCCCAACGACGTCGAGTCGGCGGGTGCCGCCGCCGAGATGAGGGCGGAGGCGGAGAGGTCCGTCCCGCTGGTGGCGTCCGCCGCATTGGCGGTGGCGCAGCCGAAGGCCAGGAGGCCGCCGGCAAAGAGGGTGCTCAGCAGCCCCCTGCGAAGTGTGCAGTTCATGGTGTTTACTCCTGGAATAGTTGAGTGTCCGGGGGCTGGACAGCCGCCCGTAGAGCCGCGTGCTGCCCGTGGGAGGGCAGGGGGCATCAACTAGTCAGGAGAAGAGCCGGGGTCGAATGACACCGGCGAGGGGATGTGCCCGGGGGACCGTTCGGCGCGGACAGCGCCAGCCCCTTCAAAGTCGAAGTAGATGGGGTTGAGCCATGCGGCGGCTGCTGACGTGCCGCCTGATGAACCGCTGCTGCCTGTGCCGGGCGCCGGGGCTGCGGGAGCCTGGGCAGGAACGGGCAACGGGTCGACGGCCAGCGGCTGCTCCGCTATGGAGCCGAGGGTCTCGAAGACCACTGCGTGCGGGAATGCCGTGTTGGCCAGGATGCCTGCGTCCGAGGCCGTGGATGGCGCCTCAACCGCCTGGCCGGATTCTGTGGCCGTATCCGTGGCATCCGGAGCTTCTTCCACGGCTGAGGGCAGGTCCCCCGCGGGAGCAGGGGCCAGTACGCCAGGAACGTCCACCTTAACGTCATCCAAGGGCGGGGCGGGCAACGAAACAGCGCCGTTCAGAAGATCTGAAACCGGTTGGAGCACCGGCTCAAGGACCGGAAGAGCCTCGGCTGCAGGGGCTGTAAGTTCCCGGGCCACACCCGCTGCCACGGTGTCGGCCACCTCAACAAGGGGAGTGGAGACCCTGGAAACAGTTCCGGCCGGAACCACCTGGTCTACCACGGGAACGGCGGCAATCAGGTTGTCCGTCAGGCCGGAAACAGGCGTTATGACAGGCTGCAGCAGCCCGGGGGACGCGGCCGGGCCGTCCGCTGAGCCGGCAGGAACCGGTGAAACCGTGGCCGCAAGATCTTGGCCCAGGGAGGACACCGAACTGGTGGGGGCGCCGGGCAGGGAGGAGGAATCAGGACCTGTGTCGGCGGTTGCAGGTGTTGAGGAAAGGGTCAACCATGTGGCGGCTGCCGCTCCGGCAAGAAGTACCGGTCCCAGTGCACGCCATGGCGAACTACTACGAGCCATGCGTACCACCCCCCAGTGACCGGCGCAATCGATGCTGCCTAAATGCTAAGACTGCTTATCTCCCGAAGTCCAGCATTCATTCAGGGGAATTTACAAATGCCGGCAGCGGACGCAGGAACTGTCACTGGAAGAAGCGGGCAGTCACGGGACTGGATTATCGCGCAAAAGCTGCCCGCCGCCGTCGTATGGAGTTGATCCTGCTAGTGGCTGTCGTTGGGGTAGGTCACTCCGAGTTGTGCGCGGACACCGTCGAAGAGGCGCATGGTGTTCAAGGTGTCTTCGAGGGGCATGACCGGGCTTTCGGTCAGCCCCTGCTGGACGCACCTCATCACCTCGCGGAGCTCGTAGGCGTAGCCCTTTCCCACGACGTCGAAGCTTTCCGTGCGGCGGTCCTCCCACCCCTTGGCGATGACCAGTTCGCTGGGATTGTTGATGGAACCCACGCTCTGCAGGAAGCCGAGGCTGCCGGCCACCGTGGCAGTGCGGGGTCCGTGGGCCAGCAGGGAGGAGGTGAGCTGGACCTGGGCGGCGTGGCCGTAGCCAAGGCTCAGGGCGTTCTGTGCATCGACGCCGTCGTCGTTGACGAAGCCCGTGGCGCTGACGGTCTGCGGGAAGCCAAGCGTGCCCAGCGCCCAGAGCAGCGGGTAGACGGACAGATCCAGCAGTGCACCCCCGCCGTCCTTCCGCGCCCACAACCTGGCCGTGGGGGAGTAGGGTGCCGGGAATCCCAGATCTGCGGTGACCCAGTGGATATCGCCCAGCTCGCCGGACGCCGCAATCTCGAAAGCGCGCTGCATCGACGGCAGGAACCGGCTCCAGACCGCCTCCATCAGGAAAAGCTTCCGGCTGCGCGCAACCTCGATGAGCTCGGCCGCTTCCCGGGCGTTGATCGTGAAGGTCTTCTCGCACAGGACGTGCTTGCCCGCGTTCAGTGCGGCCAGGACCATCCCGTGGTGCTGCGCATGCGGCGTGGCGACGTAGACAACGTCCACCGCGTCATCGGCGAGCAGCCGCTGGTAGCCGGGCACCCCGCCGTCGTCCCCGTAGGCCTTTGCGAAGTCGTACGCCACAGCAAAAGCATCCGCGGTGTCCTGCGCCCTTGAACTGACCGCATAGAGCTCGGCATCTTCAAGCAGTGCCAGATCCTGGGAGACGGCGCGGGCGATGCTGCCCGTTGCGATGATTCCCCAGCGCAGGGGAGTCCCGGTGGCGGTCCGGGGATCCCGGTCAGGCTGCGTGGAAAGCCATGGTGTGGCGATGGGAGCGCTCATAGCAGCCATCCTGTCACAGCGGCACCGCAGGAGTGGAGAACCTGCGGCGGGTGGTAGTTCAAAGAAAAGGGGGCCAAGGGCTGGAGCGCAAGCCCCTGCCCTTGGCCCTCTTCCGTGGGTCAGGCGCTGGCGGCGACGGCGGTCCGTCCCCGGACCGGCTCTTCCGTCAGCTTGCCCTGCTGCAGCCGGAACCGGCGGTCGGTCTTGTTTGCCAGGACCCTGTCGTGGGTGACCACCAGGATGGTGGTGTTGTGATCGCGGCTCAGCGAGCTGAGGAGTTCGATGATGTGGTCACCCGTCTGCTCATCCAGGTTGCCGGTGGGCTCGTCCGCCAGGATCAGCTTCGGCTCGTTGGCCAAGGCGCGGGCAATGGCCACGCGCTGCTGCTCGCCGCCGGAGAGCCTGTTGATCCGCCGGTCGTGCTTGGACGGATCAAGCTGCACCTGTTCCAGCAGTCCCTTGGCCCGCTCCAGCCTGTCGGACTTCCGTTTTCCGGCGAATTCCATGGGCAGCATGACATTGTCTACGGCGGACAGGTTGGGGATCAGGTTGAACTGCTGGAATACGAACCCGATGTCCCGGCGCCGGTATTCCGTCAGCTTGCTGTCCGGCAGATTGGCCAGGCTAACGCCGTTGACGACGACGTCCCCGCTGGTGGGCTTGTCCAGCGCACCAAGGAGGGACAGCAGGGTGCTTTTGCCGCTTCCGCTCTTGCCCACGATCGAGGCGAGGGTGCCCTGTTCCAGGACGAAGCTGACATCGTTGACCGGCTTGATGGTGCGGTCACCGGAGTTGAAGGTGCGGACCAGGTTCTTGACTTCAATCATGGCTATTCTCCTCGCAGGACTTCGATGGGACGGATGCGCGCGGTAAGCAGCGCGGGGATCAGGGCGCCGATGATGGCGACGCCGAATACGGCAGCGATTCCGCCGGCGATCACCTCCGGGGACGCGCTCGCGGTGACCGAGTTCAGCAGCTGGGAGGCGCCGCCGAAGGGTCCGCCCTGGGTGCCGCGGACGCTTCCCCCACCCGCGGCGGCCGGGAAGTTGCGGCCGGCGGTGGCCGTGGAGTTACTGCTGATCAGGGCCGAGGCGATGCCGCCGCTGGCGAAGGATGCGATCGCTGCCCCCACTGCGCTGCCCAGGGCCGCGAGGACCAGCGCTTCGAGGACGAACTGCAGGCCGATGGTGCGGTTGGGTGCGCCAATGGCCTTCAGGACACCGATTTCGCGGTGGCGCTCGCGGACCAGCATCACCATGATGAGCAGGAAGATCAGCCCGGCGGTGCCCAGCGCGGCGACAAAGGCGATGAAGGAGATGTTCTTGACGCTGTCAAGGGAGCTGACTGCGGTCTGCAGGTTCTGTCCCTGGGTAACGTCCGCCTTGCCGGTGCCGAGCGCGGCCTGCAGGGCAGCCTTGGCGGTGGCGACGTTATCCATTGAATTGACCGTGACGATCATGCTGGACAGCTCACCGGGCGTCCCCGCGAGTGTTTGGGCCGTGGGGAGTGTGACGTAAACAGCGTTGTTGCCAAAGGCCGTTCCGGCGTCGAACAGTCCGGTCACCGTGTAGGCCTGGTCATTGATGGTGAAGCTGGAGCCGACGGAGAGGCCGTTCTTCTCCGCCAGGGTGGTTCCCAGCAGAGCCCCGGTGGAGGCTGCCGAGTAGTCGCCCAGTCCGGTGCCCTGGGTGATGTTCAGGGCTTTGCCGGTGGTGTCCACCTCGGCGCCGATGCCCGTGGCGGTGATCGGCAGGGAGCGGACGGGCTGCTGGGTGGTGCCGGTGGACCCGGTGGTTCCATTGGCCTGCTGGTTGCGGTTGCCCAGGGTGCCGGCATCCACCGCAGCGGTGAGGCTGGTGGTCAGGGTGGCCGCAGCCTGGCCACCGGGGCCGCCCTGTCCGGTCTGGCCACCCGGCCCGGCCTGGCCGGTCCCGCCTGCGGCCGCCTGTGCCGCGGCTGCGTCCGCGTTCCTCAGCCTGAGGGAGGAGGTCCCGACGACGGCGCTGACGTTCGGCACGCCGGCGGCGGTGGCTGCCTGGTCGGCTGTGAGGGGTTCACCGCCGCCTTCGAAGCCTTGCCCGCCGGCGGGGTTGACGGTCAGGACGGTGCCGACGGAGGCGTTGAGCTCCTGCACCTTCGCTCCGACCGCCTGGTTCGCCACCAGCATGGCCAGGGCCAGGCCAATGGCGACGGCCAGCACCGCTACGACTGCTGCGGTGCGGACCTTGTTTCTGAAGGCATTGCCTACGCTTCGGGCAAGGACGCTCACGTTACTCCTAGGACTCAGGTGCCGGCGCGTGGGGCCGGCTTCGCATCAACCCTCGCCGGGCATCCTGTGCGGGAATCCGGCCACACCTGTGCCTGGCCTGTGAAGGGTGTTGCTGCTGGGGCAGGACGCAGGAAAGCCCGGTCCTTTTGAAGGACCGGGCTTTCCGTTCGCCGGCGGGAGCCGGCTTTGCCTGTCGGTATTACTTGGTGATCGGGCCGAGTACGGGATCGTCCGTGTAGGCGGTCTTGACGTTGGCGGAGGTCACGATGACCGGCTCCAGCAGGTAGGCGGGAACCACCTTGTTGCCGTTGTTGTAGGACTTGTCGTCGTTGACCTCGGGCTTCTTGCCGGCCTGCAGGTCCTTGACCATGGTGATGGCGTGCTCAACCAGCTTGCGGGTGTCCTTGTTGATGGTGGAGTACTGCTCGCCTGCCATGATCGACTTGACCGACTCAACCTCGGAGTCCTGGCCGGTGACAACCGGGATCGGCTTGCCGGCAGCCTTGACCGAGGTCAGGATCGCGCGGGCCAGGGTGTCGTTCGGGGAGAGGACGCCGTCCACGTTGGCGGTGGTGTAGCTGCCGCTGAGCAGGGTGTCCATGCGGCGCTGGGCGTTTTCAGCCTTCCAGCCCTGGGTCACGGCCTGCTCGAAGCTGTTCTGCCCGGAGACGACCTTCAGGGTGCCGTCGTCGATCTTGGGCTTCAGGACGCTCATGGCACCGTTGAAGAACACCTTGGCGTTGGCGTCGTCGGGGGAACCGGCGAACAGTTCGATGTTGTACGGACCAGCCGGCTTCTTGGCCTTGAGTCCGTCCAGCAGGGCCTGGCCCTGGAGAACGCCGACCTTGAAGTTGTCGTAGGCCACGTAGTAGTCCACGTTGGCGGTGTTCAGCAGGAGGCGGTCGTAGGCGATGATGGTGGCGCCTGCGTCTTTGGCCTGCTTGAGCTGGGTACCCAGCTGGGAACCGTCGATGGCGCCTACGATGATGACCTTGGCGCCCTTGGTAACCATGGCGCTGATCTGGTTCTGCTGCTCCGAAACGCCGCCGTTGGCGAACTGGACGTCAGCCTTGAACCCTGCGCCGTTCAGGCCGTCGTTGAACAGCTTCTCGGCCAGGACCCAGTTCTCACTGGTCTTCTGCGGAAGCGCGACGCCGATGGAGGAGTTCTGGTCGAATCCCGCGGCACCGCTGCTGGAACCACCGGAGGGTTCCGAGCGTCCACAGCCCGTCAGCGCCAGTGCTGCGATGGCAGCAACCGCTGCGGCCTTCCCTGCTTTACCAAACATTCGCATTGTTGGTTCTCTTTCTTTGTGTGATGGAACAGTATTCAGGCTGCAAACTTCAGGCTTCCCTGGCGATCGCTTCCTTGGTGGAGGTGGTTTCGTCAGGCTGGATGGGGCCGCTGGGGCCGGCGGTGTTCCGGTTCATGTTCCGGGTCAACATGCCGATAATGGACCGCTTGCCCTGCGACTTGTTGTAGACGTCGAAAGCGACAGCGATCAGGAGCACCAGCCCCTTGATGATCTGGGTGAGGTCGGCGCCGACACCCAGGAGCTGCAGGCCGTTGTTGAGCACTGCCATGACCAGGCCACCAATGATGGAGCCGACCACGGTACCCACGCCGCCGGTCACTGCCGCGCCGCCGATGAAGACTGCAGCGATGGCGTCCAGCTCCCAACCCACGCCGTCAAAGGGGCCGGACGCTGTGGAGCGGCCCACGAAGATCATGCCGGCCAGGCCGGCCAGGATGGACATGTTCATCATGACCAGGAAGTTGACCTTCTTGGACTGGACACCGGAAAGCTCTGCTGCGTGGCGGTTGCCACCGACAGCGTAGACGTGGCGGCCAACGACCGTGCGCGAGGAGATGAAGCCGTAGATCAGGACCAGCACGGCCAGGATCAGGCCGGGGATGGGGAACGAGGTCCCGGGCCGGCCCGTGGCGAACAGGTACGTGGCGTAAAGGATGGCGGCGCAGATCAGCACCAGTTTCACCACGGTCACCCACATCTCGGGGACGCCTGCGCCGAGCGCCTTGGCGCGTGCCCTGGCGCGGAGTTCGCCCACGACGACGAAAACAGCAACGGCGATGCCCATCAGGAGTGTCAGGTTGTTGAACCCGGTGTCCGGTCCTACCTCAGGAAGGTACCCGGAGCCGAGGTACTGGAAGTCTTCCGGGACGGGAATGGTGTTGGACTTGCCCACGAACTGGTTGAAACCGCGGAACAGGAGCATGCCGGCCAAGGTGACGATGAAGGCTGGGATGCCGACGTACGCGGTCCACAGGCCTTGCCAGGCTCCGATCAGGGCTCCGAGCAGCAGGCCCAGGAGTACGCCCGCATACCAGGGGATTCCCCAGTCGCGGATGGCCAGGGCGACGCTGACCCCGACAAACGCCGCGACCGAACCGACGGAGAGGTCGATGTGGCCGGCGATGATCACCAGGACCATGCCGATGGCCAGGATCAGGATGTAGGAGTTGCCGTTGAAGAGGTTGATGACGTTGCCCGGAGTGAGGGTGCGGCCGTCGGTGAAGATTTGGAAGAAAATGATCAGCGCAACCAAGGCGAAGATCATGCCGAATTGGCGGGTGTTGCCGCCAAACAGCTTTTTGAGGGCGTTCATGGTGTCAGTCCTTGTGTCCGGAAGGTTCTGGGGTTTGCCAGAAGGTCAGGCGGCTTTTCGGGTAGCGGAGGTCATCAGTTTCATCAGGCTTTCCTGGCTGGCCTCGTCTTTGTTCAGGACACCGGTGATGGCGCCTTCGAAGATGGTGTAGATGCGGTCGGACAGGCCCAGGAGCTCGGGTAGCTCCGAGGAGATGACGATGACGCCCTTGCCCTGGTTGGCCAGCTGCTGGATGATCCCGTAGATCTCATACTTGGCGCCGACATCGATGCCGCGGGTGGGCTCATCCAGGATCAGCAGGTCCGGGTCCGTGAACATCCACTTGGCCAGGACCACCTTCTGCTGGTTGCCGCCGGAGAGCTTGGCGACGCCTTCCTCGACGGAGGGCGTCTTGGTGCGCAGCGACTTGCGGTACTGCTCCGCAACCGTGAATTCCTGGTTGGCGTCCACCACGAAGTTGTGGCTGATCTTACGAAGGTTTGCCGCCACGGTGGTGGTCTTGATGTCGTCAAGGAGGTTCAGGCCCAGTGATTTGCGGTCCTCGGTGACGTAGCCCAGGCCGGCGTCAATGGCATGCCTGACGCTCTTGAGGACCACTTCCTTGCCGTCCTTGTAGATGTGGCCGTCGATGAAGCGGCCGTAGGACCGGCCGAAGACCGAGCGGGCCAGTTCCGTGCGTCCGGCACCCATGAGCCCGGCGAACCCGACGATTTCGCCACGGCGGACGAAGAAGTTCGAGCCCTTGCAGACCAGGCGGTCCTGGATGGCCGGGTGGCCAACGGTCCAGTCCTTGACCTCGAAGAACACCTCGCCGATCTTGGGGGTGTGGTCCGGGAACCGGGATTCCAGCGTCCGGCCCACCATGCCCTTGATGATGCGGTCCTCGTCCACGCCGTCCTTCTTGACGTCCAGCGTCTCGATTGACTTGCCGTCGCGGATGATGGTGATCGAATCGGCCACCTGCTCAATCTCGTTGAGCTTGTGCGAAATGATGATCGAGGTGATGCCCTTGGCCTTCAGGCCCAGCATCAGGTCCAGCAGGTGCTGCGAGTCCGATTCGTTCAGCGCCGCGGTGGGCTCGTCCAGGATGAGGATCTTCACGGACTTGTTCAGCGCCTTGGCGATTTCCACCAGCTGCTGCTTGCCGACGCCGATTTCCTTGATGGGGGTGTCGGGATCGTCGCGCAGGCCGACACGGGCCAGGAGGTCCAGGGACCGGAGGCGGGCCTCGGCCCAGTCGATGATGCCGCGCTTGGTGGGCTCGTTGCCCAGGAAGATGTTCTCCATGATGGACAGTTCGGGGATCAGCGCCAGTTCCTGGTGGATGATCACGATGCCGGCGTGCTCGCTGGCCCGGATGTCCCGGAACTGCTGGACCTGCCCCTGGTAGACGATATCGCCGTCGTAGCTGCCATACGGGTACACGCCGGACAGGACCTTCATGAGGGTGGACTTGCCGGCCCCGTTTTCGCCGCAGATGGCGTGGATCTCGCCTGCCTTCACCCGGAGGCTCACATTCGACAAGGCTTTAACGCCGGGGAATTCCTTGGTGATGGACCGCATCTCAAGGATGACCGGGTCCGCGTGCGTGGTCTGGGACGTCATGAGCCCTAACCCTCCAATGCAATGACTTCTTTGTCCGGCCGGCAAAGCGCAGGGCCGTCTGAACCAAAAGTAAACTGGATCACAGCTGTTGTCGTCAAGTCTTTAACGCAATTGCTGGATAACGAAATGGTCTAGGGCTTCCGGATACCGGCATGCTGGAACACCAGGGCGGCGGCGCCAAGGGCCTCCGCACGGTCGCCGAGCGAGGACATGGCGAGGGTGGTGGTCTCACCGATGACCGGTACCGCATGACGGACCAGGCCCCGCCGGATGGGGTCCAGCAGGATGTCTCCCAGGCCTGCCAGCGGGCCTCCCACCACGATGACCTCAGGGTTGATCAGGTTGGCCACATTGCCCAGGGCGCGCCCCACTGCGAGCCCCGCATCATCCACGACGCGCAGCGTTGCCGAGTCCCTGTTCAGTGCCTTGCGGACAATGTCCGCCGGTGTCATGGGCCGGTCCTCACCGCGGCTGAGGAGCTCGATCATGGTGGTGGTGGAGGCGATGGTTTCCAGGCAGCCGCGGTTGCCGCAGCGGCATACCAGCCCCTGTTCGTGGATGGTGGCGTGGCCTATCTCGCCGGTGATTCCCACGTTGCCGTAGTAGGGGGCGCCATTGAGGATCAGGCCGGCGCCGATGCCCGATCCGATCTTCAGGAACATAAGGTTGCTGACCCCCGAGTGCTGCCCCCAGGTCACTTCGGACCACGCGCCCAGATTGGCGTCATTGTCAACAAAGACGGGGATTCTCAAGGTTTCCTCAAGATGCTGCAGGATGTTGATGCCCACCCACTCGGGGAGGATTGCGCCCTGCGCCACCGTTCCCGTCCGGCGGTCTATGGGGCCCGGAATGCCGACGCCGGCCCCCACCACGGACGTGCGCTCCACGCCGCTTTCGCGCAGCAGTTTCTCCAGCAGGGACACCGCTGCCTGGATGCCGTCGTCCGCCTGGTGGCCCAGCGGGAGCATGACCGATTCTTCGGCTATCACGTGGTAGCTAAGGGAGGCCAGGACCACGCGCAGGTGCCGTCGGCCGAAATCGATCCCCACAGCCACGGCGCCGTTGCTGTTCAGCCGCACGTTCAACGCCCGCCGCCCGGAACTGGTAATCGGTTCGGTGGATGCCAGCCCCGAATCCAGCATGATCCTGACGATATTGGAAACAGTTGCCGTGGACAGCCCGGTCTGCCGGGCCAGCTCCGCCTGGGTGGACGGGCCGCCCATCAGGGTCTCGATGATCCGCTGCTGGTTCTGCTGCCGCAGGGCGGACTGCGATCCGGGGTTCTTAGGTTTGCTCCTCGTTGAGCGCGTAGTTGCGGACATGCTAAGAAGATTGCCCTACCGCTCCGCTTGTAGTCAAGAAGTTAACGCAAGGGTGGGTCGGGGAGCGGTGGAAGAAGTGGGGAGCGCCGCCGTGCATTCCGTCCCGGCGTCCAGCGCGGCGGGTCCAAACGACCCGCCAGCCACTGCTTGCGGCTGGCTAGGCTGGAAGACGGAAACAACCCCTGCCCCTCCACCTCCGCGTGGACAGGCACAACGAAGGTGGTAACGATGCTGCTGTCCGTCCTGCAGGCCAACGCCGTGGTCCTGGACATCGAGGCCAATCTCCGGACCGTGGACCAGGCTGCCCGCCAGGCCGCGCAGGCCGGCGCCCACCTGCTGCTCACGCCGGAGCTCTTTCCCGTGGGCTACGCTCCGCTGCGGCTGCGCCGCGACCTTGATCCGGCGGCGATCCCCGCGGTCCGCGAACGGCTGGCCGGGATCGCCCGCAGTACCGGGGTCGCGCTCGTGTACAGCCTGCCGGCACCGGCAGGTGGTGAAACGGAGTCCGCCGGTGGCACTGGATGGCACATTTCAGCCACCCTGGTGGATGCCGGAGGCAGGGAAATCCTCACCTACGCCAAGGTGCACCTCTTCGGCGATGAGGAACGCAGGGCATTCGTCCCGGCCTCGCAACCTCCGGCCGTGGTGGATTTCCACGGCATCCGCACCTCTCTGCTGATTTGCTATGACATCGAGTTCCCCGAGGCCGCGCTGGAGGCTGCTGCCCGGGGCGCCGAACTGGTCCTGGTGCCCACCGCGTTGTCTGCGGGCTTCGAGGCGGTACCGCAGGTGCTCATCCGCGCCCGGGCGCTGGAAAGCCAGCTCCACGTGGCCTATGCAAACCACTGCGGAAGCGAGGACGCCTACATCTTCGGCGGTGGAAGCGTGGTGGCGGGACCTGACGGTGCGCTTCTTGCCGAGGCGGCGGACGGCCAGGCGCTGTTGTTTGCCGAGGTGGGGGCGGAGGCGGTCCGCGCCGCGCGGGAGGTGGTGCCGTACCTGCGGGAACGCCGGCCCGGGGTATACCGGGAGTGGGAGGCGGACCGGCCGCAGGAACGGGGCCTGCCCGGGAATGGCCGGCCCTAGGCTGCGGTCAGTCCGCCCCGGCCACGCCGTCTGCGTATTGCAGCGCGATCCACAGTTCTGCGCGCACCTGTGCCTGGTTAAGGTCCATCTGCAGCAGTTCGCCCAGGACGCCGATCTGCCGGCGCACACTGTTCCGGTGCAGTCCCAGCAGTTTGGCGGAGGCATCCCAGCTGCCGTTCTCGCTGAGCCAGCCCCGGAGGACGGCCAGCAGTGGGTGGCGCCGGTCAGGTTCCAGTGCCAGGACCGGCTGGAGGAGGCGTTCGGCCAGCAACGTGCCGGCCTCACGGCCCAGCAGCCCGGTCACGGACCAGGACACCTCATCGGCCCGGACGCTCCGGCCGCTGCGCTGGACCTGGCTGCGCAGGGAGGTGGCGCGCTGGTACGCGGCAGACAATCCGGTGAGCTCGGTCGGTTCGCCGATCACCAGGCGCCACCCCAGCCTCTCCACATCTGCGAGCAGGGCATCGTCCACCCTGAGCCGGGTCACGGCGGCGAACCCGTAGTCGGTGACCTCCACGAGCTTTGTGTCAAGCATCCGGCGCCACTGCAGCAGCTCCCGGACCGGGCCGTCACCCGCAGGCCACTGGGGCGCCTCGACATTGATGCCCTGCACGACGCGCATGGGCGCGGACCGGGTGGAGGAAAGGCTCTGTGCCAGCAGGTCCTTGAGGCCGTTGAGGTGCCGGGTGCTGCCCGCAGCGAGGCTTTCGGGGTGCAGGAGGACGGCGGTGGCCAGCTGGCTCGGCGCCAGCGACCCGCTGGTGCGCTGCCGCACCAGCAGCTCGAGCAGTCCGACGGCGGACTGGACCACATTGTTCTGCGCAGGCGTCAACGGAGCGTCGGAGCCGAGAATCAGGGCGCCGAGGTTGGCGTCCTTGGTACTGCGCAGGGGATGGCCCACCACCAATGCAGATCCCGGCTGGTCAAAGCCGTCCATCTCCACCCTCGGCCCCCGGCCGGACAGCAACCGATCGAGCATGGGTTCCAGGAGGGAGAGGTCGACGGCGGTGCTGCCGCCGTCACTGGTGCCCCGGGCCCGGACCCGGCCGTCCGCGCCTACCAGGACCGCCCACACGGGGACGCGCTGGACCAGCGCGGCCAGGAGTTCATGCTCAGGCCGGGGGGAGAGGACGGCACGCATGAGTTGCCGGTTGGTCTCCGCGAGTTGCCGGAAAACCCGGGCATTGTCGGTTTCCAGGAGTTGTGAGAACTGGAGGCCGATCGCGGCAAAAGGAAGGGATTCCGGCACCTCGAACAACGTGAGGTTGTGCCGGCGGCAGGCCTCCACCACCACGTCGGGAACGGCATCGAAATAGGGCCGGATCCCGAATCCCAGCGCCGCCACCTTGGCCTGGACCAGCCGCCGGACATACGCATCCACCCGTGCCGGCGTGCCGCCCCCGCCAAGGAAGGGGAGTCCGGCGGTGAGCAGGAACTCACCCTCCGGAAGGTAGGGAGTGGGGTCCTCCAGCTCGCTGGGCTCCACCCAGCGCAGGAGACGGCCGCCACTGCCGCCGTCGTGAAGGAGTTTCAATAACGGCGGCAGCTGGTCAAGGAACTGCTGCAGCGTGACAAAACTCAGCGGTCCGGACTCCCCTGGCTCAACCGTCATGGGTGCCTCCGGCGCGGGCCGGATCCCGGCAGCCGCGGCCTCCGGCGGCCGCAGGTGCCGGATTGCGGGATCCGCCGCGCTTGTGCATAAAGTCTCACGGTGGATCACTATAAGTCATTTTGCACCAGGTTGAGAGTTGGCTCACATGCGAGTGTTGGTGAGGGGAAACCGACAACTACTCTGAAGGGACGTCAACGGTGACTGTGCCTGTGACCACCGAAAAGCCCACTGCGCCAAGCCCGGTACGGCCCGGCCTCCAGGCCCAGCTGCTGCGGCGTAAACCGATAGGACAAATGGTCAGCGAAGCCGAAGGCGGCGAAGGCGCCCCAAGGCTGCTCCGCAGCTTTGGCGTCCTGCACCTGACCATGATCAGCGTGGGGGCCACCCTGGGGACCGGCATCCTGGTGATCCTCGGCGAATCGGTGCCCCTTGCCGGGCCCGCCATCTGGATCTCCTTTGTCATTGCCGGCCTTGCCGCCCTGCTCTCCGCCGTCTCCTATGCCGAGATGGCGGGCCTGGTCCCGGTGGCGGGCTCCAGCTATTCCTACTCGTACGCCACCCTGGGCGAAGGCATGGCGTGGATCTGCGGTTGGTGCCTCGTCCTGGAATACGCGGTGTCTGTGGCCGCGGTGGCGGTGGGCGCCGGCCAGTATGTCAACGAGACGCTGGCGGCGTTCGGGCAGGTGCTGCCCGACGCAGTAGCCCAGCCGCCCGGCGATGGGGGACTGGTCAACGTTCCGGCGGTGGCCATCGTGGTGCTGGCCATGGTCCTGCTGGTCCGCGGAGCCCGTGAGAGCGCCCGGATCAACACGGCCATTGTCATCGTCAAAGTGGGCATCCTGCTGTTCTTCTGCGCCGTTGCCTTCACCGCCTTCAATGCCGGCAACTTCCAGCCGCTCCTGCCCATGGGCGCGGCCGGTGTCTCCGCCGCGGCCTCCAGGGTGTTCTTCTCCTACATCGGCTTCGATGCCGCCTCCACTGCCGGCGAGGAAGCCCGGGACCCCAAGCGCGACCTTCCCCGCGCCATCCTGCTGTCCATGGTGATCGTCACCGGCATCTACGTCCTGGTGGCGGTTGCTGCCATCGGTGCCCGCCCCTGGGGCTGGTTCGACGGCACCGAGGCCGCCCTGGTCCAGATCCTGGAGGAGACCACCCACCAGCCGTGGATCGCCCTGGTCTTCTCCGTCGGCGCTGTCCTCGCGATCGCCAGCATCGTGCTCACGGTCCTTTACGGGCAAACCCGGATCCTGCTGTCCATGTCGCGGGACGGGCTGGTCCCCAAGGTCTTCGGCCGCGTCTCCTCCCGGACCGGCACCCCGGCCGCCGGAACGCTCATTGTGGGTACCGCCGTCGCGCTCACCGCAGGCCTGGTGCCGCTTGGAGCCCTGGCCGACGCCACCAGCATCGGAACCTTGTTCGCGTTCGCACTGGTGAACATCGCCGTCATCCACCTGCGCCGCAACCGCCCGGACCTGAAGCGGAGCTTCCGGGTGCCGCTGTACCCCATCACTCCCGTGCTGGGCACGCTCATGTGTGCCTACCTGATGGCGAACCTGGGAGCCGATACCTGGGTCGTCTTCGGGGCCTGGATGCTGGTGGGCATCGCCATCTACTTCGGCTATGGACGCCGGAACTCCAAGGTAGCGGCGCTGAGTGAGCTCGACTACCGTGAACTGACCGCCAAGGCCCCGAGCCAGGAACCTGTGAAAGCAGAACAACCATGACCATCGCCACCGAACTGCCTGCCTTCGACCCCTCCAGCACCTCCACGCCGCCGGCGGACGCGGCCGGACGCGGCGCAGGCGGGCAGGCAGCGCCCATCACCATGCTGAACCCCGATTTCCCGTTCAGCTACGACCACTACCTGGCCCACCCGGACGGCCTGGGCACCGTCCCGCCGGAGCTGTACGGCGCGGAGGTGGCCGTCATCGGCGCCGGTCTCTCCGGCCTGGTGACCGCCTATGAACTCATGAAACTCGGGCTCCGGCCGGTGGTCTACGAGGCGGACCAGATCGGCGGGCGGCTCCGAACAGCTGCCTTCCCCGCAGCGTCGGGCGTGGTGGCGGACCTGGGCGGAATGCGGTTCCCGGTCTCTGGGAAGGCGTTCTACCACTACGTGGACCTGCTCGGGCTGGAAACGCAGGACTTCCCCAACCCCCTCGCCGAGGCAACGTCCAGCACCGTAATCGAGCTGGCCGGCAAGAAACACTATGCCGAAAAGCCGAGCGACCTGCCGCCGTTCTTCCGCGAAGTGGCCGAAGCCTGGAAGGCAGCAGTCAATGACGGCGCCAAGTTCGTGCAGATGCAGGACGCCATCAAGGCGCGGGACATGCCCAGGATCAAGGAACTCTGGAACGAACTGCTCCCGCTCATGGATGAACAGACCTTCTACGGTTTCATCGCCGCCAGCGATTCCTTCAAGAAGGCAGGGTTCGCCCACCGAGAGGCCTTCGGCCAGGTGGGGTTCGGCACCGGCGGCTGGGACACCGACTTCCCCAACTCCATCCTGGAAATCCTCCGCGTGGTCTACACCGACGCGGACGACCAGCACCGGCTGATCCGCGGCGGAGCGCAACGCCTGCCCGAGGCACTCTGGCAGCACGCGCCGTCGGACCTGGTGCACTGGCCTGCGGGCACCTCCCTGGCCTCGCTGCACTCGGGCTCGCCGCGCGGCGCCGTGGGGAAGATCAGCAGGGACCCTGACGGCAACCTGCGGGTCCGGGAGCGCTGGGGCCGCGAGGCCAGCTACCCGGCCGTGGTGACCACCTGCCAGTCGTGGCTGCTGTCCACCCGGATCCACACGGAGGAGGCCCTGTTCCCGGCCGAGCTCTGGACCGCCATGGAGAAATCGCACTACATGCAGTCCTCGAAGACGTTCGTGATGGTGGACCGGCCGTTCTGGAAGGACGTCGACCCGGAAACGGGCAACGAGGTCCTGTCCATGACCCTGACGGACAGGCTGAACCGGGCCACCTACCTGCTGGACAACGGCCCAGACCAGCCCGCCGTCATCCTGCTCTCCTACACCTGGAACGACGACGCGCTGAAGTGGCTGGCCCTGGACGCCGACGAACGCGTGGAACTGATGCTGCACTCGCTTGAACAGATCTATCCCGGCGTGGACATCGCCGGGCACATCGTGGGCCAGCCCATCACCGTGTCCTGGGAGGCGGACCCCAACTTCATGGGCGCCTTCAAGGCCAACCTCCCCGGCCACTACCGCTACCAGCAGCGGGTGTTCACCCACTTCAAGCAGGACAAGCTGCCGGAGTCCCAGCGCGGCATCTTCCTGGCCGGCGACGACGTCTCCTTCACCGCCGGCTGGGCGGAAGGCGCGGTCACCACGGGGCTGAACGCGGTGTGGGGCGTGGTGAAGCACCTGGGCGGGTCCTCGGCGCCCGGAAATCCCGGCCCGGGCGACCTGCTGGACGAGTTCGGGCCGATCAGCCTGGACTGATCCAGGCCGGACTTGGTCAGGCGTGGAGCTCGCGGTGTTTCGCCGCGAGCTCCACGTAGCGCGCCGCATTGGCGCGCACGCCGTCGAACTCTTCATCCGAGAGCCCGCGGCGCACCTTGGCGGGAACCCCGGCCACCAGCGAGCGGGGCGGAACCACCGTTCCTTCCAGGACCACGGCGCCGGCGGCCACCAGCGAGCCGGCGCCGATCACTGCCCCGTTGAGGACGGTGGCGCCCATGCCGATCAGGCAGTCGTCCTCCACGGTGCAGCCGTGCACGACGGCGGCGTGGCCCACGCTGACCCGCTGGCCCACCGTGCAGGGGAAGCCGGGGTCGGCGTGCAGCACCACATTGTCCTGCAGGTTGCTTCCGGCGCCCACGGTGATGGCCGCGGTATCAGCCCGGACCGAGACACCATAGAACGCGCTGGCGTCCGCGCCCAGGGTGGCATTGCCGATGATCGAGGCCGACGGGGCCACGAACGCTGATTCATGGACAGCCGGGGAATTGCCGGCGAAAGGGTAAAGAGGAGCCATGGCTTCACCCTAAGCCACCCCTCCACCGAACTGGGTAGCTCAGGTGTCGTTTGGCAGCCCCAAAACGGCACCTTCTGCTACCTAGTTGAAGACCACCGTGCGGTTGCCGTCCAGCAGCACCCGGTGCTCGGCATGCCACTGCACGGCCTGCACCAGGGTGCGGCCCTCCACGTCCCGGCCCATCTGGACGAACTGTTCGGGCGTTCGCGCATGGTCCACGCGGATGACTTCCTGTTCGATGATCGGCCCCTCGTCCAGGGCGGCGGTCACATAGTGCGCGGTGGCCCCGATCAGCTTCACACCGCGTGCGTGCGCCTGGTGGTACGGCTTGGCACCCTTGAAGGACGGCAGGAACGAATGGTGGATGTTGATGGCCTTGCCGGTCAGGTCGGTGCAGAGCTCATCGGAGAGGATCTGCATGTAGCGGGCCAGGACGGTCAGCTGGATGTCGTGCTCCGCGATGAGGGCACGCAGCTTGTCCTCGGCCTGCACCTTGGTGTCCCGGGTCACAGGGATGTAGTGGAACGGGATGCCGTAGAACTCGGCGAGGCCTGCCAGATCCTGGTGGTTGGAAACGATGGCGGGGATTTCGATGGGAAGGGTACCGGAGCGCTGCTGGAAGAGCAGGTCATTGAGGCAGTGGGCCGAGGTGCTGGCCATGACCAGCGTGCGCACCTTGTCACCGACGGTATCGAGGTTCCACTGCATGGAAAATGCTTCCGCCACCGGTTCCAGCGCGGCGCGCAGCTCGGACTTCGGAGCCGCCGTGGTCACTTCCACGCGCATGAAGAAGTTGCCGGTGGAAGGGCTGCCGTACTGCTGCGAGTCCATGATGTTGCACCCTGCCACGAGCAGGGCTCCGGCCACGGCGTGGACGATTCCGGGGCGGTCCGGGCAGGACAGGGTGACGACGTACGCTTGGTTCAGCTGCTCATGATTCACGCGTAACAGCCTACCCGCGCCGCGGGTGCCGGTTTTGGTACGCTGGAAGGGTCGCAACTGGCGTTGGGTGGCTAACCACCAGGGAGCGGCAATCACGAAGACCACGGATCGTACGCCTGGGCCGAGGGTCATGTTTTGCCGGAATTGGGGCTGCTCCTGCGTCAGTACAGCAGCACCATGCCGGGCTTTCACGCCCTGTCATCAACGCGGTGCGGAAGCGCGCCAGCCGGTAGCCTGACCTATAGCAGTGCCCGTATCCCCAGCCAGGAGTACTTCGTGACTACTACAGCCACCTCAACCACCGCCGTCAGCAACCAGCCGCTGGCTGAGCTTGACCCCGAAATCGCAGCAGTCCTTGAGCAGGAGCTTGGCCGCCAGCGCGGCACCCTGGAGATGATTGCTTCCGAGAACTTCGCGCCCCGCGCCGTGATGGAAGCCCAGGGCTCGGTCCTCACCAACAAGTATGCCGAGGGCTACCCGGGCCGCCGCTACTACGGCGGCTGCGAATACGTCGACGTTGCAGAACAGCTGGCCATTGACCGGGTCAAGGCCCTGTTCGGCGCCGAGTTCGCCAACGTCCAGCCGCACTCCGGCGCGCAGGCCAACGCCGCCGCGCTGTCCGCCATGATCACACCCGGCGACAAGATCCTGGGCCTGTCCCTGGCCCACGGCGGCCACCTGACCCACGGCATGAAGCTGAACTTCTCCGGCAAGCTGTACAACGTGGCCGCCTACCAGGTGGAGGAAGACAACTTCCGCATCGACATGGACAAGCTGCGCGAGCAGGCCATCGCCGAGAAGCCCCAGGTCATCATCGCCGGCTGGTCCGCCTACCCCCGCCACCTGGACTTCGCCGCGTTCCGCTCCATCGCCGATGAAGTGGGCGCGCTCCTTTGGACCGACATGGCACACTTCGCCGGCCTGGTGGCAGCCGGCCTGCACCCCAGCCCGGTCCCGCACTCCGACGTCGTCACCTCCACCGTGCACAAGACCCTGGCCGGTCCCCGCTCGGGCGTGATCCTTGCCAAGGAGCAGTGGGCCAAGAAGCTGAACTCCAGCGTCTTCCCGGGCCAGCAGGGCGGCCCGCTGATGCACGTCATCGCTGCCAAGGCCGTGGCCTTCAAGATCGCCGGCACCCGGGAATTCAAGGAGCGCCAGGAGCGCGTCCTGGAAGGCGCCAGGATCATCGCTGACCGCCTGAACCAGGCCGACGTCGCCGAAGCCGGCGTCTCCGTCCTCACCGGCGGCACCGATGTGCACCTGGTACTGGTTGACCTCCGCAACTCGCAGCTGGACGGCCAGCAGGCGGAGGACCTCCTGCACTCCGTGGGCATCACCGTGAACCGCAATGCCGTGCCGTTCGACCCGCGGCCGCCGATGGTCACCTCCGGCCTGCGCATTGGCACCCCGGCCCTGGCTACCCGCGGCTTTGGTGCCAACGAGTTCACCGAGGTGGCAGAGATCATCGCCACCGCGCTCAAGGCAGGCGCCAGCGCCGACGTCGAGGCCCTCCAGTCCCGCGTGGACAAGCTGGCTGCCGACTTCCCGCTGTACCCCCAGCACGAGCAGTGGTAACCCATGGCTGAAACCACGACCGCACAGATCCTTGACGGCAAGGCCACCGCTGCTGCCATCAAGGCCGAGCTGACCGAACGCGTGGCCGCACTCAAGGCCAAGGGCGTCACCCCCGGCATCGCCACTGTGCTGGTGGGCGCTGACCCCGCCTCGCAGCTGTACGTCTCCATGAAGCACAAGCAGTCCGTGCAGATCGGGATGAACTCCATCCAGCGCGAGCTTCCGGCGGACGCCACCCAGGAACAGGTGGAGGCCCTCATTGACGAACTCAATGCAGACCCCTCCTGCCACGGCTACATCGTTCAGCTGCCGCTGCCCAAGCACCTGGACACGGACGCCATCCTGGAGCGGATCGACCCCGCCAAGGATGCGGACGGGCTGCACCCCACCAACCTGGGCCGGCTGGTGCTCAACGTCAACAACAAGATCACCACGCCGCTGCCGTGCACGCCCCGCGGCGTCATCGAGCTGCTCGAGCGCAACGGATACAGCCTGGCCGGCAAGCACGTGGTGGTGGTGGGCCGCGGCGTCACCATCGGCCGCTCGATCGGCCTGCTGCTCACGCGGCGGGAGGTCAACGCCACCGTGACCCTGACCCACACCGGTACCACCAACCTGTCCGAACTGCTGCGGCAGGCGGACGTCATCGTGGGTGCCGCCGGCGTCAAGCACATCGTGAAGGCCGCTGATGTGAAGCCGGGCGCTGCCCTGCTGGACGTCGGCGTCACACGGGAGACCGATCCGGAGACCGGCAAGAGCCGTGTCTACGGGGACATCGATCCCGCCGCCGCGGAGGTGGCGGGCTGGATTTCGCCAAACCCCGGCGGAGTGGGCCCCATGACGGTGGCGCTGCTGATGACCAATGTGGTCGAAGCCGCCGAACGCGCAGCAGGCGTCGGAGAGTAGCACCGGCCCCAAGCGCTCGACGGCGGCACGGGACCTTCCGTATGGAAGGCGCCGTGCCGCCGTCGTCCATTTAAGCGCAGCGCGGGGTAAGCCAGGCGCGGCCGTGCTTGTACTCCCGGCGGAGTACAAGCGGTACGCCGCCCACCTGACGACTTTCACCGTGCGCGGGAATAGGCTCGGACCATGCAGCGCCGTTTCCGGGGACCACCCACCGCCGTCATCGTGGTGGTGGTCGCCGTGATCCAGGTGGCGGGATCGGCGTTCGCCTCCCTGCGGCAGCCCGGACACGCGCCCCTGGACCCCCTGGCGCTCGCGTTGCTGCTGCTGGGGCCGGCCGCACTGGCTTTCCGCCGGCGCGCGCCGCTGGTGATGCTGCCCGTTGCCGCCGGGGCCACCACTGCCTACCTTGCCCTGGGCTACGGCTGGGGCCCGGTGGTCCTCTCCTTCGCGATGGCCCTGATCCTGACGGCGGCGGCCGGGAAGCGCGCTGTGGCATGGTCGGGAGCCGCCGCGGGAATCCTCGCATTGTTTCTTGCCGCTGCGCGCAGCGGCGATGAAGCGGCGTTCGTCCGCGCCTTCGCCGGGTCCTCATGGCTGGCCATCCTGGTCCTGGTCGGGGAAGGGGTGCGGTTCCGCGGCGAACGGGTTTCCGAACGGCACCGCCAGGCGGCCGCGGCGGAACAGGCTGCCCGCGATGAATACCGGCTTGCCCTTGCGCGGGACATCCATGACGTGGTGGCCCATTCGCTGTCCCTGATCAACGTCCGGGCCTCGGTGGCGCTCCACCTGGGCGAGAAGGATCCGGCGCAGTTCCGGCCTGCCCTGGAGACCGTCAAGGCAGCGAGCAGGGAATCACTGGCTGAAGTCCGCCAGCTGCTGGGCGTGCTGCGGGAAGATGCGCCGTTGAGCCCCACCACCCGGCCCAGCCTGGCCCGGGTTCCGGAAATCGTAGAGAACGCGCGGCGGGCCGGGCTCGATGTCCGGCTCCTGGCCGGCCCCGGCAGTGACCACGTTCCCGCTGCAGCCCAGGAAGCGGCGTACCGGATTGTGCAGGAGGCCTTGACAAACGTGGTCCGGCATTCCGGCGCGCGTTCGGCCCAGGTGTCCATCCACGCGGCGAACGGGGAGTTACTGGTGACCATAGACGACGACGGCGCCGGGGCCGGCACAGCGCCCGAAGGTAACGGCATTACCGGCATGCGGGAACGCGTGGCAGCTTTGGGCGGCATCCTTGAGCTGGGGCCGGCCCACTCCGGTACGGGCTGGCGGGTCCGTGCGGTCCTCCCGCTGGCCGCCCGTGCAAGGCAGGAACCGGGATGATCAGGATCCTGCTGGCCGATGACCAGAACCTGATCCGGGCGGGCTTCCGGGCGTTGCTGGACGCCGAAGCGGACATGAAGGTCGTGGCCGAGTGCGGGACCGGGCGCGACGCGGTCCGGCTTGCCCGGCAGTGGCAACCCGACGTGGTCCTGATGGATATCCGCATGCCGGACGGTGATGGCCTGGAGGCAACGCGGCAGATCCTCTCCGACCCTGCGCTGCCAGGTACCCGGGTGGTCATGCTCACCACCTTCGAGCTGGACGAATACATCGCCGAGGCCGTGCGGGCCGGCGCCGCCGGTTTCCTGGTCAAGGACACTGAACCGGCCGAGCTCCTGCGCGCCGTCCGCATTGTGCACGACGGCGATGCGCTGCTGTCGCCCTCGGTGACCCGGCGGATCATGGCCCAGTTGGCGCGGCACTCCCGCGCCGCCGAACGGCCCGTGGCACTGGACCGCATCACCGACCGGGAGCGGGAAGTCCTCCAGCTTGTGGGGGAGGGTTTGAACAACGCGGAAATCGCCGGGCGCCTGTTCATCACCCCGCTCACGGCAAAGACGCATGTCTCGCGGATCATGGCGAAGCTGATGGTCAGGGACAGGGCGCGGCTGGTGGTGCTGGCCTACGAATCCGGACTGGTCCGGCCGGGCTGGGCAGGCTGAGGCCCGTACCACGTGCAGCCGCAGGCCTCCCGGGGGAGTACGTGGCCCGGTGAAGGTGACTCCCGCCGCCGGACGCGCCGGCCGGCTGCGGCAACGACACTCGATACAAGGCCGGATCCCCGGCCGGTCGAGAGAGTCTGGAGAACGAAAATGTTGCCATCACTGACCACCGCGCTGTCCACTGCGGGCGTGTCCACCGCAGCCCTGACCGCCGCTACGCAGGTGCCGGCCGATACGGTCGTCTACGGCCCCTGGCACGGTGCCTTTTCCCCCTGGTTCCTGTTGTTCCCGCTCTTCTGGATCCTGGTGATCGCGCTGTTCATCTTCGTGGCCCGCAGGACCTGGCGCCGGAACCAGCACTGGGCAGCCGGCCAGGGGGCCGAAGGCGTGCTGCGCGAGCGCTACGCCCGGGGGAGGTGGACGAGACCGAGTACCGGCAACGGCTGGAGGTCCTCCGCAGCGGGGACGGACGGCAGAAGTGACCGGACCCGCCGGAGCTGAACGCCGGAGCTGTTCGCCGGGGGTGGAAGGCGGCCGAAGCACAGGCCGGGGTTTGAGACAATAGCTGCATGCGAACTTTGGGCAGCTCCTCGTCATCCGCCAAACCCGCCAGGGCCGGTTTCTCGATGTTCCGGATCAGCGGGCCGGGCCTGATGGTCCTGGTGACGGCGTTCGTTGTTGCCGTCATCTTCGCCGCCAACCAGAACGACGTCGTGGGCTGGGTTGTTGCCGTCATCGCCGCCTTCTGGCTGGCACTGGCCCTGTTCGTGGTCTTCAGCATCCAGCGGGCCGCCAAGAAGGCCGGCGCCAAGCTGTCCGAGGCTCAAAGCGCCTTCCACACCGCAACCGGCCGGGCCCCGGTGCAGGCATCAGCGGACCATGGGGGCACCCGGGTGGTCTACGAACGGACCGAGGCCGACGAAGTGCGCGACCTGAAACTGGACCACTCGTTCAAAATCGTCCAGGTGCAGATCCGCGTAGTGGAAGAGGAACGGGCCAAGGGCGCCGCGGCCAACCAGGACACCATCAACCGCGCCCTCGAGACGATTGAGATCACGGCCACCAACGCCCGGGACATGATCAAGTCCTCCGGCGGCAGCGGCGAGCCGGTGACCGGAACCATCATCGACTAGAGTGGAGCGGGTGAGCTCGGCATTGAACAAGGACCACCTTCGCATCGCATCAGTCAACGTCAACGGCCTCCGGGCTGCCTACAAAAACGGCATGGCGGCGTGGCTGGAGCCGCGCGAAGTGGACATCCTCTGCCTGCAGGAAGTGCGCGCCCCCGACGCGATCGTCCGGGAGTTGCTCGGGGAAGGATGGCACATCCTGCACGCCGAGGCGGAAGCAAAAGGCCGTGCCGGCGTCGCCATCGCCTCCCGCCAGGAGCCGCTCGAAACCAGGAACGGCATTGGGGACGACTACTTCGCCACGGCCGGGCGCTGGGTGGAGGCTGATTTCCGCGTTCCGGACGCCGCCGGGAACCCCGTCCAGCTCACCGTTGCCAGCGCCTACGTGCACTCCGGTGAGGCAGGGACACCCAAGCAGGACGACAAGTACCGCTTCCTTGACGTCATGAGCACCCGGCTTCCGGAGCTGACCAAGCACAGCGACCACGCGCTGGTGGTGGGGGACCTGAATGTCGCCCACACGCCCCGGGACATTCGGAACTCCAAGGGCAACCTCAAGAAAGCCGGCCACCTGCCGGAGGAACGCGCCTACTTTGACCGTTTCTTTGGTGAGGAAATCGGCTGGCATGACGTCCACCGGAACCTTGCCGGCGACGTCGACGGGCCGTACACGTGGTGGTCCTGGCGCGGCAAGGCGTTCGATAACGACACCGGGTGGCGCATCGACTACCACATGGCCACCCCCGGACTGGCAGCGTCCGCCATTTCGGCCGTTGTTGACCGTGCAGCCTCCTGGGATACCCGCTTCTCCGATCACGCCCCGCTGGTAGTGGACTACCAGCTCTGAGCCCGAAAGTTTTTCCATGACCACCCAGACTTCCTCCACTGCCAAGAAGCGCATCCTTTCCGGCGCCAAGCCCACCGCGGATTCCCTGCACCTGGGCAATTACATCGGCGCTGTGCGCAACTGGGTGGACATGCAGGCGGAATACGACGCCGTCTTCTTTATCCCGGACCTGCACGCCATCACGGTGGATTTCGACCCCGCCGAGCTGGCCAGGCGCACCCGCATCGTGGCGGCGCAGTACATTGCCGCCGGCATCGACCCGGACAAGAGCATCTTCTTTGTCCAGTCCCATGTCCCGGAGCACGCGCAGCTTGCCTGGGCGCTGAACTGCATCACCGGCTTCGGTGAGGCGTCCCGTATGACGCAGTTCAAGGACAAGACCCAGAAGTCTGGCGCTGACGCCGCAACGCTGGGCCTTTTCGCCTACCCCACGCTGATGGCCGCCGATATCCTCCTCTACCAGAGCGACCTGGTTCCGGTGGGCGAGGACCAGCGGCAGCACCTGGAGCTGACCCGGAACCTCGCGCAGCGTTTCAACACCCGGTTTGGCCACACGTTCACGGTTCCAGAGGCCACGATCGTGAAGGAAAGCGCCAAGATCTACGACCTCCAGAATCCCAGCGCCAAGATGTCGAAGACGGGGGAGTCCCCCAACGGTGCCATCCAACTGCTGGAGGATCCCAAGATCGCCGCAAAGCGCATCAAGTCGGCAGTGACCGACGCCGGCACGGACATCCGCTTCGACGCCGAGGAGAAGCCCGGGGTTTCCAACCTGCTCACCATTTACTCGTCCCTCACCGGAAAGTCCGTGGCGGACCTTGAAGCCGAGTACCAGGGGAAGATGTACGGGCACCTCAAGGTGGACCTCGCGGAGGTGGTGGTGGACTTCATCACCCCGCTCCGCAACCGGACCAACGAGCTCATGGCCGATCCCGCCGAGCTTGACCGGCTGCTGGCCCTCGGCGCAGACCGGGCCCGGGAGATCGCCTCGGCCACCCTGGGCCAGGTGTACCAGCGCATGGGTTTCCTGCCGTCCCTCAGCCTCGCAGGGGTCCGCTAGCGCCATGTCTTCGAGAAACGTCACCGCCAGGGGAGGTGCCTGCTCTGCCGGCCAGGTGGAGCGGACCCTGGCCGACCGCTTCGAAGACGAGTCCGGCCACGCTGCGGCTGCTGACCATGAACCGGCCCGCAGCGATGAGATCAGTGTGGGCGTCATCCTGGGCTTTCCAGACGAGATTGCCGGGGAACTGCAGCGCTGGCGGGCGTCCTTCGGCGATCCCCTGGCCGAAGTGGTGCCCGCGCACATCACGCTGGTGACCACCACCCCCACCCAGGACTGGGAGGCCACCCGCCGGCATGTCCGCGAGGTGGCCCGCTGCCAGAGCCCCTTCATGGTCACCATCGCCGGGACCGGAACCTTCAGGCCCGTTTCGCCCGTGGTCTTCATCCGGGTGGAGGACGGGTTCGAGCACTGCGTGGACTTGCACCGCAAGCTGCAGCAGGGACCCCTCCACCGTGAACTGCCCTTCCCTTATCACCCACACGTCACCATCGCCCACGATGTCGCCCCCGAAAGCCTGGATGAGGCCGAAACGGTGCTCAAGAACTATAAAGCCACCTTCCCGGTGGTTAGCATGGGACTCTATGAGCATGATGCCGAGGGCATCTGGCAGCTACGGGAAGAGCTGGATTTTGGGACCGAAACTGACAACCACGACGGCACCCGATTCACGGACGCTGCCGCGGACACCACAACCGAAGGCGCCTGACCAGCAGCCGCTGCCCACTGAGCATGCCCAGCTTAAGCTGGCCGCCATCCAGAAAAGGATGGCCTGGGGCAAAGCCAGGAGATCCGGCGTCGGGCTGTTACCACGCCTGATGGCCATGATCCTGTGGCTGCAGGCCAAGCTCAACACCCTGCGCCCGATGCGCGCGTTCCAGCATTACAACCTCCAGCACGGCCCCTTGCTGAGCGCCGGCATTGGCTTCCGGATGTTCTTCTCCATCACCGGGCTCCTGACCACCGGCTTCTCGGTTGCGGGACTTGTCCTGAGGGGCCAGCCGGCCCTGCTTGACACCATCATCAGCAGCGTGGCAACAAGCGCCCCCGGACTTTTGAAGGTCAACGGCGGGGAGGGACTGGTGGATCCCAAGGACCTGCTCGATCCCAACGGACTTGGCTGGACTGCGCTGATCAGTGCCGTGGTCACGGTCGTCACGTCCCTGGGATGGATCAACGGGCTCCGGGACGGCCTCCGCGGCGTGCTGCAGCTGCCGCCGCTGATGGTCAACCCCATCCTGATGAAGCTGCGCGATTCCGGCACCCTGCTGCTGCTGGGCACCGCCCTGGTCATCAGTGCCGGCGCCTCCCTGGTCTTCGGCACCGCTGCCGGATGGGTCTCGGACTTCCTGCACCTCAGCGATGCCCTCGCCGGCCCCCTCACCACGTCCGTGAAGATCGTCGTGCCGCTGGTCCTGAACTGGGTCACGGCACTGGTCATGTTCCGGCTGGCCGCGGGGCTGAAGCTGTCCCGCCAGGCGCTGCTGGAAGGGACCATCCTGGCCGCCGTCGGCACCACCGTCCTGCAGATCTTCAGCACCGAGCTGCTTGGCGGCGCCAGCCGCAATCCCATCCTGGCGCCGTTCGCCATCATCATCGGCCTGCTCATCTGGTTCAACCTGGTCAGCCAGGTCTACCTTGTCTCCGCGGGGTGGTCCGCCGTCCGCGAGGCCGACCTGGAGTCCGGCTCAGCCCCGCGGAAGGCAATCCTCGGGGCCCGGCGGGCAACGCCCCAGACCTGACCCGCAGCCATTCTGAGGCGGGGGGCGCTTGGGTCAGGCGGAGGCCGCATCAAGGTACTGGTCGGCCCAGGCTGCGATGATCCTCGCTGCACGGGCAGCCTGGCCCTTCCCGGTCAGGAGGTGGTCGCTTCCCTCCAGGGAGACGAAATTCCGGGGGTGCCGGGCGGTCTGGAAGATGGTGCTCGCATTCTCGATCCCCACGGTGTTGTCGGTGGGGGAGTGCAGGACCATCAGCGGCTTATGCAGTTGCCGGATGCAGTCCGTCAGGTCAGCGTTCTCCAGGTCCTCCACGAAGTGCCGGCGGATCTCCACCCGCTTGCCGCCCAGGTCCACCTCGGCGCTGCCCTCATTCAAGATCCTGTCCAGGGCGGCATCGAACACGTGGGCCACGTGCTTGGGCGAGAACGGAGCCCCCACCGTGGCCACGGCATCGAGTTCGGGAATGTCCCTGGCAGCTGCAAGGACGGCCGCGCCGCCGAATGAATGGCCCACCAGCAGCGAGATTTCCTTGCCCTCTCCGCGCATGAACTCCGCAGCCTTCACCGTGTCAGCCACCTTGTGGCTGAACGATCCCGCGGACCATTCCCCGGCGGACCCGCCGAGGCCCAGGTTGTCGAAGCGCAGCATGCCGATTCCGCTGTCCGCCAGCGCCTTGCACATCCTGGAGGCGGAGGGGCTGTCCTTGCCCAGCGTAAAGCCGTGCGAAAACACCCCCCAGCCCTTGACGGGCCCTTCGGGAAGGTCAATGATGCCGGACAGCATTTCGCCGGTGGAGCCGGCGAAGGACACTTTTTCGGTGCGGGACATGGGGGCCCTTTCTGCGGGCGGACAGCTTGCTGATAGAGCATCCGGGGTGAATGAGTGTTGAAAACGAACGACGGCGCCCTCCACCACGTGTGGTGAGGGACGCCGTCGGCCGTCTATCTGGAGTTGAAGGTGCTAGATCTTGCGGGCCAGGATGGCCTGCTTGACCTCCGCGATGGCCTGCGTGACCTGGATGCCGCGGGGGCATGCCTCGGAGCAGTTGAAGGTGGTGCGGCAGCGCCACACGCCTTCCTTGTCATTGAGGATTTCCAGGCGCATGTCGCCGGCGTCATCACGGGAGTCGAAGATGAAGCGGTGTGCGTTCACGATTGCGGCGGGGCCGAAGTACTGCCCGTCCGTCCAGAACACGGGGCAGGATGACGTGCACGCGGCGCAAAGGATGCACTTGGTGGTGTCATCAAAGCGCTCACGGTCCTCTGCGGACTGCAGGCGCTCCCGGGTGGGCTCGTGGCCCTTGTTGATGAGGAAGGGCATGACTTCGCGGTACGACTGGAAGAAGGGCTCCATGTCCACGATCAGGTCCTTCTCCACCGGGAGGCCCTTGATGGGTTCCACCGTGATGGGCTTGGACGTGTCCAGGTCCTTCAGCAGGGTCTTGCAGGCCAGGCGGTTGCGGCCGTTGATGCGCATGGCATCCGAGCCGCACACGCCGTGTGCGCAGGAGCGGCGGAAGGACAGGGTGCCGTCCGTTTCCCACTTGACCTTGTGCAGGGCGTCAAGGACACGGTCCGTGCCGTACATGGTCAGGTGGAAGTCGTCCCAGGTCGCTTCCTCCGAAACCTCCGGGTTGTAGCGGCGGACGCGCAGGTGGACGTCGAACGAGGGGATTTCCCCGGCCCCGCCAACGCCGGCAGGAAGTTCAACCTTTGAGGCTGGCTCAGCGATTTCAGCGGTCATCTTAGTACTTCCTCACCATCGGCTCGTAGCGGGTAAAGACAACCGGCTTGGTGGCCAGCCGGATACCGGCGATTGATTCCGCCGATCCGTCAGCCGGCGCATGGTCATCCTTGTACGCCATGGAGTGCTTCATGAATTTCTCGTCGTCACGCTCGGGGAAGTCCTCGCGGAAGTGTCCGCCGCGGGATTCCTCGCGGTGCAGGGCGGCCACGGTCATCACCTTGGCCAGTTCCAGCAGGAAGCCGAGTTCAACGGCCTCGAGCAGGTCCAGGTTGAAGCGCTTGCCCTTGTCCTGGACGTTGATGCGCTTGTAGCGCTCCTCGAAGGATGCGATGTCGCGCAGCACCTGGTTCAGGGTGTCCGCCGTCCGGAACACCTGCATGTTGGCATCCATGGTGTCCTGCAGTTCCTTGCGGATCTGGGCCACCTTTTCGTCGCCGGTGCCGTTGCGGGCAATGTCCAGCAGTTCGGTGGTGTAGCCCAGCGGGTTCTCCGGCAGTTCCACGAACTCGGCGGTCTTGGCGTACTCCGCGGCGGCGATGCCCGCACGCTTGCCGAAGACGTTGATGTCCAGCAGCGAGTTGGTGCCCAGGCGGTTGGAGCCGTGGACGGACACGCAGGCCACTTCACCGGCGGCGTAGAGGCCCGGGACCACGGTGTCGTTGTCCTGCAGGACCTCGGCGCTGATGTTGGTGGGAATGCCACCCATGGCGTAGTGCGCGGTGGGGAACACCGGCACGGGCTCCGTGTACGGTTCCACACCCAGGTAGGTGCGGGCGAACTCGGTGATGTCCGGGAGCTTGGCGTCGATGTGGGCCGGCTCCAGGTGGGTCAGGTCCAGCAGGACGTAGTCCTTGTTCGGGCCGCAGCCGCGGCCTTCGCGGACCTCGTTGGCCATGGAGCGGGCCACGATGTCACGCGGCGCCAGGTCCTTGATGGTGGGGGCGTAACGCTCCATGAAGCGTTCACCCTCGGAGTTGCGGAGGATTGCGCCTTCACCGCGGGCGGCCTCGGAGAGCAGGATGCCCAGTCCGGCAAGGCCTGTCGGGTGGAACTGGAAGAACTCCATGTCTTCCAGGGGGATGCCGCGGCGGAACGCGATGCCCATGCCGTCGCCGGTCAGGGTGTGGGCGTTGGACGTGGTCTTGAAGACCTTGCCGGCGCCACCGGAGGCGAACACCACGGACTTGGCCTGGAAAACGTGCAGTTCACCGGAGGCGAGGTCGTAGGAGACGACGCCGGCTACGCGCTTTTGCTTGTAAGGGGTGCCGTCTTCGCGGACAGCGTCCTCTTCAACCGTCAGCAGGTCCAGCACGTAGTACTCGTTGTAGAACTCGACGTTGTGCTTGACGCAGTTCTGGTACAGGGTCTGCAGGATCATGTGGCCGGTGCGGTCGGCGGCGTAGCATGCGCGGCGGACCGGAGCCTTGCCGTGGTCGCGGGTGTGGCCGCCGAACCGGCGCTGGTCGATGCGGCCTTCGGGCGTGCGGTTGAAGGGCAGGCCCATCTTTTCCAGGTCCAGCACGGCGTCGATGGCTTCCTTCGCCATGACCTCGGCAGCGTCCTGGTCAACCAGGTAGTCGCCGCCCTTGACGGTGTCGAACGTGTGCCATTCCCAGTTGTCTTCCTCGACATTGGCAAGGGCTGCACACATGCCACCCTGCGCCGCACCCGTGTGCGAGCGGGTGGGGTAGAGCTTGGTCAGTACTGCTGTGCGCGCGCGCTGACCGGATTCGATCGCGGCGCGCATGCCAGCGCCACCGGCACCGACGATGACGACGTCGTACTTATGGACCTGCATACCAGACGCTCTTTCTCTCAAAATTCGCTATAAAACAACGGGGCGGCTTTGCCTGCTCCGCAAAACAGGGCCCGCGGATAAGCCCGCGGGCCCGGGGATGTGCCAGTGCTAGGCAGGGCAGAAACCACCCGGAAGGGCGACGCCGTTCACCACGGGGCACGGGTTGAAGGTGAAGATCACCAGGGTGCCCAGGAGGATGATGACCACTGCGGCCGCGTAAAGAACGGTCTTCAGCCAGCGCCGGGTGGATGTCTTCTCGGCGTAGTCGTTGATGATGGTCCGGACGCCGTTGCTGCCGTGCAGCATGGCCAGCCAGAGCATGGCCAGGTCCCAGAACTGCCAGAACGGATCCGCCCACTTGCCGGCCACGAAGCCGAAGTCGATGGCGTGGATGCCCTCGCCGACCATGAGGTTCACGAACAGGTGGCCGAAGATCAGCACCACCAGCACCACGCCGGAAAGGCGCATGAACAGCCAGGCGATCATCTCGAAGTTGCCCTTGGAACCACCGCTGCGGCGGTACTGGGGAGCGACCCGGCCGCTGCGGGGGCTCTCGATCGTTGCAGTCATGGCTTAGTGACCTCCGAGGGCGAGGGACAGGTGGCGGATGGAGAAGGCAAGCATGGTCACAACCCAAAGGGCCAGGACTGCCCACAGCATCTGCCGCTGGTACTTGGCGCCCTTCTTCCAGAAGTCGACCGCGATGATCCGCAGGCCGTTGAAGGCGTGGAAGACGATGGCGGCAACAAGGCCGGTCTCACCCAGCGCCATCAGCGGATTCTTGTAGGCGCCGATCACGGCGGTGTAGGCCTCCGGTGACACACGCACCAAGGAGGTGTCCAGGACGTGGACCAACAAGAAGAAAAAGATCACTACACCGGTAATACGGTGTCCTACCCAGGACCACATGCCTTCACGGCCGCGGTACAAGGTGCCAGCTGGTTTTGTCGGCACTGATAAACCTCCCTGCAACACAGCGGCGCTGGCATGAGATCCATGCGGGGGGAACGCCTGCTGCGAGAGCACTCGTAGCTCAGGCCTAAATCTAGGCTTCGCTAACAGCTTATTCAATTTAGTCGTTTGTTGGTGCCCAGTACTGGAGCGGATTTTGCAGGGAAATGAGACGAACGCCACATCATTGCAGGCGCCAGGGCACGTGGGCAGCCCAAAAGCAGCGCCCATCCGCCGCCACAGGAGCGGCCGGCGGCCCTTCGGCTAAAGTAGCCGTGATGAGTACAGACAAAGTGACAAGCCCGGCTTCACCCATTGACCGCTTCATTGCGGTGATTCCGGCAGGCGGAGTGGGGACCCGCCTCTGGCCCCTGTCACGAGCAGCAGCTCCCAAGTTCCTTCACGATCTCACAGGATCGGGCAGCACCTTGCTGCGCGCCACCTACGACCGGTTGCACCCCCTCGCGGGCGACCGGATGCTGGTGGTGACAGGGCAGGCCCACCGCGCAGCAGTGTGCCGCCAGCTCCCTGAGGTCCGCGACTCGGACCTGGTCCTGGAATCGGAACCCAAGGACTCGGGTGCGGCGATCGGCCTCGCGGCCGCAATCCTGCACGAACGCGATCCCGACACCATCATGGGGTCCTTCGCCGCCGACCAGGTGATCAGCCCGGATGACCTGTTCCAGCAGGCAGTCCGGGAAGCGATCCACACCGCTGCTACCGGCAAGATCGTGACCATCGGCATCAAGCCCACCCACCCGTCCACCGGCTTTGGCTACATCCGTTCCGGCAAGGCGCTGCACATCGACGGCGCGCCCAGCGCCCACGACGTTGTGGAGTTCGTGGAAAAGCCGGACGAGATTGTGGCGCAGCAGTACGTGGACAGCGGAGACTATGTCTGGAATGCCGGCATGTTCGTGGCGCCCGTGTCGCTGATGCTCAAGCACCTCGAAGCCAACCAGCCCGAACTCTTCCAGGGCCTCCAGGAAATCGCCCGGGCCTGGGATACACCCCAGCGCGACGAGGTAACGGCCCGGATTTGGCCCACCCTGCCCAAGATCGCCATTGACTACGCCGTGGCCGAGCCCGCCGCCGAAGCCGGGGACGTCGCCGTCGTGCCCGGTACTTTCCGCTGGGACGACGTTGGCGACTTCGCCTCGGTTGGGCGCCTCAACAGCGCCAAGGAAGTGGATGACGTCACTGTCCTTGGCGAAGGCGCCCGCGTGTTCACCGAGAACTCCAGCGGCGTTGTTGTCACCGACACCAAGCGCGTCATCGCGCTGATCGGCATCCAGGATGTTGTCATCGTGGACACGCCGGACGCCCTCCTGGTGACCACCATGGCCAATTCCCAGCGCGTGAAGGCTGCCGTGGATGCGCTCAAGGCGAGCGGGGACACGGACGTTCTCTGACCGGAGTCCTGCCGGCGCCATGGTGCCGGCAGGACCGGAATGTAATGCGCCGTCAGGGATGGGCGCTAAACCCGCCACCCTCGCTAGAGTGAAACAGTGCGCAATTACACTACTGAAGCCGAGCCCACCGCCCTGGTGGCCCCCTGGCTCGAACCGCTCCTGCCGGACCTGATCGAATTCCGCCGGGACCTGCATGCGCACCCGGAACTGTCCTTCAAGGAGTTCCGCACCACCGACAAGCTCGCCGAACGGCTCGAAGCCGCAGGGCTGAGCCCGCGCCGCCTGGAGGGCACCGGCCTGACGGTGGACGTGGGCGAGGGACCCATCGCCACAGCACTGCGCGGCGACATCGATGCCTTGCCCATCATCGAGGAGACGGGCCTGCCCTTCGCTTCGAAGAACCATGGTGTCACGCACGCCTGCGGCCACGACGTGCACACCACCACCATGCTGGGCATTGCCCTGGTTTTGCAGCGCATGCACCAGGAATCGCCCCTTGGCGCCACCGTCCGGATCATCTTCCAGCCCGCCGAGGAAACCATGCCCGGCGGCGCGCACGCGTGCATTGAGCAGGGCGTGCTGGACGGCGTCCCCCGGATCCTCGCGCTGCACTGCGACCCCCGCATCGAAGTGGGAAAGGTGGGTACCCGGATCGGGGCCATCACGTCCGCGTCGGACACCATTCGGATCGAGCTGTCCGGGCGCGGCGGCCACACGTCCCGGCCGCACCTCACCGAGGACCTGGTGTTCGCGCTGGCGCAGATCGCCGTCAACGTTCCGGCCGTCCTGTCCCGCCGGGTGGACGTCCGCAGCGGGGTCTCCGTGGTGTGGGGCCAGATCACCGCCGGATCGGCGCCCAACGCCATTCCCGGCTCGGGCTACATGGCCGGAACCATGCGCTGCCTGGACCGGGACGCCTGGCATGCCGCCGGTGAACTGCTGGACGAAGTGGTGCATCAGGTGGCCGCGCCCTACGGCGTGGACGTCCACCTGGAACACACCAGGGGAGTGCCGCCCGTGGTCAACTCCGAACACGAGACAGCCATCATCGAAGCGGCCGCCCGTGCTGAAATCGGCGAGAGCGCCGTGGTCCTGACACCCCAGTCCATGGGCGGCGAGGACTTTGCCTGGTTCCTCGCTGAACTTCCCGGTGCCATGATGCGCCTTGGCACCAAAACGCCCGGCGGCGAGGATTACGACCTGCACCGCGGCGACTACATCCTGGACGAGCGCTCTTTGGGCCTCGGCATCAGGGTGCTCACCGCGGCAGCCCTGCGCACCATCCGCGACCTGGAGCCGGCACCCCTTTCCTAGCGCGGACGACGGTCCGGCACGGTGGTGCCGGACCGCCGCCGGTGAGTACGACGACGATGCTGGCCTTGGGTGCCGCCACCATAGATAAGTTGTGCACAACTTAGTTGTGCGCTATTGTAGTTCCATGACCGAAGCACCCCGCCTGGACCGGCAAGTATGTTTTGCGCTCTATTCGGCATCCCGGGCCGCCACCGCCGTTTACCGGCCGGTGCTGGACGAGCTGGGCCTCACCTATCCGCAGTATCTGGTCATGCTGGTGCTGTGGGAGAGCGAGCCGCGGGGCGTCAAGGAACTTGGTGGGGAACTCGGCCTTGATTCGGGCACGCTGTCGCCCCTCCTCAAGCGCCTGGAGTCACTCGGGTTCGTGGAACGCCGGCGGTCCGGCGAGGACGAACGACGGGTCGCGATCCACCTCACGCCGGCCGGGCGGAGCCTCAGCGAACCTGCCCGGGCCATCCCGCAGCGGTTGGCAGACGCTGCCGGGCTCTCCCTGGACGAACTGGAACAGCTCCGCTCCACCCTGGGCAAGCTCACCTCCGCGCTGCATGAATCCCTCTGACCGCTGAACCAGGCACCATTCCATCTACAGGACGGACTATTTTCGTGAAGACCCTTTATACCGCCGAGGCGCTGGCTTCAGGCGAAGGCCGTGACGGCACCGCACGCAGCAATGACGGCAAACTGGCCGTGGACCTTGCCAGCCCCGCCGAACTCGGCGGCAGCGGACAGGGCACCAACCCCGAACAGCTCTTTGCCGCCGGCTATGCCGCCTGCTTCCATTCCGCACTGCGGCTGGTTGGCCGCAAGGCGGGCGCAGACCTCACCGACTCGGCCGTAGCGGCAAAAATCCACCTTGGGCAACTGGACGGCGGCGCCGGCTTTGGGCTGGCCGCCGAGCTGGAAATCGCCCTCCCCGCGCTGGACTTGGCCACCGCGGAAGACCTGGTGGCCAAGGCGCACCAGGTCTGCCCCTATTCGAATGCCACCCGCGGCAACATCAATGTCGACCTCAAGATTCTGGAGTACGCAGCATGAGCACAGCCCTCGCAACCACTACCCGGGAAATCCGGCTCGCGTCCCGCCCCGTGGGGCGCCCTTCCGGTGACAACTTCGAACTCGCAGAGTCGCCGCTGCCCGCGCTCGAAGACGGCCAGATCCTGGTGCGCAACCTCTTCATGTCCGTGGACCCCTACATGCGGGGCCGCATGAACGACGTCAAGTCCTACTCCGCGCCCTTCGCCGTGGGCAAAGCGCTCGACGGCGGCGCAGTAGGTGAGGTGGTCGCATCCCGTTCGTCGGCACACCAGGAGGGCGACGTCGTCGTCCATTCCCTGGGCTGGCGGGAGTATGCGGTGGTGGACGGCAGCGCCGCAACCCCGGCCCGCACCGACCTGGCCCCGGCTTCCGCCTTCCTTGGTGCCCTGGGAATGACCGGGCTGACCGCCTATTCCGGCCTCTTGAAGGTCGCTGACTTCAAGCCGGGGGACGCGGTGTTCGTCTCCGGTGCCGCCGGCGCGGTGGGTTCCCTGGTGGGCCAGATCGCCAAGGCGATGGGCGCTTCACGGGTCATCGGCTCGGCCGGTTCGCCTGCCAAGGTGGCGCGCCTCCTGGAGCTCGGCTTCGACGCCGCGTTCGACTATCACGAAGGTCCGGTCGTGGAGCAGCTGGCGAAGGCGGCGGGCCCGGCCGGCATCGACGTCTACTTCGACAACGTTGGCGGGGAACACCTGGAGGCCGCCCTGTCAGTCCTCAACGTTGGCGGCCGGGTGGCGATGTGCGGCGCAATCGCGCAGTACAACTCCACCGAACCGACTCCGGCGCCCCACAACCTGATGCAGGCCATCGGCAAGCAACTGACGCTCCGCGGCTTCCTGGTAGGCGGTCAGCGGCAGCACGCGGCGGAGTTCGCGGAAAAGATGGCAGGCTGGCTCGCGGACGGGACCGTGCGGTACGACGAGACAATCGTGGACGGCCTGGAGAACGCGCCGCAGGCCTTTATGGACCTCCTGGACGGGGCAAACACCGGCAAGATGCTGGTCCGGTTGTAGCCCGGCGATCATAACCACAGAACAAACAGCAGTAGGGGCGCCTCCTTTGGGGGCGCCCCTACTGCTTGGTAACAACTTGTAAACAATCTCCGGGGCCAGCTCCCGCCGTGCTATTGGGACGTGGCGCAGGCCACTAAAGTAAGTGCCATCAGTGCGCTCCGGCGCAGTGCTGCGTGCCTTCAGTGAAAACAGAATTTCAGCGCCGAAACGGACACTCATTGAATTCCAGCCCGTAGTGCCACTCGCATCACCCCTGGAGGAAAATTGAAGAAATCACTGCGTGCCGGCTTCAAGCGCGGTTCAATGGCCGGTGTGGCCACCCTCGGTGCGTCCGCCTTGCTGCTGACCGGCTGCGGGGCCGCCCCGTCCGCGTCCGGCCCCTCGGGTTCAGCCACCGCCTCGGACTACACCGCCTGCATGGTGTCCGACTCCGGCGGATTCGACGACAAGTCGTTCAACCAGTCCGGCTACGAGGGACTGCAGGGCGCCGTCAAGGACCTCGGCATCCAGGAGAAGCACGTCCAGTCCAAGGCTGACACCGACTACGACCCCAACCTCCGCTCCATGGTCCAGCAGGGCTGCAAGCTGACTGTGACCGTCGGCTTCCTGCTCGGCGACGCCACCAAGTCCATCGCAACGGCCAACCCGAACAGCCACTTCGCGATCATCGACTACAACGACCCCGCATTCCCCAAGAACGTCAAGCCGATCGTCTACGACACGGCCCAGGCCGCATTCCTGGCCGGCTACCTGGCAGCAGGCACCTCCAAGACCGGTAAGGTCGCAACCTTCGGCGGCATCAACATCCCCACCGTCACCATCTTCATGGACGGTTTTGCCGACGGCGTGAAGTACTACAACGAGAAGAAGGGCAAGAGCGTCCAGCTCATCGGCTGGGACAAGGACAAGCAGGACGGCACGTTCGTCGGCGACTTCAAGCAGGTGGACAAGGGCAAGGTCCTGACCCAGGGCTTCCTTGACCAGGGCGCAGACATCGTCCTTCCCGTGGCCGGACCCGTCGGCGGCGGCGCGGGCAGCGCGATCCTCGACGCCAAGTCCAAGGGCAAGGACGCCAAGCTCATCTGGGTTGACTCCGACGGTTACCTGACGGCCCCGGACTACAAGTCAGTGATCCTTTCCTCCGTCCAGAAGACCATGTCCACCGCTGTGGAGACGGTCATCAAGGACGACAAAGACGGCAAGTTCGACGCCTCGCCGTACATTGGAACCCTTGCGAACGGCGGCGTGGCCCTGGCTCCGTTCCATGATCTCGATTCCGCCGTACCGGCAGACCTGAAGAGCGAACTGGACAAGCTCAAGAATGACATCATCTCCGGAACCGTTAAGGTCGAGTCGAAGTCCAGCCCCACCAAGTAAGGACCGAACTGCGGGGCGCGCTGCCCTTCCGCCGCTACCGGCCGGAGGGCAGCGCGTTCTATTTTGCTGGCAACGCATGGTCGCCAGCGCCATGCCGGCGGTCTTTTTTGCCGCCTGCGCGCCCTGCCCAGGAACCACCCGTGACACTAGGCTGGGACTACCCGCTGCCCTGCCGCCGACAGCGCGCCGGAGCAGATCCATACACACACAGATTGGTTGGGGTTTTGAAACTCGAACTGAAGGGGATCACGAAGCGATTCGGGTCCCTGGTAGCCAATGACCACATCGATTTGGTCGTCGAACCGGGGCAGGTGCACTGCCTCCTGGGCGAGAACGGCGCAGGGAAATCCACCCTGATGAACGTGCTTTACGGCCTGTACGATCCGACCGAAGGCGAAATCCTGGTCGATGGCAAGCCCGTCGTCTTCAAAGACCCCGGCGAGGCCATGGCGGCCGGCATTGGAATGGTCCATCAGCACTTCATGCTCATCCCGGTCTTCAGCGTGGCCGAGAACGTGGCGCTGGGCAATGAGACCACTAAAGCTGCCGGCCTCCTCAATCTGGAAGCCACGCGCGAGAAGATCCGCCGCATCTCGGACCAGTACGGGTTCGACGTCGACCCCGACGCCATGGTGGAGGACCTGCCCGTCGGGGTCCAGCAGCGGGTCGAGATCATCAAGGCACTGGTTCGCGACGCCGAGGTGCTCATCCTCGACGAACCAACCGCCGTGTTGACGCCGCAGGAGACCGATGAACTCTTGGACATCATCCGGCAGCTGAAGCGCGACGGTAAGTCGATTGTCTTCATCTCCCACAAACTGCGTGAAGTCAAAGCCATCTCGGACACCATCACGGTCATCCGCCGCGGCAAGGTAGTGGGTCAGGCGGATCCCACCGCTTCCCCCACCGAACTGGCGTCCGCCATGGTGGGCCGCACCGTGAGCCTGACACTCGACAAGGCACCGGCGAAGACCGGCGAGGTGACCTTCAAGGTCCGCAACCTGACCGTGACGGACCACAACGGCCAGCACGTGGTCGATGACCTGTCATTCGACATCGCCAAGGGCGAAGTGCTCGCCATCGCGGGTGTGCAGGGCAACGGCCAAACGGAGCTGACCGAGGCGATCCTTGGCGTGCAGCCGCACGTGGCCGGGTCCATCACGCTCGACGGCGAGGAGCTGCTGGGCAAGAGTGTCAAGCATGTCCTGGGTGCGGGCGTGGGCTTCGTCCCCGAGGACCGCACCCTTGACGGCCTGGTGGGAACATTCACCATCTCCGAGAACATGGTCCTGGACCTCTACGACAAGGCACCCTTCGCCCGTGGCGTGAGCATGAAACCGGGCGTTATCGCGGAGAACGCCGCCAGGAAAGTCGAGGAATTCGACGTCCGCACACCTTCCGTATCCGCCGCGGTGGGCACCCTCTCCGGCGGCAACCAGCAGAAGGTTGTCCTGGCCCGTGAGCTTTCCCGGCCACTCCGCTTGTTTATCGCCTCCCAGCCCACGCGTGGGCTGGACGTCGGCTCGATCGAATTCGTCCATAAGCGGGTCATCGCTGAACGCGACCACGGAACGCCGGTCATGATCGTGTCCACGGAACTTGACGAAGTGCTTCAGCTGGCAGACCGGATCGCGGTGCTCTACCGCGGCCGGCTGGTGGGGATCGTACCCGCCACGACGTCCCGCGACGTCCTGGGCCTGATGATGGCCGGTGTCCCGGCCGCAGAAGCCGAAGTCAACGCTTCCGCCCATGCTTCCGGCGCAACGGCCGGAGCGACGGTATCGGAGCCTGCCGGCCACGAAGGAGAAACCCATGTCTGAGAAGACAACCCCGGAACCGCAGGCCATAGGCCACAACGGGGCCCCGGAGCCCGCCCCGACCCAGGTGCCCGGTGGCACCACCTCCGAGGCCATCGCTTCCGACGTCGTGCTGGACACCGCCGGCGGCCAGATGCCGCCGTCCGCCGTTCCGGCGGCCACCCAGCTGCGCGGCCGGGACCATGACCTGGACGGCGGCGGATCCGTCCTGCACCAGGTCTTCACCGGCAACGCCATGGTCTCCTTCCTCTCCGTGCTGCTGGCCATCGTGCTCGGCGGCATCCTGATGGCGGTGACCAATCCGAAGGTCGCCGTCACGGCCGGCTACTTCTTTGCCCAGCCCGGAGACCTCCTGACCGAGGTCATCCGCCCCTACACCGCCCTGGTGCAGGGGTCCATCTTCAACTGGGCCGGCGCCGACCTGGCCGCCCAGCTGTACCCGATCACCGAGACCCTCACGGTCGCAACTCCGCTGATCTGTGCCGGGCTCGGCGTCGCGCTGGCGTTCCGTGCCGGCCTGTTCAACATCGGCGCCCAGGGGCAGATCATCTTCGGCGCGCTCTTCGGCGCCTACGTCGGCTTCGCCTGGCACCTGCCCATCGGCCTGCACCTGCTGGTCGTGATCCTCGCCGGCCTGGTTGGCGGGGCGGTATGGGGCGGCGTCGTGGGCCTGCTGAAGGCGCGGACGGGCGCACACGAGGTGATCGTGACCATCATGCTTAACTACATCGCCAACTTCCTGCTGCTGTTCCTGCTCACGACCCCGGCTTTCCAGCGCAAGGGTTCCACCAACCCGATCTCCCCGTTCCTTGACTCCACGGCATTGTTCCCCGAGCTGCTCGGACCGCAGTTCCGCCTGCACGCCGGCTTCCTGGTCGCGATAGCGGCCACCGCCTTCGTCTGGTGGCTGCTGAACCGTTCCACGATCGGTTTTGAGTTCCGCGCCGTTGGGGCAAACCCGAGCGCGGCCCGCACCGCCGGCATCAACGTTGCCCGCAGCACCATCCTGGTGATGGCGATCGCGGGTGCGCTGGCCGGCCTGGCCGGCGTCGCGCAGGTGTCCGGCACGGAAAAGTACCTTTCCGGCGGTGTCGCCGCCTCCATCGGTTTTGACGCCATCACCGTCGCACTGCTGGGACGCTCCACGCCGTGGGGAACCTTCTTCGCGGGCCTGCTGTTCGGCGCCTTCCGCGCCGGCGGTGTGGCAATGCAGGCACAGACCCAAACCCCCATCGATATTGTGCTCGTCATCCAGTCCCTCATCGTGCTGTTCATCGCAGCACCGCCGCTGGTCCGTGCGATATTCGGAGTCAACCCCCGTAAGAAGAAGACCACCACAAGTGGGACCGCAGGTTCGCGTACCGGCGGCGTCAAGAGCGGAGCGGCAGCATGAGCGCCACCACACAATCCCCCGCCAGCAAACAGCCGGGCGCCGGAAAGGCACCCCGGGCCAACAGCGCCGGAGGCCGGGCCGGGACAACGGAACTGGTGAGCTGGAAGGCCGGCGTTGGACTGGGCCTGCTCGCCATCCTGGGCACCGTGCTGTTCGGCTTCCTGGCCAACACAAAAGCAGCCGGTTTCCGGATCGCCGAAGCCCGGGACCCGAACGCCTCCTCCACCGCAGCATGGATCACCCTGGCCGTGGCGTTGGCGGCCGCCGCCTACCTCGGCTACCGCTGGATCAACCAGCGCCGCGGGGGCGGGGGAGTGGACCGCTGGATTCCCGCCACCACAATCGCTGCCGTCGTCGTCCTGGGCCTCGCCGCCCTTGGCGTTGCCCACGTGGAGAAGATCACCGTGCCCTCGATGGTCTTCGGCTGGATCTGCGCGGTCCTGCTGCTCGCCATGGCAGCGTACGCCATCCTGCTGACTGTGCAGCGGCGCCGTACCCCCGGATGGCTGGGCGGACTCTTCGCCGTCGTCTTCCTGGCCGGGTTCATGATCTGGATCGTCGCCGGCGGCCGTGACTCCGAACCTTCCATTTCCCTGGGCGGGTTGATGGCAGGTGCGGTGACGCTGGCCGTACCGCTGGTGTTCGGCTCGCTGTCCGGCGTGCTGTGCGAACGGGCCGGTGTGGTCAACATCGCCATCGAAGGCCAGCTCCTGCTCGGCGCATTCTCCGCCGCCGTCGTCGCCACCGTAACCGGCAACGTCTACGTCGGACTCATCTCTGCGGCGGTGGCCGGTGCACTCGTGTCCCTGGTCCTGGCCGTGGTGAGCATCAAGTACCTCGTCAACCAGATCATCGTCGGCGTGGTCCTCAATGTCCTGATCATCGGCCTCACCAGCTTCCTGTTCTCCACCCTGCTCACGGCGGACCCGGAACACCTGAACAAGCCCGGCCGGCTCCAGGCGGTGGACATCCCGTTCCTCGCCGACATCCCGATCATCGGACCCATCCTGTTCCGCCAGTCCCTGGTGGGCTACCTCATGTACGTGGCCGTGATCGTGGTCTACGTCGGCCTGTTCCACACCAAATGGGGCCTGCGGGTGCGCGCCGTCGGCGAACACCCCCAGGCGGCGGACACCGTGGGCATCAACGTCAACCGCACCCGCTTCATCAACGTCCTGATGGGCGGCGCGATCGCCGGAATCGGCGGTTCCTTCTTCACCCTGGTGTCAGTGGACGCTTTCAGCAAGGACATGTCCGGCGGCCGCGGCTACATCGCCCTTGCCGCCATGATCTTCGGGCGCTGGAATCCCATCGGGGCCTTCCTCGCAGCCCTGCTCTTCGGATTCGCCGACAACCTGCAGAGCATCATCACCATCATTGGCTCGCCCGTGCCCAGCCAGTTCATGGCGATGCTGCCTTACGCCCTGACCGTCATCGCCGTGGCGGGCCTCGTGGGGCGGTCCCGTCCGCCCGCGGCCGACGGCATCCCGTACGTCAAGGGGTGACCAAGGTGACAGAAACCGGAGTCCCCGGCAACCAAGGCAAGCCCGGCCGCGGTACCGGCGTCGATTGGGCGGCCCTCGAGGTTGCCGCCGTGGCCGCCATGAAAAATGCCTATGCGCCGTATTCCAACTTCGCGGTGGGGGCAGCCGCCCTCACCACGGACGGCCGGATCGTCAGCGGCTGCAACGTCGAAAACGCCAGCTACGGCCTCACCCTCTGCGCCGAATGTGCCCTGGTAGGCAACCTTCACATGACCGGCGGCGGCCAGTTGCGCGCCTTCTACTGCGTCGACGCCGCCGGCACGGTCCTGATGCCGTGCGGCCGCTGCCGGCAGCTGCTCTACGAATTCCGCGCCCCGGAGATGGAAGTCATGACTACCCAAGGCATCAGGACGATGGACCAGGTGCTGCCCGACGCATTTGGCCCCCAACATCTGGAGGAGACCCGGTGACCCAAACCACCAGCAACGCCGAAGCATTCGACGCCGTCGACATCATCCGCACCAAGCGGGACAAGGGGAAGCTCAGCCCGGAACAGATCGACTGGACCATCGATGCGTACACCCGCGGCGCCATCGCGGACGAGCAAATGGCAGCCCTGAACATGGCCATCCTGCTCAATGGGATGGACCGCGCCGAAATCGCCCGCTGGACGGCTGCCATGATCGCCTCCGGTGAGCGGATGGACTTCTCCAGCCTCCGGCGTCCCGACGGCGGCCTGAAGTACACCACGGACAAGCACTCCACCGGTGGCGTGGGGGACAAGATCACGCTCCCGCTGGCCCCGCTGGTGGCGGTGTTCGGCGTCGCCGTCCCGCAGCTTTCCGGCCGGGGGCTGGGGCACACGGGCGGCACCCTGGACAAACTGGAGTCCATCCCGGGCTGGCGCGCGGACCTCAGCAACGAGGACATGCTGGCCCAACTGCAGGAAGTCGGTGCAGTCATCTGCGCCGCCGGTGCAGGCCTGGCCCCGGCAGACAAGAAGCTCTACGCGCTGCGGGACGTCACCGGAACGGTAGAGGCCATCCCGCTGATCGCCTCCTCGATCATGAGTAAAAAGATCGCGGAGGGCACCGGATCGCTGGTGCTGGACGTCAAGGTAGGCAGCGGCGCCTTTATGAAGGACGAGGCCCGTGCCCGCGAACTCGCCGAAACCATGGTGGCGCTCGGCAAGGATGCAGGGGTCAACACCGTTGCGTTGCTGACCAACATGAACACGCCTCTGGGCCTGACTGCCGGCAACGCGATCGAGGTTGAGGAGTCCTTGGAGGTCCTGGCCGGCGGTGGCCCGGAGGACGTTGTTGAACTCACCGTCCGGCTCGCCGAGGAGATGCTCGCCTGTGCAGGGGTGCACGACGCCGACCCCGCAGCGGCACTCAAGGACGGCCGCGCCATGGACGTGTGGAACCGGATGATCACCGCCCAGGGCGGCGACCCCCGCGCCGCCCTGCCGGCGGCCAGGGAATCCGACGTCGTCTACGCTCCCGCCGACGGGGTGCTGGTGGAACTGGACGCGCTCGCCGTCGGCGTGGCCGCCTGGCGGCTGGGTGCGGGGCGCGCCCGCAAGGAGGACACCGTCCAGGCCGGGGCGGGTGTGCGCATGCACGCCAAGCCCGGGGCCACCGTGCGGGCCGGGGAACCCCTGATGACCCTGCTTACCGACACCCCGGAACGGTTTGCCCGCGCCCGGGAAGCCCTGGAACACGCCGTGGTCATCGCTCCGGAAGGGTCGCGGCCCGCCCAGCAGCTCATCATCGACCGCATAGCGTAGGAACCCATGCAGGCCATCAATGACTTCATCCTCGCCGCGGCGGGCCAGCCATGGGTGCTGGTCCTGGTGCTGGCCTGCTGCATCATTGACGGATTCTTTCCGCCCGTTCCCAGCGAATCCGTGGTGGTGGGCCTCGCCGCCGTCGCCGCCACCGCGGATGTTCCCCATCCGCTGCTGCTGATACTGGTCGCCGCGGCGGGAGCCTTCCTCGGCGACAACATCGCCTACCTCCTGGGCCGCCGGGTGGGCACCCGCCGCTGGGCGTGGATGCGCGGCCCCCGCATGCAAAGCGCGTTCCGCTGGGCCGGCCAGGAGCTGCGCAAGCGGCCGGCGTCGCTGATCCTGGTGGCCCGGTTCATACCCATCGGCAGGGTGGCGGTTAACCTGACCGCCGGCGTCACCCACTACCCGCACCTGCGGTTCGTGGGCCTCACCGTCCTTTCAGCCAGCCTGTGGGCCGGCTATTCGGTGGCGATCGGGCTTTTCTTTGGGCAGTGGTTTGAGGACAACCACGTCCTGGGCGCGGCAATTGCCATTGTCTGCGCTGTAGCGCTGGGCATCCTGGTGGACCTGCTGATCAACAAATTCCGCGGCAAACCCAACGTGGTGGAGCGCATCCGGGAACCCGGGACATAACCTGCGCGTTTAGGGAGGTAATTCCGGGCACTGGGGCGTAGCGGACAGGGCCCGGCGCGTGGGACACTTAGGAACGATTTCCGCTTTGGCTGCGGCACTTTGGCTGTGTCATTTTTATACAGGAGCAACACCGCGTGGAGTTTATTAATGAGGCCGTGCTCCATGCAGCGGGCCAGTGGTGGATCTACCCGGCACTGCTGGTGTTCTTCTTCGTGGACGGCTTCGCCATGGTGGTCCCCAGCGAGACCCTCATCGTTGCCCTTGCGGCCTTCTCGCGGCACAGCGGCGAACCCAACCTCTGGATCCTCGGCCTCACTGCGCTGGTCGGGGCCATCTGCGGCGACAACATGGCCTATCTGCTGGGCCGCAAGATCGGCCTGGACCGATGGGGGTGGATGCGCCGGCCCAAAGTCCGGAAAGTCTTTGCCTGGGCCCGCTACGAACTCGAAAAGCGCGGCGCTGTGCTCATCTTTACCGCCCGCTACATCCCCTGGGGCCGCGTGGCCGTCAACTACGTGGCCGGAAGCACCGGATTCTCGCACCGCAGGTTCTTCGTCTTCGACGCCTTTGCCTGCGTGACCTGGGTGGGCTACTCCCTTGGCATCGGTTTGCTGGCCAGCTCGTTCCCATGGCTGCACCACAATCCGCTGCTGAGCGCCGGCATCGCCGTCGTGTTCGCCATTGTCCTGGGCGTCGCCATCGACCACCTGCTCCGCTGGTGGCACAAGCGGCTGGGCCGCCACGATGAACCGGAGACGGACGAACCGACCGACGAATCTTCCGCTTCAGCAAAGGACGGCAGGCCCGGCACGCAGGCCCTCGTGGTGCCCTCGGCAAAGGCCGGTCCCGCCGCCAAGTAACGGCCGGCTTCCAACGGCTGGCTTTGGACTGCGGCCCACCCTAAGGTGGGAACGTGACTGAGCCTATTGTTGACGCCGCCCCTGCCATCGATTTCGACCTGAAGAGCCTGCCCAAGGTCTCCCTCCACGACCACCTGGACGGCGGACTCCGGCCGGCCACCATCATCGAACTGGCGCAGGCCGTTGGCCACACGCTCCCCTCAACGGACCCCGTCGCCCTGGGGCAGTGGTTCCGCGAATCTGCCGACTCTGGATCCCTGGTCCGCTACCTGGAGACGTTCGACCACACGGTGGCCGTCATGCAGACCTACGATGGCCTGTTCCGGGTGGCCAAGGAATTCGTCGAAGACCTCGCGGACGACGGCGTGGTGTACGGCGAAGTTCGCTGGGCGCCGGAACAGCACCTCCAGAAGGGGCTCAGCCTCGACGAAGCCGTGGAGGCGGTCCAGGACGGACTGGAGGCCGGCGTCGAGGCCGTCTCCGCGACCGGACGCGAGATCCAGGTGGGACAGCTGATCACCGCCATGCGCCACGCCGACCGCGGCCAGGAGATCGCCGAACTCGCAGTGCGCCACCGCAACCAGGGCGCCGTGGGCTTCGACATCGCCGGCGCCGAGGACGGGTTCCTGCCCAGCCGGTTCAGGGACGCCTTCACCTACCTCGCCCAGCACAATTTCCCCGCCACCGTGCACGCAGGCGAAGCAGCCGGGCTGGAGAGCATCCAGTCGGCGCTGGTGGACGGCCGCGCCCTCCGCCTGGGCCACGGTGTCCGCATCGCCGAGGACATCATGGTGGAATTCGACGACGACGAGGAAGCCGGCGACACCGTTGGCCTGGTCACCTTGGGCGACCTCTCCAGTTGGGTCCGCGACCGTGGCATCGCACTGGAAATCTGCCCCTCCTCCAACCTGCAGACCGGCGCAATTGCGGAGTTTGGTGAAGGTATTGAAAGCCACCCGCTGGACATGCTCTACCAGCTGGGCTTCAACGTCACCATCAACACCGACAACCGCCTGATGAGCGGCGTCACCCTGACCGACGAGTTCAACCTGCTCGTGGAAACCTTCGACTACGACCTTGACGACCTGCTGGAGCTGACCCTGAACGCCGCCGAGGCATCCTTCCTGCCCTTGGAGGAAAAGGAAGCGCTGGTGGAGTACATCAACGACGCCTACGCCAACCTTGGCTGATCCGGATTTCCGGCCCGGCAGTCCTGCAACCGAAGAACTGCTGGGCCAAATTGCCCAACTGCGCGAACACTGCCCCTGGATGGGCGCCCTGACGCACGCTTCGCTGGTGGAGTACCTCCTCGAGGAGGCCTACGAAGTGGCCGAGACCATCGAGGAAGGCCACCCCGACGCCGAACTGCAGGGCGAGCTGGGCGACGTGCTGCTCCAAGTGGTATTGCACGCCCGCCTTGCGGAGGAGCGCGGAGCCTTCACGTTCGACGACGTGGCGCGCGGCCTGGGAGCCAAGATGGTCCGCCGGAATCCCCACGTCTTCCGGCCCGACGGATCCCTGCAGGATACCTTCCCGGCAACCGTGGCGGAGATCGAGCAGAAGTGGGATGCCGTCAAGCGGGCAGAAAAGCCGGAACGGCAGGACCCCTTCGAAGGCATCCCGCAGGCACTCCCGGCGCTGGCCAGGGCGCAGAAGTCACTGGACCGTGCAGCACGCGCCGGGCTGGAGCTCCCCGAGGGGGCTCCCGTGCCTGGAAGCGAGGAGGAGCTCGGAGACCTGCTGCTCGCCGTCGTCCGTTCTGCCCGGGACAGCGGGATGGACGCTGAGCGCGCCCTGCGGGACGCTGTCCGCCGCTACCGGCGTGGCCAGTGGGGCGAAAGTGACCCCGCGCCATCATGACGTCCCGGCCTTGACCGGTTTGAGTAACCCGGAGCACTCTCGACTAGGCTGGACCCTGACGAGTACGTCGAGTTTTCTGCCTGATTCCCCCCGTTAATCGCCCATAAGGAGCAAATTCATGGCGCTTATCGATGCCATCCACGCCCGCGAGATCCTCGATTCCCGCGGCAACCCCACCGTCGAAGTTGAAGTCCTGCTGTCCGACGGCCAGATCGGCCGCGCGGCGGTTCCATCCGGCGCCTCCACCGGTGAGCACGAGGCCGTCGAACTGCGCGACGGCGACAAGGGCCGCTACCTCGGCAAGGGCGTGCAGAAGGCCGTCGACGCCGTCATCGACCAGATCGCCCCGGCACTGACCGGCTTCGACGCCACCGACCAGCGCAGCATCGACCAGGCCATGCTGGACCTGGACGGCACCCCCAACAAGGGCAAGCTCGGCGCCAACGCCATCCTCGGCGTCTCCCTGGCCGTCGCCAACGCAGCCGCAGCCTCGGCCGACCTGCCCCTGTACAAGTACCTGGGCGGCCCCAACGCCCACGTCCTGCCCGTGCCACTGATGAACATCCTCAACGGTGGCTCCCACGCCGACTCCGACGTCGATATCCAGGAATTCATGATCGCCCCCATCGGTGCCGAGACCTTCTCCGAGGGCCTGCGCTGGGGCGTCGAGGTCTACCACAACCTCAAGTCCGTGCTGCAGCAGAAGGGCCTGTCCACCGGCCTGGGTGACGAGGGCGGCTTCGCGCCCAACCTGCCGTCCAACCGCGCAGCCCTGGACCTCATCACCGAAGCCATCAAGAACGCCGGCTACACCCCGGGCAAGGACATCGCCCTGGCCCTGGACGTTGCCTCCTCCGAGTTCTACAAGGACGGCGCCTACCAGTTCGAAGGCAAGTCCCTGTCCGCCAGCGACATGAGCGCCTACTACGGCGAACTTGTTGCCGACTACCCGCTGGTGTCCATCGAGGACCCGCTGGACGAGAACGACTGGGAAGGCTGGAAGACCCTCACCGACGCCATCGGCGACAAGGTCCAGCTGGTGGGCGACGACCTCTTCGTCACCAACCCGTCCATCCTGCAGCGCGGCATCGACACCAGGACCGCCAACTCCCTGCTGGTCAAGGTCAACCAGATCGGTTCCCTGACCGAGACCCTGGACGCCGTCAGCCTGGCCCAGCGCGCCGGGTACACCACCATCACCTCGCACCGCTCCGGCGAAACCGAGGACACCACCATCGCCGACATTGCTGTGGCCACCAACGCAGGCCAGATCAAGACCGGCGCGCCTGCCCGCTCCGAGCGCGTCGCCAAGTACAACCAGCTGCTGCGCATCGAAGAGGAACTGGACGACGCCGCACGCTACGCCGGCCGCAGCGCGTTCCCGCGTTTCAAGGGCTAGTAACCGGCTAATCCCTTCAGCGGTGGCTATGGTTGAAAGACCATAGCCACCGCTGTTGTTTACAGCAGCATCTGTTCCAGCAGTGTTTGCCTGCCGGGACTGTCCAGCACAGATAGTGGCGGCCCGGCAGGCTGCGTTTCAGGAGTGTCATGGCTACCCGCCGCCCCAAAGTTCCCAAGGTCGCCCCCACCCGTCCAGCCAAGGAAACGGCCGACGACGGATCCTCCGCCGGTGCCGAGGTCATCCGGGCGGATTTCCGGCCGGCCAAGGGCAGTGCCGCCGCGGCCCCTGCACCACCGACGGACCGGCACGGGCGGACAACCGCCGGGCAGCGCGCTGGGACGGCAGGGGAGGCCAGATCTCCGAAGCCCTCCGCCGCGCGCAAGGGCAGCAGTCCCGTTGACGGCAAGGATCCCGGCCGCGCCGACGAGGAACAGCATCCCGTCCCCGCCAAGGCGTTTTCCGGCCGCATGCTGGCTCTGGCTGTCGTGATGGTGGCCATTACCATCATGCTGGCGCCCACGGTCAAGATTTTCTTCGACAAGAAGGCCGAAATCGACGCCCTGAATGCCGACATCGCTGCACGCCAGGCCGAGGGCGATGCCCTCCGGCAGCAGGTTTCACGCTGGCAGGACCCCAACTACGTCAAGCAGCAGGCCCGCGACCGCATTAACATGGTTATGCCGGGCGAAACCGGCTACTGGGTTTTTGGCAGCGATGAGCCGGCCGGAGAAAGCAGTAGTCCCGCCGGCGCAGCAGCACAAGACCCCGCCGATCTGCCGTGGGTGGATTCCCTGTGGGAGTCCATCAGGCGCGCGGCCACAGACTGAACCGCACAGGAAGGACGGCCCGCGACAGTGGAACACAACACGGCAGCCGCCCGGGACGAATCCCGCCAACCAACAGCACACGACCTTGAAGTACTGAGCAGGCAGCTGGGACGCCCCGTCCGCGACGTCGTGGAGATTCCGGCCCGTTGCGTCTGCGGCAACCCGCTCGTGGCGGCCACCGCACCCCGCCTCAGCAACGGCACACCGTTCCCCACCACCTTCTACCTGACGCACCCGGTGATCACGTCCGCGGTTTCCAGGCTTGAAGCTGCCGGGGTCATGAACAGCATGAACGACCAGCTGGCCGGTGACGACAGGCTGGCCGCGGCCTACAGGGCAGCCCACGAGGAGTACCTCGCCGCCCGCGAAGCCATTGGGCAGCGTTCGGGCATCGGCCCGGTGCCGGAGATCGACGGCGTCTCCGCCGGCGGAATGCCCACCCGCGTCAAGTGCCTGCACGTCCTGGTCGGCCACTCCCTGGCCGCGGGCAGCGGAGTCAACCCCCTGGGCGACGAAGCGATCCGGATGATCAGCGAGTGGTGGACTGCTGACAAGTGCTACTGCGACGGCGCCTGGGACACCGCCGGTGAGGCACCTTCCCGCGACCTGAGCCGCCACGGGCCCCAAGGGCTGCCGGAGATCGTGGGCCGTCCCGCCCCGGTCCGGAAATCCGCCGGAACCACGGGGGTGCCAGAGTGACCCGCGTGGCCGCCATCGACTGCGGCACCAACTCCATCCGGCTCCTGATCGCCGACATCGACCGCAGCAACGGCAGCGCGGTCCTTACCGACGTCCACCGCGAAATGCGCGTGGTCCGGCTCGGGCAGGGCGTGGACGCCACCGGCGAGCTGGCCCCGGAGGCGTTGGAGCGCACCCTCGCCGCAACAGCCGATTATGCCCGCCTCATCGAGGAGCGCGGCGCAGCGCGGATCCGCTTCGTTGCCACGTCCGCCAGCCGCGACGCGCGCAACCGGGGTGTCTTCGTGGACGGCGTCAGGGAACTGCTGGGCGTGGAACCGGAGGTCATCTCCGGGGCCGAGGAAGCGGCATTGTCCTTTGCCGGGGCCAGCAGCGTCCTGCCCGTCCTCGACGGCCAGGAGGTGCTCGTGGTGGACCTCGGCGGGGGAAGCACCGAGTTCGTCCTGGGCACCGCCGCAGGCGTCACGGCCGCAAAGTCCGTGGACATTGGCTGTGTCCGCCTGACCGAACGGCACCTGCGCAACGATCCGCCCACCGCTGGACAGATTGCCGCAGCGGAAGCCGACGTGGACGAGGCCATGGTCCGCGCCGGCCGTGACGTGCCGCTGGAACGCGCCACCGCCGTCGTCGGGGTGGCCGGCTCCGTCACCACCATCACCGCCCATGCGCTCCGCCTGCCGGAATATACGCCGGAGGCCATCCACGGCGTGGCGCTTCCCATTCGGAAGATTGGCGACGCCGCCACCGACCTGCTGGACATGACCCGCGCCGGCCGGGCAGCCCTGCCGTACATGCACCCCGGGCGGGTCGACGTCATCGGTGCCGGGGGACTGGTATGGCGGCGCATCCTGGAACGGATGGGGGAGCTGACCGGCGGAAGGATCACCGCAGCCACGGCAAGCGAGCACGACATCCTTGACGGCATCGCACTGAGCATCGGGTAGTCCATGCATTCCACCCCAGCTTCAACCCCGCTTGTCTCCCGTGCCGTGGCCGCCGCAGTGGCGGTCCTCCTGGCCGCCTGCTGCCTCTGTGCCGGCCTGTTTACCGCCCCGTCCGCGCGTGCCGACGAATGGCGGGACAAGGAGTACTGGCTGGCGGACTCGGGCATCACCAAGGCCTGGGAGGTGTCGAAGGGCGCGGGCGTGAAAGTGGCTGTCATCGACAGCGGCATCGATGCCCAGCACCCGGACCTGAAAGGCTCCGTTGTGGGCGGCTACGACGCGTCCGGCTCGGGCCAGCCGGACGGCCAGAAGAGCGTCGGCTCCAAGCCGGAACACGGCACCCTCGTTGCCACCATGCTGGCAGGGCGCGGGCACCAACCCGCCAGCGCCAGTCCCAGTCCCAGCCCGGGACCGGCCGTTCCTCCGGACGGCATCATGGGTGTGGCACCCGAAGCGCAGCTGCTCTCCGTCTCAACCTGGCTCGGTTCGGCCAACCCGTCCGGCAAAAGCGACCAGGACCAGATTCCGGAGGCGGTGCGCTGGGCGGTGGACAACGGCGCCAAGGTCATCAACATCTCGCTCGGCAGCACCACGCCGCAATGGCCGCAAAGCTGGGATGCCGCCTTCCTTTACGCCGAACAGAAGGACGTGGTCATCGTAGCCGCCGCCGGAAACCGGGTAGGCGGCAACACCCAGGTAGGCGCCCCGGCCACCATTCCCGGCGTGCTCACCGTCGCCGGCCTGGACCGCAAGAACGTGGCCAGCGTGGACGCGTCATCGCAGGGCATCAGCATCGGGGTGGCTGCACCCGCCGAGAACCTCCTCGGCGGCCTCCCCGGCGGCGGCTACGCGGAATGGGCCGGTACGTCCGGATCCACCCCCATCGTGGCCGGCGTGGCCGCCTTGATCCGGTCCAAGTGGCCGGACATGAGCGCCGAACAGGTCATCAACAGGATCGTCTCCACCGCCCAGGACGCCGGGGCCCCGGGCAAGGATCCGTTGTACGGCTACGGGATCCTCAATGCCGAGGCGGCGCTCAAGGCCGACGTCCCGGAGGCCACCGTCAATCCGTTGGGCACCATCGCCGAGTGGATCCGCGTGCACCGGCGCGGCAACGCCGCGCCTGCAGCCCCGCTCCCAACCGCGACGCCAGTGCCCAGCGCCGCACCCACGCTGCCGGAAGCCACCGTTCCCGCCGCCAAGGCCCCGTCACAGCGGGACAGCGCCATTGGCGCCGCCGTCGTGATCGGTTTTGCCGTCCTTTTCGTGGTGATCATCGCGGCCGCTGCCATCCAGCTCCGCAGGGCTGCCCGCAACGGCTCCCTGGCCGTTGAAGAACCGGATACCGGGGTGATGGAAAGCGTGCAAGCACCCCGGAACCAGCAGGTTACGGAGGCGTCCGACGGCTAGTGAAGATTTTCACAAACTCCTGTATCCTTGAACAATGGCAACCACCCCACAGCTCCAGGACCGTCCCAGGGTACTCGTCGTCGGCGGCGGGTACGTCGGCCTGTACGTAGCACTGAAACTGCAGAAGAAGATCGCGAATGCAGGTGGCATCGTCACCGTCGTTGATCCCCTGCCCTACATGACTTACCAGCCCTTCCTCCCCGAGGTGGCAGGTGGCAACATCGAAGCCCGCCACGCAGTGGTCTCCCACCGCCAGCACCTCAAGCAGACCGAGCTCATCCAGGGCCGCGTCACGTCGATCGACCACGTCAACCGGACGGCTGTGGTGGCTCCTGCCGACGGCGGCGAGAACTTCGAGGTTCCCTACTTCGACGTCGTCCTCGCAGCCGGCGCCATCACCCGCACGTTCCCCATCAAGGGCCTGGCGGACAAGGGCATCGGCCTGAAGACCATCGAGGAAGCTGTTGCCCTGCGCAACAAGCTCCTGGAGCGCATCGAGGTTGCCTCCACCATGACGGACCCCGCGGCACGCGCCCGGGCGCTCACCTTCGTGGTGGTCGGCGGCGGCTTCGCCGGCATCGAGTGCATCACGGAAATGGAAGACCTCGCCCGCGCCGCCGTGCGCAACAACCCCCGCATCAAGCAGGAGGAAGTCCGCTTCGTCCTGGTCGAAGCCATGGGCCGCATCATGCCCGAGGTCACCGCCAAGCAGGCCGACTGGGTGGTTGAGCACCTGCGCAGCCGCGGCATCGAGGTCCTGCTGAACACCTCGCTGGACAGCGCCGAAGGCACCCTGAAGCTGATCAACCTTCCGGACAAGACCCCTGCCCAGGAGTTCGAGGCAGACACCCTGGTGTGGACCGCCGGCGTGCAGGCAAACCCGATGGTGCGTTCCACCGACTTCCCGCTCGAGCCCCGCGGCCGCGTCCGCGTCCTGCCGGACCTGCGCATCGCAGGCGACGAAGGCATCGTGGAGAACGCCTGGGCAGCCGGCGACATCGCCGCAGTTCCAGACCTCACGGGCAAGGGCCTGCCGGACGGAACCTGCGTCCCCAACGCCCAGCACGCCCTGCGCCAGGCCAAGCGCCTCGCCAAGAACCTGTGGGCTTCCCGCTGGGACAAGCCCCTGGCGGACTACAAGCACAAGAACCTTGGTGCAGTGGCCGGCTTCGGCGAGTGGAAGGGTGTTGCCAACATCAACCTGCTGGGCCGGATCGGGCTCAAGGGCGGCCTCGCCTGGCTGGCCCACCGCGGCTACCACGGCATGGCCATGCCCACGGTGGAGCGCAAGTTCCGCGTCATCCTGAACTGGATCATCGGCTTCTTCGCCGGACGCGACACCACGCAGCTGATGGACCTGGACAACCCGCGCGGTGCCTTCGTCTCGGCGGCCACTCCCGCCCCCAAGCCAGCCGCTGCGCCCGCAGCAGTGCCGGCTGGCGGCTCCAGCGCCACGGCCACCGCCGCTCCCAAGGAAACCGTGGCGGCCAACGCCAAGTAGCGCATTTGTTCCACCACGCTTGACACCGTCCGACGGCGGCCGTCCCCTTTGCAGGGAACGGCCGCTGTCGGCGTTTCCAGCCAACGCGTCCCGGGCAGGTACCATGGACCCGGCGCCCCAGTAGCCCAATTGGCAGAGGCAGCGGACTTAAAATCCGCGTGTTGTGGGTTCGAGTCCCACCTGGGGTACACCTTGTTCCTTCCGGCGCCCTGAGGGTTTGCACACCGGGAAGCCGCCTGCACAGCAGGCGGCTTCCTGCGTTTAATTCCGCATAGGCAACGACTGTTATAAGGCTGTGACCTCTGTCACTCAGTTTCGCTGCTGTCTATGCACTAGCTTGAACCTAAATCAGGAATTCCTGGTCCCATTCCGGGCGCCGAAGCGCCCCATTGATCCGCACGCGCATCGCATGGCCCTGTTTCGGAAGGCAGACAAATGTACCGAAAGAAAGTCCTCACCTCGTTGGCAGCAGCAGCCACATTCAGCATGCTGCTGTCGGCCTGTGCCAACCAGGCGGGCCCCGGCACCACGGAAAGCTCAGGCTCGTCCGGCAAGGTGAACATCCCCGCCATTTCGAAAGTCGATGTCCCTGCCGGTGCGGTAAAGCCTGCCGGCGACGGGAAGGCGACCTGCCCCTCGACCACCACTCTCGCCTACGCAGGCGCGCAGACCGGCCCCAATGCCCAGCTCGGCGTCAACATCTTCAACGGCATCCAGCTGGCCATCGACCAGCACAACAAGTCCAACCCGGGGTGCCAGGTCCAGTTCAAGAAGTTCGACACTGAAGGTGACCCCAACAAGGCCACCGGCCCCGTCACCCAGCTGGTGAGCGAGTCTGACATCGTGGGTGTGGTCGGCCTGCCGTTCTCCGGTGAATCCAAGGCCACGGGCAACATCTTCGAGCAGAAGGGCCTGGTCCACATCACCCCGTCGGCCACCAACCCCGGCCTGACCGGCAACGGCTGGACCACGTTCTTCCGGGGCCTCGGCAATGACGCCGTCCAGGGCCCCGCAGCCGCCAAGTTCCTCACCGGGAAGCTCGGCGCGAAGAAGGTGTACCTGGTCCAGGATGACTCCGACTACGGCATCGGCCTGGGAACCTCCACCTCCGCAGGCCTGGGCAGTGCCCTTGCCGGGACGGAAAAGGTGACCACAGGGCAGAAGGACTTCTCGGCGGTCATCTCCAAGATCATGAATGCCAAGGCAGACGCGGTGTTCTACTCCGGGTACTACGCCGAGGGCGCCCCGTTCGACCAGCAGCTGGTTGGAAAGGGCTTCACCGGAACGTTCGTGGCACCTGATGGCGTCAAGGACGACCAGTTCATCAAGCAGGCCGGTGACGCGTCCAACAACGCGTACTTCACCTGCCCGTGCCTCCCGGGTGAGCTGATTCCGGAATTCGCATCGGCCTACAAGGACGTTTCCAAGGGAGCCGAGCCCGGAACGTACTCCATCGAAGGCTACGACGCCGCAACCGTCCTCCTGTCCGGTATCGACGCCGGCAAGCAGAGCCGTGCTGACCTGCTGGCCTGGGTCAAGGCTTATGACAAGGACGGACTCAGCAAGCACTACAAGTGGGATGCCAAGGGCGAGCTCCAGGCCCCCACGGTTTACGGCTACAAGGTGGAGAACGGAAAGATCGTTCCGGTCGGTCCCATTGGGGACTAGCAACCACGCATGAACCGGCTGTGGGGGCCAGCATCAGCGGGCCCCCACAGCCTTTTCTTCGCTTGGCGCAGCCCAGGACCAAGCAACGTCAATAGACACAAGTCCCACGGCCGGGCCCACAAGGCCGCGTGCAACTGGATCAGGATGTTCCCATGCTTCCCTCTCTTGTCCCACTACTCCCGACGGAAAACGACTGGATCACCTTCGACATACCGTCCCTGGCCCAGAACTTCTGGAGTGCCACCTTTGACGGCCTTACCTTCGGGGCCATCTATGCGCTCGTGGCGCTGGGGTACACCCTGGTTTACGGCGTCCTGAACCTGATCAACTTCGCGCACTCGGAAGTGTTCATCGTTGGCTGCTACGCCGTCTTCTTTACCCTCAGCAGCCTAGGCTTCGGCCCCTCAGCTCCCCGGCTCGACATCTGGGCCATCATCCTGAACCTGCTGTTGGCGCTGGTCCTGGCCATGCTGGCATCCGCCGTGACAGCGTTCCTGCTGGAGCGGATCGCCTACAAGCCCCTGCGGCAACGGAACGCGCCCCGCCTGGTCTTCCTGATCACCGCCATTGGTGCCTCCTTCACCATCCAGTACCTCATTTACCTCTGGCGCGGTCCCAGCCCCGAACTGGCCCTGACCATGTTCCGGCCCACCCCCATTTTCGACGTCTTCGGCACCATCATCGATTCGCAGCAGCTGGTGATCATCATCGCCGCCGTGATCATGATGGTGGGCATCGACAGGTTCATCAGCAAGTCCCGCACCGGCCGCGGCATCCGGGCCGTTGCCCAGGATCCTGACACCGCCACATTGATGGGCGTCAACAAAGAGCGGATCATTATTACCACCTTCGTCATCGGAGGCCTCCTCGCAGGAGCCGCCGCCTTGTTCTACGTCATGAAAATTCCGTCCGGTGTCCAGTACAGCGGTGGCTTCGTCCTGGGCATCAAGGCCTTTGCCGCCGCGGTGCTCGGCGGCATCGGCAACGTCCGGGGGGCATTGCTGGGCGGCCTGCTGCTTGGCCTGATCGGCAACTACGGCCAGATCCTGCTGGGCAACTCGCAGTGGACCGACGTCGTGGCGTTCGTGGTGCTGGTGCTCGTGCTGCTGCTGCGGCCTGAAGGCATCCTGGGCACCTCCCTTGGAAGGAGCAAAGCATGAGTATGACGGACGGCCCCACGCCGCTGCAGACCGCTGCAGCCCAGCAGGCAGCCGAGGAACGTGAAGCTTCCGAGAAAGCCGCAGGCAAGAGCGACCACCGCCCAAGCGGAAAGCGCACGACCGGTTACCTTTCGGACCGCTGGCACGCCCTGTCCCGCCAACAGCAGTGGGCCTTCCTGGTGGTCGTCGTGGTACTGGCCTACCTGCTTCCGCTGCTCAACCCGCCCATCATCACCACGGAGCCCGGCAACAACTTCGCGCTGGCCTGCTTCGACATGGCCCGGTTCGCGCTCATCGCCGTCGGCCTCAACGTGGTGGTCGGATACGCCGGCCTGCTGGACCTTGGGTACGTCGCCTTCTTTGCGGTGGGTTCGTACGTTGCCGCCATGCTGACCAGCCCGGATTCGCCCTACCTGCACATCCCTTACCTCTGGACGCTTCCGGTGGCCATGGCAGTCACCATGTTCTTCGGTGTCATGCTGGGCGTGCCTACACTCCGGCTCAGGGGCGACTACCTCGCCATCGTGACGCTCGGCTTCGGGGAGATCATCCGCATCCTGGCCACCATCATTCCTGCGATGAAGGGCCAGGTGGGATTCCAGAACGTCGGCCACCCGCCGGGTGACGGTGCCGACGGAACGCCGATCTTCTCCAACTCAAACGGTGTGCCCTGGTACTGGCTGACCCTGACCATCATCATCATCGTCACCCTCCTGGTGGGCAACCTGGAACGCAGCCGGGTGGGCCGCGCCTGGATTGCCATCCGCGAAGATGAGGACGCGGCGGAAATCATGGGTGTTCCCACCTTCAAGTACAAGGTGTGGGCTTTCGCCATCGGCGCTGCAGTCGGCGGGCTTTCCGGTGCACTCTTCGCCGGGCAGGTGGGGTTCGTCAACAACCAGAAGTTCGACGTCACCACCTCCATCCTGTTCCTCGCCGCCGTCGTCCTGGGCGGTGCCGGCAATAAGGTGGGCGCCATTCTGGGTGGAGCGCTGGTCAGCTACATCCCGTTGAGGTTCACGGCCATCGCCGAGTACAAGTACCTGATCTTCGGGATCGCGCTGGTGCTGATCATGATCTTCCGCTCCCAAGGGCTCCTGCCCGCGCGGCAGCGGCTGCTTGCCTACGGCAGGACGGCGCTGAACAAGGTCACCAGCCGTGAAGGTTCGGCGCCGAAAGACAAACACAATCCACCGGCCGGCCCCGAAGCACCGGTGGCCGGACAGAGAGGAGCGGAGGCATGAGCTCCGAGGAAAGGCACGCGGGCTCCGGCAGCGTCGAGGAGCAGCCGGCGCAGCAAAGCCCGGGCCGGCACAGCGCGGACCAGGCCAGCCAGGTTCAGGAGGATTCGGTGGCCCCGATCGCGCCGGAGCTGGACATGGACGCCCTTGCCGAGGCCGGCGTGGACCAGGAACTGGCCGAGAAGGTCGCCCCGGACCGCGACATCGCGGTCAAGGTGGGCGACAACATCGTGGAGGTGCAGAACCTGACCATCAAGTTCGGCGGCCTGGTGGCCCTGGACAACATCAGTTTCAACATCAAGCGCGGCGAGATCCTGGGCCTCATCGGGCCCAACGGCGCCGGGAAGACCACCTGCTTCAATGCGATGACCGGCGTGTACAAGCCCACCAGCGGAAAAGTGGTGCTGGAGGGGCAGGTCCTGAACGGCATCAAGCAGCACAAGATCACCCGGCTGGGCCTGTCCCGCACGTTCCAGAACATCCGGTTGTTCGGTGAGATGACCGCGCTGGAGAATGTGGTGGTGGGCCTGGACGCGCGGCACCGGACCAGCGTCGGCGGAGCGCTGCTGCGCCTGCCCACCCACATCAAGGAGGAAAAGTCGGCCATCGAGCGCGGCATGGCCCTGCTGGACTTCGTGGGCATCGGCAGCCATGCCCATGTCCTGTCCCGGCAGCTGCCCTACGGCTACCAGCGCAGGCTTGAGATTGCCCGGGCCCTGGCCACTGACCCGAAGGTCCTCTGCCTGGACGAGCCCGCAGCCGGCTTCAACCCGGCCGAAAAAGAGGAACTGATGGCCCTCATCCGCACCATCAGGGACGAGGGCTACACCGTGCTGCTGATTGAGCACGACATGAAACTCGTCATGGGCGTGACCGACCGGATCGTCGTGCTGGAATTCGGGAAGAAGATCGCGGACGGACTGCCCCGCGAAATCCGCGAAGACCCGCGTGTTATTGCTGCTTACCTAGGGGAGCCTGAAGATGACGTTGCTTGAACTTGCGGGAGTTTCAGTCCACTATGGCCGCATCCAGGCCCTCAGGGACATCTCCTTCACCGTCGACGAAGGCGAAGTGGTGGCGCTGATCGGTGCCAACGGTGCCGGCAAGACCACCACCATGCGGACCATCTCGGGCCTGCTGAACTGCTCCGAGGGCAGGATCACTTTCGAGGGCCAGGACATTACCAAGATGAAGGCCCACATCCGGGTGGTGCACGGAATCTCCCAGGCCCCGGAAGGACGCGGCATCTTCCCTGGCATGACCGTCATGGAAAACCTCGACATGGGAACGTTCGGGCGGAAGGACAGAAGTGGAGTGCCCAAGGACCTGGACCGGGTCTTCGACCTGTTTCCGCGGTTGAAGGAGCGGGAGAAGCAGTACGGGGGAACCATGTCCGGTGGTGAGCAGCAGATGCTTGCCATCGGCAGGGCCCTTATGTCCAACCCGAAACTGCTGCTGCTCGATGAGCCCTCCATGGGCCTTGCGCCACAGTTCATCCGCCAGATCTTCAAGATCATCAAGGAGATCAACAACCAGGGAACCACCGTCCTTGTGGTGGAGCAGAACGCCAACCAGGCCCTGGCCGGAGCACACCGGGCATTCGTGCTCGAGACGGGGGAGATCACCCACAGCGGCACCGGCAGGCAGCTGTTGGAGGACCCCTCCATCAAGGAGGCGTACCTGGGCGTGGGTTAGCCCTCCTGATGGGGCCCGGGTACCAACCGTGGCAACGGTCACGGTTCGGTTGCAACCGGGCCCCATGGGAACTTTCGCGTCGCCCCCCACGTGGGAATTGGTAGCGTAACAAAAAGCTCATCACCCACACCCACATGGAGGAATCCCGCAATGGCACTTGGCGGCAACCCGATCTTCAACGGAAAGAGTTTCCGTGGAGCCACCCAGGCACCGCCTGTCCCGCAGGCTCCCTATGGCGCTTCCTACGGCCAACAGCCGTACGGCCAGGTTCCCTACGGCCAGCAGCCGTATCCCCAGCAGGGCTGGGGCACCCAGCCGCAGAGCATGACGGACGAACAGCTGCGGCAGATGTACAGCCAGCCGTCGGCAGGCCCGGCGGACACCGGCCGGATGACGTTCGACGACGTCATCATGAAGACCGCCGCCTGCCTCGCCGCGGTGATCGCCGGCGCAGCAGTCACCCTGGTGGTGGCGCAGGGGCTGGCTTCCCTGCTGATGCTCGTCGGTGCCCTGGGCGGGTTCGTCCTGGCACTGGTCAACACCTTCAAGAAGCAGCCCTCGGCGGCACTGATCCTGGCCTACGCTGCCCTGGAGGGCCTGTTCCTGGGCGGCCTGACCCGGATCCTGGACGGCATGTTCCCCGGTGTCGGGCTGCAGGCCGTGATTGGCACACTCTCGGTGTTCGCCGTGACCCTGGTCCTCTTCAAGAGCGGCAAGGTCCGGGCCACCCCGAAGGCCATGCGGTTCTTCATGATCGCCCTTATCGGCTATGCCGTGTTCGCGCTGATCAACATGGTCATGATGTGGACAGGCGCCGTGCAGAGCCCGTTCGGCCTGCGCACCTCCGTCGAGATCTTCGGCATCCCGCTGGGCGTCTTCATCGGCCTGCTGGCCATCGGCCTCGCCGCCTTCTCGCTGATCATGGACTTCACCAGCATCGAGGCGGGCGTCCGCAGCGGCGCCCCGCAGCGGTTCTCCTGGACGGCAGCGTTCGGCCTCACGGTCACGCTGGTCTGGCTGTACGTGGAGATCATCCGCCTGCTGGCCATCCTGCGCGGCGACGACTAGGCACCCCGGCAACTTCCGCCGTCGTACTCCAAAGGACCGTGGGCCCCACCGAACCGGTGGGGCCCACGGCCATTTAACGCGAGGCCCGCCTAGGCGATCCGCATGGCTCCGGCTGCAGGGAAAACCGTGAAGATGTCCGGGGCCGCAAACCCGGCGTCCGCGAAAGCCTTCACGACGGCGTCACGCACCTTTTGTTCGGCTTGCACCGGCGTGAGGGCAATGGCTGCCCCGCCGAACCCGCCGCCGGTCATACGGGCCCCGATGGAACCGTTGGCCCGGGAGGTGTCCACGGCCAGATCCAGTTCAGGGCATGAAATCTCAAAATCGTCCCGCATGGATGCATGGCTGGCGTCCAGCAGGGGGCCGATGGCGCCTGGGCCGGGGCCGCCCAGCAGCTCCACGGCCTGGACCACCCGGCGGTTCTCGGTGACCACGTGCCGCACCCGGCGGAACGTGACCTCGTCCAGCAGCCCGCTTGCCTCCTCAAGGTCCGCTACCTCCAGGTCCCGCAGGGCCTTCACCCCCATGACCTCGGCGCCGAGCTCGCACGATGCCCGCCGTGAGGCGTAGCCGCCGTCGGCGTGGGAGTGCGACACCTTGGTATCGATCACCAGGAGCACCAGGCCTGCGGGTTCGGTTTCAAACGGGACCAGGCGCGCCGCCTGGTCCCGGCAGTCCAGGAAGACTGCATGCCCCTTTGAGCCGCGCAGGGACGCGGACTGGTCCATGATTCCGGTGGGCGCACCCACAAAGTCGTTCTCCGCGCGCTGGGTCGCCAGCACCATGTCCTCGGCTGCCAGCCCGGCGCCGGTGAGGTCGTTGAGTGCGGTGATGACAGCGCATTCGATGGCGTGCGACGACGACAGGCCCGCACCCAGCGGGACGTTCGAGTCGAGAAGCAGGTCCAGGCCCGGGACGTCAATGCCCCGTTCCCGGAGGGCCCATATGACGCCCAGGGGGTATTTGGTCCATCCCTTGGCGGTTCCGGGCTGCAGTGACTCCAGCGAGGTGGTGACCAGGCCCTGGTCGCCGTAAGTCGACAACAGGCGGACGGCGGAGTCCGGCCGGGCTGCCACGGCCACCCGGGCGGTGCGGTCGATGGCGAAGGGCAGCACGAAGCCTTCGTTATAGTCCGTGTGTTCGCCGATGAGGTTCACCCGCCCCGGCGCCTGCCACACGCCGTCGGGAGCGGCGCCGAACTCCTGTTCAAAACGGGCCGCCAGCTCCCGTGGCGCGGCGGCTCCGGCATCGGGGTGGTTTTGGGGGCTCACGCATGCACTCCTTCCGTGGTGGCCGCAAGGGCGGCAGCAGGCGTGGACGACGGCGGGACGGCAACAGTGCGCAGCCGTTCCGCCACGATTTCGGGGGTGGTGTCGTTGATGAAGGCGCCCATCGCCGCTTCCGACCCGGCCAGGTACTTCAGCTTATCGGCTGCCCTGCGCGGGGATGTCAGCTGGAGGTGGAGGTAGCCCGCCGGGCGCAGGACCGCGTCCAGCGGCGCCTGGTGCCACGCCGAGATGTACGGGGTGGGGGTGGGATACAGGGCGTCAACCCGCTTGAGCAGGTCCAGGTAGACATGGGCCAGTTCATCCTTCTCCTCCCCGCCCAATGCGGCGAGGTCGGGGACCTGGCGGTGCGGAACCAGATGGATCTCCAGCGGCCACCGGGCAGCGAAGGGTACATAGGCGCTGAAGTGCTTTCCTTCCACCACCATCCTGCTGCCATCCTCCCGCTCAGCGCGGAGCAGTGAGCCGGTGAGGGTATCCCGGCCGTCCTTGGCGTCGTAGTACCTCCGGGCCGCGGCGCCCAGGACACCGGCGCGCGGCGTGACATACGGGTAGGCGTAAATCTGTCCGTGCGGATGGTGCAGGGTCACGCCGATGTCCGCGCCGCGGTTCTCGAACGGAAACACCTGCTGGATGCCCGCCATGGCGCTAAGGGCAGCGGTGCGCTGCGCCCACGCCTCGACCACGGTCCGGGACCGCTCCTGGCTCAGCCCGCTGAAGGCCCCGGTGTGGTCCGGGGTGAAGGACACCACCTCGCAGCGGCCATAGGCAGGGCCCTTGGTTCCCCAGGCGGCATCCTCCGGAACCGGTCCCAGCGCCGGTCCCAGGGAGGGGAACCGGTTTTCGAAGACCACCACGTCATAGTCGGCGGCAGGGATTTCGGAAGCATTCCCGGGGGTGGTGGGGCAGATGGGGCACTGGTCCGCCGGCGGCAGGTGGGTGCGGGCCTGGCGGTGCGCTGCGATGGCCACCCATTCGTCGGTCAGTGCGTCGAAACGGACTTCGCCGGGTTCCGCCCGTGGCGGCAGGCCGCGGTGGTCGGTCGTCAAGTGAGCCGCACGCGGGACACTGGTGCCGGCGTCGTCGAAGTAGAACAGCTCCCGGCCGTCGGAGAGATTGGTGCTGGTGATCCCTGTCATGAAAAAAGTTTGGCATAAACGATCAAGAATGAATAGTTAAGAACAAAAAGTAACAGAGTGGCGGGATGGAGGTGCCCGGCCGCCCGTTGTACGGTAATCCCCATGACTGCCTTTTCCAAAGGGGAAGCCACGGCCCCCGCCCCAGCCCGGCCCTGTGCCACAGGCCGGCAATTCGAGCTCCGCCGCGGCGACGCCGTAGCCGTAGTGACCGAACTCGCCGCCGGCCTCCGTTCGTTTAGCCGGGGCGGGGTCCTCCTGACCGAGACCTACGGCGATGACGAGATTGCACCGGGCGGGGCCGGCATCACGCTGGCTCCCTGGGCCAACAGGGTGGAGGACGGACAATGGTTCCTCGACGGCAAGAAGCAACAACTGGACATCACGGAAGTGTCCCGGAACAACGCCAGCCACGGCCTGCTTCGAAATGCCGGCTACGTCCCGGTCGGGGAATCCCCGCACGCTGTGGCGCTGGAGGCCACCGTGTTTCCGCAGCACGGCTACCCGTTCCTGGTGCGGCACCGGGTGGAGTACCAGCTTTCGGAAGACCTGGGGCTGCAGGTCCGGCAGACACTCACCAATGACGGTGCGGCGGCCGCACCTTTCGTCCTCGGCGCGCACCCCTACCTGCGGGTCGGTGACACTCCGACCGGGGACCTGCAGTTGACAGTGTCTGCCGGGACCCGCCTGGTAACCGATGAGCGCCTCATCCCGCGCAGTGCAGCCCCGGTGGACGGGGACGTTGATTTCCGGGCCGGCCGGCACATCGCGGACCTTGCGGTGGACGTAGCCCTGACGGACCTCCGCTTTGAGGAGGGTGTGGCCAGGCATACCCTGGCCGCGGGTGACGGCAGCAGCGTCTCGCTCTGGCAGGACGAATCCTGCCAGTACGTCCACGTCTTCGTGAGCACGGTCTATCCGGGCCGGACGCGGGCGGTCGCCGTGGAGCCGATGACGGGACCGGCCAATGCCTTCAACTCCGGCGAGGGCCTCCGGTGGCTGGCGCCGGGGGAGTCCTTCAGCATGGAATGGGGAATCGACTACACCCCCGGCACGGCAGGGCAGTAGTTTCCCATTGGAGCGGCGCTGGGGAAGTATTGGTACATGACGCCACAAGAGGACGACGTTACCTTTGCCCATCCAGCACCGGTGCCCCCGGTGCCGGCACCTGCCACCGCAGCGGCCCCCCTGCGGGTGCTCACCGACCGTGAACTGGACAAGGACATCCCTTACGGCATCCGCATCGCCGCCTCCTGGTCGTGGCGGCTGGGCCTGATCCTCCTGATGGCCGGGACGCTGGTGTGGCTGCTCAGCCACATCACCCTCCTGATTATTCCCATCATGGTGGCCGCACTCCTTGCCGGGCTGCTCAGCCCAGTCACGTCATGGCTGAAGCGCCGCGGGCTGCCCGCAGGACTGGCCGTCGCACTGACCGTGATCGGTTTCATCGGCGTCATCGCCGGAGCGCTGGCACTGGTGGGCAGGCAGCTGGCGGTCGGTTTCGGCGAACTCTATTCCCAGGCCCTCGAAGGCGTCCGGCAGGTCCAGGACTGGCTGTCCAGCGGGCCCCTGCACCTGACCGCCACCCAGATCGACCAGTACGTCAAGGACGCCACCGACGCACTGCAGAACAACAGCAGCAGCATCCTCAGCGGCGCCCTGTCCTTTGGCAGCACTGCCGGACACTTCGCCGCCGGCATGCTGCTCTCGCTGTTCATCCTGATCTTCTTCCTCCTGGAGGGGGACCGGATCTGGGCCTTCCTGGTCAGGATGCTTCCCCGCAAGGCCCGGGCAGCAACCTTCGGTGCCGGCCACAAGGGCTGGGCATCCATGGTCAGCTACGCCCGCATCCAGATGTTCGTGGCCGCCGTCGACGCGCTGGGCATCGGCGTGGGCGCCGCCATCATCGGCGTCCCGCTCGCTCTTCCCCTGGGCGTGCTGGTGTTCCTCGGCTCCTTCATCCCCGTGGTGGGCGCCCTGGTGACCGGCGTCGTAGCCGTCCTCCTGGCCCTGGTGGCCAACGGTCCCGTGAACGCCCTGATCATGCTGGGCATCGTCCTGCTGGTCCAGCAGCTCGAGGGCCACATCCTGCAGCCCCTGGTCATGGGCAAGGCAGTGTCACTCCATCCGGTCGCCGTGATCCTCAGCGTTGCGGCAGGCTCGTACCTCGCGGGCATTCCCGGCGCGCTGTTCTCCGTGCCGATTCTCGCCGTAGCAAACTCGGCCGTTCGCTACATTGCCGCCAGAACGTGGGAACATGAACAAGTGCCGGTAATCGCCGGGAGGCCCATCACAGCCGGAGCGGGCGGGGACAACACCATCGAGGACGTTGAACCGCCAACTGCATCCGACGCCGGGAACGGCCCGGAAACCGGCACGTCATCCGAGCACCGTGATGCCCGCGCCGCCTCTCCGGAGGGCACCGGGGCAAAACCCAGAGGAGAGTAGTCCGTGAAGATCCTTGAAACCCTTCCCGTCACACTGGACGATGTCCTTGAGGCGCAGAAGCTGCTTGACGGGATCATTGCGCGCACCCCCGTTGAATCGTCCCGGGCACTGGGAGGAATGGTGGGCGGCGACGTCCATTTCAAATGCGAAAACCTGCAGCGTGCCGGTTCCTTCAAGGTCCGGGGCGCCTACGTCCGCATGGCCCGGCTCTCCCCGGAAGAGAAAAAGCGGGGCGTCGTGGCAGCTTCGGCCGGCAACCACGCCCAGGGCGTTGCAGTTGCCGCCAAAAGCCTTGGCATCAAAGCCCGTATCTACATGCCGCTGGGCGTGGCGCTGCCCAAGCTCGCCGCCACCCGGAGCCATGGAGCCGAAGTCATCCTGCACGGGCACAACGTGGACGAGGCGCTCGCCGAAGCCCAGCGCTACAGCGATGAAACGGGCATGGTCTTTGTCCACCCGTTCGACAATGTGGACGTCGTGGCAGGCCAGGGGACCGTAGGCCTGGAAATCCTGGAGCAGGTCCCCGACGTCGACACGGTCCTCATGGGCGTGGGCGGCGGCGGGCTCCTGGCAGGAGTCGCGGTGGCCATCAAGGCCCGCGCCAGGGAACTCGGCCGGGAGATCCGCATCATCGGCGTCCAGGCGGAGAACGCCGCCGCCTACCCGCCCTCACTCGCCGCTGACGCGCTGGTGCCCCTGAAGAAGGTCTCCACCATGGCGGACGGCATCGCCGTGGGACGTCCGGGACAGCTGCCCTTCAGCATCATCCGCGAACTGGTTGACGATGTGGTCACCGTCAGTGAAGACTCCCTGGCCCGCGCCCTGATCTTCCTGCTCGAGCGGGCCAAGATGGTGGTGGAACCCGCCGGGGCAGTGGGTGTCGCCGCACTCATGGACGGCAAGATTGAAAACCCCGGATCCACCGTGGTGGTCCTTTCCGGGGGAAACATCGACCCGATGCTGATGCTGAAAGTCATCCAGCGCGGCCTTTCCGCTGCCGGACGCTACATGACCGTGCGGATGATGCTCGACGACCGCCCCGGTTCGCTGGCAACCATCGCCCGCATCATCGCCGAAAACGACGCCAACGTCACCGGCCTGGACCACACCAGGGTGGGCGGCTCCATCAGCATGGGCGATGTCTCCATCACCGTAAACCTCGAAACCAAGGGCCACCAGCATGGCGAGCAGGTCCTCAGTGCACTTCGCGCCGAGGGTTTCCAGCCGATTGTCGTGCACTAGGAACGGCCATGGCCGGGCTGGGTGACGGACTGGGGAGCGGCGGGCGCGGCCCGGACCGGCAGACAATCGCGACGCGCGCCAAAGCCGGACTGCTGGTGCTTGGCGGATTCGTGGCACTCCTGTTCGCCATCGAAGTGGTGAACACGATGATGCTGGGCGCCCTTACGCGCACCTTCGGGCTGCGGCCCAGGAGCGCCGACGGGCTGCTGGACATCTTCACCTTCCCGCTGCTGCATGCCAACCTGAACCACCTGCTGTCCAACAGCCTGCCCCTGGTCATCTTCGGGTTCTTGGTCTTCCTTTCCGGGCTGCGGGTCTTCCTCACGGCGCTGGCCTTCAGCTGGCTCGGCAGCGGAGTGGCCGTCTGGCTCATCGGCGACGGTGTCACGGTGGGCGCATCCGGGCTTGTCTTCGGGCTCTTTGCCTTCCTCCTGGTCCGTGGGTTCTTCAACCGCAGCTGGCGGCAGATACTGCTCGCAGTTGTCCTCTTCATGGGGTATGGAAGCATCCTGCTGGGTGCCCTTCCCTTTGTAGCGGGCTACGTCAGCTGGCAGGCGCACCTGGGTGGCGCTGCCGGCGGAGTAGTGGCGGCGCTGCTGCTGCGTCCCCGTGTCCCCGTGCTTCCGCGGGAGGCCTGACTCCGGTCCCGCCTCCCCACCGCACACCGTGCGCACATAAAAGCGGCGGCCGTCCCCTGGTGGGGGACGGCCGCCGCTCTCTGCAGGACCGGCTTCGTGCCGGTCCTGGCGGTATTAGCCGGCGTAGGGCTTGGCGGAGAGAATCTCCACCTTGATGTCCTTGCCGTTGGGCGCAACATAGCTGAGGGTCTCGCCCTCCTTGTGTCCCAGGATGGCCGCACCGAGGGGAGACTTCTCGCTGAAGACATCCAGGTCAGAGTCGCCCGCGATTTCGCGCGACCCCAGCAGGAACGTCTCCTCATCGCCGGCAATCCTGGCAACCACGATCATGCCGGGCTCCACGATGCCGTCATCGGCAGGCGCTTCACCCACATGGGCGTCCCGGAGCAGTACCGTGAGCTGGCGGATGCGGGCTTCGATCTTGCCCTGCTCCTCCTTGGCCGCGTGGTAGCCCCCGTTTTCCTTGAGGTCCCCCTCTTGCCGCGCTGCTTCAATCTTCTGGACGATCTCCGCCCGGCCTGCGCCGGAAAGGTGGTCCAGCTCTGCCTTCAGGCGGTCAAAAGCTTCCTGGGTGAGCCAGGCTGCAGATGCGCTGTTGGTGGTAGACACGGACTTCTCCTCTAGTGGTCCTACATGCAAAAGACCCCGCCACGGTGGCCACTTGTGGAACAGTAACCAGCTCAGCGGGGTAAAGGTATCTCCCCATTGTAGTCAATCCTCTGGAGATAACCCAACAAGCAAGCGTCGCGCATCACATCCTTTACGACGCTCCGGCGGGAATCCAGCAGCTGTCCACCACGCCCGACACGGACGCCGACTCCGTACGCAACGTGACGCGCTGGGCCACTGTCCTGCCGCCGTCGGCCGTCCTGTCCGCTGCCGACGGCGGAATGTCCACCACCTTCCAGCCCACCACCGCGAACTTGGAGTCCAGCGCCTTCACGGCACACTTGACGGGGTTGGCCGGTTCCCTGGTGACCTGGAAGTCCACTTCCGCCAGCGTGGCATCGGTGGTGCTGTATCCCACGTCCTTGTACGTCACCCCTGACAGCGAGTTGGAAGTGGTCACCCATGCCAGGAAGCCGATTCCGACAACGAGCGCGGCGCCGATCGCAGTCCGGGCGGCTTTGGGGGAGAGCCGGCGCTTTTTAGCACCATACCGATTGGCTAGGCTAGTGTCTGCGGGCGCGGATTGGGCCGGCTGGTCCGGGGAAGTCACCAGACCAGTTTAGTGCCCTTTCCGCCGGGCTCTTCGCGGCGGCTGCGGCTGCCGCCCGGGCCGATGCACCCCGACCAACAACCATAAGCTGCCACAAGCCGCGCACAACGAATAAGGAGCCGTCCCCTCCATGACAGCGTCCAGCAACTCCCAGGTTCCGCTCCGGCTGCTCGCGGTCCACGCCCACCCGGACGACGAATCCAGCAAGGGCGCTGCGACCATGGCGATGTACGCGTCAGCCGGTGTCGACGTCCTGGTGGCAACCTGCACGGACGGGTCCCGCGGTGACATCCAGAACCCCGCCATGGAAGGCGTACCGCACCCCAAAAGGGACATGGCCGGCGCCCGGAGGCTCGAGATGCAGCAGGCCGCCGCAATCCTGGGCATTAAGCAGCGGTGGCTTGGTTTCGTTGACTCCGGCCTCCCCGAAGGGGACCCGCTTCCGCCGCTCCCCGCCGGATCCTTCGCCACCCTTCCGCTCCAGCAGGCAGCGGCGCCCCTGGTCCGACTGGTGCGGTCCTTCAAGCCCCACGTAATCCTGAGCTATGACGAGAACGGCGGCTACCCCCATCCGGACCACATCATGGCCCACCGGGTAGCCGTGGAAGCGTTCGAGGCAGCGGGCGATCCCGAACGCTACCCCGGGGCGGGGGAGGCCTGGGAGCCAAGCAAGCTCTACTACGACCGTGCCTTCAGCCCGGAAAGGTTCCGGGCGCTGCACTTTGCCCTCGAAGAGGCGGGGCTGCAGTCTCCCTATGCGGAGCGCCTGGCGGCCTGGCTGGAGTCGGATGCGGAGGGCCACACGCCACCCCCTGCCGCGCACCCCACCACCACCCAGGTGGACTGCGGCGACTTCTTTGAAATGCGCGACGACGCACTGCGCGCCCACCGCACCCAGGTGGACCCCCTGGGGTTCTTTTTTGCGGTGTCGCCGGACATGCAGCGCAGGGTCTGGCCCTGGGAGGACTATTCCCTGATCCACTCGCGGGTGCCCTCCGAACTCCCCGAGAAGGACCTGTTCGCCGGGCTAAGATAGACACGCAGGCTATTTCTATCTTGCGTAGAAGACAGGCGCGGCGAGGGGCCGTTTCCTCCGCGACCTGCTGCATCCGTTCCACCAGAAGGTATTTACCGTGCATTCTCTGCTCTTGAGCCTGGCCACCACGCCGAGCCCGCTGCCCACTCCGACGCTCCGGGACGGAATTTCCGAGGACCAGGTGACGCCGGGCCTGCTGGGCTTCATCATGACGGCGTTCTTCGTTGTGGCCACCGCCCTGCTCATCGTGGACATGGTGCGCCGCATCCGCAGGGTCCGCTACCGCGCCCAGGTGGAGGAAGAACGCCTGGCGGCCGCTGCCGAGGCAGACATCGACGCAGCGGACGCGCAGGACGGGCTCGACGGCGGCACGCGCCAGGGAGCGCCGAAGGCCGACGGAACCGGTCCCGCCGACGGGCTTTCACGGCCCCGCGAGTAGGGAAGGCCCGGCGGCGGTTCGGCGAATCTACGCAAGGACCGCCAGGGCAATCGCCACGAAGTGGGCCGCGAAGGCAAGCACTGTCAAGGCGTGGAACAGTTCGTGGAAGCCGAAGTGGTGGTAACTGAAATTGGGCTTCTTCAATGCGTAGAACACAGCGCCCGTGATGTAGAGGACCCCACCTACGCACACCAGGACGGCTGCCGGCATGCTGGCCTGGAAGAACTGCGGCAGGTAGAAGAGCGCACCGCAGCCCAGTGCGATGTAGATGGGAACGTAGAGCCAGCGCGGTGCGTCGGTCCACAGCAGCCGGAACAGGACGCCGAGGATGGCTCCGGCCCAGATGACCCAGAGCAGCACCACCGCCTGCTGCCGCTCCAGCAGGGTCCAGGCCAGCGGAGTGTAGGTTCCGGCGATCACCAGCATGATGTTGGTGTGGTCCAGCCGCTTCAGGACCAGCTTGACCCGCGGGGACCAATTGCCGCGGTGGTAGACGGCGCTGACTCCGAAGAGCAGGACGCCCGTGGCAGCGTAGATGGCCGTGGTGATCCGCCGGTCCGGGGTGGGGGCAAGGGCAACCAGGAGGATCCCGGCGGCCAGTGCCAGCGGGGCCGTGACCGTGTGGATCCAGCCGCGCCATTTCGGTTTGATCATCAACAGTTCCGCCAGTCGGACCGCGGCGTCATCCACTGCGCTGGGCTCCGGATCCGCACCGGCGTTCCTGTCCTCCGGCCGGGGTGCCGGGGAGGCCTGCGGAGAGTCGCTGTTCATGGCACCAGAATAACTTACGGACCGGTAAGTTACCGCCGGGTAACTTCCTGCGAACGTCTCTCGCTCCGTGCCGCCTGTCCCGGGGGACGGCTGGCGGTAGCCTAGGATGTGGATGTACGTACGGCAGGAAAGTCAGGTGAGTGGACGCGTGGAGTTGCCCGGGTTCCTCTATGGCTATTACGAGCGCCGGCTGCTTAAGGATCTGCCCCGCGACCGCATTCCCCGGCACATCGGTGTCATGGTGGACGGCAACCGGCGCTGGGCCAAGCAGTTCAATGCCCCCACCGCCCAGGGCCACCAGGCCGGTGCGGACAAGATCCACGAGTTCCTGGGCTGGTGCCAGGAGCTGGGCGTCAAAGTGGTGACGCTGTACATGCTCTCCACGGACAACATGAACCGCTCCAGCGAGGAACTGGACCTCCTCATGGGCATCATCGCTAATACCCTGGACAGGCTGGACGAAGACGCCAATATTTCCGTCCATGCCATGGGTGCCCCGGAGCTGCTGCCGGACTACCTGGCCGAGAGGCTGAACAAGCTCACCGCCAGGACCCCGGTCCGGGAAAAAATCCACGTGAACGTGGCCGTGGGGTACGGCGGGCGCCGGGAGATCGTCGACGCCGTCCGGGAACTCCTCCATGATGCCGTGGCCAAGGGCATGGACATCTCCAAGCTCGCCGATGACCTGTGCGTCGATGACATCTCACGCTTCCTCTACACGCGCGGCCAGCCGGACCCTGACCTGGTCATCAGGACATCGGGGGAGCAGCGGCTCTCCGGGTTCCTGATGTGGCAGAGCGCCTACAGCGAGTTCTACTTCTGCGAGGCCTTGTGGCCTGCCTTCCGCAAGGTCGACTTCCTCCGTGCCCTCCGGGACTACGCCGGCAGGCAGCGGCGCTTCGGCGCCTGAAACCCCCGGTTCATCACGAGTTCATAGATCCGCCGGAGAAATCGCCGTCAAATAGTTGCGGAAATGGGCCGCCGTGGATTTACGTTATATCCATCAGCAGGCAAAACCGCCGGCTGATCGGGGAGGCCAATACATGGAGCGGAACATCGCGCCGGTTGTATGGGAGGCCGGACCCGGCCTCGTGGCCGAGCCGCCTCACCAATAACAATTCCGGGCTGGCGCCCGGGGCTGGAGTCGATGTGGCTACTTCTGAACAACTGCCCGAGGTCCTTGTTGGACAGGGCGGAAAAGCTACCTCTCGCGCCGAGCGAGCCACCTCTGAGGCCGGCGCAGCAACTGATGCTGCGGCCGGTTTTGCTGTCTCCGGAAGGGAAGCCGACATCCACACCTTCGTCATTGACACCTCCGTCCTGCTCTCCGACCCGCGGGCACTCCTGCGGTTCGCCGAACATGAGGTGGTGGTCCCCGTCGTCGTCATCACCGAGCTCGAAGCCAAGCGGCACGATCCGGAACTGGGATACTTCGCCCGCAATGCCCTGCGCCTCCTGGACGACCTCCGGGTCAAGCACGGCGGCCTGAACAAGCCCCTTCCCATCGGGGACGAGGGCGGCACCCTCATGGTGGAGCTGAACCACATCTCCGCGGAGGTGCTGCCCCTGGGGTTCCGCAGCGGGGACAACGACAGCCGCATCCTTGCCGTGGCCAAGAACCTGGCCAACGAGGGGCGCAACGTCACGGTGGTCTCCAAGGACCTGCCCATGCGCGTCAAGGCCTCCGCCATGGGCCTCACGGCCGATGAGTACCGCAATGAGCTGGTCAAGGACTCCGGCTGGACCGGCGTCGCGGAAATCGACGCGGACGAACAGGAGATCGCCACCCTTTACGGCCACGAGCCCGTCTTCATCCCCGCCGCCGCCGAACTGCCCGTCAACACCGGTCTGGTGCTGCTCTCCAACCGCGGCTCCGCACTCGGCCGGGTGGGCGCGGACAAACAGGTGCGCCTGGTCAAGGGCGACCGTGACGTCTTCGGCCTCCACGGCCGGTCCGCCGAACAGCGCCTGGCCATCGACATGCTGATGGATCCCGGCGTCGGCATCGTGTCCATCGGTGGCCGGGCCGGCACCGGCAAGTCCGCGCTGGCCCTCTGCGCGGGCCTCGAGGCCGTGCTGGAACGGCGCGAACACCGCAAGGTGATCGTCTTCCGGCCCCTCTATGCGGTGGGCGGCCAGGAGCTGGGCTACCTGCCGGGTTCGGAGTCCGAGAAGATGAACCCGTGGGCGCAGGCGGTCTTTGACACCCTCGGGGCCCTGGTCAGCCAGGAAGTGGTGGAGGAGGTCATGGACCGCGGCATGCTCGAGGTCATGCCACTCACCCACATCCGCGGACGCTCCCTCCACGATGCCTTCGTCATCGTGGACGAGGCCCAGTCCCTCGAAAAGAACGTCCTCCTCACGGTCATGAGCCGCATGGGCCAGAACTCCAAGATCGTCCTTACCCACGACGTCGCCCAGCGCGACAACCTCCGCGTGGGGCGCCACGACGGGATTGCCGCCGTCGTCGAAACCCTGAAAGGACACCCCCTCTTCGGCCACGTCACCCTCACCCGCTCCGAACGCTCGCCCATCGCAGCCCTGGTCACGGAACTGCTCGAAGGGTAGGTCGCTTAGTGAGGGGCCGTGGCCGGGTTCGCCGGGCCACGGCCCTTCGTGCCTTTCGGTGGCTGGGTACGTCCGCCCCAAGCCCTTCGCCGTCGCTTAGACACCTCCCGGCGCGGTGCTTCGGTCGCTGGGCGACCTGCGCAACGCTCTGGTCGGCGATGCGCTCCTACGCGAAGGACTTGGGCCGGTCTCGTGCAGTCAAGTCACCTTAAGGAACCTTGCCACTGCCTCGTGGCCCTCGACCTGCAGCTCCCAGTCGGGGCGGTTGAAGGTTTCCGGGGTGAGGCGGACGTGCTGGAGTGTTTCGACTTTGGTGCCCCAGGCTCTGCGGGTGGTGCCGTTCAGTTCGTAGCCGAGGGAACGGGAGACGCCCAGGGAAGCGCTGTTCCAGGCCGCGGCTTCGGACTCGGCCACTTCGGCGCCCAGCCTGTCAAAGGCCCAGAGCACGACGGCGGCACGCATCTCCCTGCCCAGCCCGCGGCCCTGGACGGACTGCTTAAGCCACGAGCCGGTGGTGACGGTCTTCCGGACCGCAAACTCCTTGGCACCCACATCCTGGCACCCGATGAACTGCCCCTCATGCCAGATGCCCAGGAGCAGCGTCCAGTCCTCGGGGGTGAACCCGCCGCGGCAGCGCCAGTACCAGCGGGCCATGTTGGGGCCAAGCTCGTCGTCGGGCAGTTCTGTCCACGGCGTGCTGAAAGGGTTCCTGGCGGCCTCGTGGATGCCGCTGCGGGCGGCGGCGACCGCCGCCGGGATGTCCTGGTCAGTGATGGGTCGGAGCTCCAGCCGGGGCGTGGCCAGCCGGAGGTCGAACAGGGGCCAGAGTGTGTTCAGCGTGGTCATCCGCGAAGCCTAGCCGACGGGCGCGGACGGAGCCTGTCACGTTCAGGCCGGTATGTCCCAGCTGATGTGCCGGCGGACATCGGTGAGGTTCATGGACTGGGCCAGGAACAGGTCATCCAGCATGTACTCGTCCACGGCGATGATCCGGATCCAGTGGCCATATCCCTCCGTTTCCGCTTCCAGCGACTGGCTGGACACACAGACGCCGGTGTCCATGTCCACGCGGAGGAGGGACTTGCCGGGCAGGCACAAGGGAGCGGCAGGATCGGCGGGACGGTACGCAGGGTTGGGAACCACCACGGCTTCAAGGACTGGCCTGCCTTCGTGGTCGGCGTACCGCGCCTCCCGGATGTCCAGCGCGTTGCTGCCGGGAAATTCGATGGGCACCGGTGCGTTGCCCGCAAGCTCCACGGGATCCAGGGCGGCCGAGAGGCGTCCGTTGCCGAAGCCGGGCTCGCCGTAGGCTGCCTCGGGGCGGCGCCGTACCAGCCCGCGGTCGTCATAGACGGGCGTGACCAGGTGCGGAGGGAGGAGCCAGGATTTGCGTGTGGCGCTTACATAGAAAACGTCGCGGGAATCGTTAATGCCCGTGGTGCTGTGGAGGATCAGCCGCTCAGGGCTTTCCAGGCGGAGCGCGCCCGGACGTCGCAGCCAGGCGCGGATGAAGGGTGCACCCGGGGCAGGGGCTGAGGCGAAGGCCTGGTCCCAGTACTCGAACCGCAGCGACTGCCACTTCCAGGGGGAGGACCGGCACAGGTTCCGGAACACAGCGGCAAGGTCCGCCGGGGCGGCAGGAGAGTCCGGAGCCGGGCTGCGCCGGGAGTCCCAGGTCGACATATCCACATTTTACGCGGCAGCGCTACGGCGGGAATGGGGGGATCCAGTAGCATCCGAGGGGTGATCGGACGACTCGGTGAACTCTGGCAGCACACCCCGCTTGCCTTCTGGCTGGTTCTGGCGGCCTGCCTCTACTTCGCGGTGATGGCGGTCCGGCTGACCATCATCGACGTCCGGCACCACCTCCTGCCCAACCGGATCGTCTTTCCGTCCTATGGCGTGGCCGGGGTGCTCCTGCTGGCGGCAGCAGCCATCGCCTGGGCCGGCCCGCTTCCGGATGCGGGGGCGGCACCGGCTTCCTTTCCACCCCGGCCGTGCGCGTGGTGGCGGGGGCAGGAATCCTGTGGCTCTTCTACTTCGTCCTCCGCTTTGTGTACCCGCCGGGCATGGGGTTCGGCGACGTCAAACTGGCAGGAGTGCTCGGCATGTACTTGGGTTACCTGAGCTGGGGGCACCTGTTCGCGGGAACCTTCCTGGCTTTCCTGCTGGGCGGCCTGTGGTCCCTGGCCCTTCTGGCAGCCCGGCGTGGGACCTTGAAATCGTCCATCCCGTTCGGACCGTTCATGCTTGCCGGAGCCGCGGCCGCCATGCTGCTTCCCGCATGACCGCGGGGTATGCAGCCCCCGGGGGTTGGATAGGCTGGCCCTATGCCTGCCCCTGAGTATGTCCTGAAGCTGCGCAAGAAGATCGGCAACGATCCCATCTGGGTTCCTGGCGTGCGCGGCGTGGTGGTGGATGACGCCGGCAGGATCCTGCTGGCCCAGCGGGCTGACAACGGCCAGTGGGCCCTGGTCAGCGGCATGCTTGACCCTGGCGAGCAGCCGGCACGCGGGCTGGTCCGGGAGATTTTCGAGGAGACGGCCGTGGTGGCCGAGGCTGAGCGGGTGGTGTCCGTGGGCGCGGTAGGTCCGGTCACGTATCCCAACGGTGACGTCTGCGAATTCCTGGACGTGGTGTTCCTGTGCCGCTACGTCTCCGGAGAAGCCAGGGTCAATGACGACGAATCCCTGGCTGTCGGCTGGTTTACCCTTGACGACCTTCCCGAGCTGATGCCCGGCCACCTCACCAGCATCCGGCAGGCGCTGGCCCCCACAGCAGCGGTCCACTTCGAGCCGTAGCGGCGGGACGCTTAAAGAAACAGGGGCGCCGCAACCCCCAAAGATTGCGGCGACCCTGTTGGTCACTTCCCCCCGCCCAGCGTGCGCCTGGCACACAGCCAGCCGGGGCAAGCGGGGCGTTCGACGCCGTCAGCGGGCCTGGGAAACCAGCTCGCCGTCGTCGTCCTTCACAACGTCCCCGTCACCTGCGGCTTCCACGTCCCCGGCAGTGGTGCCGGGAAGCCCGGCGGCGAGCCGCTCGGCCTCCTCGCCGCCCACGGCCTCACCACGGGCCACCATACCGGCGGTGTCCGACAGCGGGATCTGCTTCAGCGTCAGGGCCAACAGCAGCGCGACGGCGATGAAGGGGAGCAGGTACCAGAACACGGGCGCCAAGGAGTCCGCATAGGCGTTTACGATGGCATCGCGCAGCTGCTCGGGGAGCTGGTTGAGTGCCTGCGGGTCCAGGGTCCGGGTGGACTGCCCGGCCTGCTCGGCGGAGGCTCCCGCGCCGGTAAAGGCGCTGGTCAGGGCCTCGGAGAGGCGGGTGGTAAAGATGGACCCGAAGACGGCCACGCCCATGGCGGCGCCCACTTCGCGGAAGTAGTTGTTGGTGCTGGTGGCGGTGCCGATTTGGTCGGCCGGTACCGAGTTCTGGACCACCAGGACCACCACCTGCATGATCAGGCCCAGGCCGGCTCCGAAGACGAACAGCTGCAGGCAGATGACCCAGATGGGGGTGCTGGCCGCAAGGGTGGTCATCCAGAGCATGGCCGCCATGGTGAAGACGGCGCCCAGGATGGGGAACATCTTGTACTTGCCGGTCTTGGAGATCCTGATGCCGGAGTAGATTGAGGTGCCCATGAGGCCGGCCATCATGGGGAGCATGAGGAGGCCGGATTCTGCAGCGGACGTGCCGGAGGACATCTGCAGGAACGTGGGGACGAACGCGATGGCGGAGAACATGCCCAGGCCCAGGGTGAAGCCGATGGCGGTGGCGTTGATGAAGATCCGGTTCCGGAACAGGCTCAACGGGATGATCGGGTCCTCGGCGCGCCGCTCCACCATGACGAACGCGGCGGCAGAAACCAGCAGGCCCGCGCCAAACGCCCAGGTGAGGGGTGAATCCCAGCCCTCGTCCTTCTTGCCGCCGAAGTCGGTGAAGAAGATCAGGCAGGTGGTGGCGGCGGAGAGCAGGACGACGCCGAGGACGTCGATCCGCTTCTCCGCTTTCTTGTTGGGCAGGGTCAGCGCAAACCAAGCGATGGCAAAGGCGGCAAGGCCAACGGGGATGTTGATGTAGAACGCCCATTCCCACGTCAGGTGGTCCACGAAGAAGCCGCCCAGCAGCGGGCCGGCCACGGCGGAGAGGCCGAAGATTGCACCGAGCGGACCCATGTACTTCCCGCGCTCCTTGGCGGGAACAATATCGGCGATGATCGCCTGCGAGAGGATCATCAGGCCGCCACCGCCCAGGCCCTGGATGGCGCGGAAGATGACGAATCCCCAGAAGTCGGTGGCCAGGGCGCAGCCCACCGACGCGAGGGTGAACAGCGCGATGGCCACCGGGAACAGGTTGCGGCGGCCCAGGATGTCACCGAACTTGCCGTAAATCGGCATCACGATGGTGGTGGCCAGCAGGTAGGCGGTGGTGATCCACGCCTGGTGCTCCACGCCGCCGAGCTTGCCCACGATGGTGGGCATTGCCGTGGAGACGATGGTCTGGTCCAGGCTGGAGAGCAGCATTCCGGCGATCAGCGCGGAGAAGATGATCCAGATGCGTTTTTGCGTCAACAGCAGGGGTCCTGCCGGCGGCTTGGCGGTTGCGGTGCTCATTGGTTTCCTTCTGCGGCGGTGGCCGTGCTGTCGAATGGCTGGGAGAAAAGGAGGCTGGCGGCGGAAATGTTCTCCAGCAGCAGGTCCGGATAGCTGCGGGTATTGCCGTCGGAGAAGTAGGCCATGCTGCTCTTGCGGGCGATGGTGCTGAGCAGGACCACTGCCATCTGCACCACTGGGTGGTCCGGCGCCACGCCCTCACGCCTGGCGACGTCCCGGGCGAACTGGGCTTCGCGCTGTTCCGTGACCCCGATGATTTTCAGGATGAGCTGCGGCTCCTTTTTGACCACCCCGATCAGCTGCCGCGTGTCTTCCTCGGACTCCGTCATGCCCTCGGCCAGGCGGAGGGAGAGCCGGACCAGGTCGCTGAACAGGGTGGGCGAAATTTCGCCGGGGCGGGAGCCGGCGGCACCGGCCACGAATTCCTCGATGGCATCGGCCGGAACGTCGTCCTCGGCGTGGCCGATGATGGCGTCTTCCTTGGTGGGGAAGTAGTTGAAGAAGGTCCGGCGCGAAATCCCGGCCACCTCGCAGACCTCCTCCACGGTGTAGCCGTTGAGGCCTTTTGCGGAGGTCAGGGCGCGGGCGGCAGAGGTGATGGCGGTCCGGGTGGCTGTCCGCTTGCGCTCGCGCAGGCTGTCAGAAGTTGCACTATCAGTCACAAAGTACATTTTTGCACTAAAAACCATACAGTGCAAACTCGATGGCTGGCGGGCAGTTGCCTTAACGAGCGACGGCGGCCGGCGCCTTTCGTGCGAAAGGTGCCGGCCGCCGTCGGGCGTTCCCGAAGTGGTGGCGGGGTTAGGCCTTGTGGGCCGGGGCCGTCATGGTGGTGACGTCCAGTGCCTTGTCGAGGTCGGCCTCGGAGACCTTGCCGTCGCCTTCGCCGACAAAACCGAGCTGCTCGGTGGCCTGGCGGATGGTCAGGCCCTCCTTGACGGCGGTCTTGGCGATCTTGGCGGCGTTCTCATAGCCGATGTACTTGTTCAGCGGGGTGACGATCGAGGGGGAGGCTTCGGCCAGGAAGCGGGCGCGCTCCACATTGGCGGTGATGCCGTCGATCATCTTGTCTGCCATGACGCGGCTGGTGTTGGCCAGCAGGCGGATTGACTCGAGCAGGTTGGCGGCCATCACGGGGATGCCGACGTTCAGTTCGAAGGCGCCGTTGGTGCCGGACCAGGCGATGGCGGTGTCGTTGCCGATGACCTGGGCAGCGACCATGATGGACGCCTCGCAGATGACCGGGTTGACCTTGCCGGGCATGATGGAGGAGCCGGGCTGCAGGTCCGGAATCGCGATCTCGCCCAGGCCCGTGTTGGGGCCTGAACCCATCCAGCGGAGGTCGTTGTTGATCTTCATGAACGAGATGGCGATGTTGCGCAGCTGGCTGGAGGCTTCGATCAGGCCGTCGCGGTTGGCCTGTGCCTCGAAGTGGTCACGGGCCTCGGTCAGCGGCAGTCCGGTGTCCGTGGCCAGCAGCTCGATGACGCGCTCCGGGAAACCGGCGGGGGTGTTGATGCCGGTGCCCACGGCGGTGCCGCCCAGCGGAACCTCGGCGACGCGGGGGAGCGAGGCGTTGATGCGCTCGATGCCGTAGCGGACCTGTGCGGCGTAACCGCCGAACTCCTGGCCCAGGGTGACCGGGGTGGCATCCATGAGGTGCGTGCGGCCGGACTTGACCACGTCCTTGAACTCAACGGCCTTGCGCTCCAGCGACTCTGCCAGGTAGCCCAGGGCGGGGATGAGGTCGTTGATCAGGGCGGACGTGGCGGCAACGTGCACGGACGTGGGGAAGACGTCGTTGGAGGACTGCGAGGCATTGACGTGGTCGTTGGGGTGGACCACCTTGTCGCTGCCCGCGGCCTTCAGCGCACGCGTGGCCAGCTCTGCCAGGACCTCGTTGGTGTTCATGTTCGAGGACGTGCCGGAGCCGGTCTGGAAAACGTCGATCGGGAAGTCGCCGTCGTACTTGCCGGCAGCCACCTCATCGGCAGCGTCTGCAATCGCCTTGGCCAGCTCGCCGTCGAGCACACCCAGTTCAGCGTTGGCCTGGGCGGCAGCCTTCTTGACCCGTGCCAGCGCCTCGATGTGGGTGCGCTCCAGGGTCTTGCCGGAGATGGGGAAATTCTCTACTGCCCGCTGCGTCTGCGCGCGGTACAGTGCGTTCACGGGGACGCGGACCTCGCCCATCGTGTCATGTTCAATGCGGAACTCTTCAGTGGAAGTCATGGGGCTAGCTTATGGCTCCCGGGCGCCCCATCGAAAACCGTTAAGGGAGCCGTGCCGGCGGCCCGCCGGGCCGCCGGCACGGAGTTCTCAGAGCTCGCCGATTCCAGAAACAAGGTCGGCGCGGCCCTCTGCCAGGCGGTAGGAGAGGCCAATGACCGCGGTGCGGCCTTCCTCGATTGCGGTGGAAATCACACGCGAGCTGTCCGCGAGGCGCTGGGACATCTGCTTGACGTTCTCCACCACCATGTCGTTGACCTCGGGCTGGTTGTTCCGCAGGGAGGTCAGGACGGAGGGGGTGATGCGTTCCACGAGGTCGCGGATGAAACCTGCCGGCATTTCGCCGGTCTCCACGGCGTCCCTGGTAGCGGTGACCGCGCCGCAGTTGTCATGCCCCAGCACCACGATCAGCGGCACCCCCAGCACGGCGACGCTGTATTCGAGCGAGCCCAGGACGGCGTCGTCGATCACCTGCCCGGCGGTCCGGACCACGAAGACGTCGCCCAGGCCGACGTCGAAAATGATCTCAGCGGCAAGCCGGGAGTCGGAGCAGCCGAAGATCACCGCGAACGGATTCTGGGTTTCCACCAGCGACGAGCGCCGTGAAGCGTTCTGGTTCGGATGCGAGGACTCGCCGTTGACAAAACGTTCGTTGCCTTCGCGCAGGCGGCGCCAAGCCAGGGCAGGGGTGAGGTTAGTAGCCATGCTTACCAGATTAAGGCGCGGCAGGGCTGGAAGGGGAAACTGTGACGGCCGGGCCGGCGTCCAGGGAGCCCACGACGGCGGCCGCCAGTGTGGCGAATTCGTCCAGTTGCGCTGCGCCCGAGAGGACCACGGTGCTGCCCCGGTAGTTCAGGACCATCGACTTTTCGCCCTTGCCGGTGTCCCGCAGTTCCCATTCCCGGCCGCCGGCATTCCGCGAGCCGGTAACGGGGGCGTTCTTGGTCTGCTGGAGCAGCCAGGTGGGGTTGGCCTGCGTGGTCTGCACCAATGCGATGAACGAAGTCTTGGGGGTGACGTAGCCAACCTCCCAGGTGGGAACCCCGCTGCCCGTCCCTGCTTCCCACCGGGCATAATTCGCGCGGAAGGCGTTGCCGGTATCCGGTGCAACGGGTGTGAATCCCGCCACATCAGCCGCGTTCCGTGCCACGGACGCCACGTCGATGTCCGGGCGGTAGCCCTCGCTCTTCGGCTGCGGGTTCATGAGCACAACAGGCAGGAACGCCGCGATGCTCAGCACCAAGGCAATGATCATGCCGATCACCGAAGCGTTGGCGCGCTTGGCCGCCGCCGCCGGAATGACGGGCTTCACGGGGGTGTCAGCGCTGCTGTCCGCGGCGCCTGGCCGGCCGCTGGGGCGGGCCGGGCCGGAGCTGGGACTGGTGGCTTCCTGCATGTCGTTCACCCCTCTATAGTCGCCTATCCCGGAGCTTGACTTCCATTCGGCCCCGGCCGGCGGTCCGCCCCGGGCTGCCATCCACATTGCGGGGTTGCGTCACGGGCCGCCCCCGTCGCGGCGCCGCGACTATGATCGGTAACAGAGGAATCACCGTTCTGCTGCACCGGCGGGCGGGTTCAATGATCGCCACTCGAAGAAGAGGTTCACGTGTCACCAGCGTCCATGACCCAGAAGTACTCCACGATTTCGCCGTCGCTTGCCGTGGGCCACGACGAGCCGGACCGCAACCTTGCCCTTGAACTTGTCCGCGTCACCGAAGCCGCGGCCATTGCCGGCGGCCACTGGGTTGGCTTCGGCGACAAGAACACCGCCGATGGTGCCGCCGTCGACGCCATGCGCTCCTTCCTGCAGACCGTCCACTTCAACGGCGTCGTGGTGATCGGCGAGGGCGAGAAGGACGAAGCGCCCATGCTGTTCAACGGTGAGCGCGTGGGTGACGGCACCGGCCCTGAGGTGGATGTCGCCGTCGACCCCATCGACGGAACCCGCCTGACCGCCCTGGGCATCAACAACGCACTGGCAGTACTGGCCGTTGCCGAGCGCGGCTCCATGTTCGATCCCTCCGCCGTGTTCTACATGGAAAAGCTGGTTACCGGCCCCGAGGCCGCCGACATGGTTGACCTGCGCCTGCCGGTCAAGCAGAACCTGCACCTGATTGCCAAGGCCAAGGGCGTGAAGGTCAACCAGCTCAACGTCATGATCCTCGACCGCGACCGCCACCGCCCGCTGGTGGAGGAAATCCGCGAAGCCGGTGCCCGAACCAAATTCATCATGGACGGCGACGTCGCCGGCGCCATTGCCGCGGCCCGCTCCGGAACCGGCGTTGACGCGCTGATGGGCATCGGCGGCACCCCCGAAGGCATCGTGGCGGCCTGCGCCATCAAATCCCTGGGCGGCGTCATCCAGGGGCGGCTGTGGCCCACCAGCGACGAAGAGAAGCAGAAGGCCATCGACGCCGGGCACGACCTCGAGCGGGTACTTTCCACCAACGACCTCGTCTCCAGCGACAACTGCTACTTCGCCGCCACCGGCATCACGGACGGCGACCTGCTCAAGGGCGTCCGCTACTCCAAGGACAAGGTCCTGACCCAGTCCATCGTGATGCGTTCCAAGTCCGGCACCATCCGCTTCGTGGACGGCGAACACCAGGCCAGCAAGTGGGAAGGCTACGCCCGCAAGAACTGACCCGCGGCCCCCGCTGACCGAAAGCCCCTGGCGCACCTGAACTGCTCCCCGGAAGTTGGACTGAAAATTCAGTTTCGACTTCCGGGGAGCAGTTTTGCGTTCAAGTAGTTCTTTGTCGGCCGATCAGCGCGCGACGGCTGTAGCGTGGTTTGAGAAAGGCCTTGCATATACGGCGACAGCCACCATGCTGGGTGTGTCTCGTGAGTCTAGTGGGCCTATTAAGAGGCTGTATCGGCGGTGGAGGATTCATGGCCAAGGTGCGCTGGTGACCAAGCCTGCTCAGTCATACACGTTCGAATTCAAGCTCGCTTTGGTGCAACGGTTCCTTGCTGGTGAGACTGCACCGGCCTTGGCGGAAGAGGCCGGCTTATCTTCGGCCGTGCTTCTCAAGTCGTGGGTGCGTACCTACCGTCGTGAAGGCGTGGACGCCTTACGCCCCAAGCCCAAGGGCAGGCCCCGGAAGCCCGACTCCCCACCGCCGGCTGAGGTATCCGAGTTGGAAAAATTGCGGCGGGAGAACGAACGCCTGCGGGCCCAAGTCGCGTATCTGGGAAAATTGCGAGCCTTGAGGGCTCCAAAACAAAGGTGAAGGTCCAGGCCCTCATCGCCCTCAAGGCTGACTTCCCGCTGCCGATTCTTCTTCAGGTCTCGGGCCTTCCCCGATCCACGTTTTTCTATCACCAAGCGCGCCTTCAAGCCCCTGACCCCCAAGGGGAGCTCAAGTCTTCCATCGCGGAGATCTTTAAGAAAAACCATGGGCGCTACGGGCACCGGCGCGTTCACAGAGAACTGCTCAACCTTGGCTGGACCGTTGCAAAAAAGACCGTGCTGAAGGTGATGCGGGCACTCGGTCTGCTCTGCAAGGTCCGGCGCAGGAAGCGCTACAGCTCCTACCAAGGCGAGCAAGGCATGATCGCGCCGAACCTCCTGAACAGGAAATTCGATGCCACTGCACCCAACCAGAAGTGGGTCACTGACGTGACAGAGTTCAGTGTCGGAGACCGCAAGCTCTACCTCTCGCCTGTCATGGACCTCTTCGACCGCCAGATTATTTCCCACAGCATCAGCACATCGCCGAACTTGGATCTAACTAACAACTCCCTGCGCGCAGCCTTGGAATGCTTGGAGCCTGGGCAGCAGCCACTCGTGCATTCGGACCAGGGTTTCCAGTATCAGCACGTATCGTGGCGCACCCTTTTGGCGAACGCCGGCGCGGTTCAATCAATGTCCCGCAAGGCCAACTGCTACGACAACGCCGTGATGGAAAACTTCTTCGGACACCTCAAGGAAGAACTCTTCCACCGTGTCCGCTTCCTCAACATTGAAGTCCTAACGGCAGCACTGCACGAATACATCTACTGGTACAACACTAAGAGGATTTCAACCAAGCTCAACGGCCAGAGCCCGATTCAATACCGTTTGACGGCCCTCGCGGCTTAGGCCCTCATCCGTTACTCAGGCGGCGACTGCAATCCGTCATTGCCGGTCCTGCGCTTATTTAGCCACTGCTCGCGGTAGATGTCTGTCTCCCGCTTATGCTTCTGGCCTTGGTTCGCAGCCCAGCCAACAGCGAAATAGATGAGGACAAAAGCGGGCGCAAGTTGCCAGCCCATAGTCAACCCGGCTACCACGCCGACAAGGATGCCGCTTGCGATCCACAGCACTAGCCTAGGTTTGCTCCGAGGTTGATAGCCGCCAGCCATGGCTCAGGCTAACCCTGATTGCGCTCAAGTGACAGGCGTACGTCCCACTGAAAAACCTGATCCACGACGTTCCATCGGATGACGATGGGGGCCGTTGGTCCATCTCCACGCAAAGAAGGCCCCGTCCTTGGTGGGACGGAGCCTTCTTCAAAAAGCCAAGCCGATCGCTGACCGCTAAAGTAGAACGTCAGCCATTTAAGAGTCCAACTTTCGGGGACCAGTTCAACCACGCGCCGGGGGCTTTGGCGTTAAAGCCTTGGTATAGGGTTTAAGCCATGATTCCTGCTGTTGTGCCCTGTACTGACCGCGCCCTCTGGGACGAGCACGTTGACCGGTTCCAGGGGCATCCGCAGCAGCTGTGGGGCTGGGGCGAGACCAAGGCGGCGCACGGCTGGTCCGTGGACCGGGTCCTGGTCAAGGACGGCGACGAAACCATCGGCTGCGCCCAGCTCCTGGTCCGCAGGCTTCCCGTCCCCTTCCGCGCACTGGTCTACATTCCCCGGGGCCCCATGTGCCCGCCCGGCAACGCGCAGGTGGTCCTGAACCGGCTGGCAGAGCATGCCGCGCTCCGCCACCGGGGCGTTGCCCTGAGCATCGAACCGGACTGGGACAAGGACTCCGCCTTTGCCGGCGCCGTTGCCGCCGCCGGTTTCCGCGAGTCCACCAACACCGTCCTCATCCCGCGCACGCTCATCCTGGACCTCACCCGGTCCGACGACGAGCTGATGGCGGAGATGTCCAAGTCCACGCGGGCCAACATCCGCAAGGCCATGCGCAGCGACGTTGAATTCCGCAAGGTCAAGAACGAAGCCGAGCTGGAGCAGGTGCTGGCCATCTACCACCAGACCGCCGAGCGGGCAGGCTTTGGCATCCACGAGGACCAGTACTACCGGGACATCTTCCGGAACCTGGGCGACTCTTCCCCGATCATCGCCGCGTTCGACGGCGAGCAGATGCTGGCCTTCACCTGGCTTTCGCGCAGCGCCGCCACCGCGTTCGAGCTCTACGGCGGCGTCTCCACCGAAGGGCAGAAGCAGCGGGTGAACTACGGCGTGAAGTGGGCGGCACTGCAGGCCATGCGGGAAGACGGCTGCAGCCGGTACGACTTCAACGGCCTCCTGAACGACGGCATTTCCGATTTCAAGAAACAATTCGCAAAGCACGAAAACATGCTCCTGGGAACGTGGGAAAGGCCGCTGTCGCCGTTCTACCCTGCCTACGCCAAGGCCATGCCGCTCGCCCGCAAGGGTCTCCAGCAGGCGCGCCGGCTGCTGAAAGGCGCGGCCGGGCAGGTCCGCCCATTGGTTCGAAAGTTGCGTCCGGGCAACTAGCCGCGGCAACTGGCCCGGTCAAAGCCAAAGGGCGACGACGGCACTCACCAGAGTGCCGTCGTCGCCCTTCCTGCTGCTATGGCGCCGGACTAGAGTCCGGTGGTCACCGCGAAAGCCAGGGCCGGCCCGGTGCTGCCGGCCACCCGGTGGACGTTGACGGGGGCCTCGGCCGCGGCAATGAACGCACTGCCCCCCTGCTCCAGCTCCAGGTCGCCCTTGGGGGAGTCGAGGTACACGGCGCCGGCCACCACGATGACCACTGCCGCGCCTGCCTGCGCCAGCGGGACGGGACCGGAGTCCGGCCCGAGCTCAATGCGCTGCAGTTGGAACTCCCCGAACGGGGGCCGGAACAATTCCTGGTCCAGCACGGAAGTTTCCGCGGTGAGCATCGGAACGGCCACCGGGTGGAAGTCGATGGTCTTCAGGAGCTCCGGCACATCGATGTGCTTGGGGGTCAGGCCGCCGCGCAGGACGTTGTCCGAGGACGCCATGACCTCCACGCCCAGGCCGTGCAGGTAGGCGTGCACGTTTCCGGCGGGAAGGTAGACGGCTTCCCCCGGCTTCAACGAAATCCTGTTCAGCAGCAGCGAGATCAGGACGCCGGGGTCGCCGGGATACTTTTCGTTGAGGCTGATGACGGTGCCCAGCTCTGCCTGGAAGGGCTCGAGGGAAGCACCGGACACCAGGGCCGCCACCACCAGCGCTGTTTCCTCTGAAACGCCCTGGCCGCCGGTGATTAGCCGCTCAAAGGCGCGCCGGAGTCCTGCGCCTTCGTCCGAGGCGGTGAGATCCTCAAGGAGGGCCCGGAGCAGCGCAGGGACCTGCGCGGGCCCGGGAAAGGCATCCGCGATGTGCTGCAGGATCACGCGGGTTTCGGCGGCGGGCCGGAACCCACAGAGGGCCTCGAACGGAGTGAGCGCGAAGATCATCTCCGGCTTGTGGTTGTCGTCCTTGTAGTTACGGTGCGGCGCGTGCGGATCCACTCCGGCTGCGTTTTCCCGGGCGAACCCCTCACGGGCCTGTTCCAGGCTCGGATGCACCTGGAGGGAGAGCGGCTGCGCGGCTGCCAGGACCTTGGCCAGGAAGGGCAGCCGGGGCCCGAAAGCGGCCACGGAGTCCGAGCCCAGGAAATGCTCCGGATCGGAAGCGATCAGGGAGTCCAGCGGGCTCCGGGTTCCGTCCTCGGGCAGGTGCGCCACCGACGGCGAATCAGGGTGCGCACCGATCCACAGTTCGGCCTCCGGACGCCCCGACTCAGGGCGTCCCAGCAGCGAGGCGATGGCCGTCGTCGAACCCCAGGCGTAGTCACGCAGGACGTTCTCAATCTCGTACAAAACCGTTCCATTCCTTGGTGGGTGGGAGCTGGCGGGCGGCCGCTACAGCGGGGCGCACTGCCCGTTGGTGGCCACGAGCTGGCGGATGGCCTCTTCGTTGCCCTCCAGCTTGAGCTGGGTCAGCATCTCTTCGGTGATCGGCTCACCGTCGGGCGTGGTGGTCACAGGCGTAAAGTCCGACGGCGAGGGCTGCTGGACGGCGTTGCCCGCGGCCGGCAGGGTGGCCGGGACGGTCCCGGCGGCCTGGACGTGTCCGGCGCCTGCCTGGGGAAGGGCCATTATGTCGTCGGTGATGCCGGCCGACTGTGCACCCTTGGCGGAAGCCGATGCCAGCAGCTGGTCCACGCGTTCGTGGATCTGGTCGAAGTCGGGGTTCGTGGAAAACGACGCGTCAAAGTCAGGCGGCCCGATGGTCAGCCGCTTGACGTCCTTGCCCCTCGCCTTGATGGCCAGGTCAAGGAAGCTCCCCAGTTGGGCGGAGGAAATGTTGGACTCCACCACCTTGGTCCCGGCGCCGGCGATGTCCTCGAACTTGGACAGCAGGGTGGCCGGATCCAGCTGTTTCAGCATGGCCTGCTGGACGCACTGCTGGCGCTGGATGCGGGAGTAGTCGTCAACGTATTCGCGCGACCGGCCGTACCAGAGGGCCTGGGCGCCGTTGAGGGTCTGGTCCCCGGCGGGAATCCAGCCCAGTGGCATGCCGTGGGTCTTGGTGGCCTCGTCGAAGTAGCCGCTCATGGGAACCCAGCCGCCGGCCTTGATTTTGATGCCGCCCATGGCATCGATCAGGGTGGAGAATCCCTCCATGTCGACCAGGACATAAGCCTGGATCTGCATGCCCAGGGTGCCGGAGACGGCTTCCATGGTGGCCTGCGCGCCGGGGTCTGCCACGCCCGGGTACAGGTCCGCGTGTTCGTTGGTGACCTCGGTGTTGATGGCGTTGATCAGGCACTCGTCACCGCAGTTGTAGCCGTCCGGGTAGAGGGCACGCATGGGGGAGCCTTCGCTGAACTGGGCGTTCTGGAAGTTCCTGGGCACGGAGATGATGGCGGTCTGGCCCGTTTGGGCATCCACGCTGAGGATGGAGAGGCTGTCTGGCCGGCGGCCGGTGCGGTCATCGCCGGCATCGCCACCCATCATGAGGAAGTTGTAGCGCCCGTCCACCGGCTCGATGGCCGGCCCGGATGAAAAGATGTTGCCGATCGCATTGCGGCCCACATTCAGCAGGTAGGCGGCGTACCCCATTGAGCCACTGCCCAGGACCAGGGCCAGGACCAGGGCAATGCCGACGGCGGGCCGGGCCCGCGGTGCCAGCAGGACAGGGCGGATGAGCCGCAGGGTATTCAGGAACAGGAAGGCCCAGCCGAGGGCCAGCGCGGCGAGCACCACTACCAGCAGCAGCGACGTGACGGGGTTGGTCACGATGTTGATGACCAGGCTCCGGTTCAGCAGCAACAGGACCAGGGCCAGGAGCAGGACCGCCCATACGGAGAGCGTGACGCGGAGCGCCGTCCGGCCAAGCTTGCGGTCGCCCGCCACGAGCTGGGCGCTCCCGGGCACCAGCAGCGTCAGCAGGACCAGGACGAAAGCCCGCTTGGTGCGGACTTCGGGAGACGCACTGACCGGGTAGCGCACCGGGTCCGACAGCGACGGGCCGGAGCCGGTGTGGAGGACGCTGCTGCTGCTGGCCATGCCGGGCGCCCTAACGGCTGCCCCGAAGGGGGCTGGAGCCGCCGGGGAAGACTTCGCTGACCTTCTGCCGAAGGTTCGCCCCCTTTCGGGTCGCCACTGCGTTCAGGTCCGCGGCGAAGTCGATCAGGTCCGCCCGCAGCGAGTCGGCGAGTTCATCGGTGCCGGAGGCCAGCATCCGCACAGCCAGGAGCCCGGCGTTCCGGGCTCCGGCGATGGAGACTGTGGCTACCGGGACGCCTGCCGGCATCTGGACGATGGAGAGCAGGGAGTCCATCCCGTCGAGGGTCTTCAGCGGAACGGGGACGCCAATCACGGGCAGTGGCGTGACGCTGGCGAGCATGCCGGGCAGGTGGGCGGCGCCGCCCGCCCCTGCGATGATGACCCGAAGGCCACGCTCGTGCGCCGTCTGGCCGTACCGGATCATCTCGGTGGGCATCCGGTGGGCGGAGACGACGTCCGCCTCGAAGGGAATGCCGAATTCGGCCAGGGCGTCCGCCGCGGCCTCCATGACCGGCCAGTCCGAATCGGAGCCCATGACCAGGCCCACCAGGGGGCCCGCGGCGGTACCAACTGCCGGGGTGGCTTCGGCGCTCATGCGTTCTCCTCGAAAATCGCGGACGGTTCGTCTGTGGTGACCCGCCCGTCGCGGATGATGCCGGCCACGGCCGTGGCGCGGCGGCGGACCGAATCAACCTCTGCCGTGGAACTGCCTGTCAGGTTGACGTGGCCAATCTTGCGTCCCGGCCGCACCGACTTGCCGTAGCAGTGGACCTTGGCCGCAGGTTCGGCGGCCAGTGCCATGGGGTAGGCGGCGTACAGGTCCTGGTTGTCGCCGCCCAAAAAATTCTTCATGACGGTAACGGGGGCCAGGGCATCGGTGGCGCCCAGCGGCAGGTTCAGGACCGCGCGAAGGTGCTGCTCGAACTGGCTGGTGATGGAACCGTCCTGGGTCCAGTGGCCGGTGTTGTGCGGCCGCATGGCCAGTTCATTGATCAGGAAGCCGGCACCTGAACCAGGGGTTTCGAACAGTTCCACGGCAAGCACGCCGGTAACGTCAAGCTCGGCGGCTATGCGCAGTGCCGCATCCTCCGCGGCGGCGGCAACCTCCAGGGGGATCTCGAGCGCGGGCGCAATCACCTCATCGCAGACGCCATCGACCTGGATGGTGTGCACCACGGGCCACGCCCGTGCCTCGCCATCCGGAGTCCGCGCCACGAGCGCGGAGAGTTCGCGGGTAAATTCGACCTTCGCTTCGGCCAGCAGCGGGCTCATGGAGGCAAACCAGTCCGCGGCCTCCGCGGCCTCTTCCGCAGATGCGACGATTCGCACTCCCTTGCCGTCGTAGCCGCCCCTGGGGGTCTTGAGCACCACGGGCCAGCCTGTCCCGTCGCCGAAGCGGACCAAATCATCAACGTCAGCCACCGACGCCCATGCCGGGTTGGGCAGTTCCAGCCGGTCGATGGCGGCACGCATCACCAGCTTGTCCTGGGCGTGGACCAGGGCGTCCGGCCCGGGCTGGACGTTGACCCCCGCGTCCTGCAGGGCGCGGAGGTGGCCGGTCGGTACGTGCTCGTGGTCGAAGGTCATGACGTCCAGGCCTTGGGCGAAGTCCAGGAGCGTCTGCAGGTCCTTGTAGTCGCCCACTGGAGTGGCGGGTACGGCCGACACCGCCGACACGTCCTCGCCCTCGGCGAGGACACGGAGTTCAAAGCCGAGTGCTGTAGCGGCAGGGGCCATCATTCGCGCGAGCTGGCCGCCGCCAACCACGCCTATCACTGGAAAAGTCACATGTGCCAGCCTACCGAAGACGGGCCCAATCCCGCTTTTGCAACCCGGCATGCCACCGCGGTTTCCGCCCCGCGGAGCCCAGGGTGACCAAGTTCTCCCGGGCAGCTCAAAGGTTTGGGGGCTAAAATGGAGCTTTGGCCACGTGGCCCACAGTTCGTCAGGCCATGGAGGGTCATGTTTAGCTCACTTGCAGATCGTATCCGGGGGCTCGCCTCACTTTTTTGGCGCGAGGTGGCCAAGTTCGGGGCGGTGGGCGGTGTGGCGTTCGTCATCGACAACGGCTTGACCTACTACCTCATGCACGGCCCAATGTCGGACAGCGAGGCGAAGGCACGTTTTGTCGGCGCCACCGTTGCCACCATCTTCTCGTGGGTGGCCAACCGTTTCTGGACCTTCCGCCACCGCCGCCAGGCCAACGTGCTCCGCGAGTTTGTCATGTTCGTCATCATCAACGGCATAGGCATCGGCATCTCCACCGGTTTTACGGCGTTGGCCAAGTACGGAATGGGCATCGACAACAAGAACCTGCTGTTCCTGGCGGGCGTGGCCGGCATCCTGGTAGCCACGGTTGTCCGCTTCTTCGCCTACCGCTTCCTGGTCTTCAACCAGGAGCTGGACCAGGAGCCGGAGTTCTCCCACGACCACGAGATCATCGAAGCCCACCCGCACCGGGAGTCCGCCCGCGCCGCGGAGCGTCCAGCTTCCACCACCGTGGACGGCGGCCCGCAGGCCTAGCAGGCGTACGTGGAGGTCAGCTGCCGTGGATGCGTTCGTCCGCCCGCAGTTTGTCGGTAAGTGCCACTCCGGGATGGGTCAGCACCACGGAGCCGTCCCGCTGCCAGGCCCCCAGCGCACTGGACAAAGCTGATTCGAGCCCGCGGTCCGCGGGGACATGCACCCTGGCACCCTCCTCGTGTGGAACGGCAAAGCCGGTCAACAGCTCCCGGTGGGGGACAGTACGCCCTTCGCTGGTGCGGACGGCGCATCCTTCCGGATCCGGGTCGGTGTGCGCCATGAACACGTCCCCGTGGGAACGCACCTCGGCAGCATAGTCAAGGCAGCCGGCGGGAAGCTCCCCGGGCCACCGCATGGCCAGTGCCGGGAGTGCAACGGCAATGACGGCGGCGTCCTCTCCCGTGGCCCCGGAAGGGTCGTCCGTGGCGAGGAAGTCCGCCGGACCGCCGTCGAGGACTGTTTCCAGGCCAAGCTGCCAGGACGCCAGCGCCCACACGATCGCTTTCCAGTGCGCCGGAAGGGCGAGGCGCAGCCGCATGCCGGGTTCGGCGTCCAGATCATCCTGCAGAAGGTTGCTGGTCTTTGCCACCCAGTTGTCCAGGACCCGTCCCGAGAGCTCCACCCGCTCTGCATCGGGTCCGTACCAGGTGAGCCGTGGTGACGTTGAGTTGCCTGAGCGCAGGGTGCCCATTAGGTCAATTGCGGGGGTTGTCGTCATGGGTTCATCCTGCCACTCCGCAATGACAGGGTCATCCGGCGATGGCTTCGATTGCATGCCGCGGAAGCGTGAGTGATGTTAATCACTACAGTTGCTAAGTTTGCTTGCTATTTTGCCGGAGACCGGGTATTTTCCCCGCCAGCACTGCATTTTGACGGGTTTTTCGTACACCTTCGGCCAGTTGCGGCCCACGCCACGCCCGGGCCGGCAAAAATCCCGGGCGTGGCGTGCGCAAACTTCTGAACAAGGACTGTCTATTATCCCGGCAACGGCTTGACTAGCCCTAGTTACACACGTGTAATTAGGTAACTAAAGCAATTGCGTAAATACCGGCACACAACCGAGTGTCCACGTATCCAGGCAATGGCTGAAACATCAGGAGGGTCGCCGTGGGGCAAGCAGAGCGTATCCAGGAAGATGCCGTCGTGGCCGGCCAGGCAACGGCAAAGTACCGTGCGCGGGGGGTGCCCAGCGACTGGTACGTGGATCCCGCAGATCCTGATGCTGCGGAGAGGTACACCAGGAATTCCACGAGTGTCCTCGAGGACCAGGCCACCGCGTTCCTCGCGGCGCATGAAGCCCTGTTGGACGGGGGTGCCGAGCCGGAGGAGGACCTGGATCCGCCCATGGAGTTGGCCGCCGGGACTGTCCAGCCGGTATGGATTGGACTGCCGCTGCAGCAGGACTTCGATGACGAAGGCGAGCTCGGCTGGCAGACTGACGCCTTGTGCGCCCAGACCGACCCAGAAGCATTCTTTCCCGAAAAGGGCGGCTCAACCCGCGACGCCAAGAAGGTTTGCGGCGCCTGCAACGTAAGGTCCCAGTGCCTCGAATACGCGCTGGCCAATGACGAACGGTTTGGCATTTGGGGAGGCCTTTCCGAGCGTGAGCGCCGGCGGCTTAGGAAGCGAGCAATCTAATTCTTCAGGATGTCCATGTCACTGCCGTTGTGGTTGCCCACAACGGCAGTGCCTATCTGCCCAGAACCCTTTCGGCACTGGCCGCCCAAACGCGCCCGGTTGACCGCGCTGTCGGCGTTGACGCTGGCTCCGGCGACGATTCCTACAGCCTCCTCAGCCGGGCCTTGGGGGAGGCCGCCGTTGTCAGCCATTCGCGGGGCAAGGGCGGCATGGGTTCCGCTGTCTCCGCAGCGCTGGCAGCGCTCGTGCCCTTCGATGGAGATGCCGGTTCCGGCCGGACGGAGTGGATCTGGCTCCTGCACGACGACGCGGCGCCGGCGCCGGAAGCCCTCGCGGAACTCCTGGGCGCCGTGGAGCGGGCCCCATCTGTTACGGTCGCGGGCTGCAAGCAGCTGGACTGGCATTCGCCGCGGAAATTGATGGATGTGGGTCTTTCCACCAGCCGCTGGGCCGAGCGGCTTACCCTCATCGACGCGGACGAGATGGACCAGGGCCAGTACGACGGCCGCACGGACACGTTCGCGGTGAATTCCGCCGGCATGCTGGTGCGGCGGGATGTCTGGGAACAGTTGGGCGGCTTCGACCCCGCACTGCCGGGCAGCGGAGACGACGTCGACTTCTGCTGGCGGAACCGACTTGCCGGGCACCGCGTTGTAGTGGTTCCCGCGGCCCGGATGTTCCACGTGGCGCACCGGCCCCATGCCCTGGGGAACCCGTCAGCCGCCCGAAAAGCGCAGGTCCACCTCCGCCTGAAGCACAGCCCGCTCTGGATGGTGCCCGTCCACGGCATCGGCGCGTTGCTCGGCAGCCTCTTCAAGCTGCTCCTGAGCATCGTCGTCAAAGATCCCGGGCATGGCATTTCCCAGCTCCTCGCCACCTGCGCGGCGCTGGGCAGGCCCCGGGCCGTGGCCAAGGCCCGCAGGGCGGCCAAACGCACGCGGCGCATCCGCCGGTCGGTCATCCGCAAGCTCCAGACGCCCCGCCGGGAGGTGTGGAGCCACCGCCGGTCATTGATGGAGGCGCTGGGATCGGACGGGTCAGGCGCGGACCACCTTGTCCAGGACCCGCTCGCACACCAGCCCACCGGCGACGCCGCGGACGACTTCGCGGCCCTGGCCACCAGCAAGCGCGGCTGGGTGGGCAATGGCGCCCTGGCCGCCGTCATCATCGCGTCAGTGGCCTCGCTGCTGGCGCTGGCAGGACTGTTCCGTGCCGCCGCCGTCTCCGGCGGTGCCCTGATCCCGGTCTCCGCAGGCCTCGGGGATATCTGGCACAACGCCTCCAGCTGGTGGATCAGCCTCGGAGCGGGCCTTCCCGGCCGCGGCGATCCCTTTGACTACGTCCTCTGGATCATCGGCCTCGCGGGCGGAGGCGATGCCAACGCTGCCATGGCCTGGCTGCTCCTGCTCGGTGCCCCGCTGTCCGGACTCACCGCGTGGTTCGCCGCTGGCGGAGTCACCGAACGCCGGCGGCTCCGTTTCGCAGCCGCCCTCTTCTGGGCTGCGGCGCCGGCAGTCCAGGCCGCGCTGAACCAGGGCCGGGCAGGTGCCCTGATTGCCCACATCATGCTGCCGCTGGTGGTCCTGGGCCTGCTGCGGGCCACGGGTTCGGCCATTGGCCACGGACGGTTCGGCGCCACTACGGCGCCCGGCTACCCGGCCGGTGAGCAACTCCCGGCGAAGGCGGGCATCAACGGTGTGCCGTCGTGGACGGCCGCTGCTGCTGCGGGCCTGGCGCTGGCGGTCACCACCGCCTCGGCGCCCTCCCTTCTTCTTCCCGCGACCCTGGTCATCGTGCTGTGCGGCGTCCTGCTGGGAGGGCGCGGACGGACCGTGTGGTGGGCCCTGCTGCCCAGCGCGGCCCTGTTCGTCCCGTTCGCGCTGTCCACCCTCGACAGGCCACGCGCGCTCCTGGCAGACCCGGGCCTCCCGCTGGGATTCGAGGCAGCGCCACTGTGGCAGCAGTTCATGGGCCAACCCCTGTCGTTCAACCCCGCCGGTGGCCTCCATGGACTGTCGGCCTTCGCGGGCGGCCCGGTGCCATGGGCCCTGCTGCTCGCCGTGCTCATTGCCGGGCCGGTGCTGGTCCTTGCCGTCGTGGGAATCTTCAGCGCAGGACGCCGGGCGCGGACTGCCAGGTGGTTCTGGACCGCTGCGATCATCGCCCTGGCCAGCGGCTGGTTCGCGGGCCACGTTGCCACGGGACTGAACACGGATGTCATCGTGGCGCCGTTCCCCGGACCTGCCGTGTCTGCCGCTTCCTTTGCCCTCCTTGCAGCGGCACTGCTCGGTTGGGAGCAGCTCCTGGCCGCTGCGGACCGGACCTCCGGTGCCGGGGCGGGAACCAGGACTGCGGCCCGCGCCGGCCTGGCCGTTGCCCTGGTGCTGGTGCTGGCTGGCCCGCTGGCAGGGATGGCCGCCTGGTCCGCGCAGAACCTGCTGCGTCCGGCCACCCCGGCAGCTGCCGCACCGGCAGCGCAGGGCCCTGCAGCCGGCACATCTCCTACCGCTTCGGCGGACGGGGGAGCGCTGGGAGTTCCGCGGCTCGTGGACGCTGCCACCGGCCGCTCCCTTCCCGCCACCGCTGTTGACCGCGGTACCGGACCCGAGCAAACGCGGACCCTCCTCCTCGGCACCGGTGACGACGGGACCTTCAACGCCTCGCTGATGCGCGGGGCAGGCACCACGCTGGACAGCCTCTCCGCCATCGCCTCCGCCAGGAACATCATCGGCGGACCCGGTTCCGAAGAAATACGCGGCGACGACGACGTCACCGCAGCCGTCCGCCGCGTTGTTGCCACCATGGTGGCCGGGCAGGGCGTGGACCCCCGTTCCGACCTCGAACAACTCGGCGTCGGCTTCGTGGTCCTGCGCTCCGCCGACACCGCAGCCCAGCTGACCGCAAGCCGCATGGACGCAGTCCCGGGCCTGGTGGCCGTGGGACAGACCGACGTCGGTTGGCTGTGGCGCATCAGCCCCCTGAACCAGCGCGGCACCCAGGCCGCTGATGTGGCCCACCGGGTCCGTATTGTCGACGCAGGCGGTACGGCCACGGCATTGGTGGCATCAAATGCTGAAGGCGTCGATACCGCAGTGCCCGCCGGGCCGGAGGGCCGGCTGGTGGTCCTCGCCGAGCGTGCCGATCCCGGTTGGACAGCCTGGCTCGACGGCCGGAAACTGACCTCCACCACCTCAGGCTGGTCACAGGCCTTCACCCTGCCTGCGTCCGCCGGCCAACTGACGGTCCGCTATGAGAACCCTTGGTCCCTTTGGGCTGCAGTCGGTCAAATCACGGTGATCGGGCTGACTGTCATCCTGGCGATCCCCATGCCGGCCCGGCGGCCACGGACCGGCCTCTCACGGGACGAGGGCTCCCTGCGTAAGGAACACCAACATGCATGAGCACACCCCACCTGCCGGCAAGGCTGATGCCAATGCCAATGCCAATGCCAATGCCAACGCCGACGCCGGAATCCGGGACATCGGAATCCCGCACGCCGGGACGCCTGGGACCGGGGCAACGGAGACCGGGACGGCGGACGCTGCCGGGCAGCCCCTGGCCGGCGGGCAGGCGGCGGCAACAGAAGAGCCCGGTTTTGGCGGCAAACCCAGCGCGGGCGTGCACAGGACCGGGAAGGGGCCGAGAGGCTCTCGCCGCGGCGCTACGCGGCTGCCGGGCGGTAAAGGCCGGGCGGCCTCGATCGCCGGGGTGGCCGCAGGCGTGCTGATCCTCGCCGGCGCCGGGGCCGTGGTCACGGCTGGATCGCTGGTGGCGGAACCTGCATCAAGCCGCACAGTGCCAGCAGCCAAAGCAGCCGTCCCTGCGGGGGCCAGCGTTGGCGTATGCCCCGGCCCTGCGCGGTTGCTGGAAGGCACGGACGCGGGGACGGACGCCCAGTTCCGGCCGGAGTCGGCCACGGCCGCAACCAGGGTCAGCGCCGCAGTGCTCAGCGCCGGCGGCGTGCTGCCGGGCAGCCGGCTGGCGCACCTGGACGGAACGGCCCCCGTCGAAATTGCCAAGGATCCGGGGCCGGCCCCAACTGCCGCGGCCCCGCAGGAACTCCTCGCCGGAGTGGTGGCGGACCGGACCGTGGACCAGGTGAACGTCGTGGGTGCCAACGCCGTCGCGAACCAGAACGCGTCGGCCGCCGGGGCCATGAAATATACGGCCACAGACGGTGACCTGCAGGGCAGTGCTGCCGCAACCTGCGGGCAACCTTCGAATGACCAGTGGCTGGCTGGTGCCAGTACCACGGTGGGCCGCACCTCCGTGCTCGCCCTGACCAACGCCTCCAGCACACCAGCTACCGTGAGCCTCGAATTGTTCGGGGGCCGCGGCCAGATCCAGGCGCCCGGCAGCCGCGGCCTGCTGGTTGCTCCCGGCACCACCCGCAGCGTGGTCCTCGCCGGGCTCGCCCCCAACGAGTCCCAGCTCAGCGTCCACGTCCGCAGCGCCGGTGGACCGGTCGCAGCCTCCATCCAGCAGAGCTTCCTGCGCGGACTTACTCCCGGCGGCGTGGACTACATCAGCCCGGGGACTGCCCCAGGGGTACGCCAGGTGATGACGGGAGTGGATCTCCAGGACCCTGCCGGGTTGGCTTCCCTGACGGCACAGCCCGGCTACCGGGATGCAGGCCCCGCCCTGGAACTGACGGTGCCCGGCGCTTCTGACGCCGTGGTGGAGATCAAGCTGTACGGACGCGACGGCCAGCACGCGCTTCCGTCCGGCGGCGTCATCACCGCAAAAGCCGGTTCAACAACTGAGGTTTCCCTGGCAGGGGTACCCGCCGGCCAGTACACGGTTGCTGCCTCTTCAGACGTCTCCTTCCTTGCCGCCGCCCGGATGACCCGCGGCCTCCAGGCCGGTCAGCCCTCGGATGTGGCCTGGGCGGCATCAGCCGTTCGGCTGGGCAGCCAGCACGTGGTCCCGGTTCCCAAGGGCGGCCAACGCCAGTTGGTGTTCGGCGTACTGGACTCCAGGGCCACTATCACGTATTCGCCCATCACAGCCGATGGAAAGGTACGCGCCGCGGCCACTGCGGACATCGCCGGGGGAACCACAGCCTCCATCAGCATTCCCGACCAGGCCGGCGGGGCCGACGTCGTTGGCTATGTGGTGTCGGCGTCCGGGGATGCCGCCTACGGTTCGGTGCTCGTGGGGCAGGAAGGCCGCAACGACGTTTCCTCCCTGGCCTTCCTGGCCGCTGCAGCCGGGCAGGAAACCGTCCCGGTCAGCCTGGGCTACTAGTAAAGGCGACTCAGGCAGCCCGCCGTGCGGGCCGGCTCCTCAGTAGCGGCGGCGGTAAACCGGGTCCAAAGTTTCCGGCGCCACGCCAAGCATCTCCGCCGTGTGTTCCACCACCACGTCGTGGACCAGGTCCTGGAGTTCTTCGACGCTGGAGCACGCCTGCTCCACCACCCGCCGGTACACCGTAATCGTGGGGCCGTCCCCGTCCGCGGCCGGCGTGTAGGAGCCCATGGGCGGGGTGGACGCAGTCGCCGCCAACTGTTCCAGCTCCGGCGGGATTTCGTCCACGCCGAACCGCACGCCGTCCAGCGTCTTGCCCCAGATGTCGTGCAGCCGCTGGGCCGAGTCCAGCACCATGTCGTCAAAGCGGTCGGCGCGGGTCCGGTAGCCGGGATGGGTTGGCAGCATCACCTCGCCGCGGAGGCCGCGCCCGTGGCGGTTCCGGCGCCGCCGGGAGAAGCTCCTGCCACTGGTTTCCGTACCCATTGCCGCGGTGGCATCCGGGTCAGCCAACCGGACCGAAAAACCTGATTCATGGTTCGATGACTGCATACATCGACTGTAAACCCGGGGGAGGATTTTCGCGATACATCCGCTGTGCCCCGCGGGCGCGTCGGCCGGAGCGGCAATGCGCGGCTTTTCGCCGGCGAAGGGGTAGTCTGTGATGTCGTGGGAGCTATCCGTCAATGTTCAAGGTCTGCCTGCCGCCAGTCGGCGGTAGCCACCCTGACGTACGTGTATGCCGACTCCACCGCCGTCCTGGGTCCGCTGGCCACCTACGCCGAACCGCACTGCTACGACCTCTGCGAGCAGCACGCTGATTCGTTGACAGTTCCCCGCGGCTGGGAAGTACTGCGGCTGGCCATGCCGTCCACCCCGCAACAACCTGGTCCCGACGACCTGCTGGCCCTTGCCAACGCCGTCCGCGACGCCGCCGCCCTCCCCGCGGAGCCGCAGGCGCCCGCCCAGCGGGCACACCACTCCGCCCTGGAAGCGCCAGCCGGCACCGAAGGCGCACGCCGTGGACACCTGCGGGTCCTTCGGGAACCGTCCTGAACCCCATCTGGCGGTAGGCTGGAACCTGCACATCTTTTCCGCCACCGGCGCGAGCGCGCCCGCCAGGGGAGCATGAACAAATGCCAAAGATCAGTCCCGAGCTGTTGTCCGTCCTGCGTTGCCCCGTGACCGGCTCGCCCCTGGTGCAGGAGGGGGACGAACTGGTGGCCACCGCCGCCGGGGACACGGGCATCAGGAACCGGTACGCCATCGAGGACGGGATCCCTTTGCTGCTGCCTCCGGAGCTGCTGGCGGCAGCCGCCTCCGCAGGTTCGGACCAGCATGATCCCGCTGCGGCAGGGCTCTAGTTCACCTGCCTCCGCACGCACAAACACAGCAGCACGGGGACTGGACCAGGACCCGGACCAAGCAAAGGACCACCCATGACTTTTGACTACAAAGTTGCCGACATCTCCCTGGCCGAAGCCGGCCGGCACCAGATCCGCCTCGCCGAGCACGAGATGCCGGGCCTGATGTCCCTCCGCGAGGAGTTCGGGGCCTCCCAGCCGCTCAAGGGCGCACGGATTGCCGGCTCCCTGCACATGACGGTCCAGACCGCTGTCCTGATCGAGACCCTCACTGCGCTGGGCGCCGAGGTCCGGTGGGCGTCCTGCAACATCTTCTCCACCCAGGACGAAGCCGCCGCAGCCGTGGTGGTGGGCAAGGGCACCGTCGAGGATCCCCAGGGCGTGCCCGTGTTCGCCTGGAAGGGCGAGACCCTTGAGGAATACTGGTGGACCGCCGAACAGATCCTCACCTGGCCGGGCGCCGAGGCCAACCCCGAGCTTGGCCCCAACATGATCCTGGACGACGGCGGCGACGCCACCATGCTGGTGCACAAGGGCGTGGAGTTTGAAGCCGTGGGCACTGTTCCCTCCACAGACCCCGAGGACTCGGAGGAATACGGTATCTTCCTTGACGTTCTGCGCCGCTCCCTGGCTGCAGACCCGCAGAAGTGGACCCGCACCGCCGCCACGATCAGGGGCGTCAGCGAGGAAACCACCACCGGCGTCCACCGCCTCTACCAGCTCGCAGACCAGGGCAAACTGCTCTTCCCCGCCATCAACGTCAACGACTCGGTGACCAAGAGCAAGTTCGACAACAAGTACGGCATCCGGCACTCCCTGCCCGACGGCATCAACCGGGCCACGGACGTGCTCATGGGCGGCAAGGTCGCCGTCGTCTGCGGCTATGGCGACGTCGGAAAGGGCGCCGCCGAGGCTCTTCGCGGCCAGGGCTCGCGCGTGATCGTCACCGAGATCGACCCCATCTGCGCACTGCAGGCAGCCATGGACGGCTACCAGGTGGCCAGGCTGGAGTCGGTCCTGGCGCAGGGCGATATCTTCATCACCACCACCGGCAACAAGGACGTCATCCTCGCCGAGCACATGGCCGGCATGAAGAACAAGGCCATCGTGGGCAACATCGGCCACTTCGACAACGAAATCGACATCGCGGGCCTTGCCCGGATCCCCGGCGTGAAGAAGGTTGAGATCAAGCCGCAGGTCCACGAGTGGGTCTTCGATGAGGGACAGGATGCCGAGCGCTCCATCATCGTCCTCTCCGAAGGCAGGCTGCTTAACCTCGGCAACGCCACCGGCCACCCGTCGTTCGTCATGAGCAACTCGTTCGCCAACCAGACCATTGCCCAGATCGAACTGTGGACCAAGCGGGACCAGCACGAGTACGACAACAAGGTCTATGTCCTGCCCAAGGTCCTTGACGAGAAGGTGGCCCGGCTGCACCTTGACGCCCTGGGAGTTGAACTCACTGAGCTGAGCAAGGACCAGGCTGAATACCTGGACATTGACGTCGCAGGCCCCTACAAGCCCGAGCACTATCGTTACTGAGACGTAAGGGCCCGGGCGCGCAACGTGCCCGGGCCCGTTATTTTCTGCACGTAGGATCGAAAACATGGAGCCTGATGTAAAGCCCCGCCGCCGGGGGACTGCCAAGAAAATCATTGCCGTGGCTGCCGTTTGTATCCTGGCTGCCGTGGGCGGGGTTTTTGCCGCCGTCGCTCCGGGACTCGCAGGCGGGCCCCTTGAATCGGAAGCAGGCTCCGCGCTGCGCACATCCCCGGGCATCGCATCGCCCGTTGTCCCGCCGGTAAAGGTCGACGCCGCACCCGCCGACGGCGCCAAGCAGGTCAACCCCGCCGCGCCGGTTTCCCTGAAGGTGGGCAACGGGACCATCCAGCGCGTCACCCTGGCCAGCATCGCGGGGAAGAGCATCGACGGAAGCATTGACGCCGGCGGGACCTCATGGTCCGCTACCGCGCCTCTGGAATTCAACACCGGGTACAGCTACACCTATGTTGTCAAGGACAGTGCAGGGCGGGAGACCAGCACCACCCAGTCCTTCAACACCGTCTCCAGCTCACATGAGGCGGATGCCGCCATCTACCCCCTGAACGGCATGAAGGTGGGCGTCGGCCAGCCCCTCCAGATCATCTTCAGCGAGCCGGTGACCAACCGCGCCGCCGTGGAAAAGGCCATCAAGATCACCACCACGGCGGGACAGACCGGGGCGTTCCACTGGTACAGCGACACCATGGTCCGGTACCGTCCCGAGAACTTCTGGGCGGCGAACTCCACCGTCACCATGGACATGCAGCTCTTCGGCGTCGACCTTGGAAACGGCCAGATCGCCAACTTCAATAAGAAAGTCAACGTCAATATTGGGGATAAGAAGGTGGCCATCGCGGACGCCACGGCCCACACGTTCACGCTGAGTGTCAACGACCAGCCCGTCAAGACGCTGCCCGTGAGCATGGGGGACAAACGCTTCCCCTCCGCCAAGGGATATGCCGTGCTCATGGAGAAGAACCGCTTTGACCACTTCAGGGCGGCAAGTATCGGCCTGAAGCCGGACGATCCCGCGTACTACGGTGAGGCCGACGTCGAATACACCATCCGCCTGACCCTCAGCGGGGCCTACATCCACCAGGCACTGGAGTCCGCCTATCCGTACATCGGCAACGCGAATGTGTCCCACGGCTGCATCGGGTTCCTTCCGGACGGGGCAGCCTGGGTGTTCGACAACATGGGAACCGGCGACGTCGTCCAGATCATCAACACGGAGGGTGACTACGCGGCGAACACCGACGGATATGGCGACTGGAACATTCCGTGGAGTGAGTACGACAACTGAGTCACTCGGCGAACGGCAACCGTTGCAGCCGCTGTCCCATCTCCGTGTTCCGCCGGCGTGACTGCGACAACCTGGTGAACTCCCTGTTCCGTCGTTCAGCGACGACGGCGGCCAGATAGTCATCCGGGCCCGTCCCCGGCGGTGGCGGCGGGGCCACATGGGCTGACAGTTCCCCGGCGATCGCCTGCGCCATGCCGGCCCTCGAAAGCGGAGCCATCCGGCCCGCCTGGCGGATGAACTGGGCAGCCCTGCGCGCCGTGGCGTCAGGGATCCGCCCGATGTCCGCCGCGGCCGCCCACGCCTGAAGGTAGGGCGGCACGAAAACCCGGAGGGCCGCTTCTGCAGGAACCCTGCTTCGCACGGCGTACGTGCCGGCGAGCAGGTCGCCGAGCCGCTTGGATTTGTCGTTGAAGAGTGCGACGGCGAGGGCAAGCCCCCCGAACGTCAGGTAGATTTCAAGGAATCCGGTGAGTCCCCGGATCACGGCATGCCGGAACCGGATGGCACCGCCGTCCTCACGCACCACCCGCAGACCCGTGGCCAGTTTCCCCAGCGACCGGCCCCGGGTCAGGGTTTCCATTCCCACGGGCACCACCACCAGGCAGAAGACGACGGCGGCCAGGCCAAGGGCGCGCGCGGCCGCGCCGTCCAGGTCCCTGCCGGCGGCGGCCAGGCCAAGCATGATCAGCACGAGCAGGACCACGTGGAAAACGGCGTCGATGGCCAGGCCCAGTGCCCGGGCCGCAAAGCCCGCGGGCCGAAGCTCGAGGACCACGGCCTCGCCGGTGATGATCTGGCTCATACTGCGTCCTTTCCCTCCGCGGCTGATGATGTGGACCATCCGACGGTGCGGACGGTCAAAGTCTAGTGCCGCCCGCTAGGCTGTAGCCGTGGACATGGATGCCTTCGCCGCCGTTAATGCGGACAAGTGGGCGCGGCTGCAGGAGCTTGCGGGCAAACGGAGGCTCACCGGCGCCGAGTCGGACGAGCTGTTGACCTTGTACCAATCAGCGTCCGGCCACCTGTCGCTGGTCCGCTCCATGGCTCCGGAGGGCGGCCTGTCCGCTTCCCTCTCTGCCACGCTGGCGCAGGCGAGGACACGCTTTACCGGGGCACGGTCCAACGCCATGGCCGACCTTGCCAGGTTCTTTGTGGTGGCGCTGCCCGCCGCGCTGTACCGGCTCACGTGGCTCACCCTGGCGTGCGGAACGGCTTTCGTGCTCATCGCCGCCGCGTACGCGGCCTGGATCGGGACGTCGCCGGACGCCCTCAGGGCCGTGGCGTCCGAGACCGCGGCCGCCCAGTACGTGGACCAGGACTTCATCAACTACTACTCGGAAAACCCGGCAGCGTCCTTTGCCGGCGCAGTGTGGACCAACAACGCGTGGATCAGCGCACAGGCCGTGTCCCTGGGGATCACCGGGGTCTGGGTGCCGATGATCCTGTTCGGGAATGCCCAGGGAGTTGGCGTTGCCGCCGGAATCTTCGCCGCCGCTGGTAAGTCCGACATTTTTTTCAGCTACATCCTGCCTCATGGGCTGATGGAGCTGACCGCCGTGTTTGTCGCCTCTGCGGCGGGACTGCGGATCTTCTGGGCCATGGTCTCGCCTGGTCCGCAGACCAGGGGACGGGCGGTGGCCGAAGAAGGCAGGTCGCTGGTAACGGTGGCCCTTGGACTGGTCCTGGTCCTGTTCGTCTCGGGGTTGGTGGAAGGGTTTGTCACCCCCAGTCCGCTCCCTGCCTGGGCCCGGATAGGCATTGGCACGGCGGTCCTCGGGGCGTACTGGACATACGTCCTGGTGTGGGGCAGGCGCGCTTTCCTCGCGGGGGAACGCGGAGACCTCCGCCGGGAGGATGCCGGGTACACGGAAATCGCTGCCTGAATCGTTGTAATCCAGCCGGGGTGGTTCCTCGCCCAGCGGAAGTTCCGGACGGTAGGCTCGTCAGCAGAATGAATCGCGCCGGCGGAATGGAACCGGCGCGGAACCCAACGGAAGTGACGCTGCTGTGAATGACGAAACACCGGTCCGCGCCAAAAGCGCTGCGCCGCAGCCGGAGCCTTTGCTGGATACGTCCGGGGATTCCGACGAGCCCGCGTTCTCCTGGCTGACGCCTGCTGACGGGGACACGAACAGTGGGGAAGAGCCCCGCGGGGACAAGCCTGGTGGGGAAGAAGCCGGCCGGGACAAGGCGGCCCGCCAGGAACCTGCGGCAGAGGGCAAAACCCCGCAGCCGGAAACCCGGGCCCACCGCAAGGCCGCCGAAGCCGCCGTCGAAACCTCCGCTCCCGGAAGCAACACAGCCGGACGTCCGGGCGCCGCATCGTCGGCTGCCGCCTCTTCAGCGGACGAGCCGGCCGGCAGCCCCGGTTCGCCGGTGTTCAAGGAACCCCTTCCTACTTCTGCGCTCCACGTCCGTCCCCCCGAAGAGGAAGTGGAGCGCCGCAACGCCCAGCGTGAAAGCGCAGCGAACGCCAAGCCAGTGGCGCCGCGCTTCATGCAGGTCCTGCTCGCGATCATCTACCCGTTCATCCTCCTGATCGTGGCCGTCCGTGCGGTCACCACCCCGCTCTTCCTTTGGGTGGAGTACAACCGCCCAGGGTTCCCGGGCGACGGCTACGGATTCAGCACCGACGACAGGATGACCTACGGCTCCTACGCCGTGGATTACCTCCTCAACTGGGCTGGCCCCAGGTACCTGGGCGACCTGGTGCAGCGGAGCGGGGAAAAGCTCTTCAAGGACGGCGAAGTCAGCCACATGGCTGACGTCAAGGCCGTCATCCTCTCCACCGTCGGCGCGGGTGCGCTGCTGCTGCTCCTGGCGTTGATCGCCATCCTGTACCTGCGCAGGCGCAGCACCGGCGGGGTCCGGCGGGGGCTCTTCGCAGGCTCCATCATCACGCTGGTCCTGATCCTGGGCCTGGGCACACTGGCGGCCCTGGGCTGGCAGCAGTTCTTCACCGAATTCCACCGCGTCTTCTTTGCCGACGGGTCCTGGACCTTCAGCCTGGACGACACGCTGATCAGGCTGTTCCCGAGCCAGTTCTGGATCGACGCCGGCATCGCCATTGCGGGCCTGGTTCTCCTGGCGTCCCTCGTGACGCTGGTGCTCACGTGGCCCACCCGGCGCCGCCGCGGCGTTGCGCCGGAGGCACGGGAGGCGTTGGCGGAGCAGGAATTGGTGGATCAGTCGTAAATTTTGGCGATTTCCGCCTGGTACTCCGTCACCACGGCGGCACGCTTCAATTTGAGCGACGGCGTCAGGTGCCCGGACTCCACAGTGAACTCGGCGTCAAGCAGCCTGAAGGTCCGCACCGACTCGGCCTTTGACACCGTCCGGTTTGCAAGGTCCACCGCCTCCTGGAGGGCGGCCAGTATCAGGGGATCGCCGGCAGCTTCCGTGAGGGGGAGCGGGGGCAGGCCCCGCTCTGACCGCCAGTTGGCAACCCCTTCCGGGTCCAGGGTCAGCAGGGCTGAGATGAAGGGCTTGCCGTCGCCCACCACCACCGCATGGCCTACCAGCTGGTGGGTGCGGATCTTCTCCTCGAGGGGTCCAGGCGCTACGTTCTTGCCGCCGGCGGTCACCAGCAGGTCTTTCTTCCTGCCCGTGATGGTCAAAAAGCCGTCCTTGTCCAGGGCGCCCAGGTCACCGGTGCGGAAGAACCCGTCCACGAACGATTCAGCATTTGCTGCCGGGTTGTTGTGGTAGCCCTTGAACACGCCAATTCCCTTGACCAGGACTTCGCCGTCCTCGGCCACCCGGATGGTGGTCCCGGGCACGGGGATCCCCACTGTTCCCACTTTGGTCCGGGACGGAGTGTTGGCTGTGCAGGGCGCTGTGGTTTCGGTCAGCCCGTAACCTTCGAGGACGGGAATGCCTGCGCCGCGGAAGAAGTGTGCGTCATCGGAGGCCAGGGGGCTGGCGCCGGAGACGGTGTATCCAACCTCTCCGCCCAAAGCCTGGCGCAGGCGGGGATACACCAGGCGGTCATACACGGCGTGCCGGGCCCTGCTGAGCAGGCCGGGGCCCGGACCGTCGCCCCGGCTCTGCCGGTCCTGTTCCCGGGAGTACCCGATGGCGGCGGCCGCCGCGGCATCGAACAACTTTCCCTTGCCTGCGACGGCGGCCTTATGCGCGGCCGTCGCCCGGACCTTTTCGAAGATGCGGGGCACCACCAGCAGGAAAGTGGGCCGGAACGACCCAAGGTCTTCCAGGAGCTGCGCCGCGCCCGGGGTGTGCCCCAGGGTTGCCCCGGCTGCGAGGCACACCACCTGGACGGCCCGGGCCAGCACGTGGGCCAGCGGCAGGAACATCAGGGTGCGGGCCTGGTCCTTCTGCAGGATTTCCGGCAGGAACGCAACGATGTTCCTGGCCACCAGGGCGAAGTTACCGTGCGTGATCTCGCACCCCTTGGGTTTGCCCGTGGTGCCGGAGGTGTATACGAGCGAGGCGAGATCGGCCAGCCCTGCGCGGCTCCGCTGGCGCTCCAACTCGGCGTCGCTGACGCCCGTGCCCGCAGCGGCGAGGCTGGCAAGGTCCGGGGCCTCGCCGTCGTAATCCATCCGCACCACGTTGACCAGGCGGTCGCTGAGCTCGGCGGAACCTGCCACCACGCCGCTGACGAGCTGTACAGTGGCGCGGTCGCCGGCGAACACGCGGCGGACTCCTGCGTCCTGGATGATCCACTGCACCTGGCTTGCGGACGACGTTTCGTAGATAGGTACGGTGACGCCGCCGGCAAACCAGATGGCAAAGTCCACCAGAGTCCACTCATAGGAAGTTCGGGACATGACCGCCACGGTGTCGCCGGGCTCCAGGCCGCCGGCGATCAGGCCCTTGGCCAGGGCGCTGACGTCCTGCAGGAACTTCTGCGCGGAAATGTCCACCCAGCCGTTGGGCCCCTTCCGCCGGTACAGGGCGTGGGCCGGGTTGGCGGCGTGCTGCTCCAGCAGCAGGTCAGTCACGTTGCTGTTGGCGTCAAGCTCAACCAGCAGTTCCGTGCTCGCTTCTCTCACAGCAGGTCTCCGTTTCCGCTGCCACGCCGCGGCAGCGGCTCCTTCAGGTCTCCCTTGCCATCCTGCCCTAGATCCAGGATGGCATCCACATCCGCACCTTCCAGTCGACGTACGGGATCACTTCGGCGGTCCAGATCGGGTAGAAAAATGCCGACAGCAGGACTGCCGCCGCCAGGAACAGCACCACCAGGTACAGTCCCGAGCGCCGGCGCCACGGGGGATCCGAAGACCGGCCCAGGACCAGGCCAAGGCAATATACCAGGGCAAGGACCAGGAACGGTTCGAAGGACACCGCGTAGAAGTAGAACATGGTCCGCTCGGGATACATGAACCACGGCAGGTAGCCCGCGGCGACTCCGGCGAGCACCGCCCCGGCACGCCAGTCCCGGCGTCCGGCCCACCAGAACAGCAGGACCACCAAGGCAATGGCGGCTGGCCACCAGACCATCGGGTTTCCCACGGACAGGATGGCAGAGGTGCATTTCTCCACATTGCAGCCGGGGGTGCCCTGGGGCGGGGACTCATAGAAGAAAGACGTGGGCCGCCCCATCACCAGCCAACTCCAGGCGCTGGCCTGGTAGGGGTGCTCGGAGCTCAGGCCCTGATGGAATTTGTACGCTTCCAGGTGGTAGTGGATCAGGGACCGTACGGAGTCCGGGAGCCAGCCCCATTCCGCCGCCGGGTTGCTTTCCGCCCAATGGCGGAAGTAGGCGTTGTCCGACAGGAACCAGCCTGTCCAGCTGGCCGAGTAGACGATCCCTGCCACGGGGACCATCCCCAGGAAGGCCGGGATCCCGTCCCGGATAGCTCCGCCGCTGATCCAGCCGCGGATGCCCGCCACACGCCTGGCATTGAGGTCCCACAGCACCGTGAGGATGCCGAACCCGGCCAGGAAGAACAGGCCCGACCATTTTGTTCCCACGGCCAGTCCCATGCAGACCCCGGCGGCAACCCGCCACCAGCGCACGCCCAGCCATGGTCCGGCCAGCAGCGCCGCGGCCGGGGGCTGGCCGCCGTTCGCGGCAGCGGCGCGGGCCAGCCGGTGGGCCAGGCGGCGGCGCCCGTCATCGCGGTCCATCAGCAGTGCCCCAAAGGCGGCGAGGACCCAGAACGTGAGGAAGACATCCAGCAGCGAGGTGCGGGACATGACAAGGTGGTGGCCGTCGACGGCGAGGAGCAGCCCTGCGGCGCCGGCCAGTGGAAGCGAGCGGAACAGTTTCAGGGCGATCAGTGAGACCAGCAGCACGGTCAGGGTGCCCGTGAGGGCCGCCGCGAAGCGCCAGCCAAAGGGGTTCTCCGGCCCAAAGAGCCACATGCCGGCCGCGATCATCCATTTGCCCACCGGCGGGTGGACCACGTATTCGGGGGTGTTCAGCAGGACGTCCGGATTTCCGGCGTTAAAGGAATCGTTGGCCTTGTCCGGCCAGCTGCGTTCGTAACCGCTGATGAGGTAGGAGTAGGCATCCTTGACGTAGTACGTCTCGTCGAAGACCAGCTTGTGCGGCACTTCCAGGCGGACGAAGCGGAGGAGGCCGGCGACTACCGCCGTGAGGGCCGGAACCAGGATGAACCAGAGCCGGAGTGATGCCGGATAGTCGCGCCACGATGTGGCGGTGCCGATGAGCCTCGCCTTGAGCGCTTCGACTGTGAACGCTTCGTCCGGCCGGCTGATCCAGGCCCGGGAAGTCGTCCCGGCCGTCTCTTCCGCAGTGGCGCCGGTTCCGGTGGAGGATGCCGCCGGGCTGGGTTTCCCGGCCCCGGCGGGCCGCGTCGAGGTCTGCGTCACGAGCCCCATGCTACCTTTTGCGGCTGGAAGACCCGGCAGCAGTAGGCTTGGTGGGTGGACCCGAACCCCAGCACCCCTCCCGAGCCCGGCCCTGCGACGGCGGGGCGGATTGTCCTTGCCGCCACTCCCATCGGGAACACGGGCGATGCCTCCGCCCGGCTGGTGGAACTGCTGGGAACGGCGGACATCGTGGCGGCCGAGGATACCCGGCGCCTCCACCGCCTGGTCCAAAGCCTGGGTGTCGCGGTTGCCGGCCGCATCATCAGCTACCACGAGCACAACGAGGCCACCCGGACGGCCGAGCTGCTGGACCAGGTACGTGCAGGCAGCACGCTGGTGATGGTGACCGACGCCGGGATGCCTGCCGTCTCGGACCCCGGGTTCCGGTTGGTGGAGGGGGCCATCGCAGCCGGACTCCCCGTCACCGCTGTTCCGGGGCCATCCGCCGTGCTCACCGCCTTGGCGCTCTCCGGCCTGCCCACGGACCGGTTCTGCTTCGAAGGATTCCTGCCCCGCAAGGCAGGCGAGCGGGCCTCCCGCCTGGCTGACCTGGCGGGGGAGCGGCGCACCATGGTGTTCTTCGAGGCCCCGCACCGGCTCGAGGCAATGCTGCGGGCCCTGCGGGAAAGGTTCGGCCCGGACCGCCGGATCGCAGTGTGCCGCGAACTGACGAAAACCTATGAGGAAGTCATCCGCGGCACGGTGGGCGAACTCCTCCAGTGGGCCGAGGACAACGAGGTCCGCGGCGAGATTGCCGTGGTCCTGGGCGGCGCCCCCGAACAGGCGGCAGGCACCCCGGAAGACCATGTGGCGGCGGTCAACGAACTGGTGGCCCAGGGCATCCGGCTGAAGGAGGCGGTCGCCGCCGTCGCCGAAGACGTCCGCGTCAGCAAGCGGGAGCTCTACTCAGCGGTCCTCGCCGCCCGCTAAGGCCCTAACAGGACGCCCGGCAGCCAACTCTGGAAGCATGGTGCCGTGCTGTGCAGCTGCACAGCACGGCAGCGAATCCGCAGTGCGCAACGGCGTAGACCATGGCAGGGCCCCGCAGTAGTCTGGCTGTTAATCAGCCCCATGATCCCGGTCACTCCGGCCGCGGCGACGGGCTGCCACAACCCTACCGACGAGGGAGTCATCGTGACTGTCACTGCACAGCCGGCCGTTACCGCCGAGCGCGAAACCCGGCTTTTGGCCTCCGTTCCCACCGGGCTGCTCATCAACGGTGAGTGGCGCGACGCCGCTTCAGGCAAGACGTTCGACGTCGAGGATCCCGCCACCGGGAAGGTGCTGCTGAGCATCGCCGACGCCGGCCCCGAGGACGGTGCGGCGGCCCTGGACGCTGCCGCAGCAGCCCAGGAGTCCTGGGCCAAGGTCCCGCCCCGCGAACGCGGCGAAATCCTCCGCCGGGCCTTCGACCTGGTGACGGAGAGGGCCGAAGACTTCGCCCTCCTGATGACCATGGAAATGGGCAAGCCGCTGGCCGAAGCACGCGGCGAAGTGACCTACGGCGCTGAATTCCTGCGCTGGTTCTCCGAGGAAGCAGTGCGTGCCTTTGGCCGCTACTCCGTTTCCCCCGACGGCAAGTCCCGCCTCCTGGTCACCAAGAAGCCGGTGGGTCCGTGCCTGCTGATCACCCCGTGGAACTTCCCGCTGGCCATGGCCACCCGCAAGATTGCCCCCGCCGTCGCGGCCGGCTGCACCATGGTGCTGAAGTCGGCGAACCTTACCCCGCTGACCTCCCAGCTGTTCGCCGCAGTCATGCAGGAGGCCGGCCTGCCCGCTGGTGTCCTCAACGTCATTCCCACCTCCACGGCCGGGGCTACCACCGGACCCCTGATCAAGGACTCCCGCCTCCGCAAGCTGTCCTTCACCGGGTCCACCGAAGTTGGCCGCCGCCTGCTGGCCGATGCCTCCGGGAACGTGCTGCGCACCTCCATGGAGCTCGGCGGCAATGCCCCGTTCCTGGTCTTCGAGGACGCCGACCTGGACGCCGCCGTTACCGGCGCCATGGCGGCGAAGCTCCGCAACATGGGCGAGGCCTGCACCGCTGCCAACAGGTTCATCGTCCACGAGTCCGTCGCGGCCGAATTCGCGGAGAAGTTCGCCGCGAAAATGAAGGAGATGACCACGGCCCGCGGCACTGAGCCGGAATCCAAGGTGGGGCCGCTGATCGATGCGAAGAGCCGGGACAAGGTCCACGAACTGGTCTCCGACGCCGTCGCTTCCGGCGCCAAGGCCGTCCTGGGCGGCGGACCGGTGGAGGGGCCGGGCTACTTCTACCAGCCCACCATCCTGTCCGGAGTCGCCGAGGGAACGCGCATCCTGTCCGAGGAAATCTTCGGCCCGGTGGCCCCGATCATCACCTTCGGCAGCGAAGACGAAGCTGTCCGCCTGGCCAACAACACCGAGTACGGACTGGTGGCCTATGTCTTCACCAAGGACATCAACCGGGGTATCCGGATGGGCGAAAAGCTGGAGACCGGCATGCTCGGGCTGAACGCCGGCGTCATCTCCAACGCTGCGGCGCCGTTCGGCGGCGTGAAGCAGTCGGGCCTGGGCCGTGAAGGCGGGCTGGAAGGCATCGAGGAGTACCTCTACACGCAGTACATCGGTATCGCTGACCCATACGCCGGCTGATTCCGGCTGGAAACCAGCGCAGTGCCGGCCGGGAAATTTCCCGGCCGGCACTGTGCGTTCAGCCTCCGCGGGACCTGCTGCCGGCGTCGTCCGTTGCTGGCTCCGCCCGCCCCCCGGGACGCGGCAGGTGCCGGATGGTGCGGCCCGCTGCGCTGAACGGCATTCCCAGCAGCAGCCCCAGGCGGCGCATGACGGACCGGGGGAGCCATGAGGCCGCCCACCGCCTGGACCGGGTAGCGTTCGCCTGGAGGGACTCCTCCACGGCGGCAACCCCGGCAGCAAAGTCCTCGCCCGCCGGCCGTTCACTGCCGGGACGGCCGTACCTGTGCTGTTCGAAGGCCGCGGTAAGGGATGCCACCGCCACGTGGGCGTCCCGGTCCATACCGTCCGGCTCGCCCAGCAGCGCGCTGCGGAACCGGGCCGCATAGGTCCTCGGCGTCTCGCTCTCTCCGGGCGGCAGCCCATAGTCGGTGCCGAGGTCCCTCAGTTCGCTCCACGCCAGGGGGACTGCCAGGTCCGGACGCTTGGGGTGCAGCCGTCGCGACCGGGTGCCGGCGCGGACCATATGCGGGGCGCCGGCCAGGAGCAGCAGGGCACCGGCTCCGGCCGTGCCGAGGAGCCAAGGCAGCAACTGCGGGCCGTCGCCGGTGCCGCTGCCGCCTGCGCCGGGTACGGGCTGTGCAGTTGCCGTGCCGGCCGGTGAGGGCACCGGGGCAATATCAGGAATGAGTCCGTCGTTGTTGCCCAGGGACTCGGCACCGGATGATGCCGAAGCCTCGGTGGCGTAGTCGGGAACAACTCCACGGGAGGGCGTTGGTTCGAACGCCACCCAACCAAGCCCCTGGAAGTACAGCTCGGGCCAGGCGTGGGCGTCGCGCGCATCCGCCTCGTACTCCGGGAGCGAGCCCTGCCCGGCCACCGTGATGCTGGCCCCGGTCAGCCTGCCCGGCGCGTAACCCACGGCAATCCTGCTCGGAATGCCTTCCAGCCTTGCCATTACCGCCATCGCGGAGGCGTAGTGGATGCAGTACCCACTCTTTTGCTGCAGGAAGTCGGCCAGGACCGAGAGCCCGTTGCCGTCGTAGCCGCCCTGCACCGGTGATTGGAGCGAGTAGGTGAACTCGGAGGACCGGAGGTACTTCTGGATGGCCATGGCCTTCTGGTATGGCGTCCCCGCGCCTCCAGCCACGCTCTGCGCCGTGGTTTTCACAATGTCCGGCACATTGCCCGGGACCCTGGTAAACACATCGGCGATGCCCCGGGCCTGACCCGAGGACTGGGCCAGCAGGGCTGAAGTGAGCTTGGGCACCGCGGAGGTCACCAGGTATTCCTGCCGCCGGGTGGTGGTGTCAGTGCCCTTGATGCTCAGCGTGGCGGGATCCCAGGTCCACTGGCCGCCCAGGCCGCTGACGGTTTCCGGCGCATAGGGGACCGGGAGGTACGGGCTCGTGAAGGACCCGGCGTCGATGGCGGTGACAAGGCGCACCTGCTCGTCGGTGAGGACCGGATAGCCGGGGTCGATCCGGCCGTCCAGCGGCACCCTGGAGCCGGTACGGTCATCCGGGCCCCAGGAGTCGCCGTCGAAATTCTCCACCGTCACCGAGCGAAGGTAGAGAGGTACGGGCGAATTGGTGGCGTACGTGATCCTGCCGCTTCCGTCAGGGGTGCGCAGGCTGCTGCCCAGCGTGATCATCGGGTTGAGGCCGGTGGAGCTGCCCCACGGGTTCAGCCGTGACCCCTGCGGGAAGGTGCCACGGTCGAAGCCGGGAATGGCCAGGGGCAGCACCAGGGTGGCGGCCAGGGCTACGGCGCCGGTGACGGCAGCCCGCCGCATCAGCCCCGGGCTGCGTGCCGACCCGCCCTGCACCCTGCCGTCCGGTGCGAACCACTGGCTGCAGGCAAGGATCAGCAGGTACCCCGCCGCCGTGGCAACGAAACTCCAGGCGCCCACACTCTGGGGTTTGATCATGGCCGGGACCACCAGCAGGGCCAGCAGCCCGACGCCGGAAGCCGCGGGCATGCCCAACGGCACCGCGAGGGCATCGACCAGGATGACGGCCAGGCCGAGAATGGCGCAGACCACCATGACAATTCCGGCGTTCGGCGCCACGGGCGCTGTCTCGGCCAGGACTGTTTCGCTGGCGCGCTGGATCAACTTGTCCAGCTCAGGCAGTGTGGCTCCGGTGGGGAAGACCCAAAGGAAACTGGAACTGCGGAAAAACGTCAGGGTCAGCACCCCGCCCAGGGCCACGAACCCGCCGGCGGTCACCAGCAGGGGCTGGGCGCGAACGGAACGGAGTGCTGCCATGGTGAAGGCCACCGCCATTACCGTGGTCATGGCGGCCCAGTACCAGTTCCAGCCGCGAAGGACGCCGTTCAGGGACAGGGCAGCGCCGCAGGCCGCCGCCGCAATGGCTGCCGCCATGGCCCAGGGATAGGCCCCCGGGCCCGTTCGCCGGGCAGGCACCCCGGGATTGTCGTGCGCTTGCTGCCCCTCACCCGTTGGCCGGGCCGGTGCCATGGTCATTTGGCCACCCCCGCTCCCCGGCGGACCTCCGACGCCGGCGCCACCGGGAGGGCCGGCTCCTGCCCGAACTGGCCCCACACCGCAGAAAGCCGGGTGTTGGGCCCCGCGGCCACTGCCCGCCAGCCGCCCTGCCGGAGTACCTCCAGGACATGCTGGAACTCCGCGGGACGTTCCACCGCCAGGAGGGCGAATGCGTCCGTGCCATATGCGGCTGCCGGAGCAAGGGCCGCCGCTTCCTCGCCGGTAATCCGGCCCAGCACTGCAATCAGCGGCCCCCTCATCCGGTGGGCGGAGAGCTTGTCCATCAAGTGGTCGTCAAACGCCGGCGGCCCCTGGTCGATGCCCGGATGCGTCCGCGTTCCCGTGGCCCGGTGCTCCGCGGCACGCCCGCCTTTGTCCGGGAGCACGCCGTCCCGCCGTGGGTGGAGCGGGCCGGAGAGGTGGATCGCAGCCAGGCTTTCGGCGATCGACTGCAGGCCGGACGGGCCGCTGTACTCCTCGGCCGCCGGCTCGGGGGAAGAGGGCGAGTGCAGGAACGCTGGTTCGCCTCCGGCATCCAGCAGGCGAAGGCCGTAATTGCGTTCTGCCAGGTGCGCGCTGACGGACATGGCAGCAACAACCGACCATTCAAACGTGTCGCTGGTGGCCGGCGCATGCCCGTCGTGGCCCCGCAGCCCCGGGGACGAGGTGCCCGGCCCACCTGCGAACGCACCGGAACGGTGGTCCAGGATGATGGTCGCCTCCGGCGTGGTCACGGATTCCTCCTGCCGGACCATCAGGGCCCCGTGCCTGGCCGTGGCAGCCCAGTGGACCCTCCGCATCGGGTCGCCGTGGCGGTATTCGCGGGTCATTACGTCGTCATCGCTCGGGTTCGCCCGGACCCGCGTGGCGGTGACGCCGTCGTTGCCCCGGGCTCCTGCCAATCCAGTGGCAGGCAGGACGACGGCGGCAGGCGTCACGGTGAGGACGTCGCCGTCGTCAATGGACCGCCGGTGCAGCGACAGACCGAAGGGGTCGGTGAACTCGGCCGTGACCGGTCCAATCCTGAACTGCCCGCGATACCTGGACGTGAGGTGGTATTCGTAGCGGCTGGTGCCGCCGGTGGCGGCGCGGGACGGGAACCGGAAGGCGGGCGGGTGGCCGAACTGCGCCGGGAGCCGCTCCTCCATGACCACCCGCCCGCTGCCCGGGCCGGTCCTGGCCACCGCGAGGGAGACTACCGCCGGCGCCGAGGTTTCCACCGGAGAGGGGTTGAATTCCCGGTAGACCCGGAAACGCGGTTTGACGAGGCGGACGCCGGCAAGGGAGACAAGGGGCAGCAGAAGCAGCAGCAGTGCCAGGGTCAGGAGGTCACGGCGTCCCATGACCTGGGCCGCAGCGAGCGCGAAGGCGCCTGCTGCCAGCATGCCCCACCCGCGCCTGGTGAACAGGTGCCGCGGGAGCTTGTCCAGGAGGGCCATGGCATCCGCCTAGCGGTTCCTGCTGCCGGCTGGGGCCCCGGCCCGGTCGGGCTGCCCGGCGGCAGCCTGCGGCACGGGCAGCCGGGACAGGATGCCCCGCAGGACGCTGTGCGGTGTTTCGCCGGCGCCGGCAGCCTTCCGGTCAAGGATGATCCTGTGCGCCAGGACTGCCTCTGCCACGTCGCCTACATCGTCCGGAAGGACAAAATCGCGTCCGTCCAGGGCTGCCGTGGCCTTGGCGGCGCGCAGCAGCTGCAGCATGGACCGGGGGCTCGCGCCGAGCCGCAGCAGCGGGCTTTCCCTCGTGGCCCTGCCCACTGACACCGTGTATTCCTTCACCGGCCCGGACACGAAGACCTGCTGGACGCTGGCAATCATGGCGGCGACATCGCCGGCTGTGACCACGGGGGAGACGTTCGCCAGCGGCGAGACCGCCTGATGGGTCTCGAGCATCTCGATCTCGGCGTCCTTGTCCGGGTAGCCCATGGAAATCCTGGCCATGAAGCGGTCCCGCTGTGCCTCGGGCAGCGGATACGTCCCTTCCATTTCGATGGGGTTCTGGGTGGCCACCACCATGAACGGCTCATCGAGTTTGTAGGAGGTGCCGTCCACCGTCACCTGGTGCTCCTCCATGCATTCCAGGAGTGCGGACTGGGTCTTGGCGGATGCCCGGTTGATTTCGTCGCCGATAACAATGTTGGCGAACACTGCACCGGGCCGGAATTCGAAGAGCCTGGAGGCCTGGTTGTAGATGGACACCCCCGTGACGTCGGAGGGCAGGAGGTCGGGGGTGAACTGGATGCGGTTGACGGTGCAGTCAATGGTGCGGGCAAGGGTTTTTGCCAGCAGGGTCTTTCCGACGCCGGGCACGTCCTCCACCAGCAGGTGGCCCTGGGCGAGGAGGACAGTGAGCGCCAGCTTGGCGGCATCGGATTTGCCGTCGATGACCGTGTTGACGGTGGTCAGGATGCGTTGCGCGGCTGCGTGGAAGGCCCCGGACTCCATGGGTGCCGGCCTGTGGCCGTTCAGGTGGCTGACGGGATCGGCGACGCCGGCCAGGTTGAGGTTCGGTGCGCTTCCATTGTTGGCAGTGCGTCGGTGGGGTTCCATCGGCAACCTTTCAGCCCGGGTTTCACCTGGACGTGACAGCAAGCCTGCCTTCGCCCCTCGGTGGGCGTGCGCGTGTGTTCGTTCCAGACTACTAACACAACTGCCCTGCCTGACAGAGAGTTCCGGCAAATATGGGGGAGTCATGTGGCCGCTAGGCTGATTGGATGTGCGAATCGTCCATTCCCCCCGCCTACCGGGCGCCTGCCGCAGATGCAACCACGGATCCCGACGCAGGACGCCGCAGGGATTTCCCGCCGGCGCCGGAACCGTTGCCGGTCCCGGTCATGGACAACCACACCCACCTGGACTTCCCGGAAGGAAAGGGCCCGGTAGGGGTCAAGGCTGCCCTCGACGCAGCAGAGGCCGTCGGGGTGCTGGGTGCTGTGCAGGTTGGCTGCGACCTGGAGTCCTCGCGGTTCACAGTGGAAGCGGTGGACCTGGACGAACGGCTCCTGGGAGCGGTGGCACTGCATCCCAACGATGCCCCGCAGTACGCGGCCCGGGGTGAACTGGAAGCGGCCCTTGCCGAGATCGAACAGCTCGCCGCGCATCCCCGCATCCGGGCCATCGGCGAAACCGGGCTGGACTTCTACCGCACGGAAGGGGCGGGGCTGCGGCACCAGGAGTACTCGTTCCGGCGCCACATCGATATCGCAAAGCGGCTGGACCTGACCCTGCAGATCCATGACCGGGACGCGCACGGTGACGTGGTCCGGGTACTCCGGGAGGAAGGGGCGCCGGAACGGGTGGTGTTCCATTGCTTCTCCGGGGATGAAGACCTTGCCAGGACGTGCAATGAGCAGGGCTGGTGGATGTCCTTCGCCGGCACCCTGACGTTCAAGAACGCTGCAAACCTGCGGGCCGCGCTCGCGGTCGCTGCCCGGGAGCTTGTCATGGTGGAAACGGACGCCCCGTTCCTCACGCCGCACCCGCACAGGGGGCGTCCGAACGCGAGCTACATGGTCCCTTACACCGTGCGGGCCATGGCAGAATTGACAGGCTCCGACCTTGCCGCCCTGTGCACCGCAATCAGCGAAAATACCGTACGGGCATACGGATCCTGGTCCTGATCGCTGCCTGCCGCACCACCGCCGACCGTATACCTGGTATGCAAAAATGTTGGCTGCTTTATAACGCTACGGTTACAGTGGACAACTATTAGCCGGGGTCGGGGAAGGCCAACGGGTAATTTCACTCCACTTGCAGCCGGCCCGGCTTGACCAATATCCGGCCATAAAGCTGTGCGGAGTGTGGCGGCGCACCGGTGCCCGGACCCTCCTTTCGAGGTTGCTCCGGGCATTTTATTGCGCATTCCCCGTGCCCGGATGGACCGAGAGTTACGGGCAATCGTGATCAAGTTCTTCACATCGGACGGCAAGTTCAGCTTTATTAAGGTTGGCGCCCAGCTGCTGGTGCTTTGCGGCCTGGTCGCAGGCCTCGTAGCCTTCGTGGGCAATAACAAAACAGTCACGCTCAACGTGGACGGCCAAGCGTCGTCCGTGCAGTCCTTTGGTGGAACAGTGGCACAGGTGGTCAAGAGCGCCAACCTGGACCTGAAGCCCGGCGACCGCGTCTCGCCCTCCCTGGACGCCACCGTCCAGGACGGCACCATCATCAACATCAACCAGGCCAAGGAAGTCAAGGTCAGCCTTGACGGGGCCGAGAAGACGGTCAACACCACGGCGCAGGACGTCGAGGACCTGGTGACCGAACTCGGTGTGGCCAGCGCCTCCTCCGTGTCGGCGCCGAAGGATGCCACCCTTGCGCTGGCTGGTTCCTACGTCTCCATTTCCACGCCCAAGACCGTCAGCATCGTCGCGGACGGCAAGGTCAACACGGCCACCACCACCGCACCCACAGTGGGCAAGGTCCTTGAAGACTCCGGAGTGACCCTCGGCGCCAACGACCGCACCTCGCAGCCGGCCAACGCCAACGTGGTGAACAACATGGTCATCAAGGTCTCCCGGGTGGACACCGGCCAGACCGCGGTCACCAGCGAGGACGTCCCCTTCGATACGGTCACCGCCGAAAGCGCTGACATGCTTAAGGGTGAGAAGCAGGTGACCCAGGCCGGGACCGCTGGGAGGATCGAGCGCACCTTCAAGCTGGTGCTCGTGGATGGCCGGGAGGCCTCCCGCACCCTGGTGTCGGAGAATATCGCAGTCCAGCCCGTCACCGAGAAGGTCACCGTGGGCACCAAAGCCAAGCCGGCCGTCCAGGCCGCGGCGGCCCCCGCCGCTGCAGGTGCCAACACCGGCGCGGCAGCACCGGCCATGATGAACGAGGCCATGTGGGACAAGATCGCCCAGTGCGAGTCCACCGGCAACTGGAGCATCAACAGCGGCAACGGTTATTACGGTGGCCTGCAGTTTGACATCCAGACCTGGATCGGCGCCGGCGGCGGCGCTTACGCCCCGAACGCGAGCCTCGCCACCAAAGCCCAGCAGATCGACATCGCCAACCGCGTCTACGCGCAGCGCGGCCTGTCGCCGTGGGGCTGCGGCTGGGCAGCCAGCCGCTGATCCGCACGGCACAAGCGCAGCTGACGGCAATGGCCGGCCCCGGGTACTCCGGGGCCGGCCTTTGCCGTTAACCGGGAGGGCCGGCGTGCCGCGCGGGATAGGATACCTAGGTGACTGAACCGATCCCCGCCGTGCCCGCACCGCTGTTCGGTGCCTCCGACATTCGGCGGATGGCAGCGGAAATCGGGGTCAGGCCCACCAAGACCCTGGGCCAGAACTTTGTCATTGACGGCAACACGATCCGCCGCATTGTTGCGGCCGCGGGCGTGCGGCCGGACGAAACGGTGCTTGAGGTCGGTCCTGGCCTCGGCTCCCTGACGCTGGGCCTGCTCGATGCCGCAGCGGCGGTCGTCGCCGTCGAGATCGATCCTGTCCTCGCCGCAAAGCTCCCCGAGACCGTGAAGGAATGGCGGCCCGCGGCCGCCAACGCCTTCCACCTGGTGCACGCCGACGCCATGAAGGTCACCGAACTGCCGGTGGAACCCACCGCCCTGGTGGCCAACCTGCCGTACAACGTGGCCGTTCCCGTGGTGCTGCACCTGCTGCAGCATTTCCCCAGCCTGAAGCACGGACTGGTGATGGTGCAGGACGAGGTAGCGGACCGCCTGGCCGCCGGGCCGGGATCCAAGACCTACGGTGTGCCGTCCGTCAAGGCCGCCTGGTACAGCCAGATGCGCAAGGCTGGTGTGATCGGCATGAACGTCTTTTGGCCGGCCCCGAAAATCCACTCGGGCCTGGTGGCCTTCACCCGCCGCGAACCACCGGCCACCACTGCCACGCGCGAGCAGGTGTTTGCCGTGGTGGATGCTGCGTTTGCGCAGCGGCGCAAGACGCTCCGTGCGGCACTGGCCGGCTGGGCCGGCGGAGCACCGGAAGCCGAACGCTGCCTGCTCGCGGCGGGCGTGGACCCCACCGCCCGCGGCGAAGTCATCGACATCGCCGCATTCGCCCGGATCGCCGAAGCCAGGGAAAACCGCCCGTGAGCGCGGCAGGGCGTTTCGCTGCCAGGACCGTCCGGGTCAAGGCGCCCGGCAAGGTCAACGTGTCCCTGGCAGTGGGGCCGCTGCGGGCGGACGGCTACCACTCGGTGGCCAGCGTCTATCTCGCGGTGTCCCTGTACGAGGAAGTGGCCGCCACCAGTACCGCTGCCCCCGGCATCACCATCAGCCTCAGTCCGGAAAGCACCCTGGACCTCGACGACGTCGACATCCCCCTGGACAGCAGCAACCTGGCCTACAAGGCGGCCGCCATCATGGCCGACGTCTCGGAACACGCCACCGGCGTGCATTTGGAGATCACCAAGCGGGTACCGGTGGCCGGCGGCATGGGCGGTGGTTCCGCCGACGCCGCTGCCACGCTCCTGGCCTGCGACGCCCTCTGGAACAGCGGGCTGTCCCGCGAGGAGCTGGCCCACCTCGCAGGGGAACTGGGCGCTGACGTTCCGTTCTCGCTCCTGGGCGGAACCGCCGTCGGCCTCGGCTTGGGGGACGAACTGTCTCCGGCCCTGGCCAAGGCGCAAACCCACTGGGTGCTGGTAGTGGCGGATTACGGCCTCTCCACGCCCGAGGTGTACCGGACCCTGGACCGCCTGCGCGGGGCCGGGGGAATCGACGCCGAAGAACCCACCGGGGTTGATCCGCAAATCCTTGCGGCCCTGCGGGGCGGCGACGCCGAGTCCCTGGGCCGCGTACTGGTGAACGACCTGCAGCGTGCCTCCATTGAACTCGCGCCTGCGCTGCGCGATACGCTGGGAATCGGTGAATCCCATGGCGCCATCGCGGGCATGGTCTCCGGATCCGGTCCCACCGTGGCGTTGCTGGCCGAGGACTCCGTTGCGGCCGCTGCCCTGGCAGAGGACCTGCAGCGCTACGGCCTGACGGCGCTCCCTGTCCACGGCCCGGTCCCGGGCGCGCGCATCATCTCCGACACCCTCCTTTAATACTTCCAGTCCGGCAGCAGAAAGCAGTTCCCTTGGCACACCTTCTTGGCGGCGAGAACCTCACGGTTTCCTACGCGACCCGCACCGTCCTGGACGGCATCACCCTGGGATTGGAGGAAGGGGACCGGATCGGCATGGTGGGCCGCAACGGTGACGGCAAGTCCACCCTGATGCGGCTGCTGGCCCTGCGCTCCACGCCCGACTCCGGCCGGGTCACCAAGCGCGGTGACGTCAATGTCGGGTACCTGGACCAAAGCGACGTCCTCGACGGCGACCTGACCGTCGGCGCCGCGATCGTGGGCGACCAGGCGGATTATGAGTGGGCGCGGAACCCGCAAATCCGCGAGATCATGGGCGGGCTGGTGTCCGACGTCGACTGGCATGCCAACGTGCACGCCCTCTCCGGCGGCCAGAAGCGGCGCGTGGCCCTGGCAAAGCTCCTCATCGAGGACCACGACGTCATCATGCTCGACGAACCCACCAACCACCTCGACGTCGAAGGTGTTGCCTGGCTGGCCCGGCACCTGAAGACGCGCTGGCGGCCTAACCAGGGCGCCTTCCTGGTGGTCACCCACGACCGTTGGTTCCTCGACGAAGTCTGCACCAAGACGTGGGAGGTGCACGACGGGATCGTGGACCCCTTCGAAGGCGGTTACGCCGCCTATGTGCTGGCCAGGGCCGAACGGGACCGGATGGCCTCCGTGGTCGAAGGCAAGCGCCAGCAGCTGGTCAAGAAGGAACTGGCCTGGCTTCGCCGCGGCGCCCCGGCCCGCACCGCCAAGCCGAAGTTCCGGATCGAGGCAGCCAACGCGCTCATCGCGGACGTTCCGGCTCCGCGCGACTCGATGGCCCTGAGCAAGATGGCCACCGCGCGCCAGGGCAAGGATGTCCTGGACCTCGAGAACGTGTCCCTGAACTTCCAGGGCGATGAGGGCAGGAAGCTCTTCGACAACATCACCCTCCGCCTCGCACCGGGGGAGCGGCTCGGCCTGGTGGGCGTCAACGGCGCCGGCAAGACCACCCTCCTGAAGCTGCTCAACGGCGAGATCACGCCCGACGCCGGCCGGCTGAAGCGGGGAAAGACCGTGGTCACCGCGGTCCTCACCCAGGAAGTCAAGGAGCTCGACGACGTCGCTGACCTGCGCGTCATCGAGGTCATCGAGCGGGAAAAGCGTTCGTTCAACGTGGGCGGCAAGGAATTCACGGCCGGCCAGCTGGTGGAGCAGCTCGGATTCACCAACCAGAAGCAGTGGACACCCGTGCGCGACCTCTCCGGCGGTGAGCGGCGACGCCTGCAGCTCCTCCGGCTGTTGGTGGGTGAACCCAACGTGCTGATGCTCGATGAGCCCACCAACGACCTCGACACCGATACCCTCGCCGCCGTGGAGGACGTCCTGGACGGCTGGCCGGGCACCTTGGTGGTGGTCAGCCACGACCGCTACCTGCTGGAGCGCGTCACCGACCACCAGATGGCCCTGCTCGGCGACGGAAGGCTCCGCGGCCTTCCCGGCGGCGTGGACCAGTACCTCGAACTGCGTGAAGCGGCATTGGCCGGTTCAACCGTCACGGGCGGCGGAAACCCCGTCACCAGTGCAGCCCAGGCCGCGGCAGCAGCGACTGGCACGGGCCCCTCCGAGGCGGAAAAGCGGGAGGCCCGCAAAGCCCTCAACCGGATCGAACGGCAGCTCAAGAAGCTCGACCAAGACGAAAAGAAGCTTCACGACCTGATGCTGAAGACCACCGAAGCCGGCGACTTCGACAAGCTCGCCGACCAGAACAAGCAGCTCAAGGACCTCACGGACGAAAAAGACGCCCTGGAACTCGAGTGGCTGGAGTCCTCCGAGCTCCTGGGGGACTAGGTCACCTTGGGTGCCGGAGACGGCCCTGCGCCGCGAAGGTGACCAGCGCCTAGAACTCTGACTGCAGCTCCGGGTCCTTTTTCAGGCCGGTGAGGCCGTTCCAGGCGAGGTTGACCAGGTGGGCGGCCACGGTGTGCTTGTCCGGCTGGCGGCTGTCCTGCCACCACTGGCCGGTCATGGCCACCATGCCCACGAGCATCTGGGCGTACATGGCGCCGTCCTCGCCGCTGAGGCCGCGGCGGGAAAACTCGTCGGAGAGGATGTGCTCCACGCGGGCAGTGACGTGGGAGAGCAGGGTGGAGAACGCGCCCTCGGGCTGCGACGGGGGAGCGTCGCGCATCAGGATACGGAAACCCTCCGTGCGCTCCTCGATATAGGTGAGCAGGGCCAGGGCGGCCCGTTCGACGAGGACGCGCGGTTTGGCCTGCTCGGTCAGGGCGGCGTTGACGGCGTCCAGCAGGATGTGGAATTCGCAGTCCACCACTTCGGTGTACAGCCCTTCCTTGGAACCGAAGTGTTCGTAGATGACCGGTTTGGACACTCCCGCGCAGGCGGCGATTTCCTCAATGGTGGTTCCATCCAGCCCCCGGGCGGCGAAAAGGCCGCGGCCGACGTCGATCAGCTGGCTTCGGCGCTGCAGGCCAGTCATCCGCATCCGCGGAAGGTTGTTGCTCACCTTCCCATCATGCCCCACCGCCGGCGGCGGGATTCAGCCGGACGGGCGGCGGCCGAACGCCCCGTGTCGCGCAGGGCCCTGAACCCGTGGCAAAATAGGGACTTGTGCCCGGGGCTTGAGACTTCCGGCACGGTCCGCTCTGGTGTAACGGCAGCACCCCGGCCTTTGGAGCCGTGGAGTATAGGTTCGAATCCTATGGGCGGAACTGCTGCGCCGGGCGCGATCATGAGGATGGCACCCGGTGCCCGGCGGCTTGGCCCGCCGGGTTCCGCCAAGCGCCAGCACAACGAAGCAAGGAGAACCCGTACGTGATCCCCGAGAATGCCGGCCCGGCCGCTGTAATTGTTCTGGCAGCAGGCGCCGGTACCCGGATGAAATCGCGTACCCCCAAAATCCTGCATGAAATCGGCGGCCTGTCCATGGTGGGCCACGCCCTCCGCGCCGCCCGCAGCATCGCCCCCCAGCGCCTTGCCATCGTGGTGCGCCATGAACGCGACCTGGTGGAAGCGCACGTGGCGGCGCTGGATCCGCAGGCAGTGATCGTGGACCAGGATGATGTCCCGGGCACGGGCCGGGCCGTTGAAGCCGCGCTTGAGGCGCTGCACGCTGACCAGGACCTCACCGGCACCGTCGTGGTGACCTATGGCGACGTGCCGCTGTTGTCCGGTGGGCTGCTGACGGAACTCGTTGCCACCCATGAGCGCGAAGGCAACGCCGTTACGGTCCTCACGGCGGTCCTGGATGACGCCGCCGGCTACGGCCGCATCCTCCGCGGAGAGGACGGCTCCGTCACCGGCATCCGCGAACACAAGGATGCCTCCGAGGCCGAACGGCTGATCCGTGAGGTCAATTCCGGGATCTACGCCTTCGACGCCGCCGTGCTCCGTGACGCGCTGGCCAAGGTGACCACGGACAACGCCCAGGGCGAGAAGTACCTCACCGACGTGCTGGGACTGGCACGCGAGGCAGGCGGCCGCGTGGCAGCCGTCGTCACCGCCGACCGCTGGCAGGTGGAGGGCGCCAATGACCGCGTCCAGCTGGCCGCCCTCGGTGCAGAGCTGAACCGCCGCACCGTGGAAGCGTGGATGCGTGCCGGCGTGACCGTGGTGGACCCTGCCACCACGTGGATCGATTCGTCGGTCACCCTGGACCAGGACGTCCGGCTCCTGCCCAACACCCAGCTTCACGGCACCACGACGGTGGCCAGGGACGCCGTCGTCGGCCCCGACACCACCCTGACCGACGTCGAAGTCGGCGAGGGCGCCACGGTGGTCCGCACCCACGGCTCCGGCTCGGTGATCGGCCCGCGCGCCGCCGTCGGCCCCTTCACTTACCTTCGCCCCGGCACCGTGCTTGGTGAAAAGGGAAAGATCGGCGCCTTTTACGAAACCAAGAACGTCACCATTGGCCGCGGCTCCAAGCTGTCCCACCTGGGATACGCCGGGGACGCGGAAATCGGCGAGGACACCAACATCGGCTGCGGCAACATCACGGCCAATTACGACGGCGAGAAGAAGCACCGCACGGTGATCGGCTCAGGTGTCCGCACCGGCTCCAACACGGTCTTTGTTGCCCCGGTCACCGTGGGGGACGGTGCCTACAGCGGCGCCGGCGCGGTGATCCGCAAGGACGTACCGGCCGGCGCCCTTGCCCTGAGCATCGCCGCCCAGCGCAACACCGAAGGCTGGGTCCCGGCGCACCGCCCGGGGACCCGCTCCGCCGAGCTGGCCCAGGCGGCCACCCACGACTCCTCAAGTACCCCGGCATCTACAGAAGAGGGCAAGTAACAATGAGCGAAATTACGGCGCACGGCGAGAAGAAGCTGGTGCTCGCCTCCGGGCGGGCACATCCTGAGCTGGCAAGGGAAATCGCCAAGGAGCTCGGCACCGAACTCCTCCCGCTGGATGCCTACGACTTCGCCAACGGTGAGATCTACGTCCGGGCCGGTGAAAGCGTCCGCGGTACCGACGCCTTCGTGATCCAGGCCCACCCCGCCCCGCTGAACAACCACCTCATGGAACAGCTGATCATGATCGATTCGCTGAAGCGTGCCTCCGCCAAGCGGATCACGGTGGTTTCGCCGTTCTACCCCTATGCCCGCCAGGACAAGAAGGGCCGCGGCCGCGAGCCGATCTCCGCCCGGCTGGTGGCGGACCTCTACAAGACCGCCGGTGCGGACCGCATCATGAGCGTGGACCTGCACACCTCCCAGATCCAGGGCTTCTTCGATGGCCCGGTTGACCACCTGATGGCCATCCCGCTGCTGGCCGACTACATCCGCACCCGGGTGGGTTCGGACAACATCACCGTGGTGTCGCCGGACACCGGCCGCGTCCGTGTCGCCGAACAGTGGGCCGAACGGCTGGGCGGCGCGCCCCTGGCCTTCGTCCACAAGAGCCGCGACCTCACCGTCCCCAACCAGGCCGTCTCCAAGACCGTCGTGGGCCAGATCGAGGGCCGCACCTGCGTCCTGATCGACGACATGATCGACACCGGCGGAACCATCTCCGGGGCCGTCACCGTCCTGAAGAACGCCGGCGCCAAGGATGTCATCATCGCGGCCACCCATGCCGTGTTCTCCGACCCCGCAGCCCGGCGCCTCTCCGAGTCAGGTGCACGCGAAGTGGTGGTCACCAACACGCTGCCGCTGAATTCGTCCCAGCGCTTCCCGCAGCTCACGGTGCTTTCCATCGCCCCTTTGATTGCAAGGGCCATCCATGAAGTGTTCGACGACGGTTCGGTCACCAGCCTCTTCGACGGCAAGGCCTAGGACAGTACTTGACGAAACCCCGCCGGCAGGGTTCCCTGGGCGAGCTTGCGGGCTCAGGGGGCCGGTGGGGATTTAAGGAAAAGGTCGCCGTGCTGGTAGTCTTTTAGGCGATACCTTGGCGAGGGAGGGCATAGCCTCCGTTATCGACTGGGTCTGCAGGTCCTTTCGCAGGGACCGCCTTCTTGAAGGGCCGCCTCCGGGCCGCCCGGCGTTGAAGGTCACACCAGACCTCCGCCCTTGCTGAACACCGTTTAGTCTTCAAGGAGTTTTCCATGTCTGAGCAGAAGCTCGCAGCAGAACTGCGCACCGAATTTGGCAAGGGCTACGCCCGCCGCGCACGGATGGCCAACCTGATCCCCGCCGTCATCTACGGCCACGGCGCAGAGCCCATCCACGTCACCCTCCCGGCCAAGGCCACCACCCTCGCGGTCCGCACCGCCAACGCCCTGCTGTCCCTGGACATCAACGGCGAAGGCCACCTGGCCCTGGTCAAGGACATCCAGCGCGATCCCGTAAAGCAGATCATCGAGCACATCGACCTCCTGACCGTCCGCCAGGGCGAAAAGGTCACGGTTGACGTTCCGGTCCACGTTGAAGGCGAAACCGCCCCCGGCACCGTCCACAACCTGGAACTGACCGTCGTGTCCCTCGAAGCCGAGGCCACCCACCTGCCCGAGTCCGTCGTCGTCAGCATCGAAGGCCGCGGCGCCGGCGAGCACATCCACGGCTCCGACCTGGTCCTGCCCAAGGGCACCGTCCTGCTGACCGACGCCGAGGCACTGGTCATCAACATCTCCGAGGCCGTTGAAATCGCCGAGGAAACTGAAACCGAAGCTGCCGCCGAGGGCGCAGCAGCGGAAGCTCCTGCAGCAGAAGAAGCCGCAGCAGAGTAACCACTCCGCAGTTCCCGCAGTGGCCGGACCCCTCCCGGGGCCCGGCCACTGCCATGTCCGCAGCCCGGCGTCCCTTCGGTCTGCCATCCTGTCCACGCCGTCCCCCTAGGATTGAATCCATGACTGACACCTGGCTGATCGTTGGCCTCGGCAACCCCGGCACGCAGTACCACGGCAACAGGCACAACGTCGGCCAGATGGTGCTCGATGAACTCGCCGGCCGCATCGGTGCCGGCTTCAAGACCCACAAAGCCCGCGCCCAGGTCCTCGAAGGCCGGCTGGGCATCGGCGGCCCCAGGGTGGTCCTGGCGAAGCCAATGACCTACATGAACGTATCCGGTGGCCCCGTGTCCGCCCTGGCCAACTTCTATGGCATCCCCGCAGACCATGTTGTCGCGGTGCATGACGAAATCGATATTCCCTTCAACACGGTCAAACTCAAACTCGGTGGCGGCGAAGGCGGCCATAACGGGTTGCGGGACATCTCCAAGGCGCTCGGCACCAAGGACTACCTCCGGGTGCGCGTAGGGGTGGGACGGCCGCCCGGACGGATGGACACTGCCGACTTTGTTCTACGCGACTTCGGCACCGCGGAGCACAAGGAATTACCCTTCCTGCTGGACGATGCCGCCGACGCCGTGGAGACCCTGCTCCGTGAGGGGCTCACCGCCGCGCAGCAGAAGTTCCACCCTGCCAAAACGGAAATACGCCCACCGGAATCGTAAAAGTTCCCTCCGGCCCTATTTCCCTGTCTGTGGCACGGGGTACTCTTCTTCCTATGCGGGGAGCAATGGGGCTACATCCCGCTATTGCAGGATGTAGGGGAAAAGTTCATGTCAATCGAGCCACTCAGCTGGGGACGTGGGTCAACGCCGCAAGGTGACGGGCTGCCCACGCCAACCTCCGGGGCCCCGGAGGGCCAGCAATGGTCCATGCCTGCACGAAGCGCCCACCTCGACGCCGTCCGCACCGCCCTGACCAGCGAAAACTCCTTGGGCGTGGTGATCACCGGCCCCAGGGGAGTGGGCAAGTCCTCCCTTGCCCGCGCTGCCGTGGCGGACCTTGGCCCCGATATCTGGTCCCTGCAGCTTCGGAGCGGGCCTTCGGGATCCGCCACCCCCTACGGTTGCCTGTCATTCCTGCTGGCACGGCTGCCGCAGGCCTACATGGGGTCGCCCACCGCCATCCTCAGGGGCATCACCTCACTGATCCGCAGCGACGCCGCCGGCAGGCCGTGCGTCATTACGCTGGACACGTCAGCCTGCATCGACGACATGAGCGCGGGCGTACTGCTGAACGTCCTGCTGACCGGCACCGCGAAAATCGTTGCCGTCGCCCCCAACTCCAGCGACCTCCCCGCTGACTTCCACTGGCTGCTGACGGACCGGAAGCTGACCGAAGTACGGCTCAGCAACCTCAACGAGCTCCAAACCAGGCAGGTGCTGCTGTCGCTGCTGGGACACCGGGTCGCTTCCTCCCTGGTCAGCACCTACCACCAGATGGTGGGCGGAAATCCGCTGCTGCTCAAAGCCCTTGTCACCGAACAGCAGCTCTCCGGAAACCTGGTCCTCTCCGATTCGGTCTGGACGCTGCGGGACAAGGTGGTGCTCGACGGCGCCGCCAGCCTTGATGACATCGTCCGCTCCCGCTGGTCACGGGAAACTCCCGAAGCCCGGGAGGTCATCGAGATGCTCTCCTGCGCCCGGCGGGTGGAATTGTCGAGCCTCACCGCGATCTATGGCGCGGATGTGGTTGCGGACATGGAGGACGGTGCGCTGCTCGAGATCGACGACTCCGAGAACCGCTGGGTGTCGCTGCGGGAGAAATACATCGGGGACGTTGTCAGGACCTGGCTGAGCATCTCCCGGCGTCGCGAGCTTCGCAACGTACTCCTGGGCGGCAGGGAGCCGGACCCGGCAACCATGACGGTGGATGAACTGATGTCGTTCGCCGCCTGGACCCACGAGTGCGAAGCCGAACTGGCTCCTGCGCTGGCGCTGGCGGCCGCCGAGGCCGCAGTCCAGCTCTTCGACCCCCGGTTCGCCCTGACTTATGCGGAGATGGTGCAGCGGACCGATGCCGGATGGGCGTCCGCGCAGCGGCAAAAGGCTGCGGCATACCTGCAGCTGGACATGCCGGACCAGGCCTTGGCAGCCCTGGAAAGTATTTCCCGGCCCGAGCTCGAGGCCCTCGATCCCGAAGAGTATGCCCAGGTGGTCGCCGCCAAGGCGCGGGTGATGCGCTACATCCCTGAGCATGAGGGCAAGGTCCCCGAACTGCTGGCCACCGCCAGGGAATGGCTTGACAGGACGGCGCAGCATCCGGTCTGGCCTGCACCGGCAGCCGTGGCAACCAACCGCATCTCCTTGAGCGAATTCGAATACCAGGCCCATACCGGCGATTACGCTGCCATGATTCCCGCGCTGGAACGGGCGGCCGATCCCGCGGCCAACCCGGACACCGCCTTCCGGTTCCAGTCAGCCATCACCCTGATGAGCGCCCTGGCGCTGACCGGGCGGGAGATGGACGCATTGAGCCTCATGCGCCAACTCGGCGGCCAGCTCACTGACGCCTCGCACGTCGTTGGGCTCCGTGAGCGCTACACAAGGGAGGCCTACTTCGTCCTGCTGGTGGCGGGCCAGTGGCGGCGCTGCATCGACCTCCTCAGCCCCTTCAGCACCGGCCAGCCCCACCGGCTGCCGTACCGGAGCGCCGCCACCGAACTCGCGGCCGGGGTGGCTTTCGCTTTCTCGGGTCGGGGCGAGGCGGCCCTTGAACCCCTGATCTCCGCCGCTGCGCAGCTGGAGCTGCAGCCGGTCCAGGCGGCCCTGCGAACGGCGTACGCTGCCACGGCCTTGGCCTATGCGCAGACCGGGAACGCCGCTTTTGCCCGCAAGTACCTGGCCAAGCTGCAAAGGACATCCGGCAAGGCAGGGTTCGCGACCGAGAGCATCATCGAGTTCTGTGCCCTCGTCGCCGGGCGCTGGCTGGGCGACTCCGAGGCCGTGGCCGGACTGAAACAGGGTGGCCGCCGAAACCTGGAAGCAGGCAGGCACACCCTGGGCGGCATGTACCTGTTGGCTGCAACCGTGAATGGCAGCGATACCGACTTCCGCCTCCTGGAGGACATCGCAGGCCACCGCCAGGGTCCGCTGGCCGAAGTTTCACGGCTGATTGCCCTCGGGAGCAGGACGAAGGATGCCAAGGCGCTGCTTGCCGGCGGGGAACTCGCAGCGACCCTGGAGCTGGATGCCGTTGAGGCCCGGTGCATGGCGTTGGCGGTTGATTTCGCCCGGCAGGACGGGGACGCCCTCTCGGCAAGGACTGCGCAGGCGCGGCTGGACATCCTGGCCGCCACCGTGTCCAACCTGCCCATCGTGCCCAGCAGCGGGAGCCCGCTGTTGACCAGCCGGGAACGGCAAATTGCCCGGATGGCGGGCCGCGGCGCCTCAAACCGTGACATCGCCATGGAAATGGGCGTGTCGGTCCGCACCGTGGAAGGCCACCTGTACCAGGTCTTCACTAAGCTGGGCGTGACTTCAAGGGGTGATCTGACTGGACTCGTCTAACGGGCACAAGCCGGCGGCTGCGCACCGGCTCCTTACCGGCCGCCGGGAGCCGGTGGAACGGATCTGCAACCTGGTCCGGAACGGCACGCACCAGGCGGTGTTCATCATGGCCGGCCCCGGCATCGGAAAGTCGGCCGTGACGGATGCCGTGACGGATCGGCTCGCAGGAACGATGAGCATCCTGCGCATCCATGCCAGTTCTGCCCTGGCTGGCGTGCCGTTCGGGGTGCTGACCCCCTACACGGGGGACCTCACCGCTGAAGAGTCCGTCTCACCTGTGGCAGTGCTCCGCTCCATGTGGTCCTATTTCGAGAAACTCAAGGGCACCGGCAGCTCGCCGGTGCTGCTGGCGGTGGACGATGCCCACCATCTGGATGACGCCTCCGCGGGCGTTCTCGCCGAGGTGATTTCGGCCGGATGGGCAACGGTGGTGGCCGCCGCCCGCCCGCGGCCGGGCCTGCCGCAGCCCCTGGACCAGCTTTGGTATGACGGCCTGGCCGAGCGCGTGGACCTCCGTCCCCTCAACCATGAACAGATCGAGGAAGTCCTGGCCCACATCCTTGATGGGACAGTGCCGGGTGCCACCGTGGATGCCATCTGGAATGCTTCCGGGGGAAATCCCCGGTTGCTTGATGCCCTGCTCCATGACGCCGCTGAAGCGGGCGTGCTGGCCAAGCGCAACGGAATCTGGATGCTGTTGGGTGAGCTGCCCGCGGACGGTGCCCGGCTCGCAGCAGTGGTGGCCAAAGACCATCTCCGGCGGGGGCCCGAGGAACAGGAAGCCCTGAAGCTCATTGCCCTGGCCGGGCCGGTGGGCCGAAAGGTCATCGAAGATATCAGCGGGGCAGCAGTGGTCCGTTCCCTGTTGGACCAGCAGATGATCGTGGAGGCTCCTGGCATCCCCGCTGAACTTTCCATGTGGAACGGGCTTTTCGCCGGGGCCATCCGGAACACCGTTTCCGTCTCCCGCAGCCTCCAGTTACTCGAAAAGGTCAAAGCCCACCAGAATCCCACCCTGCTGCAGGGGGAGGGCCGGCTGCGGTCGGTGGAATGGGCCCTGGAGTGTGGCATCCGGGTCAGCGACGAGGAAATGCTGGCGGCAGCGAAAGAGGCCTTGCTGAGGTTCCGCAACCACAGTGCGCGTTCCATTGCCGCCCGCATCCACCACCCCCCGCTGGTTCCGCTGGCCCAGGCCATCCAGGCCCGGGCGCTGTACAACGAAGGGGCGTATGCTGACGCAGCGGCACTCCTGGACGGATGCTGGCTTCCGTTGGCAGATGACACCGAGGGGCCGGCCGTCCTGATGCTCAGGGTTTCGGCGCACCAAGCCCTTGGCCGTTCCGTGGGTGTTGTGGCAGATGACGTCGAAAGACACCCAGCACTGTCCGGCGGTGAGGACAGTTGGCAGGAAGAGCTCCTGCACCTTCTGCAACTCGGCGCCGACGTGAATGTCGCGGCCTTGGAGGACGCCGTCAACGGGATGCGGACGCGCCGCACCGGAACAGCGGGGGAACCGCTGCGGGCCCTGGCTGAGGGGCTCCTTGCCCATGCCCTGGCCTCCGCCGGGCGTCCCGTGGAGGGTCTCGAGGCGGCCCTGCTGGCCGCCTCGGAGCTGCCACCGCTGGAAGGCAGCCTGTTCTTCTTCCCTGAATTCGTGCTGGGGAGGCTCGTCTCCGACTACCTGGCCATGGGCGAATGGGAGTCGGCGGAGCGGGAGATTAACCATTACGCCGCGGCCAACAGCCCGGGGGCAGCAACCTTCAACGGGAGCCTGCAGCTGCTCCAGGGCTACTCGCTGCTCCGCCAGGGGAGGATGGAGCGTGCCTACCAGGTCCTGCTGCCGGCCGTGGAGGCGCTGAGGCTCAACGACCCCCTGCAGCTGTACCGGTTTGGCAGTGCCCTGGGCTTCTATGCAGCAGCCCGGCTTGGGGATGCCGAACAGGCGCGGCGCCTGGAACAGGACCACAAAGACGCCGCAGCCGGCTGGCCCGCCCACGATCTCCTCGCCGAGGCCTACGTGGCCGCCGCCGCCGAGTACCTGGCCCGTGACGGCAAGGGCCTGGCCGCACTGCAGACCCTGATGACCACCACGGAGGCTTCCGCGCGCACCGGCAACCTCCTCGAAGTCCTGGCCATGTGCTGGGACCTGGGGGATCCCTCGGTGGTGCCCATGGTGCAGGCCGCCGCCCGTGGCGTGGAAGGCCGGTGGGCGGAAGCCCTGCTGACCCTGGCCACCGCCTGGGAGGGTGCAGACGGCGACACCCTGATGGCAACGGCTGCCTCGCTGGAGGAGGCAGGCTTTGTGAACCTGGCCCGGGAAGCCTATGCCCGTGCCAGTACCGTGCTGGAGCAGGTCGGAGAACGGCGCAGGTCCCGGCAGGCCGTAGCCCAGCGGGAGAAGTGCGACCACGAACTGGGTGAACGGTTCCGGGAAGGCCGCTTCATTGCAGCGGCGCCGGCCGTCCGCCTCACCCGGCGTGAGCAGGACATCGTGGAGCTGGCAGTACAGGGCCTGACGGACCGGGAAATCGCCCAGCGGCTCATGGTCTCCGTCCGGACGGTGGAAGGCCACCTCTACCGGACCTACGTCAAGCTTGGCGTCCGGAGCCGCGACGAGCTCGAGTCGGCCCTGCCCAAGTAGAGTCCCGGCCAGGTCCTGTCCGCCCTGCCGCTGTTCCGCGCCTCTTCAGTCATTCCAGGGACCGTTATCAGTGCTGCCCCAGGCGTTTCGCCGCGCCATCGAGAACCGGCGGGTAGCCGCAGGGCGCCCCCGTAGTACTGCCTGGTGGATTCGAGTACTGCCTACTCGTGTACGGAAGGGCGCGGCGGGATTTACTTAAGGAGGCAAAGCAAAGCGGCCGGCTGGACGCCGCGGAGCAGCCGACAGGACATTGAGGCCCACTCAACTTCCGGCCCGCAGGGGCCGGGCTTAGACGGGGCCGGCGACGTCAGAGTCTTCTGAGACCGAGACTCTCCCCCCAGCCGTCGCCGGCCCTCTGCTCCCTCGGCTGAAGCCCGGGGCAGCGGTGGCGGCTACCCCTCCCGGGCGGCCGCCACAGCCGTGTGTGGGACAATTGGGTGTCAGCCATTGGCAGCCCAAGGAGTTCGTTTTGGCCGTAGTATCAACGCCAGCCACGCTGGAACGTGCCGTCCCGGCCGTGGATAACGCCGAGGTGCTGCGCATCCGCAACGACTTCCCGGTCCTTGACCAACTGGTCAACGGGCAGCCACTGGTGTACCTGGACTCGGGGGCCACCTCGCAGAACCCGTTGAGCGTCATCGAAGCCGAGCAGGAGTTCTACGAACAGCGGAACGCCGCCGTTCACCGGGGTGCCCACCACCTGGCGGTGGAGGCAACGGAAGCCTTCGAGGATGCCCGGCAGACCATGGCCGACTTCATCGGCGCCGACTACGTGGAAACCATCTGGACGTCGAACGCCACCGAGGGCTTGAACCTCCTGTCCTACGCACTGTCCAATGCCGGGCTATGGGCGGCCCAGGGGCGAGGGGACCAGGCGCTGAAGGGATTGGCGCTGAAGCCCGGCGATGAGATCGTGGTGACGGAAATGGAGCACCACGCCAACCTGATTCCATGGCAGGAACTGGCATTCCGCACCGGGGCCACCCTCCGCTTCATACCCATCGCGGATGATGGCAGCCTCCGCATGGACCAGGCCGCGGCCATAATTGGCCCACGCACCAAGGTCCTTGCCTTCACCCACGCCTCCAACGTCCTGGGAATTATCAACCCGGTGCAGGAACTGACGGCCCTGGGGCACGACGCCGGCGCCCTGGTGGTCCTGGACGCCTGCCAGTCCGCACCGCACTTGCCCCTGGACGTCAAGGAGCTGGACGTGGACTTCGCAGTCTTCTCCGGCCATAAGATGCTTGCCCCCACCGGAATCGGGGTGCTGTACGGCCGGCAGGAGCTCCTGGACATCCTGCCGCCGTTCCTCACTGGCGGATCGATGATCACCACGGTCACCATGGAACGGGCGGAGTACCTTCCGGCGCCCCAGCGTTTCGAGGCCGGGACCCAGCGCATTTCCCAGGCAATTGCCCTCGCGGCCGCGGCCAACTACCTGACCGAAACGGGGCTGGACCGCATCCACCGGTGGGAGGCAGACCTTGGCCAGCGCATCGTGGCGGGCCTGGAAGGCATCCCCGGCATCCGGGTCCTGGGCCCGGCCGCTGGGAAGGAACGGATTGGCCTTGCCGCGTTCGACGTCGAAGGTGTCCATGCCCACGACGTGGGGCAGTTCCTGGACTCCCGCGGCATTGCCGTCCGAGTGGGGCACCATTGCGCCCAGCCGCTGCACCGGCGCCTTGGCCTGACCGCCACCACCCGCGCCAGCGCCTACCTCTACAACACCACCGACGACGTGGACCGCTTCCTTGAAGCCGTGGCCGGCGTCCGGGCCTACTTCCGCGCCTAGCGGAGAACACGAAAGTTGACATCATGAGCCTCGACCAGCTGTACCAGCAGATCATCCTTGACCACTCAAAGGCCCGCCACGGCAGCGGCCTGGCCGCCACGGAAGCGCCGGAGGGCACGTCCACCGGGCAATCCCACCAGCTTAACCCGGTGTGCGGGGACGAGGTCACGCTCCGGCTTGCGGTCCAGGAGGGCAAAGTGGCCCAGATTGCCTGGGACGGGGCGGGCTGCTCCATTTCCATGGCGTCCGCATCTGTCCTGTCCGACCTCGCCGAAGGCATGACGGTGGCCGAACTCCATGAAGTTATCGACAGCTTCCGGGAAGTCCTGCGCTCCCGGGGCAAGGTCCACGCCGATCCCGAACTGCTGGGGGACGCCGCCGCCTTCGAGGGCGTGGCCCGCTACGCGGCCCGGGTCAAGTGCGCCATGATTTCCTGGGTGGCAGCCGAGGACGCGCTCAACCAGGCAGCGTGAGCCGGACAGCAAACAGCCCGGGCTTTCCCCGCTCAGGAGGGAAGCCCGGGCTGTTTCGTGCCAACACGGGTTGCGGCGGGGTCAGCCAAGCAGGCTGAGGACCCCGATCACGGCGGTGGCCAGCCCGAGCACCATGGAGATGCCCACCAGCACCACGTGCACGGTCAGGAACTTCGTTGCCTTGCCGGCGGCATCACGGGCGCGCGGATCCTTCATGACGCGGCGCAGGAACTGCGGCCACACCACCAGCGACCAAACGCCGGCAACAATGAGGACCAGCGCGGCGAAGACGGGAAGCTGCACGGGCTAGTGGCTTTCCAGCCAGGCCTGCGCCTGGGCGGCCTGCAGGTTCAGCGCCTTGGCCACCATGGGCTCGGCGGCGTCGGCGATCTTGCCGCCGAGGAACGGCACGGAGGACTTCACGGCGCCCTCAAGTTCCACGCGGGTTCCGCCGGCGTCGGCCACCAGCCGCTGGACGGCGGTGACGTCCACGGGAGCGCCGGCGATCTTCAGCGAGATGTTGCTCTGGCGTGACCCGTCCGCCGCGGGTGCTTCCCAGTTCTCCACCTGGGTCACCTTGAGGTTTTCGCCAACGAACTTCCGGGCGATTTCGGGCAGCCGGGTGGTGGGCAGGGTGCGCACGGAGGTGGTGTTGAAAGCCCCGGCGATGTCGCCGTCCACGGTGAAGGACTCGAGGCTGCCACCCACCAGCTGGCTGACGTGGCGCTGGAAATCCTCGTTCACCAGCACAGCGGCAACGCTGTCAACGGGGTGCGGAAGGGTGGTGGTTGCGCTCAGCGCCATGGGTCCTCCTGGGACGTGGGGAACGGATTAAGCCTCCAACATCCTACGGGGTGGTGGCCGCGGGCTCCGCATCGGCCAGTTTCCGGGCGGTGGTGGTGATGTTGCGGGCCATGGCCGGGAAGATCAGGCTGTGGAACGGCAGGACGGCGAGCCAGTACAGCCTGCCGCTCAGTCCCTTGGGGAAGAAGATGGCGCGCTGCCGGTAGCGGCTGCCCGCCCCGTCAGGTTCCACGGAGAGCTCCAGCCAGGCACGTCCGGGGGCACGCATTTCGGCGCGCAGCCGGAGCAGCCTGCCGCGCTCGATCCGTTCCACCCGCCACCAGTCCACCACCTCTCCCGCAGCGAGGGTGTGGGGATGCCGGCGCCCGCGCAGCAGGCCGGCACCGCCGGTCAGCTTGTCCAGCCAGCCCCGGACCTGCCACGCCAGCGGCAGCGAGTACCAGCCGTTGCGCCCGCCAATGCCTTCGATGACCGTCCACACGTGGGCCGGGTCCACGTCGCCGTGGAACGTCCGTTCGTCGATGTACACCTTGTGTCCGGCCCACTCCGGGTCACTGGGCAGGGGGTCGGAATCCGCGCCGGCATTGGCCCAGGTGGTCTCCACCTGTCCGTCCCGCTCCTTGCCCAGTGCCAGGGCCACGGCGGTCCGGTACGGGGTCAGGCCGCCGTCGGGCAGCGGGATGTACTGGTCGATGTCGTGCTCGTTGGACACCGCGTCGTGCTGGAGTGACTGGACCAGCGGGACCGCCATGGACCACGGGATGGGCGTGGTCAGCGCCACCCAGATGCCTGCCAGCTTGGGCGCAGGGATGGGCAGCGCCAGCACCACCCGGTAGGGCAGGCCTGCTTCCGCAGAGTATTCCTGCATCATCCTGGCGTAGGTCAGCACCTGCCGGCAGCCGATATCGAACGTCCTGTTGATGGTGCCCTCCAGGGACGCGGCAGCAACCAGGTAGTACAGGACGTCGCGGACGGCGATGGCTTCGATCCGGTTGCGCACCCAACTGGGCGCCGGCATCAGTGGCAGCGTTTCGGAGAGGTGGCGGATCATCTCGAAGGAGGCGGAGCCGGAGCCGATCACCACGCCTGCCTGGAACACCACGGCGTCCACCGGGCTGTCCAGGAACACCTTGCCTACGGCCTCGCGCGAGCGCATGTGGGTGGAGAGTTCCACCCCTTGAGGGTGCAGGCCGCCCAGATAGACGATCCGTTGCACTCCCGCGGCAGCGGCAGCGTCCGCGGCGGTCCTGGCCATCGCCTTTTCCTTCGCTTCGAACCCGGCCCCGGCCGCCATGGAGTGGACCAGGTAGTAGAAGACATCGACGCCGGACAGCGCTTCGCGGAGGGCGTCGCCGTCGTCGAGGCTGCTTTGCACCACCTCCACTTTGTCGCGCCAGGGGACGCCGGCGATCTTGTCGGGGGAGCGGACCAGCACCTTCACCGTGTGGCCGGCTTCGAGCAGCTTGGGCACAAGCCGGCCGCCGATGTAGCCGGTGGCCCCGGTAACGAGGACGGTCCTGGGTGTTGGCGTGGCACTCATTGCGGTCATGCTGGCTCCTGTTCGTCCCTTGGAATTCGCAGCGGCTGCCCTTACGGACTGCTGCGCTGCGGGAAAAGGCTGCGGAAATGGCTCGACGTTGCCAGCCTAGATCCATTCCCGCGCAGATGGTTCCGTGCCGGCAGGCCGTTCCCGCGCGGTAGGCTGGAAGCTCCCCGGGATTCGCAGCGAATTTCGGGTTTTCGCGTTGCCTGCTTGCTTTCGCTGAACACCACAGGAGCTTCTGCCATGAGTCTTCCCGGCCAGTCCGCCGCCGGCACATCCAGCACCGGAACGTCCGGCGCGGCCCCGTCGCTGGACGGGCTGCGCCGCGCTCTGGAACCGGACCAGACGTTCGCCCGTGTCGGGGCGGAGGCAGCGCGGGGCTTCGCCGTGCGCAGCCAGGACTACCAGGTCAGCGCCCCCGCCGGCCTGCGTCCGGTGCTGCTGGCGGAGATGGCGGACGGGCTCGCCGCCGCCGTGGCAGGACAGGCCGACGCCGCGGGGCCGGGCGTCGTGCTCGCTGTCACCGCCACGGGCCGTGAAGCGGAGGACCTGTCCGCAGCCCTGCGCGCCTACCTGCCCGCGGATTCGGTGGCCGAGTTTCCCAGCTGGGAGACCCTCCCGCACGAGCGCCTTTCCCCGCGTTCGGACACCGTGGGGCGCCGGCTGTCAGTGCTGCGCCGCCTGGCACATCCGGAAAGTTCGACGGCGGCCCGGCTGCGCGTCGTCGTCGCTCCCGTCCGCGCCGTGGTCCAGCCCGTGGTGGCCGGCCTGGGCGACCTGGTCCCCGTCACCCTCAAGGTGGGCCAGGATGTTCCGTTCACCAGCGTGGTGAAGAGCCTCGCCGACGCTGCCTACGCCCGGGTGGACATGGTGACGCACCGCGGCGAGTTCGCGGTCCGCGGTGGCATCATCGACGTCTTCCCGCCCACGGAGGACCACCCCATCCGGGTGGAGTTCTTCGGCGATGAAGTGGACCAGATGCGCTGGTTCGCCGTGGCCGACCAGCGCTCGCTGTCCGCCCCGGGCATCCACCACCCCACCGAACTGCACGCCCCGCCCTGCCGCGAAATTTTGATCACACCCTCCGTGATGTCCCGCGCCGCCACGCTGAAATCCCAGCTTCCAGCCGCCGCGGACATGCTGGAGAAGATCGCCGGCGGCATCGCGGTGGAAGGCATGGAGTCGCTGGCGCCGGTCCTGGTGGACGCGATGGTGCCGTTCGTGGACCAGCTGCCGGCCGATTCCATCGCCGTGGTGATTGAACCGGAGAAGGTGCGCACCCGAGCCCACGACCTCGCCGCCACCAACGAGGAATTCCTCGAGGCAGCCTGGTCCACCGCGTCCGACGGCGGGGCCGCACCTTTGGACCTCAGCTCCCAGGCCAGTGCGGCGCTTCATTCGGCGAGCTTCCGGTCGCTGGCCGAAACCCGCGGCTCGGCCCTGGCGCACGGCGTGTCCTGGTGGTCCATCACCTCACTGGCGCAGGATGCGGAACTGCTGCCGGAGATCGATGTCCTGAACCTGCACGCCCGTGAACCCCGCGGCTACCAGGGCGACGTTGCGGAGATGATGGACTTCATCGGATCGCACGTCCGGGACCAGTGGCGGATCGTGGTGGCCACTGAGGGCCCCGGGCCCGCGCAGCGCCTGGCGGAACTCTTCCACGAAAACGACATCCCCTGCGCACGCGTCGACCGCCTTGACCACGAGCCCCAGGCTGGCATCATCGAGGTGACCACCGCCGCCGTCGGACGTGGCTTTGTCCTGGACGGGCTCAAACTTGGCCTGCTCACCGAAGCCGACCTGCTCGGCCGGACCTCCGCCGGGTCCACCAAGGACATGCGCCGGATGCCCTCCAAGCGGCGCAACGCCGTAGACCCCCTGCAGCTGGTCGCGGGGGACCACGTGGTCCACGAACAGCACGGCATCGGCCGGTTCGTGGAACTCATCCAGCGCAAGGTGGCCGGCGGCGGCGACGGCGTGCGGGAATACCTGGTGCTGGAATACGCGCCCGCCAAACGCGGCGCGCCCGGCGACCGCCTGTTCGTCCCCACGGACCAGCTGGACCAGGTGACCCGCTATGTCGGCGGCGACACCCCGGTCCTGAGCAAGATGGGCGGCGCCGACTGGGCCAGCACCAAGTCCAAGGCCCGCAAAGCCGTCAAGGAGATCGCCGGTGAACTGATCCGGCTGTACTCAGCCCGCATGGCCTCCCGCGGCCACGCCTTCGGCCCCGACACCCCCTGGCAGCGCGAACTGGAGGAAGCCTTCCCCTACGTGGAAACTCCGGACCAGCTGACCACCATCAACGAGGTCAAGGCGGACATGGAACGGGAGATCCCCATGGACCGCCTGGTCTCCGGCGACGTAGGCTACGGCAAGACCGAGATCGCGGTGCGCGCTGCGTTCAAGGCCGTGCAGGACGGCAAGCAGGTGGCCGTGCTGGTGCCCACCACGCTGCTGGCCCAGCAGCACTACGAGACGTTCACCGAACGGTTCTCCGGCTTCCCCCTCCGCGTCAAGCCGCTGTCCCGGTTCCAGTCCGCGAAGGAGTCCAAGGAAACCGCCGAGGGCGTCAAGAGCGGCGCCGTGGACGTGGTGATCGGCACCCACCGGCTGCTCTCCAAGGACTTCGAATTCAAGGACCTTGGCCTGGTGATCGTGGACGAAGAACAGCGGTTCGGTGTGGAACACAAGGAAGCGCTGAAGAAGATGCGCACCAACGTGGACGTCCTGGCCATGAGCGCCACCCCGATTCCCCGCACCCTGGAGATGTCCCTGACCGGCATCCGGGAGACCTCCACCCTCGCCACCCCGCCGGAGGAACGGCACCCGGTGCTGACCTATGTGGGCCCGTACACGGACAAGCAGACCTCCGCCGCCATCCGCCGCGAACTGATGCGCGAGGGACAGGTGTTCTTCGTCCACAACCGGGTCTCCACGATTGAACGCACCGCCGCGAAGATCCGCGAACTGGTACCCGAAGCCAGGGTGGAGGTGGCGCACGGCAAGATGTCCGAGAGCCGGCTGGAACAGATCATCGTGGACTTCTGGGAGAAGCGCTTCGACGTCCTGGTCTGCACCACCATCATCGAGACCGGGCTGGACATCTCCAACGCCAACACCCTGATCGTGGACGGCGCGGACAAGTACGGCCTGTCCCAGCTCCACCAGCTCCGCGGCCGCGTGGGCCGCGGCCGTGAACGCGCCTACGCGTACTTCCTGTATCCGTCAGAGAAACCTTTGGGCGAGGTGGCGCTGGAACGGCTCAAGGCCGTGGCCGCGCACAACGAACTGGGCGCCGGCATGCAGCTGGCCATGAAGGACCTGGAAATCCGCGGTGCCGGCAACCTGCTGGGCGGGGAGCAGTCCGGCCACATCCAGGGGGTTGGCTTCGACCTGTACATCCGCCTGGTGGGCGAGGCCGTGGCGGACTTCCGCGGCGAAGCCGAAGAGAAGGCCGCGGAAATGAAGATCGAGCTGCCGGTCAACGCGCACCTGCCGCACGACTACGTTCCCGGTGAACGGCTGCGCCTGGAGGCGTACCGGAAGCTCGCCGCCGCCCTCACCAACGAGTCCATTGACGAGGTCCAGGCGGAGCTCGTGGACCGCTACGGCGAGTTGCCGCTGCCCGCGCAGAACCTGGTGGAAGTGGCACGGTTCCGTGTCGCCGCCCGCGAGGCTGGCCTCTCCGACGTGGCCCTGCAGGGCAACTTCATCAAGTTCTCCCCGGCATCGCTCCCGGAGTCCAGGACCATGCGGCTGAACCGGATGTATCCGGGGTCGCAGTCCAAGCCGGCCATGGACGCCATCCTCATTCCCAAGCCCAAGACGGCACGGATCGGCGGCAGGGACCTCCAGGACGCCGAGATCCTGGAATGGGCCAACGGCGTCATCCGGAACATCTTTTCCGACGCCCCGCTGGCGGTGGGTTAGCACTTGATGGGAGGACACCACGCCGCGTCGGGAGCCGCGGCGTGGGTAGCTGTTGCGTCCACCGGCCCTTACACCCTGGGCTGGTACCCGCTGGACCCCACGGGCATCCTTATCGGCGGCATGGCCACGGCCGGCACCGCGCTGGTGTGCGACTGGGACCACCGGTCCAGCACGGTGGCCCATTCGCTGCCGCCGCTGTCCAACGTGATCGCCCGGGGCAACGAGAACGCCAGCGGCGGCCACCGGCAGGGCACGCATTCCATCCTGGGTGCGGCGTTCTTCGTGTTCCTCGCCGGCCTGGCATCGCAGGTCCACCTGGACACCGGCTGGGGACGGCTGTCCATTGGGGCCGGGCTGCTGTGCATGTTCCTGATCAACATCGCAGGCAAGGCTCTGAAGCTCTTTCCCAAGAGCGGCTTCATCTCCAACTGGATCTTCGCCCTGGTCATGGCTGGCCTGGTCACGGCTTATGCACCAGAACAGTGGACCTGGCTGCCCACGTCCATGCTGATCGGGGTGGTGGTGCACATCGTCGGGGACCTCATCACCACCGGGGGAGTGCCGCTGCTGTGGCCGCTGGTGGTCCGGCCGCCGAAGATGCTGCGCCGGCTGCCCTTGTTGCGGAGTGTCTGGCGTGCCAACGGCGCGCTGTCCGTTCCACTGCTGGGCCGGGCGGGTTCCAAGCGGGAATGGCTGGTGTTGATCCCGGTGAGCGCCTACGCCATGGTGGGGATGTCCGTGGCCGGCTGGGCCATCGCCCAGCACCACTGGGGCCGGGTAGCGGCGGCCGCGGGGGCGTGGATCAAGCTTTGGTTCTAGCCGCCGGGACCAGGCCCCAGCAGATAAGGGAGGGACCCCGGACAGTGTCCGGGGTCCCTCCCTGTGCTGCGTCCAGGGTCTTTAGTGCTCGCCGGCGGAGTCCGAGCGGCCAAAGATGGTCTGCGGAAGCCAGAACGCCAGGGCGAAGAGGAGCAGGCACACGGCCATGGGCCACGGGTTGTCCAGGGTGAGGAAGGACAGCGAGTAGATGGCGCCGAGGAACAGGGCGAAGCAGACCACGAACAGGATCACGCTGGTGGCGAGGTTGTTTTCGTTCTGCGGGGTCCGGACGGTCTCCTTGTTGGACGCCGTGTCCCTGCTGGACGCGTTGATCTGGCTGGACATGTGTTCCTCCTCGGCCCCAAAGGGCATGATCTGTGGCGGCTTCCGGCCAAGGTCAGTAAGCGGCTGAACCCTGTTCACCCTTGACGATGGCAATACCGGAGCTGGCACCAATTCGTGTTGCACCTGCTGCAATCATAGCCTGAGCATCTGCCAGGGACCGTACGCCGCCGGAGGCCTTGACCCCCACGTCCGGGCCCACGGTCCGGCGCATCAGGGCCACATCCTCAACCGTCGCGCCCCCGCCGTTGAAGCCCGTTGAGGTCTTCACGAAGTCGGCGCCGGCCTCCACGGCCGCCTGGCACGCCAGTACCTTCTGCTCGTCGGTCAGGAGGGCTGTTTCGATAATGACTTTCAGGATGGCGCCGCCCGCGTGGACCGTCTCGGCCACCGCGGCGATGTCCTCGACGAGGGCGCCCTTGTCACCGGCCCGCGCGGCAGCGATGTTGATCACCATGTCCACCTCCGCCGCGCCGTCCAGGACCGCGCCGCGGGCTTCGAATGACTTCACATCCGTGGGTGTGGCCCCCAGGGGGAAGCCCACCACGGAACAGGTGAGGACGCCTGAACCCCGAAGTGCCGTGGTGACCGTCTTGACCCAGACCGGATTGACGCAGACCGACTTGAAGCCATATTCGGCGGCTTCCGCGCAAACCTTCAGCACATCGGCTTCAGAGGCTTCGGGCTTGAGCAGCGTGTGGTCGATGTAGGAGGCGATGCCCGCGGGCCGGCCCGGATCGGCGGTGCCTGCGTGAACGGTGGCTTCGTTGCTCATGATGGTCCTCTCGGAGGGCCTTGTGGGCCCGGCGTTGACTCGGTTTCGGGAACCATCTTGTCACAGCGGGCCGCGCCGCAGCAGGCCCCACGCAGGAGGCCCGCAGGCGGGCATGGGCGCTCAGGCCGCCTGCAGGGCCGGGGCCTCCGCCGCGGCACTCAACAACTGGGTGGCGCAGGCACCTGCCGCCGAAGCCGCCGCTACCAGCAGCCCCAGCCGCACGCCGTCGAACGCTGCCGCGTCCCCAATCGCCCAGATCCCCTGGACGGACGTGCGGTAGTCCCGGCTGATCACGATGCCGCCCCCGGGTGCAGTCTGCAGCCCCGCGCTGGCGGCCAGGCCGTCGCGGGACACCCGCTCCTCCGCCATCACCACCAGGTCGCCGGTCATGCTGCTGCCATCCTCGAAGACGACGGCGGACGCGGCCTGCCGGGCGGATGTGCCGGACACAACGGCGGGGATGATGGCGGCGGGGCGGGCAGTGGTGCGAATGGGCCGCACGCCTTTGGCGCGCAGCACGGCTTCGGCCTGCCCGGCTGCCGCGCCGGTGCCCACCAGGATTCCCACCGGACGCCGTCCCAGCTCCCGGGCCACCTTTTGCACACCCTTCGCGACCCGCGGTGCGTCGTCGATGGTGGCATAGTTCAGGCATTGCGCGGCACCGTCCACCGGGCCTGCCACCGGGGCCGATCCGGTAGCGATGACCAGGTGGTCGTAGGCGAACTCCATGCCGTCGGCAGTGGCTACGGTGCGGTTGGCAGGGTCGATGTGGCTGGCAGGCTGGCCAAACCGCACGGACACCTGGGGCAGCATGGCAAGCTCCAGCAGCTCTTCGGGGGTGTCATCGCGGTTGCTCAGCACGGTGACGGTCCCGGTGAACCGGGCGCGGTCCAGCTGCGCTACAAGGGCCTGGGCCGCGGGGCCGGCACCCGCAATGACAATGCGGGTTGCGGTGGAGGTGGACGTTGAGGATGCCGGAGCGGACATGTGCTGGCCCTTTCGCTGGCGGCCGGTAAGCGGCCGGAACTTCGTGATGGAACACAGCGTAGGCCCGCGTCTTTTCCGGGGTGTTTCCCCGCAGTTGCTGTTCAGCGGGCCCGTGTTCGCCAGTATTTACCGGCCGGTAACAGAACCCGTGACGCATCTCTCATTCATCAGCCCGCCGACACAAAAGCCCTGGCCCCGGTCACCTAGACCCGGATCCGGTACCCGCGCTTCACCACGGTTTCAATCAGCTTGCCGTCCGGCAGCGAGGACCGCAGGCGGCTCACGGTCATGTCCAGGGCGTGCACCGAGCCGCGCAGCTCCAGCAGGTCGGACAGCGATTCGCGGGACAGGACCGCGCCGCCCGCGCCCAGCAGTGCACGCAGGAGCAGCAGGGGAGCGGGCGCCAGTTCCACCTGCTGGCCGTCGATGCGCAGGCTGCGTCCCCGCAGTTCGATGCTTCCGGAGCGGGTATCCAGCCGCCGGACGTGGTTCAGCGCCAGGTGCTCGCACACCAGCCGGATCAGCGCACCCATCCGGAAGCGCTCCGGGATCAGCGGCGTTATGCCCGCGTCCAGCAGGGGCTGGGCCGTGACGGGACCCACCACGGCCGTGGTGACATTCAGTTTCAGGCTCTCCACCAGCTGCTTGTAGAGCCCCATCTCATGGGCCGTGCTCCACATGGCGTCCACGGCGGGGGCGCTGGTGAAGGTCAGGACGTCCAGGTTCCCGGTGCAGGCGGCGTCGATGAGCCGCGGAAGCCGGTCCTCGCCGTCGGGCTTGACCCAGCGGTAGGGCGTGACGGTCAGGACGGTGGCGCCGGACATCCGCAGCCGTTCGATCTGGCGGACGTCGGTGTAGCCATGCAACTGCATGGCCACAGTCTTGCCCCGGACGCCTTCAGCCAGGAGCATGTCCACCAGGGTTGAGGTGGTTTCGTCGCTGCTGATCCCGACGTCGGCAAGGCCGGCAGCGCGCACCGCACCGCGGGCCTTTGGTCCACGGACGAACATGCGGCAGCTGCCCAGCGTTTCCAGCAGTTCGTCGCCAATTCCGAAGGAATCCGCGGCCTCGCACCAGCGGCGCATGCCATACGCCGTGGTCGCGATGCAGAGATCGGGCTTGGCGGCGATGATGGCCCGCGTGTCCTCGATGAGGCGCATGTCCTCCTGGACCGGGGCGATCTTCAGCGCAGGGGCGTGCAGCACTTCGGCGCCGCGCCGCTCCAGGGCTTCGATGAGGTCGCGGGAGCGCCGGTCCGAGGTGACGCCGATGCGGAATCCCTCCAGCGGCGACTCCGCGGCGTCAGTGGCTTCTTCAGCCTGCGTGGGTTCGGCCGGTGCAAGTGCAGTCATGGGGGTCAATCCTTTCATGATCCCAGCAGCGAGGCTGCCAGCCTGTCCAGGTCGGCTGCCGCACCGGCGTGCTGCCGGTTGGCTTCCGCCACCCGCACCACTTCGCCGATGACCAGTACGGCCGGGTTGCTGCAGCCGGCCGCGGCCGAGGTGATGGTGCCGAGGTCTGCGATGGTGGTGCGCTGGCCCGGCCGGTACCCGCGTTCCACCACGGCCATGGGCATGTCCGGGCGCATGCCGGCGCGGCGCAGCCCTGCCGCAAGCTGGTGGAGGGTGCCAATGCCCATCAGCACCACGATGGTGCCGCCCAGCCCGGCAAGGTGGTGGTGCTCCTCTTCGGTAAGCGGTGCATGCCCGGAAACCACAGTGAAAATGTGGCTGACTTCCCGGTGGGTGACCGGGATGCCGGCCGCGGCCGGGACGGAGATGGCGCTGGTAACGCCGGACACCACGTGCACTTTGACGCCGGCGGCCACGCACGCGGCAACTTCCTCTCCGCCCCGGCCGAAGACGTACGGGTCCCCGCCCTTGAGGCGCACCACGTTGTTGCCGGCCAGGGCGCTTTCGACCATCAGTTTTTCGATGTCCGACTGGCTGACTTTGTGGTGCCCGGGCTTCTTTCCGACGTCCACGAGTTCGCCGGAGGTCAGCAGCGGCAGTTCCTGGTACGGGGCCAGCCGGTCGTAGAAGACGACGTCGGCATCGCGGAGTGCCTTGACCGCAGCCACGGTGAGCAGGTCACCGGTGCCGGGGCCGCCGCCCACCAGGGTGACGTGGCCGGCCGGGCCGGCGGCGGGCTCGGCAGCGACCGGGATGCCGGCGTGCCGGCAGCGGTCCAGGAAGGCGTCCCAGCCGTGCTGTCCGTCCTCGACGGCGGCGACCAGGAACAGCCGCTCCGGCACGTGGAGGAGCCGCGCCTCGGCGGGGCTTCCAAGACGGTGGACGACGGCGCCCGCGGCTTCGTACCGGCGTACCGCCTGCCGCGCGGCATCAGGGGCGCCGGCCACCAGGACGGTCCGGCCGGTGAGGTCGATACTGAGCTGCATGGTTATGCCTCGTTTCCAGGGGTGTCCGTGGTGGCGGAGCGGACCGGGATGGAAGCACCGATCAGGACCTTGCCTTTTTCCTCCGGGGTGGCGGGGCGCATCTGGCCGCGCTCATCCGGGACGAAGGTGATGGAGTCGTCCTTTTGGTCGGGTGCGTTGACGAAGGAACGGAACCGGCGCAGGCGTTCGGGGTCCTTGAGGGTGTCGGCCCATTCATCCACGTACGTGTCCACGTGCTTGGCCATCGCGGCTTCCAGGTCCTCGGCGATGCCCAGGGTGTCCTTCACCACCACGTCCTCGACGTGCTTGATGCCGCCGTCGAGCTCTTCCTGCCAGCGGGCCGTGCGCTGCAGGCGGTCGGCCGTGCGGATGTAGTACATGAAGTAGCGGTCGATGTACTTGATCAGGGTTTCGTCGTCCAGGTCCTTGGCCAGCAGCTGGGCGTGGGCGGGGGTGGCCCCGCCGTTGCCGCCGACGTAGAGGTTCCAGCCGTCGGCGGTGGCGATGACGCCCACGTCCTTGCCGCGGGCCTCGGCGCATTCGCGGGCGCAGCCGGAGACGCCCATCTTGAGCTTGTGCGGGCTCCGCAGGCCGCGGTAGCGCAGCTCCAGCTGGATGGCCATGGCCACCGAGTCCTGGACACCGAACCGGCACCAGGTGGAGCCGACGCAGGACTTCACGGTGCGCAGGCTCTTGCCGTAGGCCTGGCCGGATTCAAAACCGGCGTCCACCAGTTCCTTCCAGATCTCCGGGAGCTGTTCCAGCCGGGCGCCGAACATGTCGATCCGCTGGCCGCCGGTGATCTTGGTGTACAGGTTGTATTTTTCGGCGACGGCGGCGATGACGCCGAGCTTCTTCGGAGTGATCTCGCCGCCCGCGATGCGGGGGACCACCGAGTAGGTGCCGTCCTTCTGCATGTTGGCCAGGGCGCGGTCGTTGGTGTCCTGCAGCGTGCCGCGGCCGGCGTCCAGGACGTAGGCGCTGTTCTGGCTGGCCAGGATGTTGGCGATGGTGGGCTTGCAGATGTCGCAGCCCGCGCCGGTGCCGTACTTGGCCATGATCTCCTCGAAGGAGGTCAGCTCCAGGACGCGGATGGCATCGAACAGCTCCTGCCGGGACAGTTCAATGTGCTCGCACAGGGCCTTGGAGACCTCGACGCCGGACTTGGTCAGCTCGGTTTCCAGCAGCTTCTTCAGCATCGGCACACAGGAGCCGCACTGGGTGCCGGCGCGGGTGCAGCCCTTCAGCTCACCGAGTTCCTGGACGGGGGCATTGCCCTCGCAGGCGCCGCAGCCGTTGATGGCGTCGCGGATCGTCCCCGCGGTGACGTTGTTGCAGGAGCACAGGGTGGCGTCGTCGGGAAGCTCGGTTTCGGGAGCCTCGCCGCCGCCCGCCGCGGAGAGGAAGGCGCCGGGCTCGGCCGGAAGTTCGCGGCCCAGGAGCGGGCGCAGGCTCATGTACGGCGAGGCGTCGCCGACGAAGATGCCCCCCAGGAGGGTTTTGGCGTCATCGGTGGTGACGATCTTCTGGTAGACCCCGCGGGCGGGGTCGGCGTAGACGATTTCCAGGGCGCGTTCGGTCCGGGCGAAGGCGTCGCCGAAGCTGGCAACGTCCACGCCGGAGAGCTTGAGTTTGGTGGCGGTGTCGAAGCCGGGGAACGTGGCGTCGCCGCCGTGGAGCCGGTCGGCCACGATCTCGGCCATGGTGTTCGCGGGGGCCACCAGGCCAAGGCACATGCCGCCGAAGTTGGCCACCTCGCCTATGGCCCAGATGCCCGGTACTTCGGTGGCGCAGAAATCGTTGATGACCACCCCGCCGCGGGGGCCCAGGCTGAAGAGCTGGTCTTCGCCCTCAGCGGCGCGGAAGAGTTCGTCGCGGGGTTTGACGCCGACGGCGACAATCACCAGGTCTGCCGGGATGACGCGCTCGTCAGCCATCAGGACTCCGGTGACCTGGCCGTCGTCGTCCGTCAGAATTTCGGACGGGAACACGCCGCCGTGGACTTCGAAGCCCTTGGCCGCGATGAGCCGGCCCAGGGCCTGGCCGGCGCCCTCGTCCAGCTGCGTGTTCATGAGCCAGGGCGCACCGTTGATGACCACGGGGGTGGCGCCGAGCTGCTCGGTGCCGGCGGCCGACTCGAGGCCCAGGAGCCCGCCGCCGATGGTCACCGCGTTGATCTTGCGGCCGAGTTTTGCCGTCAGTTCGGCAATGGCCTTGTTGATGGCCCACACGTCCTCGAGCGTCCGGTACACGTGGGCGTGCTCACCGCCGGGGATGGGCAGGCGCACAGCGTCCGAGCCCGTGGCCACCACCAGTTCGTCATATTCGTACGTGTTGCCGGCGGCCGTCTCCACGGTCCTGGCGTCGGTGTTGACCTTCACGACGCGCTCGCCGGTCTTCAGGGCCAATGACCCGTGGTCCCACATGGAAGCGGTACCCAGGGTCAGGTCCACGCCGGCATCGGTGAGGGCCTTGGAAAGTGCCACCCGGTCGTAGGGGAGGTGCGCTTCCTCGGTGAGGACCGTGACATGCCAGCCGTCGAGGCCGCGGGCATGCATGGCGTCCGCAAAACGGTGGGCCGCGGGGCCGCCGCCGGCGACGACGATGCGGCGCGGTGTCTCTGTGCTTGAAGTCTGTTCGGTCACTGTGGGCCTTTCGCATGGGCCGCAGACGGTGCTCTGCAGCTTGTGCCTCCAGCCTAGGAAGGGGCAGTTTCGCCTCAGTTTCCCAATTGTTTCGTCAACTTAACTTCTGCATCACGAACGCATTTCCGCCCGCGTTAGGTCTCTTTTACGCGCCGGACACATTCACCGCACCCCTTTGAAACACCCGGACCATAGCGTGGGACACGGCCGCAAAAGCTGCCAATGCAAGGGACAACAGGCACAGGGAAAGGAGCCGGACATGACGGCAACACTTGAACTTGGGGCGCTCGCCGCCGAATCAGACACCGCCGGGTTCGGGACCGGCTGGCACCGTGTCTGCATGGTGGATGACCTCGAACCGGCATGGGGTGAGGCAGCGCTGGTGGCAGGCCGCCAGGTGGCGCTCTTCCGCACCGGCCCCAGCGAAGTCTTCGCCGTGGCGCACCAGGACCCGGCCACGGGAGCCCACGTCATGGCCCGCGGCATCCTCGGTTCCAAGGGGAACCGCCCCACCATCTCCTCACCGTTGCACAAGGAGGTCTATGACCTCGAAACCGGTGAATGCTTCACCGCCCCGGGCCTGCGGCTGGCAGCCTTCGGCACCCGCGTCAGGGACGGCGTCGTCGAGGTGCAGCTCTGACGCCGGGGGACCCATAGAAACAAAAGAGCAGGTGCCGGGCGTGCAGGAAGCCCGGCACCCTCTGGTGGCTGGGGCCGGCTACAGGCCCAGTGCCTCGCTGACGTCGTGGCGGACCTCATCCAGCGACGCGCGTGCCGCCTGGCGTGCCGCCGGGAGCTCCGCCGCGGAACCCACCTGGTGGATGACCTCCAGGTAGCACTTGAGCTTCGGTTCGGTGCCGCTGGGCCGGATGATCACGCGGGTCAGGTTCCGGGTGATGTAGAGCAGGCCCTCGGTGGGCGGCAGCTGCGCGCTGCCTTCGGCCAGGTCCGTGAAGACCTCCACGGCCGACTGCCCGAACGACTCCGGCGGGGAAACCCGCAGGCGGTTCATCATGGCGTCCAGCAGTCCCAGGTCGGCGACCCTGATGCTGAGCTGGTCGCTGGCGTGCAGGCCGTGCTGGAGGTACAGCTCGTCCAGGGTGTCGAAGACCGTCTTGCCTGCGGCTTTGGCGGTGGCTGCGAGTTCGGCAATCAGGACTGCGGCGGAAATGCCGTCCTTGTCCTTGACCTGCTCCGGCGCCACACAGTAGCCCAGCGCCTCCTCATAGCCGTAGACCAGCCCGGGGACCCGGGAAATCCACTTGAATCCGGTCAAAGTCTCCTCGTGGGCCAGCCCGGCCGCCGCGGCGATCCGTGCCAGCAGGCGCGAGGAAACAATCGAATTGGCGAACACGCCGCGGCCGTCCGTCTCCACTGCGGTGTCACCGTCGGCGAGCCGGGCCACCATGTGGGCGCCCAGCAGGGAGCCTACTTCGTCGCCCCGGAGCATGCGCCACGCCCCGGTATCGGGGTCCTTTGCCGCCACGGCAGCCCGGTCCGCGTCGGGGTCGTTGGCGATGACGAGGTCGGCGTCCAGCCGTTCCGCTGCTTCCAGGGCAAGGTCCAGTGCTCCGGGTTCCTCCGGGTTGGGGAAGCTGACCGTGGGGAAATCGGGGTCCGGGTCGGCCTGTTCGGCCACCACGGTGACGTCCGTGAAACCTGCCGCCTTCAGGACTTCCTGCGCTGTTCCGCCGCCCACGCCGTGAAGCGGTGTCAGGACAATCCGGAGGTCCCGTGCCGGAAAGCGGCCGGGCATGGCGAGTGCCGCCGTCGACCGCTGGTAGTTGGCGGCGAGCGAACTGTCCAGGACAGTCCAGCCATCTGCTGCCAGCGCGATGGAGTCCAGGGTCCCCACGGCGCTGATGCGCGCGGCGATTTCGGCGTCGTACGGTGCCACGATCTGGGCGCCGTCGCCATCTGCCGGCACGGCGTGCCGCCCCAAGTACACCTTGTACCCGTTGTCCTGCGGAGGATTGTGGCTGGCCGTGACCATGACGCCGCCGTCGCAGTCCAGGGCGCGGACGGCATAGGCCAGCAGGGGAGTGGGGAGGGCTGCCGGCAGCATGAACGTCTCGACGCCGGCAGCGGTGAAGATCGCGGCGGTTTCGACCGCAAAGATGTCCGAGTTGTGGCGGGCGTCATAGCCGACGACGGCGCGCGGCCGGGTGCCCGCGGCAGCCTTGGCTACCGCGTCCACCAGGAACGCCGCGAGTCCGGCAGCTGCGCGGCGGACCACCACCCGGTTCATCCGGTTCGGCCCGGGGCCCAGCGCGGCCCGCAGTCCCGCGGTGCCGAACTGCAGTGTGCCGCGGAAGCTGTCTTCCAGTTCCTGCCGGGCCGCCGGGTCGCCGTCCTCCGCAAGGCGGACCAGCTCGAGGAGCGATGCCTTCGTTGCGGGGTCCGGGTCCTGGGCAGCCCATTCGCGGGCTTCGGCGAGCAGGCGAAGTTCGGCATCGGAAGACGTCATGGGCATAACGCTATCGTCATTGCCCGCCCACGTGGCGCACCCCGGGCGGCTGGCCCGCTAGAGCCGGGCGATGATGCCGGCCAGCAGCCTGGAAATGCGCGGGCCCGCCGCCTGGCCGGACTCGATGACTTCCTGGTGGCTGAGCGGCTGGGGGCTGATGCCTGCCGCAAGGTTGGTGACCAGTGAAATGCCGAACACTTCCATGCCGGCATGACGCCCCGCGATGGCCTCCAGCGCCGTCGACATCCCGATCAGGTCCGCGCCGATCCGCTTGGCGTACTGCACCTCGGCAGGGGTTTCGTAGTGGGGGCCGGGGAACTGTGCGTAGACGCCCTCGTCCAGGGTGGGGTCCACTTCCCGGGCCAGCCCGCGGATCCTGGGCGAATAGAGGTCTGTCAGGTCCACGAAGGTGGCGCCTTCCAGCGGTGAGGCGGCGGTGAGGTTGATGTGGTCCCGGATCAGGACCGGCGTGCCGGGGGTCCAGTCCTCGTTGAGGCCGCCGCAGCCGTTGGTCAGGACCAGGGTGTTGCACCCGGCGGCGGCTGCGGTGCGGATACCGTGCACCACGGCGCGGACGCCCTTGCCCTCGTAGTAGTGCGTGCGGGCGCCCAGGACCAGTGCCCGTTTTCCTTCCTTGGTCAGGATGGAACGGATGGTGCCCACATGGCCCTCCACGGCCGGGGCGTGGAAGCCGGGGACTTCCTCTGCTGACAGGGTGGCGGTTGTCTCGCCGATCAGGTCGGCGGCTTCGCCCCACCCGGAGCCAAGGACCAGGGCGGTGTCGTGGCGGTCCACGCCCGTTTCTTCCGCGATGTAGTCCGCGGCGGCGCGGGCGGCGGCGAACGGGTCGGTGTTCAGGAAGTCTGTTGTACTCACCAGTACAAGTTATCCTGCCGCCCCTGTTGCCCCGGTCACGGCAGGCCCGGAAAGCACCTTGATTTCTTGGTGGTCGGGCCGTCAATGGGAGAGAATGGATGACTGTGACTACGCATCCAGATTTCAGTTCCCCCCGGATCGCAATCCTGGGAGGTGGTCCCGGCGGATACGAAGCTGCCATGGTGGCCGCCTCGCTGGGGGCAACGGTCACCGTGATCGAGCGTGCCGGGCTCGGCGGATCCGCGGTGCTGACCGACGTAGTCCCCTCCAAGACCCTCATTGCCACGGCTGACCTGATGACCCGGGTTGCAGAGGCCGGCGAGCTGGGAGTGAAGTTCGACGTCGACGGCGGCGACTTCGTCCCGGTGATGCACGCCGACCTCAAGCACATCAACCACCGCCTCCTGAACCTCGCCCGCAACCAGTCCCGGGATATCCGCGACGGCCTGGAGAAGCAGGGCGTGCGGATCATCGAAGGCTCAGGACGGCTCCTTGACAGCCACCGGATCGAGGTCCTGACCGCTGACGGCTCCGAGACCGTCGAGGCCGACACCATCCTGCTGGCCGTCGGTGCGCACCCCCGCGAGCTGGAAACGGCACGTCCGGACGGTGAACGGATCCTGAACTGGACCCAGATTTACAACCTTGACGAGCTGCCCGAGGAGCTCATCGTGGTGGGGTCCGGCGTCACCGGCGCTGAATTCGCATCCGCTTACAACGGCCTGGGCTCCAAGGTCACGCTGGTTTCCAGCCGCGACCGCGTGCTGCCCGGCTCGGACGTCGACGCCGCCGTCGTCCTGGAGGAAGTCTTCGAACGCCGCGGTGTGCGGGTCCTGTCCCGCTCCCGTGCCCAAACCGTGGAACGCACGGACGACGGCGTGGTGGTCACCCTCTCCGACGGCACCAAGGTGACGGGCAGCCACTGCCTCCTGTGCCTTGGCTCCATCCCCAACACCGCGGGGATCGGCCTGGAGAAGGCGGGCGTGGCCGTCAGCGAAAGCGGCCACATTAAGGTCGACGGCGTCTCCCGCACCACGGCCCCGAACGTCTACGCCGCCGGTGACTGCACCGGGGTCCTGCCGCTCGCCTCGGTTGCTGCCATGCAGGGACGCATCGCGGTGGCACACTTCATGGGCGACGGCGTCACCCCGCTCAAGCTCCACCAGGTGGCCTCCAATATCTTCACGTCACCGGAAATCGCGAACGTGGGCGTCTCCGAGGCCGAGATCGAGTCCGGTAAGTACCAGGCCGACGTCATCAAGCTCTCCCTGCGCAGCAACGCCCGCGCCAAGATGCGCAACGCCAAGGACGGGTTCGTGAAGATCTTCGCGCGGAAGGGTTCGGGCACTGTCATTGGCGGCGTGGTGGTGGGCCCCAACGCCTCGGAGCTGATCTTCCCCATCTCCATTGCCGTCAAGCAGAAGCTGCACGTGGACGACGTCGCAAGTACGTTCACGGTGTACCCGTCGCTCACCGGATCCATCTCCGAGGCAGCCCGCCGCCTGCACGTCCACATGTAAGGGCCGAAGGGCCCGCATTCGGTGCGCGTTCCGTTGTTACACTCTGCCCATGATTGGGCTTCCCCTGGCGGGAAATGCGCTGGTGCATGCCGGCATGGTGGGGCTGGGCATCGGTGCAGCCCTCTTGTTCTACGCCTTTGAGAAGCGCCGCCGTGGCCTCACCGACCCCCGCTTGTGGCCCATCGCCGGTTTCGCCGTGGCGTTTGGCGCCATCGGGTCGCGGGTCCTCACGTGGGACATCTCGCGGCAGGTTTCCCTGGCCGACTGGTGGGGCAACGGAGACAGGAGCATCCTTGCCGGCCTGGTGGGTGCCTGGTTCGGCGTCCACCTTGGCAAGCGCCTCACCGGTTACAAGGAGTCCACGGGAGACCTGCTGGCGCCTGCCGTGGCCCTTGCAATGGTTATCGGGCGCGTGGGCTGCCTGCTCACCGAACTCCCGGGCACCCCGACCGGCGGTGCCTGGGGGATTGTCCTCACCCCTGCCCAGGCTGCGTTGGCCGGCGCACCGGCGGGAGTGGCCCTCCATCCCTCCTTCGCCTACGAGATCGCCTTCCACCTGGGCGCCTTCGCCCTGATGTGGCGCTACCGGGACGCCCTGCCCCATCCCGGTGACCTCTTCATTTGTTTCGTCAGCGCCTATGCCGTCTTCAGGTTCTTCGTCGAGTTCGTCCGCGGAAACGAGGTCCTCTGGCTTGGCCTGAGCCGGCCCCAACTGTTCCTGCTGGCGGTCCTTCCGTTGCTGGCCTGGCGCGTCCGGCGCGTGTTCCGGAAGCCGGTCCGCGCCGAACTGGAAGGAACCGTGGCATGAGCGAAGAAACCCCCGGTGGGCAGCCTCCTCTTCCGCCGCCGGACAACCAACCACGGGGTGGGTCCCTGGGTTTGGGGGCCCTGGTTGGCGCCGTGGTTCTATACGCGGTTTATGTGCTCGGAACGATGGCCCAAGGGCCTTATGCCTGGTCTGTGGCCTTCCTCGCCGTGCCCGCCGCCTTCATTCCCATCGTCCTGTACCTCGCAGTGGCGATCGTGCTCGCAGTACGGCGCCGGACGTCCCTTTGGGGGGCGGGGCTGCTGATCGGCCTGGGCGCTTTTGTCCTGCTCGGCGGGGGCCTCTGCATCAGCTTCCTTGTCCAGGTCCGGGCTTGAAAATGGACAACTACTGGGAGGAGCCGCCGCCACCGGCGGAGGAGCCCCCACCGCCCGGGCATCGGGAACCGCGGCGTGGCTACCTGGGGGCCGGAACCGTCTTCGGCGCCCTGGCGCTGTACATCCTGTACCTGTGGGCAACAATCGGCATCGGAGCACCAACCATCAGTCCACCGGTGGCATGGGGAAACAGCATCTTCGCCGGCCCCGCCGCATTCGTCCCCATCGCCGTGTACCTGGGAGTGGCAATTGTCCTTGCCGTCAGTCACCGCACTGCGTTGACCGGGGCGGGGATGCTGCTTGGGCTGGGCATCTTCCTGTTGCTCGGCGGGGGACTGTGCGTGGGTGTCCTTGCACAGGCCCGAATCTGAGAAGAGGAGCACTGATCAATGAGGTCGAGAGAGCTGCCAGGGCCAGGCCAGCCGCTGCGGGGTGACCGGATCCACCGGTACGTCACGGCGTTCTGCCCCCGTTGCCACGAAACCAACCCTCCACTCAGCGAGGTCCGCCGGCTGTCCGGGGCGCTGCTGATCCGCGACGGGCGGGTGTGGCTTGAACGCGGCTGCCCGGACCACGGATTGGTCCGCACGCTCTACGACGAGTCCCCGGAGATCCTCAGCTACCTGGAGAAATGGCAGGCCCCCACCAAGCAGCACGTTCCTGACCGGGCAGGCAATTTCCGTCCCATCCCCGAGGCGTATGCCTACGGGCTTCCCGCCATGCAGACCCAGCACACCTGCATCCTGCTCCAGGACATCATCGAGCACTGCAACCTGAAGTGCCCCACCTGCTTCACCGCCTCCGGACCGCAACTGCAGGGCGTGGCTCCGCTGGAGGAGGTGCTGGCCAATATCGATACCCGCCTGGCACGCGAGAACGACCGCCTCGATGTGCTGATGTTGTCCGGCGGTGAACCAACGCTGTACCCGTACCTGGCGGAACTGCTGGACGAACTCATGGCCCGGCCGATCGTGCGGATCATGGTGAACAGCAACGGCATGCTGATTGCCACTGACGATGAACTGCTTGCCCTGTTGGCGCGGCACCGTGACCGCGTGGAGGTGTACCTCCAATACGACGGCTCTTCCAGGGAGGCCTCAATCCACCACCGGGGCGGCGACCTGACCCGCTACAAGGACGCGGCCATCTCCCGGCTGTCCGCGGCCGGGATCTTCACAACCCTGACCATGACGGCATCCCTGGGCGTCAATGACAGTGAGATCGGTGACGTGGTGATGCGTGCGCTGGAGACCCCGTTCGTGGGCGGCGTTGCGCTGCAGCCCGTGTTTGGTTCCGGGCGCGGGCACGGCATCGATCCCCTGGACCGGCTCACGCACACAGGCGTCCTGGACAGGCTTGAGTCACAGACCGGGGGCGTGGTCTCGTGGCACGACCTCACGGCACTGCCGTGCTCCCATCCACACTGCGCATCGGTGGGCTACATGCTCAAGGATGACGCCGGCACCTGGCGTTCCCTGGCGGCTCTCATCGGCCACGACCAATTGCTGGCGTGGCTCGAACTCAATCCTGACAGCATCGCCAACAGGATTGCTGACAGCGCCATTCCGCTGGAACTGCGGAACCTGATGAAAACCTCGCTGCTGGACCTGCTGAGTGAGCAGTCGTCCCTGTCGCACCCACGGACCATGGATCTTTGGAAGAACATCTGCACTCAGTGCGATCTTGGCATCGGAACGCTGACCACCCTGGCCGCCGGCAAGCTGCCCGGCCAGCAGCAGCGCCTGCGCCGGCTCCTCGCCGAGCGGGTCACCAGGATCATGGTCAAGCCCTTCATGGACATGTCCACCATGATCGAGGAACGGCTCACGCAGTGCTGCGTCCACGTCGGCACCAAGGGCGACGACGGGGAGCACCAGTGCGCGCCCTTCTGCGCCGTCCAGGCATGGCCGGCGCTGGCGCAGCAGCGGATGAGCACGGCGACCGGAGTCCGGCTGCTCCCCGTGCGCCAGGCCTAGGGAGGATCCATGGACCAGGCCTCTGATGCCCGGCGCATTGCCGGCGGACCCCAGCCGTCCCAACTGGTGCGCAGGCACGCCGCAGCACACTCCACCCCGCAAGGTCCGGGCACCGCCGCACCCACCGGCCAGGCACCCTACGATCCGCTCCGGCTATGCATCTTTGCCACCATTGCGCTGCTGGGGTGGCTGGCCGGTCCCGTCGCGCTCGTCGCCTTTGCCGCCCTCGGATTCGCCGGCTACTGGAAGGCAAGACGGCGGGGCCTGGCACGGTCCAAATGCTTCCTGCGCGACACGCGGCTCGTGCTCGCCTATCTGGGCGTCCTCCTGGCGGCGGGTCTCTACGGAACCTATCTCGTGGCGGGACGGCTCTTCGGCGTCTGACTGTGTATGCCGCACCCCGCCGTCGGCACCGTTCCCTGGTCCGGTACTTTGGACCCTTGGGGCCGGCGGCGTGCACCGCCACACTGATGCCATGGTTGCTGTGCAGATATTGGTGGGCCGGCTCAGACGGCTCAGAATCGCGGTCGCGGTTGCTGTGCTCGGGCTGGTCCTCGCTTCCTGTGCCGGACCGTCCACCCCGAACAACCCGACCCAGGGGCCGTCCCCTGAACCAGGCAAGGGCAGCCCGGCCTGCAACCTCATCACCCCGGAGATCGCCGCGAAGGTGGATCCCGGGCTGGTGCCGATGGGCCAGAACAGCCAGCAGCGGCCCCCGGGAAGCAAGGCCTACCTGTGCACCTATTCGAACAAGTCGGCCGAGCGGGGCATGACCGGCCTTTCGGTTGCACTGACGTCCCCGGCCTTGGCCGGGGACATCGACAAAGCGAAGGCAACCTCCGACTGTTCACCCGTCATGGGCATCGGCGACTTCGCCTGCCTGCAGTGGACGGGGTACTTCCGCGGCGAGGCCGGCGGTGCCTCCGCGAACGTGGTCCTGACCGCCGTCCGGGGCAGCGAGGTCCTTGAAATGCCTTACGTCACCGGGCCGCCCATGAACGGAGGCATGGCGCCCGACGGCGACGCAATGGCCCGTACGCTGTCGCAGGCTGTTGTGGACGCCGGCTGGGGCAACGGAACAGAACTCAAAGTTCCGGCCGCTCCGCCGGTGGGTCCACCGGCCACAACCAACAATGCAGTCTGCGCCCTGCTCGATCCCGGCCAGGTCAAGCAGGCATTCGGGGCAACCACGGAGCCGCAGCTCCTGCCTGGTGAGGCCAGCTGCCGCTATACGTTTGCCACCCCTGGCACGCCGGGCCCGGACTCGATGGTCTTCTCGATCGAAGTCCTCAAGGCTGCGGGAACGGTACTGGGCATCCCGGGCAGGGGAGGCGAGGTGATTGATGGCATCGGCGACAGGGCAACGTTCTTCACGGGTACCGAACAGGCCGGTCCCAAGTCGCTGCGTCCGGCCGGAGATGTGCCCATTACCATCCTGTCCCTCCAAGTGGTCAGGGGACAGAACCTGGCCACTTTCACCGCGCAGGTCCTCATCTCCCCAACCGGGCCATCGGCGGCGCAAACGAAGGAACAACTCATCGGCCTGGTACGGGGCGTTGTGTTCTGACGCCGCCCAACGCGGGGGCGCCCGCATAGGGTGCAAGGACGCAGGAGGCCTGCTCCTAGAACGGGTATGGGGCAATGTCCGGCCGCATGGTGAGCCACTGGATCTCGGTGAAAGACTCCATGTTGGCGTGGTGGCCGCCGATCCGCGAGCCGTTGCCGGAGTTCTTCGTGCCGCCGAAGGGCGAGTTCGCCTCGTCCGAAACGGTTTGTTCGTTGATGTGGACCTTCCCGGAGTCCAGCCGGTCGGCGATGGTCATGGCCAGTCCGACGTCGCCCAGGATCCCGATCGAGAGGCCGTACTCATTATCGTTGGCCAGCGCCACGGCCTCATCCACGGTGGAGAACTTCATCACCGGGGCTACCGGGCCGAAGATTTCGTCCTTCCAGGCGGGGCTGCCGGTATCCAGGTCAACCAGCACTGCCGGCTGGTAGAACCGGCCATCGTGGGTGCCGCCGGCGGCCAGCCGGGCGCCGGCCCGCACCGCATCCTGGACGATCCCGTCCACCCGCTGCAGTTGCCGTTCGTCAATCACCGGCCCCAGTGCCACGGTGCCGCTCTTCGGATCGCCCACAGGCAGGTGGGCAGCCTTCTCCGACAGCGCGGCGACGTAGTCGTCGTAGATGTCCTCATGCACGATGTGGCGTCCGGCGGCCATGCAGATCTGGCCCTGGTGCATGAAGGAGCCGAACGCCGCCGCAGAGGCCGCCTTGGCCAGGTCGGCGCCCGGGAGCACAATGAGCGCGTTGTTGCCGCCGAGCTCAAGGTGGGCGCGCTTCAGCAGCCGCCCGGCCGTTTCACCGATCTTCCGGCCGGCCGCCGTCGAGCCTGTAAAAGCGATGACACGGACTTCGGGAGCTTCGACGACGGCGGCCCCGATGTCCGCGCCGCCGGGCAGCAGGGAAAGCAGGCCTTGCGGAAGGCCTGCCTCCTCGAAGATACGCATCAGGGTCACGCCGCCGCAGACCGCTGTCCGGGGGTCTGGCTTGAGCAGCACGCCGTTGCCGAGCGCCAGGGCAGGGGCCACGGCGCGGATGGAAAGGATCAAGGGGAAGTTGAACGGCGCGATGATGGAGACGACGCCTACCGGACGGCGACGGGCAAAGGACCAGCGGTTTTCGTTGGACGTGAGGACGTTCCCGGCAGGGAGCGAGGGCAGCGCCGAGGCGTCATAGCATTCGTTGGCTGCGATATGCGTTTCCAGCGCTGCCTTGGGCGGAATGCCGCCGGATTCGCGCACGATCCAGTCCTGGACCTCGGCTGCGTGCTCTTCCCAGAGCTGCCCGGCGCGGCGCAGCACCGCGGCCCGGTCCTCGGGGTTGCGGGCGGCCCATTCCTTTTGTGCCTTCGCGGCAGCGGATGCGGCTTCGCGGACGTCCGCGACGGACGCGATGCCGTAACTGCCCAGCTGCCCACCGGTAGCCGGCTCCATGCTGGTGCCGGTACCGCCGCCGCCCGCCCGCCAGCCGTTGAGGTAGATCTTGCCTTCCCAGAGGGCAGGGTCGAGCAGGGACATGGGTGGGTCCTTTCGTTTGTTCCGAACGGCAGGCGTCCGGCCCGGAGGACGGGCGCGGGCCAGTCCCGTCCATCACATGCTGTGCGGACGCCGCCGTCAAGAGCCAGTCGGCGGTTCCCGGGCCGCGGGGGCGCCCGGAGAATGCCTAGGCCGGGACTGACCGGGCTTTCCGGGGTTCCGAACCCGGCCGGGCCAGCCGTGCGGCCAACAGGTAGGCAAAGCCGCTGATCACCGGGACCACACCTGCCGCCGCAAGCGAGGCCGCAGGCCCTGACCGGGCCAGGAGCGTGATGACTAATGGCAACGCGCCCAATACCAGCAGCAGCCAGCCAGCTGCGCCGGTCCGCTTCAATCCCAGAACGGAGGCCGGGAAGGCCAAGGCGACAACGCCGACGGCCACCACCGGCCCGTTCGAGTCCTGGATGCTGCGGGCCGCCGCCGGATCGAGGGCGAACCACACGCAGACCGCGACGAGCAGCGCGGCCAGCGCCACCAGGAGGAGAGAAGCCCCGGCCGGCCGGAACCAGGCGAGGGCCGCAAGGACCACCATTGGAGCAAACCAGGACAGGACCGCCATTAGCCCCGCCATCCCGCCGGGCTGATCCAAGGCGTCGCCGCTGATGAAAGCCACGGCGGCCACGGTGAAGACAGTCATCAGTGCCGCGCCTATTTTCACCAGTGCACCGGCCCGGCGCTGCGGATCCTTCTCCCGGGCCAGGACCGCTCCGGCCACGGCGGCGGCCACCACGGCGGCGAGGGCCAGGATGATGGGCAAGGACGTCGGTGCCTCCTGCTGACAGTGGAATCCTGGGACCATTCAAGCCCTGTGGAATCCCGACGCCAAGGGGCCAAAGCCCCGCAGCTGCCAGGCCGCGGCCGCCTGGGGCCGCGGCCGTCGGGTTCCCTGGCCGAGTTTGCGAGGTTAGGGCAAGGCTGGGGAGAAGTGCTGTTCGATGAGCCCCTTGATGTCCTCATGGCAGCCGCCGCAGCCGGTGCCCGCGCGGGTGGACTTGGAAACGTCCGCCACGGTGGAGCAGCCGCCGGTTGCGGCGGCAGCGATGGCCGCCCCGCTGACCCCCGCGCACCGGCAGACGGTGCCCGCGGGATCGGCAGCCCCGCCCCCGGGCAGCTGGTCCGGTCCATCCAGGCGCAGGAGCAGTGACCGGTCGGCGGGAAGCTCGGCACCCCGCTCAAAAAGCCCCACGAGTTCGGCGGCGGTCCGGGGCATGCCCACCGCCACCAGGCCTTCCAGCACGCCGCCGCGGGTGGTCATCTTGACGTACCGGCCGTGCTCCGGATCCGCCCACTGGGCGATCTGCAGGCGCGGCCTGCCGTTGACCGCTCCGGCCGTGAGGGCTTCCTCGTCCCACGGTTCGGCGGCGTTGTCCCCGGCCACGGCCAGGTTCATGCCCCGGGCTTTCAGGACCACGACGCCGGGCTGTTCGGGAGCCAGCGCGGGGAGCACGTCGGCTTCCGCTTCCGCCCCTTCGGCCAACAGGGTGAGGTAACCTGCCAGCCATTCGGCCTGCCGCCATCCAGGACCCACCAGGCCGGAGGGACCCTTGGCGTTGCGGCAGGCTGCGCAGCGGGGATCCGGGCAGCGCACCTCTGCGCAGTCGCCAATGGCGAAGATATGCGGCTCGTGATGGGCCCGCAGCCGGTGGTCCACCAGGATCCCGGTGCCGGTGGACAGCCCGCACCCCTCGGCCAGCTCCGTCCGCGGACGGACGCCGCAGGAGATGACCAGGAGGTCGCCGTCGATCGCTGAGCCGTCGTCGAGCAGCAAAGCCGAGAACCCGCCGTCGGGCGCGTTGTGCTCAACGCCGGTGGACCGGGCGTTGCCGGCCACGCGGACGCCGCAGCGCCGCAGCCCCGCAGCCAGGACGGCCCCGCCGCCGCGGTCGATGCTGCGGCCCAGCGGGTGCGGGCCGTTGTGGACCACGGTGACCGTGGCGCCTTCCTCCGCGGCCGCCAGCGCCGTTTCCAAGCCGAGGACGCCGCCGCCCAGGACCACCACGCGCTTGCCGCCCGCCACGGCCTGCCGCAGCACTTCCGCGTCGCGCAGGTCGCGCAAGGCCGTGACGCCGGCAGGCAGCACGGGGGAGGAGGGGTCCGGATTGATGCCGGTGAGGTTGGGGATCACGGGCCGGGATCCGGTGGCAAACACCAGCCGGTCGTAGTGCACGGACGCGCCGTCGGACAGAGCCACCTGCTGCCGTGCCCGGTCCACGCGCCTAACCCGGACGCCCAGCCGGACGTCCACGCCCTCCGCAACCAGCTCGGCGCTGTCGGCGAGGGCGAGGGCGTCAGCGGTGGTCCGGCCCACGCCCAGGTCGGCCACCAGGACGCGGTTGTAGGCGGCCTCCGCTTCCTGGCCCACCACCGTGAGCCTGGCGTGTCCGCTGCGCACGGCGGGCAGGAGCTCGTCCACCAGCCGGGCGGCCACGGGGCCGAATCCCACAATGACAATCTGCTCGCTCATGAGGCCTCCGTCGTTTGCAGCATGCGGGCGGATTCGGGTGCGGCCACGGGCCGGACCCATACGGTGTTGAACTTGAACTCGGGCATCCCGGAGACCGGATCTGTCGCGGCTTCCGTCAGCCGGTTGGCGCTTTCGGCCCCGGGAAAGTGGAAGGGCAGGAAGACCGTCTCGGGGCGGATGGCGGTGCTGAGCTCCGCCCGGCACACCACCTCTCCGCGCCCGTTGGACACCGACACCAGCGTTCCGGCGCCGATGCCCATGGCGTCGGCCGCCCCGGGGTGGAGCTGCATCCTAGCCTCGGGCTGCGCGGCGGCCAGCTCGGGGACCCGGCGGGTCTGGGCCCCGGATTGGTAGTGCTCCAGGAGGCGGCCGGTGATGAGGGTCATGGCTGTGCCGGCGGGTTCCGTTGCGTGCCCGGCGGCTTCAGCTGCGGGAGTACGACGGCGGCGCGGCGCCACCGGGACCATGACCGCCTTGCCGTCGGGGTGCGCGAAGCCGTCCCTGAACAGGCGGGGCGTTCCGGTGCCGCCCGCAGGGTAGGGCCAGTAGGCGGCCTCGCCGCGGTCCAGCATGGCGTAGTCGATGCCGGAGTAGTCGGCCAGGCCGCCCGCGGAAGCCAGGCGGAGCTCCTCGAAGACAGTTTCCGGGTCCTCGCTGTAGGTGGAGGGGGCGTCCAGGCGCTCGGCCAGGCGGGCCATGATCCAGAGCTCGCTGCGGGCGCCGGCGGGAGGGGAGATGGCGCGGCGGCGGCGCAGCACCCGGCCTTCCAGGTTGGTCAGGGTGCCTTCCTCCTCGGCCCACTGGAGGACTGGAAGAATGAGGTCTGCCTCCGCAGCGGTTTCCGACAGGAAGAAGTCGCACACCACCAGGAAGTCGAGGCTCCGCAGCCCCTTGATGACGGCGTTGGCGTCGGGTGCCGCCACCGCAATGTTGGAGGCGTGGACGAAAAGGCACCGGACGCCGTCGGGCTGGCCCAGTGATTTCAACAGCTGGACTGCGGGCAGGCCGGGCCCCGGGATTGTCTCCTCCGGAACGCCCCAGACTGCGGCGACGTGTGCGCGGGCGGCGGGGTCTGTGATCTTCCGGTAGCCGGGCAGCTGGTCCGCCTTCTGGCCATGCTCCCGGCCGCCCTGGCCATTGCCCTGGCCGGTGAGGGTGCCGTAGCCGCTGCGGGCGGAGCCGGGCAGGCCCAGCAGGAGGCTGAGGTTGATGGCCGCGGTGGCGGTGTCCGTGCCGTCCGCGTGCTGTTCCACGCCGCGGCCGGTGAGGATGTAGCTGCCGCCCGCGCGGGCACCGGCGGCGAGCAGGCGGGCGGTTTCGCGGATGAGGTCCGCCGGGACACCGGTGATGGACTGGACGCGTTCGGGCCAGAAGGCGTTTACGCTGCGGACCACGGCGTTGTAGCCCGAGGTGCGCTCCTGGATAAAGGCGGCATCCGCCAGGTTTTCGTGGATGACCACGTGGGAAAGGCCCAACAGGAGGGTGAGGTCGGTGCCCGGGAGGGGCTGCAGGTGGAGCCCGGCGCCGTCGGCCGTGAAGGCCGCGGTGGCGGAACGCCGCGGATCCACCACCACCAGGCCGCCGGCGTTGCGGGCCCCCTGCAGGTGCTGGACGAACGGCGGCATGGTCTCGGCGACGTTGGAGCCGAGCATCAGGATGGTGCTGGCGGTGTCCAGGGCTTCGAGCGGGAAGGGCAGGCCGCGGTCCACGCCGAAGGCGCGCATTCCCGCCGCGGCGGCTGAGGACATGCAGAACCTGCCGTTGTAGTCGATCCGGGAGGTGCCCAGGGCCAGCCGGGCGAACTTGCCCAGCATGTAGGCCTTTTCGTTGGTGAGGCCGCCGCCGCCGAAGACACCGACGGCGTCGGCACCGTACCGGGCGCGGGCGTCCTTCACTGCCGCGGCGGCGAGGTCCAGGGCCTGGTCCCAGCCGATGGGCCGGTGGACGCCGTCGACGCCTTTCAACAGGGGTTCGGTGATCCGGCCCGCGTGGTTCAGGAGGCTGGCCGAGGTCCAGCCCTTGCGGCACAGGCCGCCTCGGTTGGTGGGGAAATCCCGGCCGGCAACCTCCAGTGCGGGCGCGGGATCCGGTGCAGGCACGGGGCCCGGCCCCGGCTGTGCAGCCGGGGCCAGGTCCGCGGGGGACGTGAGCGTCATGGCGCACTGCAGGGCGCAGTAGGGGCAGTGCGTGGCGGCGCTTTTGGTCATGTTAGACGTGCCCCATCGCGTTCCGGCCGGCGTTGCGGATGTAGCAGGTCCAGCAGACCACCAGCATGAGGACATACGCACCGACGAATCCGTAGAAGGCCGGAGTGTAGGAGCCGCTGGCGGTGCTGGAGGCATTGAGCACCTGTGGGATCACGAAGCCGCCGTAGGCGCCGATCGCCGAGATCAGGCCGAGGGCGGAGGATGCGAGCCGCTGGGTGGCCACGGAGCTTGCACCCTGGCGCGCAGCCCGGCTGGACGTGGCGAAGATGACCGGGATCATCCGGTAGGTGGCGCCGTTGCCGAAGCCGCTGGCGGTGAACAGCATCAGGAAAAGGACCAGGAAGAGCAGGAAGTTCTTCAGCGGGAGGGTCCAGATCATGGTCAGCGTGATCACAGCCATGGAGGCGAAGGCGGCAACGGTCATCCGGGCGCCGCCCATCCGGTCCGCCATGCGTCCGCCGTAGGGGCGGGCCAGCGAACCCACCAAGGGGCCGAGGAAGGCCAGGGACAGGGCCACGGTCCCCACTCCGATGGAGGAGAACGCGGGGAAGTAGTCCTTGATGAGCTTGGGGAACACGCCGGCGAAGCCGATGAAGGAGCCGAAGGTGCCGATGTACAGCAGGGCCATGATCCACAGGTGCGGTTCCTTCAGCGCCGCGACCGAACCGGCTACGTCGCCTTTGGCGCTGGTGAGGTTGTTCATGTACTTGAAGGCGCCGAATGCTGCCAGCAGGATGAACGGGACCCACATCCAGCCGGCCATAGGCAGGTTGACGGTGCCGGCAGCGAGGAGGGTGATGACGATGGGAACGGCAAGCTGTGCGACGGCGGCGCCCAGGTTCCCGCCGGCGGCGTTCAGGCCCAGCGCCCAGCCTTTTTCCCGGGCCGGGTAGAAGAACGTGATGTTGGCCATGGAGCTGGCGAAGTTGCCGCCGCCGAAGCCGGCCAGGGCAGCCACCAGGAGCATGACGCCGAACGGCGTGCCCGGATTCGAGACGCAGAGGGCCAGCCCGGTGGAGGGGATCAGGAGCAGCAGGGCGGACACGATAGTCCAGTTGCGGCCGCCGAAGCGGGGGACCATGAACGTGTAGGGAATGCGGAGGGTGGCACCCACCAGGCTTGGCATGGAGATGAGCCAGAAGATTTCCGAGGTGGAGAAGGTAAAGCCTGCAGCGGGGAGTTGGACCACCACGATGGACCACAGCTGCCAGACGACGAAGCCGAGGAACTCGGCGAAGATTGACCAGTTCAGGTTGCGGCGGGCGATGGCCCGGCCTGCGGCCTCCCACTGCTCCTTGTTCTCGGCGTCCCAGTTGGCGATCCAGCGGCCGGGGCGGAATTCAAGGGCAGGGGCGTCAGTGGTGCGGGTAGGGCCGGGCTGTGCGCTGGCGGATACGGCATCAACGGTGCGGTCAACAGTCACGGGTTACCTCCTTCGGGGGATGTTGTTCCTCCAAGGTAGGGACGGCTCGTTTCGCGGACGGTCGAGGTTTGTTAACGCGCTGTGACTTTTGCCTATCCGGGGCAGCCGGACGGCGTGAGGCGCCGGCGGGGGTCCGGCATATGGGATCCACAACACAGGTCCGCATTGTGGACGTTTCGTCCATTGACTGGACGTTGGGAAGTAAGATCAAACTCTAACTATTCGAGCCGGGAGGCAGTACTGCCTGCGCCCGGCCGGTCACACGAAAGCGTTTACCCATGTCATCCACCGATACCACCAAGGTGCCTGGTTCGCACCAGCCGGTGAACTCCCGCGGCCGCGTCATCGTGGCAAGCCTGATCGGCACCACCGTGGAGTTCTACGACTTCTACGTCTATGCCACGGCCGCCGTGCTCGTGTTCCCGAAGCTCTTCTTCCCGGGCGCGAACGAAACCACCCAGCTGCTGAGCTCCTTCGCCGTCTTCGGCGTGGCCTTCATCGCCCGCCCCCTCGGCTCGATTGTCTTCGGGCACTTCGGCGACAAGTTCGGCCGCAAGGGAACCCTTGTTGCGTCGCTGCTGACCATGGGCATCGCCACCTTCCTCATCGGCTGCCTTCCCACGGCGCTGGTTCCGGGCTGGGAGTTCTGGGCTCCGGCCATGCTGGTGGTCATGCGCTTCGCCCAGGGCCTGGCCCTCGGCGGCGAGTGGAGCGGCGCGGCCCTGCTGGCCACCGAGAACGCCCCGGCCAACAAGCGCGCCGTCTACGGCACTTTCCCGCAGCTCGGAGCCCCCATTGGCTTCATCATCGCCAACGTCATCTTCCTGGTGGCAAGCTACACGCTGACACCGGAGGCCTTCGCGGCCTGGGGCTGGCGCGTGCCGTTCCTGCTCAGCGCCGTCATGGTGATCCTGGGCCTCTACGTCCGGCTCAAGTTGATCGAAACCCCCGCCTTCACCAAGGTGGTGGAGTCCAACGAGGTAGCCAAGCTGCCGCTGGGACGCGTCTTCAAGTCCAGCTGGCGCCAGCTGATCCTGGGCACCTTCATCATGCTGGCCACCTATGTGCTGTTCTACCTGATGACCACGTTCACGCTGACCTACGGCACCAAGCCCACCCTGGCCGGCGCTCAGGCCGCCGCAGAAAAGGCCGGCAAACCCATGTCCGAAGCCGCCGCCGCAGCGTTCGTTCCCGGCCTGGGCTACTCCCGCAACGACTTCCTCTGGATGCTGATTGCCGGCGTCGTCTTCTTCGGCATCTTCACCCTGGTTTCCGGCCCGCTGGCCGAGAAGCACGGCCGCCGCAAGATGCTGATGGCCGTCACCGCCGGCATCTTCGTGTTCGGCCTGCTGTTCGTCCCCCTGTTCAGCGGCGGCTTCGTGGGCACCATGGGCCTGCTGATCCTCGGTTTCTCCCTCATGGGCCTGACCTTCGGGCCCATGGGCGCGCTGCTGCCGGAACTGTTCCCCACGAACGTCCGCTACACCGGCTCGGCCATCAGCTACAACTTCTCCAGCATCCTGGGTGCCGCGGTGGCCCCGTTCATCGCAGTGGCCCTGTGGGAAGCCGCGAAGGGCAGCCCTGTCCTGGTGGGCGTCTACCTGACGTCCATGGCCGTGCTGACCCTGATCGCGCTGTTCCTGACGCGCGAGACCCGCGACCTTGACTACGAGAACAACGTGGCCTGATTTCCAACGCCACAATGCCCGGCGCGGCCATCCGGCCCGCCGGGCATTTTCATGCTCACCGGGCGTAGCGGGCCACGAAGTTCTTCAGCACCGCCATGGGCTCGGTGATCGTGAATTGCCGTGCCGCGGCCATGAGCTCTTCAGCTGATTCCGGCGGAAAGTACCCGGCGTCCCGGTAGATATCGATCCGCGTCACCAATCCGTCGGCGTCCAGCTCCGGGTGGAACTGGGTGGCATAAAGGTTGGTCCTGACGCGGAACATGTGGACCGGGCAGGTGGCGGCCCGTGCCAGCAGGACGGCGTGCGGGGGCAGTGAGCGGACGGCTTCCTTGTGCCCGGTCAATGCCGTGAAGGTTTGAGGTACGCCCTGCAGGATGGGGTCCTGGAGGCCTTCGGCGGTCAGTTCCACCTCCACCGCGCCGAGGGGCTCGCCATAGGTCCGGTCGATCACGGCGCCCTGGTGGCTGCCCAAGGTGCCCACCCCGTAGCAGGCGCCAAGGAACGGAAAGTCGCGGGCCACCAGCTGGTCCAGCAGCGCGGCAAGCTCCCGCTCCACCCGGTGCTGGACCGGGGTCTTTTGCTCCGGCGGATCGCTGGAGGTGAACGGGCTGCCGCCGACGATGACGCCGGAATAATCCGCAAGATCCAGCGCGGGCAGGGGAGTGGCCTCAAGCCTGACCCGGCGGAGCTCCCGTTCCTCAAGCCCGCCGTACCTAAGGTAGGCGGCGTATTCATCCTCCGCGGCAGCATTTTCAGCACGTGATGCGAGGAGGAGGAATGGCAGCATGAGCTAAGTCTGCATCCTGGCGGCGCCGCCTGCCAGCACAGCCGTGCGCGTAGCAGCGCCGCATAGGTGGATGTCTAGCCGGGGCGGATGGTAGGCCCGGCGAACGCTCAGCCTGTGGGCTGCGCCAGGGAGCGGCGGGACTGGGACCGGGCCGCAGGGTCGGCGTGGCGGTGCACCAGCTTCCAGTAGCCCTCCTCGCGGCGGAAGATGCTGGTCACGCGCAGCGCGAACTCCTCTGTGGCGGCAGCGCCGTCCAGGCGGGCCCGGAAGTGTTCGGTCTCCACCAGGTACGCGGTGTCGCGGGCCGTGTAGGAGGTGACGGTATCGAAGCCGAGCATCTCGCCGTCGCGGAACTGCCGCGCCGCCTGGTCCAGCCGGGCCTCCACCTGGGCCCAGCCGCGGGCTATCCCGCCGAACGGGTTGGCCAGGGTGACGTCGTCCAGCCGGGAGTACAGTTCCTTGATCGGGGCGGTGTTGCCCCGGGTGATCTCGGGAACCGCCTGGTGGTAGCGGGCCACTTCTTCCTGGAAACTTGGTGCCAGCATCCGGCTTCCTAGTCTTCGATCGTGGCGATGATGGCGCCCGCGGACACCGTTTCGCCGGCGGTTGCTGTCAGGCCCGTAATGGTGCCGGACCGGTGCGCGGTGAGGGGCTGCTCCATCTTCATGGCCTCCAGGACCACCACCAGGTCGCCCTCGGACACCACGTCACCGTGCGAAACGGCGACCTTCACGATGGTTCCCTGCATGGGGGAAGTGAGGGCGTTGCCCGTGGCGGCAGCGGGACCTGCGGAACGTGAGCGCTTCTTGGACTTGCCGGGCTTGCCGGCGGCTGCGGCGATGCCGGGGGTGCCCAGGGATGCCGGGAGCACCACTTCCAGGCGCTTGCCGCCCACCTCGACGACGACGCGCTGGCGTTCGCCGGCGTCGGCCTCTTCTTCCGCGGTGCCGCTGGGTGTCCAGGCGGGGATGTCGTTGACGAAGGCGGTCTCGATCCAGCGGGTGTGGACCTTGAACGGGCCGTCCGCGGGGGCGAAGTCGGGGTTGCTGACCACGGCGAGATCGAACGGGATGACGGTGGGAATGCCCTCGACCACCATTTCCTCCAGGGCACGCCGGGAGCGCTGCAGTGCCTGGGTGCGGGTGGCGCCGGTAACGACCAGCTTCGAGAGCATCGAGTCGAAGTTGCCGCTGATGACGTCACCCTGCTCCACGCCGGAGTCGATCCGCACGCCGGGCCCGGTGGGGTTCTTCAGGACACTGATGGTGCCGGGGGAGGGCAGGAAGTTCCGGCCCGGGTCCTCGCCGGTGATGCGGAATTCGATGGAGTGGCCGCGGACCTCGGGGTCGCCGTAGCCCAGTGCCTCGCCGCGGGCCAGCCGGAACTGCTCGCGGACCAGGTCGATTCCAGTGACTTCCTCGGAGACGCAATGCTCCACCTGGAGGCGGGTGTTGACCTCAAGGAAGGAAATGGTGCCGTCCTGGCCCACCAGGAATTCGCAGGTCCCCGCGCCCAGGTAGCCGGCTTCCTTCAGGATGGCCTTGGAGGATTCGTAAAGCCGCTGGTTCTGTTCCGGGGTGAGGAACGGGGCCGGGGCCTCCTCCACGAGCTTCTGGTTGCGGCGCTGCAGGGAGCAGTCGCGGGTGGAGACCACCACGACGTTGCCGTGTGCGTCGGCCAGGCATTGGGTCTCAACGTGCCGGGGAGCGTCCAGGAAGCGCTCGATGAAGCACTCGCCGCGGCCGAAGGCGGCTGTGGCTTCACGGACGGCGGATTCGAAGAGCTCGGGGATTTCCTCGCGGGTGCGGGCCACTTTGATGCCGCGTCCTCCGCCGCCGAAGGCCGCCTTGATGGCCACGGGCAGGCCGAACTTGTCCACGAATTCCAGGATTTCCTCGGCGGATTCCACGGGGTCTGCGGTGCCGGGGACCTGCGGGGCGCCGACCTTCTCGGCGATGTGGCGGGCCTGGACCTTGTCGCCCAGGGCGGAGATGGCCTCGGGGGAGGGGCCGATCCAGGTGATGCCGGCGGCGATGACCTTGGCGGCGAAATCTGCGTTCTCCGCCAGGAACCCATAGCCGGGGTGGATGGCGTCGGCCCCGGCCTGGCGGGCGGCGTCAATGATCTTGTCCATCACCAGGTACGACTCGGCGGCCGTGGTGCCACCCAGGGCATAGGCCTCGTCAGCGAGCCGGACGTGCAGTGCGTCGCGGTCCGGGTCGGCGTAGACAGCCACGGAGGCGATGCCTTCGTCCCGGGCCGCCCGGATGATCCGCACGGCGATTTCGCCGCGGTTGGCGATCAGCACCTTTGTGAGGCTGGGCTGCGTGGTTCCTGCGGACTGCTCCAAATTTGCTGACAAGGCGTCTCCTTCTTTCCTTCAGGGAGCCTAGCGCGGTTTTGGAGGTTCCGCCGATATTACTTGCGGAATCCGCGTGTAAAGCAGCCTTCCTTTGTAGGGAAGCTACAAGGGTGCCTAAAAAAGCACACGCCTACCGCGGCGGCCAGAGATCCGTGATGCGCACATTGGCGGCGGCGAGCAGGCCCCGCAGGGTGGAGACGGAAAGGCCGACGACGGCGTGCGGGTCGCCGTCGACCTTGCGGATGAAAGCGCCGCCCAGGCCGTCGATGGTGAAGGAACCTGCGCAGTGCAGCGGTTCACCGGTGGCGATGTAGGCGTCAATCTCCTCCGGGGCCATGTCCAGGAAGGAAACCTCGGCGGAGGCGACCGCCCCGAGCGTGGCGCCCGAGCCGCGGCCGCCGCCGGCGTCGTCGTCCGTGTCCCGGCAGTCCACCAGCCAGTGCCCGGTGTGCAGCACCCCCGCGCTGCCGCTCATCCGCAGCATCCGGTCGCGGGCGACGTCGGCCGTGTACGGCTTGCCGTGCGCCTCGCCGTCGAACTCGAAGACGGAGTCGCAGCCCAGCACCAGGGCGCCCTCCGCTTCCGGCAGGGATGCGACGGCCTCCGCCTTGGCCCGGGCCAGCAGCAGTGCGGTGTCGTGCGGGTCCGTCACGCCGTACCGTTCCTGGACGGCCGCCTCGTCGACGTCGGAAACCAGCACGGTGTGCCGGATGCCGGCCTCGGCCAGGAGCTTGGTGCGGGCGGGGGACTGGGACGCGAGGATCAGATGGAGCACGGTCCCAGCCTAGTGGACCAGTTCGCCGGGCACCGGCGTCCCCTGGCCACGGTTGAGCCTGGCACCTTCCACGTCCACATCCGGCAGGATCCGGTCCAGCCAACGCGGCAGCCACCAGGACCTGGCACCCAGCAGGTACATCACGGCCGGAACGATGGTCATCCGGACCACGAACGCGTCAAACAGGACGCCAAAGGCCATTGCGAAGCCCAGCGGCCGGACCATGGTGAGGTGGCTGAAGATGAAGCCGGAGAACACGCTGACCATGATGATCGCGGCGGCGGTGACCACGGCGGCTGCGTGCCGGAACCCCACCCTGACCGCTTCCTTGGCGGATGATCCGTGCATGTAGGCCTCGCGCATGCCGGAGGCGATGAACACCTGGTAGTCCATGGCGAGGCCGAACAGCACGCCGATCAGGATGATGGGCAGGAAGCTCAGCACGGCGCCGGGGTTGGCCACGTCGAAGATATTCCCCAGCCAGCCCCACTGGTAGACGGCCACGACGGCGCCGAAGGCGGCCGACAGCGACAGCAGGAAGCCGCCCGTGGCCAGCAGCGGCACCACGATGGAGCGGAACACCAGCAGCAGCAGGACCAGGGACAGTCCGACGACGATCGCCAGGTAGGGCGGCAGGGCGTCGCCGAGCTTGGTGGAGACATCCACGTTGCCGGCAGTCTGGCCGGTCAGGCCCATGGCGACGTCGTAGTCGGCCTTGATCTCCCCGTTCAGGCCGCGGAGGTCGGCGACCACCTTGACCGTGCTGGCGCTGGCGGGACCTTCCTTGGGGATGACCTGGAAGACGGCGGTGCGGCGGTCTTCGCTGAGGGCCACCGGCACGGCTGCCACCACGTTGTCCACGGCACGGAGCTTGTCCGCGATGTCGTACTGCAGCTTCTGCGCCTGCGCCGCATCCAAGTTCGCGGGGAACTCGCCCACGGCCACGATGGGGCCGGTGACGCCCTCGCCGAAGCTGCGTGCGGTCAGGTCGTAGGCGTGGTAGGCCTCGGACTCCACGGGCTCGGATCCGCCGTCAGGCAGTGCCAGCTGGAGCTGGGTGGCAGGCAATGCCAGGGTGCCCAGCAGGAGGACGCCGGCGACGAGCGCAATCCAGGGGTGCTTGGTGACCAGGCCGCCCCACCCGTGGGTGCTTCGTTCGCGGTCGGTGGCAAGGTCCGCCGCCTCGTGGCCCGGTTCGGCGTTGTGGGCCTCGGACTTGGCCCATGCCCGCCTGGAGATGATGCGGCGGCCGATCAGGGACAACATGGCGGGGGTCAGGGTGATGGCGACCAGTACCGCCACCGCCACGGTTCCTGCGGCTGCCAGGCCCATGACGGTGAGGAACGGCAGACCGGGGACCACCAGGGCGGCGAGGGCAATGATCACGGTGAGGCCGGCGAAGACGACGGCGTTGCCGGAGGTTCCGTTGGCCCGGGCCACGGATTCTTCAGGGTCCATTCCGCCCAGGAGCTGGGTCCGGTGCCGGTTGACGATGAACAGCGAGTAGTCGATGCCGACAGCCAGGCCCAGCATGAGGGCCAGCATGGGGGAGATGGAGCTCATGTCGAACAGGCCGGAGAGGGCAAAGGTGATGCCTACGCCCACACCGACCCCGATGATGGCCATCAGCAGCGGCAGGCCGGCCGCGATCAGCGTTCCCAGCATGAGGATCAGGACCAGGGCCGCGACGGCGATGCCGACGATTTCCGCTGTGCCGAACAGGGCCGAGATGTCTTCGGTGATTTCCTTGCTGGCAAAGGCCTTGACGCCTGCGGAGGACGTCTCGTGGGCGATTTCCTGTACCTGCTTGCGGACCGAGGGGGCCAGGCCGTTGATGGAGGTGTTGAACTGAACCTGGGCCACGGCGGCCTTGTTGTCCGCGGACACGAACCGGATGGCCGAGGCCGCCTGGGCCTGGCGCTTGCCAAGTTCCAGCTTCGCCTTGTTGGCCTGCAGTTCCTGTGCGCCGGCGTCGAGTTTGGCCTGGCCGGCGGCCAGCGCTGCCTTCTGCTGGCCAAGTTGTGCCTCGACCACGGCCGCGGGCGCACCGGCGGCGGTGAGCTGCTGTTCAGCCGCTGCCAGCTGCGCCTTGCCCGCCTCCAGCTGGGCGCGGGAGGCATCCAGCTGCGCCTGGCCGGCCGCCAGTTGCTGTTCGCCGTCGGTGATGGCCTTGCCGGCCTGGTCCACCTGGGCCTGGGTGGTGAACGGATCAACCGTGCCGCGGACCTCGGGGAGGGCTTGCAGCTTCTTCAGCGCATCCGTCACGGCCGCCCGGCTCCCGGCCGTGAATCCGCCGTCGGGGGCTTCGAAGACGATCGTGGCGCTTCCGCCCGAGGCTGCGGGCAAATCCTGCTTGAGCTTGTCCGCGATCCGCTGGGTCTCGGTGCCCGGGATCTGGAAGTTGTTTGACAGCGTGCCGTGGAAAGCCGCGGCGGAACCGCCGACGGCCACCAGGACGGCAAGCCAGAGGGAAATGACAAGCCAGCGCCGGCGGTACGAGAACTTGCCGAGGCGGTAAAGGAGGAGTGCCATGCGGGAGGACCGATCTGATCAGGAGGAACGGGTGGCGGATGTGAAAGCGGTGGTGGTGAAGCCGGCGCCCAGCAGGGCCATGGCATCGATGAGCAGTTGGCGGAGTTCGGCCAGGGAGGCGGGTGAGAGGTCCGGGCCGCGCCGGCTGAACCAGACCTCCATGGCGGCCTTTCCGCAGGAGATGATGGAGCCGGCCAGGGCGTGGACGTAGAGTTCGTCCCGCTCGCCGGGGGTTCCGGCGAGGCGTTCGCGGGCCACGGTGAAGACCTGGGCCCGGCAGTGGTCCCACGCCTCCAGTTCCGTGTGGGACATCAGCGGACTCTGCTGGGTCAGCGAGAACAGTTCCGCGAGCGGGGCGATGGCCTTGGGGTCGGCCAGGGCCACCAGGGCGGCCTGGGCCGACTCCAGCATGGGTTCGTCCGCCGGCCGGAGGCGCAGCTGCTGGATGGCGTTGTCCAGGAAGCCGTGGACGATGGAGGCCAAGGCGGCGTCGGTGCTGCTGAAGTAGTTGAAGAAGGTACGGCGGGAGATTCCTGCGGTGTCGGCGATGTCCTCCACCGTGAAGTTTCCGGGGCCTTTGGAACGCAGGAGGCCCAGCGCGGCGTCGGTAATGGCCTGGCGCGTGGCGGCCTTGTTCAGCTCGCGGCGGGAAGGGGCGGCGGGCATGGCGTCCTGCGGGGTCTCCGGGGAGGAAAGCGGATCTGGCACAGGCTTACACTACGTGCAACTTTGCACTCTATGCAACTAATTTCCCGGGTGTAGTGATCTGGATTCACAGGAGAACGAAAGGTTCCCGACAGCCTTTCCTGAACCTGGTGGACGATGCTGGAAATGTCCCGCCGCGAGGCGTATCACCAGCAGCCGTCAGGCGACGGCGAATGAGGAGACAGAGAAATGACCCGCACGAAGAAGATGACCCTGGGCCTGTCAGCCGCGGCGCTGGCGCTCGGTGCAGGAATCGGCGTGGCCGGCATGGCATCGGCCACCACCACTGCGCCCACTCCCACCCCGAGCGCGAGTTCCAGTGCCTCGGCCGACGGCTCCGCCGGAACCGACCACGGCGGCATGGGCAGGCACGGCGGCCGCGGCGGCAACGGCATGGAGCAGGCATCTGCCCTGGCGGCGAAGCTCGGCGTGGACGAAGCCAAGGTGACGGACGCCTTGAAGGCCTTCCGCCAAGCCAACAAGCCCACCACGCCGCCCGCCGACGGCCAGAAGCCGGACCCCGCGGCCCGCGAAGCCGCCCTCGCCAAATCGCTGGCGGGCTCGCTGGGAATCGACGAGGCCAAGGTGACGGCAGCCCTCCAGGAGATCCGCAGCGAGGAGCAGTCAGAACACGCTGCCGAACTCAAGACCCGCCTGGACAAGGCAGTGACGGACGGCAAACTCACGCAGGCCGAAGCCGACGCCGTGACCAAGGCAGTCCAGAACGGGGTGATTGGCGGACGCTGACTGCTGCCCGCCCACTGCGGGCTGGGGCGAAGTCCTTAAGCAAAGACGTCCCCGGGAGCATATCCCGGGGACGTCTTTTTGCTGGCGCGTTATGCGTTGGCATCCTGCAGCTCGCGGGATGCGGTCCCGGCGCTGGTGCCGTCCGTTGCGGAACCATCGGCGGGAGCATCGCTGTCATCCACGAACGGGGTGCCGTTGCGGGGTGCGTTGTACAGCGATTCGTCCAGGATGCCCTGGCGCTTGGCCACGATGGTGGGGACCAGGGCCTGGCCTGCCACGTTCACCGCGGTGCGGCCCATGTCGAGGATGGGGTCGATGGCCAGCAGCAGGCCGACGCCGGCCAGCGGCAGGCCGAGCGTGGAGAGCGTCAGGGTGAGCATCACCACGGCGCCGGTGGTGCCGGCGGTTGCGGCGGAGCCAAGGACGGAGACCAGGGCGATCAGCAGGTACTGGCTGAAGTCCAGGTGGATGCCGAAGAACTGGGCCACGAAGATCGCGGAGATGGCAGGGTAGATGGCTGCGCAGCCGTCCATCTTGGTGGTGGCGCCCAGCGGTACGGCGAAGGAGGCGTACGCGCGGGGCACTCCGAGGCTGCGTTCAGTCACGCGCTGGGTCAGCGGGAGGGTGCCCACTGAGGAGCGGGAAACGAAAGCCAACTGCACTGCGGGCCATACGCCGGAGAAGTACTGCTTGATGGACAGGCCATGGCTGCGGACCAGGATCGGGTACACCACGAACAGCACGAGCACCAGGCCGGCGTAGATGGCCACGGTGAACTTTCCCAGCGAGCCGATGGTGTCCCAGCCGTAGACGGCCACGGCATTGCCGATGAGGCCGACGGTTCCCAGCGGTGCGATGCGGATGATCCACCAGAGCACCTTCTGGATCACGGCGAGGGCTGACGCGTTCAGGTTCAGGAACGGCTCTGCTGCCTTGCCCACCTTGAGGGCGGCAACGCCCACCGCGATGGCGATGACGAGGATCTGCAGGACGTTGAAGCTGATCGACGTGGTGACGGCGCCGGAATCGCCGACAGTGGAGCTGGCACCCAGGCCGAGGAAGTTCTTCGGGAAGAGGCCCACGAGGAAGGCCCACCAGTCACCGGACTTGCCGGTGTACTTGGCGTCTCCGCTGATGCCCGTGTTGGCGCCGGGCTGCAGGAGCACGCCCAGGCCGATGCCGATCAGCACGGCGATCAGGGACGTGATGGCGAACCACAGGAGCGTGTTCCATGCGAGCCGGGCGGCGTTGGACACCTGGCGCAGGTTGGAAATGGAACTGACGACGGCGGTAAAGATCAGGGGAACGACGGCGGTCTGCAGCAGCGACACGTAGCTTGAGCCGATGGTCTGCAGCGTGGCGCCGAGGGCGTTGGGGCTGGTCTTGGTGCTGCCGGTGTACTTGGCCAGCAGGCCGAGGCCTAGGCCCACGATGAGGGCGGCAATGATCTGGAAGCCGAACGAACCCGCCCACTTGGGGAGCTGGAATCCGGTCTTCCCTGCGGGGGAGGGGGTGCTTGTCTGAGTGCTCACCAGAACAAGCTAGACCCCCACCTAATACCACGTCGAAAGAATATTGAGAAATATTACGCATCCACATTTGCCCACGAACCTGGAAAACCCCGGAAATACAAGGCAGACGGTGGCTATTGTTACTTATTCCCGTCACGGATGTGCTTAATGTCTCGCCGGGCATGGGCGAGTCAGGAAAGCAGCGCCCGGCGGAGGGTGTCCAATCCTACGGAGCCGATGTTGAGGGCCTTGGTATGGAACTCCTTGAGGTCGAACCCCGGCCGCGCCTCGAGCTCGGCGCGGATTTGTTCCCAAAGCCGCTGTCCCACCTTGTAGGAGGGGGCCTGCCCGGGCCAGCCGAGGTACCGGGTGAACTCAAAGTTGAGCTGGCCTTCGCTGATGGGCAGGTTTTCCTTCAGGAATGCGTAGCCCTTGTCGGCGGTCCAGGTGCCGGTTCCCCAGCGTTCGGGCATCCCGAGTTCCAGGTGCACGCCGATATCGAAGACCACGCGCGCGGCCCGCATGCGCTGCATGTCCAGCATTCCCATATGGTCGCCGGGATCGTCCAGGTAGCCCAGTTCCTGCATGAGCTTCTCGGCGTAAAGGGCCCACCCTTCGCCGTGGCCGGAGGTCCAGCAGACGTTCCGGCGCCACTTGTTGAGCAGCTCGCGCCGGTAGGTTGCAGTGGCGACCTGCAGGTGGTGGCCCGGGACGCCCTCGTGGTACACGGTGGTGGTTTCGGCCCAGGTGGTGAAGGTGTCCTCCCCGGCGGGGACTGACCACCACATGCGGCCGGGGCGGCTGAAGTCGTCGGACGGACCGGTGTAGTAGATGCCGCCTTCGTCGGTGGGGGCGATCCGGCACTCGAGCTTCTTCATGACGTCGGGGATGTCGAAGTGCACGCCGGCGAGTTCGGCCACCGCCCTGTCCGAGACATCCTGCATCCACCTCTGCAGCGCCTCCGTGCCTTTCAACTGCCGGGCGGGGTCGTTGTTGAGGATGTCCTTGGCCTCGGCAATGGATGTCCCCGGCTTGATGGCGTGCGCCACCTGTTCCTGTTCGGCGATGAGGCGGTCCAGTTCCTGGACGCCCCACGCGTAGGTTTCCTCCAGGTCCACTTCAGCGCCGAGGAAGGACCGGGAAGCGAGGGCGTAGCGGGCCCGGCCGACGGCATCCTTTTCCGGCGCTGCGGGCAGCAGCTCTGTGCGCAGGAATTCGGCCAGGTCACTGTACGCACGGCGCGCTGCGTCAGCACCGGCGTCGAGCATTTCCTGCAGGTTCGCCGGCAACGGCCCGGCGGAGGTGGAGGCGCCGGCACCTAGCTTGGCGAAGAAGCCGTCCCCGGCGGCGTATTTGGTCACCTGTTCGATGACGATCCGCACCTGGCGTGCAGCGGCCACCTTCCCGGCATCCCTTGCCAGGCGCAGGGACTCGGTGTAGCCGCTGATGGCTGCCGGCACGTTGTGCGCGCGGCCGGCGATGTGCTCCCAGTCCTGCTCGGTTTCGGTGGGCATGAGGTCGAAGATGGCGCGGATGTCCTGGGCCGGCGACGCGATGTTGTTCAGCTCCGCATATTCCCAGCCGGAAGCGTGGATCAGCAGCTGCAGGCCCAACCGTTCCTGCATGGCGTCCAGGGTGACGGCGTCCACGTCGTCTTCCGGTTCCAGGCCCTCCAGGGCCACGAGGGCAGCCCGTGCTGCCTCCGCGAAACCGGCGACGCCGGCGGGGGAGAAGTCCTGATACTCCGTCTCATGTCCCGGCAGGCCAAGGGTGGTGGCAAAGGTGGGGTTGAGCCTGATCAGGGTGTCCGTGTAGGTGTCCGCGACGGCGTCGATCCGGGTGTGCGGGCGCGCGGCGGGTGCAGTGTCGATAGTCACATGCCGAGACTACCGGGCTCCGCGCAGTCAGTGTGGCAGGGAGGAGGTCAGCCCCGGCTGCGTTTCCAGGCTCCCGGCCCGGGAGTGGGGGCGAGCCGCAACTGCTGCCTCCGGACCCAGTGCCGCACGCTGGTGGTCTTAGCCGGGGCGGGGGTTTCTCCGCCGAGGGAAAGCACGACGGCGGCCAGTGCGGCGAGTTCCTCGTCGCTGGGTTTTCCTTTGACAACAGAAAACAGCGGCGCGGCGGCTGCTTCTGCCGTTTCCGGGGTCTCGTCGGGCTCCGGCGCCCCTGGGGTGGGGATCACAGCGGGATGTTCCCATGCTTCTTGGCGGGAAGGCTGGCGCGTTTGTCGCGGAGGGCGCGCAGTCCTTTGATGATCTGGATGCGGGTGTCCGAGGGGGCGATGACGGCGTCCACGTAGCCAAGCTCGGCTGCCTGGTAGGGGTTGAGGAGTTCTTCCTCGTACTGCTGGATGACCTGGGCGCGGCGGGCCTCCACGTCGCCGCCGTCCTCGGCGACCGCTGCGAGGTCGCGGCGGTAGAGGATGTTCACGGCCCCCTGCGCGCCCATGACGCCGATCTGCGCCGTAGGCCAGGCAAGGTTCAGGTCGGCCCCGAGCTTCTTGGAGCCCATCACGATGTAGGCGCCGCCGTAGGCCTTGCGGGTGATGACGGTGAGCTTGGGAACGGTGGCCTCGGCATAGGCGTACAGGAGCTTGGCGCCGCGGCGGATGATGCCCTGGAACTCCTGGTCCTTGCCGGGAAGGAACCCGGGGACGTCCACCAGGGTGATGATGGGGATGTTGAAGGCGTCGCAATGGCGGACAAAGCGCGCGGCTTTTTCGGATGCGGCGATGTCCAGGGTGCCGGCGAACTGGAGGGGCTGGTTGGCCACGATGCCTACGGTGTGGCCCTCCACCCGGCCGTAGCCGATCATCACGTTGGGGGCGTAAAGGGCCTGCATCTCCAGGAAATGCCCGTCGTCCACGATCTGCTCCACCACGGCGCGCATGTCGTAGGGCTGGTTGGCTGAATCCGGAACCAGCGTGTCCAGGGCGAGGTCGTCGTCGTCGATCTCCAACTCCTGCTGGTGCCCCAGGACGGGCGCCTCGGACAGGTTGTTGGACGGGAGGAAATCCAGCAGTTCGCGCACGAACTCAATGGCGTCGGTCTCGTCGGAGGCGAGGTAGGTGGAGGTTCCGGTGGTGGCGTTGTGCTGCCGCGCACCGCCGAGGGTTTCCATGTCGACGTCCTCGCCGGTGACGGTCTTGATGACGTCCGGACCGGTGATGAACATGTGCGAGGTCTTGTCCACCATCACCACGTAGTCGGTGAGGGCGGGGGAGTAGGCGGCACCGCCGGCGGAGGGGCCCATGATGAGCGAAATCTGCGGCACTACGCCGGATGCGTGGACGTTGTTGCGGAAGATGTCCGCGAACATGGCCAGTGAGGCCACGCCTTCCTGGATGCGGGCGCCGCCGCCGTCCAGGATGCCGACGACGGGGCAGCCGTTGCGGAGCGCAAACTCCTGGACCTTGACGATCTTTTCGCCGTTGACCTGGCTCAGGGATCCGCCGTACACGGTGAAGTCCTGGCTGTAGACCGCCACCAAACGCCCGTCCACGGTGCCGTAGCCGGAGACCAGGCCGTCACCCAGCGGTTTCTTCTTCTCCATGCCGAAGGCGGTGGAGCGGTGCACGGCCAGGGCATCAAACTCCACGAAGGAATCCTCGTCCAGCAGCAGGGCGATGCGCTCGCGGGCGGTGTTTTTGCCGCGGGCGTGCTGTTTCTCGATGGCCTCGGGGCCGGAGGGCTGTTCGGCACGCGCCTGGCGGTCGCGGAAATCGGCAATCTTTCCCGCAGTCGTTGTCAGATCGTGGCTCATCAAGTGTCTCCGGCTCTGTAGCAGGTCAATTCTGTCGGCTGGCAGGTCTGGCTGCGCGGAGCGTTAAGTAGCATCCACACAAAAGACGAACCCTGCTGGCAAGTCTAGTAACGCTTTGGGCGCCAACGGCTGTAGGGAACCTACAATTTTCTGCCGTTCCAACAACCTCTCCACAATGTTACTCATGAGTAACTTAGTTGGGTTACAGTGTTCCCATGACTTCAAGCGACGATGCTTTGCATGCCTCCGAAAGCCCGTACCGGGCCGCCGGCTCCCTGGCGGGCCTGACCATCCTGCTGTCCGGCGGCAGCCGCGGGATCGGCCTGGCCATCGCCCTGCGGGCGGCCCGCGATGGGGCCAACATTGTGCTCCTTGCCAAGACGGGGGAGCCGCACCCCAAGCTCGCCGGGACGGTCCACACCGCAGCCCGCGAGCTGGAGGCGGCCGGAGGCCAGGCCCTGCCCCTGGTGGGCGACGTGCGGAGGGACGATGACGTGGCCGGCGCCGTAGCCGCGGCTGTTGACCGGTTCGGCGGCATCGACATCGTCATCAACAACGCCTCCGCCATCGACCTCTCCACCACGGACAAGGTGGACATGAAGAAGTACGACCTCATGCAGGACATCAACGTGCGCGGCACCTTCCTGCTGTCCAAGCTGGCGCTCCCGGCGCTCCGTGCCTCGGGCCGGGGGCAGATCCTGACACTCTCGCCGCCGCTGAACCTCCACCCCTCCTGGGCCGGGAAGCACCTTGCCTACACCATGGCCAAATACGGGATGAGCCTGACCACCCTGGGCCTGGCCGAGGAACTGAAGGCTGACGGGATCAGGGTCAACTCACTGTGGCCCTGCACCCTGATCGACACGGCTGCCATCCGCAATATGCCCCACGGCGAAACCATGGTGCTGGCCGCGCGCGGCCCGCAGATCATGGCCGACGCCGCCCACGCCATCCTGACCGGCAGCAATCTCGGTGCCGGTGCGCCGCCGTCGGGCAACTTCTACACGGATGAGCAGGTCCTGGCCGCCGCGGGCGTGACCGACTTCCGCCCCTACAGCCTGGGATCACCGGAACACCGGCTGGTCCCGGACATCTTCCTCTAAGGCGGGCCCTCATGCAGTCCCCGGTGCCCGTTCCGGGACTGCGGCAGGCTGGGTACGATCAGGCGCGGCTCGGTAGGATCTAGCTATGGATGACGCACACGCACCGGGTACCCCCCTGAACCGAGGGGACCTGGCCGACCAGCGTTTCCTCTCCGCCACGGGAATACCCCGGATCGACGTGGTGGACTCCACCGGCTCCACCAACGCCGACCTCCTGCGGGGCGTCACGGTGGACCCTGCGGAATGGCCTGACCTCTCCGTCCTGACGGCGGAGTACCAGACCGCGGCAAGGGGCCGGCTGGACCGGCGCTGGGAGGCACCGCCGCTGAGTTCCGTGTCGGTCTCCCTGGTTTTGCGCCCGGTGAACGCCGAGGGCAGGCCCCTTCCCACCCAGAGCTACTCGTGGCTTTCCCTGATCGCAGCCCTGGCGCTGCGCCAGACGCTCCTGGAAACGGCAGGCCTTCCCGCCGAGCTCAAATGGCCCAACGACGTCCTGGTCCGCGGCAGGAAAATCGCCGGCATCCTGGCCCAGCTCGGTCCCATGGTGGACGGCAGCGTGCCCCCCGTCATCCTGGGGACCGGCCTTAACGTCAGCCTGGGCGAAGACGAACTTCCCGTGCCCACCGCCACGTCCGTGGCCATCGAGGGTGCCACCACCACAGACCGCACCGCGCTGCTGAAAAGCTACCTGGCCCACTTCGCTGTCCTCTACCGCAGTTTCTGCAACGCCGACGGCGACCCCGCGGCGGGCATGGCCGGCGGCCCATCGCTGCACAAACGGGTGGAGGCCGTCATGGTCACCCTGGGAAAGCAGGTGCGCGCGCAGCTTCCCGGCGACCACGAAATCATTGGACATGCCTCCCGCCTGGATGACTACGGCTCCCTCCTGGTGGTGGACCGGGATTCGCGTGAGCATGTGGTCACGGCCGGCGATGTGGTGCACCTGCGGCCCTGGTCGTCGCCGGACGCGCCGCAGCAGGGTGGTTATGCGTAGGTCCCTTGTTCCAGGGGAGCAGGTCATCGTCACTACCCGCCCGCAGCCGCGGAAGCTTGCCGGTCCCGCCGTGGCCTTCGTCCTGGCGCCGGCCTTGGCCGCCTTCGCCAGCGCCTGGGTTATCCGCGGCGGCCCCGCACGCGTGGTGCCTGCCCTTGGCCGCCAGTGGACGCCCTGGCTGGTGGGCGCCTGCGTGCTCGCGGCGGCGGCTGTGTGGCTGGGCTACTGCCTGCCCCGGCTTCTTCGCTGGCATGGCACCCGGTACACGCTGACCAGCCAGCGGATGGTGGCCCGGTACGGACTGTTGAACCGGCGGGACCAGCAGGTGAACCTGGCATCGGTGCGAAACCTGACGGTCCATGAATCCTTGCTGCAGCGCCTGGTGCGTTCCGGGAATATATCCTTGGAAACCGGGCACCAGGGCATGGTGACCTTTCGCGACGTGCCCGAGGTCGCCCGGTTCCGGGACTTCATCCTCGACGCCATCGGGGAACTGCCGGAGGACAGGGGGGCCCAGCCCGGCGCGACGTATTACCCAGCCGGTGCATTTCCGGAGGACATGAGAGAAGGTGGACGGGATGACCGATGAGGACCAGCAGGAACGCGTCGAGAGCATCGAAACCGGCGCCTTCGACGCGTCGTCCGACGCCGGCTCGCCTGACCCTTTCACAACCGGGCCGGGTGCTGCCGCGGAGCTGCCCGGCGTCGACCGTCACCCGCCAACCGGCGCCATGTCCGCGGAACGCTTGGCCATGAAGGCGCTCGAAGCCCGCCTCCTGGGTGGGGAACGCAAGCTCCGCCGCCGTGAAGTTGCGGCCGGGGCCGGCCTCTCACTGCTTTCTGCCCGCAAGCTCTGGCGTGCCCTGGGATTCCCCAACTTCGGCGACGAGGACGTCGCCTTCACCGAACGCGACCAGGCGGCCCTGTCCACCGTGGTGGACCTTGTCCGCGCCGGCAAGCTCACGGAGGAAGCGGCGATCTCGGTGACGCGCTCCATCGGGCAAATGACCGACCGCATGGTGGTCTGGCAGATCGAGGCGCTGGTGGAGGACATGGTCCACGAGCAGGGCGTCACGGACGCCGTGGCCCGCAAGCGCCTGGTCAACGAGCTGCCCGCTTTGGTGGACGCACTCGAGGAAGTACTGGTCTACTCCTGGCGCCGCCAGCTCAACGCCGGCGTCCAGCGCCTCGCGGTCCGCGCCGAAGCCGGGCTGCAGGCCAGCGAGGAAGGCCGGGAAGGCGACGAGGACGACGCGCCGCTGCCCCTGGCCCGCGCGGTCGGTTTCGCGGACCTGGTGTCCTACACGAGCCTGTCCCGGCGGATGAACGAAAAGACGCTTGCCCGGCTGGTCCAGCGCTTCGAAAACAAATGCGCCGAGATCATCTCCGTCGGTGGCGGCCGGCTGGTCAAGACCGTGGGCGATGAAGTCCTGTACATCGCCGAAACCCCTGCCGCGGGTGCGGAGATTTCGCTGGCGCTGGCTGAAGCCTTCACCGAAGACGAAATCCTCCCGGAAGCCCGGGTAGCCATGGTCTGGGGAAGGATCCTGTCCCGGCTGGGCGACATCTACGGCCCCACCGTGAACCTCGCCGCCCGCCTGACCACCCTGGCGGACCCTGGTACCGTCCTGGTGGATTCCATGACAGCCTCCGCCCTGGAACATGACGAACGGTTCGTCCTGATTCCGCAGGACCCGGAGAATGTGCGCGGCTTTGGCGAGATCAATCCCGTCCGCCTGACCCGCGGGCGCGGCAAGGGCCTGGTCCTGGACTAGGCTCCGGCGGCTTTGGGTCCGGGACGGACCGGGCCGAAAGAATTTATCCACTTGTTGGCGTATGGCGGTATCGTTGTGGTGCCCGGGGTCCTGTGATGCCGGCAGCAGGCACGAAGCCTAGATTTACCGGGGGATTTCCACACATGACACGGCTCGGACAAACGCGCGCCCAGAACCCTTCTTCCGCCGCGCCCCGGTGGCGCCGCCTGCCGCGTTCCCGCTGGTTCACCGGTACGGCGTTTGGTGCTGTGGTGGCTGTGGTGGTGACGGGTGCTGTGTTGTATCCGGGGTTTAAGACCACTGAGGTGGAGTTGAACGATGGTGGTGTGTGGGTTGTTTCGAAGTCGAAGAATGCTGTGGGGCGGTTGAATTATCCGTCGCGGGTGTTGGATGGGGCGGTGACGCCGGCGTCGTCGACGTTTGATGTGTTGCAGCATGCCGGTGAGGTGTTCGTCGATGACGAGACGGGTTCGACGTTGAACCAGGTGTCGCCGGCGAATATGCGTTTGGGTGGGGATAAGCAGTTGCCGGGGGCGGCGGATGTGAGTTTTGGGGCGCGGACGATTTCGGTGACGGATGCTGCGTCGGGGAAGGTGTGGGCGGTGTCGCCGGCCACGGTGAATGGTTTTGATAAGGAAGCGTCGGAGCCGGTTTTGGTGGGTTCGGCGGGCCTGGTGTCGGTGGTGGGTTCGGATGACCGGATTTATTCGGCGGATCCGAAGACCGGCAGCGTGACGGTGACCGGTGTTGATGCCGAGGGTGGTGTGGCGTCGTCGGAGTCCAGTACGTGGGATGGGCTTAAGGGTGCCGGGGATTTGCAGATGACGGTGGTGGGGGACCAGCCGGTGGTGTTGGATGCTGCCGCGGGAAACCTGTTCCTGCCTGGTGGCAAGCGGCTGCAGTTGGAGAATGCGCGGGATGCGAAGTTGCAGCAGGCCGGGCCGGACAGTGACTTTGTGGCGCTGGCCACGCGGAAGGCGTTGCTGAAGCAGCCCCTTGACGGGGGTACGGCCACGACCGTGGGGTTCGATGGTGAGGGGGTTCCGGCTGCTCCGGTGCAGTTGGGTGGGTGTGTGCATGCGGCGTGGTCGGGTGCGAACAAGTATGTCCGGGACTGTGTCAATGATGGTGACGATAAGAATGTTGCGGTGCCCAAGGCGAGTGCGTCGCCGTCGTATGTTTTCCGGGTGAACCGGGACCTGGTGGTCCTGAATGATGTGAATTCGGGGAATGTGTGGTTGGTGAACCAGAACATGCAGCTGGTGAACAACTGGGACGACGTCATCCCACCGCAGCAGACCTCGGACGACGCCGACAAGGACTCCGCCGACGAGGTCCAGCAGACCGTCCTGCCGGACCGCACCAAACCCAACAGCGCCCCCGTGGCCAAGCCCGACCAGTTCGGCATCCGCGCCGGGAAGACCACCATCCTGCCCGTCCTGGACAACGACTCCGACCCCGACGGCGACGTCCTCACTGTCCGAACCCCCGAAGGCGTCAAAACGGGCGCAGTCTCGCCCATCTATGGCTCCACGGGCCTGCAGGTCGCCGTGCCCGCCGACAAGGCCGGCAGTGAGACCTTCAAGTACACCGTGGACGACGGCCGCGGCCTGTCAGCGTCGGCGGACATAACGCTCAACGTCATCCCGCCCGGCATCAACACTGCGCCGCGGCAAAAGCCCAACCGGAACACCACGCTGGTGGTCCAGTCAGGCAAGTCGGTCACGCAAAACATCCTTCCGGACTGGATGGACCCCGACGGCGATGACCTGTTCGCCGTCTCCGTGTCCAGCAGCGATCCGCTGGACCAGGCCCGGATCCGCCCGGACGGCCAGCTGACTTTCCAGGATTCCGGTGCCGCCCCGGGCCGGAAGGTCCTCACCGTGTCGGTCTCCGACGGCCAGTCCACCGCGGAAGGGAAAGTCACCGTCGACGTCAGGAGCCCAGGGGCCCTGCCGCCCATCGCCAACGCCGACCACATAGTGGCCGTTGCCGGCACCGACACCGTCATCACCCCGCTCAAGAACGATTCGGACCCGCAGGGCGGGACGCTGCGGCTGGCGCAGGCCACCCCGGACGCCGAGACTACGGCAACCCTGAACCCGGACCAGCAGACGTTCACCTTCAACTCCCGGACCCTTGGTGCCCACTACGTCAGCTACCTGGTGACCAACGGACCGGCCAGCGCACAGCAGCTGGTGCGCGTTGACGTGGTGCCTGGCACCGACGAGGGCGCCCCGGTGGCCGTCCGGGACACCGCGCTGCTCCCCACCGGCGGGGATGTCCTGGTGGATGTCCTGGGCAACGACTCGGACCCCTCGGGCGGCGTGCTGGTGGTGCAGTCCGTGACGGCCGACGCCGGACTGCCGGTCAGCGTGGCCGTGCTGGACCACTCGGTGGTAAGGATCACCGACATCCGCGCCGAGGGCCAGCTGACGGTCCGGTACACCGTGTCCAATGGCCGGTCCTCCGCCACCGGCGAGATCGCGGTGCTGATGGTTCCCGCCCCGGCCAAGCTCCAGGCACCCCAGGCAAAGCCGGACGAAGCAACGGTCCGGGCCAACGACGTCGTCACTGTTCCCGTCCTGGCCAACGACGCCGACCCCAACGGATCAAAGCTCACCCTCCTCCCGGACCTGGCCCAACAGCCCGATGCAGCCGACGGACGAATGTTCGTGGCGGGAGACCAGCTGCGGTTCGTGGCCGGGCCCGAGGCGAAAACGGTGTACGCCATCTACAAGGTTCAGAACGCCTCCGGGCAGGTGGACTCGCAGCAGGTGACCATCCGCATCCGCGCCCGGGACGATGACCGGAACACCCGGCCCGAGCCCCGAAACCTGACCGCGCGCGTGGTGGCCGGGATGACCGTCAAGGTCCCCGTGCCGCTGGACGGCATCGACGCAGACGGCGACTCCGTCCAGCTCATCGGCATCGACAAGGCACCCGCCATGGGAACCGCCGTGGTGCGCGACGGCTACCTGGAGTTCACAGCCGCCGGGGACGCTGCCGGCACCGACAGCTTCACCTACCGGGTCCGGGACCGGATCGGCGCCGAAAACACCGGCACAGTCATTGTCGGCATCGCCCCGCCGGAGGCCAACAACCAGAAACCCATCGCGGTGGATGACGCCGTGGACGTCCGGCCCGGCCGCAAGGTTGCCGTGGAGGCCCTGGCGAACGATTCAGACCCCGACGGCGACCCGCTCAGCCTGGTTTCCGACGGGTTCGAGGCCAGGCCCGACCTGCAGGTTGAGGCAACGGACGCTGCCAAAGTGCTGTTCACCGCCCCGGGCACCGCCGGCAACGAAAGCATCAGCTACCGCATCCAGGACGACAAGAAGGCCTCCGCCAGCGCCGTGATCCGGGTCCGGATCAGCCCGGACGCCGAACTCAAGCGCCCTGCGGCCAAGGACGACCACGTGACGGTGGCCGAAACCCTCGGCAAGACCGCGGTGGACGTCCCCGTCCTGAAGAACGACTCCGATGCCGACGGCGTGGCCTCCGAGTTGAAGGTCAGCCTTCCCGACGGCAACCCGAACGCCCGGCCCGGCGGCTCTGGCAACGTAGTGGTGACTCTCACCCCGGAAGACCAGCTGATCCCCTACACGGTCACGGACGTCGACGGCCTCACCTCCACCGCCCTGATGTGGATCCCGGGCCAGGGCGCGCAGTACCCCACCCTCGCCAAGACCGACCCCGTTGAGGTCATGTCCGGCAAGGACGTCACCCTGGACCTGTCCGAATACGTCCGGGTCCGCAGCGGCCGCAGCGCCCGGATCACCGTGGCCGACTCCGTCCGCGTCCAGGGCGGCTCCCCGGATGGCATCATCCAGTCCGACGGCAAAGCCCTGCGCTTCGCCGCCAGACCGGACTATGTGGGCCCGGGCTCCATCACCTTCGAAGTAACGGACGGCTCCGGACCTGACGACGCCGACGGCCTGAAATCCACCCTGGTCATCATGACCAAGGTGGTCCCGGACCCCAACGCCAACCACCCGCCCACGTTCAGCGGCACCTCCGTGGACGTCCCCAAGGCCGAAACGGCAACGGTGGACCTCGCCGGACTGGCCAAGGACGTGGACGAACGGGACAAGGACAACCTCCGCTTCGAACTGGACGGGACGCTTCCTGCCGGCTTCAGCGCAAAGGTCGACGGCGCCACGCTCGCCATCACTGCCGATGGTTCCCTTGGCATCGGCGTCACCGGGAACATCCAAGTGAAGGTCACCGACGGCAGGTCACCCGCCGTGGGCGCCACCATCGCCGCACGACACGTAGCATCCAACCGGCCCCTGCCAGTGGCCAACGACGATGCTGTGGACAAGGCCAACGCAGGAAAGACGGAACAGGTCAACGTCCTGGCCAACGACTTCAACCCTTTCCCGGATACGCCCCTGCGGATCGTGGGCGCCACCGTGGAGACGGGCGCCGCAGCAGGCCAGCCGTCCGTGTCGGGGGACAGCATCACCGTTACCCCGGCTGACGGGTACAAGGGCGTCATGGTGGTCCGCTACACCGTGGCCGACAAGACGGGCGATCTGTCCCGCCAGGTGGACGGCCGCCTGCGCCTCACCGTCCGCGGCAAACCCGACGCACCCTCTGCCCCCAGCGCCACCGACGTCCGCAGCCGAACCGCCGTGCTCAAGTGGGCGCCGCCGTCGGACAACGGCGCTCCCATCACCGGGTACACCGTCCGCTCGAACCACGGCTTCGAACAGAAGTGCCCCACCACCACCTGTACGTTGAGCGGGCTCACCAACAACGTGAAGTACGTATTCACGGTGCTGGCCACCAACGAAGTGGGGGACTCGCAGGCCTCGCCGCAGTCCAATGAAATCCGGCCTGACGAGAAGCCATCGCCACCGGAAGCCCCAACCGTGAAGGCGGGGGACAAGACCATGGCCATCACCTGGCCCGCGGCGAAAACCGAGGGCTCGCCGGTGAAGCACTACAACCTGGAGATCTCACCGCCACCGGCCAGCGGGGCAGCCCTCAAGAACGAGGTCGCCGGGCTGAACTACACCTGGACCGGCCTCACCAATGGCGTGAAGTACAAGGTGCGCGCCCAGGCCGTCAACGAGCTTGGCGCCTCCGACTGGGGGACCTATTCCGCGGAGGACAATCCCGCCGGAGTCCCTGCGGCACCTGCAGCACCTGCATCCGCCGTCGCAGCATCCGTGGGGACCCAGAACCAGCTTCGGGTCACGTGGGCCGAACCCAACACCAACGGTGATCCGATCAGCACCTATTACGTGACCATGAGCGGCGGCAACGCCCCTGCCCAGACGCAGACCGTCCCCGGTAACGTCCGCACCGCAAACTTCACCGCCAACAACTCTGAGGCCGCATACACGTTCACGGTGCAGGCTGAGAACAAGGCCGGCAAGGGCGCGGTCAGCCCGCCCTCCGCGCCCCGGCGCGCCACCGGCAAGCTGGCGACGGTCTCCGGGGTCACGGCCACGCCGGCGAACACCGGCGGAGCAGGACGCGCCGTGACGGTGGACTTCCGCAAACTGACCGCGGCGGAACGAAATGGTTCTGCCGAAAACGAGGTCAGCTACAGCTACAACGCGAGCAACGGTGCCCGCGGGCCCATCACGCCCGGCCAGACCATCGGCGGCTTCACCAACGGCAACGCCGTCAGTATCACCGTCGTCGCCAACTCCACGGTGGCCCCGAGTTCTGACGGCAGCGCCCCTGCCACCGCCACGCCGTACGGCTCCCCGGGCACCCCCTCCGCGTCCGGCCAAAACGGCGGCGTGAACCAGAAGTCGGCCACCCTGAATTGGTCCTCCCCGTCCACCAGCACCAACGACGTGGCGCAAACGAGGATCAAAATCAACAACGGCGGCTGGGAGAACGTTGCCCCCTCCGGCAGCCGGACGGTCAACACGGCCAACTTCGGTGACACCGTCACCATCGCGGTCCAGACCTTCAACTCTGTCGGCACCGGCAGCGCGGTGGTTACCGCCAGCGCCACAGCGGGCAAGCAAGGCCTGTGGGAAACCCGGATCAAGACCTCCGACCCCAACTTCGTCAGGAGTTGCACCTTCACCCTGGGCGGATCCAACTACCGGCCAAGTCCCTACTTCGACTGTGACGGCGTCAACGCGGACAGCCCGCCATGGTTCTACAAGGCGGACCAGGACCGCATCATGGTGGCGTGCTGGATCGACCAGAGCGACAACTGGTCCGGCAACGGCATCGTCCGGTGGTGGCGGGTTGAATCCGGCTCGGCACGCAATGTTGGCCGCTATGTGATCGCCGGCCACACCACGCTTGCCGATCCCGCCGGGCTGGGGGCACCGCATTGCTGACACGCAGGGCGCGGATGTGCGGGCAGTTGTCCCCATCGCGGCGGTTTCCGCTATTCGGTAGGCTTACCCCGGGGAAAAGGAAGCCTGCTGCCTGTCCTGCCACCAGGCCGCCATCTGGCTACACAATCTGAGGGAAATTAACGCTGTGACAACTCTGCTGGGGAAGCTCGGGCTGAAAAAGCGACTTAAGAAACTCGTCACCGGTACGGCGTTTGGTGCTGTGGTGGCTGTGGTGGTGACGGGTGCTGTGTTGTATCCGGGGTTTAAGACCACTGAGGTGGAGTTGAACGATGGTGGTGTGTGGGTTGTTTCGAAGTCGAAGAATGCTGTGGGGCGGTTGAATTATCCGTCGCGGGTGTTGGATGGGGCGGTGACGCCGGCGTTGTCGACGTTTGATGTGTTGCAGCATGCCGGTGAGGTGTTCGTCGATGACGAGACGGGTTCGACGTTGAACCAGGTGTCGCCGGCGAATATGCGTTTGGGTGGGGATAAGCAGTTGCCGGGGGCGGCGGATGTGAGTTTTGGGGCGCGGACGATTTCGGTGACGGATGCTGCGTCGGGGAAGGTGTGGGCGGTGTCGCCGGCCACGGTGAATGGTTTTGATAAGGAAGCGTCGGAGCCGGTTTTGGTGGGTTCGGCGGGCCTGGTGTCGGTGGTGGGTTCGGATGACCGGATTTATTCGGCGGATCCGAAGACCGGCAGCGTGACGGTGACCGGTGTTGATGCCGAGGGTGGTGTGGCGTCGTCGGAGTCCAGTACGTGGGATGGGCTTAAGGGTGCCGGGGATTTGCAGATGACGGTGGTGGGGGACCAGCCGGTGGTGTTGGATGCTGCCGCGGGAAACCTGTTCCTGCCTGGTGGCAAGCGGCTGCAGTTGGAGAATGCGCGGGATGCGAAGTTGCAGCAGGCCGGGCCGGACAGTGACTTTGTGGCGCTGGCCACGCGGAAGGCGTTGCTGAAGCAGCCCCTTGACGGGGGTACGGCCACGACCGTGGGGTTCGATGGTGAGGGGGTTCCGGCTGCTCCGGTGCAGTTGGGTGGGTGTGTGCATGCGGCGTGGTCGGGTGCGAACAAGTATGTCCGGGACTGTGTCAATGATGCTGACGATAAGAATGTTGCGGTGCCCAAGGCGAGTGCGTCGCCGTCGTATGTTTTCCGGGTGAACCGGGACCTGGTGGTCCTGAATGATGTGAATTCGGGGAATGTGTGGTTGGTGAACCAGAACATGCAGCTGGTGAACAACTGGGACGACGTCATCCCGCCCAAGAACCAGTCCGACGACCAGGACCAGGAGTCGGCGGACAACAACACCATCAACATCCTGCCGGACCGCACCAAACCCAACCGTCCGCCGGAAACCAAGCCCGACGCCGTCGGAGTCCGCCCCGGCCGCACCACCATCCTCAGCGTCCTGGACAACGACTCAGACCCCGACGGCGACGTTCTCACCGCAGCGGTGGGGGACGCCGGACCCAAATCGGGAACGCTGGAAAGCATCTACGGCGGCACCGCCTTCCAGATCACTGTCCCCGCGGACGCCAAGCCGGGCACCGAGACCTTCAACTACAGTGCCTCGGATGGCCGCGGCCTCTCCGCCACGGGACAGGTCACGCTCAACGTGGTGGGACCCGACGAAAACAAGCCGCCCAAGTTCAAACGCGGCGAAGACACCACCATGCTGGTTGAACAGGGCAAAACCGTCAGCCAGAACATCCTCACCGACTGGATCGATCCCGACGGCGACGACCTGGTCCTGCTGGACGCGAAGGCCGATAACGACCAGGACCAGGTCAAGGTGCGGCGCGACGGCCTGTTGACCTTCCAGGATTCCGGCGCAACTGCCGGCAAGAAGAACGTCCAGGTCAGTATCTGGGACGGCCGCGCCACCGTCACGGGCAAGGTAGTTGTCAACGTCCAGCCGCCAGGTGCACTGGCACCCGTGGTCAACGCCGACCACGTCACCGCCGTGGTGGGCCAGGATTTGGTCATTTCCCCGCTGAAGAACGACGTCGATCCCAACGGGGGTGCCCTCCGCCTCGCCCAGGTGGAAGCCAACGGCCCCGCCGAACTTGGCCCCGTCACCGACGGCGGCACTTTCACCTTCCGCAGCAGCACCCCAGGCCCCGTCTACCTGACGTACATCGCCAGCAACGGCCCCCAAAGCAGCCAGGGCCTCATCCGGGTGGACGTCGAATCCGGCAACGACGGCGGCGATCCCGTCGCGGTCCATGACGTTGCCCTGATGCCCACGGGCGGCAGTGTCCTGCTGGACCCCCTGGCCAACGACTCCGACCCCTCCGGTGGTGTCCTGGTGCTTCAGTCCGTGAAGCTCCCGGACAACGCGACGGTGTCCGTCAGCGTGATCAACCACAGCGTCCTGCGGATTACGGACATCCTGGGAACCAAGGACCCCATCCTGTTCGAATACACCATGTCCAACGGAAAGAAGTCCGCCACCGGCAGTGTCTCCGTGGTGCCCGTGCCGGCCCCCGCTGTCGTGGAAGCACCCCAGCCCAAGCCGGACGAGGTGAATGTCCGCGTCAACGACGTCGTCACCATCCCCGTCCTGGACAACGACACCCACCCGCAGGGGCAGGAACTGACCGTGGACCCGGTCCTGCCGCAGGCGGTTGACCCTGCCGACGGGAAGAGCTTCGTCTCAGAGAACACCCTCCGGTTCATAGCGGGCAGCCAGCCCAAGACCGTGCGCGCCATCTACAACGCGGTGGATCCGCAGGGCCAGAAGAGCGCCGCCGCCGTGACCATCCACATCCTCCCGCTCGAGGGCGCGGAGAACTCCCGGCCGCAGCCGCGGAACCTGACAGCCCGCGTGGTGGCTGCGGGCACCGTCCGCATCCCGGTTCCCCTCGACGGCATCGATCCCGACGGCGACTCCGTGCAGCTGACGGGCATCGACAGCACCCCTGCCATGGGAACCGCCACGGTGGGCAGCAACTTCATCGACTTCACCGCCGCCGGGGACGGTGCCGGCACCGACACCTTCCGCTACAAGGTGGTGGACCGCCAGGGGGCAGTGAACACGGGAACCGTCACGGTGGGCATCGCGCCCCGCGGTGACATGAACCAAAAGCCCACCCCGGTGGACGACGAGGTCCGGGTGCGTCCCGGCCGGCAGATTGCCGTCGACGCCACTGCCAACGACACCGATCCTGACGGCGACCGGATCCGCATCCTCACCGACGGCATCGAGGCCGACCCCTCCCTGCAGGCCACCGTCAGCAGGAACAGCGGCCGCATCATCCTCCTGGCCCCGAACGAGGCCGGAACCGTCAACGTGCGCTACACCATCGCCGACGACCGGGACGCCACCGCCCAGGCCACCATCCGCCTGGTGGTGGACAACGACGTGCCGCTGAAGGCGCCGATCGCCCGCGACGACAGGGTGACATCAGCCCAGGCCATGGGCAAGACCGCCGTGGACGTTCCCGTCCTCAAGAACGACGAGGACCCCGACGGCGTGGGCGAAAACCTGAAGATCAGCACCGAGGCCACCACTGCGCGGCCCGGCGGAAACGGCAACGTCCTGGTGGACCTCACCGAACAGCCACAGCTGATCCCGTACACGGTGGAAGACGTCGACGGCCAGCAGTCCACCGCCATCATCTGGGTGCCAGGCCTGGGCCAGCAGGTCCCCACACTGGCCAAGGACGAGGTCCTGGAGGTCGTGGCCGGACAATCCGTCGACGTCGACCTGAAGGAATGGGTCAAGGTCCGGGAAGGACGTTCACCCCGGCTGACCCAGGCGGACAGGATCAAGCTCATCGGTGCCGACGGCGGCGATCCGGTAACGCGCGACGGCACCGGCCTGAAGTACACGGCTGGTGCGGACTACGTGGGCCCCGGTTCACTGACCTTCGAGGTGACCGACGGTACCGGGCCGGACGATCCCGCCGGCCTCAAGTCCACCCTCAGCATCCGCACCAAGGTGTTGCCGGACCCCAACAAGAACAACCCGCCGGAGCTGCTTGGCGCCAACGTGGATGTTCCCAAGGGTGACTCGGCCAGCACCGACCTCGGCAAGCTCACCTCAGATCCCGACCAGGACGACGTCGAGAAGATGAAGTACGAACTGGTGGGAGACTCTCCCGGCGGGTTCTCTGCACGCATCGAAGGCAAGACGCTGAAAGTTTCGGCGGCCGACTCCACGGCAACCGGAACCCGCGCCGCCGTGCAGGTCAAGGCAATCGACCCCCGCGGGCTCGAGGCCACGGCCACGTACCAGCTTGCAGTAACCGCCTCCAACCGGCCCAAACCGGTGGCGAACGACGACGTGCAGGACAACGCCGCCGCCGGCAAGCCGGTGACCATCAACGTGCTCGCCAACGACGCCAACCCGTTCCCCGAAACACCGCTGAAGATCATCGCCGCCAATACCGAAACGGGGAGCGGCAACGTGGGCGTCAACGGTGACTCTGTGACCGTAACCCCCGCGCCGGGCTTTACCGGAACCATGGTGGTGGCCTACACGGTGGAGGACAAGACGGGGGATGCGTCCCGGCACGCCACTGCGCGGGTCCGGCTGACCGTCAAGGACAAGCCGGCGGCGCCCACCACGCCGCAGGCGCAGAGTGTGGGCGACCAGACGGCGCTGCTCACCTGGTCGGCACCGGCCGACCGGGGCTCGCCCATCACCAGGTACACCGTGTTCGGGGAGGGCGGATTCCGGCAGGAATGCCCGGCCAACACCTGCACCCTCAATGGCCTGACCAACAACACCACCTACCACTTCCAGGTGACGGCAACCAACGAGTTCGGTGATTCCGACCGGTCGCCGGCGTCTGCCGATGTCCGTCCGGACGTTAAACCGGATACGCCACAGGCTCCGTCGCTGAAGTTCGGCGATAAGCAGCTGACGGTCAACTGGGCCGCGCCGGCCAGCAAGGGGTCCCCGGTCAAGTCCTACGACCTGGAAATCTCGCCGGCGCCCGCTGGCCAAAACGCCCAGATCCAGGGACTGACGTCAGTCAGCTACGTGTGGAAGGGCCTGCAGAACGGCGTGTCCTACAAGGTCCGGGTCCTGGCCCGCAATGACGCCAAGGACCCGTCCGAATGGAGTCCCTATTCCGCGGCCGAGGTGCCCGCCGGAGTCCCCGCCACGCCGACGGCCCCCAGCGTCTCCCAGGCCACGCCGGTTGGTTCGCAGAGCCAGCTGCGCGTCGTGTGGTCGGCGCCCAACAACAACGGCGACGCCGTCTCCTCCTACACGTTGACCACGCTCAGGGGAGGGGCCGCCGTTGCCAGCCAGCAGGTAGCCGGCACCTCGCAAAACGTCACCGTGGACAATTCGGAAACGAACTACACCTTCACGGTTTCGGCAACGAACAAGGCCGGAACCAGTGCCACTAGCGCGCAGTCTGCCGCAATTCGGGCAGCTGGAAAGCCTGGCACAGTCAACTCTGGAACGGTGAAGGAGAACGGGACCAGCGGCCAGCTGGACGTGACATTCACGCCGTTGACCGATGCACAGCGCAACGGCTCCACCGCCTCCGAGATTGCCTACTCCTACAACGCCGACGGCAGGACCGGCTCGATCAAAGCCGGGGGAGGAACCATCGGTGGCATGACCAATGGGCGGGACATCACCGTGACCATCATTGCCACGTCCACCAAGAACAATATGGCCGGTGACGCCAAGGCCATCGGCACCGGAAACCCCTACGGTCCTGCCAACGCCCCCAATATCAACGGCGGCACCTCGGCCAAGGGCGATGGACAGGTGCATTGGACCTGGAATGACCCGGCGACGAACGGCAGGCCCCTCAGCTACTACGAGGTGAGCATGGATGGTGGCGGCTGGCAGAACGTCGGCAAGGCGAACAAGTTTGATGCCGGCGCCGGCGGCTGGAGCACGAGCCACAGACTGCGGGTCCGTGCCTACACGGTCACCCCGGGCGCCGTCGGCGGTCCGGTCACGTCAACGTCCGGCCCGGACAACACACCGCCCCCGCCCACGGACTGGTACGTCACGGCAAGCCCGGTCCGCAGCTGCACGGAGCCCCGCCAGGGGACTGACAGCTACATCGCCGGCAACCCCTCACAGTGCACCGGTGCCGGCAAGTGGCTCGATGCCGGTGCCCCGTCCACGGCGGACCGCTACCAGGTCTGGTACAAGACGTCCAACAACCCCAGCGGCATCTGGTACCACCTGAACTCCGGGATGGCGTCCGGTAACTGGCTCCGCTGCGACACCTCCAACGTGGGCTGCAATCCGCCGAATGGCATGCCTAACCGCTAGCAACCGCATCCATCGTGTGGGCCCGGGCCTCCCGGGCCCACACGACAACTTTCGACCCATCAAAAGGAAGCAACTTTCATGACCATGACCATTGAGCAGGCCGAGTGGTTTGCCGACACGTTCGAAAAGCTGGTTGCCAACGTGGGGCAGGCGGTGCTCGGCAAGGAACACGTCATCCGGCTGACCTTCACCGCCATGCTGGCCGAAGGGCACGTCCTGTTCGAGGATGCGCCGGGCACGGGCAAGACCTCCCTGGCGCGGGCCTTGGCTGCTACGGTGCAGGGCTCCAACAACCGCATCCAGTTCACCCCTGACCTGCTTCCTTCCGACGTCACCGGCGTGACCATCTACGACCAGAAGACGCAGAAGTTCGAGTTCCACAAGGGCCCGATCTTCAACAACATCGTCCTGGCCGACGAAATCAACCGTGCCTCGCCCAAGACCCAGTCCGCGCTGCTGGAGGTCATGGAGGAATCACGGGTGACCGTTGACGGGGTCACGTATTCCGCGGGCCGGCCGTTCATGGTGATGGCCACCCAGAACCCGATCGAGCAGGCGGGTACCTACCGCCTGCCCGAGGCCCAGCTGGACCGCTTCCTGATCAAGACCTCCATCGGCTACCCGGACCACGCGTCCACGGTCCGACTCCTGGGCGGCAGCAACCTGAAGGACCGCTCCAAGGAACTGTCCGCCGTCATCACCACCCAGGCAGTGGCGGACATGGCAGACCTCGCCGCAACGGCACACGTGGACACTGCCGTGCTGGAATACATCTCCAGGCTTTGCGAGGAAACCCGCAACGCCCCGGAAACCCGCCTTGGGGTGTCAGTGCGTGGTGCCCTGGCCATGGTGCGGGCCGCCAAGGTGTGGGCTGCCTCGCAGGGCCGGAACTTTGTCCTCCCGGACGACATCAAGGAACTGGCACCGGTGGTGTGGACCCACCGGTTCGTGATGGACCCCGAGGCAGAGTTCTCGGGCGCCACTGCCGAGGCCGTGCTGACCCGGATCCTGGCCGACGTCGCCGCCCCGCAGCAGCGCACAAACGCCTGAGCCGCCGGCTGCGGACGAACCCCGCAGCCCCCGCCATTCCATTCCAGCGCAACAACGAAGGCACACCCCTATGTCCGACGGCACGTCCAGCGGTACCCCGTTGACCCGGTTCGCGGAGCGTTTCCAGCAACTCTTCCACCGGAACGGCCGCCCCACCCGGCTGCACCCTGCCGCGGTGTGGTCCGAAGCCAGCAGCACCGCACTCCAGGCCCTGACGCCCGCGTGGCGGTCCGTCCGGGACACCTGGCTGAAGTATGCATGGCCGGTGCTGTCCGTGGTCAGCATCCTGGGCTGGTCCGTCCTGGCTGCAGCTATCCTGCTCTGGGCCACCGGCCAGGCCTTCGGCTGGCAGGAAGCCACGGCGGCGGCCATTGCCGCCTTCGCCATGTTTGTGATCGCTGTAGCCTTCATCCTGGGCCGGTCCTCGTACGGGGTGGTCCTGGACCTCGCCCGCACCCGCGTGGCCGTGGGGGACAGCGCCGTCGGCAGCATCGCCGTCTCCAACACCTCGGCACGTCCACTGCTGCCGGCCGCACTGGAACTGCCGGTGGGCAGCACCACGGCCGTGTTTCATCTGCCCCGCATGAAGCCCGGGCAGGTGCACGAGGACCTGTTCACCATTCCCACCGCCCGGCGCGCCGTCATCGTGGTGGGGCCCGTCCGTTCCGTGCGGGCGGACCCGCTGCACCTGCTGCGCCGGCAGGTCCTCTGGACCGACCCGGAGGACCTCTTCGTCCACCCGCGCACCGTGGCCCTGGCCGGTTCGGCGGCGGGCTTTATCCGCGACCTTGAGGGCATGCCCACCACGGACCTGTCCAGCGCCGACGTCTCCTTCCACGCCCTGCGCGACTATGTGCCGGGCGATGACCGCCGGCACATCCACTGGAAAACCACCGCCCGCACCAACAAACTCATGGTCCGCCAGTTCGAGGAAACCCGGCGCGCCCACCTGGCCATCTCGCTGTCCATCAACACCGAGGAATACGCCTCCGAGACCGAGTTCGAAATGGCCATCTCCGTGGCTGCCTCCATCGGCCGGCAGGCCATCCGCGAACAGCGTGAACTGGACGTCCTGACCCAAAAGGGCCCCCTGCGCTGCGAAACCGGCCGCAACATGCTGGACGACATGACCCGGATCGTCGGCGCCCCCATGCGCCGCACCGCCGTCGACCTCGCCCGGACCCTGGCCGACACCGTGCCCAACGCCTCGGTGGTCTTCTTCGTGGTGGGCAGCAACGTGACGGCAACCCAGCTCCGCTCCGCCGCCGCCTCCGTCCCGCCGGGTGTACGTAGCCTGGCGGTCAGGGTGGAAGCCGGGGTGGCCCCCACCCGGGCCAACATCGCAGACCTGACTGTCCTGACGCTCGGCGACCTGGCCGACCTTGCCATCGTGCTGAGAAAGGCGGCCGCATGAGCACCGCACCGGGCCGCTCCCCGCAAACGCAGATTCCCCCAACCCGTACCCGCCGCCAGGCGGCCACCACGGAGTCGGCCTTCGTGGACGGCCAGCCGCCATGGCATTTCCTGCTCGACGCCGGGGCACTGGTGGTCCTGCTGGGCCTGGGCCTGCTCGGTTTCGGCCTCAGCTTCGGCGGGGACCCGTACTACCTGCTGTCCGGGTTCGGCGGAATCGTGCTGGGCCTGGCCATCGGCGCAGCGAACGCCCACCTGCGGCTGGGGCTGTTGATCACTACAGCCCTGGCGCTCGCCGCCTACCTGGTCCTCGGAACCTGGCTGGCGGTACCCGGCGCTGCCATCGCCGGCTTCGTCCCCACCCTTGATTCGCTGCGGACCCTGCTCCTCGGCGTCGTCTTCGCCTGGAAGGACATGCTCACGGTCGGCGTGCCTGTGGGCACAGCCGGCGGGGTGCTCATTGTCCCCTTCCTGAGCTCCCTGATCACGGCGCTCGTCGCTGCGCTGCTGACCTGGCGCGCCAAAAGCCCCTACCTGCCCCTCCTGCCCGTGCTGGTCCTGTTCGTCACCGGAATCGCCTTCAGCACCAACGCCGCGTTCCTGACACTCGAACGCGGCATCGGCCTGACCGTCCTCGGCATCGCCTGGGCCACCTTCCGCCGCGACGCACTGCGGCGGAACAACACCCGCCGGGTGGCGGTCAACAACCCGCAAACAGACACGGCCGCTGCACGCCGGGCCAGGATCCGCCGGCTGGGCATGGCGGCAGGGGTCATTGCTGCCAGCGTGGGGGTCACCGCGGTGGCCGCACCGCTCGTCAGCGCAGGAGAAGACCGGAAAGTCCTCCGCAACGTGGTGGTGCCCCCGTTCGACCCCAAGGACTACATCACGCCCCTGGCAAGCTTCCGGACGTACGTGAAGGACAAAAAGGACGACACCCTGTTCGTGGTCAAGGGCCTCCCGAAGGACGGCCGGGTCCGGCTCGGCGCGCTGGATGCCTTCAACGGGACCAACTACAACATGGACCCCAATGGCTCCGGAAACTTCAGCAAGGTGGGGGATGCGAAATCCATCAACACCCTCGCCGACTCATCCGGCGTGGTGCCCACCAACGACTACTCGATCAGCATCAACATCGAGGACTACCAGGGCTACTTTGTCCCCGGCGGGCGAAAGACCACCGGCATCAGCTTTGACCAGTCCGGCTCCGCCGCTGCTGCCGGCCTCTACTTCAACCCCGGCTCCGACACCGCCGTGACCACCAACGGGCTGTCCCGCGGCGACTCCTACAGCGTCCAGGTCTCCGACCCCGTCAAGCTCGAGCACGGCCAGCTGACGCAATACGACTTCGCCAAGGTGTCGCTCCCGGACGCGTTGGAAGTGCCGCCGGTGGTGGGATCCCAGGCCAACGACCTGTCCGCCGATGCACCCACGGCCATCGACCGGGTCCGCCAGATCGAAGCCCACTTCCAGAAAACCGGGGCGTTCAGCAACGGCCTGGTCAGTGAGGGCCAGCTGCCCAGCGTCTCCGGCCACGGTTCCGCCCGTATCCGCAGCCTGCTCACGGCCAAGCAGATGCTGGGCGACGATGAACAGTACGCGGTGGCCATGTCCCTGATGCTCCGGCACTTGGGCATCCCCTCCAGGGTGGTGATGGGTTTCTACCCTGAACCGACCAGCCCGGAGAACGGTGCCGGCGAGGTGAAGATCACCGGCAAGGACGTCCACGCCTGGGTTGAGGTCGCCTTTGAACGGGTCGGCTGGGTCAGCTTCGATCCCACCCCGCCCAAGGACAACATTCCCATCCCGCCGGACCCCGAAAACAAGTCCAAGCCCAAGCCGCAGGTGCTGCAGCCGCCGCCCCCGCCGCAGGAACCGGCAGACCTGCCGCCGGATTCATCGCCGGACGCGCTGGACGCCGACCAGAAAAAGAACAACCCCTGGCTCTTCTGGGGTGCCCTCCTGGGCGCCCTGGGCGTCGTCGCGGTCCCGCTGGTGATCCTGGCGCTGCCGCTGCTGCTGATCGGCCTGTTGAAGGCGCGACGGCGGAAGTCGCGTTTCCGCGACGGGCACCCCGCCCAGCGTGTGGGCGGAGGATGGAACGAGGTGGTGAGCCTCGCGACAGACCTGGGCGCCGCCGTCGACACCCGCTCGACGCGGCGCGAAAGCGCCGCCGTGCTGGCCGAAGCGTTCCCTGCCACCCAGGGAACAACCACCATGCTGGCGCGGCGGGCGGACGCCTCCATCTTCGGAGCCGGGGAACCCACCGAGGAGGAGGTCCGCGAGTACTGGACCATCGTTGATGGTTCGCTCAAGGAAATGACCTCCGGCATGGGATTCTGGCGGCGGCAGCAGGCACGCTTCTCGCCCCGTTCGCTGCTGGCCGACGCCCGGACCGCGATGAACTCCGGCAATGGCCTCAAACTGCGCGGCGGCCGCGTGGCGCTCCCGGCGGTGGGCGGCATCCTTGCTGCGCGCCGCCGCCTCGCCGACGGCAACGCCGCGGGGGAGAGCGCCGGAACACCCGCCCCAACTTCGGCGCCCCAGCCGGAAACCCCGCAGCGCGAAGCGCCAGGGCCAGACCAGCAAGGACCCAGCCAGCAGTGATGCCTGATCCCGAACGCTGCCCGCGCTGCCAACAGCAGATCCGTGCGGGTGCCACCTTCTGCCCTGCCTGCGGTGCGCCGCTGCCCAACCGGGCGGCGCGCCGGACGCGCACCCCGGATCCTGTGGTGGGCTACGACAGGAGCGGTGCCCGGGAAGCGAGCCCCACGCATGCGCCCGGGATTCCCGGTACTATCCCGGTAGTAGAAAGCCCCCCGGCAGGTCGGCCGGCGGGCACAGCACAAACGGCCACCGCGGGCAGGAACAGCCACCACGCGGGCGCCGGGCCGGGCATGACCGGCGGTTCCACCAGGGTGGAAGCCGCTCCAGGGGGAGGAACGGGAATGGCAGTGAACCTTCAGCTTGTTCCGGCTGCGGCGGGCAAGCGGCTTGGCGCTGCCGTCATCGACTGGCTGCCCGGGGTGGCGGTGCTGGTGGTGACGTTCGCCATCGGATTCGCCGGGATCACCCGGACCAGGAGCGGTGGCTACATTGTGTACGACACCTCATCCCTGGTCCTCTTCGGCGGCGTTGGCCTGGGCCTCACCATGGCCTACCTCTTCGTGGTGCTCGGGCTGGAAGCCCGCACCGGCAAGACCCCCGGCAACCTGGCCATGGGCATCTGCAGCGCGGACCAGGACGGCTACGCACCAGGCGCCGGTGCCGTCTTCCTGCGCGGCCTCATCACCGGGGCAGGCATCCTCCTGGCCCTGCCCGCGGCGGTGCTGGTAGCGGTCTTCAAATGGTTTGACGCCGCCCTGTTCATCCTCGGCCCGCTGCTCGTGGTGGGTGCCGCCTGGGCAGTGCTGGTGGTCGTGTCCAACCGATGGGACAGGAACGGCGGACTCCGGGGCTGGAACGACACCGCTGCCAAGACCCTGGTGTTCGACGTCAAGGCCGGCAGGGACCCCATCACCACCGGCGGCATCCAGGGACCCTACAGCTTCGCGCCCCTGGACCTCCCGCCCGTGCAGCAGGTGCTCTCCCCGGTGGCCCAGTCAAACACGCCCCAAGCCCCCGCAGCACAATCTGTCGCCCGGTTCCAGGCTCCCCAGGCTTCCGCACCCCACGCGCCTGCGCCGTCGGCCACCATGCCCTCACAGACCATGCCCTACACCTCGCCGGCATCCTTCGCGCCGCCGGCCACCCCGGCCCAGGATGCCCCCGCAGGCCACCGGGTGCCGCCACAGCACGTGGACGACGACGTCGAACGCACCCAGGTGCGCCCCGGCAACGGCGGACCCGCCCAGGTGGCCGTTCTCCGCATCCGGCTCGATGACGGCCGCGATTTCCAGCTGGACCGCAGCGTCCTGGTGGGCCGCAACCCGGTGGGGCAAGCGGGCGAACAGCACGCCCAGCTGCTGGCCGTGGACGACCCCGGCCGATCCATCTCCAAGACCCACCTGCACCTGCTCACTGACGGTGCGGGCATCTGGGTGACGGACCGGCAGTCAACCAACGGAAGCGCCGTCACCACCCCGGACGGCCTGCGCACCCCCCTGGTGCCGGGCGTCCCCACGTTTGTTACCCCGGGATCCAGCGTGCACTTTGGAGACCGTACCTTTTACCTAGGACAGGCATGAACCAGCACCCCGCCAGTGTTTCCTCCACCATCCAGCCGGGGCCGGGCCTCAGCCTTACCTACGGCTACGGGACGGACAGGGGACTCCGCCGGGAGCTGAACGAGGATTCCTACATCGCCGCCGACCCCGTCTTCGCCGTGGCTGACGGCATGGGTGGACACGAGGCCGGCGAAATCGCCAGCGGCCTGTGCGTGCGCGCCCTGGCCGAAATGCCCCAGGTCAGCACGGGGGAGCGGAACATCACCGCCGCCCTCCTCCAGGAGTACCTGGTCCGCGCCGACGCCTCCATCCGCGAAGCCACGGGCGCCCGCGCCGGCACCACCCTTACGGGTGCCGTGGTGGTGGAGCAAATGGGCGTGCCGTACTGGCTGGTCCTGAATATTGGCGATTCCCGCACCTACCGGCTCAGCCAGGGCCGGTTCGAGCAGATCAGCGTGGACCATTCCGAGGTCCAGGAGCTCGTTGACGCCGGCGAGATTACCGCACAGGAAGCCACCGTCCACCCGCGGCGCCACGTGGTGACCCGGGCCCTGGGCACGGGCGATGAGACGGAGGCGGACTACTGGCTCCTCCCCGTGGAGGAAGGCGACCGGGTGCTGGTCTGCTCCGACGGCCTCACCGGGGAACTGGCGGACGACGATATCCTCCGGATCCTCAGCACCGTGGCTGATCCGCAGGAGGCGGTGGACGCCCTGATCCAGGCCGCCCTGCGCAGCGGCGGCCGGGACAACGTCACGGCCATCGTGGTGGACGCCCGGAACGTAGCGCACGACGACGGCGCCGGCACCACGGCACCGCGCCACGCCCCGGTGGACGGCGACGAAGTGACGCTGCCGCGGCCCCCGGCGTCTGAGGCGGTAACGCAGCCCCTGCCCGAACCTGTGGACGCCGGCGCGGACCAGGCCGGGGAGCCTGGCCGATGACGGGCGCAAGCTACACCCCCGGCACCTGGCTGGGCATTGTCCGGTCTGGGACCGCAGTCCTCCTGGGCCCGGAGACACCGGCGGAACTCGCCGGGGCCATCTGGGACCTCCTGGGTTCCCGCCCCGAGCCACACGAGGTCCTGGCCGCCGTCACCAGCAGCTCCGGTGGGTCACTGTCCCGGATACCGTCGTTTGCCATCCTCGATTTCAACGGTTCGCTCCGGGTTTTCCTGCGCGGCGAGCTCGACCTCGCCGTGGAGCAGCCCGGCGGACCGGTGGATCTGGACGGCCGCGACGTGACCACCTGGACTGAGCGCAGGTTCCTGGTGGCGGGTAAGTGCCGGCTGACAATCGCCGGCGGCACGGTTGCCACGGGACAGGGTGCCGGCAGTCCCGGCCGGCCGCTGGTTGAGCTGCCACTGCTTGAACTTCCTGAACTTCCGCTGCTTGAACTTCCACTGGTGGAGGGCGTGGTGCTGCTGCGGTCCCTGACCCTGGGTGCGCCGTCCGGCCCCGCCGCCGTCGTTGCTCCAGCTCCGGCTGACCGCGACGAATCGACGGGGACTCCGGCCGGTGGTGACGGCACCTTCGCCGTCAATTCTTCCGGGGAGGTGGACGGTCCCGCCGGCATCGACCAGCCCGTTGCCCCGGAAATGCCAACGGGTGGGGGCGAACCGGCCGCCGATGCGTCCGTGTGGACCGCCACTGCCATGCCGGCCGCAACCGCCGGTGACCTTCAGCAACCTGGCGCGCAGCCCGATCCGGAGTCCGCTGTGCGCCACCTTGATCCGGAAGCCACCATTGCCCCCGGCGCGATCATCGACGCCGACGGAGAGCTTCTCGAAGAAACCGGTACCGAAGACTCGGCAGGCCTTGGGGACCCGGGACCGGAGCTGCCTGGCCCCGGTACAACCGGGCCGGAGCCAACCGCCGCGGCGGGCCACGCCGATGCCGCCCCCGCCGCGGAGGTGACCACGTCCTACGACCACCTGTGGGACCGCACCGTGATGCGGAACATCGAGGACGCCGCCGTCCGCGAGGACCCCGATGCCGACTCCGGGCACGTGGTGCCGCAGCAACAGCCGGCGCTGGCCGCCGCCGAACCACTGCCCGCCCTCGGGACGGCAGAAGAGGCGGCGCCGGCAGGCTCCGCCACAGAACCGGGGCCAGCGGAAGCCGGAGCAGCAGAAGCCGGGCCTGCGCCTGCAAGTCCCGGCGATGCAGCGGGACCCGGGACCGGCCGGGACGATGCCGCTGCCGGTCCGCCCCGTCCTGCGTCGGCTGGAGTCCTCATCGACTCCGTCCCCTGGCGCACCGGGGGAACAGATCCCGCCCCCGCCCGCCCCGGGGGCCAGCCAGCTGTCCAGGAACCCGCTGCCCCGGAACCCGCGCCCGTCCCGGAACCCGCACCTGTCCAGGCTCCCGCGGCAGCCCATGGACCGCTGGCGCACCCGCCCGCCCCAGGCCAGCAGCCCGGCCCAGGCTTCGACCCTGACCACGACGGCCAGACAGTCATGAAGAGCAGCCTCGCCGGAACCGCGGGCCCGGCCTCGAACACACCTGCCGGGCAGCAGGACGCCGGGAGTGGCCCGCTGGTGCTGGCGCGCATCTGCGCCCAGGGTCACGCCAACCCGCCTACCCGTGCCCAGTGCAGCGTCTGCGGGGGCGCCCTGTTGCCCGATGCGGTGCAGGTGGCCCGTCCCCGGCTGGGGCGGATGCGGCTTTCCACCGGAGACCTGCTGGACCTCGACCAGTCCATGGTGATCGGCCGCCAGCCGTCGGTATCCCGCGTCCAGGGCGGGGTGATGCCGCGCCTGGTGCAGGTGGCAAGCCCGGGCGGTGACATCTCGCGCTCCCACGTGGAGGTGCGGCTTGAGGGCTGGCACGTGATGCTCTGCGACCTCAAGGCCACCAACGGCACCGTCCTGGTCCGCGAAGGCCAACCGCCGCGCCGCCTCGCCCAGAACGAGATGGCCATCCTGCTTGACGGCGACATCGCCGAACTGGGCGACAACATCTCATTGCGTTTTGAGGAGATTCCTTGAGTTCCAAACGGCCCGTTGCGCCGCCGCCCCGCATTCCGGGGTTCACCTACATCAGCCTGCTCGGTTCGGGCGGCTTTTCGGACGTCTACCTCTACGAACAGGACAGGCCGCGCCGGAAGGTGGCCGTCAAGGTACTCCTGTCCGACCTGAAGACGGAGGGTGCCCGCCGGCGCTTCGAGTCCGAGGCCAACCTCATGGCCCAGCTGTCCTCGCACCCCTACATCGTCACGATTTTCGAAGCGGAAGTAACAGACGACGGGCACTCCTACCTGGCCATGGAGTACTGCTCCCGGCCCAGCCTGGACGTGCGGTACCGGCGCCAGCGCTTCAGCGTTGACGAAGTCCTGGCCGTCGGCATCCAGGTGGCCTCCGCCGTCGAAACCGCCCACCGTGCCGGCATCGCCCACCGCGACATCAAACCCGCCAACATCCTGGTGACGGACTACAACCGGCCCGCGCTGACCGACTTCGGGATCTCCGGCACCCTTGCCGGGGACTCCGACGACGACTCCGGCATGTCCATTCCCTGGTCCCCGCCGGAGCAGTTCCGGGATGGCAGCGTTGACGGCGTCATGGTGGACGTGTGGGCCCTCGGCGCCACCCTGTACACCCTGCTCGCCGGCCGGTCGCCCTTCGTCATGCCAGGGGCGGACAACTCACAGCGCGAACTCATCAACCGGATCAGCAACACGCCTCTGCCCCGGCTGGGCCGTCCGGATGTGCCGGAGTCGCTGGAACTGGCCCTGGCAACCGCCATGGCCAAGTCGCCGCAGTCCCGGTACTCCTCCGCCCACGCCTTCGCCCTCGCCCTCCAGCGCATCCAGGCAGAACTCAACCTCTCCGTGACGCCCTTCGAGGTCCTTGAGGAACCCCAGCAGGAGGAGGGCCATCCGGACGACGGCACGGAGGAAACGCGCGTCCGCAGCATCGCCGCCATTGATCCCGAGCGCACCGGAAGCGCGCCCACCTTCCCGGCCCGCACCCGCCCCAGCGCACCCGGTGCCGGGACCGATGCCACGGGACGCCGCGACGGCGCCGTCCCGCCGTCGTCCTTCACGCCCGCCGGCCCCGGCCAATGGCGGCCGGCCCCCGCCGTGCCCTCCATCCCGGCGGGTGCCGCTGGAACGGATGGCCACGGAGCACGCGCGGCCGACGGCGGCGGCCAGGGGGAGTGGGCCCAGTCCACCGTCTTGCGCGGCAGCCCGGGCACGGCGAACTATGGTGCCCCGGTAAGGGACGACGCCGGGCCTGACACCTACACCGCCGACGCAACCGTGCACCGGCCCGTGAACGTGGACCAGCCCCAGGCGGAGCCGGCGCCAGACCATGGCAAGCGCAACCTTTGGCTCGCGCTGGCAGGCGGAACCCTTTTGGCCCTGGCGGCGGTGGTGGGCATCGTGGTGGCCAACACTGCCACCGGGACGCCCAAAGCGGTGGAAACCCAGCAGGCCAGCAAGCCGCCGGCGGACGCGGTGGACAGCGGGACCGTCCCCAGTGTTGAAGGCCTCTCGGCAGCACGAAAGCCCGAAGATCCAAACACCATCATCTTCTCCTGGACCAACCCCCAGCCCAGGGAGGGTGACTCATACAAGTACCGCTCCAAATCCGCCAAGGCGGACGGGCCCTACGAAACCACGAAAGTACCGAAGACTTTTGTTTCCGGGTTCGGCCCGACTCCCATTTGCCTGGAAGTGATCCTGGTGCGGGCCGACGGCAGCGCCTCGCCGGAAGGCCCGGACTCCATCGCTTGCCTGCAGGACTAGCCAGCTGATGACGCAAACACATTGCCCACTGAGGAGGCACAGATCATGGGGGATCTAGCAATAGATTTCTGTGGCGAATGGTACGAGCCATCGGACGAGGACATCTTCAATATCGGCCGCGAAGGCGACCTTGAAGTGGACGACAACCCGTACCTGCACCGGCAGTTCCTGCAGGTGGCCCGTTACGACGGCATCTGGTGGCTCAGCAACGTGGGCAGCATGTTGTCCGCCACCGTGGCTGACGCCTCCGGCGGCATGCAGGCATGGTTGTCGCCCGGGGCCCGGATTCCGCTGGTGTTCAGCCACACCAACGTCATCTTCACGGCCGGGCCCACCACCTACGAGTTCGCCGTGCACCTGAAGACGCCGTCCTTCCGGCAGGAAGCCCGGGACGGCGCCAGCAGCGGCGACACCACCATCGGCCCCGTGGTCTTCACCGACGCCCAGAAGGCACTGATCGTCGCCCTCGCCGAGCCGGTGCTCCGGCGCGAAGGCACCGGCTTCAGCACCATCCCGTCCTCGGCGGCCGCCGCCAAGACCCTGGGCTGGGCGCTGACCCGCTTCAACCGCAAACTGGACAACGTCTGCGACAAGCTGGACCGCGTTGGCGTGGTGGGCCTGCGCGGAGGCGGCGGGAAGCTCGCCACCAACCGCCGCGCACGGTTGGTGGAACACGCCGTCACCACCCACCTGGTGACCCCCGATGACCTGTACCTGCTCGAAAAGATGAGGGGCGTGGACGAAGGATGAGGATCCGGCTGACACTCCGCCGCGAACCCGCCGACGCCAGGGACCTGGCTGTCACGGTGGACGGCCTGGCTACCGTGGCCGACATCGCCACCGTGCTCTGGTCGGCCGACCCCGACCGCAAGGGCACGCCTGTGCCGGACAACCTTTCCCTGCGCATCGACGAAGCCTTCGTGGGCGCCGGCATCACCGGAAACATCCTGGCCCGTGAGGACAACCTCCTCGAGTCGGGCCTGCGCCCGGGCTCCGTGGTCTCGCTGGCCCAGGTCAGCGAACAATTCCATGAGCCCGGTGCCGGCCGTGGGCCTGCCGCGGCCACGCTGCGCGTGTTGTCCGGGCCCGACGCCGGCCGCGAATTTTCGCTGCCCAGCGGCACCAGCTACATCGGCCGGGACCGGGACGTGGACATCCGCCTGACGGATCCGCTCACCTCCAAGCGGCACGCCCGGATCACGGTGGGCGAAAGCATCGAGATCGTGGACACCAACTCCGCCAACGGCCTCCTGATGGACGGGCTGCCCGTCACCCGCGCCACCCTGAACTCATCGGACACGGTGACCCTGGGGGACACCACCGTCACCGTGGTGCCGCTGGGGCACAACCACGCGGCAGCGCCGACGTCGCCCCTGGTGGACTTCAACCGCTCCCCGCGGGTGGTGCCCCGCTTCGACGTGCCCAAGCGCGTCCTCCCTGCCGGGCCCAAGCGGCCGGAGGACCAGCCGTTCCCGTACATCATGCTGGTGGCGCCCCTGATGATGGGCGCGGTCATCTTCGCGGTCACCCAGAACGTGCTCTCCATGGTGTTCATGCTGATGATGCCCCTGTTCATCGTGGGCCATTACGTTGACACCAGGATGCGGACGCGGAAGCAGCAGAAGGAACAGCTCAAGCAGTTCCGCGCCTCCATGGCCGCGTTCCGGCAGGACCTGACCGAACTGCAGCAGGTGGAACGGGCGGTCCGGCTCCAGGAAGCACCGTCCGTCAGCGACACCGTGGATGCCATCTACAAGCTGGGGCCTTTGCTGTGGACGCACCGGCCCGAGCACTCCTCCTTCCTGGGCCTGCGCTTTGGACTGGGGACCGCGCCGTCGCGGGTCCCGCTGGAAGAGCCGTCCAACAATGACACCGAGGTCCAGTACGCCCGCGAAATCCAGGACTGCATCAAACAGTTCAGCGAGATCGAGGGCGTCCCCGTGGTCTCCCAGCTGCGCACCTCCGGCGCCCTGGGCATCGCGGGTGCCCGCGGCCTGGTGGACGATGTTGCCCGCGGCATGGTGCTGCAGCTCGTCGGGCTGCATTCACCCGCCGAGGTGGTCCTGACGGCCATTACGTCCGCCCAGTCCCGCGAACGCTGGAACTGGCTGCAGTGGCTGCCGCACGTGGGCTCGGGGCACAGCCCGCTGGGCGGGGACCACCTGGCCGCCGGCTCGGCCGGCGGTTCGTCCCTGCTGGCCCGGCTTGAGGACCTGGTGGATGCCCGCGAAGCGGCGGCGAAGCGGACCGCCCCGGACCTCCGCCCCGGCATCGACCCCGCCAAGCATGAACTCGAAGAGCCGGTCCTTCCGTCGGTGCTGGTCATCGTGGAGGACGACGCTCCCGTGGACCGCGGCCGGCTGACCCGGCTGGCGGAACGCGGGCCCGACTCCGGCGTACACGTCCTATGGGTGGCCACCGACATCCAGGCCCTCCCGGCCGCCTGCCGCGACTTCATGGTGGTGGACGGCGACCACGGGACCACCACCGGCCAGGTGCGCCTGGGCCGCCACACGTATCCGGTCAGCTGTGAAAGCGTGGATGCGGAGCTCGCCGCCCAGCTGGCCCGGATGCTGGCCCCCGTGGTGGATGTGGGCAAGCCTGTCAACGACGACTCCGACCTGCCCCGTGCAGTGTCCTACGCGACGCTGATCGGCAAGGATTTCCTGGACAACCCGCAGTCGGTGGCCGAGCGCTGGACGGAAAACAACTCCGTGCATGCCACCGCCGTGGCGAACCGCAAGGACAACGGCACGCTCCGGGCCCTGGTGGGGTCCAAGGGCATCGAGCCGCTGTACCTGGACCTGAAGAACGAGGGGCCGCACGCGTTGGTGGGCGGCACCACCGGCGCCGGCAAGTCCGAGTTCCTGCAGTCCTGGGTCATGGGCATGGCCGCCGCCTACAGCCCGGACCGGGTCAGCTTCCTGTTCGTGGATTACAAGGGCGGCGCCGCATTCGCGGACTGCATCAACCTGCCGCACACCGTCGGGCTTGTCACCGACCTGTCTCCGCACCTGGTCCGCCGGGCCCTGACGTCGCTGCGCGCGGAGCTGCACTACCGTGAGCAGCTGCTGAACCGGAAGAAGGCCAAGGACCTGCTGGCCCTGCAGCGCGAAGCAGACCCCGAAGCCCCGCCGTACCTGATCATCATCGTGGACGAGTTCGCCGCCCTCGCCAACGATGTTCCGGAGTTCGTGGACGGCGTGGTGGACGTGGCCGCCCGCGGCCGCTCCCTGGGCCTGCACCTGATCCTTGCAACCCAGCGGCCGGCCGGCGTCATCAAGGACAACCTGCGCGCCAACACCAACCTCCGCGTGGCCCTTCGCATGGCCGATGAGGATGACGCTACGGACATCCTCGGCGTCCCGGACGCCGCCTACTTCGACCCCGCCATCCCGGGCCGCGGCGCCGCCAAGACCGGGCCGGGCCGCATCCAGGGGTTCCAGACCGGCTATGCCGGCGGCTGGACCACCGACAAGCCGCAGCGGCCCCAGATCGACATCGTGGAAATGGCCTTCGGCTCAGGTCCCAGCTGGGAAGCGCCGGCCCCTGACAAGCCTGTTGTCCAGGAACCGGCGGGACCCAACGACATCGCCAGGATGACCTCCACCATCGTCCACGCAGCGGACACCCTGGCCATCCAGCCGCCCCGCAGGCCATGGCTGGACGAACTGGCCAAGACCTACGATTTCTCCAAGCTGCCCAACCCGCGCACCGACGAACAGCTCCTGCTCGGCGTGGCCGACGACCCCGCGCACCAGGACCAGCCCACCGTGTTCTACGAACCGGACCGGGACGGCAACATGGCCATCTACGGAACGGGCGGTTCCGGCAAGTCCGCAGCCCTGCGCGGCATTGCCATTGCCGCCGCGGTCACCCCGCGCGGGGGCCCCGTCCACGTGTACGGCATCGACTGCGGCTCCTCCGGACTGAGGATGCTGGAAGAGCTTCCGCACGTGGGTGAGATCATCAACGGCGACGACGTGGAACGCGTTGGGCGGCTCCTGCGCCTCCTGCGGGACATCGCCGAGCTGCGGTCCGCACAGTTCGCTGAGGTGCGGGCATCCACCATCGTGGAGTACCGGAAGCTCGCCAACCGGCCGGACGAGAAGCGGATCTTCGTACTGGTGGACGGCATGTCAGCATTCCGCGAAGCCTACGAGCACAGCAAGCTGTCCGGGCTCTGGGACATTTTCCTGCAACTGGCCACCGACGGCCGCACCCTCGGCATCCACCTGGTGGTGACGGGGGACCGGCCCAACGCCGTCCCCGCTTCGCTGCTCGCCTCCATCCAGCGGCGGCTGGTGCTGCGGCTCTCCAACGAGGACGACTACATCTCCATGGACGTTCCCAGGGATGTCCTCACCGCAACGTCGCCCCCGGGCCGCGGCCTGCTGGACGGGCTCGAAGTGCAGCTGGCCGTCCTGGGCGGCAACTCCAACCTGGCCCTGCAGGCCCGGGAAGTCCATAAGCTCAGCGAGGCGATGCTGCGCCAGGGCCTCGGTACCGCACCCAGGATCGAGCGGCTGCCCGAGCAGGTGGACCTGGATGTCCTGCCCGCGGGCAGCCCGGACCTGCCGGTGGTCGGCGTGGACGATGAGTCCCTGCAGCCCGCGGAGATCATGGCCCGCGGCCCGCTGCTGCTGGCAGGCCCCCCGGGCGCCGGCCGGACCGTTGCCCTGGTGACCCTGGCCTACGCCCTGCGCCGGTCAAACCCCGCTACCGAGCTGATCTACCTCGGATCCCGCCGGTCCGCCGTCGCCTCCCTCCCCATCTGGAACCGCTCCGTGGTGGGACCGGACGACCTCGCCGAGGTTGTGGAGGACCTGGTGGAGCATTCCACCGGGAATCCCGGGGCTGTGGCGTTCTTCATCGAAGGCCTGACGGAATTTACGGACACCCTCGCCGAATCAGGGATGGCACAGCTGGTCACCGCGTCACTGAAGGCGGACCAGTGGGTGGTGGGCGAGTCCGAGACCTCCACCTGGTCCAGCGCCTGGCAGCTTGCCCAGCCTTTCAAATCCGGGCGCCGGGGCCTGCTGCTCAACCCGGGCGACATCGAAGGCGACAGCCTGCTCAACACCTCGCTGGGCCGGGTCAGCCCCGACTTCATCCCGGGCCGCGGGTACGTGGTGGGCCGCGGCAAGGCCCGGAAGATCCAGGTGGCGCTGCCGCCCGAAAACCGGGACTGAGCAGGACCAACGACGGCGGGGCTGCTGCTGCGGCGGATTTGCGGCCCCGCCCGGCGCTGTAGAAGACTACCGGGGACACCAGAAAGCCGCGGTGGGGGGCTGCGCGCATCGAAAGGTAGCAATGACCCCGTCCGCTCCGATCCTCCGTGCCGTCCCGACGACGGCTTCAGCAGCTGCCCTGGCCCTGGCTCTTGGCTTCTTCCCGGCCGGGCCCGCGCTCGCCGCCGCCACCGCACCCTCGCCGACTCCGGCGTCGGACACCCAGGCCCCATCTGACTGCGGGCTGGTCTGCGTACCCATCCTCGCCAGCAGCCCCGACGCCGGCCAGACCGGGCGCCCGCGGAAGTCCAGGGACCCGGTCCCGCCGCCGAGCCAGCCGGCACCTCCCGCCGGAGCGCCTGCACCGACGGCCCAGCCCGGCCAGCCCCAACCCGCGCAGCCCGACGTCCCGGCCCCCGCACAGCTTTCTGCAACGGCGGCGCCGGACCCGGAGGTGGCCGCTCCCACGGAATCGCCGTCAGCCACAGCGGGCTACCGCCCACCCACCGGCCCCTCAAGCGGGCAGGACTGGAACAGCCCCGTCACCCGCTCCAGCGGGCCCACCCAGATGGCTGCCGTGGCACCCGCCGGCGGTGAGGGCCCAGGCTGCCCGGCCCTCGGGCCCATCGCCCTGGGCACGCTGCTGGTGGGCACTTCCGCCGGTGCCTTCGCCGTGTGGAACCGGAACCGGAACCGGCTCCGCTCGCACTGAGCGGTCCATCCGGCCAAACAGGCGGGTGCCACGCCGCGCTGCCCCATGGCTGTCCGGGGTGTAGGGCAAGATAGGTCTGTGAGCACAGGACCAGGACCCGCAGAACAGACCGCCACCCGGACCACGGCACCGCACCAGCCCGAAGCGGTACCCACCGAAGCCATCCGCGAGGAGTACGAAAACCTTGCTGACCTGGTCCGGAAGTACCGGTTTGCGTACTACCAGGAGGACGCGCCCCTGGTATCGGACGCCGAGTTCGATTCGCTCTTCCGCCGCCTTGAGGAGATTGAGGCGCTGCACCCCGAGCTTGTCGCCAACGATTCACCCACCCAGGAAGTGGGCGGGGAGGTCTCCGCCGCCTTCGCGCCGGTGCAACACCTGCAGCGCATGTACAGCCTGGAGGACGTCTTCTCGCTGGAGGAGCTCGAGGCCTGGCTCAACCGGGCCGAGGCCAGCATCGAAAGAATTGGCGACGGCGGCGCAAAGGCCGCCTGGCTGACCGAACTGAAGATCGATGGCCTGGCAGTCAACCTCCTGTACCGCGACGGCAAGCTGGTGCGCGCTGCCACCCGCGGCGACGGCACCACCGGCGAAGACATCACCCACAACCTGCTCACCATCAAGGAAATCCCGCAGGAACTGCACGGGACCGGCTTTCCCGCGGAAATGGAGGTGCGCGGCGAAGTCTTCATCCCGTCCAAGGCGTTCGCCGAGTTCAATGAGGCCCTGATCGAAGCCGGCAAGGCGCCGCTGGCCAACCCCCGCAACGCCGCGGCCGGTTCGCTGCGGCAAAAGGACCCGGCGGAGACGGCCAAGCGGCCGTTGAAGATGTTCGTCCACGGCATCGGCGCCCGCGAGGGCCTTGCCGCCGGCAGTCAGTCGGAAACCTACGGACTGCTTAAGGAATGGGGCTTGCCGGTCAGCCCCTACTTCGAGGTGCTGGCCGCCCGGGACGACGTCCTGGCCTTCATCAAGCGGTACGGGGACCAGCGCCACAAACTGCTCCACGAAATCGACGGCATCGTCATCAAGGTCGATGATTTCGCCACCCAGCGGGCCCTCGGAAACACCACCCGCGTTCCGCGCTGGGCCGTGGCGTACAAATACCCGCCGGAGGAAGTCCACACCAAACTGCTGGATATCCAGGTCAACGTGGGCCGCACCGGCCGGGTCACGCCCTACGGTGTCATGGAGCCGGTTAAGGTTGCCGGATCCACCGTGGAAATGGCCACCCTGCACAACCAGGACGTGGTCAAGGCCAAGGGCGTCAAGATCGGCGACATCGTCGTCCTGCGCAAGGCAGGGGACGTCATCCCCGAAATCGTGGGCCCGGTCCTGAACCTCCGGGACCAGCAGGACCCGCCGGTGCGCGACTTCGTGATGCCCACCGAGTGCCCGTCCTGCGGTACCCCGCTGGCACCTGCGAAGGAGGGGGACGTGGATGTCCGCTGCCCCAACGCCAGGTCCTGCCCGTCCCAGCTGCGGGAGCGGGTGTTCCACGTGGCCGGCCGTGGTGCCTTCGATATCGAGGCCCTGGGTTGGGAAGCGGCCATCGCGCTGACCCAGCCTGCCGAACCGGACACCCCTCCGCTGACCTCCGAAGCACGGCTGTTCGACCTCACCCCCGAAGACCTGGCCGGCGTCCGGATCCGGCGTGAGAAAAAGTCCAAAGGCGTCCCCACCGGCGAATATGAACTGGTGCCGTACTTCTTCAGCAAGGGCACGGCCAAGTCCCCGTCCAAGCCCACCGCCACCACCCAGAAGCTGTTCACGGAACTGGAAAAGGCCAAGACGCAGCCCTTGTGGCGGGTTTTGGTGGCGCTGTCCATCCGGCACGTTGGTCCCCGCGCATCACGGGCCCTGGCACAGGCGTTCGGCAGCATGGACCGCATCCGCGCCGCGTCCGAGGAGGAACTTGCGCATGTGGACGGTGTCGGCCCCACCATCGCCGCCGCGCTGAAGGAGTGGTTCGCCGAGGACTGGCACGTCGAGATCATCGACCGCTGGGCCGCCGCAGGTGTACGCATGGAAGACGAACGCGACGAGTCCATGCCGCGCACCCTGGAGGGGCTGACCGTGGTGGTCACCGGTTCCCTGCCCAACTTCAGCCGTGACGAGGCCAAGGAAGCCATCCTGCTCCGCGGCGGCAAGGCAGCCGGCTCGGTCTCCAGGAACACCAGCTATGTGGTGGCCGGCGAAAGCGCCGGCAGCAAGCTGGACAAGGCAGAGCAACTGGGCATCCGCGTCCTGGACGAGGACGGGTTCCGGCAACTGCTCGACGGCGGCCCGGCAGCCTTGGGGGACTCGGCGGACGAAGACGTGACCGAGGAAGAGGCAATGGAAGTAGTGACTGGGGAGGACGCATGACGTCTGCAACGGAACTGCTGGAGGTGGCCAAACAGGCCGCCGCGGCAGGCGCAAAGGTCCTGTCCGGCCGTGACGGCAGCGCCCTGGACGCAAGCAACAAGGGAGCGGCCGGGGACTGGGTCACCGCCTTCGACCTGGCCGCGGAAAACGCCGTGCGCCGCGTCATCACCGCCGCCCGCCCCGGCGACAGCATCACCGGCGAGGAACAGGGAACCACCCGCTCCGCCCACCCCACCGGTTACCGCTGGTCCATCGACCCCCTGGACGGCACCACCAACTTCATCCGCAACATCGTCTACTACGCCACCTCGGTGGCTGTCGCCGATGCCGGCGGCGCCTGGCTGGCGGGCGTCGTCAACGCCCCCGCCCTGGGCCGGGTGTACTACGCTGCCCGCGGCCAGGGTGCGTGGCTTGAGGAACGCGGCACAGTCACCAGGCTCGATGGACCGGTACCGGGCCGTGCCGGGCAGATCCTGGCCACAGGGTTCAGCTACGAGCCCGAAATCCGCGCCCAACAGGCGGCTGCCTTCGGCACGTTGATGGACGGCTTTGCCGATGTCCGCCGGCTTGGTTCCGCCGCCCTGGACCTGTGCATGGTGGCCGACGGAACCCACGATGCCTACGGTGAGCGGGGGCTGAACGAGCATGACTTTTCAGCCGGTGCCCTGATCGCGGAGGAGGCCGGCTGCTGGGTGCGCAGGCCGCGGCTCACCAGCCCGCTCGACGGCGGACCAACGGACGACGAGCGCCTGGACGCCTGGACCTGCGCGGCCGGGCTGGAGCTGTCAGGGAAGTTTCCGCTTTGAGCGGGCCGCCCTGGATGGGCACTGGGCGGCCTCATCGAAGGAGCGGGGTGTCCGTTCTGATAGTTCTGTCACGGAAAGTGCCTTCCTGCCGTCCAGTGGGCGGGGCCGCCACTAGCATTGACGGGTGCAGCCGCAGATAACCATCCGTCCCGCCGTCGAGGCCGACTTCGCCGCCATTGCCCGCATCACCGGGGATTCGTATCTTTCGGCAGGCTACTTCGACGACGCAGCCCACCCTTACATGGTCAAGATCATGGATGTGGCAGAGCGCGCGGAGCAGGCAACCATCTGGGTGGCGGAGCGCGAGGGAGCTGTCATAGGTTCCGTCACGCTGGCGCTGGCGGGGGAGCCGTACGCGGACATCGCCCTGCAGGATGAGCTGGAATTCCGGATGCTGGTGGTGGACCCCGCCGTCCAGCGCAGCGGGGCCGGCAAAGCCATGGTGGAGGCCATCATCGGCCATGCCAGGACCCTCCCCGGCATCCGTGCGGTGGCCCTCACCACCGGCCAAACCTGGGAGAGCGCGCACGGGCTCTACCGCAAGACCGGCTTCCAGCGGGTGCCTGCACGGGACTGGCTGGTCCCCGGAACCGACATAAAACTGCTGGTTTACCGGCGCGACCTGTAGCAGCCCTACAGTGGTGGCGACCCATTCCAGCTTTGAAAGGCCCACCCATGCGCAAAACCTTCGGCAGCGGATCCGTCTGGGAACAGACCCTCGGCTATTCCCGCGCCGTCCAGGTGGACAACACCCTCTACATCTCTGCCACCGCTGCGAGCGGCGACGACGGAGTGGTGGGGGATGACTTCTACACCCAGACCCAGTACGTCCTGCAGAAACTCGGCAAGGTCCTGGCCGACGCCGGCTTCGGCTACGGGGACGTGGTGCAGTCCAAGCTGTACCTGACGGACATCAGCAAATGGGAAGAGGCCGGCCGGGCCCACGGCGAAGTGTTCGGTGACATCCGCCCCACCCTCTCCCTGGTGCACGTGCTCCCGTTCCTGGACCCAAAGATGCTCGTCGAGATCGAACTGGTCGCGCAGAAGAGCGCGTAGTTTCTCCGGCCCTACCGTGCCGGCAGGCCGTAGCGGTGCTCCGGCCTGCCCGTGGTGCCGTAGCGGAGCTGGATGTCCACCGCCCCGTCGTCCGCCAGCGAGGACAGGTACCGCTGGGCGGTGGCGCGGGAAACGCCCACCCGGGCGGCCACCTCGGCGGCGGAGTACTGATCGCCCGGGGCCAGCGATTCCAGCACAGCGGCCTCCGTTGCGGAACGTGGTTTCGACGACGGCGTGACATCCCCCGGAATCAGCGCACGTTTGGCGCGCTCCACGCCGTCCTGGTCCAGTGCCCCGGGCTGGCCCAGGAGGCGCCGGTACCTGGCATAGGAGCGCAGCTGCTGCGACAGTGACTCCGCCGTGAAGGGCTTGAGCAGGTAGCCCAGGGCGCCGCGGCGGAACGCCACCCGGACCGACGCGGTGTCGGAGGCGGCGCTGAGGATGATCGTGTCCACATCCAGCTGCTGCAGCAGGTCCAGCCCGGAGGCATCCGGCAGGTACACATCCAGGAGTACCAAATCCGGCCGCAGGCTATGGATGGCCTGCAAGGCCAGCGACGCCGTACCGACGGGCGCCAGGGCCAGGAAGCCGGCCACCGAATCCACGTAGGCGGCGTGCAGCTTCGCCACGTGGAAGTCGTCGTCCACGATCAGGACCCGAAAATCGTCAGCCATTCTTTTCCTTTCCGGCTTCCCCCGTGGTCTTTGCGGCGGCGCTTCCCGCCGTCGTATGCGGAAGGGTGGCCATGAACACGGCACCCGGCCCACCCGTGGCCCCGCGGTCCAGCACCTTCACATCGCCGCCGCGGCGCCGCACCAGCTGGCGGGCCAGCGCCAGGCCGAAACCCTGGCCGCCGCCGGCGCGGACCGGGCCGGCGGCGGTGGTGAAACCTTCGGCGAACACGCGTTCCGTGTCCGTGCCTTCCGCCAGCCCGTCACCCGAGTCCGCTACCACGACGTGCAGCGTGCCGCCGTCGTCGCCCGGTTCATCCAGCACCTCCAGCTCAACCCAGCGGTCCGTGGACGACCCCGCCACAGCGGCGTTGACGGCGTTGTCGATCAGGTTTCCCAGCACAGTGGTCACATCCTGGGCCTCCGTCACCTGCCCGCGGACCAGGGTCTCCGGGCCGATGCGCAGTGCGACGCCCCGTTCGTCTGCCTCCACGCCCTTGGCACCCACGAATGCCTGCAGGTAAGGGTCCTGCAGCAGCTCGGCCTGGTCCACCGGGAACTTCAGCGGTCCGGTGGCGGCCAGCCCTGCAAGGTAGTCGCGGGCTTCCTGGTGCTGCCCGATGCCCAGGAAACCGGCCAGGGTGTGCAGCTGGTTGGCGAACTCGTGCCGCTGGGCGCGCAGGGCGGTGGACATGGTGCCGACGGCATCGAGTTGCCGCGTGAGCTCCTGCAGTTCCGTCCGGTCACGCAGCATGACCACCCAGCCCAAATCCTCCCTGCGGTGCAGGGCCTTGCGCGCATTCACCACCAGCACCCGGCCGCCGGCCACCAGTTCGAGGGCGTCCTGGGTTGATCCGCCGCTACCCACCGCCGGACCGGCAACACCAGTTCCGGTGCGCGTGAGGGACTTCAGCTGTTCCGGGACGGGGGCGTCCTCCCACCGGGACCCCGACAGGTCGGGCAAAGCAAGCAGCCGCTGCGCTGCGGCGTTGAACACGCTGACCCGGCCGTCGGCACTGACGCCGATCACGCCGTCGTCCACGCCCTGCAGCACCGCCACCTGGTCGTGGACCAGCGTGCTGATTTCCTCCGGTTCCAGGCCCAGGGTGAGGCGCTGCAGGCGGCGGCGCAGCAGGAAGGACCCCAGTACCCCGGCCAGCAGGGCGCCGGCGGCGGTCAGGGCCACCGGGCCGATGTCGCGGCTCACGCTCTGTGCCACCGTTTCCATGGAGTAGCCGACGCTCACCTCACCCACCACCGTGCTGGTGCCCGGCGCGTACACCGGAACCTTCGCGCCGGCCGACGGGCCAAGCGTTCCGGTGTTCCGGGTAGTGATCTCCTGCCCGGACAATGCTTCGGACGGGTCGGTGCTCACCTTTTCGCCCAGCCGCTGCGGATCCGGGTGGGCCAGCCTGATCCCCGTTTCGTCGGTGATCACCACGAACAGCGCCCCGGTCCGGGTCCGCGCTGCCTCCGCGGACGCCTGCAGCGGGCCGGCCAGGAGCTCGGCCGGCGGGGGAGTGCCGGGCTGGTCGCTGATGGCCAGCACATCGGCGCGGACCTCCGGATCGGAGGCGACGGTCCGGGCCAACGTCAGTGCCTGGTTCTCCGCGTCGCTGCCCACCCGGTCGTAGGTCAGCCAGGCGTGAACGGCGGTGCTCAGCAGCACGACCAGCAGCACCACGGCCAGTTGGAGAAGCAGCGTCTGGGTGGAAAACCGCAGCGGCTGCCGGGGCACGGAACGCTGCATTCATCCTCCTTGACGGGTGGCAGGGGCCACGGTTCCGGCGCGGCGGCGCCGTGAGCACAATGAGCAAAATGCTCCCAATAAGCAGTATGCCAATCAATTGAGCCAAAGGCACTGTCGTGACGGCCGCCACCCTACAGTCTGTAGCACGCGTCACACCGCTGTGCCGCTGTTCACAAGAAGGAGCCGGCTGTGCTGGTAATACTTGGATTCGCCATGATCGCGGTATTCATGGTGCTGATCATGACGAAGAAGTTGACGCCAGTGCTGGCGTTGATCATTGTCCCTACTGTTTTTGGCCTGTTCGCAGGTGCCGGCCTGGGCATCGGCGACATGGTCATGGACTCCATGAAGTCCATGACCTCCACCGCGGCCCTGCTGATGTTCGCCATCATCTACTTCGGCCTGATGATCGACGTCGGGCTCTTTGACCCGCTGGTGAAGTTCATCCTCCGCAAGCTGGGCAACGACCCCGCCAAGGTTGTCCTGGGCACCGCCATCCTGGCCGCCGCCGTGTCCCTGGACGGAGACGGGTCCACCACCTTCATCCTCACCACCGCAGCCATGCTGCCGGTCTACCTGCGCCTGAAGATGAGCCCCGTGGTCCTCACCTGCGTGGCCGGCCTGGCCAACGGCACCATGAACATCCTGCCGTGGGGCGGTCCCACCGCCCGCGCCGCCACCGCCCTGAAGATCGACGTCAACGACGTCTTCGTCCCCATGATCCCGTCCCTCGTGGCCGGCCTGGTGGTCGTCTTCGCTTTCTCCTGGCTGCTCGGCCTGCAGGAACGCAACCGCCTCCGCGCCACCGCCCCCGAGATCTGGGGAACGCCGTCTACGGCAGAGCCCTTCATGGCGGAAGAGTTCGACGGCGGCACCACCGCCGGCGGTTCGCGCACCGGCGTGTCCGGCGCCGGCCGTGGCCGCAAGGGCGGCAACCCCGGCGGAGCAGCCCCCGCCGTCGGCGTCTCGCCGGCAGGATCCTCCGTGGCCGTGCTGGAGCGCACCGACACCCTCCTTGAGGACAGCAGCGCCGGACTCACCGACACCGCGCTCGATCCCAACCGCAGCACCCTGCGCCCCAAGCTGTTCTGGTTCAACCTGGCCCTGACCGTCGCCGTCATGGTGGTGCTCGTCGCCAACGTCATCCCGCTGCCGTTTGTGTTCATGGTGGGCGCCGCGATCGCCTTGCTGGTCAACTTCCCCAAGGTCAAGGACCAGGGCGCCCAGCTCATTGCGCACGCACCCTCCATCGTCGCCGTGGTCAGCATGGTCATGGCCGCCGCCGTCCTCACCGGCGTCCTCAAGGGCACCGGCATGGTGGAAGCCATGTCCGCCTGGCTGGTCCAGATCATCCCCACCTCCATGGGCCCGTTCATGGCCGTCATCACGGGCGTGCTCAGCATCCCCATGACGTTCTTCATGAGCAATGACGCCTTCTACTTCGGCGTCCTTCCGGTCCTGAGCGAAACCGCGGCGCACTACGGAGTCGGCGCCGCCGACATGGCCCGCGCCTCCATCACCGGCCAGCCCTTCCACCTGCAGAGCCCGCTGGTTCCGGCCATCCTGCTGCTGGTCTCGCTGGCCAAGGTGGACCTGGGCGACCACCACAAGAAGGTCCTGTGGCGCACCGCCGTTATCTCCCTGGTAATGCTCGGCGTCGGGATGCTGACTGGAGCCATCGGTATCGGTTAGTCTGTAGCTGCCCGCGCTCCCTGTCCCCGAGGCAGGAGCGGGCTTCGAAGGTGCCCGTCTGACGCCCGCTGGGGGATGTCAGACGGGCATCTGCGTTTGGCGCACTAGACTGGATCGGAAAACAATTCGAACTTTGCAGGGGAGATCCATGGCTGCGATCAACCGTGACGACGTCGCGCACCTCGCGCGGCTCGCTCACATCGAGATGAGTGCCGAAGAGCTGGACAGGATGGCCGGCGAACTGGCCGTCATCGTGAATTCGGTCAAGTCCGTCAGCGAGGCCGCAGGGGACGACGTTCCGGCCACCTCGCACCCCATCCCGCTCACCAACGTGTTCCGCGACGACGTTGTGGGCCACACCTTCACGGCTGAACAGGCACTCTCCGGCGCCCCGGACTCCGATGACAACCGTTTCAAGGTTCCGGCAATCCTGGATGAGGCATAGACATGACTGACAAGAACACCAGCGCCGACACCCTGATCAGGCTTTCCGCCGCGCAGCTTGCCGAGAAACTCCACGCCGGCGAAGTCACCGCCGTCGAAGCCACCCAGGCCTACCTGGACCGCATCGCCGCCGTTGACGGCCAGGTCAACGCCTTCCTGCACGTCAACGCCGAAGAAGCGCTCGCCGTCGCCGCCGAGGTGGACGCCATCCGCGCCGCCGGCGGGGCGGAAGCCGAAGCACTGCACTACCTGGCGGGCGTTCCCATCGCCGTCAAGGACCTGATTGTCACCATCGGCCAGCCCACCACGGCCGGCTCCAAGATCCTCGAGGGCTGGCACAGCCCGTACGACGCCACCGTCGTCGAGCGGCTGCGTGCCGCGAAGATGCCCATCCTGGGCAAGACCAACCTGGACGAGTTCGCCATGGGCTCGTCCACGGAGCACTCCGCGTACGGTCCCACCCGCAACCCCTGGGACCTGGACCGGATCCCCGGCGGCTCCGGCGGCGGCTCCGCTGCCGCCGTCGCTGCTTTCGAGGCGCCCCTGGCCCTGGGCACGGACACCGGCGGCTCCATCCGCCAGCCCGGCGCCGTCACCGGAACCGTGGGCGTGAAGCCCACCTACGGCAGCGTCTCCCGCTACGGCGCCATCGCCATGGCATCCTCCCTGGACCAGATCGGCCCGGTCACCCGCACCGTCCTGGACTCCGCGCTCCTGCACCAGGTCATCGGCGGCCACGATCCCCGCGACTCCACCTCGCTGCCGGAACCGTTGGCTGACCTTGTTGCCGCCGCCAAGACCGGCAACGTCGAGGGGCTGCGGATCGGCATCATCAAGGAGCTGCATGGCGAGGGCTACCAGGCCGGGGTCGAGAACCGTTTCAACGATGCCCTGGAGCTGCTCAAAGAAGCCGGCGCCGAGATCGTGGAGGTCTCCTGCCCCAACTTCCAGTACGCCCTGGGCGCCTACTACCTGATCATGCCGTCCGAGGCATCCTCCAACCTGGCCAAGTTCGACGGCGTCCGGTACGGCCTGCGCGTCCTCCCCGAAGACGGCCCCATGACCATCGAACGCGTCATGGGTGCCACCCGTGCCGCCGGGTTCGGCGACGAAGTCAAGCGCCGCATCATCCTGGGCACCTACGCCCTGTCCGCAGGCTACTACGACGCCTACTACGGCTCCGCCCAGAAGGTCCGCACCCTGGTGCAGCGGGACTTCGAGGCCGCCTTCGCCCAGGCTGACGTCCTGATCTCGCCCACCGCCCCCACCACGGCGTTCCCGCTCGGCGAAAAACTGGACGATCCGCTGGCCATGTACCTCAATGACGTGGCCACCATCCCCGCGAACCTCGCGGGCGTCCCCGGCCTGTCGCTGCCAGGCGGCCTGGCGGACGAGGACGGGCTGCCCGTCGGCATCCAGCTGCTGGCCCCCGCGCGCGAAGACGCCCGTTTGTACCGGGTGGGCGCGGTCCTTGAATCGCTGCTCGAGGCGAAATGGGGCGGCCCGCTGCTGGCACAGGCTCCCGACCTTGCCGCCGCCGCTGCCGGAACCCTCGAAACCCAGGAGGCAAAATAATGAGCACTGACCACATCCTGAGCTTCGAAGAGGCCATGGAGAAGTACGATCCCGTCCTGGGGTTCGAGGTCCACGTGGAGCTGAACACTAAGACCAAGATGTTCTCCTCCGCGCCGAACGTCTTCGGCGATGAGCCCAACACCAATGTCAACGAGGTGGACCTGGGCATGCCCGGCGTCCTGCCCGTGGTCAACAAGACGGCCATCGAGTCCTCCATCAAGATCGGCCTGGCGCTGAACTGCAAGATCGCCGAGTCCTGCCGCTTCGCCCGGAAGCAGTACTTCTACCCGGACACCCCCAAGAACTTCCAGACGTCCCAGTACGACGAGCCGATTGCGTACGACGGCTACCTCGATGTTGAACTTGAGGACGGCACCGTGTTCCGCGTGGAGATCGAGCGCGCACACATGGAGGAGGATGCCGGGAAGCTGACCCACATGGGCGGTGCCACGGGCCGAATCCAGGGCGCAGACTTCTCGCTGGTGGACTACAACCGTGCGGGTGTGCCGCTGGTGGAAATCGTCACCAAGCCCATCGAGGGCGCCGGATCCCGCGCACCGGAACTGGCCAAGGCCTACGTGGCGGCCGTCCGGGAGATCGTCAAGAACCTGGGCGTGTCCGATGCAAAGATGGAACGCGGCAACGTCCGCTGCGATGCCAACGTTTCGCTGCGCCCGCACGGCCGTGAGCGGTTCGGCATCCGGTCCGAGACCAAGAACGTGAACTCGCTGCGCGCCGTGGAACACGCCGTCCGTTACGAGATCCAGCGCCACGCTGCCGTCCTGGACTCGGGTGAACCGGTGATCCAGGAGACCCGCCACTGGCACGAGGACACGCGCACCACCACGTCCGGCCGCGCCAAGTCCGACGCCGACGACTACCGCTACTTCCCGGAACCGGACCTGGTTCCCGTGGTGGCATCCCGTGAATGGGTGGAGGAGCTGCGCGCCACCCTGCCCGAGCCGCCCGCCGAGCGCCGCAAGCGCCTCAAGGCCGACTGGGGCTACTCCGACCTCGAATTCCGGGACGTGGTGAACGCCGGCGTCCTGGACGAGATCGAGGAAACCATCGCCGCCGGCGCCACGGCTTCCGTGGCCCGCAAGTGGTGGATGGGTGAGATCGTGGGCCGCGCCAAGGCCGCCGACGTGGACCCCGGCCAGCTGGGCGTTGAGGCTGCCACGGTGGTGGAGCTGAGCCGCATGGTTGAGGCGGGCAAGATCAACAACAAGATGGCCTCCCAGGTGCTGGACGGCGTGCTCGCCGGTGAAGGCACCCCGGAGGAGATCGTGGAGAAGCGCGGCCTGGCCGTCGTGTCCGACGACGGGCCCCTCCTCGAAGCCATCGACGCCGCACTGGCCGCGCAGCCCGACGTCGCGGACAAGATCCGCGGCGGCAAGGTGCAGGCCATCGGCGCGATCGTTGGCGGGGTCATGAAGGCCACCCGCGGCCAGGCCGACGCGGGCCGCGTCCGGGAACTCATCCTGGAGAAACTGGGCGTCACCGTCTAGTACCCGCACACCCAACTGGGTCGCAGTTGATGTCGTTTTGGCGCCCGTAACGACATTGACTGCGACCCAGTTGGGCTTTAAGTACTCAGGTGCCGCCGGCCGCAAAGTACCCGTGGCCGCGCCGGCGTGGCGGACTTACACTGGAGCCCACAGGGCGCCGGTGCCCTGCCTGCGTGCGGGAGGAACAACCATGGCCCGGGAACCTAAGAGGATGCGCAAGGCGGTGCTGGCCGGTGCCGTAGCCGTGGCACTCACCGGGACGGGAGCCGCCCTCGCCTGGTCGGCAAGCGGGACGCCAACGCCGTCCCCCTCCCAGGCCGCGCCGAACCCCTCGCAGACCGCACCGGGCCAGCAGAAGGCACCCGGACAGCAGAAAGCGCCAGGCCAGCAGAAGGCACCCGGGCAAAAGTCCCAGCGCGCCCAGCCGCTGCATGGTGAGGGTGTGGTCAAGCAGCCCGACGGAACCTTCCAAACCGTTCTCGAACAGCGCGGAACCGTGGAGTCCGTCAGCGACTCCGCCATCACCGTCAAGAGCGAGGACGGCTTCACGCAGTCCTACACTGTCAACGCGGACACCAGGATCACCAAACTTCCAGCGTCCGGCGACGGTGCCAGCCGTAAGCCGGCAGACGGAACGCCAGCGGACATCGCCGCCGGCGACACCGTGCGGGTAGCCGGCGTAAAGGACGGGGACAAGGCCACCGCCAAGCGGATCGTTGACGGTGCCGGCGACGGCCCCGGCTTGGGGTTGGGACGCGGGCATGGCATGGGCCACAAGATGGGCGCCGGAGACGATCAGGATGGCGAAGGGGCGTAGCGGCGCCGGTCCGGCCACCCGGCAGAGCGCCCGCGGCACGCTGCCTACCCCTGCTGCACCAGTCCTGCCATGATGTCCTCCAGGGCCTCGCAGACCATCACCACGGCCCGACGCTTCAGGTTCTCAGGCCTGGCCAGCAGGTCGATCCTGCGCCGGGTGCTGATGCCCTCCAGCGGCCGCAGCACGATGTCCGGGTTCAGGACCGGGCCCGCCGTGTACCGGGGCAGCAGCCCCACCACGCCCCCGGCAGCCACCAGCGCCGCCACCGTGGAGTAGTCGTTGATGCGGTGGATGATGTTCGGCTCCCGGCTGGAGACGGCAGCGACGGCGGACAGGACATCGGCGGGGGAGTAGCCGGGGTGGCTGGTCACCCAGGCCTCGCCGCCGACGTCGTCCGCCGTGACTTTCTCCTGTCGGGCCAACCGGTGGCCTGCGGGCAGCGCCACGTCCAGCGGCTCATGCGCCAAGGGGATCACGGCAACCCGTTCCGCCGGCCAGCGCGGGCTGTGGTCCATCCGGTGTGCGAGCACCAGGTCATACCGGGCGGTGAGGGCGGGGAAGTCCTGCTGGGCAACGTCCTCGTCCGACAATTCAATGCGAGGGTGCTCCGGCCGGTCCAGCATGCGCGCCAGCGGCGCGAACAGGGCCTGCCCCGCGCTATGGAATCCACTGAGGGTCACCCTGCCGGCAGGGGAGCCGTGATAGGTGCCCAGCGCACCGCGGGCCTCGGCCATGGCGCTGACGACGGCGGCGCCCGCGTCCGCGAGCACCTGTCCCGCCTCTGTCAGCACCAGGTTGCGGCCCTCCTTGCGCGTCAGCGGAACCTCCACGGTGCGCTGCAGGTGCGCCAGTTGCTGCGACACGGCCGACGGGGTGACCATGAGCGTATCGGCCACCGCCTTCACGCTGCCCAAAGCGCCCAGCTCCCGCAGGATTTCCAGCTGATGAACCTCCATGCATCCACTCTAATCATTAGCAAACGCTACATCGTCGATTGAGAAGATCCCGGTTGTGCTAAAGCATCACCGGGGCTTCAATGGGGAGGTACCCCGCAGAGCGAACGCCAAGCAGTAAGGACGCCAATGAAGGCCCTGTATAAGGCCGGCCCGCACGCCGGCTTCGAGCTCGTCGACCGGCCCGAACCCGAAGCCGGCCCGGCCGACGTGAAGATCCGCGTCATGACCACCGGGATCTGCGGCACGGACCTCCACATCCAGTCCTGGGACGCCTGGGCGCAGGGGATCATCGAGGCGCCCCTGATTGCCGGCCACGAATTCTATGGCGAAGTGGTTGCAGTGGGCGAGGACGTCCGCGAAGTCAAAGTAGGTGACAGGGTGTCGGGCGAAGGCCACGTTGTCTGCGGCATCTGCCGGAACTGCCGGGCCGGGCGCCGCCAGATGTGCATCCACACGGTCAGCGTCGGCGTCCAGCGCGATGGTGCCTTCGCTGAGTACGTCGCCATCCCCGAAACCAACGTCTGGGTCCACCACGATCCCTCCGTCACGCCCGAACTCGGTGCCATCTTCGACCCCTTTGGAAACGCCGTCCACACCGCGCTCAGCTTTCCGCTGGTGGGGGAGGACGTGCTCATCACCGGCGCAGGCCCCATCGGGCTCATGGCCATCGCCGTGGCCCGGCACGCAGGGGCCCGCAAGATTGCCATCACGGACGTTTCCCGGCCGCGGCTGGACCTGGCCCGGCAGCTCGGGGCCGACCTTGCCATCGATGTCTCCACCACCCGGGTGCGCGATGCCCAGCGTGAGCTGGGCATGCGCGAAGGCTTCGACGTCGGAATGGAAATGTCCGGCCACCCCTCCGCCCTGCCTGAGATGATCGACAACATGAACCACGGCGGCCGGATCGCCATGCTGGGCCTGCCCAGCCAGGAGATCACCATCGACTGGGGCAAGGTGGTCACCCACATGCTCACGCTCAAAGGCATCTACGGCCGCGAGATGTACGAAACCTGGTACGCCATGAGCGCCATGCTCTCCTCCAACCCCGTGCTGCACGCCGGCATCTCTGCCGTGGTGACGGACACGCTGTCCGCCACGGACTGGGAAAAAGGCTTCGACATTGCCCGCAGCGGCGTGGGCGGCAAAGTTGTCCTCGACTGGACCCGACTGTAAGGAACCCCATGTTCACCTCCATCAAGGACCAGCTGCGCGAAGAGCTGGACGAGATCCGCACCGCCGGACTGTACAAGACCGAGCGCAGCATCAGCTCGCCGCAGTCCAGCCACATCACCGCCGGGCAGATTGGCGGCCCCGGAGCCGACGTGCTGAACTTCTGCGCCAACAACTACCTGGGCTTGGCTGACCACCCGGACATCATCCGCACGGCCAAGGCGGCCATGGATGAGCGCGGCTTCGGCATGGCAAGCGTCCGCTTCATCTGCGGCACCCAGGACCTGCACCTGCAGCTGGAAGCCAAGGTCTCCGCGTTCCTGGGCACCGAGGACACCATCCTGTTCTCCAGCTGCTTCGACGCCAACGGCGGCGTGTTTGAGTCCCTGCTCGGACCGGACGACGCCGTGATTTCCGACGCGCTCAACCACGCTTCCATCATTGACGGCATCCGCCTCTGCAAGGCCCGCCGCTACCGCTACGCCAACCAGGACATGGCCGAACTCGAGGCCCGCCTGCAGGAAGCACAGGATGCCCGGCGGACCCTGATCGTCACCGACGGCGTGTTCTCCATGGACGGCTACCTGGCCCCGCTTGAGGCCATCTGCGACCTCGCCGAAAAGTACGGCGCCATGGTCATGGTGGACGATTCCCACGCGGTGGGCTTCATGGGCGCCACCGGTGCGGGCACTCCCGAGCACGCCGGCGTCTCTGACCGGGTGGACATCTACACCGGCACCTTCGGCAAGGCTCTGGGCGGAGCGTCGGGCGGGTACGTCTCCGGACGCGGGGAGATCGTGGCCATGCTGCGCCAGAAGGCCCGTCCCTACCTCTTTTCCAACTCCCTTGCACCGGCCATCGTCGCCGCCACCCTCAAGGCGCTGGACCTGGTGCAGAACTCGGCCGACCTCCGCCGCCGCCTGTTCGAAAACGCCGGGCTGTTCCGCCGACGCATGACCGAGGAAGGCTTCGACCTGCTCCCCGGCGAGCACGCCATTGTCCCGGTCATGTTCGGCGACGCCGTCATGGCGGCCAAGGTGGCGGACCGGATGCTGCAGCACGGTGTCTTCGTCACAGCCTTCAGCTTCCCCGTGGTCCCCCGCGGTGCTGCAAGGATCCGGGTGCAGCTTTCAGCCGCACATTCAGCGGACGACGTCGAAGCGTGCGTGCGTGCCTTCGTCGCCAGCCGTGCCGAGGCAGCAGCCTGACAGGATTTCCCTTGAAACGCAGGGTCCCGGGACGCGTGATCTCTGTCAGGATGGACCAATGGCAGCACACTACGATGTCCTGATTGTGGGCGGCGGCATCGCCGGCCTGTCCCTCGCGTCCGCGCTCGCCGGCCGCTGCAGCGTTGCACTGGTGGAGGCGGAGCAGGAGTTGGCGTACCACACGTCCTCCCGCTCCGCCCGCCAGCTGATTCCCAGCTACGGGCCGCCCGTGGTGCAGGAGCTCACCGTCCGGACCCTCGAACTGCTCGCGGCCCGCGACGCTGAAGCGCCGGAAGCGGTCCTGGCACCGCGCAGTTTCATGCTCGTGGGCTCGGCGGAGGATGTTGCCGCCGAGGCCAGCGGACATATGCAGCCCATTGCGGTGGACCGTGCCCTCGAGCTGTGTCCGGCCCTGAAGCCGGGAACCTTTGAAGCCGCCGGACTTGATACCGGCTCCTTTGGCTGCAATGCGCCCCTTCTGCTGGAGGACCACCGCAAGCGGGCGCTCGCCGCCGGAGCGGACATCATCACCGGCGCCCGCGTGCATTCGGCACAGCGGCTGGGTTCAGGGTGGCAGGTGGGGGCCGGCGCCGAGGGCTTTGAAGCCGCGGTACTGGTCAATGCGGCAGGTGCCTGGGCCGATGAGCTGGCGGTGCTCAGCGGCGTCGAGAAGCTGGGCCTCCAGCCGTACCGGCGCACTGCGGCGATTGCCGCCGTCGACCATCCCCTGCCCGCTGCCACCCCCATGGTGGCAGCGGCGGACAACACTTTCTATTTCCGCCCCGACGGCCATGACGTGCTGATTTCCCCATCGGAGACGGTGCCCAGCGGGCCCGAGGACGCACGGCCCAATCCAGGTGATGTGGAGCGCCTGGTGGAGAAGCTCAACGCGTTCACCAGCCTGGGGATCACCGGAGTGCGCCGGGCCTGGACCGGCCTGCGCACCGAAGCCGCGGACGGGGTGCCCGTAGCCGGGTTCGACGCTGAAGCGTCCGGGTTCTACTGGCTCGCGGGCCAGGGCGGCTACGGATTCCAGACGTCGGCGGCGCTGGCGGAGTTCGCCGCCGGCCAGATCCTTGCGGGGCTGGGCTCTTCCGGCGGCGCCGTCCCTGCCGATGGGGCTGTGGACCGTCCGGAATCCCGGACAGCGCAGGCCCTGGCAGCCACGCGCTGGTCCGTCAGACGCTGAAGAATGATTTCATGAGCACCTTGATCACCAATATCGCCGAGCTGATGACGCAGGACCTGGAACACCGGGTCCTGAGGGGCGCGGCGGTGGTGGTCGAGGGTGAACGGATTTCCTGGATCGGGGCTGCGGCCGATGCTCCCCCGGCGGATGAAGCCGTCGATGCCGGCGGCCGGGCCATGCTGCCAGGATGGGTGGACTCCCACAGCCACCTGCTGTTCGCCGGGGACCGCACCGCAGAATTCGAAGCCCGGATGGCCGGGGAGGCCTACGCTGCCGGTGGCATCGCCGTCACCATGAACGCCACGCGCGCCACGTCCGATTTCGATCTCACCCGCCTGGCCATGGGGCGGGTTGCCGAAGCAGTCTCGCAGGGCACCACCTACCTGGAAACCAAGACCGGCTACGGCCTGGACGTTGAGCACGAGGCCCGGAGCGCGCGTATTGCCTCCACCATTGCGGACCAGGTGACCTACCTTGGGGCACACCTGGTTCCAGCCGGGCAGGACCCGGAGGAATACACAGACCTGGTCTGCGGGCCGATGCTCGCTGCGGTCCGCCCTTATGTCCAGTGGGCCGATGTGTTCTGCGAGGAGGGTGCGTTCAACGCCGAGCAATCCCGCCGTGTGCTCATGGCCTGCCGCGAGGCCGGCCTGGGCCTGAGGGTCCACGGCAACCAGCTCGGCGAGGGCCCCGGCGTACAGCTGGCCGTGGAGCTTGGCGCGGCCAGCGTGGACCACGTGAACTACTTAGCCGCGCAGGACGTGAAAGCCCTGGCGTCGTCCTGGTCCGGCTGGGACCCGGCCGTGGGAACGGGGGAGCGTGGCACCGTTGCCACGTGCCTTCCTGCCTGCGACCTCTCCACCCGCCAGCCGTTGGCTCCCGCCCGCGAACTTCTCGACGCGGGGGTGCAGGTGGCACTGGCGTCCAACTGCAACCCCGGCACGTCGTACACCAGCTCCATGGCTTTTTGCGTGACAACGGCAGTGCTCCAGATGCGCCTGAGCGTGCACGAGGCCGTCCGTGCCGCTACCTACGGCGGTGCGCTGGCGTTGCACAAGGAAGCCGGCCGGGACACCGACGGCGAACGCGCCGTGGGATCCATCGCCGTCGGACACCGGGCCGACCTGCACCTGTTGAATGCGCCATCCGCGACCCATCTCGCTTACCGGCCCGGGATGCCATTGACGTACGCTGTGTGGCGGGCGGGGGTGCGGGAGCGTTAGCGGGACTCCTGCTGTATGATTGTTCCTGATCTTTTCCGTATGGTTAGAATCAGGAAACGTCATCCCGAAGCGGTGGCTGATGTATCGAAAGGCCCGCTTGCATGACACGCACCGACCGGCTGACAGCGATTCTGGACCTGCTCGCCAGGACCGGCCAGGTAGAAGTCGACGAGATCGTCAGCACCCTCAACGTCTCCCCTGCCACGGCCCGGCGCGACCTGGACAGCCTTGCCAAGCGCCGCCTGCTGACGCGGACGCGCGGCGGTGCCACCGCCGGCGCCCTGGCGTATGACCTGCCCGGACGTTACAACCGCGACGACCATGCCGAAGCGAAGGAACAGATCGCGCAGTGCGCCGCGGCCCTAATCCGGCCGGGCGCCGTCATTGGTCTCTGCGGAGGCACCACCAGCACCGCGCTTGCACAGATCCTGGCCACCCGGGAGGACCTGAATGCACCCTCCAACCAGCCGACGCTCACGGTCGTAACGAACGCCATCAACATTGCGGGCCAGTTGGCGGTCCGGCCCAATATCAAGGTGATGGTGACAGGCGGCATCCTCAACCCGCGATCGTATGAGCTCGTGGGCCCCTACACGGACATCATCATGCAGAAGGTGGTGCTGGACATCGCCTTCATCGGTGTCAACGGCATCGACCCGGAGGTGGGACCCACCAACACGGGGGAGGGCGAGGCCTCCGTCAATGCCCTGCTGGCTTCCCGCGCCCGGGTGTCCTACGTCCTGGCTGATTCCTCCAAAGTCGGCGTGCGGGCCTTTGCCACGATGGACGGGTACGACTTCACCCGCCTGATCACCGATTCCGGGATCTCTGCGCGCGACAAGGCAGCCTTTGAAGCCAACGGCACGGAAGTGATCGTGGCACCTGCCTGATACTCCCGGGAGGCTGGGGGGAGTTCCGTCAGGCAGGATCCAGAAACTGAAGGCAAGATGGGAACATGCTGGTTCCCTCCCGCCGTCGACTGCGGCTCGAAGTCTGGATCGTCCTGGGACTGTCCCTGGGCCAGTCCGCCATCTACTCCGTGGTGCAGCTGCTCGACAAGATGACCCGCGCCCCGCTGGCCGAGGGCACGTCCACCCTGAACCGCTCGCAGAGCACCCGCGAGTATTTCGACCTGACGTACCAGCTGCTCGACATCATCTTTGCGCTGGTTCCTGTGCTGCTGGTTCTCTACTTCCTCACCGACCAGCGCCAAGCTTCCCCCGGCGACGCACGGAACTCCGGTTCAGCATTCCAGAAGCTGGGGTTCAACTTCGCCCGGCCCGGAATGGACCTGCTGCAAGGCCTGGGGCTGGCCGCGCTGATTGGGATACCGTCCTTGGGGCTCTATTCGGCCGGCCGGGCGCTCGGCATCACCACAGCCATCATCCCCAGTGCCCTGGACGCCTACTGGTGGACCGTTCCAGTCCTGGTCCTCTCGGCGATGCGCCACGCGGTGCTCGAGGAAGTCATCGTGGTGGGGTACCTGATGGACCGCTTCGGCAAGTTCGGCTGGAGCACGCCACTGGCCATCGCCGTGAGCTCCGTGCTGCGTGGCAGCTACCACCTTTACCAAGGCTTCGGTCCCTTCATTGGCAACGCTGTGATGGGGGTGGTCTTCGCCTGGCTCTATACGCGCACCAAGCGCGTCATGCCGCTGGTCATCGCCCACGCGCTGCTGGACATCGTGGCATTCGTCGGCTTCAGCCTCTTCGGCAAGGCCGTGGGGCTGGGGTAGCTGAACAGCTATGGCCGCCGCGGTCTGCCGGTCCCGACTGAACGACCGCTGGGCGGTGGTCCGGCCTGCAGTAGCCCTAGTTACGGGTTCTTGTTGATTCCAGGCATGCCTTCGTGAAGTCTTGCAGCATGGGCGGGGGACTACGACACGGATTGGCCTTGGGGAGTGCCGTCTTGGCGTTGGCCGGATGTTTGCTCACCGGGCGATTGTGGAGCATCCATGAACAAACGTCGGACTGGGTGCTCTGGCCTCGAGAGGTTCCTTCCAAAGTCCAGTTTGCCGGGCGCGAGTACAACTGCGCTCCTGACCCGGAGCCCGCACGGACTGATGTTTCCCTCCTGACGGTCCAAGGCAAAACCGCCGGTGGAGCCGACATCCTCGCCGCGCCCTCCTCCGACGAGGCCCGAGTATTCATCGTCGTGAGAACTGCCGAAAGAAATGTTGGCTGCGGCCTGCTGGGCGGCCCCTAACTCCGGCCACGGCCTGCGCGCTGTTTTCTGCCCTCACATCAGGTGCAGCAGCAGCTGCCAGTCCGCCTGCGGGTCAGCGGGCAGCTCGTAAAACCTGGCATGGAACTCATCCCACAGGGGATCCGCGGGGCGAAGCTCGCCGGGGTCCAGAAGGTCCTCACTTGGTGGTTCTTCGACAGGAGGATCAGACCACGGCGGCATCGATGCGAGGAGCTGCTGCCACTGCCCGTCCTCGACTGGCCCGGTGGCCCCCAATTCAACCCCTGCCACAACGGCACCCCGAACAGCGTGCGCCGGCAGGCTTCCCGGTGGCCAGTGGGTTGGTTCTGAATCCTGCTGGTCGGGGTTGTAGTGGCGTCCGGTGGGTGAGGTCCAGCCCGGTGGGTCCTTGCTCGTGGCCGGATCGGGGGTCCATTGGCTGTGGTGTTTGAGCCGATGGTGTTTGGGGCAGAGCTGTGCGAGGTTGCTGGTTCCGGTGGTGCCGCCGTGTTCCCACGCTTGGAGGTGGTCTGTTTCGTTGTCGGGGGTCTTGTTGGTGCAGCCGGGGAAGGTGCATTGGGCATCGCGCAGCCTGATCCAGTGTTTGATGGACCCGGTAAGCCGGTAGTTTTTGCGGCCGATTTCCAGGTGTGCACCGTCCCGCGGGTCGACCAGGACCCGGTAGAACGACTCCGCCCCGCCGGCGACGAGTCTGCGGGCCATCGATGCAGGGATCGGGCCGAAACCATCCAGCTCTGCTGGTTCGTCGGTGAGGCCGAGGAGCGAGAACACGGGCACGGTGACCAGCACGTCGGCCCGCGGGATGGGGACCTTACCGATCTCTGTGACAGCCTGTGTGCCCGAACTCTGCGTGCCCGAACTCTGCGTGCCCGGGGCGCCGGGATCGGGCACGTCTTCGCCGGCGCCGGCGGCGGTTTCCTGGACGCCGGACGTCATGCCGGCGCCGAGGAGGAGGCTGGCGGCGATGTCGGGGCGGAGTTGGGTGAGGGTTCGGGGTTCGTTGGTGCCTTGGAGGCCGCGGGCGGTGGCGGTGGTCCGGTTCCAGATCGCGCACGCGGTATCGCCGCGAAGGTAGAGGGAGACCCAGGCCATGCCGTCCCGGTCCGGGGTGTACTCCATCCGACGGTCCGCCACACCCTTTACATGGCGCTTCTCGATCGATTCCGGATGATGGCGCTCCCGCCAGCCCCGGACCTTGGCCCGGAACCGGGACGGGACCAGTTCACCGGGCGCGGCACCCCGGGCGGCATCGGGCGCGGCAGGGTCGAAGAAATGCGCCACCAGCCCGGCAGCCCCGACAGCGTCAAGGCCTTCGGTTTCGTCCGCGACAATCCGTGCATGCTGCCACGACACGTCCCCGGTGGACAGGGCCTCGAACACCAGCGGCAGGGCACAAATCCGGCGGGACTGCTCCACCAACGCGCCCGCTGCCCCGGAACTAACCGTCAAGACCGCAGCGATCTCCTCCACCACCGACATCTGCGCGTACGTGCGGTCCTGGACCGAGGCGTCCGGCGGGGTCATCGCCTCCTGGAACCCGGCGGCGTCGGCGGCGTCCCGTGCCTTCACCCCTGCAAGCTGCGCCTCCAAACGGGACGTAAGCTCCAGCCGCTCCAACCGGATCTCATAGCGCCGCTGCAACACATCCACACCAGCACCAACACCGAAACCAACATCCAAACCGGATGCCAGGGAAGCGTCCTCCCGCTCCAGCGCATCCAGGGCAGCAACAGAGGCACGAACACCCTCCAACATCACCCCAAGACCACCGCCGATTCCCATACCCACAGCATCCAACGGGGGTCTGACAATTACAGATCAAACCGGTGGCGCTGCCTGCGCAGGTGAGCCGGCGCACCGAAGCGGGCCGCCGTCGTCGTACGTTTTCGACGCGAAGGTTGCATGCCGCAGCCCAAATGTGTGGCGCGAAAAAGAGCACGCGTGGCGTAGAAAAAGACGCGACCCTCAGCCACCGCTTAAATGGATTCGGCCGCCATTGGGTGGTGACGCCGTTGTCACCACCCAATGGCGGCCGAAGTTTGCCCGGGCACAACCCGGGGACCTCCCCGGAGTGGTCCGGGAGGAATGGGAAGGGTCAGATGGTGACGGCTCCGTTGGCGGTCTCAAAGGTGACCGAGAGGATGCCCGGCGTACCGTGCGGGGCCACCCATTCCACCGCAACGTCCTCGAGCGGCTTCTCCACGGGCTCACCGAGCCACTCGGTGACGCGCGAGGCGGAACCGGCGATGGTCAGGCAGCTCATCTTGAGGTTGCTCTCGTAAGCGTGGGACGGGTGGAGGGAGGGGTCGCCCTCCCACTTGAGCATGTACGGCACCTGGGGATCGGCGATGAGGCCCAGGATGCCAATTTGCTTCCAGACCAGCTCGCGGCCGTCCGGGAACTTGCGGTTGCCGTTCACGGCAGCGCGGCCCAGGCGTTCCTCGAAGGGGGCGAGGTCGTCCACTTCGACGCACCAGCCCATCCAGCCGCCACCGGCAGCGGAGCGGGCACGCACTGCCTGCCCGAACGGTGCCTTGTCCGACGCCGGGTGGTCAAGGACCTCGACGACTTCGAGGTACTTGTGGCCCGCCAGGGGGATGATCATATTCCGGGTTCCGAAGCGGGGGTGTACGCCACCCTTCACTGCCTCAACGCCGAGGGCAGTTGCAATACGTTCGGTAGTGGCCGCGAGGCCATCGTGTTCACAGGCGTAAGAGACGTGATCCATGCGCATGCGAACATCTTGGCACTTTGTGATCGGGCTCTCAGCTAAGGGTACCCTTACTGGCATTTTGGGTGGCCGCCGTCCCTGTCCAAATGCCCCTGGGCCTGCGCCAAGACCATGTTCGTCACAATGCTGTCCGGGCCGGATTGAAGTTCCTAGACTGGGCCCAGGTCATGAGTGCCAGCGCCAAGCCCCGGCTCGCTGGCCGGCAACCCTCCATCCGCGGTGGGGTGCCCCGGGTGAGGACCAGGCTGTCCGGCAATGGCCGGAGAGCAAGCGCGGCCCGTGGTGCTCCCAGCATGCCGGGCCCATGTCATAGGAGACTGAGATGTCCAACGGATGGTCCTTCGAAACCCGCCAGATCCATGCCGGCCAGGAGCCTGACAGCGCCACCGGAGCCCGCGCCCTTCCCATCTACCAGACCACGTCCTTCGTGTTCCCCAGTGCCGAGAGCGCGGCCAACCGCTTCGCCCTGGCCGAACTTGCACCCATCTACACCCGCATCGGCAATCCCACCCAGGACGCCGTCGAGCAACGGATCGCAAGCCTTGAAGGCGGCCTGGCGGCATTGCTGCTGAGCTCCGGCCAGGCCGCGGAGACGTTCGCAGTGCTGAACATCGCCGAGGCAGGCGACCATATAGTGGCCAGCCCCAGTCTTTACGGCGGAACCTACAACCTGTTCGCCCACACGTTGAAGAAGTTCGGCATCTCGGTGACCTTCGTGGCTGATCCTGACAACCTGGACCAGTGGCGCGACGCCGTGCAGCCCAATACCAAGCTCTTCTTCGGTGAAGTGGTGTCCAACCCGCGCCAGGACGTCCTTGATATTGAGGGCATCTCCGAAGTGGCGCACCAGGCCGGCGTGCCCCTGATCGTGGACAACACCCTTTCAACCCCCTACCTGATCCGCCCATTGGAGTGGGGCGCGGACATCGTCATCCACTCGGCCACCAAATACCTGGGCGGCCATGGCTCGGCCATCGCCGGCGTCATCGTCGATTCCGGCAGGTTCGATTTCGGCAAGGACCCGGAACGGTACCCCGGCTTCAACACCCCGGACCCCACCTATAACGGCCTGGTCTACGCACGCGACCTCGGCGAAGGCGGCGCGCTCGGCGCCAACCTCTCCTACATCCTCAAGGCCCGGGTGCAGTTGCTGCGCGACCTTGGCTCCGCGGTCTCGCCCTTCAACGCGTTCCTGATTTCCCAAGGCCTGGAGACCTTGAGCCTGCGGGTGGAGCGCCACGTTGCGAACGCCACGGAGGTTGCGCGCTGGCTGGAGGCAAGGGACGACGTCGAATCCGTCGCCTACGCGGGGCTGCCGTCCAGCCCCTGGTACGAGCGTGGCCGCAAGTACGGGCCAAAGGGAACGGGCGCCGTGGTCGCCTTCAACCTGGCCGGCGGCGCGGAAGCCGGCAAGCGCTTCGTCGACGCACTCGAGCTGCACTCCCACGTGGCCAACATCGGCGACGTGCGCTCCCTGGTCATCCACCCGGCGTCGACCACGCACAGCCAGCTTTCGCCGGAGCAGCAGGTTGTGGCCGGCGTTCACCCGGGCCTGGTCCGGCTTTCCGTCGGTTTGGAGCACATCGACGACATCCTGGCTGACCTGGAGGCAGGCTTCCGGGCCGCCAAGGGCACCGGCGCCTAGACCCAACCGCGAGGGCGCAGCACGTGCCGGCCGGCAAGCCGGGAAGTCACAACCAGTCATACTCTTGGCCTGGAGCGGGGGGTGTTTCGTACACTCGAACCAGGTCATGAGTGCCAGTGACAGCCCCGGCTTGCTGGCCGGCAACCCTCCATCCGCGGTGGGGTGCCCCGGGTGAGGACCTGGCCTGCCGGTCAGACGACGGCGGGCAAGCGCGTAGAAGAGGTCTTGCCATGACGGTTACCGTCGCCCGAACCGCCATCCCTGAACACGGAATTGTCCGTTACGCCTCCATCGGGGGACTGGAACTCGAAGCCGGAGGCTACCTCCCGGACGTCACCCTGGCCTACGAAACCTGGGGCACGCTCAACGCGGACGCCAGCAACGCCATCCTGATCGAGCACGCACTGACCGGCAGCACCCACGTGACCCGCGGCGACACCGACGAAGAAGGTTGGTGGGAGCAGCTGGCCGGCCCTGGAGCCCCCGTGGACACGGACCGTTTCTTCGTGGTGTCCATCAACATCGTGGGCGGCTGCTACGGGTCCACCGGGCCGTCGTCGCCCGCGCCTGATGGGAAGCCCTGGGGCTCCAGGTTTCCCCTGGTCACGCTGCGCGACAGTACTGTTGCCGAGGCCCGGCTGGCGGACCAGCTGGGCATCAAGAGCTGGTTCGCCGTCCTGGGCGGCTCCATGGGCGGTGCACGGGCCCTGGAATGGGCTGTGACGTACCCGGACAGGGTGCAGCGCTGCGCCGTGATCTCCGTCGGAGCCGCCAGTACTGCCGAACAGATTGCCTTCGCCCAGGCGCAGACCCTGGCCATCAGGCAGGATCCCAACTTCAACGGCGGGGACTACTACGGCGGCCGGAGTCCGGAAGAGGGACTGGCCCTCGCCCGCAGGATCGCCCACATCACCTACCGGTCCGCCACCGAGCTGGAAGGCCGTTTCGGACGGGAACCCCAGGCGCCGGAATCGCCACTGCGGGGGGAAGTCCTGGCCTCCCGCGGCCGCTACCAGGTGGAAAGCTACCTGGACCACCAGGGCAACAAGCTGGTGAAGCGCTTTGACGCCAACAGCTATATTGCCCTGACCGAAGCGCTGATGAGCCACGACGTCTGCCGGGGACGGGGAACCTTGGCCGAAACCCTTGCCGCATCCACGGCACGGTTCTTTGTGGCCGCCGTCGACTCCGACCGGCTCTATTTCCCATCGCAGTCCCACGAGCTTGCCCAGGCCCTGCCCGGGGACGTGGATGTCCACCTCATCCGGGCGCCGATCGGGCACGACGGGTTCCTGACCGAAATTGGACAGCTGGGCAGCCAGCTCCGGAGCAGCTTCCTGGCGTAGCCGCCGCCGGGAGGACGGCCGGCAATGTGCATTCCTGCAGATGCCTTCTGCACTATTTGGCGTTGAGGTTGCACCGCGGGCAGACCATACTCAATCGAATCCGGTGTCCGTGGTGTGCATCACACCCCGGGCCCCATCGACTGGTCCCCGTGGCGTCGACGACGACGCCGAAGGAGTTCGCATGAGTACGGAAAGCTCCGCCGCAAGGCGTACAGAGGAAACCGACGTCAAGGCCTCAGGCCTGAAGAAAGTGGTGACGGCGTCCATGGCCGGCACGGTCGTGGAGTGGTATGAATTCTTCCTCTACGCATCGGCCGCCACCCTGGTGTTCGGGAAGGCCTTCTTTCCCAACGCCGGCACCGAACTGGACGGCATCATCGCCGCCTTCCTCACCTATGCCGTCGGTTTTGTCGCACGCCCCATCGGCGGCATCGTCTTTGGCCACTTCGGCGACAAGTTCGGCCGCAAGCAGCTGCTGCAGCTGAGCATCATCGTGGTGGGCGTCTCCACCTTCCTCATGGGCTGCCTGCCCACCTTTGGGCAGATCGGCTACTGGGCGCCTGCGCTTCTGGTTTTCCTCCGGTTCGCCCAGGGCTTCGCCGTGGGCGGGGAGTGGGGCGGCGCGGTCCTCCTCGTCGCAGAGCACAGCCCCAGCAAGTCCCGCGGCTTCTGGGCCAGCTGGCCGCAGTCGGCGGTGCCGCTGGGCAACCTCCTGGCCACGGCCGTATTGTTCGTCCTGTCCTCCACACTGACCCAGGACGCGTTCCTGGGCTGGGGCTGGCGCGTGGCGTTCTGGCTCTCCGCCGTGATCGTCCTGATCGGCTACTACATCCGCACCAAGGTCAACGACGCCCCCATCTTCCTGGAGGCCCGTAAAGAAGTGGACGCCGGCCACAAGGGCTACGGCGTGGCTGAGGTGTTCCGGCGGTACCCGCGCGGCGTCTTCACTGCCATGGGCCTGCGCTTTGCGGAGAACATCCTGTATTACCTGGTGGTCACGTTCTCCATCACGTACCTAAAGACCGTTGTCCAGGCCGACACCACGCGGATCCTCCTGCTGCTGCTTGTTGCCCATGCCGTCCACTTCTCGGTGGTCCCCATGGTGGGCAAGTTGTCGGACCGCTTCGGCCGCAAGCCCGTCTACATGGCCGGCGCCGTCATGGGTGCCACCTGGGGCTTCTTCGCCTTCCCCATGATGGACACGAAGAACGACTTCGTCATCCTGGCGGCGATCATGATCGGCCTGGTGTTCCACGCCTTCATGTATGCCGGGCAGCCAGCCATCATGGCGGAAATGTTCCCCACCCGGATGCGCTACTCCGGCGTCTCCCTGGGGTACCAGGTGACGTCCATCGTGGCGGGTTCCCTGGCCCCGATCATCGCTGCCTCGCTCCTGGGCACCTACAAGTCCTCCGTCCCGGTAGCGGTGTACCTGCTCATCGCCTGTGCCATCACCGCCGTCGCGGTCTTCTTCCTGAAGGAAACCCGGGGCATCTCGCTGCACGATGTTGACGCTGCCGACGCCAAGGGCACGGCAGACCTGCTCGCTGCCAGCAAGAAGTAGGCCCATGAAAGCCGCCGTCCTCTACTCCACCGTTCCCGCCCCGGCCGCCGCAGGGTTAAAGCAAAGCTATGCCGAGTCGCGGCCGCTGCTGGTGCAGGAACTGGACCAGCCGGAGCCGCGCACCGGTGAACTTGGAGTTTCCATCACCTACTCGAGCCTGTGCCATTCGGATCTGTCAGTGGTGGACGGTTCCCGCGTCCGGCCCCTTCCCATGGCACTGGGACACGAGGCCGTGGGGCGGGTGGTGTCCGTAGGAGACGGCGTCTCCGACGTGTCCGTGGGTGACCATGTGGTTTTGGTGTTCGTTCCCAGCTGCGGCCAGTGCCGGGCCTGCCTGGCAGGCAGGCCCGCGCTCTGCCACCGGGCAGCTGAGGTGAACGGATCCGGAGACCTGCTCCACGGTCCGGCGCTGTTGCGGACGCCGGAGGGCGGCCGCATCAACCATCACCTGGGCGTATCCGCCTTCGCTGACTACGCGGTGGTTGCCCGGGAATCAGTGGTGGTGATTGACGACGACGTCCCGGACACAGTCGCTGCGATGTTTGGTTGCGCCGTGCTCACCGGAATGGGAGCGGTGTTCAACACCGCAGGAGTCGGTCCCGGCCAGTCCGTGGCAGTGTTCGGGCTGGGCGCGGTGGGCCTGTCCGCCGTGATGGCAGCCCGCCTCGCCGGGGCCGCCAGCGTCATCGCCATCGATCCCAACCAGGGGAAGCACCAACTGGCCCGCGACGCGGGGGCCACCGCGGTGGGGACGCCGGAGGACGCGGGACGGCTGATCGGGGAAGCAGCCGGCGACGGCGTCGACGTTGCCGTCGAGGCGGTGGGCTCGGCCGCTGTGATCGCGTCCTGCCTCGAGCAGGTCACCAGGGGTGGCGCGGTGGTCTCGGTGGGCCTGCCCCACCCGTCCGCCGAATTGACCGTACCTGCCCTGCAGTTCGCCGGCGCCGGCAAGCGGCTGCTGGGCTCCTACATGGGTGACGCCGTTCCCGCACGGGACATCCCCAAGTACCTGGCGTACTGGCGGGAAGGCAAGCTGCCCGTTGAGCTGCTGCACACCGACACCCGGCCACTCAGCGAGATCAACGAGGGCCTTGATGCGCTCGCAGCGGGACAGGTAGTGCGGCGGCTCTTCCAGGCCTGAACCGTCGCGCCTGAACCGTCGGGCCTGACTCCTCAGGCCTGACCCGTCGGACCGGATCTTCAGCCGGCGAGCAGCACAGAGCGCTCCTTCACCTCGTCCTTCAGGGCCGCGATCACGGCCTGTACCCGGACCGAGCGGAGCGATTCCGGCCTGGCAACGGCCCAGATGGGCAACTGGCGCTCAAACTCACCGGGCAGCACGGGGACGAAATCTTCGCGGTCTCCCACCATGAAGTTCGGCAGCAGCCCTATGCCGGCGCCCTGGCGCACCGCCTCCACCTGGGCGAACACGCTGGTGGCCTGGAAGCTCGTCCTGGGCGTCGGAAGCTGCGATGACCAGCGGGGCCCAAGCTCCGCCACCTGGAGCGCAGACTCCACGTAGGAGACGAACGCGTGCTGCCCCACGTCGTCGAGCGTTTCCGGGAGGCCCTGCTGCGCGGCATAGCCGCGGCTGGCGTAGAGGCGCAGGTAGTAGTTGCTCAGGAAGATGGTCTGGGCGGTGCTGACGTCGGCCCGGCCCACCACGATCTCCAGGTCCACCCCTGACCGGTTCTGGCTGACTTTCCGGGTGGCGCTCAGCATTTCAATGTTCAGCTGCGGGTTCTGCTGCTGGAGCCGCACCAGCGACGGGGTGACAAACACGGCTCCCACTCCGTCGGTGGTGGCCACCCGCACCAGGCCGGCCAGGGCACTCTGGTCCTGGCTGATCAGGCCTGACAACGAGCCAAGAGTCCTTTCGATCGCCTCCGCCGCCTCCACTGCGGACGCACCGAGCTGGGTCAACTCCCAGCCGTGCGGGCTGCGTTCCAGGGTCCGGCCGCCCAGCTGTTTGTCCAAGGCCAGGATGCGGCGGGAAATGGTGGTGTGGGTGGTGCCCAGGGTCTCGGCCACGGCGTTGAACCGGCCCAGGCGCGCCACCGTCAGCAGGATGAGCAGGTCGTCGGGGCTTGGCAGCCGTCTGGAGTCCACGCGTAGCCTTCCTCTTGTGTGCATCGATGCACAGAGCGTCTGTAATTTTTCCCCTTGATTGCACTCTAGCAAGGTGTGATCGTAGACACAGGCATGCCGGCAGTAACGCCGGAATGGAAGCAAAGGAGCTTACGCATGGCAGTTATCGGATGGATCGGCCTGGGGAACATGGGCGGCCACATGTCAGTGAACCTGGTGAAGGCCGGGCACGACGTGCGCGGGTTCGACCTCAACCCCGCGGCACTGGCAGCCGCCGAGGCAGGTGGCGTCAAGCGCGCAGCCAGCATCGCCGAAGCCGTGCACGGCGCGGACGCCGTGTTTACCATGCTGCCCAAGGGCGAACACGCCCGGGCCGTATACCTCGGGGAGGACGGCGTGCTCAAGCACGCGGATACCCGCACGCTGCTCATCGACTCCTCCACCATCGATATCGCCTCCGCGCAGGAACTGCACGACGCCGCTGCTGCCGCCGGCTTCCGCTTCGTGGACGCCCCGGTGTCCGGCGGAATGAGCGGCGCGGAAGCAGGGACCTTGACCTTCATGGTGGGCGGCGAAGAGGGCGCCGTCAAAGACGCCTCGGACTACATCGGGCCCATGTCCGGAAACATCATCCCCACCGGCGGCCCCACCACGGGCCAGGCGGCCAAGATCTGCAACAACCTGATGCTCTTCATCAACCTTGCCTCCACCGCGGAGGGCGCTGTCCTGGCTGACCGGCTGGGCCTGGACAAGCAGGTCTTCTGGAACATCGCCTCGGTCTCCTCGGGAGACTCTTGGGCGCTCCGGACCTGGTACCCGGTCCCCGGCGTGGTGCCCACGGCGGCGTCCAACAACGACTTCGCACCCACCTTCACTACCGAGCTTGCCAACAAGGACATCGGCCTGGCCATCAGCGCCGCCGAGGACACCGGCACGCCCCTGGAAATCGGCAAGCACGTCCAGCAACTGTTCCAGCGGCTCATTGACGCCGGGGACGCAGGCAAGGACTGTTCCATGATCATCAAACTCGTGGACGGCTCGCTCCAGCCAGCCGACCAGGCACCGTCCAACTAAACACGCCGCCCAACTGGCCACACCGCCAGCACGGCAGGAAAAGAGACTCCCTTGGAAACCATCCCGCACTACATCAACGGCACCCGCGTCACCGATGCCGACCGTTTCGGCCCGGTCTTCAACCCCGCCACCGGCCGGCAGGAAAAGCAGGTGGCGCTCGCCTCCGCAGCCCGGACAGAGGAGGCCATCGCGGCAGCCCGCGCCGCGCTGCCGGAATGGCGCGCCACCAGTCTGGCCAGGCGCACCACCATCTTCTTCAAGGTCCGCGAAATCCTGACCCAGCGCAAATCGGAACTCGCTGCGATCCTCACCAGCGAGCACGGCAAGGTCCTCTCCGACGCCGAAGGTGAAATTGCCCGCGGCTTGGAAAACATCGACTTCGCCACGGGCTTGTCCCACATGCTCAAAGGCGAACGCTCGGAGCAGGTCTCCAGCGGCATCGACGTCCACTCCGTCCGCCAGCCCGTTGGCGTGGTGGCGTGCATTACTCCGTTCAACTTCCCGGCCATGGTGCCGCTGTGGATGATCGGCAGCGCGCTGGCGTGCGGCAACACGGTGTTGCTGAAGCCCAGCGAGAAGGATCCGTCCGCCGCCGTCTTCATCGCCGAAGCCTTCGCCGAGGCGGGACTGCCGGCCGGCGTCCTGAACGTGGTCCAGGGGGACAAGGAAGCCGTCGACGTCCTGCTGGAGCACCCTGAGGTGAAGGCAGTCAGCTTCGTCGGCTCCACCCCCGTGGCCCAGTCCATCTACAAACGGGCTGCCGAGCACGGCAAGCGGGTGCAGGCCCTGGGCGGCGCGAAGAACCACATGGTGGTGCTTCCCGACGCCGACCTGGACATGGCCGCCGACGCTGCGGTTTCCGCCGCCTATGGTTCCGCCGGCGAACGCTGCATGGCCGTCAGCGTCCTGGTGGCCGTCGGACACATTGCCGATGACCTGGTCAAGGCGATCTCCAGCCGCATGGCAGACCTGAAGATCGGTGCCGGCACCGATCCCGCTTCCCAGATGGGTCCCCTGATCACCGCGGAACACCGGGACCGGGTGGCGTCCTACGTCACGGGAGCCGAAGGCGAAGGTGCCACCGTGGTGGTGGACGGCAGCTCCCAGCAGTTCGACTCCGACGGGTTCTTCATCGGCGTCAGCCTGGTGGACCACGTCAAGCCGGGCATGAAGGTCTACGACGACGAGATCTTCGGCCCGGTCCTGTCGGTGGTCCGCGTGGACACCTACAGCGACGCGGTACAGCTGGTCAATGACAACCAGTTCGGCAACGGCACGGCCATCTTCACCCGCGACGGCGGGGCGGCACGGCAGTTCGAGTTCGACGTCGAGGCAGGCATGGTGGGCGTCAACGTCCCCATCCCGGTCCCGGTGGGTACGTTCTCGTTCGGCGGCTGGAAGAACTCACTGTTCGGCGACACCCACATGTACGGGCCCGACAGCATCCGGTTCTACACCCGCGGCAAGGTAGTCACCACCCGCTGGCCGGACCCGTCCACCTCTGTGATCGACCTTGGCTTCCCGCAGGTGGACTAGCCAGGTGCACTGAGCGCGACGACCAAGCAACAACAGGCCGGGGACCGTCATTCGGTCCCCGGCCTGTTGTGTGCAGGTGTTGCTAGCCGTTCATGATGTCGCCACGGCGCTTCATGTACTCCTCCATGGACAGCTCACCGTTGCTGTACTGCTGGTCCAGTTCAGCGAGCTTCCGCGCCCGGTACCCCTGGGGAGCTGCCGGCGGCGGCGGTGCAGCCGGTCCGGAGGAGGGCTCGTGTCCATAAGGCTGCTGCCCGTAAGGCGGTTGCTGGGGCTGCTGCTGGAACGGGGGTTCCTGCCCGAATTCCTGCGACGGAGCGTCGTAACGGGGGTCCGCCATGGGCGGCTGCCCGTACTGGTAGGGCGGCAGCTGCTGGCCGCCAATGGGGCCCTGCGGCTGGCCGGGCTGGCGGAAGCCGCCGGAGAAGTAATCCTGCTGGGTGTAGCCGTCACGCGGCTGGTTGCTCTGCGGCCCGGCGGAGCCAGGGAACTGGCCGTAGCCAGGTAACTGGTTCGGACCGGGGAACTGGCCCGGCAGGCCCTGGTCCCGGTCCCGCCGGGCCATGGAGCGCCGGTACGCCCGCATGGCCATGGGGACAACGAAGGACAGGATGATAATCCAGAAAAACAAGCTGCTCACGGTGCCGCGCCTCTCGAGTGTTGTCCTTCCAGCGTAACCCCGGCAGCCTTACCGGCGGCTGGGTTCGGAGGTTCCCAGCGGACCCTCGCCCGAACCCATCGGAACGCCCGGTCCAAAGACGGGACCCGGCGTCGGACGTTTTGCCGTGATGCCGTCGCCGGAGGACTGGTGGCGCAGGCGGCGCAGCACCCATGGCACGAAGTATTCCCGCGCCCATACCAGGTCGCCGCTCCTTGCCTCGCGCCAGGTCCGGGGCGGCAGCGGCATAGGCTGCAGGGGTTTCAAGGAGTGCTCCACGTTGAGCGCGTCCAGCACCATGGCCGCGATGGTGTGGTGGCCCAGGGGGAGAAGTGCAGCCTGTCCTGGTCCCACATCTGCGGGTCGCTCAACTGCCGCAGGGACCACATGTCGGCAATGACGGCGTCGTGCCGGGCCGCCACCGTCCGCAGGTTTTCGTTGTAGATGGCCACCTTGCTGCGGATCCTGCCCAGCACCGACGACCCCGTGTCCGGCCCGTTGAACAGGACCACCGTGGCGCCGCCCGTGGAAAGGATCTGGACCACGGAATCCAGTTTCTCGGCCAGCGCGTCCGGGTCCCCGCCAGGGCGGATGAGGTCGTTCCCGCCCGCGGACAAGGTGACCAGGTCAGGCTTCAGGTCAAGGGCGGGTGCCAGCTGCTGATCCACGATCTGCTGCAGCAGCCTGCCGCGGACGGCAAGGTTGGCGTAGGCGAAGTCCGGCTGGGTGCGGCCCAATTCCTCCGCAACGCGGTCGGCCCAGCCGCGGTGGCCACCGGGGCTTGAGGGTTCGGGGTCGCCGATGCCCTCGGTGAAGGAATCGCCCAGCGCCACGTACCGGGTCCAGGGATGGGAACCGGCGGGCGAAGGAGTAGTGGAAACGGCACTTGCATCAGTCACGGTCCTATCCTGCCTTCCGCTCCGCTGCCTACGCGAACGTAGGTTGTTACTTTCGGGTAACTGTAAGAATGGAAACCATGACTGACGCCGAAGTATTTCCTGCCCCCGTTGTCCTGTGGTCCCATCCGGAAGACCAGCGCGCCGGCAAGCCGCTGCTGGTGCTCCTCCACGGCTACGGAGCCAATGAGCAGGACCTGCTCAGCCTGGCCGACATGCTGCCCGGGGACTTCGCCGTCGCGTCGCTGCGGGCGCCCATAGCCATGGGCCCCGGCTTCACCTGGTTCCCGCTGACGGCCTCGATCGAGTACTCGCTGGAACGGGTCAAGAAGGCGTCCGCGTATGTGCTGGAGTGGATCGACAGCATCCGCGCCGGGCACCCGTCCGTCACCCTGCTGGGTTTCTCCATGGGCATGGCCATGGCCACCACGCTCCTGCGCCAGCGGCCCACGGACTTCGCCGCCGTCGTCGGACTCTCAGGGTTCGTGGTGGACGCCGCCGGAGACCCCAGCTTCAGGGACGACGAACTGGACGGCACCGTGCCCATGTTCTGGGGACGGGACCAGCAGGACCCCGTGATCACCCAGGACAAGATCGAGTTCACCATGGGCTGGGTGCGCAGGCACGTCAAGCTCACCAAGGTCCTATACTCGGGCATGTGGCACGGCATCAACCAGCAGGAGATTGGGCACGTGGGGGAGTTCCTCACGCATGAGGTGCTGAACAAGTAGAACGGACGACGGCGGCGCGGCGGCCGGGCGCTTAGTCCGCCGTGGGTGCCACGACCCGTATGGTCTGGCCATTGACGTCGACAGTGTCCCCGTTGTGCAGCTGCCGGCCCCGGCGGTCATCGATCTCGCCGTTGACCTTGACCAGCCCGTTTTTGATGAGCTCCGCCGCCTCCACCCCGTCCTCGACGAGATTGGCCAACTTCAGCAGCTGGCCGAGCCGGATCATGGTGTCGCGGATGGGGACGTCCTCAATGGGGTTGCTCATAGAGCAATAATGCCTGAACTAAGGTTGATTCAATGACCTCCCCTTCCCGCCTGCCGGCACTGGCGGGCCTGCCCCTGGCCGTAGGTTCAGGCCTGGCCATCCCCGTCCAGGGCCGCATCAACGGCGCCCTGGGGGCGCGCCTGAATGACGGAATTGCCGCCGCGGCCGTGAGTTTCAGCACAGGCCTGCTGGTCATGATCCTCATTTCCCTGGTGTTGCCACGGGGCCGGGCGGGCCTGGCGGCCATCATCCCGGCCGTCCGCAGCCGCGCGTTTCCCCGCATCTATGTGGTGGCCGGCGCCATTGGAGCCCTGTTCGTCTTTGCCCAGTCCTTCACCGTCGGCATCCTCGGCGTGGCGCTGTTCACCGTGGCCACCGTCACCGGGCAGACCGTCAGCGGCCTCGTGGTGGACCGGCTGGGCATAGGGCCGGCCGGAAAGAAGTCGGTCACCGCCATCCGGATCGTCGGCTGCGTCCTGACCATCGCCGCCGTGGCCTGGGCGGTTTCGCCGAGGTTCAGCAGCGGCGGTTCCGGGGACGGGGCGTCCGGGTTGCTGCTTCCCCTCATACTGCCTGTGGCGGCGGGATTCCTCATGAGCTTCCAGCAGGCCATGAACGGTACCGCCACGCTCCACTACGGCACTCCCATTGCCGCCACCCTGGTGAACTTCGTGGCCGGCTGCATCGTGCTGTGGGCCGCCTTCGCCGTTAAGCTCGCCGTGGCCGGCCCCGGCAACCCGCTGCCGGGGGAGTGGTGGTACTACCTGGGCGGCCCCATGGGCTGCATCTTCATTGGGCTGGGCGCCCTGCTGGTCCGCAGCCTGGGCGTACTGGTCACCGGCCTGGGAATGATCGCGGGCCAATTGCTTGGCTCGCTGGCCCTGGACCTTGCCCTGCCCGCCCCGGGAACCGTCGTCGCGCCGGCCACCGTCCTGGGAACGCTGCTCACGCTCGGCGCGATCATCCTGGCCACCCTGCCCTGGCCCCGGGGCGCGCTTCGCAGGCAGCGGCCGGTACGCTAGGACACAAGCTTTCCCCTGATCTTCCTTCATCCGCCCCGACCCGTTGCCGCTGTGCCGCAGGCACATGGCAGCCGGGGCCTGACAACCCGCGGACCGCACCCAGCGGCCCTGTAGAAATTGGAGTTACCCCATGGCAGCAAAATCCGTCCTCGACCAGGTCATTTCCCTTTCCAAACGGAGGGGCTTCGTGTTCCAGGCCGGTGAGATCTACGGAGGTTCGCGCTCTGCCTGGGACTACGGGCCCCTCGGAGCCGAACTCAAGGAAAACATCAAGCGCCAGTGGTGGCAGTCCATGGTCCGCGGCCGCGAGGACGTGGTGGGCCTGGACTCCTCGGTGATCCTGCCCCGCCAGGTATGGGAAGCATCCGGCCACGTGGAAGTCTTCTCCGATCCGCTGGTGGAGTGCCTCTCCTGCCACAAGCGCTACCGCGCTGACCACCTCGAGGAAGAATACGAGGAAAAGAAGGGCCGCCCCGCCGAGAACGGCCTGAAGGACATCGCCTGCGCCAACTGCGGCACCCGGGGCCAGTGGACCGAGCCGCAGGAGTTCTCCGGCCTGCTCAAGACCTACCTGGGACCGGTGGCCAGCGAGGAAGGCCTGCACTACCTGCGGCCCGAAACCGCGCAGGGCATCTTCGTGAACTTCAACAACGTGCTCACCACCTCGCGGAAGAAGCCGCCGTTCGGCATCGGCCAGATCGGCAAGTCTTTCCGCAACGAGATCACGCCCGGAAACTTCATCTTCCGGACCCGCGAGTTCGAGCAGATGGAAATGGAATTCTTCGTCGAGCCCGGCACGGACGAAGAGTGGCACCAGTACTGGATGAAGGAGCGCATGGCCTGGTACACGGGCCTGGGCATCCGCGAGGAGAACCTGCGCTTCTTCGAGCACCCCAAAGAGAAGCTCAGCCACTACTCCAAGGGCACCACGGACATCGAGTACCGGTTCGGCTTCCAGGGTTCCGAGTGGGGTGAGCTGGAAGGCATCGCCAACCGCACCGACTTTGACCTCTCCACCCACGCCAAGGCCTCCGGCACGGACCTGAGCTACTTCAACCAGGCCACCAACGAGCGCTACACCCCCTACGTGATCGAGCCCGCGGCCGGCCTGACCCGGTCCTTCATGGCGTTCCTGGTGGACGCCTACACCGAAGACGAGGCCCCCAACGCCAAGGGCGGCGTGGACGTGCGCACGGTCTTGAAGCTGGACCCGCGCCTGGCCCCGGTCAAGGCCGCCGTGCTGCCTCTGAGCCGCAACGAGGACCTGTCCCCGAAGGCCAAGGCCCTGGGCGCGCAGCTGCGGAAGAACTGGAACATCGACTTCGACGACGCCGGCGCAATCGGCCGCCGCTACCGCCGCCAGGACGAGATCGGCACCCCGTTCTGCATCACGGTGGACTTTGACACCCTCGAGGACCAGGCCGTCACCATCCGCGAGCGGGACACCATGAGCCAGGAACGCGTCTCCCTGGACAAGGTGGAAGGCTACCTGGCGGCACGGTTGATCGGCGCCTGAGCGTGGCCATCGAATACCGTGAATGGCGGGATGGCGACGACCTCGCGCTGCTGGAAATCTGGGGCGGCCCCGAGACTGCCCAGGCCCGCCAGTTCCGTGGCGCCCTGGCCGTATCCTCCAACGGAGGGAACGGCACGCCGTGGCGGCGCTGCATCGTCGCCGAGGACGTCGTTGACGGCGTCGGCATCCCGGTCGCGGCCGGCGTCGTCTATGAAGCGTCCCTGCACCCGGAACGCCTCTGGGCCTACATTGAAGTCGCCAGGGACCACCGCCGCAACGGCATCGGAGCCACCCTCCTGGCCATGCTGCGCCGCGAAGCCGGACACGCGCCGTCGGGCGTTACCAAGCTCCGCGCCAAAGTGGAACCGGGCACGCCCGGGGCCGCATTCGCCAAAGCGGCCGGGCTGGCACCCATCCAGCGCTCCCGGCTGGTTATCGTGGAGCCCGGAGCCCTCCGGCTGCCTGTCTTCCCGGACAAGGACCACGGCGGCCGCCCCATCGATGGTGAAAACGCCGGTTCCGACATCGTCATGGACCTGGCTACCGGCTCGGTGGAGCTGACGGACGTGGTGGGCCGGTACTACACCTCCATCCACGGCTGGGACTCTCCTGGTGTTCTGTCCGTGGGCCAGGTGCAGAAGCTCTTCCTGGATGAGCTCACCGGAGCCCACGGCGCCATCGTGCTCCGGGCCCAGCCGGAATCGGCGTTCGGCCAGGGCGTGGCACCCAGCAAGAAGGGCCGCATCCGGGCGTTCGCCGTCAGCTACGCCGCCCCTGCCGGCCCTGACGACGCACCGCAAACGGAAGTGGGCACGGGACCGGACACTCCCACGGACGTTTTCGTCGGGCACGAGCCCTCGCTTGCTGCCGACGACGCGGCCGAGGCCGTCCGGGACATGCTTGCGCTGATCGCCTACCAGCACCCCGTCATGCTGGAACTGGACGACTCGATGGCCGCGCTGCGCGCCGCCGTCGAACCCCTCCTGGCAGGCGGCAAGGCCCGCCTGGCCGGCGCCGAGACCCTGGTGGTCTCCGACTAAGCGCGCTCCCGCTTCCCAGCCGGGTAGCGCCAGGTGCCGTTTTGACCCCTCAAAACGGCACCTGGCGCTACCTGCTTGGGCTGCGATGCTACCTGGTGCGGGGAGCCCGACGGCGGCCCGCGGCGGCGTCGGCAGCGTCCAGCAGTTGCCGCTCGGCATCCGTGGGCGCACCACCACCCAGCCGCGCCGGCATCCACCAGGCTCCAGGCCCCGGCCGGAGCGGAAAGCCGGCGATGCAGCGGTCGATCCCCGCCTGCAGGGTGCCGCGCAAAGCTTCCGTTGCCGCCTCAACGTCAACGCCGGCCGGAAGCACCACCGGCGCGTCCACGTGGACCCGGACCGGCGCCCGCCAGCTGCGGCGGAAGGAAAAGCCGTGCCCCCGGGTCAGGATGCGGTGGGCGCCCCAGATGGATACCGGGATGACCGGAACCCCCGCCTCCGCCGCCATCCGGACAGCACCCGTGCGGCATTCGCGGACCGTGAAGCTCCTGCTGACCCCGCCTCGGGGAAAACAGCCAGGTATTCGCCTTCCCGCAGCCTGGCAACGGCAGCCGCGTAAGCGTCTGCGCGGCCCGTATATCCCACCACCACGTGGCCGCTGGCGCTGATGGCCGGGCCGGCCAGCCAGTGGTCCGCTGCGCCCTGGTGAACCAGGAACCGCAACTGGGCGCGTGCATGGCGCCACAGGAGCAGTTCCAGCACGGCAAAATCCACATAGCCGAAGTGTGTCACGGCGAAAACGGCCCCTTTCCCGCGGACCGGCTGCCGGGATGGCCCCGTCCGCGGCCCGGGAGGGGGCAGGTGCTCCACGCCCGTGGCTCGGAGGTCCAGCTGGAGGGCCCAGCGGAGGAACTGCCCCGTGCGGACGATCAGCCGGTAGAAGCGGTCGTTGGGCGGGGGACGCCACGTCACAGGACCGGTCCCTACAGGGTGACGTGTACGGCGGACTCGGGCAGCAGCTCCACGAACGCACGGGACGGCTGGACGCCGGCGCCCGTGCTTTCGGCGAAGGATTTGATGACAAACCCGGTGGCCAGGGTGTGCCACACGCGGACTTTCCGGAGCATGAAGTGCCCCACGCCCTTGAGCGAGACGTACTGCATGCTCGCCGCGTCCGCGGACGCCCGGCGGGCAAAGGCCAGCGACTGCGAGGGGCTGGTCATATGGTCGGTGGTGCCATGGATGATCAGCACCTTCCGGCCGGCGACCCGGTAGGCAGGGGTTTCGGGGCTCAGCCATGGTGCCAGTGCCACCACGGCCTCCACCTGTGGGTGGTCCGCCGCGCACACGGCGGTCAGCCCGCCCATGGAGTGGCCCAGCAGGAACACGGGAACGCCCGGGTGGCGGTCCGCAATCTGCTGCAGCGCCCAGCGGGCATCCTGGAGCGGGGACATGTCGGAGCCGTTCCAGCCGCGGACGCTGTTGCGCAGGGACCACACCGCCAGCCCATGCTTCCGGCCGGCACGGTGCAGGTCCCTGGCGAAAGGGACCATCCTGGCCGGGCTAAGGTGCCGGGCCTCCACCGGATCCCGGCTGTGGGCCTTGCCGCCATGCAGGACCAGGACCACGCCCCGGGTGTTGCCGGATGCTTCAAGGACGCTCAGGACCGGCCGATGGGCGGAAACGCGCGGCACCTGCCCAGCCTGTACACCGCCCTTGTCGGGTGCTCCGTTTCTGCCGCCCCCATGCCCACCACGGTTGTCCATGCCAGGTTCCTCCCCATCCGATGGTCCATTTATAAACCCTATGGCGCCGCACGTAGAGTTCAACCATGAGGTTGTACTGCTGATGGGCGCCGGTCACTCCCACGCTTCCTTGGATCATTCGGAGCCGACGCCCCAGGCGATGGCTGCCCGCAGCAAGGCGAACCGGATCCTGGCCGCCGTGCTCATACCGCTGGCACTGCTGACCCTGGCCGGAATGGCGGCGCTATGGCCATCCGGCAGCAAGGAAGGGGTTTCGCTCGCCAACCCGTACTCCACCGCCCCTGGCGTCACCTTCGATACCGGCACCATCCAGAACGTGGTGACCGGGAACTGCATGCAGGGGAGTACCCAGCAAGGGCCGGCCCAACAGGCGCCCGGCCAGCAAGGGGGCAGCCAGCAAGGCGCGCAGCAGCCACCGGTCAAAGGCTCGGACTGCACCTTCGCCTACACCGAGCCCGACAAGGGCGGCAGCCCGGTCAAAGTGGTCATCAACCCGGATGTGGCCTCATCGCACGGTGTCAAGCCCGGAGACCAGATCCGCTACCTGAACCTGTCCAACGCCCAGGGCGCCGGCGGATCGCAGGGATCGCCGGCGTACATCTTCGTGGACTTCGTCCGGACCCTTCCCATCATCCTGCTCGCCGTGCTGTACGCCGTGGTGGTCATCGCCGTCGCCAGGTGGCGCGGACTCCGGGCCCTGATCGGGCTGGTGGGGGCATACTTCGTGCTCGCGAACTTCCTGCTCCCGGGCCTGGTGGAGGGCAAACCGCCGCTGTTGTTGGCCCTGGTGGGATCCACCGTGATCATGATCGGGGTGCTGTACTTCGCCCACGGGTTCTCCGCGCGCACGTCCACGGCGCTCCTGGGCACGGTCTTTGGACTGGCCATCACCGCCCTGCTCGCAGCTTGGGCTACGGATGCGGCCAACCTGGCCGGCGTCGGGAGCCACGACGCCGCCACCCTGGTGAACACGTCGTCCAACATCTCCATCTCCGGCGTGATCCTCTGCGGGCTCATCATTTCCGGCCTGGGCGTCCTCAACGATGTCACCATCACCCAGTCCTCAGCCGTGTGGGAGCTTTACGAGCTTGCACCGGCCAGCAGCGCCCGGAAGCTGTTCACTTCCGCCATGAGGATCGGCCGCGACCACATCGCATCCACGGTGTACACCATCGCGTTCGCCTACGCGGGCGCCGCGCTGCCCATCCTGATCATCGTCATGCTCTACGACCGGCCCCTGCTGGACACGCTCACCAGCGCCGAACTCTCCGAGGAGGTGATCCGGACGCTGGTGGGTTCCATCGGGCTGGTCCTGGCCATTCCGGTCACCACGCTGATCGCCGTGCTGGTGGTGAAGGCCACCGGGGTTCCGGTGCCGGGTCCCGTCCCGGCAGGCGGAGTCCATCCGCCCGTCGCCGGGCCAGGGGACGGAAAGCACGACGACGGGCACAGCCACGCGGACGACGTCGCGGACACCGGGGCGCTCGCCGCGGCCGTGCTTGAGGAACGCAGCCGGCGCGCCGCCGTCGAACCCGCCGCCGTGCACACCGACGCACCGGTGCCTCCGGAAGTACCCGCCACCCGCCGGGGCCGGCGGGCGGACCGCGGCTGACCTGCGGACCAGGGGCTGGACCGGCGTTCGCTGGAGGCGGCTACTGGTAGTCGGCCAGCCAGAGGTCCGGTCCGAAGACTTCGTACTGGATGTCCTTCGCCCGGACACCTGCCCCCACCAGGGCGGACCGTACGGCCTGCATGAAGGGCACGGGACCGCAAAGGTAATACTCGGCGTCGGACGGCAACGAGATGTCCTTGACGTTCATGAAACCCGGGTGCACCGTACCGGCGTCGCTGTCCGCGGAGGAGCCTTCACCGGCCGGCTCCAGGAACCACGACGTGAGGGAGGCGTCAGCCAGCGCTGCAAGGTCGGCCGTCACCTGGTTCCGCAGGGCAAAGGAGGCCGGGGAGTCGGCCGCATGCAGGAACAGGACCTTCCGCTGGGAGCCGGACTTGACCAGGTGGGACAGCATGCCGGCCATGGGCGTGATGCCGATTCCCGCGCTCGCCAGCACCAGGGGCCGGTCCGTGTATTCCAGGACGACGTCGCCGAAGGGGGCGGAGAGGGTGACCTCGTCGCCAACGTTGACGTGGTCGTGCAGGAGGTTGGACATTTCGCCGTCCGGCGCCCCCTCCGCGCGCACCCGCTTGACGGCGAAGCGCCGGTGCTGGCCGTCGTCTGCCTGGGTCAGGCTGTACTGGCGGGGCTGCAGGACGCCGTCGGGCATCTGCATCCGGAGGGTGACGTACTGTCCCGGCAGCGATGGCTTGACTTCGCGCTCGTCGGTCCGCTCCACCACGAAACTGACAACGTCATCGGTTTCCTGGATCTTTTCGGCCACACGCCATGTGCGCCAGACAGTTTCCGGGCTGAGCCGGACGGCGTCGTACAGCCCGCGTTCCTTGTTGATGAGCATGTTGGCCATGAGCCAGTAGACCTCGTCCCAGGCCGCGGCCACCTCAGGTGTCACGGCGTCGCCCAGGACATCCACGATGGCCCACATCAGGTTGTCGTGGACCACCTGGTATTGCTCAGGACTCAGGCCCAGGGAGACGTGCTTGTGCGAAATGCGGGACAGCAGATGGTCCGGCAGGTGGGTGGGGTCGTTGACCAGGAAGCCGGCGAAAGCGGCAACCGAACCGGCCAGCGCCTGTTGCTGCCGGCCATCTGCCTGGTTGCCGCGGTTGAACAGGCCGTTGAGCAGCTCGGGATGTTCGCCGAACATGTGCTTGTAGAAACGGGACGCGATTTCCTGGGTGTGTTCGCCCACCACGGGAAGGGTGGCCTGGATGACGGGATATGAGGTCTCTGACAGCATGGGTATGTCTCCTTGAAGCGTCCTGGCTGGTGGTCCGTCCCCGCGCCACGCTAACAGCGGGCCGGAACGGGGGGTCAGGTACTTTGGCACTGGCCGGAAGCACCGATTTGCCCGGCTTTGCAACAATGGACAGGTGACTGTTGCTGCAACTCCTCCCGCCCCCAAGCTGGAACTCCCGCCCCTGAAGCTGGGACCCATCACGGTGGACACCCCGGTGATCCTCGCCCCCATGGCCGGCATCACCAACTCCGCCTTCCGCAGGCTCTGCCGTGAATACGGCGGCGGCATGTATGTGGCGGAGATGGTCACCTCCCGTGCGCTGGTGGAGCGGACCCCCGAATCCCTCCGCATCATTTCGCATGACGACGACGAGAAAGTGCGGTCCGTCCAGCTCTACGGCGTGGACCCCGGCACGGTCGGCGCTGCCGTGCGGATGCTCGTGGAGGAAGACCGGGCCGACCACATCGACCTCAACTTCGGCTGCCCTGTCCCCAAGGTGACCCGGCGCGGCGGCGGCTCGGCACTCCCCTGGAAGATCGATCTCTTCACCTCGATCGTGCAGACCGCCGTCAAGGAAGCCTCCAAGGGCAACGTTCCGCTGACCATCAAAATGCGCAAGGGCATCGACGATGACCACCTGACGTACCTCGACGCCGGCCGCATCGCGCGCGACTCCGGTGTCGCCGCCGTCGCACTCCACGGCCGGACGGCCGCCCAGTTCTATTCCGGCAAGGCCGACTGGTCCGCCATCGCCCGGCTCCGCGAGGCGCTGCCCGACATTCCGGTGCTGGGCAACGGCGATATCTGGTCCGCCGAGGACGCCGTCCGGATGGTTCGCGAAACCGGCGTGGACGGCGTGGTGGTGGGCCGCGGCTGCCAGGGCCGGCCGTGGCTCTTCGGTGACCTGCAGGCCGCGTTCGAAGGCAGCGACGTCCGGCACCGGCCCAACCTGCGCCAGGTGGCCGAAGGCGTGTACCGCCACGCCGAGCTCATGGTGGAAACCTTCGGCGACGAAGGTAAGGCGCTGCGTGAGATCCGCAAGCACATTGCCTGGTACTTCAAGGGCTACGTGGTGGGCGGGGAACTGCGCACGCGGCTTGCCCTGGTGACCAGCCTGGACGTACTCCGGGACACTCTGGCCGAACTGGACCTGGACTCGCCCTACCCCGGGGTTGACGCCGAAGGCCCCCGCGGCCGCGCCGGCTCCCCGAAAAGGCCGGCCCTGCCCAAGGACTGGCTGGACTCCCGGGCACTCAACGAGGACCAGTCCAAGGACATTGCGGCAGCAGAACTGGACGTTTCCGGTGGCTGAAGCTTCGGTTGCCGGGCACCGGCCCGCGGGAACCCCCACCGCGGCCCTGGCGCTGCCCGGTTACGACACGCACGATTCCGCCCGCTGGGTGGAGGAGCCGCCCAAGAACACGTACCGCTCCGACTTCGAACGGGACAGGGCAAGGGTGCTGCATTCGTCCGCGCTGCGCCGGCTGGGCGCGAAAACCCAGGTAGTGGCCCCGGACACGGACGACTTCGTGCGCACCCGCCTTACGCACAGCCTGGAAGTGGCGCAGGTGGGCCGCGAACTGGGCCGGGCCCTGGGCTGCGACCCGGACGTGGTGGACACGGCCTGCCTCAGCCATGACCTGGGCCACCCGCCCTTCGGCCACAACGGCGAGTCGGCGTTGAACGAGGTGGCACATGCCATCGGCGGCTTCGAGGGCAACGCCCAGACCCTCCGCCTGCTCACCCGGCTCGAGCCCAAGGTGCTCACGGCTGACGGCCGGCCCGCGGGCCTGAACCTCACCCGCGCAAGCCTTGACGCGGCGTCGAAATACCCCTGGTCAGCCCTGGAAGCGCCGGTGATCCACGGCCAGCGGACCAGCAAGTTCGGAGCCTACGAGGACGACCTCCCCATCTTCACCTGGCTCCGCGAAGGCGCCCCCGAACGCCGGAGCTGCCTGGAAGCCCAGGTCATGGACCTCGCGGACGACATCTCATACTCGGTGCACGACGTGGAGGACGCGATTGTTGCCGGCCACTTCCAGCTGCGCTGGATGGACAACCCGGACCACCGCGCCCGCGTGGTGGGCTACGCCAAGCAGTGGTACCTGCCGCACAACGACCCCGCGGCCATCGATGCCGCACTGGCCCGGCTGGAGGCCACGGACGTCTGGGTGCGGGAGGCCGATGGCAGCCGTAAATCCATGGCGGCGCTGAAGAACATGACCAGCCAGCTGATTGGCCGGTTCTGCCAGAGCGCCCTGGAAACCACCCGTGCCGTCTACGGGCCGGAAAACCTTACGCGCTATAACGCCGAACTCATGGTTCCCGACGAAACCGTCATGGAAATCGCGGTGATGAAGGGCCTGGCCACCACGTTCGTGATGACCACCGAGCACCGGCAGCCCATCTACGAGCGGCAGCGGGAAGTGCTCCACGCCCTGGTCACCGCCCTCAGCGCTACGGGAGACCGGCACCTGGAGCCGATGTTCGCGGCAGACTGGCGGGCGGCGGACGACGACGGCGCGCGCCTGCGCGTCGTCATCGACCAGGTGGCGTCCCTGACGGACGGCTCCGCGCTGGCCATGTACGAGCGCCTGGTGGGAAGCCTGCCCTCGCTCTGGTGACCAGCCCTGGTGCGGCCGGACTTCCCAACGATCAACAGCTTCCTTAAAGCATCTTCACAGGAAGGAGGCGCACCATGGGAGGAAAGACAGGCCGCTAGAACGGGAGCTGGTCATGAGTACTCGCAGCAGGGGCAAGCGCCTTGCCACCGGGATCACCGCGGCCGTGGGCGTTGGCAGCTTCGCCGCCGCCGGGGTCGCGGCATCCGCCGTCTACGCCGCAACGCCCTCCGTGATCGCCAGGACCACTCCCGTCACGGACACCAACGCCACACAGTCAAGCACGCCCAAGTCTGACGACGATAACCGCGGGACCACCAAGAACAACACCTCACGCCGGTCGAAAACCTACGGCAGTTCCGGCGGCACCACGCCGGTCCAGCCGGGAAGCGGCAGTACTGTCCACGGCCGGTCATCGGGGTCCTGACATGGCAGGCTCCGGCAGGGCCGCTCCCGGCGCAGCCGGCACCTGGACCGCCGAACATACTTCGCATGCGGGCAACACTGCGTCGCCGGACAACACTGCACGGGCCAGCTGGACTGTCTGGGAACTTGAGGCATCGGTCACCGTCACCGATCCCGAACTGCTCGCCGCCGCCGAAGAGGCCGTCCGCGGCGTTGTAGCGGCAATCGACCTCGCCTGCAGCCGCTTCCGGGAAGACTCCGAACTGATGATGGGCCAGTCCCGGATGTCGCAGGGCGTAGGCGTCAGCCCCCTGTTCCGGCTTCTGCTCGAGCGCGCACTGGACGCGGCCCGGCTCACCGGCGGCGATGTGGACCCCACCCTCGGAGCTGAGCTGGCCGCCTTGGGCCATGGCCCGGAATGGCAGAGGCCCGGGCTCACCAGCATCCCGGTGCCGCTGCAGCCAGCACCTCCCCGGCGGCCTTCGGTACCGCGGGCACCCGGCTGGACCCGCCTGAACCTCGACGCCTCGACCCTGACCCTCCCGGCCGGCCTCCGGCTGGACCTGGGAGCAACAGCAAAGGCAGTCTCAGCCGACCTCGCCGCTGCCGCCGTGCACCAGGCACTGGGTTGCGGGGTGCTCATCAGCCTGGGCGGCGACCTGGCCAGCGCAGGCCCGGGGCCGCGGGCGGACAGCGGGCCCGGCCAGTGGCAGGTCATGGTGCAGGACCTTCCTGCCGACCCCTGCCAGCAGGTCTCCCTGGCCCCGGGCTTTGCCCTGGCCACATCCAGTACGCAAAAGCGCCGCTGGAAGCACCAGGGGACCGAGGTGCACCACATCCTTGACCCCCGTTTTGGCCTGCCGGCCGAGCCGGTCTGGCGGTCGGTGACCGTTGCCGCCCCCACCTGCCTGGAAGCGAATGCGTTCAGCACGGCGGCAGTCGTCCGCGGCTTCGCTGCCGTGGACTGGTTCCGGGCCGAAGGCATTGCTGCCCGCCTGGTGGACGGCCGGGGCAGGGTGGTCACCACCGGGGACTGGCCTGCCGACAACGGCAGCCCTTCCCTGGCCGCCGGCGGAAGCTCCCATGCCGGGGGTGGCCGCCGTGGATGAGGCAATGTGGGCGTTCGGGCGGGTCAGCGGCTTCGTGTCCCTGGCACTATTCACCGCGTCCGTGCTGCTGGGGATCCTCAACAGGTCCGGCCGCCCGCTGCTGGTGCTGCCCCGGTTCTCCATCAGCCTCCTGCACCGGAACATAGCGCTGCTCGCCACGGTGTTCCTGGGCCTGCACGTGGGATCCCTGCTCCTGGACTCGTTTGCCAAGCTGAACCCGGTGGACGTCGTCGTCCCGTTCCTGGGCTCGTACCAGCCGTTTTGGCAGGGACTGGGGACGGTGGCACTGGACCTCGTCCTCGCGGTGGTGGTGACGGGCCTGCTGCGGCACCGGATCGGGCAGCGCAGCTTCAAGGCCGTGCACTGGCTCAGCTACGGCGTCTGGCCGGTCGCCATGGCGCACGCCCTCGGCAACGGCACCGACGTCTCCAGCGGATGGTTCCTCCTGCTGGCCGTCGCGTCAGCGGTCGCCGTAGCGGCGGCCCTGCTGTGGCGCCTGAGCCCTTCCTTCCTCGAAACCTCCCATGCCAGGCAAGGACGCGTCCTGTGACCCACCCCCATGACACCCACCAGCCGGTGCCGCTCCACGCGGAACAGGACAGCCTGCGGCAGCAGCCGCGGCTCCTGGCCGCAGGCCCAGGCGCAGGCTGGTCCCAGCATCTTGAGGCGTTTGGGCCCTGGGAAGCGCAGGCTGCCGGACCCGGGCTGCTGGACACGCTTGCCGCAGCCGGGCTCACCGGGCGGGGCGGCGCCGCGTTCGAAACCTGGCGCAAAGCCAGTGCCGCTGCAGGGTCCGGAAGGAAAGGCATGTTTGCGGCCAGGCCGGTGGTGATTGCGAACGGTGCAGAAGGCGAACCCCTGAGCTCCAAGGACCGGACCCTCCTGGCCCATGCACCCCACCTGGTCATCGACGGGCTTGTTGCCCTGGCCGGGGCACTGGGCGGCGCAAGCATGTACATGTACGCGCCGGCGGCCAGTCTTCCCCGCGTGGAACAGGCCGTCGGCGAACGTCCCCGGGGCAAGCGGATCCGCATGGTCCAGGCTCCCGAAACCTTCATCTCCGGTGAGTCGAGCGCCGTCGTCAACATGATTGCCAACGGCAGCGCCATCCCCACGGACCAGCGGCGCCGCCTCAGCGAATCCGGCCTCAACGGCCGGCCCACGCTGGTGGTCAACGTCGAAACCCTTGCCCAGGTTGCCCTGATTGCCCGTTACGGAGCGCCGTGGTTCCGCCAGGCGGGGACACCGGCTGACCCCGGCACCCGGCTCGTGTCCGTTTCCGGCCCTGCCCCGGTACCGGACGTGGTGCTGGAAGTGCCCGGCGGTGCACAACTTTCGGCGGTCCTCCAGGAGGCGGGGATGGATCCTGCTGCCCTGTCCGCCGTCCTGGTGGGTGGCTATCACGGGCGGTGGGTGCGGCCCGCCGCGCACGCGCTCTCTCCAGCGGGGCTGCCCGGCCGGACCGTCCGGCCGGGAGCAGGCGTGATCCATGCCCTGGACCTGCAGGCGTGCGGCATCCAGGCCACTGCCAGGATCGTGGGCTACCTGGCCGACCAATCCGCCCGGCAATGCGGACCCTGCATGTTCGGGCTGCCGGCCATGGCGTCCATCCTGAACCGGATCGCCGGCGGGGAAACCAATCACCGGCTTGCTTCCGAGCTTGAACGGCTGGGGAAGCTGGTTTCGGGACGTGGCGCATGCCGGCACCCGGAGGGGACCGCCGGCCTGGTCAGCAGCGCCCTGGAGGTCTTCGCCGGCGACTTCCGCGCCCACCTTTCCGGCTACTGCACGGGCCCGGGAGGGGCAGCGGCATGAAAACCCACCTGCACATCGACTGGACCAGCTGCGACGGCCGCGGCCTGTGTGTCGAGCTGCTTCCCGGCGTACTGGACCGGGATGACTGGGGGTACCCGGTGGCACGGGGGAAGGTGGGCCGGGACCGGACAGATGTTCCGCTGCGTGATGCCGACCGGGAAGCCGCGCAGGAGGCCGTCATCCTGTGCCCCAAGCTGGCGCTGAGCCTGCTGGAGGGAAAGGCTCCGGAACCACAGAATGGGGCGCCGGGGACGTGAAGCCGGGCGGTGACACTAAGATTGCTGTGTGGCTGGGCTGATTAAACGTGAAGATATTGACGAAGTACGCCAGCGCACGGACATCAAGGAAGTGGTTGACGGCTACGTCACGCTCAAGGGTGCGGGGCTGGGAACCTTCAAGGGCCTGTGCCCCTTCCACGACGAGCGCTCGCCGTCCTTCACCGTCCGTCCCCAGGTAGGCCGCTACCACTGCTTCGGCTGCGGCGAGGATGGCGACGTCATCGCCTTCGTCCAGAAGCAGGACCACAGCTCCTTCCAGGAAGCCGTGGAGAAACTTGCGTCCCGGATCGGCTACGAGTTGCGCTACGAGGACGGCGGCACCGGCCCCAACCGTGAGGAAGTGGGCCGCCGCCAGCGGCTGCTGGACGCACATAAGATCGCGGACGAATTCTTCCGGGCCCAAATGCTCACCCCCGGCGCCGCCACGGCCCGCAACTTCCTGTTTGGCCGCGGCTTCGACCGGGCCGCCGCGGAACACTTTGGCTGCGGTTACGCACCCCAAGGGTGGGATGCGCTGCTGAAGCACCTCCGCGGCCGCGGCTTCACCGACGCCGAGCTCAAGCTGACCGGCATGTTCAGCGAAGGAAACCGGGGCATCTACGACCGTTTCCGCGGCCGCCTCATCTGGCCCATCAAGGACATGGCCGGCGACACCATCGGCTTCGGCGCGCGCAAGCTGTATGAGGACGACCAAGGCCCCAAGTACCTCAACACCCCGGAGACCACCCTCTACAAGAAGTCACAGGTCCTCTACGGCATCGACCTCGCCAAACGCAGCATTGCCAAGGACCGGCAGTTGGTGGTGGTGGAGGGCTACACGGACGTCATGGCGTGCCACCTCGCCGGGATCACGACGGCGGTGGCCACCTGCGGCACGGCGTTCGGCACCGAACACATCAAGATCGCCCGCCGGCTTTTGTCCGACGACGGCACCGGGGGAGAAGTGGTGTTCACCTTCGACGGCGACGCCGCCGGGCAGAAGGCCGCCCTGCGGGCCTTCGAAGAAGACCAGCGCTTCACCGCCCAGACCTACGTGGCCGTGGAACCCACAGGCGCCGATCCCTGCGACCTGCGCCTCAGCCGCGGGGATGACGCGGTGCACGCCCTGATCCAGTCCCGCCGGCCGCTGTTCGAATTCGCCATCCGCAGCACCTTGAAGCAGTTCAACCTCGATACCGTTGAGGGCCGCGTGCAGGGCCTCAAGGCTTCCGTGCCGGTGGTGGCCGCCATCCGGGATGCCTCCACCCGGACGGGTTACTGCCAGGCGTTGACCGGCTGGCTCGGCATGCCGGACCCCAACGAGGTCCTGCGCATGGTCAACGCAGAAGTGAAGAACGCCGGAAAGCGTGGCGACCCGGGACGGTCCCCGGTTCCGGGCCAGCCGCAGCCAGGCGGTCCCTCCCGCCCGGCTCCCGCCCAGCCCGGGGCGCCGGGCGTAGCTGCCGGGCCGTCGTCGGGCGTTGTCCCGTCCTTCCACCGGCCGGACCCCCGCGATCCCGTGGCCTCCATGGAGCGGCAGGCGCTGGAGGTGGCGCTGCAGCAGCCTGCGCTGCTGGCGGGCGGGGTGTGGGACCGCTTTGCCGCTGCCCGGTTCGCCATACCTGCCTTCCAGGCCGTCCACGACGCCATGCGTGCCACGGGTCCCGGCCTGACCGTTGATCCGGTGCGCTGGGTGGAACACGTGATGCACGAGGTTCCAGAGCCCCTCCGGCCGCTGGTGTCGGAACTCGCCGTGGTGCCCCTGCCGGCCCATACTGAGGAAGCGGTCCTGAAATACTGCCGCGACATTCTGTCCCGGCTGTTCGAACTGCAGATCACCCGGATCAAGGCTGACAAAATGGGCCAGTTGCAGCGCCTTGACGCGGCGGCGGAGCCGGAAACCTACCAGCGGCTCAACCGGGAACTGATGATGCTGGAAATGGAACGCCGGGCCCTGCGGGCCGAGGCGTAGGGGTGGCCCGGGCCGCGGACCCGGGGTGGGCCAAGTCACGGCGGTCCGATTTCGTTTCCCCGCCGGGTGTTTGCTAGGCTGGTACCCGCTTCATTCCTCCTTAGCTCAATTGGCAGAGCATTCGACTGTTAATCGAAGGGTTGCTGGTTCAAGTCCAGCAGGAGGAGCTTCCAATCCCCGTTCCGGCTTCCGGAACGGGGATTTTTGTTTCCCCGCAAGGCGGCTTGGGCCTGGGGAACTGCCGATTTCCCTGTGCCGGAATCCTTTGCTAATGTCATACCTGCTTCATTCCTCCTTAGCTCAATTGGCAGAGCATTCGACTGTTAATCGAAGGGTTGCTGGTTCAAGTCCAGCAGGAGGAGCGCAACGAAAAATCCCCGTTCTTCCGGTTGGAGGAGCGGGGATTTTCTCATGCGGTGCTGCAGTGGTCAGACGAAATCCATTTCCACCTGCAGGAACCTTTCGGCCTCGGCGATGGCCGCCTGGAAGGCTTCCTTCTCGGTCGGCGACTTCCGGGGCTCGCGGGGGTTCCATTCGTGCGGCGCGGAGTGGATCCTCACGAAGCCGGCGTCCGGGGGAGCGTAGAAGATTCCGAAGCGCTGCACCGGCCATTCAGGGGAGGTTTCCGGCGCCACCAGCAAGGCCGCGTTGAAGGCGGGATTGAACCATTGGGCGATGGGCCGGCGCCGGTCTTCGGTGAACAGTCCCGCAGCGTACAGGGCCGCCGACTGCTGGCCTGCCTGCGCACACAGCCGCTCCCACCACAGTGGCAGGATCCGGGCGTCGCACCGTTGCCATGTGGCCGGAAGTGGCGGTTGGTTCTGCCAGTTGGGCACGGCATCATTTTATCGCGGGAGGGACCCGGACGGCAGGGAATGCCGCACCGGACCGGCCATAACAATCAGTGCCGGGAATTCAGCGGCGCCGGCGGGAGCCCGGGTTGACCCGGTACAGGAGCGCGGCGCCTGCCAGCGTCCCCAGGATGATGCCCCAGCCCGGGTTTCCCAGGAGACGGCCGGCGAAGTAGCCGACGACGGCGCCGAGCACCGCCCCGAGGAACAGTCCCCGTCCGTTACGGTGCGGCTTGCGGCTCACGGGCTGCCTTTCGATTGGAGGCAAAGGGGCTGGCATGCGCCCCTGATGATGGCCTGGCTCAGTGGATCGAGGGTACCGTGCGCGGCCGGACCACCAGCCACAGTGCGGCGGCCGCCAGGAGGATGCAGGCTGCCTGCACCCCGCCCATGGGCGCGGCGCTGGTGATGCCGAGCCAGCCCACCACCGGGGAAATGAGCCCGGCCATCAGGAACGTAGCGGCACCCAGCAGCGACGCTGCCGTTCCCGCCTGGGCCGCGTGTCCGGCCAGGGCGAGCACCTGGACGCAGGGGAACATGAAACCGGTGCCCAGGATGTAGAACCACAGCGGGACCATGACGCCCCACAGTCCCAGGCCGGCGCGGTCAAAGACCACGATCAACAGGGCCATCAGGAACATCCACGCCGTGGCGCCGGCCAGGATCCACTGCGGCGGGACGATCCGGATGAGCCGCGCACTGGTCTGCACGCCGGCCACGATGCCCAGGGAGTTGATGCCAAACAGCAGGCCGTACTGCTGGGCTGAAAACCCGAAGACGTCCTGGAACAGGAATGGCGAGGCCGAAAGGTAGGTGAACAGTCCGCCGAAGTTGAATCCCGCAACCATCAGCAGCCCCACGAAGATCCGGTCGCTGAACAGCGCTTTGTAGCGTTGCCGGGCTGTCATGCCGGTCCGCCCGCGTTTTTCCGGAGGCAGCGTTTCGCGCACCAGGAGGAGCGCGGCGACAACCACGAGGGTTCCGTACGCTGCCAGGAACACGAAGATGCCCGGCCATGGCATCACCAGCAGAAGCTGTGAGCCGATGACCGGGGCAAGGATGGGAGCCAGCCCGTTGACCAGGGACATCCTGGAGAACATGCGCACCATGGCGTAGCCGGAAAACAGGTCGCGGACCATGGCCATGGCTACCACGCCGCCGCCGGCCGCGCCAACCCCCATCAGCACGCGGAAGATACCCAGCGTGGCGATGTCCGTGGATACTGCGGCGCCCAGCGATGCCGCGATGTGCAGTGCCGTGGCCAGGATCAGCGGGGTACGGCGGCCGAACTTGTCGCTGAAGGGGCCAACCACCAGCTGCCCGAACGCGAATCCGACCGTGGTGCCGGCCAGGGTGAGCTGAACCTGGGCCTCCGTCACCCCCAGGCTTGCCTCCAGCGCCGGAAAGGCGGGCAGGTAGAGGTCGATGGTAAATGGTCCAAGGGCGGTCAGGGCGCCCAACAGGAGGATGTACAGGAGCTTCCGGCGGCGGCTCAGCAGGTCGCCCGGATTGGGGGGATTGGTCACGGAGAACAATCCTAGGCCCGCGCATGCCGGTTTTTGCAGCGTTGTAGGCCGCGCCCACCGGCAAGCCCCCAAGTTCGCCCTGAACCTGAATGGTAGTTTTGGTGGCGTGGACTGTGCGGCTGCACATTCCACACCCAACGGATGCAGTATCGACCCATGAACCAGTAAGGCGGAACCGATGAGCGGACGTCACAGCGGGCGTACCAGCCCGGGATTGCGTATCACTGCGCTGCCCGGGACGGCAAGACTCCTTTTCCGGTTGGCCCCCCGCCAGCTCAATGACGAGATCGCCTTCGCCAAGATCGAACTCAAGCGCAAGGGAATCCAGGTGGGGGTGGCTGCGGCCTTCTTCGCCGTCGCGCTGCTCTTCCTCGCATTCCTGGTGGTTGGACTGATCGTTGCGGCCATCATGGGCCTGGCCACCATCATGCCCGCCTGGCTGGCAGCCCTGCTGGTCTCCGCCGCTTTCCTGTTGATAGCCCTCATCGGCGGCCTGGTTGGCCTCGCGAGGTTCAAGAAGGCCATGCCGCTGATGCCGGAAGAGACCATCCGCGGCATCAGGCACGATATCGGGGTGGCCCGCGAGGGCTCGGCCTTCAACCCGGCCATCCTTGACCCGGAGAGCCCCGAGGCCAAGGCTGCCAAGGCCGCCAAGGCCGACGCAGCCGCCAAGGCAAAGGCGGAGAAGGAAGCCAAGGCCGCCCAGCACGAGCAGGAATTCCCGCACGCGTCCGAAGCAGATTTGGTGCGGCGCCTGAGCCAGCGCCGCCACCACCTCACCGAGGTCCGGGACGAACTCGGTACGGAGCTGGATGTGAAGACCCAGGCCCGCTACCTGCTCGCCGCCGCCCAGGTCAAGGCGCGCGAGGGCCAGGTGCTGGCGCGGCACGGCATGGAATCGGCGGGGCAGCGGTTCGCGGCAGTATCCGGCTCCGCCGACCTGTCCAGGCGCTGGAAGCCGCTGGCCGCCTTCGTCGCGGCAGGCACGGTCCTGGTGGTCCTCCTGCGCAGGCTGTTCCGCGCCAACTAGGTCCCCGTTCCGCCACGCAAGATTCCGGCGGACGCTGTTTCCGTCTGTAAGGGCACAACCGAAAGACCGCGCCGCGGCGCAGCAGGAAGGAGAGGGGACGGGTGAAGTTCATTGGTGCAGGCGCCCGCCCCGGCCGTCCCCAGGTGGACCATGACCGCGTGGCCACCATCCCCAACCTGCTCACCGTGGTGCGGTTCATGGGCGTTCCGCTCTTCATCTGGCTTGTGCTGGCCCAGAAGGAATACGGGGCCGGGGTGGTTGTCCTGGCTGTCATGGCCGGGACGGACTGGATCGACGGCTACATCGCCCGCCGGTTCGACCAAGCCTCCAAGCTCGGCCGTGTCCTTGACCCCATTGCCGACCGCCTGGCCCTGCTGGCGGTGGCCTTCACCCTGGTGATTGCCGGCGTCGTGCATTGGCTTTACCTGGCGGCACTCGTGGTTCCCGATGCCGTCCTGTTGGTATTGACGCTCTCCCTCTTCCACGGACACCCGGACCTCCCGGTCAGCGTGGTGGGCAAGGTGCGGACCGGGCTGCTGCTGCTGGGCACGCCCCTGCTGCTCCTATCCCGCCTGGATACCGTCATGTCCGCCACCCTCCTCACCGCCGCCTGGGTGGTGCTGGGCCTGGGCCTGGTCGGCCACTGGATTGCCGCGTACAACTACTTTTGGGCCATGCTGCGCAAGGGCCGGGAACAACAACAGCACGACGGCGGGAACGGCTGATGGTGTGGCTTGCCGTCGGCCTGGCGGTGCTTGGCGCCTTCTGCCTTGCCCTGGGTGCCCAGCGCCAGGGGAGCGCGGTCAAGGCCGACACCGGTGGCCTGGCCCTCAGTTCGAACGGTTTCCTGCGCCTCCTGCGCAACCCCCGGTGGATGCTGGGGCTCCTGCTGTTGTGCACCGGCATGGCCATGAATGCCGTAGCCCTGGTCTCCGCGCCGCTTACCGTGATCCAGCCCATTGGTGCCATTGCCCTGGTGATCACCACAGTGGTCAACGCCAGGGACCAGGACCTGACGATCAACCGTGCCACGGCGGTCTCCATCGCCGCGTGCGTCACTGGGTCCGCGCTGTTCGTCCTCCTGGCGGTCAACGTGACCCAGGAGAACCACCATGTCAGCCCGGAAGACGAGCTCACCATCGTGCTGCTCCTGGCCCTGGCGGTGGGGCTGTTCGGCACGCTGGCCGTGATGTTCAGGCACCGGATGAACGCGTTCATCTATATCCTCGGCGCCGGCATCCTGTTCGGTTTCGTGGCGGTGCTCACCCGGATCATCGGCAAGCACCTTTTGGACCCGAACGGGCTCTTCCTGCTGAACGTCCAGTGGTATTCCGTGGTGGCCATCATCGCGGCCGGCGGCCTGGGGTCATGGTTCGTGCAGAGCGCCTACTCCACGGGGCCGCCGGACCTGGTGATCGCCGGACTCACGGTGGTTGACCCCATGGTGGGCATTGCCATCGGCATCATCATCCTGGGTGAACTGCGGCCCGACGTCCATGCGGTCATGGCCATTGCAATGGGAACGGCTGCCTGCCTTGCTATCGTTGGAGTCATCGCCCTTTCCCGGCACCACCCGGAAGTCACCAAGCGCAAGAAGGACGCGCGGAAGGCTTCCGGAAGGCCCACCCACTAGTTCATTTCCAGTCCAACATCACCAGCAATTCCACGAAGCCCGGCGCCCCTGCGCCAGCGGCCAACCGTGCTGTCAGTTCCACGCTGTCCGCACCGTGACCATCAGGAGTACTCCCCATGACCACGCCAGCCGACCAGCGACCCCTGACCATCCTGATCGCCGCAGACACCTATCCCCCGGACGTGAACGGTGCAGCCCAGTTCGGATACCGGCTGGCCAAGGGGATGACGGCCCGGGGCCACAACGTCCATGTCCTGGCTTCCCGCGACAGCAAGGGAAAGAGCTTCACCGAGTTCCGCGAGGAGGCCACGGTTCACCGGCTCCGCTCGCACAAGGCATTCACGCATGAGAGCTTCCGCCTCTGCTTCCCCTGGGAAATCAAGAAGGAAATCAGCCTCCTCTTCGACCGCGTCAAGCCGGACGTTGTGCACATCCAGAGCCACTACATGATTGGCGAGCATGTGCTGTATGAGGCCGTGAAACGTGGCGTCCGCATTATCGCCACCAACCACTTCATGCCCGAGAACCTCAACCCCTTCCTGCCGTTCCCGCAGTGGTTCAAGGACATCATCGGGCGGGTCTCCTGGAAGGACATGGGCAAGGTCATGGGCCAGGCCGACGTCGTCACCACCCCCACCCCGCTTGCCGCCCGGGCCATGCACGAGCACGCGTTCCTGCGCAAAGTCCTGCCGCTGTCCAACGGCATCGACTCCGCCGCCTACGAGCTGAAGCCCGGCGAGCACATCGAGCCGCACCCGCACCCCACCGTCCTGTTCGCCGGCCGCCTCGCCGAGGAAAAGCACGTGGACGTCCTGATCGAGGCCATCGGCAAGACGCCGCCGGAGCTGAACGTGCACCTGGAGATCGTGGGCGGCGGCGAGGTGCGGTCTGCCCTGGAGGACCTGGTGCGCCGGCTCGGACTCACCGGGCGGGTCAAATTCCTGGGCCTGGCCAGCGACGAGGAACTGCGGACCGCCTACATCCGCGCCGACCTGTTCTGCATGCCCGGAACCGCGGAGCTGCAGTCGCTGGTGACCCTGGAAGCGATGTCCGCCTCCACACCCGTGGTCCTGGCCGACGCCATGGCGCTGCCCCACCTGGTCCGCGACGGCGAGAACGGCTACCTCTTCACGCCCAACGACAGCGACGACCTTGCCAAGAAGATCACCCAGGTCCTGGAACTGCCCAAGGAGGAACAACTCGCCATGGGCCGGGCAAGCCGGCAGATGGTGGAACCCCACAGCATCCAGGGCACGCTGCAGACCTTCGAGGACCTGTACCGCGGCGCGTCCTACGAGGACAAAGTGGTCTGAACCCTTTCCCGTGTTTGCTAGAGTGTTTTTGCCCTGCCGGAGCACGGCGGTCCACCGCCCGCTCCCCGGGGCTTGGGGGCTATAGCTCAGCTGGTTAGAGCGCGGGACTCATAATCCTAAGGTCCTCGGTTCAAGTCCGAGTAGCCCTACCCATAGACCGCGGCCGACAATTTCTGTTGGCCGCGGTTTTCTTGGATAACCCCACACCCTGCGGTATGTTACTGACCAGTAACATACCGTGCTCCGTTCCGCGGCATGGTCAGCGCTGATCACCCAAGAAGGTAACCATGGCCACCTCCACAGCCGACTTTCCCGAGCTTCCCTACGCCGACGGCGACTTCTTCGCGTTCGAGCAGCTTCTCTCCGGCAAGGAGCAGGACCGGCTCGCCGAAGTCCGCGGGTTCCTGGACCGCGAGGTCAAGCCCATTGCCGTGGACTGCTGGAACCGCGGAGAGTTCCCCATGGACCTGGTGCCGAAGCTTGCCGGGCTGGACCTGGTCAGCCCGGTCCGGCGGCAGGGGTACTCCAACCTCTTCGCCGGCATGCTGCACGCCGAAGCCACCCGGGCCGACGCCTCCATCGCCACCTTCCTGGGGGTGCACGACGGGCTCTTCACCGGTTCCATCGAGTTGCTGGCGTCCCAGGAACAGAAAGATGAATGGCTCCCCGACATCTACGCACTGAAGAAGATTGGCGCGTTCGGCCTGACCGAGCCGCTTGGAGGCAGTGACGTGGCCGGCGGAACGCGCACCACAGCGCGCAGGGACGGCGGCAACTGGATCCTCAACGGCGCAAAGCGGTGGATCGGCAACGCTACCTTCTCCGATTGGGTGGTGGTGTACGCCCGCGACGTGGCGGACAACCAGGTCAAGGGCTTCCTGGTGGACACCACGCTGGCCGGATACAGCGCAACAAAGATCGAGAACAAGATTTCCCTCCGGACTGTCCAGAATGCCGACATCGTCCTGCAGGACGTGGTGGTCCCGGATCACTTCAAGCTCGCCAATGCCAACAGCTTCCGCGACGTCAACAAGGTACTCAAGGTCACCCGCCTGTCGGTTGCCTGGCAGGCCGTGGGGCTCCAGATGGCCGCCTTCGATGTGGCCCGGCGCTACGCCGTGGAGCGCCGGCAGTTCGGCCGTCCCCTGGCCTCCTTCCAGCTCATCCAGGACCAGCTGGTCCGGATCCTGGGCAATACCGTCAGCTCCATGGGCATGATGGTCCGGCTGTCGCAGCTGGAGGATGCCGGGGAAGCCAAGGATGAGCAGTCCGCGCTGGCCAAGGCGTTCGCCACCGACCGCATGCGGGAGAGCGTGGCGCTGGGCCGCAGCATCCTCGGCGGAAACGGCATCGTGACCGACTACGGGATGGCCAAGATCTTCGCCGACGCCGAAGCCATCTACTCCTACGAGGGCACGGCCGAAATCAACACCCTGGTGACTGGCCGCGCCATCACCGGCATCTCGGCCATCGTCTAGGCGGGGCGCCCCCACGGCGAGTTGCCTGATCGGCTGATGCTCCGGGTCCATGCCTGCGTTTAGTGGTCATGGTCCACCCGCGAGTGGCAGCAAAATGGATGGCCGCAGGTCCAGGACGAACTGCAGGGGATTGACGTAGTCCCCACCGTCCCGGACTCCCCAGTGGAGGCACTGCGCCGGCGGGCAGTGCCCCGGCAGTACAGTGCCAATCACCTGGCCCGCAGCCACGGCGGCGCCCTGCGGCAGCGTGCTTTCCACCGGTTCGAAACTGCTGCGCAGGCCCCCGCCATGGTCGATGGTGATCACTGGCCGGTCTACCACCACGCCGGCGAAGCTGACCGTTCCCGCGGCCGGGGCGTGGACCTCGGTGCCGGCCCCGGCAGTGCCGAGATCCACGCCCCGGTGTCCGCTGAGCCACGGTTTCGGTGGGGGATCAAATCCGCGGAGTACCTCGGGCCGCGGAGCCAGCGGCCACTGCCAGGACGCCCGGGCACCTGGCCGGGCCGCCGTCGTCGGCATTCCTGCCTGGCCGGGACCCGCTGCCCGGGCCGTGGCGCCGGTGGTGATCGGTGCGAGCGGGACGCCGGTGCCCACGGAGGCGACGGAGGCCGGCAGCAGGAGGATTGCCGCCAGCAGGACTGGTGTCTTCATGCGACCAGAATGCCCGCCCTGGCCCGCCGGCGGCAGGGCGGAATCCGGCTATGTGGACAACGGTCCGTTCAGCGCGCAGTGTCCGGCGGCAGGGGCCGCCTGTAGTACACTTGGTGGAGCAGTCTGCTGCGCCCTCAACGCTTTCCGTCCCAGTGGTCCACCCCCGCGGTGCACCGCCCTGTCCGGACGGCGTCGGCACATCTCATTCAGGAGTGTGGGGGAGCGGCGGCTGACTACGCGCATCCGGCCTTCCGACAGACAACGCTCCGGCGTTGTCCACGGAGGACCGCGCTTCCTGCGGTCAGGCTTTGGTCCTGACGGGAAGGGCGGTGGATGCCAGGAGCACGGCCCGCCCGGGCCACGCTGATCAACCGTCAACTATTGGCAGGGTAAGAAGCCTCCGGGTTTTCTCATGAATGACCTGCCGGAAAATAAGGAGCGCCGGAATGCCCGTCGTAACCATGCGCCAGCTGCTTGACAGCGGCGTCCACTTTGGACACCAGACCCGCCGTTGGAACCCGAAGATGAAGCGCTTCATCTTCACCGAGCGCAACGGCATCTACATCATCGACCTGCAGCAGTCGCTGTCCTACATCGACCGCGCCTACGAGTTCGTCAAGGCCACCGTTGCCCACGGCGGCACCGTGCTCTTCGTCGGCACCAAGAAGCAGGCCCAGGAAGCAATTGCCGAGCAGGCAACCCGCGTGGGCCAGCCCTACGTCAACCAGCGTTGGCTCGGCGGTATGCTGACCAACTTCCAGACGGTTGCCAAGCGTATCCAGCGCATGAAGGAACTCGAAGAGATCGACTTCGACGACGTCGCCGGTTCCGCCTACACCAAGAAGGAACTCCTGCTCCTCAAGCGCGAGCTGACCAAGCTGGAGTCCAACCTCGGCGGTATCCGCAACCTGACCAAGGCTCCGTCCCTGCTGTGGGTTGTTGACACCAAGAAGGAACACCTCGCCGTTGACGAGGCCAAGAAGCTGAACATCCCGGTTGTGGCCATCCTGGACACCAACTGCGATCCGGACGAAGTCGACTTCCCGATCCCGGGCAACGACGACGCCATCCGCTCCGTGAACCTGCTGACCCGCGTTGTTGCCGACGCCGTTGCCGAGGGCCTGATCGCCCGCAACAACCGCGGCACGGGCGCTGCTGAAGCTCCGGAAGAGCCGCTGGCCGAGTGGGAGCGCGAGCTCCTCGAAGGCAGCAAGGCAGAAGCCGCTGCAGCTCCGGCAGAGAACGCTGAAGCTCCGGCAGCCGAGGAAGCCCCGGCAGCTGCCGAGGCTCCCGCCGAAGACGCCAAGTAGTCACGCAAAAAAATCCGGATTCTCCGCGCTGTCCGCAGCCGGAGCTGCTGACAGGATGGCAGCCCACCTCCGTGGGCTGCCGTCCTGTCGGTCCGTACACCACCACACATTTCTAGACAGAGGGGTTCACATGGCGAACTACACTGCCGCGGACATCAAGGCCCTGCGCGAGCGCACCGGCGCCGGCATGATGGACGTCAAGAAGGCTCTTGACGAAGCCAACGGTGACGCCGAAAAGGCCATCGAGATCATCCGCATCAAGGGCCTCAAGGGCGCTACCAAGCGCGAAGGCCGCTCCACCGCCGAAGGCCTCGTGGCCGCCAAGGTCAGCAACGGCGTCGGCGTCATGATCGAGGTCAACTGCGAGACCGACTTCGTCGCCAAGGCTGACAAGTTCATCCAGCTGGCCGACAAGGTCCTGGCTGTCGCTGTCGAGTCCGGCGCTGCCGACCTCGAAACCCTGCTGGCCACCGACGTTGACGGCAAGCCGCTCTCCGAGGTTGTCGTCGAAGAAGGCGCCATCCTGGGCGAGAAGGTCGTTGTCCGCCGCATCTCCCGCGTTGAGGGTGCGACAGTTGATGCCTACCTGCACAAGACCTCCAAGGACCTCCCGGCCCAGGTCGGCGTGCTGTTCGCCGTCGACGGTGAAGGCGAAGCCGCCACCGCCGCCGCCCACGACGTCGCCGTGCACATTGCCGCCATGGCCCCGAACTACCTCACCCGTGAGGACGTTCCGGCCGAGCTCGTCGAGTCCGAGCGCCGCATCGCCGAAGAGACCGCCAAGGCCGAGGGCAAGCCCGAAGCTGCCCTCACCAAGATTGTGGAAGGCCGCGTAACCGGCTTCTACAAGGGCGAGGTCCTGGTTGACCAGGCATTCGCCAAGGACGCGAAGAAGTCCGTTGCACAGGTCCTCGAAGAGGCCGGTGTCAAGGGAACCGCGTTCACGCGCTTCCGCGTCGGCTCCTAGTCGAAACTGCAAGGGGGTGGCCACTTCGGTGGCCGCCCCTTTTGCATGCGCCCAAACGGACGCAGCAACAGTCCGCTTGGACCACTGCCGGTTCCGACCACCGGAGCCGGCAGGATACCCTTTTTTCAGAGTCACCAACGGGAAGGCATCATGGAAGCCGTCAACACTGTCACGCATTCGGAGAAGAACCGGCGGCGGGTCCTCCTGAAGCTCTCCGGAGAGGTCTTCGGCGGCGGGAAGCTCGGTGTCGATCCCGAGACCGTCCGCAACGTCGCCAAGCAGATTGCCGCAGCCGTTCCCGAAGTGGAGGTTGCCATTGTGGTGGGCGGCGGAAACTTCTTCCGTGGCGCCGAACTGTCCCAGAGCGGCATGGACCGCTCCCGTGCCGACTACATGGGCATGCTGGGAACGGTCATGAACTGCCTGGCCCTGCAGGACTTCCTGGAGCAGGCGGGCGTCGAAACCCGAGTCCAGAGTGCCATCACCATGGGCCAGGTGGCCGAGGCCTACATCCCGCGCCGCGCCATCCGCCACATGGAAAAGGGCCGCGTGGTCATCTTCGGCGCAGGCGCAGGCCTGCCCTACTTCTCCACCGACACCGTGGCAGCCCAGCGTGCACTGGAAGTCCACGCCGACGTGGTCCTTATGGCCAAGAGCGGGGTGGACGCTGTCTACACCGCCGACCCCAAGAAGGACCCCACCGCGGAACGGCTGGAAACGCTCAGCTACGACGACGCCCTCCGCCGCGACATCCGCGTCATGGACCAGACGGCCATGACCATGTGCAAGGACAACGACCTCTCCATGGTGGTTTTCGGCATGGAAGGTGAAGGCAACGTCACCCGCGCCATCCTTGGCGAAAAGCTGGGCACCCTGGTCACCGCCTAGCTGCGGCTAGGATGATTTCAGGACAGTTCCGTCCCCGCCCCACCGGGCGGGGACGGAAACGGCAACATAGAACCACGTGAGTGCAGGGAACCGGCTCCCCGGACTGCACCAGAACCGTCAGGAGAGACCGTGATCGAAGAAACCTTGCTCGAAGCCGAAGAAAAGATGGACAAGGCGGTAGAGGTAGCCAAGGAAGACTTCGCCGCCGTCCGCACCGGCCGCGCAAACCCCGGCCTCTACAACAAGGTCCTGGTGGACTACTACGGCTCGCCCACGCCGCTGCAGCAGCTGGCCTCGTTCGCCATCCCGGACGCCCGCACCATCCTCATCACTCCGTTCGACAAGACCGCCATGCGGGACATCGAACGCGCCTTGAGCGATTCCGAGGTCGGAGCCAACCCGTCCAACGACGGCAACGTCATCAGGATCACCATCCCTGAGCTGACCAAGGAACGCCGCAAGGAATACGTGAAGATCGTCAAGACCAAGGGCGAGGACGCCAAGATCTCCATCCGCAACATCCGCCGCAAAGCCAAGGAAACCCTTGACCGCCTGGTCAAGGACGGCGAGGCCGGCGAGGACGAAGGCAACCGCGCCGAAAAGGAACTGGACAGCCTCACCAAGGCCCACGTGGACGGCATCGACGAGCTGCTCAAGCGCAAGGAAGCAGAGCTGCTCGAAGTCTGATGGGCCAGGCAGATCAGGCCCCCGCACCACGGGCGCGCACACGGGGGAAGCAGCCCAGGAGCAACCCGACGCCAAAGGCCGGGCGGAACCTGCCCGCCGCCGTCGTGGTGGGCCTGTCCATGCTCATCGCCGTGCTGGGCGGCCTGCTGTTCGTCCCGCTGGCCTTCGTAGCCATCGTCACGGCCTTCGCAGTCTTTGGCGTATGGGAGATCTACCGGGCGCTGGAGGCCAACGGCACCAGGATGCCCATCGTGCCGGTCATGACCGGCACACTGGCCATGCCGTTCGCCGCCTATTTTGGCGGCATCGAGAGCCAGCTGTTCGCCCTGCTGCTCAGTGCCGTGGCCGTGCTGTTGTGGCGGTCGATCGAAAGTGCCGCCGGCTCGGCCAACAGCATCTTCGCCGGCGTGTTCACGCTGGGCTGGGTCCCGTTCTTCATCAGCTTCGCGGCACTGCCGCTGCACGCGGCCGGCACCACCCCGCTGGGGCTGTGGCCCGGCGGCCTGGCCCCCCTCGGGGCGTGGGAGATCGCCGTCATGCTGCTGCTGGTGGTCTCCAACGACACCTTTGGCTACCTGGTGGGCGCATCCCTCGGGAAGCACCCGATGGCACCGAAGATCAGCCCCAAGAAGTCCTGGGAGGGCTTCGCAGGGTCGGTGGCGGGTGCCATGCTGATTGGCGTCCTGGCCGCCCTCTTCGTACTGGACAAGCCGTGGTGGGTGGGTGCGGTCCTGGCCGTAGGAACCGTGGCAGCGTCCACCGCCGGCGACCTCGCCGAGTCCATGGTCAAGCGTGAGCTGGGAGTCAAGGACATGAGCAGCATCCTGCCCGGGCACGGTGGAGTGATGGACCGCCTGGACTCCATCGTCTTCGCCTCGCCGGTGGCCTTCATCCTGTACGGCATGGTGGCCGGCGCATAACCCCTCCGGCGCATCACCCTTCCGGCGCCCAAAGCCGGAAATGACACACAACGGGGGACCCGCGGCCGCGCTGGTCCCGCCACCCTAAACTGGTGCGGAAGCACTACCGGCTGAAGAGCATTGAAGGAATCGAAGTGGCATTGGACATTCATCGGCAGATCCCTGCGTCCTTTGAGCGCGTGCAGCGCAGCGAGTACGGGTACAACGCCCGGCAGGTGGACCAGTTCCTGCAGCGGGCACGGATCTCCCTGGAAACTCCCGAGTCAGCCACAGAGCCCGTCAACAGCGCCGACGTGCGGGCCGTGTCCTTCGACCCCGTCAAGGGCGGCTACTCCGCCGCCGTGGTGGACGCCGCACTGGACCGGCTCGAGGACGCGTTTGCCCGCCGGGAGCGTGACGAGCTGATCGCGGCACAGGGGGAAGAGGCCTGGCTGCGGGAAATCGGCAGCCTGTCCGGCATCCTCCGCGGACGCCTGCACCGGCCCGACGGAGACCGCTTCCGCCGGCCCAGCAAGAACAGGGCGCGCAGCTACAACACCGACGACGTCGACAGGCTGTGCCGCGAACTCATCGCCTACCTCGAACAGGACAAGCCGCTGAGCGTGGACAGTGTGCGCCGTGCAGTCTTCCGCCCGGCCGTGGGCCGGGAAGGATACGAGGAATCGCAGGTGGACGCGTTCCTGGACCGCGTTGTCGAGCTGATGGCAGCCATCGACTGACGGGGCTGCTGCGGGAGGGGCCTCAGTCCCCGTCCGGCGGGGTGGGGGAGAGCGGCGTGAAGCGGCGCCACACCTCCTGGTAGCTCCGGTACCCGCGAACAGCGGACACGGCCAGGAATGCCAGTCCGCACAGCGCCCCGACGATGAGCCCGCCTGATGTCCCCGCCCCGGCCAGGGTGACCAACAACCCGGCAACGATGGCAATCAGGGCGGCGTTCGCCGTCGTCATGAAGATCATGCTGCTGCCAGCGACGTGGCTGAAGGAGCCGCGGTTGCCGAAGAAGTAGTAGGTCTGCCGCGAACCGGCCTCGTCGTCGTGGTACGCGGCCATCAGGTAAGGCGCCACGCCCGGATCCAGGTCCACGTAGGCAGCACGCAGCCTGTTCATGGCCGTCACGTACATCAGGTCCTCGTGGGCCACGTTCATCACCCGGAGCTGGGTCAGCAGCCCGATCGCCGTGTCGATGAGCAGGACCACGACTGCCAGCAGGACGAATGCATCCGAAAAGCCCGTGGCCTGCCCTACCAGGGCCACGCTGACAATGCTGGCCGAGGTGAACGTCAGGAACATGCTGATGCGGGTCAGGACCTCGCCCTGGGCCGTACTGCGCGACGCCAGCAAGCCCCAGTGTTCCGTGGCGAGCAACTGGGCGCGCACGGAGGGAGGGACCCCGCTTTGCTGGTGGGAGGCACCGCCGTCCTCGATGGACATGGCGCTATTGTCCCCCGGTCACCGCTCGGTTGCCAGCGGCCGTTCCGGCGTGTGCAGCCGCGTCATGATGCGCGGCATGGTCCCGGGAATCCGGTGTGAAGTGGCCCGGGACACGATGACCGTCACGGCGAATGCGGCCGGAACGCTCCAGGCCGCAGGCTGCGCCAGCCACGGCGGCGTCGGGCCGGATCCCGACAGTGCGCCGGCGATCATCGCCCCGCCGCACAGCACCCCGCCGGTCACCATGCCGGCAATGGCTCCGGCGTCGGTCAGGCCCCGCCACCAGATGCCGAGCAGCAACACGGGGCAGACCGTGGACGCCGTGAAGGCGAAGACCAGGCCCACACTGCCCGCCAGGGCCAGGGAGCCGGTCATGAAGGCAAAGCCAAGCGGGACGACGGCGGAGATGACGGCGGCGAGCCGGAACCCGCGGACGCTGCCGCCCAGGACATCCTGGCTGATGACCCCTGCCAGGGACACCACCAGGCCGGAGGTGGTGGACAGGAACGCTGCGAAGGCCCCGGCCACCACCAGGGCCGAGAGCAGGTCGCCCGCCACCCCGCCAATGAGTTCACCGGGCAGCCGCAGGACCATGGCGTCCGGCTGCCCGGAACGGGCAAGATCGGGGGCAAACATCCTGGCCACCAGCCCGAACGCCGTGGGGAAGAGGTAGAACACGGACAGCAGTCCCAGGACGATCAGGGTGGTCCGCCGGGCCGAATGCCCGTCCGGATTGGTGTAGAACCGGACCAGCACGTGCGGCAGCCCCAGGGTGCCGAAGAGCAGCGCCACCAGCAGGGACACGTTCTGGTAGAGCCCCGCGGGTGGCGCACCCGTGGGGTTCACCGCGGGAGCGGACTCGGGTTCGGCTCCCTGGCCGGCCAGCACGAAAATGATGAACAGGATGGGCACGGCCAGCGCCGTCAACTTAAGCCAGTACTGGAACGCCTGGACAAAGGTGATGGACCGCATGCCGCCCGCCACCACCGTGAGGCATACCACCACCACGACGGCCAGCGAACCCACCCAGTTGGGCAGGCCCGTGGCGATATGGATGGTCAGGGCCGCGCCGTGCAGCTGCGGCACGATGTACAGCCACCCCACCATCACCACCACCAGGCTGGTGACCCGCCGGACTGTCCGGGAGGCGAGCCTGGACTCGGTGAAGTCAGGGATGGTGTAGGCGCCGGACCGGCGCAGCGGGGCGGCGACGAAGAGCAGCAGCATGAGGTAGCCGGCGGTGTAGCCCACCGGGAACCACAGCGCGTCGGTCCCGGACACCAGGATCAGCCCGGCGACGCCAAGGAAGCTGGCCGCAGAGAGGTACTCGCCGCCGATCGCCGACGCATTCCACCAGGGCCGCACGGTCCTGGACGCCACGTAGAAATCCCCGGTGGTGCGCGAGATGCGCAACCCGTAGAACCCGATGATGGCCGTGGCGAGGGACACCACCGTGACGGCAGTGATGGCGATGCCGGCATTCACGGCCGCGTCACTGGTCCCCGGCCAGGTCCCGGTAGCGCGCCTCATTGCGCGCCGCGGTCCTGACATAGAGCCAGGCGCCCAACCCGATCACCGGGTAGATTCCCACGCCCAGCAGCAGCCAGCCGAACGGGATGCCGGCGATGGTGGTGTCCGCCAGGCCGGGAACCAGCACCAAAGTCAGCGGGAACGCCGCCAGGATCAGCAGGAAGCCGGCTGCCACCACCAGGGCCAGCCGCAGCTGGGACCTGATCAGCGACCGGACGAACACCTGGCCTACCTCGGAATCCTGCGCGGCTTCCCGCGACTCAAACGGACGCGGGGCACCATGGACAGCGGTGCGGGCAGCTGCGCTGGGGGCCGTAACCCGGACCCGGGTCATGTGTGCGGCCTGATCCTGGTTGCCTCCAGCTTCTCCCGCACAATGGGCAGGTGCCGCCGGCTGATGGGCAGCCCGGCGCCGGCCACCGTGACGCGCGGCCCGTCGGCGGCCAGCTTCATGGAGGACACGTGTTTGAGTGCCACCAGGTAGGAGCGGTGCGTGCGGATGAAGCCGGCGTCCGCCCATTGCTGTTCCAGGTCAGCCAGCGGCACCCGGATGAGGTAGCTTGCGTCGGCTGTGTGCAGCCGGGCGTAGTCGCCCTGGGCCTGCACATAGGTGACGTCGTCGCGCCGGATCATCCTGGTGGTCCCGCCTTGGTCCACCGTGATCATCTCCGGCGCCGCTCCGCCCTCCCGCAGCTCGCAGACCCGCCCAACCGAACGCGCGAGGCGCTCCGCACGCACCGGCTTGAGCAGGTAATCCACGGCGGCAAGTTCGAACGCGGCCAGGGCGTGGTCCTCGTCGGCGGTGACAAAAACTACCGCCGGCGGACTGCTGCTCCGGGCGATGGCCGCGGCGATGTCCAGGCCCGAGACCGCAGGCATGTGGATGTCCAGGAAAACAGCGTCGATGCTGCCGCCGGACAGGGCCGTGAGCGCCTCTGCGCCGGACGTGGCCCGCAGGACCTTGCCGATGCGCTCATCCCTGCCCAGCAGGAAGGCCAGCTCCTCAACGGCGGGCAGCTCATCATCAACGACGAGGACGTTTATCATTCTCCTAGGTTACGTCCAGCGGCAGGCCGGCCTTACGCATCATGCCCCGGCTGGGACTTCGGCACCCGCATGGTGATCAGCGTTCCCTCGCCCGGCGCCGTTTCCACCACCAGCCCGTGGTCGTTGCCGTACACCTGGCGCAGGCGCGCATCCACGTTCCGCAGCCCCACGTGGTCCCCGTCGGTATGGCCCGCCAGCACGGACCTCAGCTGCTCAGGATCCATCCCCACGCCGTCGTCCTCGATGGTGACCTCGGCGAACGCCCCCGCGTCCTCCGCCGTGATGGTGATGTGCCCCGGCCCCTCCTTGGCCTCGAGCCCGTGCCGGACGGCGTTTTCAACCAGCGGCTGCAGGCTGAGGAACGGAATGACGGTGCCCAGCACTTCCGGCGCTACCCGGAGGCTGACCTGGACGCGCTCGCCGAACCGGGCCCGCTCCAGGAGCAGGTAGCGGTCAATGCAGCGGAGCTCCTCGGCGAGGGTGGTGAAGTCGCCATGCCGCCGGAAGGAGTAGCGGGTGAAATCCGCGAACTCCACCACCAGCTCCCTGGCCCGTTCCGGATCGGTGTTGATGAAGGAGGCGATGGCGTTTAGCGAGTTGTAGATGAAGTGCGGGCTGATCTGGGCCCGCAGCGCCCGGACTTCCGCTTCCATCAGGAGCGTCCGGGAGGCGTCCAGCTCGGCGAGCTCCACCTGGACCGCCACCCAGTCGGCCACTTCCCCGGTTGCCCTGACCAGGCCTGCCCCGGCGGACGGTGCGAAGGCTGCCAGCGCGCCCACCACCCGGGTGCCGGCGCGTACCGGGGCGATGACGCCGGAAAGGTGGCCGCCGGTTCCCTCCGCGCCGGCGGAGAGCACTGCTGTCCGCCCGGAGGCCAGGACATCCGCTGCGAGGTCCATCAGGCGCGGCCGGATGTCCTCGGCACCCCCGTCCCAGGCCAGGACGCCGGAGGTGTCGGTGATCGCCAAGGCTTCGCAGGCGAGGAGGGTCCGCAGCTGGCGGCTGGCTTTCGCGGCGCCGGCGGGGTTCAGGCCGCGCCTCAGGTGCTGCCCGGCCTGGGAGGCGGCGTGGAGCGTGTGGTACGTGGCGCGCTCTGCGTCGGTGCCCAGTTCCCGGAAGGAGCGGAGCACCTTCAGGCCCACGCCGACGACGACGGCAATGGCCATGGCGATCACCGCAACGGCCGCGGCGGTAAGGAGGGGGGAGTCCGGCATGGTGCCCAGCGTAGCGCGGGTGCCGCTTGCCGCAGCATCGCAGCCGTTGAGCGACGGCGGGCGGCCAAGTGCTGGAACAGGGCCACTGCCGGGCGGCACAGTGATTGGTGTCACATCTGCGGTGCCCCCGCGTGGTGCTGCCGGCCAGGTACCTGTCCGGCAGTCCGGGGCCCTCCGCCCGGTGTGTTCCGGCAACTCAATGAGGAGGAACGATGGGTAATGATGCCCATACTCCGGACGCAGCGGCGTCCGTGGACTTCGAGCAGGTCCAGTCGACCGGGCAGTTCCAGGAATTGCGCAAGCGTCACCGCAGCTTTGTCTTCCCCATGGCAGTGGCCTTCCTGCTGTGGTACTTCGCCTACGTCCTTCTCGCGGACTATGCGGTGGGCTTCATGTCCACCAAGCTCTGGGGCAACATCAACGTCGGTCTGATCCTGGGCCTGCTCCAGTTCATCTCCACGTTCGCGATTACCGGCTGGTACGTGCACTACTCCAACAAGCGGCTGGACCCCGTTGCCACGGAGATCAGGCACGAGATCGAGGGCCACGAATTCGACAAGAACCCAAACCGAGTGGGCGGAGCCAACAAATGATCGCAATTCCCGCTGCGGTGGATGTCGCCGCGCTCAAGGACACCACCCTGCTGAACATGGGCATCTTCGGCCTGTTCGTGGCCGTAACCATGGTGATCGTGCTGCGTGCCAGCAGGAACAACAAGACCGCCGCCGACTACTACGCCGCCGGGCGCTCGTTCACCGGCTCGCAGAACGGCACCGCCATCGCAGGCGACTACCTGTCCGCGGCATCCTTCCTGGGCATCACCGGCGCCATCGCCATCAACGGCTACGACGGCTTTATGTACTCAATCGGCTTCCTGGTCGCCTGGCTGGTGGCATTGCTGCTGGTGGCTGAGCTGTTGCGCAACACCGGCAAGTTCACCATGGCGGACGTGCTGTCCTTCCGGCTCAAGCAGCGCCCGGTCCGGATCGCGGCCGCAATTTCCACCCTCGCGGTCTGCTTCTTCTACCTGCTGGCCCAGATGGCCGGCGCAGGAAGCCTGATCTCCCTCCTGCTGGGCATCAGCGACTGGGGCGGACAGGCCCTGGTGATCATCGTCGTCGGCGCCCTCATGATCATGTACGTCCTGATCGGCGGCATGAAGGGCACCACCTGGGTCCAGATCATCAAGGCCATGCTGCTGATCGCCGGCGCCGCAGTGATGACCCTCTGGGTCCTGGCCATTTACGGCTTCAACCTCTCGGCCCTGCTGGGCGGCGCCGTCGAAACCGCCAACAATCCTGCCGTCCTCAACCCGGGCCTGCAGTACGGGAAGACCGAAACCTCCAAGCTGGACTTCATGTCCCTGGGCCTGGCGCTGGTCCTTGGCACGGCAGCCCTCCCGCACGTGCTGATGCGCTTCTATACCGTGCCCACGGCCAAGGAAGCCCGCAAGTCCGTGGTCTGGTCCATCTGGCTGATCGGCCTGTTCTACCTGTTCACCCTGGTGCTGGGCTACGGCGCAGCTGCCCTGGTGGGCGCGGACACCATCAAATCCGCCCCGGGCGGCGTCAACGCTGCCGCACCGCTGCTGGCCTTCCACCTTGGCGGGCCGCTGCTGCTCGGCTTCATCTCCGCGGTGGCGTTCGCCACCATCTTGGCGGTGGTGGCCGGGCTGACCATCACGGCGGCAGCATCCTTCGCACATGACATCTACGCCAACGTCATCGCCAAGGGCAAGGCCGACGCCGCCACAGAAGTCCGGGTTGCCCGGCGCACCGTGGTGGTTATCGGCATCCTGGCCATCCTGGGCGGCATCTTCGCCAACGGCCAGAACGTGGCCTTCCTGGTGGCGCTGGCCTTTGCCGTCGCTGCGTCGGCGAACCTGCCCACCATCATCTACTCACTGTTCTGGCGGAAGTTCACCACCCAGGGGGCGGTGTGGAGCATGTATGGCGGCCTGGCTTCGGCCATCCTGCTCATCGTGTTCTCCCCGGTGGTTTCGGGACTGAAGACCTCGATGATCCCGGGTGCCAACTTCGCCCTCTTCCCGCTGAGCAACCCCGGCATCGTGTCCATCCCGCTGGCCTTCTTCCTGGGCTGGCTGGGCACCACCCTGGACAAGCGGCGGGAGGATCCTGCCAAGCAGGCAGAGATGGAGGTCCGCTCGCTGACCGGCATCGGTGCCGAAAAGGCTGTGGACCACTAAACCGGGCCACCCCTGAAACCGGGACCACAACAACCAGCACCGCGACTGTTCCGGCGCAACGTGAAGAGCCTCCTGCCGCGGATGCGGCACGGAGGCTCTTTCGTTGGGACGGACCCGGTGTGTTTTCCGGTGGCCGATCAGGGATGGTGGTGGCCGCCCGGTGCCAGGTTCCCGTGTTCACCGTGTGGCACGGCGTACTGTCCCGCCGTCGAGGCGGCGAGGCCCGGCGTCGTAATGCCTGCCACCAGCACCGCCCCGGCGAACGCTGCCAGCAAGAGCCTGCCGGGGCGCATGCCGACCCCTGCTGGCTGCGGCGTCCCGTCCGCCGGGGTGCTGTGCCGCTGGAGCCACCCGAGCGAGGCGATGATCATCAGCGTCAGCAGCAGCGCCGAAAGCTGCGTCAGGCTGAGCCGGGAGGTGGCGGAGATGGGGAAGGCTATGGCGGCCATGTGGGTGGCGGCCGCACCGGCCAGGGCGTACCGCGCCCACCTGTTGCCGGCCAGCCGGTCCTTGGCCAGGAAGGCCACGGTCCCGGCCAGCAGCCCGGCGCCCCAGAGGCAGGCCGCCACGCCCGCAAGGAGCGCTGCCGGTCCAGAAGCGCCTCCTGCGAGGAAGCTGGAGGAGATGGCCAGGTTGACCGAGCCTGCGCCGAAGCCGGCGAACCCGGTGACCAGGCGGACCAGAGAGTCCGCCCGGGGCGCCGTGGACTGCACCACCACCGGGTGGGCGCGCGGTGCGGTGGGCCGGAGCGAAACCATGCCGGACCGTGCCATGCTAGGCGCGGGCAGCGGCCGGCGACTTGTCCAGGGACAGGCCCACGCCGAGGAGGAGCACGGCGCTGGCGAGGTGGAGGACGTTGTCGGCACCGTTCAGGGCGATGATGTTCAGCGGCGAATCCAGCAGGAACAGCCCCACGATGCCGACCAGGAGGTAGACGGCGCCGACGGCGGCGTTCACGGTGCGTGCGCTGTCAACCCCGCGGAGCCCGGCGAAGAGCAGTGCGGCGCCGATGGCCAGGTGGATCACGTTGTGCAGCGGGTTCACCTCGAAAATGATGAGGTTCGCGCCCTCGGTGGCCGCGAAACCGACCCCGGACGTAACGGCGAAGCCCAAGAGGCCCACCAGCAGGTAGACGGCTCCGAAAGCGGAGGCGACGAGGCGGTTGGGTGAATTTCGCATGACCCGAATCCTTCCTTCAGGGCGGGTGGATTGTCCCGCCGGATATGGCCCCGGGTGGGGCCCTCGGAAGCGATTCGGATCATTGCCGGGGGCGGATGGGTGGAAAGGTCAGTACCCTTTCCATTTTTCCGCCGGCTGGACCTGCCTAGGCCGCGGGCCGAAGCTTGATGTTGGTCATCAGCAGCCTGTCAGTGCCCTGGAACCGGTAGGCGAGGTCCACTTTCTTGCCGGTGCAGCTGATCTGGCCCACCACCTCGGCCGATTTGACGCCGTTCTCGGTGGCCACCTTGAGGTCGGTGTAGGCGGGCTTGCAGGAACTGTCCATTTCCAGGCTCTGCACGCCGGAGATGAAAGCCTCCTTGGAAAGCTGCTTCTGCAAGGCAGGGTCGAGGTATTGGTCGTAGGCGCCCGAGGTATCGCCGGCAATCACCTTTTTGGTGAAATCGTCGGCCAGGCCCCGGGCCTGGTTGGTGGCACTGCCCACCACATTCACCAGGATCACGACGCCGAGGATCACCAGGAGCAGCACCCCGCCAATGCTCCCCAGGATGATCCATAGCCTCCTGCGGCTCCTCGGCGGTGGTGGTTCCCCCGGGAGGCCGAACGGCGCCGGCCGGGCCGGCATCGGGGGCAGCCCCTGTGGGGTGAAGCCCGCTTGGCCCTGCCGGTACGGATCCTCGGGACTGCCCGGACCGTGGGAACTGCCCGGACCGTGGGAACTGCTCAAAGGGGGAGCCTTTCGTCGAACAGGCGCTGCGGCGCCGGCGAAGTGGCCGGAGCCTCCCGGCCCGGCGCATGACTGGACCAGCCTATAACCCTGCCTGCCGGCGTCGTGCCTGAAGCTGCGTCCGGACGCTGCCGCTACCCGGCTTCGGAGCCCCGGTCCAGCAGCGGCTGCACCCGGAAGGGGATCAACTCGCCCATGGCCAGGGCCGTATCTGCCCGCTCCACGCCGTCGCAGGCCAGGATCTTGCCGTTGATGCGGAAAAGGTCCTCAGCGTCTTTGGCCACCACGCGCAGCAGCAGGTCTGCCGAGCCCGTCAGCCCGTAGCCTTCCAGGACCTCGGGGATGGCGGCGATTTCCTCTGCCAGCCGCCCGAGTTTCTGCTGCTGCACGTGGACCGAAATGAAGGCCATGAGCGGATAGCCCAGGGCTGCCGGGTTGAGGCGCCGCTCGAAGGACAGGAAGACGTGCTTCTTTTCCAGCTGGGCCATGCGCGCCTGGACGGTATTGCGGGACAGGCCCAGCTTCTGGGCGAGGGCCACCACGGTCCGGCGGGGGTCCTGCGCCAACGCCGCCAGCAGGCGGGTGTCAGTGCCATCCAAAGCTCGCATAATGCGCAACGCTAGCACGGTGGAGCGGAGCGTGACAGGGCACTTTGCTCAGAAATGGCGGCGGTGGTTGTACCTCCTGGCTGTTGTGAGTAGGGTCACAGTATCTGGGGCAATGACGCCCGGAAGGCCGGTGGCAGCCGGAGCCAAAAGCCCCAAAACCACAGGTCAACGACGTTCGAAGGTTGCGGCAATCGTGTCTACAGACCAAACGGGCCATAGCGGCGCAAGTACCCCCGAAAGCGCAGGAAATCCTGGTGCAGCCGGGCCGGAGTTCCTCCAGCTGATCACCCCGGCCGGTGAGCGGATCAGCCACCCGGAGTTCGATTTCTGGGTCAGGGACATCACGGATGACCAACTGTGCTCCCTCTTCGAGGACATGACCGTCATCCGGCGGATCGATGTTGAGGCCACGGCGCTGCAGCGCCAGGGTGAGCTTGCCCTCTGGCCGCCACTCCTCGGGCAGGAAGCAGCCCAGATCGGCTCCGGGCGGTCACTGCGCGCAGACGATTTCGTGTTCTCCAGCTACCGGGAGAACGGCGTGGCCTACTGCCGCGGCGTGGACCTGACGGACCTCCTGCGGGTCTGGCGCGGCAACGCCTCCGGCGGCTGGGATCCCTACAGCATCAACATGGCCACCCCGCAGATCATCATCGGCGCCCAGACCCTGCACGCCACCGGCTACGCCATGGGTATCCAGAACGACGGTGCCGACGCCGTGGCCGTCACCTACTTTGGCGACGGTGCCACCAGCGAGGGCGACGTCAACGAGGCCATGGTGTTCGCGGCCAGCTTCCAGGTCCCGGTGGTGTTCTTCTGCACCAATAACCACTGGGCCATCTCCGAGCCCGTGCGCCTGCAGTCGCACATCCAGCTCGCGGACCGGGCCGCCGGATTCGGCATTCCCAGCCTCCGGGTGGACGGCAATGACGTCCTGGCGGTCATGGCGGCCACACGGCTGGCCCTGGACCGGGCGCGCCGCGGCGGCGGCCCCACCTTCATCGAGGCCGTCACCTACCGCATGGGCCCGCACACCACCGCCGATGATCCCACCCGTTACCGTGACGCCAACGAGCTGGAGGACTGGGCCGCCAAGGACCCCATTTCCCGGCTGGCCGGCCTGCTGGAGCGGAAGGGGCTGCTGACCGGGGAACTGCAGCGGCAGGTCAAGGAGAAAGCCGACACCGTCGCAGCGCAGATGCGCCGTGGATGCACCACCATGCCGGAGCCCCAGCCCATGGACATCTTCAAGCACGTTTACAGCACGCCCAATTCCTGGCTGGAACGCCAGCAGGACCACTATGCAAGGTATTTGGCCTCCTTCGGTGATCCCGCAGGAGCCGTTCAAGAAGAAGGTGTCCGCTGATGACCCAGTTGACCTTTGCCCGTGCCATTAACGCCGGGCTCCGGAAGTCCCTTGAAAACGACTCCAAGGTGGTTCTCCTCGGGGAAGACATTGGTGCCCTAGGCGGCGTCTTCCGGGTGACGGACGGGCTGCAGAAGGACTTCGGCACCCACCGGGTGGTGGACACGCCCCTGGCGGAGTCCGCCATCGTGGGAACCGCCGTCGGCCTGGCCTATCGCGGCTACCGGCCCGTGGTGGAAATCCAGTTCGACGGGTTTATCTACCCCGCGTTCGACCAGATCGTCAGCCAGGTGGCCAAGCTGCACTACCGCACCCGGGGGGCAGTCAAGATGCCCATCACCATCAGGGTCCCGTTCGGCGGCGGCATCGGCTCACCCGAGCACCATTCCGAGTCCCCGGAAGCGTATTTCACGCATACCTCCGGGCTGCGCGTGGTCACTGTTGCCAACCCGCAGGACGCCTATACCGTCATCCAGCAGGCCATCGCCTGTGACGATCCCGTCCTGTACTTCGAGCCCAAGCGCCGCTACCACGACAAAGGCGAGGTGGACGAGGGCACCGATCCTGCCTCGGCCCTGCCCATGGACAAGGCGCGGGTGCTGACCAACGGCAGTGACGTCACGCTGGTGGCCTACGGGCCGCTGGTCAAGACCGCCCTGGATGCCGCATCCGCGGCAGCGGACGAGGGCATCACCATTGAAGTCATCGACCTGCGCTCGCTGGCGCCTGTGGACTACGAACCTGTGGTGGCGTCCGTCCGGAAGACCGGGCGCCTGGTGGTCACGCACGAGGCAGGGCAGTCCGGCGGGCTCGGCGCGGAAGTGGCGGCCAGCATCACCGAGCGGTGCTTCTACCATCTCGAGGCGGCCCCGGTGCGCGTCACGGGCTTCGACATTCCCTATCCGTATTCCAAGTTGGAAATGCATCACCTGCCGGGCCTGGACCGCATCCTGGACGGCGTGGACCGCGCCCTGGGACGTCCCAATTCCCTGAGTGGACTGGAAGGATGAGCGCCACCATGATCAAGGAATTCCGTCTCCCGGACCTGGGCGAGGGACTTACAGAATCCGAAATCCTCAGCTGGAAAGTGGACGTTGGCGACACCGTCAGCCTGAACCAGGTCATCGCCGAAGTGGAAACCGCCAAGGCCGTGGTGGAGCTTCCCTCGCCGTTCGCCGGGGTCATCAAGGAACTTCACGAACAACCCGGTTCCGTCGTGGAGGTGGGCAAGCCGATTGTCTCCTTTGAGGTGGCGGACGACGCCGGCGCCCCACCTTCGGCGCCGTCCGGCGCCGCGGGCACGGGGTCCGGGGAGACCGTGGCGGAGACGCCGAAACGGGAACCTAACCTCGTGGGGTACGGGGCCGTCGTCGAAGGTTCCGGCCGCCCCACGCGCCGGGCGCGGACGTTTGCCCCAGTGGTTGGGCCTGCCGAACCCAAGCATTCGGTGGTTGATCCTGCCGAACCCAAGCCTGTCGCAACCGGTCCTGCTGAAACGCCGCCCGCTGACAGCGGGCGAGCCGAACGTCCCCGGTCCACGCCTCCTGTCCGCAAACTGGCCAAGGACCTGGGGCTGGACCTCGCACAGGTTCCGGGGACCGGTCCCGGCGGACTGATCACGCGGGAGGACGTGCAGGAGTTTTCCGGCCACGCCGCGGAACCTGACCCGCAGCAGCGGCGGGAATCGTCTTCAGCTGGAGCCGGGACGGGGGAGCGGGAAACCCGGACGCCCATCAAGGGGGTGCGTAAGCACACCGCTGCCGCCATGGTGCAGAGCGCCTTCACCGCGCCCCATGCCACGGAGTTCCTGACCGTGGACGTCACACCGAGCCTTGACCTCCTGGCCAAGCTCAAGACCAGCCGGGAATTCTCGGGAATCAAGCTGACCCCGTTGACGCTTGCCGCCAAAGCCGTCCTGATCGCCCTGGGGCGGAATCCGGCGCTGAACTCCCGCTGGGACGAAGAAAACCAGGAGATCGTCACCTTCAACTACGTGAACCTGGGCATCGCCGCCGCCACGCCGCGCGGGCTAATGGTTCCCAATATCAAGGACGCCCACGCCCTGCCCTTCCCGCGGCTGGCGCAGGAGCTCACGGCGCTCGCCGACACCGCACGGGCGGGCAAGACCACGCCGGCTGACCTGTCCGGCGGCACAATCTCCATCACCAATATCGGCGTCTTCGGCATCGACGCCGGTACCCCTATCCTCAACCCCGGGGAGGCAGCGATCCTTGGCCTCGGAGCGGTCCGGACCATGCCATGGGAATACCGGGGCGAGGTGGCGCTGCGCCAGGTGGTCACGCTGAGCCTGTCCTTCGACCACCGCCTGGTGGATGGGGAGCAGGGTTCCCGGTTCCTGGCGGACGTGGGAGCCATCCTGGCCGAACCCGGCATGGTACTCACCATGGTCTAGCGGAGTCCGCACCACCGGCCCCGGCCCGCACAAGCGGTGCTGCCCGGGGCCGGTGGTGCGGCCGCCGGCCGTTGGTGTCCGGTGGGCGGTTGGGTCAGGCCGAGGGCACGGTCAGGGCGGCCATGGCCATGGCCTCCAGGAGGGGCCGCGCGGTCCTCGAGGCCATCCGGCGGCCATGGCTGCGAACGGAGTGCGGGGTGGAATTGATCAGCCCGAACGTGGCATGGGCCCGCATCCGCAGGTCCGAAACGTCGGTATCGGGATGGATCCGCGCCAGGACGTCCACCCAGATTTCCACGTAGCTGCGCTGGAGCGTCCGCACGGCCAGCTGGTCCTGCTCCGACAGGTTCGGAAGATCCCGGTCCTGCACCCGGATCACGTCCGGCTTGCCGAGGGCGAAGTTGACCTGGAACTCCACCAGCTGCCGCAGTGCGGCCATGGGGTCGGCCGTGCGCTCCACGACCTGCCGCCCGCCGTCGAGCAGTTCCTGGCTCACGGTGACCAGCAGGCCGGCCAGGACTGCCTGCTTACCGGAAAAGTGGCGGTACACGGCAGGTCCGCTGACACCCGCAGCCGCGCCAAGGTCTTCCAGTGAAACCCGGTTGAAGCCGTTGGCCGCGAACAGTGAGGCGGCAGCGGAGAGCAACGCCTGACGCCGGTTCTCCTTGGCCTTGCCGCGCTGGGTGGTGGGGGCCTGGGCGGCAGGGGCCGGCTGCGCGGTATTGCTGGACACTTTTCCTCCTTGGGCCGTCCCAGAGTCTAGCAACGCGATGCTGTGTTGGACATCACAGTTAGATGCTGTGTTGGACATCACAGTTAATCGAGACTAACCTGAATTTCAGTTATTAGTCACTAACCGAGTTGGCCTTCATGGCCGCCCGGACCCACTTTAGGACGGAGCCTCGATGGAGACCCTGGCCACCCGGCTCGACCCGGCAAGCGAGTCCTTCCGCGCCAACCGGGAGGAACAGTCATCGCTCGCGGGAGAGCTGCGGAAGAAGCTGGCGGATGCTGCACTGGGCGGCCCCCGGAAGTCGCGGGACCGCCACGTGGCCCGGGGCAAGCTGCTGCCGCGGGACCGGATCGACCAGCTCCTCGATGACGGCAGCCCTTTCCTCGAAATCGCCCCGCTCGCCGCCAACGGCATGTACGGCGGCGACGCTCCCGGCGCCGGGGTCATCGCCGGGATCGGCCTGGTGCACGGCCGGCAGGTCCTGGTCATCTCCAACGACGCCACCGTCAAGGGCGGCACCTACTACCCCATGACGGTGAAGAAGCACCTCCGCGCCCAGGAGATCGCCCTGGAAAACAGGCTGCCCTGCATCTACCTGGTCGATTCAGGCGGGGCCTTCCTCCCCATGCAGGACGAGGTCTTCCCGGACAAGGACCACTTTGGCCGGATCTTCTACAACCAGGCACGCCTGTCCGCCGCCAAGATTCCGCAGCTCGCCGCCGTCATGGGGTCCTGCACCGCCGGCGGAGCCTACGTCCCCGCCATGAGCGATGAAACCGTCATTGTCCGGAACCAGGGCACCATCTTCCTGGGCGGGCCGCCACTGGTAAAGGCAGCCATCGGTGAAATCGTCACCGCCGAGGAACTGGGCGGGGGCGAGGTGCACTCGAAAATCTCCGGAGTCACCGACCATCTGGCAGAAAACGACGAACACGCCCTGCAGATCATCAGGGACATCGTTGCCACCCTCCCGCCGCCGGCCGCGCCGGCCTGGCAGGTGGAACCCGGCGTCGAACCGGCCGTGGACCCGGAAGGGCTCTACGGCGCCGTGCCCACGGACGTCAACGCCCCCTACGACGTCCACGAGGTCATTGCCCGCCTGGTGGACGGCAGCAAGTTCCACGAATTCAAGAAGGATTACGGCACCACCCTGGTTACCGGATTCGCCCGGATTGACGGACACCCTGTAGGGATCGTGGCCAACAACGGCGTGCTGTTCAGCGAGTCCTCGCTCAAGGGTGCGCATTTCATTGAACTCTGCGACCAGCGCGGCATCCCGCTGCTCTTCCTGCAGAACATCTCCGGCTTCATGGTGGGCAGGGACGCCGAGCAGGGCGGCATCGCCAAGAACGGTGCCAAGATGGTGACCGCCGTCGCCACCGCCCGCGTCCCCAAACTGACGGTGGTCATTGGCGGCTCCTTCGGCGCGGGAAACTACTCCATGTGCGGACGGGCCTATTCCCCGCGGTTCCTGTGGATGTGGCCGGCCGCGCGGATCTCGGTGATGGGCGGCAACCAGGCAGCCAGCGTGCTGGCCACCGTCAAACGGGACCAGTACGAAGCCGCAGGGGAGGAATGGGCTGCCGGGGACGAGGAAGCCTTCAAGGCGCCCATCCGCCGGCAGTACGAGGACCAGGGCAGTCCCTACTACTCAACCGCCCGGCTGTGGGACGACGGCGTCATTGACCCGGCCGATACCCGCACCGTCCTGGGCCTGGCGCTCGACGTCGTCTCCCGCACCCCCTTGCCGGAGACTTCCTTCGGCCTCTTCCGGATGTGAGCCAGCAATGACCATGCAGACCAACACCGCAACGCAGCGGTTCGCCGCAGGCACGCCGGTCGGTGAAGCCGTTAGCGCGGAAACCGGCGGCGCACCCCTCTTCAGCACCGTCCTGGTGGCCAACCGGGGGGAAATCGCCTGCCGCGTCATCCGCACGCTGCGCGCGCTGGGAATCCGATCGGTGGCCGTTTACAGCGATGCCGATGCCGGCGCCCGCCACGTCCGTGAAGCTGACACAGCCTTACGCATCGGCCCGGCAGCGGCAACCGAAAGCTACCTCAGCATCGACGCCATCCTTGAGGCCTGCCGGCAGTCCGGGGCGGAAGCGGTCCACCCCGGCTACGGCTTCCTGAGCGAGAATGCGGACTTCGCCCGTGCCCTCGAGAAGGCCGGCATAGCGTTCATAGGTCCCGGCGTGGACGCGCTGAATGTGATGGGCGACAAGATCCGCGCCAAAAACCACGTGGCAGGCTACTCCGTGCCGGTAGTCCCCGGCATCGCCAGGCCCGGCATGACGGACAGTGAGCTCGAGGAGGCCGCCGGCGCCGTCGGCTTCCCGCTTCTCATCAAGCCCTCCGCCGGTGGCGGCGGGAAAGGCATGCACGTGGTGGAGAAGCCGGCGGACCTGCCCGCCGCCCTGGCCACCGCACGGCGGGTGGCCGCCGCCGCTTTTGGTGACGACACCCTCTTCCTGGAGCGGCTGGTGACCACACCACGGCATATCGAAGTCCAGGTCCTCGCGGACGGCCACGGCAATGTCATCCACCTGGGCGAACGCGAATGCTCCCTGCAGCGGCGGCACCAGAAGGTCATCGAGGAAGCCCCCTCGCCCCTGCTGGAGGGCCTGCCGAACGGTGCGGACGTGCGTGCGCGGATCGGCGAGGCCGCCTGCAACGCCGCCCGCAGCGTGAACTACACGGGGGCCGGAACCGTGGAGTTCCTGGTCTCGGACAATGCGCCGGATGAGTTCTTCTTCATGGAGATGAACACCCGGCTGCAGGTGGAGCACCCCGTCACGGAAATGGTGACGGGCGTCGACCTGGTGGAATGGCAGGTGCGGATCGCCGCCGGTGAGCCGCTCACCATCCGGCAGGCCGACGTCGGGCTTTCCGGCCACGCGGTGGAGGCCCGCGTCTACGCCGAGGTGCCGGAAAAGAACTTCCTCCCATCCACCGGGACGGTGCTCCGGCTGGCCGAGCTGCCACCTGCGGACGACGGCCGGGTCCGGGTGGATTCCTCGCTGCTGGAAGGGCTGGAGCTCTCCGCCAACTATGACCCCATGATTTCCAAGGTCATCGCCTGGGGCGGAGACCGTGCAGAAGCCTTGGAAACCCTGGACAAGGCGCTGGCCGGGTACACGGCACTGGGCATCGAGACCAACGTCGAGTACCTGCGGCTCCTGCTCAGCGATCCCGATGTCCGGGCCGGGCTACTGGACACCGGACTGATCGAACGGAAGATGCCGGCGCTGGAATTCAGGCGCATTGGCGATCACGAACTGGTGGCTGCAGCGCTGTACTCACTCGCACAGGAGGATGGGAACCATCCCACTCCCGCCCGCGGACCGTGGCACTACAGGAGCAGCTGGCGGCTGGGGGCACCGGCGCCCCGCCGGATCAGCCTGGGAACGCCCGACGGCGGGGTGGCCACCGTTGCGGTGACGGATAGTCCGACTGGTGGAGGCACAGCCGTGGCCGCCGTCAACGGGGGCGCGCCGCAGGAAGCGTCGCTGCGCAGGGCGGAAGACGGCAGCGCAGTCCTTACCCTTGGCGGGGCAGCCCGGGAGTACCGGGTGGCCGTGGCCCCCGGGCAGATCTTCCTCGGCAGCGGCGGCTGGTCCTGCCGGCTGGAACTCCTCACCCGGGAAGCCCGGCTGGAGCGGGTCCTCGCAGCAGTCCAGCGACAGGAAGGTGCCGCCGATCCCGAGGTGCGCTCGCCGATGCCCGGAACCGTCGTGGCGGTCCCGGTCAACGACGGAGATGCGGTGGAAGCGGGGGAAGTCCTGGTGTCCGTCGAGGCCATGAAGATGGAACACCACCTGGTGGCCCCCCTTGCCGGCACCGTCCACCTGACCGCCCGTACCGGTGACCTTGTCAAGGCCGACCAGATCCTGGCCACCATCCACCCCGCGGATGCGGAACCCGCACACACCGACGCAGACACCGTTACAGGCGAAGCTGCAGAACAAGGCGAAGGAGCCTGACCATGACCGGTTTTGAACTCACCGAGGAATACCAGGACCTCAGCGACACCGTCCGCGACTTCGCGGACAACGTCGTGGCCCCGGTGTCCGCCAAACACGACGAAGAGCACAGCTTCCCCTATAAAGTGGTGAAGCAGATGGCGGAAATGGGCCTGTTCGGGCTGCCGTTCCCCGAGGAATACGGCGGAATGGGCGGGGACTACTTCGCCCTGGCGCTCGCACTGGAACAGCTTGGCCGGGTGGACCAGTCTGTCGCCATCACCCTGGAGGCGGGCGTGTCCCTCGGTGCCATGCCGGTGTACCGGTTCGGTACGGATGCGCAGAAACAGGAATGGCTGCCCATGCTGGCGTCCGGCCAGGCGCTCGCCGGGTTCGGGCTCACCGAGCCGGAGGCCGGCTCGGATGCCGGCGGCACCAAGACCCACGCCCGGCGGGAGGACGGCCAGTGGGTGATCAACGGGAACAAGGAATTCATCACCAACTCCGGAACCGACATCACCCGTCTGGTCACCGTCACCGCCGTCACCGGACAGCAGGAACGCCCCGACGGCAGCATCAAGAAGGACATCTCCACCATCCTGGTCCCCACCGACACGCCCGGTTTCAAGGCGGAAAAGCCCTACAACAAGGTGGGCTGGAACGCCTCGGACACCCACCCCCTCACCCTGAAGGACGTCCGGGTGCCGGAGGAAAACCTGCTGGGGACCGAGGGGCGCGGGTACGCCAACTTCCTGTCCATCCTGGACGAGGGCCGGATTGCCATCGCCGCCCTGGCCACCGGTGCCGCGCAGGGCTGCGTTGACCAGTCCGTCAAGTATGCCCGCGAACGCCGGGCTTTCGGCCACGAAATCGGCAAGTACCAGGCCATCTCCTTCAAGATCGCCCGGATGGAGGCCCGCGCCCACACCGCCCGCCTGGCGTACTACGACGCGGCCGCCCGGATGCTTGCCGGCAAGCCGTTCAAGACCCAGGCGGCCATCGCTAAGATGGTCGCAGGCGAGGCAGCCATGGACAATGCGCGGGATGCCACCCAGGTATTCGGCGGCTATGGCTTCATCAACGAGTTCACCGTGGCGCGCCACTACCGCGACTCCAAGATCCTTGAAGTGGGGGAGGGCACCACGGAGGTCCAGCTGATGCTGATTGCCCGCGAACTGGGACTCTAGCCGGCCCGAAAGGATCAATGATGATTGACAAGGTTGTTGCGAGCGCTGACGAAGCCGTCGCGGACATCCCCGATGGCGCCTCGCTGGCGGTGGGCGGTTTCGGGCTCTGCGGGATCCCGGTGGCCCTGATCGATGCCCTCCACCGGGCCGGCACCTCGGGCCTGGAGACTGTCAGCAACAACTGCGGCGTGGATGACTGGGGGCTCGGCATCCTGCTCCGCGACGGCCGCATCCGCCGCACCATCAGCTCCTACGTGGGCGAGAACAAGGAGTTCGCCCGCCAGTACCTCGCCGGCGAGCTTGAAGTGGTGCTCACCCCGCAGGGCACGCTGGCCGAGAAGCTGCGGGCCGGCGGGGCCGGGATCCCGGCGTTCTATACCAAGGCGGGGGTTGGCACGCAGGTGTCCGACGGCGGCCTGCCGCAGAAGTACGACGCCAACGGCGGGATCGCGGTCGCCTCTGCGCCGAAGGAAGTGCGCCCCTTCGGGGGAGTGGACTACGTCCTGGAAGAGTCGCTTACGCCGGACTTCGGGCTGGTGCATGCGTGGAAGGGAGACCGCCACGGCAACCTGGTGTTCCACGCCACGGCCATGAACTTCAACCCGCTGTGCGCCATGGCAGGGCGCATCACCATCGCCGAGGTGGAGGAACTCGTGGAGCCCGGCGAACTGGATCCCGAACACATCCACACCCCCGGCATCTTCGTCCAGCGGGTGGTCCTGGCCCGGGACGGGGAAAAGCGGATCGAAAAGCGGACGGTGGCACTCAACCAGGCAGGAGCATGACCATGGATCCCAACAGCCCCGACGCCCCGCGGCCAGAAGCCGTACGCCCGGAATACCGGCGTGGCGGCGAGCACCAGCCCGGGCCCGGCGGAGCAGGCGCCGCCGAAACCAAAGGCTGGACGCGGAACGAGCTCGCCGCCCGGGTGGCCAAGGAACTCCGCAACGGCCAGTACGTGAACCTCGGGATCGGGATGCCCACCCTGATCCCCAACTACATCCCGGACGGAGTGGAGGTGGTGCTGCACTCGGAGAACGGGATCCTCGGCGTCGGCCCCTACCCGGCCGAGGACGCCATCGACCCCGACCTGATCAACGCCGGCAAGGAGACCGTGACCGTCAACAGGGGAGCGGCGTTCTTCGATTCGGCAACGTCCTTCGGCATGATCCGCGGCGGCCACGTTGACGTGGCCGTGCTCGGCGCCATGGAGGTGGCAGCCAACGGGGACCTCGCCAACTGGATGATCCCGGGAAAGATGGTCAAGGGCATGGGGGGCGCCATGGACCTGGTGTTCGGGGCCAAGCGGGTGATCGTGATGATGGAGCACGTCGACCGCAACGGCAACCCCAAGATCGTCCAGGAGTGCTCATTGCCGCTGACCGGGAAGGGCTGCGTGGACCGGATCATCACGGACCTGGCCGTCATCGACGTCGTGCGGGACGGCGGCGGATCGCGGCTGGTCCTGAGCGAACTGGCCCCCAACGTCTCCGTGGAGGATGTAGTGGCCGCTACCGGGGCGGACCTGTTCGAGGAAGACCGGGAACTCACGGTATGACCGGCAGCAACCCCACGGACGGCAACTCCGGGGCCGGCGCCCGCAGAGGCCCCGCTGCCGGCCCGCGGGTCATCGAACAGCGCGGGCTGTACTTCGATGAGCTGGAGGAGGGGCTGGTGTACGCCCACCGTCCCGGCAGGACGGTGACGGAAACGGACAACGTCCTGTTCAGCACCCTGACCATGAACACCCAGGCGCTGCACCTGGACGCCGCCTGGAGCGCCGGCCAGCCGTTCGGGCAACGGCTAATGAACTCCATGTTCACCCTGGCCACCATGGTGGGCCAGTCCGTCACCCAGCTGACCCAAGGGACCATCATTGCCCAGCTGGGCCTGACGGACGTTTCCTTCCCGCACCCGCTGTACCACGGGGACACCCTGTACACGGAGACCGTCATCACCGGCAGGAGGCTCTCGGCCTCACGCCCCGGCCAGGGCATCGTGACCATGGAACACACCGGCCGCAACCAGGACGGCGCCGTGGTGGCACGGGCCACCCGCAGCTGCCTGATGTGGACGCGGGAGGCGCATGGGAACGCACAGGGCAGCCAAAACGTCGGAGAATAGCCTTATGACCTTTGTGATGGGCCCCGCCCTGCTCTTCTGCCCCGCCGACCGTCCCGAGCGCTACCAAAAGGCCGCCGCGCGTGCGGACGCCGTCATCCTGGACCTCGAAGACGCGGTGGCGCCGGCGGACAAGCAGCGGGCCCGCGGCGCTATCCTGGCCCAACTGGGCACCACCGGCGTGGAACCCGAGCTTGAACCCAGCTGCACCATTGTCAGGGTCAACCCCGTGGGCACCGAGGACTTTGAAAAAGACCTCCACTGCCTGGCGCACACGCCCTACCGCACCGTGATGCTGGCCAAGGCGGAGTCGGCCGACCAGCTCAAGGCGCTGGAGGGCTACCAGGTGATTGCGCTGTGCGAAACGGCCGTGGGCGTGCTCAACGCCCCGGCCATCGCTGCCGCCCCCAACGTGGTGGGCCTGATGTGGGGGGCCGAGGACCTGCTGGCCTCCCTGGGCGGTACGTCCAGCCGGAAGGACGACGGCGGCTACCGGGCAGTGGCGCTGCACGCCCGCTCGTCAGTCCTCCTGGCAGCGCGGGCCCACGGCAAGGAAGCAGTGGATGCCGTCTACACCAACATCCCCGACCTCGACGGGCTGGCTGCTGAAGCGGCCGACGCCGTGGCCTCCGGCTTCAGCTCCAAGGCCTGCATCCATCCCAGCCAGGCAGCCGTGGTGCGGAAGGCCTATGCGCCCTCGGCCGACGAGGTGGCAGCGGCCACGGCCCTGCTGGACGCTGCCGCGTCGGCGGGATCCGGGGTCTTCAAGTACCAGGGCAAAATGATCGACGGCCCCATCCTCAAGCACGCCCAGGAGATCGTCCGCCGCGCCGCCGTGGAGGCATAACTACCGCTGCCGTCCCTTGGGCCGGCGGAGGGACGTGGCCGGGATCGGCTCGGAAAGCAGGGTCCGCACCCAGCGGTTCCCTGTTTCGCGGAACTCCTTCCGGCTGGCGAAGCGGTAATGGAAGCTGCGCACGCGCACCCAGCGTGGCGCGGCGCCGTCGAACGGGTCCTTCCGCAGCAGCCGCAGCACCTGCCGGTCAGCGGCCAGGAGCTTGCCGAGGAAGGCGTAGAACCATTCCTCGTGGACGGTCCGCAGCGGCAGGAACCACATCAGCCAGTCCAGCCGCAGGTGGTAGGGGGCCCACTGGCGCGGGAGCCGGCGGACGTCCCCAGGCTTGCCTTTGAAGCCGTACTCGCGCCAGTCCGAACCGTCATGGGGGTCCTCGTCCAGCGTGCCCTCCACCACGATTTCGATGCGCTGTTTGGTCACTGTGCCGAAGGCCCCGTAGGCGTTAACCAGCTGCCACCGGTTGAAGCTGGCATTCATCAGCTGCCGGCGGGAGAAGAGGTTCCGCAGCGGCCAGTAGCTCAGCACCAGCAGCAGGATCGACGCCGCCAGGGTGATGGCCAGCCACCACAGCGGCGTTTCCGTCCGGGCGCCCGTGGCGGCATTCCAGTCCGCCGGGATGGCAGGTATCACGGCGTGCGCCACGGGGTCGCTGACCGCCGCGAACGCCAGCACGATCGCCATCCAGTTCAGCCAGGCGAAGTTGCCGGTGGCCACCAGCCACAGCTGGGTCAGCACGACCACCCCCGCCGCAACGCTTGCCACGGGCTGGGGGGCGAACAGCAGGAACGGCACCACCAGCTGGGCGATGTGGTTGCCCACCACCTCGATCCGGTGCAGCGGCTTGGGCAGCAGGTGGGCCTGCCGGCTCAGCGGGCCGGGCATGGGCTGGGTTTCGTGGTGGTAGTACAGGGCGGTCAGGTCGCGCCACTCCCTGCCGCCGCGGATCTTGATCATTCCCGCGCCGAATTCCAGCCGGAACACCAGCCACACGACCAGGACCAGGATGGTCCGGGGCGGATCCGTCTGGTTGGAACCGAGGAACCCAACGGTGAAGCCCGCCTCAAGGAGCAGCATTTCCCAGCCGAACCCGTAGAAGGTCTGGCCCACGTTCACGATGGACATGTACAGCAGCCACAGGGCCAGGAACGCAAGCAGTGGCACCCATGGCGGGCCCAGCTGCGGGAGTCCGGCCACCAGCAGTGCCGATACCACCAGGCCGGCGGTGCAGACTCCGCGCAGCAGCCCGTCCGAGTACCGCCAGCGGAACAGCGTGGGCCGGCGGAAACGGGGGAACGCGGCAAGGAACCCAGGCACCGGGAGGAGGCCGCGCTCGCCGAGCAGGGCGGGGAACTGGTTCATCGTGGACAGGAACGCAACAAAATACAGTGCCGCCACACCCCGTTGCAGCACCTGGCGGGCGAACCCGTATTCCGGCGCGTCAAACCACCACAGCCAGTCCACGGATTCCACGTTACGCCCGGTCACGCGGGGGTCAAGGTGCATCATCAGGCCGGGCGCAGCAGGATCGGGGGCGTCAAAGGGGCCGGACTGGTGCGGGATACTTAACCCATGCAGCCACGCAGAATCGTCCTCCTCGGATCCACTGGTTCCATCGGCACCCAGGCGATTGACGTCGTCGACGGCGCCCCGCACCTGTTCGAAGTGGTGGCCCTCAGTGCCGGGGGCGGCAACCTGGAGCTCCTGGCGCAGCAGGCGGTCCACACCGGCGCCACTGTGGTGGGGATTGCCGGCGGGGATCCTGCCCGGCTGGCATCGCTGATCAGCGACGCCGCGGCTGCGGCAGGCCGCCAGGGGTACCGGCCGGAGATCGTGGCAGGCCCGGACGCCTCCGCCCGCATCGCGGCGGTGGAAGCGGACGTGGTGCTCAATGGCATCACCGGATCAATCGGCCTGGCCCCCACCCTCGCGGCACTCAAGTCCGGAGCCACGCTGGCCCTTGCCAACAAGGAATCCCTGATCGTCGGCGGCAGCCTGGTCAAGGCAGCGGCCCGCGAAGGCCAGATAGTCCCCGTCGATTCGGAGCACTCGGCCATCGCCCAGTGCCTGCGCTCCGGCACTGCCGTTGAGGTGGACAAGCTCATCCTCACAGCTTCAGGGGGACCGTTCCGGGGCAGGAGCCGGGAAGAGCTCCACTCCGTCACCCCCCGGGAAGCCCTGGCCCACCCCACCTGGGACATGGGCGTCATGGTCACCACCAACTCCGCCACGCTGGTGAACAAGGGCCTGGAAGTCATCGAGGCGCACCTGCTGTTCGATATTCCGCTGGACCGGATCGACGTCGTGGTGCACCCCCAGTCGGTGGTCCATTCCATGGTCCAGTTCGTGGACGGCTCCACCATCGCCCAGGCTTCCCCGCCGGACATGCGCCTGCCCATCGCGCTGGGGCTCGGCTGGCCCGCCCGGGTGCCCAACGCCGCCAGCCCGTGCGACTGGACCCAGGCCGCCACGTGGACCTTTGAACCGCTGGACACCGAAGCTTTCCCCGCCGTCGGACTGGCCAAGGACGCCGCCAAGCAGGGGAGCACCTACCCTGCTGTCTTCAATGCGGCCAACGAGGAAGCGGTCACGGCGTTCCATGCCGGCCGGATCCGGTTCACGGACATCGTCGACACCGTGGACAGTGTGCTCAGCGAACACTCAGGTTCCTCCGGGCTGACGGTGGAATCCGTGCTGGATGCTGAAAGCTGGGCACGCGCACGGGCCCACGAACGTTTAGCAGTCAGCAGACTCTAGGAAGCAGCAGCACCTCCATGACCCCTGTCCTACTTTTCATTCTCGGCGTCGTCTTCGTCGCCCTTGGCATCGCCGTGTCCATTGCGCTCCACGAAGTGGGCCACCTGGTGCCCGCCAAGCTCTTCAAGGTCCGTGTCACCAAGTACATGATCGGGTTCGGGCCGACGCTCTGGTCTCGCCGGAAGGGCGAGACCGAGTACGGCGTGAAAGCTGTGCCGCTGGGCGGCTACGTCTCCATGATCGGCATGTACCCGCCCAACAAGGAGGACGGCTCAGTCCGGCCCTCCAGCACCGGCATGTTCCAGACTTTGGCCACCGAGGCACGTTCCATGGCCCATGAGGAAGTGGGGCCGGGCGACGAAAACCGGGTATTCTACCGGCTGCCCGTCTGGAAGAAAGTCATTGTGATGCTGGGCGGCCCGGCCATGAACATGATCCTGGGCGTGCTGCTCACCGCCGTGCTGCTGATGGGTTTCGGTGTTGCCACGGCCACCACCACCATCTCGGACGTCTCCAAGTGCCAGGTGGCAGCGGGACAAACCGTTGATCCTGACTCCGCCGACTGCCAGCTGACGCCCGCAGCCGCGGCAGGCCTGAAGCCCAATGACACCATTACCTCCTTCGACGGCAAACCCGTCACCCGGTGGGACCAGTTGACGGAGTGGATCCGCGCGTCGGCCGGCAAGGAAGTGGCCATCACCGTGCAGCGGGACGGCCAAACGGTCTCCACCACCGTGACGCCGGTGCTGTCGGCCCGGCCGGTCATCGGAACCGACGGGCGCCAGGCCACCGACGCCGCCGGCAACCTCCAGTACCAGGACGTCGGATTCCTTGGTATCGGTGCGCAGACCGCACTGGTGCCCCAGCCGGCGTCGTCCGTCCTGCCCATGGCGGGGGAGAACATCCGCCAGGTGGCCGGTGTGGTCCTCAACCTGCCTGCCCGCGTAGTGGGGGTGGCCAAAGCTGCGTTCAGCGAAGAGCCGCGCGACCCCAACGGCCCCATCAGCGTGGTGGGCGTCGGACGGGTGGCAGGCGAGGTGGCAGCCATGGAGGCTGTTCCGATGCAGTCCCGGGTGGCAACCCTCGTTGGCCTGCTGGCCGGCCTGAATTTCGCCCTCGCGGTGTTCAACCTCGTCCCGCTCCTGCCGCTGGACGGCGGCCACGTTGCCGGCGCCCTGTACGAGGGCGCCCGGCGCAGGGTGGCGAAGCTGCGCGGACGGCCGGACCCGGGGGCGTTCGACATTGCCAAACTGCTTCCCGTCACCTACGTGGTCGCAGCCCTGTTGATGGGCATGAGTGCGCTGTTGATCTACGCGGACATCGTCAAGCCGGTCAATTTGTTCGGCTGATCGGCCCCTAATGGTTGATTACAAGAAATCAGTCAAATCTGATTGATTGACCGGTATCAACCATCTATGGTTGAGGTATGTTCGTCATGACCATCGACCAGCGGGGAAGCACTGGAGACCAGGACCGCGTACCGGCCCTGCTCGAACAGCTGGCACGCCTCGAACTGACGGGAACGGACAAGCCCATCTTCGACCGCTCCGTGGGGGATGAAGTCCAAGGCGTCGTGCGGGACGCGGCCGCCGTGGTGGAGATAGCCCTGCACGCGCTCCGCGGCGGACGCTGGTACGTCGGGATCGGCGTCGGAACTGTAGCCCTGCCACCCCATGCCAGCCCCCGGGAAGGCACGGGAACGGCCTTTGTTGCCGCCCGCCGGGCGGTTGAGCTTGCCAAAGGAGCCGGATCCCAGGTGCCGCTGTCAGTGGTGCCCGGCATTATGGCTGGGGAAGCGGCCAGGGGCGCCGCCGGGGAAGGAGTGCAGGCATGCGCCAATGCGGAAGCGGTGCTCAGGCTGCTCGGCAGGCTCGTCCAGGACCGTACGCAGGCCCAGTGGCGGGTAGTGGATGCCCTGCGCCGCCTGGGCACCCCCGGGCAGCGGCAGGGCCGGCACGGAAGCCAGAAGCACGTGGCTATTGAACTCGGAATCTCGGAACAATCGGTGAGCCGAACCGTCATCCGCTCCGGGTGGCAGGAAGAATGGGCAGCCAGGCCGGCCGCGTCCATGCTTCTTGGGTATGCCGACTCCCGGCTCGGCCAAGCCCTGGAGGACGCTCCGGGCCGGAAGGAAGCCCCGCCCGGCCAGGAGCCGGCGAACAGGACTGAAGGAGACAGGTGACCGCACTGTGGGTGGCAGTGGCCTTAGTAATGGCAGGTTTCGCCGGCTGGCCGGTGACTGCGCTGGTCTTCAGGCTCGCCCGGACCATCGACGACAAGGCCGATGCCGCCAAGGCCGCCGAGGATGCCCGGGCGGCTGAAGAGGACCCCTCGGCTGACGTCACCCTGGACCCCGTCCCGGACGCCGGAGGCGGAGGCGGCGGCCAGGCGGTGGACAACGAGCTGACCGCCGCTCCCGGCCGGACGCCGTCGAACGCCCCCGCGGCCGGAGCTGCCGCACCCAGCCAGCGCATCCTGCGCGGCGGGGCCATCATCGGCGTACTGGAGCGGCTGGGGGTGTGCCTGGCCATCCTCACCGGCCAGCCCGTGGCCATCGCCTACATCGTTGCCATCAAGGGCCTGGGCAGGTTCGCTGAACTGAAGGAGACACCGGTAGCCGCCGAGCGTTTCATCATTGGGACCCTCACTTCCATGCTCTGGGCGGCCGGCACCGCTGCCGCGGTCAAAGTCCTCTTCCTGCACTGACCGCAGCCCGCGGTGCAGGCGTGTGCTCCGCCCCGGCACGTCCTCCGGCATGGGGGATTGGGACGGTACCAGGCCGGCCATGGAGATAGGGTAGCGGTATGACAGTTTTTGCCGTTGAGTACGTTTATGCCGCCAACTCCACTGAAACCCGCAACGAGGTCCGCCCCGCGCACCGGGAATGGACAGGCAGGCTGGCGCAGGACAGCGTCATCGTGGCCAGCGGACCCTACGGCGACGGCGCCGGTGCCCTGCTGATCTTCAAGGCATCAGACGAAGCCGCCCTTAACTCGATCCTCAAGCAGGATCCTTTCGCCAAGGCCGGCGTGATTGCCGGTACCCGCATCACGGAATGGTCCCCGGTAACCGGCATGCTGGCCGGGATCGCCGCGTAGCCGCTTTTCTACCCTTTCAACTCAAGGAGTCCACGTGACCTCGGTCAGCCTGGGAATGCCGTCAGCACCACCGCCCGTCCTTGCCCCCCGCCGCAAGACGCGCCAAATCAAAGTCGGCTCGGTAGGCGTCGGATCTGATTTCCCCATCAGCGTGCAGTCCATGACCACCACGCCCACCACGGACATCAACGCCACCCTGCAGCAAATCGCCGAACTCACGGCGTCCGGCTGCGACATTGTGCGCGTGGCCTGCCCCTCCGCCGACGATGCCGAGGCGCTGCCCATCATCGCCCGGAAGTCCCAGATCCCCGTCATCGCGGACATCCACTTCCAGCCGAAGTACGTCTTCGCGGCCATCGAGGCCGGGTGCGCGGCAGTGCGCGTGAACCCCGGAAACATCCGCAAATTCGATGACCAGGTAAAAGAAATCGCCGCCGCGGCCAAGGACCACGGAACCTCGATCCGCATCGGGGTCAACGCAGGATCCCTGGAGCCAGGAATCCTCAAGAAGTACGGCAAGGCCACCCCGGAGGCGCTGGTTGAATCGGCAGTCTGGGAAGCTTCGCTCTTCGAGGAGCACGGCTTCCACGACTTCAAGATTTCCGTGAAGCATAACGACCCCGTAGTCATGGTGGCCGCCTACGAAATGCTCGCCGAAAAGGGCGACTGGCCCCTCCACCTGGGCGTCACCGAAGCCGGGCCTGCCTTCCAGGGCACCATCAAGTCCGCCACCGCGTTCGGGGCACTCCTCTCCCGGGGCATCGGCGACACCATCCGGGTGTCCCTCTCCGCGCCGCCGGTGGAGGAAATCAAGGTAGGCAACCAGATCCTCCAATCGCTGAACCTGCGGCCCCGCAAACTTGAAATCGTGTCCTGTCCTTCCTGCGGCCGCGCCCAGGTGGACGTGTACACCCTGGCCGAGCAGGTCACTGCCGGGCTGGAAGGGATGGAGATCCCGTTGCGCGTGGCGGTCATGGGCTGCGTCGTGAACGGGCCCGGTGAGGCGCGCGAGGCTGACCTCGGTGTCGCCTCCGGCAACGGCAAGGGGCAGATCTTCGTTAAGGGCGAGGTCATCAAGACTGTTCCCGAGAGCGCAATTGTTGAGACACTGATCGAAGAGGCTATGCGTATCGCGGAAGAGATGGGGGAGGCCGATGGCGAAGATGCTGTCAAAGGTAGCCCCGTGGTTAGCGTCTCGTAGGGACGCGGCAGACCCCGCGGGGCTTTCCGTCCGTATCCTGGACGGCCAGGATACCCCGGCGCTGACAGTGCTGGCCCAGCGGGATCCGGTGACCAACGTCTTCATCCTCTCGCATCTCCGGGCCACGGGGACGGCGGCGCCCACCAGCGGTGGGGCCGGGGTCATCGGGGTTTTCGACGACGGCATCCTCACGGGCGCGTGCTGGGCCGGGGCCAACCTGGTTCCGGTCCAGCTTGATCCCGCCCTGGCCCCGCTGGTGGCGGAGGCCGCCAACACTTCCGGGCGCCGGTATGCGTCCGCTTTTGGGCCCGCTGACGCGGTGCTTGCACTCCATACCCAACTCGCCGGGTTGGGCCACCGGGCCCATGAGGTCCGTGACGACCAGCCCCTGATGGTTATTGAGGGGCCGGCGTTGGTACAGCCCAACCCCGGACTGGCCCTGGGCAACCTCGCCGATTTCGACCGCATCCTGCCCGCCTGCGCCGCAATGTTCGAGGAAGAGGTAGGTTATTCGCCCTACCTGGGCGGCAGGGAGTTCTACAGCCGCCGCGTGGAGGGCCTCATCAGGCAGGGGCACTCCATGGTCCACCTCAACGACCAGGGGGACGTGGTGTTCAAGGCGGAGCTTGGGGCAGTCACGGACCACGTCACCCAGGTCCAGGGCGTGTGGATGAACCCGGTCTTCCGTGGCCAGGGGCTCAGTGCCGGCTACATGTCCGCCGTGGTGGAAAAGGCCCAGCAACTGGCCCCCGTGACCAGTCTCTACGTCAACGGATTCAACACCAGGGCGCGGTCCACCTACGAACGCGTAGGCTTCCGCCAGGTGGGCACCTTCGCTACAGTTCTCTTCTAGCCGGCGATCACCGGCAGCACGCAGAATATTGGGGGAAAATTGAAGACGTCGGTGCTGGGAACTTTCGCGGTCTCTGTCCTTCTTGCCACAGCAGTCTCCGCCTGTGGTGGAACATCCGAACCGAAAGCGGCCGGGTCCACACCCGCAGCCCCTGCCGGCACCGCCACAACTGTTGCCGCCACCCCCACGCCATCCCCATCCCCGACAGCCAAGGCGTATACCGCCGGAGAACTCGCGGCCATCGTCGGGCAGGTGAGGGACTCCGCCGACCGGAGGCTGACCGTCCTGCCCAGCGCAGACATTGCCACCACGCTGGAACAAACGAAGGCAATGCTTTCCTCCATCGACGTCAAACCGGCCGAGTGCAAGGAACTCGCAGCCTCGAGTACTGTCCCGTCCGTCGATGGCGCCGCCATGGCCGTGGGCATGGGCACCGACGCTGCCACAGGGGCCGTCACTGCGCTGTCCCTGGTGTCCGGCCTGGACCAAAGCTTCCTTGCCAGGCTCAAGGGCCAGCAGGACCAGCTGGCAAAGTGCTCCTCAATGACCATGACGGCCTCGGGCATGGAGGTGGCCGTCACCGTCACGGCGCTGCAGGGAGTCAGCAGCCGTCCCGGCACCATCGCCTACCGCACCGACACAGCCTTGCCCGATGGGCAGAAGCAGTCCACGGTCACGGCGCAGGTTGTCCAGCAGGGCGTAGTGCTTACCTCGGTGGCTTCCGGCGGCGCCAGCGAGGCAGACGCCGTGCAGCGCGCAGGGGCGCTCATCGAATCGGCCGGTGCGCTGGTCAAGTAAACACCCGGCGGCTGAAGAAACAATGTGCGTCAATCGCAGCAAGCGGATTCCAAAAAATAAAAACTCTTGTCAAACGTGCGCACGATCACATAAGTTCGATCTAGCTGCGCTGGAAGTGGGGTGGGCGGTCTCACCAGTCCTCACCAGTACTAAGGCGATAACGGCGTCGAGCCACGCCCGGATGCGATGACCAGCCCTATTGGGGGGCCAGGGGCTTTGCATTCCCGGGCGTGGCTCTACTGTTTTCCCGGCGTGGCCCTGGGCGGCTGCGGCCCGCCAGTCCGTACCGTTCGTTCCCTGCCGGTAGATTAGTACCCAGACGAATTGTCCGGCCCTGCTGACCCAGCACTTCCCCAGAAACGGATACCACCCGTGGTCCTACGACTTTCCCAGCTTTTCCTGCGCACGCTGCGCGAAGACCCCGTCGATGCCGAGGTCGCCAGCCACAAACTCCTGGTCCGCGCCGGCTACATCCGCCGCGCCGCCCCCGGCATCTACACCTGGCTGCCGCTGGGGCTCAGCGTCCTGCGCAAGGTCGAGGAGATCATCCGCCAGGAAATGGCCGCCATCGGTGCCCAGGAAGTCCACTTCCCCGCCCTGCTGCCCCGGGAACCGTATGAGGCCACCAACCGCTGGACCGAATACGGCGAAGGATTGTTCCGGCTGCAGGACCGCAAGGGCGCAGACTACCTGCTGGCCCCCACGCACGAGGAGATGTTCACACTCCTGGTCAAGGACCTGTACTCGTCCTACAAAGACCTGCCGCTGAGCCTTTACCAGATCCAGAACAAGTACCGCGACGAGGCGCGCCCCCGCGCGGGACTCCTCCGCGGCCGCGAATTCATCATGAAGGACTCCTACTCCTTCGACGTGGACGACGCCGGCCTGGAGGCCAGCTACGCCGCGCACCGCGCCGCCTACCTGAAGATATTCGAACGCCTGGGGCTCGAGGTTGTGCCGGTCGCGGCCACCGCCGGCGCAATGGGCGGGTCCAGGAGCGAGGAATTCCTGTTCCCCACCGAGATCGGCGAGGACACCTTCGTCCGCTCCGCAGGCGGCTACGCGGCCAATGTGGAGGCCGTGACCACGGTGGTTCCCGAGGAGATCGACTTCACCAACGCCCCGGCTGCGGAGGTCCTGGACACCCCGGACACCCCCACCATCGAGACCCTGGTGGCCGCGTCCAACCAGATCGCCCCGCGCGCGGAGGCCGACGGCGGCGCCTGGACGGCCGCCGACACGCTTAAGAACGTGGTCCTCGCCGTCACCCTCCCCACGGGTGAGCGGCAGCTGGTGGTCATTGGCGTCCCGGGCGACCGGGCCGTCGACCTCAAGCGCGTCGAAGCGAACATTGGCTCGTTCCTGCCCATCTCGGGCGAGATCGGACTCGAGCAGGCCGGCGAGGAGGACCTGAAGAAGCAGCCGCTGATCGTCAAGGGCTACCTGGGACCGGGCCTTACCCTGGACCAGGCACTTCTCGGCGCCGAAAGCGCAACAAAGCTCCTGTACCTGGTGGACCCCCGGGTGGTTCGCGGAACCGCCTGGATCACGGGCGCCAACCAGGCCGGCAAGCACGTCTTCGGCCTCGTGGCAGGCCGTGACTTCACCTGGGACGGCGTCATCGAGTGCACCGAAGTCCGCGCCGGCGATCCCTCTCCGGACGGCTCCGGCCCCCTGGAAACCGCCCGCGGCATCGAAATGGGCCACATTTTCCAGCTGGGCCGCAAGTACGCCGAAGCGCTGGACCTGAAGGTGCTCGACCAGAACGGCAAGCAGGTGGTGGTCACCATGGGTTCGTACGGCGTCGGTGTCACCCGTGCCGTGGCCGCGCTGGCTGAGGCCAACCATGACGAGCGCGGACTGGTCTGGCCCCGCACCGTGGCCCCTGCCGATGTGCACGTGGTGGCCGCGGGCCGGGGTGAGGAGATCTTCCAGGCAGCCGAGAAGCTCTCGGCAGACCTTGAAGCAGCAGGCCTTTCAGTCATCTACGACGACCGCCCCAAGGTCTCGCCCGGCGTGAAGTTCGGCGACGCTGAACTGGTGGGCGTCCCCACCATCCTGGCAGTGGGCCGCGGCCTGGTGGACGGCGTGGTGGAGATCAAGGACCGCCGCAGCGGTGAGGCCGAGAACATCGAGGTGGACAAAGCCGTCGACTACGTGGTCAACGCCGTCCGCAACCAGTGATCTCCGGCTTCGAGTCGATCCAGCTCACCACGATCATCCTGATTGTGGTGGCTGGATTCGCAGCCGGCTGGGTTGACGCGGTGGTGGGCGGCGGAGGACTCATCCAGCTTCCGGCGCTGCTCCTGGTGCCCGGCATCGCGCCCGTCCAGGCGCTTGCCACCAACAAGATGGGCTCCATTTTCGGAACCGCCACCAGCGCCGCCACGTACTACCGGAGGGTGGGGCCGGACCTCCGGACGGCCGTCCCCATGGCCGTCATTGCCCTGGCGGGCAGCTTCGGCGGAGCCAGCCTGGCGGCCACCCTGCCGGCCGGAGTCTTCAAGCCCATCATCGTGGTGGCGCTGGTCGCCGTCGCGCTCTTCACCGCCCTGAAACCGAATGTCGGTGAGCTGACGGCGCTCCGGCACGCGGGCCACCGCCACTACGTCGTTGCCTGCCTCATCGGTGCCGTGATCGGCTTCTACGACGGACTCATCGGGCCCGGGACGGGATCCTTCCTGGTCATAGCCCTGGTGTCCGCCATGGGATACGCCTTCCTGGAGGCCAGTGCCAAGGCAAAGATCGTCAACATGGCCACCAACGCCGGGGCGCTGCTGTTCTTTGCCCCGCACGGGTCCATCCTGTGGGGGATCGGCCTGGTCCTCGGCGCGGCGAACATGGCCGGCGGCTACCTCGGTGCCCGGACCGCGGTGCAGCAAGGCAGCAAGTTTGTGCGGGTGGTCTTCCTTGTGGTCGTCGCGGCTTTGATCCTCAAACTCGGCTACGACGTCTGGCAGGAAAACTTCGCCTGACCCCTGGCCAGGACTGGTCCTCGTGGCACTCGCCCGCCCGGCGTAGCATGCAGGTATGGCACACGGCGATGACGAGTATGCCGCGGCACTGGCGGCCGCAGCAAGGCACTCGCAGGCCTGGTTGGCCAGCCTCCGGCACCGCCCCGTGGGACCAAGGCTGCATGCGTCAGACCTTGGCGGGGTGTTCGGTGGTCCGTTGCCCGAAGCGGGCGTGCCGGCCGCTGAAGTGATCGACTTCCTGGCCACGAACGCCGAGCCCGGACTGATGGCAATGCCCTCCGGCCGGTTCTTCGGCTGGGTCATCGGCGGCACCCTGCCTGCCGCCCTGGCGTCCGACTGGCTGGTCAGCGCCTGGGACCAGAACGCAGGACTCCGCTACGCCACCCCAGCCACCGCCGCCATCGAGGAAGCCGCCGGACAGTGGGTACTTGAACTGCTGGGCCTGCCGTCCGGAGCCGATGTCGGATTCGTTACCGGCGCCACCATGGCAAATTTCACGGGGATGGCTGCTGCCCGCTGGCGGTTGCTGGCCGACGCCGGCTGGGACCTGGACCGCGATGGGCTCTCCGGTGCGCCACGCATCCGCTGCTTTGTGGGCCGCGAACGGCATGACACCGTTGACCTTGGCCTGCGCTACCTGGGCCTTGGACAGCCGGAACAGGTCGACGCTGACGGCCTGGGCCGCCTTGTTCCCGATGCACTCGATGCCGCCCTTGCTTCCGGGAGCGGTCCGGCGCTGGTGTGCCTCCAGGCCGGCAACCTGCACTCGGGCGCCTTCGATCCCTTTGCCGAAGCCATCGCCGTGGCGCGCAAACATGGCGCTTGGGTCCACATCGATGGCGCCTTCGGCCTGTGGGCGGCTGCCGCGCCGGACCTGCGGCACCTCACCCAGGGGTTTGAAGAAGCGGACTCCTGGGGCACGGACGCCCACAAGACCTTGAACGTTCCCTATGACTGCGGCATTGCCATCGTCCGGGACCCGTCTGCACTGCGGGCCGCGATGGGACTGCATGCGAGCTACTTGGTGCACGACGCCGAAGGCCCCGGAGATCCTTTCGAGAAGGTCCCGGAGCTGTCCCGCCGCGCGCGGGGAGTGCCGGTATGGGCGGCCCTGAAAAGCCTGGGCCGGGACGGTGTGGCGGCCCAGGTGGGCGGCCTGGCCGCTGCGGCCAGGGCCATCGCTGCGGGGCTGGCGGCACTGGACGGGGTGGAGGTCCTCAACGACGTCGGCTACACCCAGGTGTGCCTGGCGTTCGGGGACGATGCCACCACCCGGGCGGTCACCGCCCGCATCATCGAGGAGGGAAAGGTCTGGATGTCCGGTTCGCGCTGGCAGGACCGGGACATCCTCCGGGTGTCGGTGAGTAACTGGCACACGGGGGGCGAGGACGTGGCCACGGCAGTGGACGCTGTCCGGTCAGCGCTGGCCGCCGTGAAGGGCCCGGCCTAGAGGACTCCTGGGCCCGCCGGGCGTCCGGACCGCGTGTGGTGCCGGACTGCCCCGGGCGGTGCCGGGCCTTATCCGTCCTGTCCGGGCCCGGGAAGGGAATGTGGGTGGGGAAGGCCGGCCAGGGTGTTCCCGGCGAGGGTGCTGGCTACCCAAAGCGAGCGGGCCAGGTCTCCCCGGTGCCCGTTCCGGAAATACCACAGCGCGTTGTCGACTTCCCTGGCGATGGCCCATTCCCGGGCCGCGTCCGGGTCCAGCCCTGCGGCGGCACTGAAGTTCTGGCAGCGCTCCACCAGCGCAGGACCCGGCAGGGCAGCAGGGAGGTCTTTGAGGCGGTTCCACAGCAGCGGAGCAACCGCGAACCCGGCCTCGCCGATCATGGGCTGGGGGTCGATCGCCGCGTAGCCGGCCGGAGTTGCCCCCGCTGTCCCCGGCCGCGCCAGGACGTTGTCGAAATGCAGGTCCGTGTGGACCAGGACATCGTATGCGGACCGGCGTCCCACCGCGCCGCGCGTCTGGCAAACCTCCAGGGCCGCCTCCAACAGCCACCTGGGAAAAGGACGGCCCAGTTGATCCCAGTCAGCGGGCAGGTCGTCGCTCCATTGCTCAGCCCGGGCGGCTATGTGGCTGAATTCCTGCCACTCCGGGCGGTGGTCCGGGACCAGCCCCAATTCCCGTACCAGCCCGCCCCACACGTGCACGGCTTCATCGATCGGCAGGGCGGCCAGTGAGCGGCCGGCCTCAAGGCGCTCCAGCAGCATGGCGCACGACGCGCCGTCCGAGGCCAGCAGGAGAACGGCGCCGCGGCCGCCCCAGAGCGCCAGCGCATGCCGCTCCACCTGGGCCTCGTCATGGGGAAAAGCGATTTTGAGGGCTGCGGGGGATCCGTCGTCCTGCCGCACCGGGACCACGAGGCCGCCGTGGCCGCTCCACGGGAAGCTTCCTGGCTCCAGGTCCACCTCCAGGTGCCACTGCTCCAGGCGATCGGCCAGCAGGCCAGGCAGGCCGCCAAGCCAGTCCCGGCCGGCGCCGCTGCGTGCATAGCGGGCAGCGAGCCTGGGCGGGATGGGGACCGCGGGCACCACGGGGCGTGGCACTGCGGGATCAGACAACACCGGAAGCGCCGAGCAGGTTGCCGATCATGAACGTCGCCGCCAGCGCGAGGGCCCCGCCCACCACTACCCGTACTGCTGCCCGGGTCTTCGACCCGCCGCCGATCCAGGCCCCGAGGGCGCCGGTCAACGCCAGGGCCACCAGTACCGAGATGAACGTGAGTGGTACCCGGATGCCCGGCGGCGGCAACAGGATGGCCAGCATGGGCAGGACGGCCCCGATGGTGAAGGCGATTGCCGAGGCAAAGGCGGCATGCCAGGGGCTGACGATGTCAGCTTCGTCGATGTTGAGTTCGGCGGACAGATGCGCCGCCAGGACGTCATGGGCCGTCAGTTCCTTGGCAACCTTGGCCGCCGTTTCGGCGGTGAGGCCCTTCTCCTGGTAGATGGCGGCCAGCTCCGCCAGTTCAGCTTCCGGATCCTCGGCCAGCTCACGCCGTTCCTTCTCGATCAGCGCCCGCTGGCTGTCGCTCTGGCTGCTGACGGAAACGTACTCACCCAGCGCCATGGACACTGCCCCGCCCACCACACCGGCCACACCCGCGGTGAGGATGGGGGCCACCTCAGGAGTGGCCCCGGCCACGCCCACCACGATCGCGGCAACCGAGACGATGCCGTCGTTGGCGCCCAGGACACCGGCACGCAGCCAGTTAAGCCGGTGCGCAGTGTCGTCACCGTGCGGTTCCGCCTCGGGGTGCCGGCCCAGGCCCCGGCCCGCTGCCGTGGGTTCCGGACGTCCGGCCGTTTCGTCCGCGTTCATCCCTTCAGCAAACCATCCCGGGCCGCCCAACGCCACCCTCCCGGAGGCCTTCCCTGCGGGACTGCGCCAAGGGCCGGAAAGCTGCGCGGTTCCGGACCGGGTTCAGGAAGCAACGGACGACGGCCGGGGTCCGGCGGCACGGCCGTCCCCGGCGGGAAGCCCAGGCAATTGGCCTGCGTCCAGGGTGAGGCCCGGAACGGGGCCCGGATCCGCACCCCACCGAAGGGTGCGGGCGGCGGCTGACCGAAGGGCTGCCAGCGCCCACTTCCGGTCCTGGCCCTGCGCAGCCGCCACCAAATCGCCATAGGCCACCACCGTGGCCGCCTCAAGCCTGCCCAGCGCCGCCGCCGGGGCAGCCAGGAAACCGGGATCAAGGACGTACCCGGGCTGTTGCGGTACCTCCGTACCGCAGGCCAGCCGCAGGCGTTCCACCGCCGCGGCAGCCAGTTCCTTGTGCGCACCCAGGAATTCCGACGCCGGGCCGGCGTCGGCGGGTGCGAGGCGGGGGAGCGCTGCCTGGTAGCCGTAGACGGCCTGCTGTTCGGCGGACACGGCGGCGGCCAATGCGGCGGGGGATGAAACAGCGGGAGCCGGCGCGGCAGCCCGGGCAGGTGGGGACGGGCACGGCGACGCAGGCTGTGCTGTTGCCTGGACCTCGGTGCCGGGTCCTGCCGCCTCCGGCGGCACGGGAACCCCGGCTGCGGAAGCCAACTGGGCGGCGGCGAGGAGCTGTGCGGTGCCGGTGCCGGCCAAAAGCCGGGCCATGCCGCCGTCGGCCGTCTCCGCGTCCTTGAGGCGGGCTGTCCCGCTGACGGCCAGGGCCCGGACCAGCTCGGCGGTGTTTTGCGGACCGGCGTCTGCGGACGGCGTCGCCGCTGCCGGTGGCGGGGACGCCTCCGTGGGTGCGGACGGGGACCCGGACGCGGGGGCCAACAGGGCCCTGGCCTGAATGGTCAGCAAGGTCACAACAGGGCCCAGCGCAGTGGATTGGCTGGTGTCTGCTGATGCAAGGGCCAATCCTGCAGTGCGCATTTCCAGGACCGCACTGAGGGCCGCCGCCCGGGCCCGCTCGGAAAACGGCGGCTCGGCAGGGACAGGTCTTTCCGCGGGAATCAGGGCAAAACCGAGGCTCAGGACAACCAGGGCGGCAAGGGCAAGGACGGCATATCGGAACGGGCGCATGCCGTGCTTGGGGTCCGGGCGGCGGTCTTTCACAACAGACCATGGTGTCACGCTGAGGGGGCACCCGGGTGCACCACTGGGCCGGTAAAATAGCTACGCTAGTAAACACCACATCATCTATAGGGAGGGCGGCCGGCATCGTGAGCAATGCAGAAGCCACAGCTTCACCAGACCACACCGGTACGGGAAGCGGATCCGCGCCGGCCCACAATCCCGAAGCCGCCCGGCTCCGGGCCCTCCTGGAACCCGCCGTCCAGGCCAACCGCCTGTACCTTGAGGACGTAGCCATCATCCCCGGCTCCCACCGCGTGGTCCACGTGGTGGTGGACCTGCCGCAGGAAGAGACCGGCGGAGTCAGCCTGGACGTCATTGCGGACATCTCCAAGGTGCTCTCCGATGTCCTGGACAACGACCCCAACGACGACGGCCGCCCCTATGACCTCGAAGTGTCCTCACCCGGCGTCGGGCGTCCCCTCACCGAACCCCGGCACTGGCACCGCGCCCGCGGCCGGATGGTCAAGGTCAACGTCATCCAGGGCGAAAACGTCACCGGCCGCATCCAGGCCGTGGACGGCGGGGGAGTGACGCTCATCCCCGAAGTGCCCGTCAAGAAGGGCATGAAGCCCCGGCAGGGCGAACCAGTAACGCTTCCTTTCGACAGGATCCGCAACGGAAAAGTCGAGATCGAATTCAGCCACCTCCCGGAGGATGGTCTGGAACCTGAACACAATGGACCTTCCGAGGAGGCCTGATGGATATTGACATGAGCGCACTGAGACTTTTGGAGCGTGAGCGTGAAATCCCGCTGGACCTCCTGATCCCCACCATCGAGCAGGCGCTCCTGGTGGCGTATCACAAGTCGCCCGGCGCCTTCGAAAAAGCGCGCGCCGAACTCGACCGCAAGAGCGGCCACGTCACCATCTGGGCTGTCGAAATTGACGACGACGGCGCCCCCATCGGTGAATTCGAGCACACCCCCGAAGGCTTTGGCCGCATCGCCGCAAGCACCGCACGGCAGATCATCCTGCAGCGGCTCCGCGACGTCGAGGACGACAACGTCCTGGGCGAATTCAAGGGCCGTGAGGGCGAACTGGTATCCGGCACCATCCAGCAGGGAAACAACCCGCACATGATCCAGGTCAACCTTGGATCGCTGGAGGCGCTCCTGCCGCCGCCCGAACAGGTTCCCGGTGAAAAGTACATCCACGGCAACCGGCTCCGCGCCCTGGTCATTGACGTGCACCGCGGCACCAAGGGCCCGTCCGTGACGCTGTCCCGCTCGCACCCGGGCCTGGTCCGTAAGCTCTTCGAACTCGAAGTACCCGAAATCGCCGACCATTCGGTGGAAATCGTGGCGCTGGCCCGCGAAGCCGGGCACCGCACCAAGATTGCCGTGAAGGCCAACACGCCGGGGATCAACGCCAAGGGCGCCTGCATCGGTGAAATGGGCTCCCGCGTCCGCGCCGTCATGAACGAACTGAACGACGAAAAGATCGACATCGTCGACTTCAGCGAGAACCCGGCAACCTTCATTGCCAGCGCCCTGTCGCCGTCGCGCGTGAATTCGGTCACCATCACGGACGAGGCCACGCGCTCCGCCCGGGTCGTGGTCCCGGACTACCAGCTGTCCCTGGCCATCGGCAAGGAGGGCCAGAACGCCCGCCTGGCGGCCAAGTTGACCGGGTGGCGCATCGACATCGTCTCCGACGCCGCGGGCAACCGCGATAAGTGAGGTCCGGCCCGGGCGGCTGATGCAGCGCAGCAGCCGCCCGGTTTCGGGCATAACGGCCTGAAGGGGCTAGAATAGACAAGACCGCGCCTAACGGCCGGCAGCCGTGTGCCTTGGGCGTGCTCGTTTCCGTGACTGCGGAGGCGGACAACCTGCGGCCAGCAGAAAGAACGTCAGGACGATGACCGTGGCAGAAGTGCTTTCCACCGGGAATCAGCCCCAGCGTACCTGCATCGGATGCCGGAAAAAGGGCCCGCGGTCGCAGTTGCTCCGGCTCGTCGCCGAAGGCAGCGGGTCAACCGCTGTCCTGGTGGATGAACGACGCCGGATGGCTGGCCGGGGTGCATGGCTGCACCCCAGCACATCGTGCCTGGCTCTGGCGATCAAGCGGCGAGCCTTCGGACGTGCCCTCCAGGGCGCAACCGGGACCGCCGCCGTCGAACACCGGATCACGTCAGGCCCGAACGTTGACGCCGCCCCGGTGGCTGCAACACCAACCGTCCAACCTGAAAGCGGGTCAGAAATCTGATGGAAACCCGATGAGTTCCCAGCGATGAGTGCGTAACGATGACAACTTTGTTGCGCTCTGCAATGGGCCCCTTCGCATCAACAGCGGCTGGGGTCCGCAGTAAGAAGTAGACGGTTCGTGCCTGGCTCGGTGCGGACCGAGACAGGAGAAATGTGGCCAAGGTCCGCGTACATGAGCTCGCCAAAGAGCTCGGTATAACTTCCAAAGATGCAGTAACCAAACTGCAGGAACTGGGCGAATTCGTTCGCTCCGCCTCGTCAACCATCGAGGCCCCCGTTGTGCGGAAACTGCGCAACGCCTTCCCCGACGCTGCCGCAAAGTCGGCGGCACCGGCCGCAGCGCCCGCCGCTGCCCCCAAGGCACCCGCCCCCGCAACAGGCAACCGTCCTTCAGCACCGGCTCCCGGCCCGGCTGCGCCCAAGGCGCCGGCCCCCAAGGCAGAGGCGCCGGCTCCGGCAGCCCCCGCCGAGCCGGCAGCCAAGGCAGCCGCACCGGCAGCCCCGGCTCCCGCAGCCCCGGCAGCACCGTCTGCGGGTGCTCCGTCCACCGGTGCCAAGCCCGGTGCACGTCCGGCCCCCAAGGCCGAGACCCCTGCTCCGTCCGCACGTCCGGGTGGTTCAACGCCCGGTGCTTCCGGTCCCCGTCCCGGCGGTCCCCGTCCGGGCAACAACCCCTTCGCCACCTCACAGGGCATGCCCCGTGGCCGCGGCGGAGACGGTGACCGCGCCCCGCGTCCCGGCAACAACCCGTTCGCCACGTCCCAGGGCATGCCCCGTCCGGGCGGCGGCCGCGACGGCGACCGCCCCGGTGGTCCCCGTCCCGCAGCCGGTGCCGGCGGACCGCGTCCCGGTGGGCCGCGTCCCGCAGCCGGTGCCGGTGGTCCCCGCCCCGCCGCAGGCGCAGGCGGACCCCGTCCGGGTGCACCGCGTCCCGGCGGTCCCCGTCCCACTCCCGGCATGATGCCCAACCGCACTGAGCGTCCCGCACCGGCAGGTGCAGGCCGTCCCGGCGGCGGCCGCGGTCCCGGACGCCCCGGTGGCGCTCCCGGTACCGGTGGTCCCGGTGGCGGCGGTGCTCCCGCCGGCGGCGGCTTCGGCAAGGGCGGCCGCGGCCGCGGCGGCACCCAGGGTGCCTTCGGCAAGGGCGGCGCAGGCCGTGGCAAGCAGCGCAAGTCCAAGCGCGCCAAGCGCCAGGAACTTGAGCAGATGAGTGCCCCGTCGCTGGGTGGCGTGAGCGTACCCCGCGGCGACGGCAACACCGTCATCCGGCTTCGCCGTGGCTCGTCCATCACGGACTTTGCCGACAAGATCGAGGCAAACCCCGCCGCACTGGTCACCGTGCTGTTCCACCTCGGTGAAATGGCCACCGCGACCCAGTCGCTGGACGAAGACACCTTCGCCCTGCTCGGCGAGGAGCTGGGCTACAAGCTCCAGGTCGTTTCGCCGGAAGACGAAGAGCGCGAGCTGCTCTCCAGCTTCGACATCGACTTTGACGCCGAACTCGAAGCCGAAGGCGACGAGGAACTGGAAGCACGTCCTCCGGTAGTCACCGTCATGGGCCACGTCGACCACGGTAAGACCCGGCTGCTCGATGCCATCCGCAAGTCCGACGTCATGGCGGGCGAACACGGCGGCATCACCCAGCACATCGGTGCCTACCAGGTCACGCACAGCCACGAAGGCACCGACCGGAAGATCACCTTCATCGATACCCCGGGCCACGAGGCGTTCACCGCCATGCGTGCCCGTGGTGCCAAGGTCACCGACATCGCCATCCTGGTGGTCGCAGCGGACGACGGCGTTATGCCGCAGACCGTTGAGGCCCTCAACCACGCCCAGGCGGCCAACGTGCCGATCGTCGTGGCCGTGAACAAGATCGACAAGGAAGGCGCCAACCCGGAGAAGGTCCGCGGCCAGCTGACCGAGTACGGCCTGGTTCCCGAGGAATACGGTGGCGACACCATGTTCGTGGAGGTCTCTGCCCGCCAGAACCTCAACATCGACGAGCTGCTCGAGGCCGTCCTGCTCACCGCGGACGCTGCCCTGGACATGCGCGCCAACCCGGACAAGGACGCCCGCGGCATCGCGATCGAAGCCAACCTGGACAAGGGCCGCGGTGCGGTTGCCACCGTCCTGGTGCAGTCCGGTACCTTGCGCGTCGGCGACACCATCGTGGCAGGCACGGCCCACGGCCGCGTCCGTGCGATGTTCGACGACGACGGCAGCGCCCTGACCGAGGCAGGCCCGTCCCGCCCCGTACAGGTGCTGGGTCTGTCCAACGTCCCGCGCGCCGGTGACACCTTCTTCGTGACCGCTGACGAGCGCACCGCCCGCCAGATCGCCGAGAAGCGTGAAGCCGCCGACCGCAACGCCGCCCTGGCCAAGCGCCGCAAGCGCATCAGCCTGGAAGACTTCGACCAGGCCGTCGCCGAAGGCAAGATCGACACCCTCAACCTCATCCTCAAGGGTGACGTGTCCGGTGCCGTGGAAGCCCTCGAAGACGCGCTGCTCAAGATCGACGTCGGCGAAGGCGTGCAGCTGCGCGTCATCCACCGCGGTGTGGGTGCCATCACCCAGAACGACGTCAACCTGGCAACGGTCGACTCCGCCGTCATCATCGGCTTCAACGTCAAGCCCGCCGAGCGGGTTGCCGAACTGGCAGACCGCGAAGGCGTGGACATGCGCTTCTACTCCGTCATCTACGCAGCAATCGATGACATCGAAGCAGCGCTCAAGGGCATGCTCAAGCCGGAGTACGAAGAGGTCCAGCTCGGCACGGCCGAGGTCCGCGAAGTCTTCCGCTCCTCCAAGTTCGGAAACATCGCCGGCTCGATCGTCCGCTCGGGCATCATCCGCCGCAACGCCAAGGCACGCGTCACCCGCGACGGCAAGATCATCGGTGACAACCTCACGGTCGAGTCGCTCAAGCGGTTCAAGGACGACGCCACCGAGGTCCGCACGGACTTCGAATGTGGTATCGGTCTTGGGTCGTACAACGACATCACCGAAGGCGACATCATCGAGACCTTCGAGATGCGCGAGAAGCCGCGCGTCTAGGCTGGTCCGAGGGCGGGGTGCCTCCAAGTTTTGGGGGCACCCCGCGCTTTTCCGCCGTGAAGGGGGCCCCGCCCCTACGACGGGTTGCTGGCGATCTACGATCGCCAGCAACCCGTCTCCGGCAGGCCCGATGCCACTCCCGGGCCCCCTTCACGGCTCCAGAGCGCCGCCGGAAGAACCCGCCGGCATCGCCCTTGGCCCGCCTTTGGTGCGTGGCACATAACTGAAACGTTCGACGCCGGCCCCTCGCCGCCGTCGTACGTCCCAAATTTTTCTTCTTTAGGAGTTGTTCATGGCTGATCCGGCACGTGCTGCCAAGTTGGCGCAGCGGATTAAGGTTGTTGTTGCTGAGGCTCTGGGCCGGAAGGTCAAGGATCCCCGGCTCGAGGGCATTACTGTCACCGATGCCCGTGTGACCAATGACCTGCAGCACGCCACTGTCTACTACACCGTGCTTGGCGACCAGGCCGTCCAGGCGGATGCCGCCAAGGGGCTTGAGAAGGCAAAGGGGGTGCTTCGGCAGGAGGTTGGACGCAACATTACCGTGCGCCTGACCCCCACCCTCGAGTTTGTGGCTGACCAGATCCCGGTGGTCGCTTCAAACCTCGAAGAACTCCTTCGTGAGGCGAAGAAGCGCGATGCCGAGGTAGCCGCGCTTGCTGCCAACGCGCAGCACGCGGGTGACGCAGACCCCTACAAGACCGATGCCTCCGGTGAGGTCGAAATCGACGAAGACGACTTCGACGAGGAAGACACCGACCTCAGCGTTGACGGAGACGTCGAGGAAGACAGCAACAAGTAGGACCCGGCAACACCCGCACAGCATGGAAACGGCAGGACCGCGTGCGGTCCTGCCGTTTTCCTGTCCGGGTCAGCGGTGGTCGACCTCGATCAGTCGGCCCCCGGGTTGGGGCGTCGGACCGCCGCTGGGCGCCATGGGATCGGGTGCACCCACCAGTGCGTCAACCGTGGCAAAGAGGTCGCCGTTCCTGAACTCAACGTCGGCGGGCTGGTTGACGGCCAGGAATTGTGACCGGTGTCCCTGGCAGTCGAACTTCAGGATTTCGCCGCCGAAAAGGGACGCAACATACACATCGCCATCGTCACCCACAGCGAGGCCGGTGGGGCTCATGATGTGGTCCGCCCAAACGTCCGCGTCGCCGCTCCACGGATTGATCTTGAAGACGGCTCCACGGGCACCGAGCGACGGGTCCTCGGGTCCACCCGGCAACGACGTCACGTACAGCCAGCCGTCCGTACCGATTTCCACGTCCGTTGGCACGGGCTCAAAAGCGTACGAGAAGCCGGCGCAGTCCGGGGCGCCCAGGGTCGCGGCAATCTTCTTGGTCAGGGTCAATGGGCGCGGCGGAAGGACTGCCACGGTGGAAATCTTCCCGGACTCCAGGTCGACTTTCAGGATGGCGTTCATGCCCGCGTCCGCGACGTAGGCCGTGTCTTTCCAGAGGGCCAGGGCGTAAGGATGTGAGTCCACTGTGCCCGTATACTGCGGCGGGGGCGCGTCCGGCAGGCCACCAGCCTCCGTGAGGCACTGCTGGCTGGCGTCAGGTTCCAGGCCATAATGCTGCTTGGCGTCTGGATTGGCCTTCCGCTCGTAGTCGGCGAAGTTGGCGATCGTCTCCACGTGGCCCTTGGCGTCGATGGACTTCAGGTAGCCGTGCAGTGCGGCCGGGTCACCTTGGCCCGCTCCAATGCTTTCCAGGAAATAGGTCTTGTCGCCGCGGATCTCTGCCCCGGCGACTTCCCACCCTTTCCTGGCGGTGTAGACGTCGTGGCGCTCTCCATCGTGCTCGACCTGCGTGAGCATTCCGGAAAAATCCTGGCTGACCTTTACGGATTCGCCATCGCCTACCGCCAGGTGCAGGGGTGAAAGCAGGCCGGTGGCCATGACTTCATAGTCCTGGTGGGGATCAGAGGCGAACGCCGGCGCGGCCTGGACCACCAGGCCGGCGGCCACGCAGGCGATAAAAGTGAGTTTTCGTTTCATGGGGTACTCCGGGGTGCGAGGCCCTTGCGGGCTGGATATGGAAGCCTCGGTAGAGGCGAAATACATCCCCCGGGCGCCAGCGTAGGCCGCTACCAGCCAGTAGTCCTGAGGTGAGCCTCCCCTTCTTGGCCCCCAATCCATCCCCCAACGGGGTCCCCGTGGCTAGGATCGTGCTATGACCTCCGCGGACCCCGGTAACAGCCCCTCCCGCCACCCCGACTCGAGCCGGTATCTTGGGCAGGCCGTGGACCTCGCCGTGCAGAATGTCGGTCAGGGCGGTGGCCCCTTCGGTGCGGTGGTGGTGACGCCTGACGGGCGGGTCCACACCGGCGTGAACAGGGTGACCCGGGACAACGACCCCACCGCCCACGCTGAGGTGGTGGCCATCCGGGCAGCAGCGGCGGCAACGGCGGACTTCGACCTCAGCGGCTCCGTCCTCTATGCCAGCTGCGAGCCGTGCCCCATGTGCCTGGCGTCCGCTTTGTGGGCCAGGATCGGCCACGTCTACTTCGCCGCGGACCGGCACGGGGCCGCGGCAGCAGGTTTTGATGACGCACTCTTCTACGATTACTTCAGCGGCGCCGCGCCTGAGTTGATGCCGGTCACCCGGGGTGAGGTCCCGACGTCGGACCTCCCCTTCCAGGCGTGGCGCGGCCTTGACAGCAGGAAGGAATACTAGGCATGGAAACCACACTCCTCAGCTGCCCCCAGTGCGGGAAGACCAACCGGGTGCCGGCACAGGCTGCCGGCCACCCCCGCTGCGGGAACTGCAAGGCGGACCTGCCGTGGATCGTGTCGGCAGGCGATGCCGACTTCGCTGCCGTGGCGGAGCAGTCGTCAGTTCCGGTGCTGGTCGATTTCTGGGCGGCCTGGTGTGGGCCCTGCCGGATGGTCAGCCCCGTCCTGGACAAGCTGGCACGGGAACGGCCGGGGAAGATCAAGCTGGTGAAGGTGGACGTGGACACGTCGCCCGGCCTTTCGCGCCGGTTCGACGTGCAGGCCATCCCAACCCTGATGGTGCTCGTGGACGGCAGGGTCGCGGCACGGCAGGCCGGTGCCGCCCCGGCCGAGGCGCTCCGTACCTGGCTGGACAAAGCGCTGGCCGGCACCCGCCCCTGATACCCCTTTACCGGCCGCCGGCGCCCGGTAACCGGGACAGTCCTTCCAACAGGTCCTGCTTCCGGCCGCACAGCGCAATCCGCACCCACCCCTCGCCAATGGACCCAAACGCAGTCCCGGGGGCCAGCGCCACCCCGGAGTCGGCCAGGAACCGCCGGACCCAGCTGCGCACATCCCCGCCGGTCACATGCGACATGTCCGCCCACAGATAGAACGCCCCCTGGGCCGGCAGGTAACGGATCCCCTTCGCAGCCAGCACCGCGGAGGCCGCATCCCGGTTTTCCCGGTAGTGCCGGTGCGCGTGACGCACGTATTCCTGCGGCCCGGTGAGGGCTGCGAGCGCGGCGTATTGCGGGGCGGACGCCACGCAGGAGACGATCGATTCCATGACGTTGTCCATCTTCTGTCCAAGCCCCGGCGGGCAAATCAGCGCGCCAATCCGGAGGCCCGTCAGGCCGTAGGTCTTGGACAGCGTCAACGAAGTGAACACCCGCGCATCCTCCGCCGTGCCGCCGTCGAACCTTGCCGGGCTGACGTGGGGGACATCGTAGGTGAATGCCTCGTAGCACTCGTCCGAGATGACCCAGATGTCATGCCTGCGGGCCAACTCCACCAACTCCCGGACCAGGTCTTCACTGAGCACAGCGCCCAGCGGGTTTGACGGGGAGTTGAGCACCAGGACGCGGGTGCGGCTGGTGATGAGGGCTTCCACGTCGGCGACCCGGGGCTGGAATCCGTGGTCCGGGTGCAGGGGGTAGCCCACCGGAACGGCGTTCAACAGCCGGCCGGTCATGGCGAAGGTGGGGTAGCCCGGGTTCGGGATCAGGACCTCATCGCCGGGGGAGAGCAGCAGGCTCATGGCGAAGTGCAGGCCCTGCTGCGCGCCGGACACCACGTACACGCGCTCCGCGCCGACATCCACGCCCTGCTCCTCGCGGAACCTGGCGGCGAACGCCTCGCGCAGGGCCGGTATCCCGGCGTTGGGCGTGTAGTTGGTCTCATCCCGGTCCAGGCAGGCGATGCCCGCGTCCAGGACATGGCGGGGGAGGGGGAAACCGGGCTCCCCGATGCTGAGCACCACGGCGCCGGGAGTGCGCCACGCGGCCTCGGTGATCTCACGAATCTGGTTGATGGGCACGTCGCGGACATGGGCGGCAAGCGCAGGCATGCCAGCCATCCTAGCCGTCCCCTGCCCTGCCTCCGTCCCGCCCGGTGACGTGGCCGCGTGGTGGGGCGCCGCCGTCGTCCGCACACTGCCGGTTCCCTGCACATGCGCCCCAACCTGCGCCCATATACTGGGAGGCGTGCTTTCTGGACTGGTGATAGTGGACAAGCCGCAGGGATGGACCAGCCATGATGTGGTTGGCCGGATGCGGCGCCTCGCAGGGACCCGGAAAGTGGGGCACGCAGGAACCCTCGATCCCATGGCCACCGGTGTCCTGGTGCTTGGCATCAACAAAGCCACCCGGCTGCTGACCTACATCGTGGGCACCTCCAAGACCTACACCGCCACCATCCGGCTGGGGCAGTCCACGGTGACCGACGACGCGGAGGGCGAGGTCACGGCCACCACCAGCGCTGCCGGCATCACGGACCAGCAGATCGACGACGGCGTTGCGGCGCTCAAGGGCGACATCCAGCAGGTGCCCAGCAGCGTCAGCGCGATCAAGGTAAACGGCGAACGGGCGTACGCGCGCGTCCGGTCCGGCGAGGACGTCAAGCTCGCCGCGCGCCCCGTCACCATCCACCGCTTTGATGTCCACGGCATCCGCCGGGACGATGCAGCAGGGGTGGTGGACCTGGACGTGACGGTCGAATGTTCGTCCGGCACGTATATCCGCGCCCTGGCCCGGGACCTCGGAAACGGCCTTGGCGTGGGAGGCCACCTCACGGCGCTCCGCCGGACCCAGGTGGGCCCCTACTCCCTTGAGCAGGCGCGTACCCTGGAACAGCTCGCCGGTGAACTCAACGTCCTGGACATGTCCCTCGCCGCCAGGGCGCTGATGCCCAACCGCGAACTCACCGCCGAAGAAACCGCCGAAATCTCCTTCGGGCGGCGGATCGCGGCCGGTGCCGCCCCCGGCACCGCCGGCGCCGCCACGGTGGAGCACCCTGCCGCGGCCTTCGCTCCGGACGGCAGCCTGGTGGCCCTTCTTGCCGACGCGGGCAGCTACGCCAAACCGGTCCTGGTTTTCGCCCCAGGCACCGGCCCGGCCGCAACCGCGCCTGCGGAGGCATAGCGGATGGACGCATATTTTTGGATCATCCTGGTGGTCGGCCTGGCATCAACCCTCCTGTGCCTGGGCGCCGGAATCCTGAAGAAGGCACCCAACGACATCACCATCCTGTCCGTCGTGGCCGTCGAAGTGTCCCTGGTGGTCTACCTGGTGGGGTCCATCGTCCGCGTGATCGCCGGCGAACCGATCGCGGGGGAAGCCTGGGAGTTCTGGGGCTACATGGCCACCGCGATGCTCCTGCCGCCCGCCGCCATCTACTGGTCCATCCTGGAGCGCACGCGGTGGAGCAACTTTGTCCTGGCCGCCGTCGGCGTCACAGCGCTGGTGATGGCTGCCCGAATGAACCAGATCTGGTACTGAAGTGGAAGAAGCAGCAGAAATGAAAGACCAGCAGGCCCAGCCGGCCACCGGAGAAACCGTCCGCAACACCCGCAACACGGGACCGGGACGCCTCCTGATCGCGGTGTACGGTGTGTTCGCCATCTCGGCCACCGCCCGCGCCGGCTACCAGATCCTCACAAAGTTCTCCGAAGCACCCCTGGCCTACCTGCTGTCCGCCTTTGCGGCCCTGGTGTATATCCTGGCCACCGTGTCACTGGCCAAGGCCGGAACCACATGGTTCAAGGTTTCGGTTGCGGCGGTGCTGGTTGAACTTGCCGGCGTCCTGGTGGTGGGCACCCTGAGCATCCTGGACTCCGTGCAGTTCCCGCATGAAACCGTCTGGTCGCTGTTCGGACGCGGCTACGGCTTCATCCCCCTGCTGCTGCCCATCCTTGGGTTGGTGTGGCTGTACCGGCGCCGGCCATCGCGCGCCAAAGCTGCGCAGTGAATCCGGGTAACCTTGAAGAGTTCCGCGGCCGGAAGGGTCCGGGAACGTTGAAGCTTTCAGGCAGCTTAAGGCGAGGGTGATGGTTTACATCTGGAACGATCCGTCCGATGTCCCGGCGGACTTCGGCCCATCCGTTGTCACTTTCGGCAACTTCGACGGCGTTCACCGCGGCCACCAGCAGGTGCTGTCCCAGCTGATCCGGTCGGCCCGCCTGTCCCATGCCAAGGCAGTGGCCGTGACGTTCGACCCCCACCCGGCAGTAATCCACCGCCCGGAGGCCGCGCCGGAACTGATCATGGGGCTGGATGACAAGCTGGACGCGCTGGGTGAGCTGGGCCTGGACGCCATCCTGGTGGTCAAGTACTCGCTGGACCTCGCCAGCCTCACGGCCGAAGAGTTCGTGGAGCAGTACCTGGTGGACTGCCTGCACGCCAGCCACGTGGTCATCGGCCACGATGCCAGGTTCGGCCGCGGCAACTCCGGTGACCTGGACACCATGAAGGCGCTGGGCGAAAAGTTCGGCTTCGATGTCCAGGTGATCAGCGAATTCGGGGCCGAAGGCTACCCCCTGCATGACGACGGCGGCACGGACCGCCGCTGTTCCTCCACCTGGGTGCGGGAAGCACTGCAGGCCGGAGACGTCACCACCGCCGCCTCGGTCCTGGGCCGGCCGCACCGGATGCGCGGCGAGGTGGTCCACGGCGCCGCCCGCGGCAGGGCGCTGGGGTTCCCCACGGCCAACCTCGCTTCCAATGCCACGGGGCTGATTCCCGCCGACGGCATCTACGCCGGCTGGCTGGTGGACCAGGCCGGCAAGCGCTGGCCGGCAGCCATCTCCGTAGGCTCCAACCCCACCTTCGACGGCGTCAGCCGCCAGGTAGAGGCCCACGTGATTGACCGGCCCAAGGAGGCCGTTGAGGACTTCGATCTGTACGGCCAGACAGTGATCGTCGAATTCGTGGAACGGCTTCGGGGCATGGTGGCCTACCGTGGCCCTGAGGCCCTGGTGGAACAGATGCGCCTGGACGTGGCGCAGGCCCACCAGCTCCTGGCCGGCCACTGACAAGACTACCCGGTGGCAGCAAGCGAAAGGCAGGACGTGTCCGTCGAGAAGAACACCCGCACGCTGGATGAGGGGATCGTCCGCGACTTCAGCTCCCGGATGAGCTACGCCTCCTACCTGCAGCTTCCCACCCTGCTCAGCGCGCAGCAGCCGGTCAGCAAGCCTGAGCACCACGATGAGTTGCTGTTCATCATCCAGCACCAAACCACTGAACTGTGGCTGAAGCTGGTCCTGCATGAACTCCGCAGCGCAGCCGCCTGGCTCCGGGAGGACGACCTCGGTTCGGCGCTCAAGGGCATCGCCCGGGTCAAGCACATCCAGAAGACCCTCACCGAACAGTGGTCCGTGCTGGCCACCCTTACGCCCACCGAGTACTCGCAGTTCCGCGGCTTCCTGGGCAACTCATCAGGTTTCCAGTCCGCGCAGTACCGGGCCGTCGAATTCGTCCTGGGGAACAAGAACCACAGGATGCTGCCGGTTTTCGAATCCGATCCTGAGGCGCACGGCATGCTGGCGGAACTGCTGGCCGCCCCCAGCATTTACGACGAGTTCCTGGCCTACCTCTCCCGGCAGGGGTTCGATGTCCCGCCGGCAGTCCTGGACCGGGACGTGACCCTGGCCCACGAGTTCGTCCCGGAGCTGGTACCGCTCTTCAAGCACATTTACGAAAATGCGGCGGACAACTGGGCGGCCTACGAGGCCTGCGAGGAACTGGTGGACCTGGAGGACAATTTCCAGCTCTGGCGGTTCCGGCACCTGCGCACAGTCCAGCGGACCATCGGCATGAAGACCGGCACCGGCGGATCCAGCGGTGTGACCTTCCTGCAGAAGGCCCTGGAACTGACGTTCTTCCCGGAACTATTCGCCGTCAGGACGGAGATCGGACAATGAGCATCCACCAGGAAAACCACCTCGACGTGTCTGCTGAAGCGCTCCGGGGGCGCGCTGAAGAGCTGGACCGCCGGGACGCCCTGGCGCACTACCGGGACCTTTTCATTGGTACCGACACCCCGCTGTCCTACCTGGACGGCAACTCCCTGGGCCGGCCCCTGAAGCGTACTGCCGACGACGTCGCCGCCTTCATCCGGGATGAGTGGGGCGGACGCCTCATCCGGGGCTGGGACGAACAGTGGCTCAGCATGCCGCAGGCCATCGGGGACCAGCTCGGACGTGCCGTCCTCGGGGCAGCGCCGGGGCAGACCATCATTGCCGACTCCACCACGGTGGTGCTGTACAAGCTGATCAGGGCTGCCCTGGCCGCCGTACAGGATCCAGACCGCAACGAGCTGGTGCTGGATACGGAAAACTTCCCCACGGACCGCTACCTGGTGGAGGGCATCGCCCTTGAGGAAGGCCTCACCCTGCGCTGGATCGAGCCCGACCCGGCCGCCGGGGTGACCCTTGACCAGGTGCGCCAGGCCACCGGGCCGCGCACCGCCGTCGTCCTCCTCAGCCAGATCGCCTACCGGTCGGGCCACCTGGCGGACCTGCCGGGCATCACCGCGGCAGTGCACGACGCCGGCGCCTTGGTGGTGTGGGACCTGTGCCATTCCGCGGGGTCGGTGGAGATCGACCTGGACCGTGCCGACGTCGACTTCGCTGCGGGCTGCACCTATAAGTACCTCAACGGGGGCCCCGGCTCCCCGGCGTTCGCCTACGTCAACGCCCGCCACCTGCCCTCGCTGAACCAGCCCATCTGGGGCTGGATGGGACGCAAGGACGCCTTCGAAATGGCGTCCGGTTATGAACCGGCCCAAGGGATCCGCGGGTTCCTCAGCGGCACTCCCGCCATCTTCGGCATGATCGCCATGCAGGCCACGCTCGAGCTCATCGAAGAAGCCGGCATGGCGGCCGTCCGTTCGAAGTCCGAAGACCTCACCGCCTTCGCCGTCGAGGTCTTCGACGCGTGGCTGGCACCGCTGGGGGCCGGGCTTGCGTCGCCGAGGAACCCGGAGGAGCGGGGCGGGCACATCACGGTGGACCATCCCAACTTCACCAAGGCCACGGTCGAGGCCCTGTGGGACGGCGACGTCATCCCGGACTTCCGCTCGCCGCACGGCATCAGGGTGGGTTTGTCGCCGCTGAGCACCAGCTTCGCCGAGGTGCTGCACGGCATGGCGGCGATCCGGGACAGGCTGCAGGGCTGAGCGCCCTGCGAACCTGGCGGGCGTGTTTCGACAAGGTTAGGCCGCGCCCGGTAAACTGGACGATGGATCCGGCTGCAGTCCGTGGCGGCTGGTTCCTGTTGTAGTCGGCCTTCTCCGGTTATCCGGATCAGGACCAACACGGCAGACCCGGCAGTGAGTTACTGACCTGGGCCCGCACGGCACATCCCAAGGAGATATTGTGGCACTTGACGCCGCTGTAAAGCAGTCCATCATCAAGGAATACGCAACTGGCGAAGGTGACACCGGTTCACCCGAGGTCCAGGTTGCCGTCCTGACCCAGCGGATCAAGGATCTGACTGAGCACATGAAGGAGCACAAGCACGACTACCACACCCAGCGCGGTCTGCTGGCCATGGTTGGTCGCCGCAAGCGCATGCTGAGCTACCTCAAGAAGACTGACATCGCCCGCTACCGTTCGCTCATCGAGCGTCTCGGCCTGCGCCGCTAGTCACACTTTGGGGCGGCCCTTTCCCTCCGGAACGGGCCGCCTTCTTCAAATAAAAACTAAACAGGAGGATCAACCGCATCACGCATTCGCGGTCCTCGGTAGTGATCCCCGGGAACGGCTTCGTTGACTGAAGCCGGCGGCCCGTGGGTCTCGATCGATGACCGGGTGCAGGGCCAGTAGACAGATGCTGGCTGGGTTGATGCGGCTGGACTTCCGTAAAAAGAAACGGAGGTGACTCTCTTGGAGGGTCCCGAAATCCAGTTCTCGGAAGCAGTCATTGACAATGGCCGTTTCGGCAAGCGCGTAATCCGCTTCGAAACCGGCCGCCTCGCCAAGCAGGCCGCCGGCGCAGCCATGGTGTACATCGACGATGACACCGCACTGCTGTCCGCAACCACCGCCGGCAAGCACCCGCGTGAAGGCTTCGACTTCTTCCCGCTGACGGTCGACGTCGAAGAGCGCATGTACGCTGCCGGCCGCATCCCGGGCTCGTTCTTCCGCCGCGAAGGCCGCCCGTCCACCGAAGCCATCCTGGCCTGCCGCCTGATGGACCGCCCGCTGCGCCCCGCCTTCATCAAGGGCCTGCGCAACGAGGTCCAGATCGTGGTCACCGTCCTGGCCATCAACCCCGATGAGCTGTACGACGTCGTTGCCATCAACGCTTCCTCGATGTCCACCCAGCTGTCCGGCCTCCCGTTCTCCGGCCCCATCGGCGGCGTCCGCGTTGCCCTGGTCAACGACGAAAACGGATCGCAGTGGGTTGCCTTCCCCAAGCACTCCCAGCTGGAAAACTCCGTGTTCAACATGGTGGTTGCCGGCCGCGTTGCCGGTGACGACGTCGCCATCATGATGGTCGAAGCCGAAGCAACCGACAACTCCTGGAACCTCATCAAGGAACAGGGCGCCACCGCCCCCACCGAAGAGGTTGTGGCCGAGGGCCTCGAAGCTGCCAAGCCGTTCATCAAGGCACTCTGCGACGCCCAGGCCGACCTCGCCGCACGCGCTGCCAAGCCCACGGTCGAGTTCCCGGTCTTCCTGGACTACGAGGACGACGCTTACGCCGCCGTCGAATCCGCTGCTGCCGACAAGCTCGCCGCCGTCTTCCAGATCGCCGACAAGCAGGAACGCGACAACGCCTCCGACGCACTCAAGGACGAGGTCCTCGCCAACCTCGCCGGCCAGTTCGAAGGCCGCGAGAAGGAACTGTCCGCAGCATTCCGCTCGGTCACCAAGCACGTTGTGCGCCAGCGCATCCTCAAGGACCAGGTCCGCATCGACGGCCGTGGCCTGACGGACATCCGCCAGCTGACCGCCGAGGTCGAGGTCCTGCCCCGCGTCCACGGCTCCGCCATCTTCGAACGCGGCGAGACCCAGATCATGGGTGTCACCACGCTGAACATGCTCAAGATGGAGCAGCAGATCGACTCGCTGTCTCCCGTGACGCGCAAGCGCTACATGCACAACTACAACTTCCCGCCGTACTCCACCGGTGAAACCGGCCGCGTGGGCTCGCCCAAGCGCCGCGAAATCGGCCACGGTGCCCTGGCCGAACGTGCACTCGTGCCCGTCCTGCCGTCCCGCGAGGAATTCCCCTACGCCATCCGCCAGGTATCCGAAGCCCTCGGTTCCAACGGTTCGACGTCGATGGGTTCCGTCTGCGCCTCCACCCTGTCCCTGCTGAACGCCGGTGTGCCCCTGAAGGCCGCCGTCGCCGGTATCGCCATGGGCCTGGTCTCCGACCAGGTGGACGGCCAGACCCGCTACGCAGCGCTGACCGACATCCTGGGCGCCGAAGACGCCTTCGGTGACATGGACTTCAAGGTTGCCGGCACCGCCGAGTTCGTCACGGCCATCCAGCTGGACACCAAGCTCGACGGCATCCCCGCTTCGGTGCTCGCGGCAGCCCTGAAGCAGGCCCGCGAAGCCCGCCTGCACATCCTCGAGGTCATCAACTCGGCCATCGACACCCCGGACGAGCTCTCCGAGTTCGCACCGCGCGTCATCGCCGTCAAGATCCCCGTGGACAAGATCGGCGAGGTCATCGGCCCCAAGGGCAAGATGATCAACCAGATCCAGGAAGACACGGGCGCCGACATCTCCATCGAGGACGACGGCACGGTCTACATTGGCGCCACGAACGGTCCGTCTGCCGACGCAGCACGCTCCGCCATCAACGCCATCGCCAACCCGCAGGTTCCGGAAATCGGCGAGCGCTACCTGGGTACGGTCGTCAAGACCACCACCTTCGGTGCCTTCGTGTCGCTGACCCCGGGCAAGGACGGCCTCCTGCACATCTCCGAGCTGCGCAAGATCGCCGGCGGCAAGCGGGTGGACAACGTTGATGACGTTGTTTCCGTGGGCCAGAAGATCCAGGTGGAAATCACCAAGATCGATGACCGCGGAAAGCTGTCCCTGTCTCCGGTCGTGGCTGAAGAGGAAGGCGCCGACGAGACCGAGCGCGTTCACGCCACGGAGCCTGCTGAAGGCGCTGAGGTCTAACAGCAGGGGCTTCCCGGCATAAGCATGAATCGGCGGGACCGGTGGATGATCCACCGGTCCCGCCGCTGTTACGATGGCAGCCAGATCCGGCTGCCCGTCCTGAAAGGCATCAATGACTGTTGTACCCCTGCCGCTTGAGCAGAACCACGCCGGCGACACCCTGGTCCACGGCTCCGACGGCGGGTCCGAGGTCCGGCGTTCAGTGCTGCCAGGGGGAGTGCGGGTACTGACCGAGGCGATGCCGGGCCAGCGGTCAGCCACGATCGGGTTCTGGGTGGGCGTCGGATCCCGTGACGAGGCTCCCGGCCAGCACGGGTCCACCCACTTCCTTGAGCACCTGCTGTTCAAGGGGACCAGGCGCCGCACGGCCCTGGAGATTGCCTCCGCCTTTGACGAGGTGGGCGGCGAATCGAACGCGGCCACTGCCAAGGAAAGCACCTGCTACTTTGCCCGGGTGCTGGACTCGGACCTTCCCATGGCCATCGACGTCATCGCGGACATGATCACCGGCGCCGTGCTGGACCCTGACGAGATGGAGCAGGAACGGGACGTCATCCTCGAGGAAATCGCCATGGACAGCGATGACCCCACCGACGTCGCCCACGAGCACTTCGTCGCCGCGGTCCTGGGCAGCCACCCGCTGGGCCGCCCCATCGGCGGCACTCCCGCCGCCATCAAGGCCGTGGCCCGGGACTCCGTGTGGGAGCACTACCGCAGGTACTACAAACCGGAGGAGCTGGTCATCACCGCCGCGGGCGGGCTGGACCACGACGTCGTCTGCGGACTCGTGGTGGATGCCCTCCAGACCGCGGGCTGGTCGCTTGGGCCCGACGCCGCACCGGTGCAGCGGCGCTCCACCGAACGCGCCCTCATCACCGGGACCGCAGGCCTGCACGTGGTCAAGCGCGCTGTGGAGCAGGCGAATATCATCATGGGCTGCCCCACCATCGTTGCCACCGATGAACGCCGCTACGTCATGAGTGTGCTGAATGCGGTCCTGGGGGCGGCATGTCCTCCAGGCTGTTCCAGGAAGTCCGCGAGAAGCGCGGCCTGGTGTACTCCACCTACTCCTTTGCCTCGTCCTACGCCGACGCCGGCTACTTTGGGATGTACGCGGGCTGCACGCCGTCCAAGGTCAGGCAGGTGCTGGACCTGCTGGCTGTGGAGCTGGACAAGCTCGCCGAACACGGCATCTCCGACGACGAGCTCCGCAAGGCCGTGGGACAGCTCGGCGGCGGCATCGTCCTGGCCCTGGAGGACACCGGCTCACGGATGTCCCGCCTGGGCAGGGCCGAACTGGTCTCCGGCGAATACCAGGACATCGACGAAACCCTGCGGCTCATCAAGGCGGTCACCGCAGAACAAGTCCAGGAATTGGCCGCCGAACTCGCCGCAGCCCCGCGGACCGTCACCGTGGTTGGCCCGTTCGAGGAGACGGAGACGTTCGGGTTGTAGCAACCTGGCGCCGCGGAGACGCTGGCGGCCCGGCCCTCCAGAGTCCATCCTAAGTTGGGGAGCGATCTTCGTTTGGGAAGGCGGAACGGTGAACGGGGCGGGAGTGCGGCACGGACCTCATGCGTTATCCGGCCTGCTGGGTCACTGGCGGGGACGGACCCAGGTCGCTGCAGGTCCGTGGGGGCCCGAACGCAGCGTTGATGCAGAAGTGACCTACAGCCAGGTGGCCGGAGGTCTCGGCGTCGTGCAGAGCTACCGGCACGTTGAACCCGACGGCAGCCATTTCGAAGGCCACGGCATCTTCACGATCGATCCGGTCCACAACGATGTGCTGTGGTACTACGTGGACAGCGCCGGCGTTCCGCTCGGCAGCGCCACCCGCTGCACTTGGCGCGACGGTGTCCTCCGCGTTGAACGCCGCACTGCCGGAAGCTGGACGCGCCACTCCATCGAGGTGGCGGACGGTGTCCTGACGCACGTCACCGAACTACGTTCTGCCGGGCAGGACGACGGCGGCGACACCCCGGAGGCTGGAACCGACGGTAATGAATCGCCGTACAGGCCATTCATGCGCTCGGAGTTCCACCGCGCGTGAGGCATGGGCTAGGATGCCGCCTCGATGATGCGCGTTTTCGGCGCACCGGCGAGGGCAGGGGCGTTGGCGGGCGAACGCCATACCTGTGTTCGAAGGTTCTTGAGCAGCTGCTCTGCCAGGGCCAGGTCCGCGAAGTCGAGTTCCACAACAATGTATTGCAGTTCGCCCACGGGCCGGCCTATCCGGTGCGCGAGAACCCCTGACGCGGACCGGCCCACCGGATCACGGTCGAATGGCGCCTTCCACGTGCTGAAATCGGTGATGCTGTGTTCGATCTGCAGGGTGAACATCCCAGTCTCCTTACTCGTCCCGCCAGGTTGGAGGACGCTCCACGCTGCTAAAGCTAAACGGTCGGGCTGCGGCGGGTATCCCAGAATTCTGGGTGGCACCGCCTCCGGGTTGCCCGGGATGGCCGGAGCATACTTGGAACATGACCAAGGGCTGGGCTGGAAACCGGAGCCAGGAGCGCATCCGACTCCTGGCAGGCTCGGACCTGGATCACCAAGCTCTCCGGACAGCGATTCTGGCAGAAGTGGCCACCATGGTGCCTTTCGATGCATTCGTTTGGCCGTTGTGTGATCCCGAAACGACGGTGGGGATGGCTCCGAGGGCCAGGATTCCCTGCCCCCAGGAATTGCCCACACTTATCCGCCTCAAGTACCTCTCCGGGGCCAGCCGCTGGACCGAGCTGATGCATTCGCCGGAGCCGGCGGAGTCCCTCCTGACGGCAACGCAGGGAGAGCCCTGCCGCAGCCCGGTGTGGAGTGGCGTGTTGCAGCGCTATGGGGTCCGCGATGTCCTGTCCGCCGTCTTTGCCGACAAGTATGGGTGTTGGGTCTGGCTCGATTTGTGGCGTACCGGCGTTCGGTCCCCTTCACGGACGAAGAAACTGCGTACCTGGGCGAGCTCGCAGCGGCAGTGACCGCGGGTCTGCGGAGGTCCGTAGCCAGGCAATTTTGGATTCGACCGCCCCCGGAACCTGGCCCGGACCACGCATCCGGGACAGGAGCCGGGCAGCCCGGATTGCCGGAGCAGGCTGTCCTCACCCTGGACGACGATCTGGCGATAGCTGGCCGAACGGCGTCCGTGGACGACTGGCTCCAGCTGCTTCAGCCTGGTCCGGTTCCTCACGATCACGTGCCGGCTGAGGTGTTGAACGTTGCGGCCCAGCTGGCGGCAAGGGAAGCGCTGGTGGACACCCACCCCGCGGAATGCAGGGTCTACGTCGGGGCGGGCCGCTGGGCCTCCCTGCGGGCCAACCGCATGGAGTCGGGGGGGTCCGGACCCACTCCACCGGTGGCCGTGACGATTCAGGCCAGCACGCCTGCCGCGAGGCTTGACATGTTTGCCCGGGCGTTTGGCCTGACACCCCGGCAGGGGGAACTGCTCTGGCTCACTGCAGCAGGGGCCGGTACGGCAGCCATGGCGGACGCCCAGGGAGTGACGCCGTACACGGGTCCAGGACCAGTTCAAGCAACTCTTCAAGGCTTGCCGAGTCCACAGCCGGGCGTCACTGCTGGCCATGGCACTGGCAACGGGGCCCGCGTCCAGCGGGGGGCCATCGGCCCCTGTACCCACCCGCTGACACACACCCCTGGGGAAGTACTACGACAGGAGCACGTCCCAATGTCCCGCCGGGTCTGGTGGCAGCAGGAACGGCATGGCGTAGAAATCGTCCCACAAAGGATCTGTCGGCGGGAGTTCATCCGGCTCAAGCAAGTTGCCGCCAGGCGGTTCCTCGGCTGGCTCGTCCGGCCACTCCAGCGTGTCTGTCACTAACTGGCGCCATAGCGGCAGTTCCACCGGCAGTTCCGATGGTGGTTCCATTGGTCCCACTTCGTCCGCTGTCGCCGGTGCGCCCAACCCGGCTGGGCCCACCCCTGGTGCGTCCAACGCTGTCGGTGCGGACTTCCCGGAGACGATGGCCTTCGGCGCCAGGATTCCTGGTGGCCAGTGGGTTGGTTGGGAGTCTGCTTGTTCGGGTTTGTAGTGTCGGCCGGTGGGTGAGGTCCAGCCGGGCGGTTCATTCGGGGTCGCCGCGTCAGGGACCCAGGTGCTGGTGTGTTTGAGGCGGTGGTGTTTTGGGCAGAGCTGGGCCAAGTTTCGGATGTCTGTTTTGCCGCCGTGTTGCCAGGCGGTGAGGTGGTCGGTGTCGTTGTCGGGGGTGTGGTTGGTGCAGCCTGGGAAGGTGCATTTGCAGTCCCGCAGCCGGATCCATTTCTTGCTGGTCTCCGGGAGCCGGTAGCGGGTGCGTCCGATCTCCAGGGGTGCCCCGTCGCGCGGGTCGACCAGGACCCGGTAGAACGATTCCGCCCCGCCGGCGACGAGCCTCCGTGCCATGGATGCCGGGATCGGCCCGAATCCGTCCAGCACCGCGGGCTCATCGGTGAGGCCAAGCAGTGAGAACACCGGGACCGTGACCAGGATGTCGGCCCGCGGTGTGGGGATTTTCCCAATATCACCGGTGCTCCTGGCAGCTTCACCCGCGGCCGTCGTGTTTCCGGCGCCGAGGAGCAGTGACGCGGCGACGTCGGCGCGGAGCTGGGTGAGGGTCCGCTCCTCCGTGGGGTTTTGGACGCCGCGGGCGGTGGCGGTGCTGCGGTTCCAGATGGCGCACGCGGTATCGCCGGGAAGGTACAGGGACAGCCAGGCCATCCCGTCCCGGTCCGGGGCGTAGTCCATCCGCCGGTCCGCCACCCCCTTCACATGCCGTTTCTCCAAGGACTCAGGGTGGTGGCGTTCCCGCCAAGCCCGGACCTTCGCCCGAAACCTGGACGGGACAAGGTCACCGGGCGCGGCGCCCCGGGCCGGGTTGGGCGCGTCAGGGTCAAAGAAATGCGCCACCAGGCCGGCGGCAGAGTCGGGGGTGAGGCCTTCGGTTTCGTCGGCCACGATCCGGGCGTGCTGCCACGACACCCCACCCATGGACAGGGCCTCAACCACAGCCGGCAGGGAACAGACCCGCCGGGACTGCTCCACCAACGCACCGGCCGCCCCCGAACTGATGGTGAGGATCCCGGCGATCTCCTCCACCGCGGACATCTCCGCAAACGTGCACTCATGGACCGGGGCGTCAGGTGCAACCTGTGCCAGCTGGATTTCGACGGCTTCGGCAACATCACTGACCTTGACCGCTGCGAGCTGGGCCTCCAACCGGGCCACGACTTCAAGCCGCTCCAACCGGATCTCATACCGGCGCCGCAACACATCCACGTCAGCACCAACATGAGCGCCCGAAGCCAAGGAACAATCATCCAGAACCAGCCCGCTCAGGGCAGCAACAGAGGCAGAAACACCCTCCATCACCACCGCGAGATCCGCACCGATTCCCATGAAAACATCATCCAACAGGGGTCTGACATTCAAAGCGGACGCAGCCTTGGCAGGGCTGGCCAGCCGCTGCCCAGACGCCCGGACATGCTTGTATTACCTACCCGCCAGCAAAGGGGGGAAGCACGTCGACCACGTCGTCGGCCCCAAGAACCGTTGACTGGTCCCGGACGGCCACCTCGTTGAGCAGGAAGCTGCTGCGGGACAGGAGCCGAGCGAGCGGAGGAGTGCCTGCCGGCGGCTCGGCGCGAGGCACCCCCAGCACAGCTTCCAAGAGATGGGCGACCGTGGCACCGTCGGGCAGGTCGAACTTTTCTTCCTCACGCCCGGCGGCAGCGCGCGCGGCAGCAAAATAACGTACAAGCATCCGTGTCAGCCCCCGATGGCGCTCATGCTGCGGTCCGGCTGGACGAAGTCCGGAGCGTCGAGTCCCACGTGGTCCATGCCATGGGCCTTTGGTTTGATCCACATGGCATCCTGCCACCGCTGCGCCAGCTCGTCGTCGCCGGCACCAGTGCGCAGCAGGCCCAGCAGGTCGAACTCCTCCCGGGAAAACAGGCAGCTCATGATCTTGCCTTCGGCAGTGATCCTGGTCCGCCTGCAGTCAGCGCAGAACGGTTCGGTGACGGAGGCGATGATCCCCACCGTCCCAAGGAGGGGACTGCCGGCGCCGTCCGCCGGACCGTCCTGCCGCCGTCGTACCTCAAACCGCTCCGCAGGAGCGCCGTCACGCGCCCGGGGATCGGGGGTGAGGACGTAGTCCCGGGACAGCAGGGCGCGGATTTCGGCGGCGGTGATCATATTGCGGCGGGTCCAGCCGTGATCGGCGTCGAGCGGCATCTGTTCAATGAACCGCAGTTCGTACCCGCGCTCCAGCGCCCAGGCCAGCAGCTGGGGCGACTCGGCGTCGTTAATGCCCCGCATCAGGACAGCATTCAGTTTGACCGGGCCCAGGCCGGCGGCCCAGGCGGCGTCCACTCCGGCCAGGACCTGGCCGAGGAAGGGGCGCCGGGTCAGTTTGGTGAACGTCTCCTCATGCAGTGAGTCCAGCGACACATTGATGCGGGTCAGCCCTGCATCCTTCAGCGCGGCAGCCTTCCTGGCCAGGCCCACCCCGTTGGTGGTCATGGAGATCGGCAGGTCCGGGTGGTTGGCCCGCAGGGCGGCGATGATGTCCACCAGGTCATGCCTGACCAGCGGCTCACCGCCCGTGAGCCGCAGTTCCCGGACCCCCAGCTGCTCCACGCCGACTTTCACGATCCGCACGATTTCCGCTGCGGACATCACTGCCTGCTTGGCGAGCCATTCCAGGCCTTCCGCGGGCATGCAGTAGGTGCAGCGGAGATTGCACTTGTCCGTTAGGGACAGCCTCATGTCCGTGGCGCGGCGGCCATACCGGTCCGCCAGCCCGTCCGGCGCGTCAGCGGGGCGGCGCGCCGGAACGCCTGGCAGCGCAGGGGCTGCTTCCTCCCGCGGCTGCGGCATTCCTAGCTGGAGACTCATGATTTCAGGCTACGCCACGTTGCGCTGCGCATCACACCCGTGACCGGCGCAGAACCACCGGACGGAACCTGCGCCGGGGACCGCCGCCGAACCTATGCTGGAAGTTGTGAAGAGTTCCCCGCAACAGCACGGGGCGGACGACGACGGCGCCGGCCCCGCGGAGCATGCGGAAAGTCCCGTCCAACACCAGGCAGTCCCGCACCAGTCAGTCCCGCGGCCCGGGGCACGGTGGGCTGCGGCCGCCGGGATCGCAGCGGCCGCCGGCGGCCTCGCGGCGGGGGAGCTGCTGGCGGGTTTTGCCAGCCCCTCCCTTTCGCCCCTGACCGCTGTGGGCGGCGCTGTCATCGATGCCGTCCCGCCCGGAGTCAAGGACTGGGCCATCACCCTCTTCGGCACTGCGGACAAGGCCGCGCTCCTGGCGGGCATGGGGCTGGCCATTGCCGCTCTGGCGGCCGTGGCCGGGGTCCTGGAGCTCCGCCGCCGATGGGCCGGTGCCTCCGTGATGGGGATTTTCGGGCTGGCGGGACTGGCTGCGGTCCTCACACGGGCCCAGGCGACCCCTTTGGCCCCCATGCTGCCGGTCCTGGCCGCGGCAGCCGCCGTCGTGCTGTTGCGGTTCCTGGTCCGGCGGCTGCAGTCGTGGGAAGGCTCCGCCCCGGGGAAGGCAGGGCCCGGAGGAACCGCCGGTTCCCGCCGCGGCTTCCTCCAGGCTCTCGCCGCCACCTCAGCCGCCTCAGCCCTGGGGGGAGTGCTCGCGGGATTCTGGCGCGGAGCCGCCATCGCCGCCACCGAAGCCAGGGCACGGATCACCCTGCCGGCCCCTGCGTCAGCGGCACCGCCCATTCCGGCGGACGCAGAGGCGGGCGTACCCGGGATGCCGCCGCTGGTCACCCCCAACCCTGGGTTCTACCGGATCGACACTGCCCTGGCTGTTCCCACGGTCAACCCGGAGACCTGGGTCCTGAAAGTCACCGGAATGGTGGCCCGGGAAGTCCAGCTCTCCTTCGCCGACCTCCTGGGGAAGCCCCTGGTGGAACGCCACATGACCATTGCCTGCGTCTCCAACGGAGTGGGCGGCGACCTGATCGGAAACGCCCGCTGGCTCGGCTGGCCGGTCCGCGAACTGCTGGCCCTGGCTGTTCCCCACCAGGGGGCCGACATGGTCCTCTCCCGCAGTGCCGATGGCTGGACTGCCGGAACGCCACTGGAGGCCCTAACCGACGGCGGCAGGGACGCGCTCCTTGCCGTAGGCATGAACGGCGAACCGCTGCCGCTGGAGCACGGATTCCCGGTACGCCTGGTGGTCCCCGGCCTCTACGGGTATGTGTCGGCCACCAAGTGGGTTACTGAACTCAAGGTCACCAGGTTCGCCGACGACGCCGGGTACTGGACGCCGCGGGGCTGGTCGGCGCGCGGTCCCATCAAGACGTCGTCGCGCATCGACGTACCCCGCAGCGGGCGTCCGGTCAGTGCCGGAACCGTACTCCTGGCGGGCGTTGCCTGGGCCCAGCACACCGGCATCCAAAAGGTGGAACTGCGGGTCAACCGGGGGCCGTGGCGGGAAGCCGAGCTGGCGCCGGGCATCTCCATAGACACCTGGTACCAGTGGACGCTGGCGGTCAGCCTGGTCCCGGGGCAGTATGAGGTCCAGGTCCGCGCCACCGATCTCAACGGTGTGGCCCAGGATGAGACTGAGCGGCCTCCCGCGCCGGACGGAGCCACGGGATTCCACACCGTTAGAGTGGACTTGAAATCCTGACGGCCGCGACCAAAGGCGTACCCATGACCAGCCACCCCCACGGCAAAGCAGGCCCGGCCCACCACGCCCGCTCCGTTGCCGAGCATCTGGCGGCGGTCACGGACCTCCTGGGCCGGCTGGCGGCAGAGTCCCGCGCGGAAGTCCTCCCCCTGTCCGGTGCGCTCGGCCGGGCACTGGTGCACGGCTTACTGGCGCCCATCAGCCTTCCCCCATTCGACAACTCCCAAATGGACGGGTACGCCGTCCGCTCAGTGGACATTTCCGACGACGGAGCTGACCTGCGCATCATGCCCCCGGTTCCCGCCGGGTCCAGCCCCCAGCCGCTGCGGCCCGGGACCGCGGCGCCCATCATGACCGGTGCCATGATCCCGGCGGGGGCGGACGCCGTCGTCCCCATCGAAAAGGCGGTGCCTGACCACTTCCGCACGGAGGGCAGCGATGGGCTGGTGAAGCTGCCCGCAACCGTTCCGGGGACCTACGTGCGTACCGCCGGCAGCGACATTGCGGCGGGGGAGCGGGCCATGGCCGCCAGGACGTGCCTGGGACCGGCGCAGCTGGGACTTCTCGCAGCCCTCGGTATGGCTGAGGTGGAGGTGTACCGGGCAGTGACTGTCCTGCTCGTCACCACCGGGGACGAGGTAGTCCAACCGGGACAACCACTGCCGCAGGGCAAGATCTACGACTCCAACGGAACCCTCCTGGAAGCGGCCATGAAACAGGCTGGACTCAACGTCCGGCGCACCGGCATCTCCACCGACAATCCCGCCGAACTCCAGGCCCTGCTGCGGACCGCCGGCCATGACGTGGACCTGATCGTGACCACGGGCGGGGTCAGCAAGGGCGCGTACGAGGTGGTGCGCCAGGCCATGGCGGACCAGCCCGCCGAGTTCCTGCACGTGGCCATGCAGCCGGGCGGACCCCAAGGGATAGGACTGTTCGACGGCGTCCCCTTCCTGGGGTTTCCCGGCAACCCGGTCAGCTGCCTGGTGTCCTTCGAGATGTTCCTCCGCCCCGCCCTGTCGGGACTGCTCGGGTCGCCGGCGGCCAGGCAGCCGCTGCGCGGCCGCCTGGCCCAGCCCTTGGAGTCACCCGGGCACAAGCACCAGGTCCGGCGGGGAAGCCTGCAGCCTGACGGGACCGTGCAGCTGGAGGGCGGCGAGGGCTCGCACCTGATGCACGCGCTCGCGGGATCGAACTGCCTGGTCCACGTCCCCGTTGGCGTAACGGAGCTCGCCGCCGGCGACGAGGTGGAAGTATGGATGCTGTGAACGCAGAACAGACCCCCGCGCTGACGCACCTGCGCCAGGACGGCAGCGCCCAGATGGTGGATGTTTCCGCCAAGGCAGAAACAACCCGCGAGGCCACGGCCACCGCTACGGTCCGGACCACACCGGAGGTGATGCGGCTCCTGGGCACCGGCGGCCTCCCCAAGGGGGATGCCTTGGCCGTTGCGCGCGTGGCAGGCATCATGGCCGCCAAGAAGACCCCGGACCTGATTCCGCTGTGCCATCCGCTCCCGCTGTCCAAGGTGACGGTCGATTTCGACCTTGGCCTGGACGCCGTCGCCATCAGCTCCACCGTCAAGACACGGGGCGTCACCGGAGTGGAAATGGAGGCCCTGACAGCGGCGTCCGTGGCTGCGCTGAGCGTCTACGACATGATCAAGGCCGTGGACAAACATGCCGTCCTCACGGACATCAAGGTGCTGGCCAAGAGCGGCGGCAAGAGCGGAGACTGGGCCCTGTGACTACCCCCAACACCCTTCGGGTTCCCGAACCGCACCGGCATGGCGACGTCCAGGGACGGAAAGCCGGCGTCGTCATCGCCTCCACCCGCGCCGCCGCCGGCATCTACGACGACGAAACCGGGCCCGTGATCACCGACTGGCTCACCGAACACGGCTTTGACGTGTTTCCCGCCATGGTGGTCCCCGACGGCGACCCCGCGGGCGCAGCCATCCGCGCGCTCCTTACCCAGCACCCCGCCGTCGTCATCACCAGCGGCGGCACCGGCCTCAGCCCCGACGACCGGACTCCAGACGTCACCCTGCCGCTGCTGGACCGGGAAATCCCCGGAATCATGGAGGCCATCCGGCGGGCCGGAGCCGCCAAAACCCCGCTTGCTGCCCTGAGCCGGGGGTATGCCGGCGCCGCAGGGCGGACCTTCATCGTGAACCTGCCCGGCTCCCCGAAGGGCGTCATGGACGGACTGGGCGTCCTGGACCCGCTCATCGGGCATCTGTGCGACCAGCTGGAGGGCGGACATGGGCACTGAAGCATTCGAAGTAGTCAGCGCGGTCCTGAGCGCTGAGCCCATCTCGGTGGACCAGGCGATTGCCGCTGTGGAAAGCGATACAGCCGGTGCCGTGGTCAGCTTCAGCGGCGTGGTGCGCAACCACGACGGCGGCAAGGCCGTCAATCGCCTCAGCTACAGTGCGCACCCCACGGCGCACCAGGTCATGGCAGACGTCGTCGGGCGCCTGGTTGCCGAGCAGAACGCCAAAGCAGGTGCCGGGCCCGGACAGCCCGTCCGGATCTGGGCGGCGCACCGGATCGGCATGCTGGAGATTGGGGACCCGGCCCTGGTGTGCGCCGTGTCCGCAGCCCACCGCGGGCAGGCGTTCGCCGTCTGCTCCGAGCTGGTGGACCGCATCAAGGAACAGGTACCTATCTGGAAGGAACAATTCTTCACTGACGGCACCGTGGAATGGGTCGGCGCAGGCAGCTGATGCGGCACTGTCCGGAGCGCCCCCGGGACTGCGAGGTAACGCACGCCGCCCGGTTCCTGCGCGCGCAGGTCCCGCCGGTAGGGTTAACGGCATGACCGAACAACACTCCGTTCCCAAGCTGGTGGCCGTCCTGGGCGCCAACGGACGCATGGGCGCCGAGGCCGTCAAAGCCGTCGACGCCGCGCCCGACATGAAGCTCGTCGCAGCCCTGGGACGGGGTGACTCGCTGGAGCAGCTGGCCGCCTCGGGCGCCCAGTATGTGGTGGACCTGACGGTTCCCGAAAGCACCGAAGCCAACGTCCGCTTCGCCGTCGAGCACGGCATCCACACCGTGGTGGGCACCACCGGCTGGGACGCGGGACGCTTGTCAGACCTGGAGTCTTTGCTGGCAGCGCACCCGGGCACCGGTGTCCTCATTGCGCCCAACTTCGCCCTGGGCTCGGTCCTGGCCTCGGCCTTCGCAGCGAAGGCATCGAAGTACTTTGAATCGGTGGAGATCATCGAACTGCACCACCCGGACAAGGTCGACGCCCCGTCCGGCACCGCTGTCCGCACCGCCCAGCTGATCGCCGCCGAGCGCGCGGCGGCGCAGGTTCCGCAAAGCCCGGATGCCACCACCAGCGAGCGTGCCGGGGCCCGCGGCTGCGAGGTGGACGGCGTCCGCGTCCACAGCGTCCGGCTCCGCGGCCTGGTGGCGCACCAGGAGGTGCTCCTGGGTGGTCCGGGGGAGCAGCTGACCCTTCGCCATGATTCCTTCGACCGCGCCTCGTTCATGCCCGGCGTGCTCCTGGGCGTGCGCAACGTTGCGGCGCACCCGGGCCTGACGGTGGGCCTGGATGGATACCTGGACCTGGGACTTTAGGCCATGAATGGTCTCCTGGCCGGCTTCCGGAAAAACCGCACCAAGATTTGGGTGGGTGCGGTCACCCTCCTGCTGGTCTTCTACCTGGTGGTCTCCTTCCAGCGTTCGCTCCTGCTCCTGACGGACAGCAACCTGACAGCCAAGGCCATCGGCGCCGCCTACCTGGTGCTGCCCGTTGTGGGCGCCTGGGCCCTGATCCGGGAGCTCATGTTCGGCGCCCGCACCGAGCAGATGGCCAAAGTCCTGGAAGCCGAAGGCGGGCTGCCCGTCGATGAGCTCCCACGCACGCCCGGAGGCCGGATCGTTCGGGCCGCAGCAGACGCGGAGTTCGAAAAGTACCGGGCCGAAGCCGAAGCCGCCCCCAACGACTGGCGTTCCTGGTTCCGCCTCAGCTGCGCCTACGACGCCGCCGGCGACCGCAAACGTGCGCGGGCGTCCATGCGTGACGCCGTGAAGCTCTTTACCGCCGCCTCCTGATCCACCGCCGGCGCCGGCCCGGCCCCAGCCTCGCGGTGGCGCTGCGGGTAACTGCGATGGGCATTTCTGCCCATCGCAGTCCGCCTCCGCCCGCGGTAGGTTTATTTAGTAAATACTCTTTAGCTTTGGGGGAAAGCATGAGGCTGGCCGTATCTGTGCCACGGTTCCGGCTCTTCGGAACCGAAGGCAGGGCCCCCGCCCCTCAACCCCACCACTTCGCTCCTCCACGCCGTGCCGCCCGAGGCTTCCTGACGCCGCGCGCAGTTACTCCTGGGCCCAGCCGCGCCCTGCGTGCCGCACCGCACCCTTGACCAGAAGGACCATCAATGAGCCACCCAAATTTCCCGCAGCCGCCCCACAACGGACCGGCCGCTCCACCCATTCCGCCGGCACCATCCACCTACGGCGGACGGCCCAATTTCCAGGGGCAGTTTCCTGCAGGTCCGCAGGGGGAATACCAGCCCGGGCCCCACGGCAACGCTTTCTACTCCGGCGGCCCCGGAAAGTCCTTCATCACCACCTGGATCCTGTCCCTGCTGCTGGGAACATTTGGTGCGGACCGCTTCTACCTGGGCAAGACCGGCTCGGGTGTCGCCAAGCTCTTGACCGCCGGTGGCCTGGGCATCTGGGCCCTCGTTGACCTGATCATGACCTTGACGGGGAACACCAGGGACAAGGAAGGCCGCCCGCTGGAGGGCTACCCGGAGAACAAGAAGAAGGCCTGGATCATCACCGGCATCCTCTGGCTGGTGAGTATCATCACCGCTATCCTGCTGACCCTCGTGTCCCTTGCAGTGGCCGGCGCCGCCCTTGAGAAGCGGACGATCCCAGGAGCGCCCGATGTTCCGTCGGCCTCACAGGCCGCCCCGGCGCCGTCCACCGGATCCGCCCCACCCAGTGGATCGGCTGCCGGCGCGAACTCCTTCGTGGCCACCGCCTCGGAAGGAAATACCGTCAAGGTCAGCGTCCTCGACTCCATCTACACCACGGAAATTCCGGGCATGACGTACCTGCAGCCCAAGAATGGCGGATTCCTGGCCGTCAAGGTCTCCTGGGAGACGCTGACCGGGAGCAGCTTCGCCAGCCCCTCGAACTTCATGGTCTTCGACGCTGACGGCAAGGAGGGCGAACTGGTTTACCTCGATGACGGCATGGGCGCCCTGCCCACCGATGAGGTGGGTGCCGGCGATCTCCGCCAGGGCGTCATCGCGTTCGATGTGAAGAAGGGCCCGGTCCAGGTTGTCCTCAACGATGACTTCGGCGACAAGGCGGCCGCCTTCACGCTGACGCCGCAATAGCAGGCGGCCCCGGCGCCGGAACCGGACCCGCGCCCCCACCCGGGGCGCGGGTCCTTTCATTCCGGCCGGCGCTTTGGGCAGCGGGAGGGTCAGGAAAGGGCCTTGAAGCCTCCGCGGCCCACAAGCGAGGCCGTATGGCCTACCCACTCCAGCGGGCCGCGCCACCGCAGCCGGGCGAAAACGATGCCGATCGTGACGGCGGTGGCCGCCTGGGCGAAGAACATCCCGTCCTCGGTCCAGCCGGCGGGAAGGGGCTTCAGGTAAAACCCGGAGACAACCCAGACGTGGACGGTGTAGAGAGTCAACGTCATGGCGCCGGCCCCGCGCAACGGCAGCAGCAGGTCCAGGTCCACCCACTCCGCGAGGCGCTCCAGGAGCAGACAGGCGCCGATGACGGCAGCGGCCACCGCCGAGGTATGCAGCAGGTCAAGCGGGGTTCCCGAGTGCGGTGCCGCTGACGCCAGCCACCACCAGGAACCCTCCTGCTGGATGCCTGTCAGGTTGACCTGCAGGACGCTGCCCAACGGGTACCCCGGAGCGTTGAGGAACTGCTCCAGCGCTGCACGGCCGCCCCAGTCTTCCATGGCCGCCGTACCCAGGGCCTTGGCCGCCACGGCCACCACGGTTCCGCTTACCAGCAGCAGCACCGGGGTGACTGCCTTGGGGAGCACCAGGCGGCCTATCACCAGTCCCACCAGCAGGTAGGACAGCCATTGGAACACGGGGTAGTAGCCGGTGAGGAAGACATCCGCGAGCAGCCGTGTTGGCGTAGCCAGGTCATCCCAGGCGGGGTTGTGGCCCAGGTTCAGCGGGGGTTCGGGGGCCAGCAGCCATGGCCGCAGGAGGTACGCCAGCACCGGCGACGCAAGGATCCATCCCGCGGCCCACGCGCACAGCGGCTTCACCCCGAGCCCCAGGAAAGGCAGGATACACAGGAACAGCACGGCGTAGTGCACCAGGATGATGGCCACATTCACTTCGAGTCCGCCCAGGGTAAGTCCGACGGCGGCAACCACCAGGGCGCGCAGTGCCACGCCGCGCCGGGCGGCGGAGAGTTGGGCACCCTCGAGCGGCGTGTTCTTCCCGGTGGACAGGGCGAGCCCCACGCCCGCCAGCACGGCGAAGAGGGCAGCAGCGCGGCCGGAGAAGGTGAGGCCGATCCAGGTCGGCGTGAGGTTTGCATTCGATTCGAAGGTGGGCAGCAGGTGGGTGGCCATCATGCCCAGCAGGGCCACGCCCCGCGCAGCGTCGATGCCCCGAAGACGCCCCGGTTGCCGGCTTCCAGTGGCCTTGCGGGACCGGGTGGCCGCGGATCGGGACGTCATGACCAGATCGTCTCACATGCGCCGCCGGCGCAGCTTGTCACAGCACGGCAGGACCGGCCCCGGGCCCTGAAAGGCCGGACCGTCCGGGCAGCCACGCACCATCCAGAGGATACCTGGACATCCTTGTTTTCGAATATATGTTCGAATATCATGGCAGCCATGGAGATCAGACCAGCAGGAATCCCCGCACCCCGGGAGCAGGGGCGCCAGCAGCACGGACCCGGGCGGGCTGGGGCAGCGCGTCCTGGGAACCAGCCGGCGGACAATCCGCAGTCCGCCGGCAAGCCGCGCCGGATTGGCCCCGCCACCCAGTCGGCGGTGGATAGCGGCTCCGGCGGTGGGCCCCTGAGGGCGATGAGTCCGGGAGTGGTGGATTACCTGTTCCGCCAGCTTGTTTCCGGCCGGCCGGCGGAGGACGTGGCATGGGAACGGGAGGGCATCAGCCTGGCTGCCCAGCCCGAAGGGGCGGAACTGGCCCGCCGGCTTGCTGAAACGGACCTTGATGCGCTGACGCCTACGGAGTTGTTCCACTATGTGCGCGCGGCGCAGCGTCTCGCGGCATGGGCAGAGGGCCTGCGCCAAACCGCCGTCGGCCGCTATTGCCATGCCGGAGCGGACGCACCGCGGCCGGACCGGCGCGGTATTTGACGCTCGTCACGCCCGTGGCATTGTCCTAACCAGCCGGGGACAGGGTAACGTTTTTTCCATGGCTGACTCTTCCGCGCACATCCCTGCCCTCGGTACCCTCCTGACCGCCATGGTCACGCCGTTCACCAAGGACGGCGCAGTGGATTACGACCAGGCGGCAGCGCTGGCCAGCAAACTGGTTGACGACGGCTGCGACGGCCTTGTGGTCACCGGCACCACAGGCGAAACCTCCACGCTGACAGACGAAGAGAACCTCGGCATGTTCCGCGCCGTCAAGGATGCCGTGGGCGGCCGAGCAGCCATCATTGCCGGTACCGGCACGAACGACACAGCGCACTCGGTGCACCTTTCCCAGCAGGCAGCCGCCCTCGGCGTCGACGGCCTCCTCCTGGTGACCCCTTACTACAACAAGCCCAGCCAGGCCGGCGTTCGCGCGCACTTCGAGACCATCGCCTCCGCAGTGGACGTCCCCGTCATGCTCTACGACATTCCGGGCCGGTCCTCCATCGCGATTGAGCCCGACACCATGATCCGGCTGGCCCAGCACCCCAACATCGTCGCCGTCAAGGACGCCAAGGCGGACTTCACCGCAGCCACCCGCGTCATGGCCGAAACGGACCTCCTCTTCTACTCGGGCGATGACGGGCTGACCCTTCCCTGGATGGCGCTGGGCGCAGTCGGCCTGGTCGGGGTCACCACCCACGTGGCCACCCGCCGCTTCCGCGAGCTCATCGACGCCGTCAACGCCAATGACCTTGGGACTGCCCGCAAGATCAACTTCGAGCTGCAGCCCGTCGTCCGCGCCACCATGACCCGCGTCCAGGGGGCCGTGGCGGCCAAGCAGATTCTTAAATGGCAGGGAGTCCTGCCCAACTCGATTGTCCGTTTGCCCCTCGTGGAGCCGGACGAAACCGAGATCGAAACCATCCGCGGGGATTTGGCGGAAGCGGGGCTGGTCTTCTCCTGAGGCTAAGACCGGCACCCTTCCGCCTGGAAAGTAGTGCACTATGACCCAAACTGCCCTTACCGGCCTTGTCACCCCTCCGCGCCTGCCCCAGGGCACGCTCAGGATCGTTCCGCTTGGCGGACTCGGGGAGATCGGCCGGAACATGGCCGTGTTCGAAATCGACGGCAAGCTGCTGATCGTGGACTGCGGCGTCCTCTTCCCCGAGGAAACCCAGCCCGGCGTTGACCTGATCCTGCCGGATTTCTCCTACATCGAGGACCGGCTGGACGACGTCGTGGCCGTCATCCTCACCCATGGCCACGAGGACCACATCGGCGCCGTGCCGTACCTGCTGCGCCTGCGCAACGACATTCCCCTGGTCGGTTCCCAGCTGACGCTTGCCCTGATCGAGGCAAAGCTGCAGGAGCACCGCATCCGGCCCTACACGCTGACGGTCGAAGAGGGCCAGGTGGAGAAGTTCGGGCCGTTCGAATGCGAATTCGTCGCCGTGAACCACTCCATCCCGGATGCCCTGGCCGTCTTTATCCGCACCGCCGGCGGCACTGTCCTGCACACCGGTGACTTCAAGATGGACCAGCTGCCGCTGGACGGACGCATCACCGACCTGCGCCACTTCGCCAAGCTGGGCGAAGAGGGCGTTGACCTCTTCATGTCCGACTCCACCAACGCCGACGTCCCCGGCTTCACCACGGCCGAGAAGGAAATCGGGCCGACCCTGGAGCGCCTCTTCGGTCAGGCCACCAAGCGCATCATCGTGGCGTCCTTCTCCTCCCACGTGCACCGCGTGCAGCAGGTCCTCGACGCCGCCGCCAAGCACAACCGCAAGGTGGCCTTCGTGGGCCGCTCCATGGTCCGCAACATGGCCATTGCCGAAAAGCTGGGCTACCTGGACGTCCCGGCCGGGCTGATCGTCGACATCAAGAACATCGACAACCTGCCGGACAACCGGGTGGTCCTGATGTCCACCGGTTCGCAGGGCGAGCCCATGGCGGCCCTGTCCCGGATGGCAAACGGTGACCACCGGGTGGTGGTGGGGGACGGCGATACCGTCATCCTGGCCTCCAGCCTCATCCCGGGCAACGAGAACGCCGTGTTCCGGATCATCAACGGCCTCCTCAAGCTTGGCGCCGACGTCATCCACAAGGGCAACGCCAAGGTCCACGTCTCCGGCCACGCCGCGGCCGGCGAACTGCTCTACTGCTACAACATCCTCGAGCCGCTCAACGCGATGCCGGTTCACGGCGAAACCCGCCACCTGATCGCCAACGGCAAGATCGCCATCGAGTCCGGCGTTCCGGAAGCCAGCGTCATCCTCGCGGACAACGGCACCGTCATCGACCTTCGCGACCACCAGGCAGACATCGTGGGCCAGGTGGAGGTGGGCTTCGTCTACGTTGACGGCTCCAGCGTTGGGGAGATCACGGACGCCGACCTCAAGGACCGCAGGATCCTGGGCGACGAAGGCTTCATCTCGATCATCACGGTGATCCACCGCGCCACCGGCAAGGTGGTGTCCGGCCCCGAGATCCATGCCCGCGGCGTTGCCGAAGACGACTCCGTCTTCGACGACATCATCCCCAAGATCAACGCGGCACTGGAAGAAGCGGTCCAGAACAATGCGGACCACACCAGCCACCAGCTCCAGCAGGTGGTGCGCCGCGTCGTGGGCACCTGGGTCAACCGCAAGCTGCGCCGCAAGCCCATGATCATCCCGGTGGTCCTCGAGGCCTGATGGTCCACCCCGCCGGCTCCGGCCCGCCCTCCCCGCCGCAGGCAGGAGTGCGGGCCGGAGGCCTTTAACAGCGGGGAGCGGGGATGCTCCCGGCCCCGATATCCCCGGAATCACCGCATGCTTCCGGTAGCGTAACTACTATGGCCACACGTACTACTTCCGCGCCCAAAGGTACCGGCAGGGGCAGCTCCGGCAGCAAATCCGGGAGCCCCACAGGCCGCGGAACCGGCTCCACCGCCGGCAGGGCGGGGCGTGGCGGCTCATCAAGCACCGCACGCACCCGCCAGCTTCCCGCCGTCGAACACCACCAGCCGTGGCTGCTGCGCGTAGTGGGCGGCGCATGGCTTGGCGTGGGGCACCTGGTGGGCGGGGGAGTGCGCCGCATCGGCCACGACGTCAGCGACCTCCCCCCCGAGGACCGCCGCGATGGAGCCGCCCTGTTCAACCTGGCGCTCGGCGTCTTCATCGCCACGTTCGCCTGGTGGGGCCTGACAGGCTGGTTCCCGGACGCCGTCTACGCCGTGGTGAACGGCACGTTCGGGTGGATCTCCCTGCTGCTTCCGCTCATGCTCTTCGTCTGTGCCTTCCGGCTGTTCCGGCAGCCCTCCGATGGCCGGGGCAACAACAGGGTGGGCATCGGCTTCCTGATCATGACATTCGCCGGCTGCGGCCTGGCACACATCCTGGGCGGCCAGCCCACGGTGGCCGACGGCTTCGACGGGCTCCGCAGGGCGGGCGGCATGCTCGGTTTCCTGGCCGCCACGCCGTTGGCCGCCATCCATCCCGCCGTGCCGGTGGCCCTCTACGGCCTGCTCGCATTCGTATCCCTGCTGATCATCACGGCCACCCCGTTCACCGCCATTCCGCGCCGCATCCGCGGAGCGTACGAGCACCTCATGGGCATCGACCTGATGGATCCGGAACGCGCCGACGTCCACGACCGCAGCTACCTCGAGCGGACGGCGCCGCCCGCACCCCGGAAGAAGAAGCGGAAGTTCTTCGGGAAGGACCAGGAAGCCGGGGCAGGCCTTGAGGGCTACGTGGGCGACGAAGCCTTCGAGCACGCTGTCATTGACGACGACGAGGGCGAACCGGCGCGGCCCGCGCCCGGAGTGCGGCGGCCCACCCAGGCGGAGATCGCCGTCGAGAAGATCAAGGCCGCCCAGGGCCTGGGCGCCGGTGCGCAGGCGGCCCCGCCGGAAAACGCCACCGAGGCCATCCCCCTGGTTATCCCCGGTGCCGCGGCTCCCGGCAAGCCTGCCGCCGCGCCCACGGTGCCCTCGAACCCGGTGGCGCCCGCGCCGCCGCCCGTTCCCATCCCGCAGCGGACCGAGCAGCTCTCGCTGGCCGGCGACGTGACCTACACCCTGCCGGCCTCGGACTTCCTGACCCCCGGGTCCATCCCGAAGGAGCGCACGGAAGCCAACGACGCCGTCGTCGCCGCCCTCACGGACACCCTGACCCAGTTCAATGTTGATGCCACGGTCACCGGGTTCAGCCGCGGCCCCACCGTCACCCGGTACGAAATCGAGCTCTCGCCCGGCACCAAGGTGGAGCGCGTCACCGCCCTGTCCAAGAACATCTCGTACGCCGTTGCCTCCAGCGACGTCCGGATCCTCAGCCCCATCCCCGGTAAGTCCGCCATCGGCATCGAGATCCCCAACACCGACCGTGAAACGGTCTCCCTGGGCGATGTCCTCCGCAGCCAGAACGCGCGCCGCACGGACCACCCCATGGTGATGGGCGTGGGCAAGGACGTGGAGGGCGGCTATGTGGTGGCCAACCTGGCCAAGATGCCCCACCTCCTGGTGGCTGGTGCCACCGGTGCCGGCAAGTCGTCCTTCGTGAACTCGATGATCACCTCGATCCTGATGCGGGCCACCCCGGATGAGGTCCGCATGGTCATGGTGGACCCCAAACGAGTGGAACTGACCGCGTACGAGGGCGTGCCGCACCTCATCACGCCGATCATCACCAACCCCAAGAAGGCCGCCGAGGCGCTGCAGTGGGTGGTGCGGGAAATGGACGCCCGCTACGACGACCTGGCCAACTACGGCTTCAAGCACATCGACGATTTCAACAAGGCCGTCCGTGCCGGGAAGGTCCACCCGCCGGTGGACTCCAAGCGCGTCATCCGGCCCTACCCATACCTGCTGGTGATCGTGGACGAGCTTGCCGACCTGATGATGGTCGCCCCGCGCGACGTAGAAGACTCGATCGTCCGCATCACCCAGCTGGCCCGCGCCGCAGGCATCCACCTGGTCCTGGCCACCCAGCGCCCGTCCGTGGACGTGGTCACCGGCCTCATCAAGGCCAACGTGCCTTCGCGCATGGCCTTCGCCACGTCCTCCGTCACCGACTCCCGCGTGGTCCTCGACCAGCCCGGCGCCGAGAAGCTGATCGGTCAGGGCGACGCCCTCTTCCTGCCTATGGGAGCGTCCAAGGCGATGCGTGTCCAGGGCGCCTGGGTCACCGAATCGGAGATCCATAAAGTGGTGGAGCACGTCAAGGGGCAGCTGCAGGCTGTCTACCGGGACGACGTCGCCCCCGAAGCGGAAAAGAAGCAGATCGACGACGACATCGGGGACGACCTCGAGGTGCTGCTGCAGGCCACGGAGCTTGTGGTCACCACCCAGTTCGGCTCCACCTCCATGCTGCAGCGCAAGCTCCGGGTCGGCTTCGCCAAGGCCGGCCGGCTCATGGACCTCCTTGAGTCCAGGGGAGTGGTGGGACCTTCCGAGGGTTCCAAGGCCCGGGACGTCCTGGTCAAGCCGGACGACCTCGCCGCGGTCCTCGCCGCGATGAAAGGCCAGGAGCCGCCGGCCGTGGCCGATTCACAGACGGCAGCGCTCAGTGACAACGCCAACGCCAACATTGCCCAGGGCGGCTACGCCGAAGACCTGGTGGCCGCTGACCTGGACCAGCGGAAGCAGAACGTCGAATATTACGACGGATCGGATTCCGCCCCGGGCGACGACGACGGCTCCGAGGACGCCTGGTCCCTCACCGGACGCTAGCCCGGTAGCCTAGGAACGTGACTAGCACCGATGCAACCGCCGCCGGCCAAGGCCGTGCCGGGGTCTGGAACCTCCCCAATGTCCTGACCATGATCCGCATCGCGCTGGTCCCGTTCTTCGTGTGGTTCCTCGTGGCCGACGCCCCCGGGCTGCACAGCACCTCCGGACCGTGGCGCTGGGCGGCGGTGGCCGCGTTCGCCGTCGCCATCTACACGGACAAGCTCGACGGCGACATCGCCAGGAGCCGGAACCTGGTCACTGACTTCGGCAAGATTGCCGACCCCATTGCCGACAAGCTGCTCATCGGCTCCGCGCTGGTGATGCTGTCCTTGCTGGGCGAGCTCCCCTGGTGGGCAACCGTGGTGATCCTGGTCCGTGAATGGGGCATTACGGCCCTGAGGTTCTTCGTGATCCGCTACGGAGTCATCCCCGCCTCCCGCGGCGGCAAGCTCAAAACCGTTGTCCAGACCGCGGCAATCTTCCTGTACCTGCTGCCGCTCGGGGCATTCGCGCCCTGGATGTCCTGGGTGGCATTCGCCGTCATGATGGCAGCCGTGGCGATCACGCTGTGGACCGGCGTCGAGTACGTGGTTGAAGCCCTGCGCCTGCGCGCCAGGGGCAAGCGGCAGGCGGGAACCGAGGGACGGGAACAGGCATGAGCAACCTTCACCGGCTGGCGGCACAGGCCGTCCGGCAGGCACTTGACTCCGGACGGACCGTTGCCACTGCGGAGTCGTTGACGGCCGGCATGGTGTCCGCTGTCCTGGCTGACACCCCGGGCGCCTCCGGCATGCTGCAGGGCGGGGTGGTGGCATACCAAAACTCGGTGAAGGAGGCGGTGCTGCACGTGCCCGCCGACCTGCTGGCCAGTGCCGGCTCCGTCGATCCCGACGTCGCCCGGGCCATGGCCGCCGGGGCGCGCACTGTCCTGGGCGCCGACGTCGGGCTTTCCACCACCGGCGTCGCCGGTCCCGAGGCCCACGACGGCAAACCCGTGGGCCGGGTCTACATCGGCATCGCCACAGCCGCAGGCACCGCCGGTTTCGAGTACTCCTTCACCGGAAACCGGCCGGACATCCGCGCCGCCACTTGCGCCGCCGCCCTCGAAAGACTCCTCGAAGCCCTCGCCGGCTAAGCCGCGCAGGCCGCCAAGTTACCGCGCGTAAAGTTGCCGGGAACAAAAGCCATTACCGATTAGTTATTACATTGTGTCGCTTCCGAAGAGCGGAGGCGCCTAGGATGAAATGACCAAGACAGGTTCGCCGGCGGCGGACCTGACCAATGAGGGAGCAAGGCGATACAGATGGTAAAGCAGCCCGTATCCGTAAACGGCGTTGTCCGCTGGAAGGATGTGGGCCTCGCCGAACAGGCTAAGAGCGAACAGAAGGAGCGCAAGATGGTAGTACTTCGTCACGAAATCGGTGATGTCCTGCGCGATGTCCGCCAGCGTCAGGGGCGCACGCTCCGTGAAGTTTCGCACAGCGCCCGTGTCTCCCTGGGATACCTCAGCGAAGTGGAGCGCGGCCAAAAGGAAGCATCGTCAGAGCTCCTGTCCTCGATCTGCTCGGCACTGGATGTTCCGCTGTCAAGCATGCTCCGCGAGGTCAGCGACCGCGTGGCAGTAGCCGAAGGCGTCGCCGTTCCGGACACCGTCCCGCAGGAATTCTCCCAGCGTTACGGCCGTGACCTGGAACGCGACCTCAACACTGAACTGAACGACGAACTCTCCACGGGACTCCTCTCCGGAGCCCGGTAAGGAGCCCCACCGCAGGGTGGGCGCCGGACAACAGGAAGCCCCCGGCCATGCCGGGGGCTTCCTGCTGTCATGAGTCCTGCTGCGCCCGCTCCGGTGAGCCCGGCCCGTCAGCGGCCTCCCTGGGGAATCCGTCACGCTCATAAGTGGAGTTCAACCTGGCCATGCAGCGGGCCAATTCCTCAAGGTCCTCCACCGGCCACTCGCGCAGCCGCTCCTGGAAGACCTGTCGCCTGGCGTCCTGGACCTGGTGCATCTTCTCTTCGCCCTTGGGCGTCAGCCGGATCGACTGCGCCCGGCGGTCCAGGGGGTCCGCCTCCTTGGACACCAGGCCCAGACCTTCCAGGAACGCGATCTGCCGGCTGACCGACGGCTTGCCCACACCGATGTTCATGGCCAGCTCAGTCAGCCGGATGGGGCCTTCCCGGCGGATAATCGTCAACAGCCCGTACGCCGCTGGCTCCATGTCCGGGTGGACCTCGCGCGAAAGCTGGTTGGAGATGGCCCGCGCCCGCCGCCAAAAAAGGCTGATCTGGTGTTCAACATTTTGCAGCGCGGCATCGGCGGCGTCATTGCCTGTGTCCTGCCGCGGCGGGAGGTCCGGGGAGTTGCTCATGGCAACAATTCTAGGGTCCACAATCATGAGAGGATTTACCGATGCGAATCAGCGAGTACTGGCGTCTGATGGATGACGAGTTCGGCGCGGGATACTCCCGCGTGCTGAGCAGCACCCTGGTCCTTGCCGGCGTCGGTGGGCGCACCGCTGACCAGGCCCTGGCGGCCGGGGTTGAGCCGCGCCGGGTCTGGCTTGCGGTCTGCGACGTCCAGGATGTCCCGTCGGAACGGCGGCTGGGCCGCGACATCGCCCCGCGCCGCGACTAGCGGAGGGCACGGCGCTGCCGGGGCGGGGATCCTGCCGGCGGACACGCCGCAGGAGCTCCACTCTTCGAATACCTGTTCGGATAAGGCTATGATTTTTTCATCGGGTTTATCCACATAGCCGTTGTCTTCCGGCCGGAATGTCAGTGGGTCCCCTTAGCGTCAGAGATGACCAACACAATGGCCGCGAAGGCCACCATCGAGAAAGCATTAGAGGTGTCAACCATGGCGGCAGCCCCGGATCGTGCAAAAGCGCTGGAAGCAGCACTTGCCCAGATTGACAAGCAGTTCGGCAAGGGCTCGGTCATGCGCCTGGGCGACGAAGTCCGCGCTCCGATCGAAGTCATCCCCACCGGCTCCATCGCCCTGGATGTCGCCCTTGGCATTGGCGGGCTCCCGCGCGGCCGCGTCATCGAAATTTACGGTCCTGAATCCTCAGGTAAGACCACCGTGGCCCTGCACGCGGTGGCGAGTGCCCAGCGCGCGGGCGGGATCGCAGCCTTCATCGACGCCGAGCACGCCCTGGACCCCGACTACGCCGCCAAGCTGGGCGTGGACACCGATGCCCTCCTGGTTTCGCAGCCGGATACCGGCGAGCAGGCCCTGGAAATCATGGACATGCTGGTCGGCTCCGGTTCGCTGGATGTCATCGTCATCGACTCCGTGGCCGCCCTGGTGCCGCGGGCAGAAATCGAAGGCGACATGGGCGACAGCCACGTCGGCCTCCAGGCCCGCCTCATGAGCCAGGCCCTGCGTAAGATCACCGGACGCCTGAGCCAGACCAAGACCACCGCCATCTTCATCAACCAGCTCCGGGAAAAGATCGGCGTCTTCTTCGGTTCCCCCGAAACCACCACAGGCGGTAAGGCCCTGAAGTTCTACGCGTCGGTCCGCATCGACGTCCGGCGGATCCAGACCCTCAAGGAGGGCGCCGACTCGGTCGGCAACCGGACCAAGGCCAAGATCGTCAAGAACAAGATGGCTCCGCCCTTCAAGGTGGCCGAGTTTGACATCATCTATGGCCAGGGCATCTCCCGCGAAGGCGGCATCATCGACATGGGCGTGGAGCACGGCATCATCAAGAAGTCGGGTTCCTGGTTCACCTACGACGGCGACCAGCTGGGCCAGGGCATGGAAAACTCGCGCCGTTTCCTCCGTGACAACCCGGAGCTTGCCGCCGAGCTGGAGCGCCTGATCAAGGAGAAGCTCGGTGTCGGCGTCAAGCCTGCCGAGGATGAGTCCAAGGACGCGCCAAAGCTGAAAGCCGTCGACGGGTTCTAGCCCTTGACCGGCCCACGAACACGGCGGACCCGTTCCGGCAGCCCCTCAACCGGGGCGCCGGACGGGTTTGCCGCCCCTGAGGACCCGCAGGCCGCGGACGCCGAACCGGATCCGTTCTCGGTTGCCCAGGCCATCGTGTACCGGCAGCTCACAGCCGCGCCCAAGAGCCGGCTCCAGCTTGCCCGGAAATTGGCGGAGCGGAACATCCCGGAACCCGTCGCCGAGGCCGTGCTGGACAAGTTCCAGGAAGTCCGGCTGATCAACGATGCCGAATTTGCCGACATGTGGGTCAGGAGCCGGGCCCAGTCCAGGAAGCTGGCCAAGGGTGCGCTCCGGCGGGAGCTCGCTGAGAAGGGCATCGACCAGGAAACGGCTGCTTCGGCCCTGGAGCAGCTGACCGACGCCGACGAGGAAGCCGCAGCCCGTGCCCTGGTGGAACGCAAGCTCCGCCCTGGGACGGACCTGGCCGGTCCCGGCGAGCGGGACAAAGCCGTACGGCGGTTGGCGTCAATGCTCGCACGCAAGGGCTACCAACCCTCCCAGGCGTTCCGGATCGTCAACGAGGTCCTCGATTCCCGGCAGGACCCCGACAACGACCGCCTCCAGAGCCGGTACCCTTAACGGGTGAGTTTGACCATTCCTTCCCCCCAATCCGACGCCACCCCTTCCGTCGAAGCAGGGGCGGTGCCGCAGTCCGAAGCGATGCCCCGCACCTATCAGGTGCGCACCTTCGGCTGCCAGATGAACGTTCATGACTCTGAACGGATGTCCGGCCTGCTTGAGGCCGCCGGTTACGTGCCCGCAGAGGGCGGGCATGCCGACGTCGTGGTGTTCAACACGTGCGCAGTCAGGGAAAACGCGGACAACAAGCTCTACGGCAACCTGGGCATCCTGGCCCCGGTGAAAGCGGCCAACCCCGGCATGCAGATTGCCGTGGGCGGTTGCCTGGCACAAAAGGACCGCGAAACCATCCTTAAAAAGGCGCCCTGGGTGGATGCCGTCTTCGGTACCCACAACGTGGGTGCCCTGCCGGCCCTCCTGGACCGGGCACGGCACAACAACGAAGCCCAGCTGGAGATCCTGGAGTCCCTGGATGTCTTCCCTTCCACGCTGCCCACCAAACGCGACTCCGTCTACTCGGGCTGGGTGTCCATCTCCGTAGGCTGCAACAACACCTGCACTTTCTGCATCGTGCCGGCCCTGCGCGGCAAGGAAAAGGACCGCCGGCCCGGAGAGATCCTCGCGGAAATCCAGGCACTCGTGGACGACGGCGCCATTGAAGTCACCTTGCTCGGCCAGAACGTCAACTCCTACGGGGTGGAGTTCGGGGACCGTCAGGCATTCTCCAAGCTCCTGCGTGCCTGCGGCGGGATTGAGGGGCTGGAACGCGTCCGCTTCACCAGCCCGCACCCGGCCGCGTTCACCGATGACGTCATTGACGCCATGGCAGAGACTCCCAACGTCATGCCGCAGCTGCACATGCCGCTGCAGTCCGGGTCGGACAGCATCCTCCGGGCCATGAAGCGTTCCTACCGGTCCACCAAGTTCCTGGGAATCCTGGACAAGGTCCGTGAAAGGATCCCCCACGCCGCCATCTCCACCGACATCATCGTCGGCTTCCCAGGCGAAACGGAAGAGGACTTCCAGGCAACCCTGGACGTGGTGGAACAGTCCCGCTTCGCCACCGCCTTCACCTTCCAGTATTCAAAGCGTCCGGGCACGCCGGCGGCCGACCTGCCCGACCAGCTCCCCAAGGCCGTAGTCCAGGAACGCTTCGAACGCCTCACCGCCCTGCAGGACCGCATCGCCGCGGAAGAAAACCGGAAGCAGCTTGGCCGTCGGCTCGAAGTCATGGTCACGGCCCAGTCCGGGCGGAAGTCGGAGGAGACCCACCGGCTCTCCGGCCGGTCGCAGGACCAGCGGCTGGTCCACTTTTCGGTCCCTGAGGGCGCACCCGCCCCCAGGCCCGGGGACCTCGTCACCGTCACCATTACCGAAGCGGCGGCCTTCCACCTGGTGTCCGATCCCACGCTTGAGGACTACAGCCTGCGCCGGTCCCGGGCAGGGGACGCATGGGACAGGTCCCAGGCCGACTCCTGCGGGGCACCATCCCCGGCTTCACCCGGGGAACGCAAGGGCGTCTCCCTCGGCATGCCCGCACTGCCGCTGCGCACCCGCTGACAGGTGGCTGCCCCGCCCGTCATCGCCGTCGTCGGTCCCACCGGCTCAGGCAAGTCTGACCTCGCCGTCAACCTTGCCCTCGCCCTGGACGGCGAGGTCATCAACGCCGACGCCATGCAGTTCTACCGCGGCATGGACATCGGCACCGCCAAAATCACCTTGGCCGAGCGCAGGGGAGTGCCGCACCACCTCCTGGACACCCTGGACGTCACCGAGGAAGCCAGCGTTTCCGACTTCCAGTCCCAGGCACGCAAGACCATCGACGACATCCATCGGCGCGGCAAGCGCGCCATCCTGGCTGGTGGCTCCGGGCTGTACGTCCGGGCCGCGCTTGACGTCCTGGAGTTTCCGGGGACCGATCCCGCACTGCGGGCCCGCCTTGAGGCGGAGCATTCCGAACTCGGTACCGAGGCACTCCTTGCAAGGCTCCGGACCGTCGATCCCGCCTCCGCCGCCCGCGTCTCCGATGCCCGGCGCATCATCCGGGCCCTCGAGGTGCACGAACTCACCGGACGGCCCTTCAGCTCCTTCATGCCCCGGCGGGAGTACCACCAGCCCGCCACCCAGCTGGGCCTCAGCGTGGACCGCGAGGTCCTGCGGGACAGCTTGGCCGCACGCGTGCACCGGATGGTGGACGCCGGCCTGCTGGACGAAATCCGGCTGCTCGACGCCAGCGGCCTGCGCCGCGGCAAAACCGCGTCCCGGGCGCTTGGCTATTCACAGTTCCTGCGCGTGGTCGATGGCACGTCCACCGTTGCAGACGCCGCCGAGGAAACCATCGTGGCCACCCGGCAGTTCGCCCGCCGCCAGCTGACCTGGTTCCGCCCCGACCCCCGCATCACCTGGCTGGACTGGCAGGAACCGGGACTCGTTGGCAAGGCAGCGGAGTTGTGCCGGTAGCTGCAGTTTCAGCGCCGGCGGCATGCGCCGCTACGCTTGGGACCATGAATGCAACCCCCGCCGAAACCACCGGACCCGTCCTGCACACGCTGAGCGGGCTCCGCTTTTCCAAGGGGCACGGCACCGGCAACGATTTCGTCCTGGTGGCCGACCCCGAGGGCGTCCGTGCCATCGGCGCGGACCAGGCCGCGGCGCTGTGCGACCGGCACCGCGGGATCGGGGCCGACGGCCTGATCAGGGCGGTCCCGTCCCGCTTCCTGCCCGAGGGCCGGGAACTGCTCACGGAAGCCCCGGACGCGGAATGGTTCATGGATTACCGCAATGCCGACGGCTCCCTGTCCGAGATGTGCGGCAACGGGGTCAGGGTCTTCGTCCATTTCCTGCGGACGGAGGGCCTGATCGACCTGCCCGACGGCGGATCCCTCACCATCGGCACCCGCGGCGGGGTCAAGACCGTGGTCCGGACAGGGAACGGTTATGCCGTGGACATGGGTCCTTGGGAGTTCATCTTCCCCGGGGAGGCAAGCGCCAAAGCCATGGATTCCCTGGTCACCGCCGACGGGCTTGAAGTTGCCCGGCCGGCCCTCTCCGTGAGCATGGGCAACCCGCATACGGTGGTGGCCCTCGCCGAACTCTCTGAGCTCACGGGCACCCGGCTCTTCACCGCTCCCAAGGTCGATCCCGTTCCTGCAAACGGGACCAACGTGGAATTCGTGGTCCCGGCAGAACCGTTGGTCCATGACGGTGTGGGCTCTGTGACCATGCGGGTGCACGAGCGCGGCGTGGGGGAGACCCAGTCCTGCGGGACCGGTGCCTGCGCTGCCGCCGTCGCCATCCGGCACTGGGCCGGGGCGGAGGCGCCGGACGCCTGGCGGGTCCACGTTCCCGGCGGAGTGGTGGGCGTGAAGTTCTTTGCCGCCCCCGGCGGCCACGAGCACGTGGAGCTCAGCGGCCCTGCCGTCATTGTGGCGAGTGGGACGCTTTCGTGACCTTCAGGATCCGGAAGGACTTTGACGTGGACTCCCGGGTTACGGTGAAGGAGCCGTCCAGTTCGGCCGCCAGCCAGCGCTGAAGCGAATCCGAGCCCAGGTTCTTCTGCACCACCAGCCATGCCGTGCCGCCGTCCGCCAGGCGCGGAAGCCACAGCTTCAGCAGGGCGTGCAGTTCGTCCTTGCCGATCCTGATGGGCGGGTTGGACCAGATGGTGTCGAAGCGGACCTCCGGATCTACGGCCGCGGGTGTGCTGGCGACCACGTTGGCCAGTCCCAGGGCGGCTGCGTTCTCATTGGTCAGGGTGATGCAGCGTTCGTTGACGTCCACGGCATACACCTTGGAACCGGGGGCCAGCAGCGCCATGGTGAGCGCCACGGGTCCCCAGCCGCACCCGATGTCCAGGAGGTTGCCTTGGGGATGCGGCGCAGGAACGCCGGCCAGGAGCACTGCGGTGCCTTTGTCGATACCGTCGGGGCTGAAGATCCCCGGGGAGGTCTGGAGCTGCCGCGTCCCACCGGCCAATTCCACTGTCAGGGGCTTCCTGGTGAAGGGGCCGGCAGGGGACGTGCTGAAATAGTGTGCGGACTCCATAACTGGCCAGAGTAGTTCCCCCTGCAGCGTAATGGGAAACCGGCCTGAGGGCCCTCTGCTACGCTGGAGGGCATGTTCCTGATCTTCGAGTAGCTGGTACGGGCGCGCCCGTCCCGCAGGCTGTCCTCCAGCGGCAGTCCGTCCCGCAGCGACGCAGGTTTCCATACCTTCCGCTTTTGCGCACCGGCCAGACCATGCCGTCTGGCCCGGCCGCCGGACACAACTCGAAAGTCAGCCCACTGCTGCACTTCCCGCCTTGGTCCGGCCTTTCCAGCCCTGCCGCCGATCTGACGCGGCATTCGAGCCCCGGCATCGCAGCCGGCGGCGCAACAACCAGGAGAAACGCATGACCGCAGGCCGTCAGCCCAGCGCGAATACATTCCAACTTCGAGCCAATCAGCACTATTCTGGAACTGCCGAATCTTCAAAGGAGACCATGACCAGCCAGCCCAATACCGGTTCCGATCCAGCCGCCCAGGACATGAGTCCGCAGGAGATCCAGGCTGTCATCGACCGGATCCTCGCCAAGGACGTTCCCGCCAAAAATGCCGGCACGTCCGGCGGTGAAGGCGGCAGCGGTAAAGCCGTCCTTGGCAAGGCCCAAGCCATTTCCCGGCTCGACGAAGAACATTCAACGTACGACGGCGACCAGCAGGACCTCGAGGAACGCCGCGCCCTGCGCCGCAGGGCGGGTCTGTCCACCGAGCTTGAGGACGTCACCGAAGTTGAATACCGGCAGCTGCGCCTCGAACGCGTGGTCCTGGCCGGGCTTTGGTCAGAGGGAACGCTCGCCGACGCCGAAAACTCACTGCGGGAGCTGGCCGCCCTGGCCGAGACTGCGGGCTCGGAAGTCCTCGACGGTCTGGTGCAGCGCCGCGACAAGCCGGACCCCGGGACGTTCCTGGGTTCCGGCAAGGCGCAGGAACTCAAGGACATCGTCATGGCCACCGGCGCGGACACCGTAGTGGTGGACGCCGAACTGGCTCCTTCCCAGCGCCGTGGCCTTGAAGACATCGTCAAGGTCAAGGTCATCGACCGAACAGCCCTGATCCTGGACATCTTCGCCCAGCACGCCAAGAGCCGCGAAGGCAAGGCGCAGGTGGAGCTGGCGCAGCTGGAATACCTGCTTCCCCGCCTGCGCGGCTGGGGTGAGTCGATGTCCCGCCAGGCCGGCGGCCAGGTGGGCGGCGCCGCCGCCGGCATGGGCTCCCGTGGTCCAGGTGAGACCAAGATCGAACTCGACCGGCGCCGGATCCGTACCCGGATGGCCAAGCTGCGGCGCGAAATCGCCGCCATGAAGCCGGCACGGGAGACCAAACGGGCCAACCGGCGTCGTAATGAAGTGCCCTCCGTGGCAATCGCCGGCTACACCAACGCCGGCAAGTCCTCGCTGCTCAACCGGCTCACCGACGCAGGGGTCCTCGTGGAGAATGCCCTCTTCGCCACCCTTGATCCCACTGTCCGCAAGGCCGAAACCGCTGACGGCCTGGGGTACACGCTGGCGGACACCGTCGGGTTCGTCCGTTCACTGCCCACCCAGCTGGTGGAAGCCTTCCGCTCCACCCTCGAGGAGGTGGCGGACTCGGACCTGATCCTGCATGTGGTGGACGTGTCGCACCCCGACCCGGAAGGGCAGATCGCCGCGGTCCGGAAGGTCTTCAGCGAAGTCGACGCCCGCAAGGTGCCTGAAATCATCGTCCTGAACAAGGCCGATGCGGCGGACCCCTTTGTGGTGGAGCGGCTGAAGCAGCGCGAGCCACGGCACGTGGTGGTCTCGGCCAGGACCGGGGAAGGCATCCCGGAATTGCTGAAGGCCATCAGCGAGTCCATTCCCCGGCCATCGGTCAAGATGGAGCTGCTCATCCCGTACGAGCGCGGGGACCTGATCAGCAAGCTCCATGAGTCCGACGCCGAGATCCTCAGCCTGGACCACCTCGAGGCCGGTACCAGGGCTGCGGTGATGGTCCGGGAGGGCCTCGCGTCCGAACTGGAACAATTCGTCGTCAATGACTGACCTCGCAGCCGGCGAAGCTGCGCAGACGGCGGGCGAGCAGTTCGTTATCGAACTGCTCGACCGCGCCGTCGCCGGCATGGGCGGACAAAGCCGCACCGGACAACACGAAATGGCCCGCCAGGTGGCCAGGGCCATCGAAACCGGCAACCACCTGTTGGTCCAGGCAGGTACCGGCACCGGCAAATCGCTGGCCTACCTGATACCGCTGATCGCCCACGCCCTGGAAAGCAACAAGCCTGCGCTGGTCTCCACGGCGACCCTGGCGCTCCAGACCCAGATTGTCGGCAGGGACCTGCCCCGGCTCCTGAAGAACATCACCCCGGCGCTGGACCGGCCGGTCAAGGTTGCACTGGTCAAGGGCAGGTCCAACTATGTGTGCCGCCACAAGCTTGAAGGCGGGTTCCCTTCCGAGGAACCGTCGGAAGGGCAGCTGTTTTCCCTGGGGGAGGACACCAGCGTTCCGCATTTCGCCGCCTCCGTGGGCGGACCATCGTCACAGCTGGGCAAGGAAGTGGTGCGGCTCCGCGAATGGGCGGAGAAGACGGCCACCGGCGACCGCGACGAGCTGCTGCCTGGAGTGACCGACCGTGCATGGCGGCAGGTTTCCGTCACCTCAATGGAATGCCTCGGCGCCCAAAAATGCCCGATGGCCGCTGAATGCTTCAGCGAGCTCGCCCGGCAGGATGCCGCCGAGGCTGACGTGGTGGTGACCAACCACGCCATGCTGGCCGTCAGCGCGTTCGAAGGACTGGCAGTCCTGCCCGAATACGACGTCGTGGTGGTGGACGAAGCGCACGAGCTGCAGGACCGGGTGACGGGAGCCGTCTCCGGGCAGCTGTCCGTGGCCATGGTCCACGCGGCCGCTTCCGGCGCACGGAAACACACCGCCATCACCGTTGACGCCCTGAACGCCGCAGCTGCCAACCTGGAAATGGCCCTCGCGGGCGCGCCCAACGGACTTCTCCCCAACGGACTGAACGATGAACAGCTTGACTGCGTGGACCAGCTGCGTGAAGCGTGCAGGGCTGCGTTGTCCGATTCCAAAGGGGACAGCAATACCACGGCCGACGGCGGGCGGCAGCTGGCGCGTTCCCGGCTGATGCTCATCCTGGAACTGTGCGAGCGGCTGATCGCTGCCCGGGAAAACCGGGAAGTGGTGTGGTTCTCCCGCGCCAGCACCTTCGATCCCGACCAAGGCTATTCGCAGCCCGATGACAGCGCGCCGGTCCTGATCAACATTGCGCCGCTGTCCGTCGCCGGCAGGCTGCGGGAGGGGCTCTTCGCCGGCCACACCGTGGTGCTGACCTCTGCCACCCTGGCGATCGGTTCCGCCTTCGAACCGGCCGCAGGAGGCCTGGGCCTGATCGGTGACGGAGCGCCCAGCTGGACGGGCGTGGATGTTGGCTCGCCCTTCGACTACCCCAAACAGGGCATCCTTTACGTTGCCGGCCACCTGCCCAAGCCCGGCCGAGGTGTTTCACCGGAAGCCCTGGCCGAACTCGAAGCGCTCATCAAGGCCTCCAACGGGGGAGCGCTTTGCCTGTTCTCCTCGCGGCGGGCGGCCGGGGAAGCCGCCGATGCCCTCCGCCCGAAGCTCGACATGACTGTCCTCTGCCAGGGCGAGTCGACCATGACCGCCCTGGTCAAACAATTCGCGGACGAACCGGACACCTGCCTCTTCGGAACCATGTCCCTGTGGCAGGGTGTGGACGTTCCCGGTGGATCCTGCCGGCTGGTAGTGATTGACCGCATCCCGTTCCCGCGGCCGGACGACCCCCTCATGACGGCGCGTTCGCGTGCCGTGGCGCAGGCCGGCGGGAACGGTTTCATGTCTGTTTCGGCAACCCACGCTGCCATCCGGCTTGCCCAGGGGGCCGGCCGCCTGATCAGGTCAACCGGGGACAAAGGAGTGGTGGCAGTCCTGGACTCGCGGCTGGCCACCGAGCGCTATGCGGGATTCCTGCGCGGCGCCCTCCCGCCGTTCTGGGCCACCACTGACCGCGCCAAAGCGCTGGCAGCCCTCACCAGGCTGGGCGCCGACGCGTCCTGAGAACGGCCGGATAGCGCCTGCACGGATGCCGGGCAGGCGTGCGCAGGCTAGAGCGAACGCAGGACTGAGACGACCTTGCCCATGATGGTGGCATGGTCGCCCAGGATCGGTTCGTACTGGGTGTTCTGCGGCAGCAGCCAGGTGTGGCCGTCGCGCTGGCGGAAGGTCTTGACCGTCGCCTCGTCATCCAGCAGTGCAGCGACGATGTCCCCGTTGGCAGCGTCAGCCTGGCGCCGCACCACCACCCAGTCACCATCGCAAATGGCGGCATCCACCATCGAATCGCCGGCCACCTTCAGCATGAAAAGTTCGCCCTGGCCAACCAGCTGGCGGGGCAGCGGCATGACATCTTCGACGAGCTGTTCGGCAAGGATGGGGCCGCCGGCGGCAATCCGGCCCACCAGCGGAACCATGGCCGTATCCAGAGCAGTAGGCAGCTCCGTGACGGTGGCGCTGTCCCCTGCGGCTTGGGGCGCACGGGACGTGCCCGCACTCTTTCCCCCGCCGTCCAGCGTCAGCGGCATCAACACTTCCATGGCACGGGGCCGCTTGGGGTCGCGCCGAAGATAGCCCAGCTTTTCCAGCTGCGAGAGCTGATGGGTCACGCTTGACAGGCTCGCAAGGCCGACCGTGTCGCCGATTTCCCGCATGGACGGCGGATACCCGTTCTCGTTAACGGAGCGCTGGATGGTCTCGAGGATCTTCTTCTGCCGGGGAGTCAGCCCCTTGGTGGTCCTCTTGGATTGCGGGGCGGTCCTGCCCCCGGCGGCTGCTGCTGCCATATTCGCCATTGCCTTTCGCTTGCCGCCGGAACTTCCGCCGGGCGCTGTTTCCGCCGTGCCGGTGGAAGGACTCCCACTGTCATTGTCAGACCCTGCTGGTCAACTTCAGGAGTGGTTGTTCTTGGTTCCAAAACTAGGCCAGCCATAGTGCTTTTTCAAACATTTGTTCTAGCGAGTCTCGACAATGTTCGTTGATAGGTGCTAAAACTTAACCAGCAAAGTTCGAATATGTGTTCTAACCAGCAGATGCCTCCTTCGAATACCCGGCCGGAAGATGTGCCCGGCGGCGGTTTGGAACGGCAAGGGCGTTGCGGGCGGACACCCGGGCAGCACGGCAAGTCCAGGAGGGCTTAGTTCATGTCAGCTTTAACTCTTCACCAGGTTTCACCATCGCCTGCACCGCTGCGGCTCACCCGCCGGGGGAGGATCGTCCTGATTGGGGTCCCGCTTGTAGTCCTCGCTGTTCTCCTGCTGTCACTCGCCGGGTTCTTCCATTCCCCGGCCAAGGCCTCGGATTCGGTTGCGGACCTCGCGGTGACACCCACCGTTACCGTGACGGTGCAGCCCGGACAGTCGTTGTGGGCCATTGCCGGTACCGTCGCGCCGGGCCGGGACGCCCGCGACGTCGTGGCGGACATTGTCCAGCTCAACAACCTTGACGCCGGCACCGTCCTTCCAGGCCAGCAGCTGTTCGTTCCCACCCACTGAGGGGGAAGCCGCGGGAACCGTCACATTTTCCGGTAGTTGCCGCGGCAACTAAACTGTTCAGGTGAACCAGCAGCTAGAACGTCTGAACCGGCTTCCCCTCCGCAGCAACCTTCGCGGACTGACTCCCTATGGGGCTCCCCAGCTGAACGTCCCCATCCTGCTGAACGTCAACGAAAACACCCATGGGGTTCCTGCCGATGTGCGGGCCGCCATCAGCGCCGCCGTTACGGAAGCCGCCGCAGGCCTCAACCGCTACCCGGACCGCGAGTTCACCGCGCTCCGGAAGGCCCTGGCGGAATATCTCGGGCATGGGCTCGACGAAACCAACCTGTGGGCAGCCAACGGCTCCAACGAGGTCCTGCAACAGATCCTCCAGGCCTTCGGCGGCCCAGGGCGCACGGCCCTTGGCTTCCCGCCGACGTACTCCATGTACCCGTTGCTGGCCAGCGGAACGGACACGCAGTACATCACGGGGGAACGCGCGGAAGGCTATGACCTCAGCGCAGAGTCCGCGGCCCGCCAGGTCAAGGAACTCCAGCCCAACATCGTGTTCCTCTGCTCACCCAACAATCCCACCGGGACCGGGCTTGGGCTGGACGTCGTGGAAGCCGTCTATGACGCCGGCGCGGACAGCCAGGCCATCGTGATCGTCGACGAGGCGTACCACGAGTTCGCACACGACGGAACGCCGAGCGCACTGACACTCCTGCCCGGCCGTGAACGTCTGATCGTCTCCCGCACGATGAGCAAGGCCTTCGCCCTGGCGGGGGCACGGCTCGGTTACATGGCCGCAGCCCCCGAGGTCGCCGATGCCCTGCGTCTGGTGCGCCTGCCGTACCACCTCTCCGCCATCACCCAGGCCACCGCCCTGGCGGCCCTCGAACACCGCGAAGCGCTGATGGCCGACGTCGAGGACATCAAGAAGCAGAGGGACCGCATCGTGGCCGAGCTGACCAGGATGGGACTCAAGCCCGCAGCATCGGACTCCAACTACGTTTTCTTCGGCGGCCTGGAAAACCCGCACCAGGTCTGGCAGGAGCTCCTTGACGCCGGCGTGCTCATCCGCGATGTGGGCATCCCGGGCCACCTCCGCGTCACGGCGGGCACTGAGGCGGAAACCACAGCCTTCCTGACCTCCCTGGAACGCATCCTTGCCGGCCACGCCGCGCTTCACGCCTAGACTTGATACGGCGGCGCTGGACGCCTTGAACCACTTCTTCTCGCACAAAGGATCCTTCACCATGAGTTCAACCGGATCGAATACGGCTGCAGCCCGGACCGCCCGCATGGAGCGTGCCACCAGCGAGTCCTCGGTACTCGTGGAGATCAACCTGGACGGTACCGGAGTCTCGGACATCGACACCTCGGTGCCGTTCTACGACCACATGCTGACGGCCCTGTGCAAGCACTCCCTGATCGATATGACGGTCAAGGCCACCGGGGACACCCACATAGACGTCCACCACACCGTTGAGGATGTCGCCATCACCTTCGGTGAAGTCCTGCGGACGGCCCTCGGCAACAAAGCGGGCATCCGCCGGTTTGGCGAGGCCACGGTGCCGCTGGACGAGGCCCTCGCCAACGCGGTGGTGGACGTTTCCGGCCGCCCCTACCTGGTGCACGGCGGTGAGCCCGCCGGCCAGGAATACCACCTCATTGGCGGCCACTTCACCGGGTCCCTGACCCGCCATGTCTTTGAGGCCATCACGCTGCACGCCGGAATTTGCCTCCACATGAACGTGCTGGCCGGCCGGGACCCCCACCACATCGTCGAGGCCCAGTTCAAAGCCTTTGCGCGCGCGCTCCGCGCCGCCGTCGAACCGGATCCCCGGGTTGAGGGCATCCCCTCCACCAAGGGTGCCCTGTGAGCGGCCCGGAACTGAAGGACGGGGCCATCATCGACCCCTCGGCGTCCCGCAGGCTGCCGTCGCCTGAGGGCAAGCCCACCGTCACGGTGCTGGACTACGGTTCCGGGAACGTCAGGTCCGCGGTGCGTGCCCTGGAACGCGCCGGCGCGGAAGTGATCCTGAGCGCCAAACCGGAGGACGTCCTGAACGCGGACGGCCTGGTGGTGCCCGGCGTCGGCGCATTCGAAACCGTGATGCGCGAACTCAAGGCCGTGGACGGCATCCGGCTCATCGGCCGGCGCGTGGCCGGCGGGCGCCCGGTACTTGGCATTTGCGTGGGCCTGCAGGTCCTGTTCGAAGCCGGCGTCGAACACGGCACTGAAGCCCAGGGCATCGGTGAATGGCCCGGAAAGGTGGAGGCCCTCCCGGCGGAGGTCGTACCCCACATGGGCTGGAACACCGTCAAGGTCCCCGAAGGCTCGAAGCTCTTTGCCGGCGTCGAAAACGAACGGTTCTACTTCGTGCACTCCTACGGCGTGCAGGAATGGAACTTCGACGTCATCCAGCCGCGGATGGCACCGCCACTGGTGACCTGGTCCGAGCACGGCGGCCCGTTCATCGCGGCCGTGGAAAACGGCCCGCTCTGCGCAACCCAGTTCCACCCCGAAAAATCCGGCGATGCCGGCGCGCGGCTCCTGCGCAACTGGGTGGAGGGCCTGCGCAGGCCGGCCGGCGCCGATTCCGGCGGCCCTGCCAGCGCCGGCAGTGGCGCCTAGATGTGGTCCGTACTCCTGATGGGCCTCGCCGGCCTGCTGATTGGCGGCGGCATCTCGTTCCGGCAGCAGGCCAGGCCCCTGTGGCTCCAGGTGTCGTTCTACGCCCTGGCTGCCATGTCACTGGTTGCCGCCTACCTGCTCACGCTGCCGGGCAATTGACAGTCCGGGGGCGGCACGGAGCATAAACGGTTGCCGGCCGCCCCCGCTTTAGTCCCAACCGAAGAACCAACACCGAGGATGAGTATGACCACCGCACATGACCTGCCGGTACTTGAACTCCTGCCAGCCGTCGACGTTGTCAACGGCCAGGCCGTCCGGCTGGTCCAGGGCGAGGCGGGCAGCGAAACCAGCTACGGCACCCCCTCGAAGCCGCGTTGAACTGGCAGCAGCAGGGTGCTGAATGGGTCCACCTGGTTGACCTTGACGCTGCTTTCGGGCGCGGTTCCAACGCCGACCTGCTCCGCGAGGTGGTGGGCCGGCTGGACATCAAGGTAGAGCTCTCGGGCGGCCTCCGCGACGATGAGACCCTGGAGGCAGCGCTCGACCTGGGTGTCGCCCGGGTCAACCTGGGGACCGCAGCACTGGAGAACCCTGACTGGACCGCGCGGGCCATCGAGCGCTTCGGCGACAAGATCGCCGTCGGACTGGACGTCCGGGGCACCACCCTGGCCGGCCGTGGCTGGACGAAGGAAGGCGGGGACCTGTGGGACGTCCTGGGCCGCCTGGAGGAGGCCGGCTGCGCCCGCTACGTGGTCACCGATGTGACCAAGGACGGCACCCTGCAGGGCCCGAACGTTGAACTCCTGCGCCAGATGGTGGAGAAGACCGGTAAGCCCGTGGTGGCGTCCGGCGGCATTTCCAGTTTGGACGACCTCAAAGTCCTCCGCTCGCTGGTCCCCTTGGGCGTCGAAGGCGCCATTGTGGGCAAGGCACTCTACGCCGGCGCCTTCACGCTGCCCGAAGCCCTCGACGTCGCCGGCCGCCGGTAGGCGCGGGGAAGCAGCCCGGCCATGCCCAGCTCCGAAGAACCGGTAAGCCCTCCCGCCCGCCAACTCCCCGGCCATATTGCGGCGGCCCTGGCCGGCGCCGGTGGTGCCACGGATTCCGCGGGCCAGCCATGGGCCGGCCGCAGCCTGGCTGGAGATGATGCGAAGATCCACAACTTCGAGGACGACGACGGAACGGCCGACGCCGGCTACCTCACCGCAATTGCCGCGCTCCGGGAGGGGCGGGGCGACGAGGCGGACGTCGTTGCCGCGCTGGCCACGGCCCGCGTGTTCATTCCCATCGTGGCCCAGCTCGCCGAAGAGGCCGGGACAGCGCACGGGCTGCACGCGGACAAGCAGGCGGACATGGCGCTGGTGACGCTGAAGGCCGCCGACGGCAGGACCGCGCTGCCGGCGTTCACTTCTGCGGCCGCACTGGCCGCATGGCATCCCGACGCCCGGCCGGTAGCGGTCTATGCCGCCCGGGCGGCCCTCTCTGCGGTCGCCGAAGGGGCAGAACTCCTGGTCCTGGATCCGGGTGCGGATGTAACCTTCGTGGTGCGCCGCCCCGGTGTCTGGGCCCTCGCCAAGCAGCATGCCTGGACTCCCTCCTACAGTGACCGGGCCCTCGCCGCCGAAATGGGCAACGCTGCCGCCGGCTTCGCGGCCGTCCGCGGCGTCGAACTGTTGCCCGGCAGGGGAGTCGTCGCCAGGGCCGCCGACGGGTCCCTGCTCCCTGGTGGCGGTACCGGGCCGGAACTGCAGGTGGTGCTGTACCTCGAGGACGGCCTGGACGCGGCCGGTGTCCAGGATCTGGTAGCCGGCCTGCAGGCCGAGTGGTCCCGGAATGTATTGTTTGGGGAGCGCGTCGATTCCCTGGAAATCAAACTGAGGCGCGCTCCCGACTAGCCGCCAGCCGGATGGGTGATCCCCAAGGGGCTGCGGCGCATCCTGAAGGACCGCTTTCGTGAATTTCGCTCTCTACCGGGAGTTGCTTGCCGTCCGGCCCATCCGCCGGCTGCTGCTGGTGGGCATGGTTGCCCGGATCCCGCACTCAGCCGCCGGTGTTCTGCTCACCCTGCACATCGTCCTTACCCTGGGCCAGGGCTATGCCGCCGCCGGTGCCGCCGCGGCTGTCATGACCATCGGCATTGCGTTGGGTGCGCCATGGCGTGGCAGGCGCGTGGACACGGCGGGGCTCCGGACCGCGCTCATCCCATCGGTGATCTCGGAGACGGTGATCTGGTCGGTGGTGCCGCACGTGTCCTACCAGTGGCTCCTTCCGCTGGTCTTCGTCGGCGGCCTGCTCACGCTCCCCATCTTCAGCGTGGTCCGGCAATCCCTGGGCGTCCTGGCGGAGGGCGAGCAGCGCCGCACCGCGTTTGCCCTCGACGCCATCACTACGGAGGTGGTCTTCATGATCGGCCCGGCGGCCGGCGCCGTGGTGGCCACCAGCGGCTTCACCACCGCAGGGCTAACGGTGGTGGGCGTTTCAACATCGCTGGCCGGCCTGTTCCTTATGTGGTTCAACCCGCCCACCCGCAGCGAAGGACTGAGCCTGGAGTGCGCGGCGGATGAGCAGCATGCCGCCGAGGCCGCGGTGGTGTCCACGGCCCCGGGGCATGTGCAGGAAGCCGCCGCGGAACTGGCGCCCGCCGGGGCGGCCACCAGCGCCGCGCAGGGCCTCAGGGGAAGACTGGCGGGCGGCTTTTCCTGGTTCACCGCAACAGTCGCGGCCCTCTTCGCCGTTGCCGCGGGCGCCGGAATGGTCCTCAGCGGCACCGACGTCGGCATTGTGGCCGCGCTGGAAATCGACGGCCACCAGAGCGAGATCGGGATCGTCTTCGTCTTCTGGTGCGCGGCTTCGGTGGTGGGCGGTTTGGTCTACGGGGCCATGCACCGGCCCATTCCGCCGATCTTCCTGCTGCTCGGCATGGCCGCGCTGACCCTGCCCATGGCCTTCGCCCACGACACCTGGACGCTTGCCTTTGTCTCCGTCCTGCCAGGGCTGCTGTGCGCCCCTGTGCTGTCCGCGGCCTCCGAAAAGGTCGCGGAGCTGGTCCCGGAGGAGCGGCGGGGGGAGGCAATGGGCTGGTACGGCTCCGCGTTGACCGCCGGAGTTGCGTTCGGTTCGCCGCTGGCCGGGGTCTTCATCGACGTCATGGGCCCTTCCGGCGGTTTCGTCTCCGTCGGAGCCGCCGGCGTGGTGCTCTGCGTCGTCGGGCTCGCGCTTCAGCAGCGGCGCCGCAGGCCGGCCCCTGGGTCTCCCGGCCAGCCGCTTTAAAATGCGACGGCGGGACGGCCCGCAAAGGGGGCGTCCCGCCGTCGGACGGTGCTTGGGGGAGTTGGGCTTTAGTTGACTGCCCCGGTGTACTTTTCGCCCGGACCCTTGCCCGGTGCATCCGGAATCAGCGACTCTTCGCGGAAGGCCAACTGCAGGGACCGCAGGCCGTCGCGCAAGGGTCCGGCGTGCTGGGACCCGATTTCCGGGGCGGCCGCGGTCACGAGGCCGGCCAGTGCGGTGATCAGCTTCCGGGCCTCGTCGAGGTCCTTGAGTTCGGCTGCGTTGTCCTCTTCGGCCAGGCCAAGCTTCACCGCTGCGGCGCTCATCAGGTGCACGGCCGCCGTGGTGATGACCTCGATGGCGGGAACTTCGGAGATGTCGCGGATCTGTTGTGAGACGTCTGCGCCTGCGTCGCCGGGCTCGAAGACGTATGAATTACTGTCTGGGGTGCTCATACTGGTAAGCTTGACACAGACCGACTGGATGTAGTTATTTCAGGGATTGTCCTAAACGATCAGGTTCCCAGCAGCGCTTCGCGGCGTTGACGGGAATTTTTTCTGTAGAATGGCATCCAGTTTGCAAGCGGAGTTCTCTCCCACCCGCGTCAGCCGTTGTCCCGCCCGTTCCTTTGGAACCCGCAGGGACGCAAGGTTGCCGGGTACCTGGTTGGGCATGGGCCGGCATTTGCCGGGACTGTGCACGTGCAGCCCTTAGCGGGTTGCCGGTCCAACCTCTTTGAGGCCTTCGATTGCTCCGGCAATTGGGGGCCTTCTTCATTTGCCGGACTCAACAACAAACACAGGAGCTTTAACATTAGCGAGCCAAGAATCAATGAGCGTATCCGCGTCCCCGAGGTGCGGCTGGTCGGCCCTGCAGGTGAACAGGTAGGAATCGTCCGTATTGAGGATGCCCTGCGCCTGGCTGCCGAGTCCGACCTTGATCTCGTTGAAGTTGCACCTCAGGCGAAGCCTCCGGTGTGCAAGCTGATGGACTTCGGCAAGTACAAGTACGAGGCCGCGGTCAAGGCACGTGAGGCCCGGAAGAACCAGACGAACACCGTTCTGAAGGAAATCCGCTTCCGCCTGAAGATCGACACCCACGATTACGAGACCAAGCGCGGCCACGCCCTGCGCTTCCTCGGTGCCGGGGACAAGGTCAAGGCCATGATCCAGTTCCGTGGCCGTGAGCAGCAGCGTCCGGAGATGGGCATCCGCCTGCTCCAGCGCTTCGCGGACGACGTCGCCGAAGTCGGCGTGGTGGAGTCCAGCCCCCGCATCGACGGCCGCAACATGGTCATGGTGGTTGGCCCGCTGAAGAACAAGGCTGAGGCCAAGGCGGAGGCACGCCGGGCAACCCAGCGCGCCGAGGCCAAGGCCCAGAACGAAGCCAAGGCTGCAGGACGCGTTGACACCTCCGGCCAGGACCAGACCCCCATGACGCAGTCACTGGCGGACCTCCTGCCGGAAGGCTTCACCGTGTCCACCGAGCCGGAGGCACCTGCCGCCGACAACGCTCCGGCCGAAGCGCCTGCTGCCGCTCCTGAGCAGGACGCTCCGAAGCAGGAAGCGCCCAAGGCCCAGGCTCCGAAGCAGGAGGCCCCCAAGGCTCCGGCTCCGAAGCAGGAAGCGCCGAAGGCTGCTGCACCCAAGGCTGCTGCACCGAAGGCCGCCGCGCCGGCGCCCAAGCCTGCAGCTGCCGCCAAGCCGGAAGCGGCTGCGCCGAAGCCGGCCGGTGTGCCTGCGCCGCCCAAGCCGGTGGCCAGGCCTGCTGCACCGAAGCCTGCTGCACGTCCTGCCCCCAAGGCAGTGCCGAAGCCGGCCGGTAAGAAGACCAACTAGTTCACAGCTGCCGGGCCTGTTCCGGCAGTCAGCAACCAGCATGCTGCCCGCGGGGGTGGCTGCGCGATAGAACTGCCGGCCCCCGGGCCCGCAGAAACGTAAGGAGATCGGTTCCCATGCCGAAGATGAAGACCCACAGTGGTGCTAAGAAGCGCTTCAAGCTGACCGGCAGCGGCAAGCTGCGCCGCCAGCAGGCCAACCGCCGCCACTACCTGGAGCACAAGTCCAGCCGCCTGACCCGCCGCCTTGCCGGCGACAAGATCGTCTTCAAGGGCGACGCCAAGGTCATCCGGAAGATGCTCGGCATCTAGTTTCCAAGTTTATTGATGGGCCGCCCGCCGGTGGTCCGTCACCTGCCAAACAGCCTTCTCAGGCCGCCGGGACACCGGCAACAGATGCTTGGGATCAGATTTTCGAAGGAGTACGCACGTGGCACGTGTGAAGAGGGCGGTCAACGCCCATAAGAAGCGCCGGGTTGTTCTTGAACGGGCGAAGGGTTACCGCGGACAGCGTTCGCGCCTGTACCGCAAGGCCAAAGAGCAGCTGCTGCACTCGTTTGTGTACAGCTACGGTGACCGCAAGAAGAAGAAGGGCGACTTCCGCCGCCTGTGGATCCAGCGCATCAACGCTGCGTCCCGCGCCAATGGCCTCACCTACAACCGCCTCATCCAGGGCCTGAAGGCCGCCGAGGTTGAGGTTGACCGCCGCATGCTGGCCGAGCTTGCCGTCTCCGACGCCAACGCTTTCGCCGCACTGGTCCAGGTGGCCAAGGACTCCCTGCCGGCAGACACCTCCGCCAAGAAGGTTGCCGCAGCCTAGCAGCCGCTGCCGCCCCTCGCCTGAGGGGCCAGTTCAGGAACTGGAAGCGTCAGCTACTACAGTTCTTGTATGAACGAATCCGGGCGCCCGCAAGATCTTCCACTGTCCAACCCCCGAGCCGATCGGGTCAGGGACGTGGCAAAGCTTGCAGGGCGCCCGGCCCGTTTAAAGCGCGGCCAGTTCCTTGCGGAGGGGCCGCAGGCTGTCCGGGAAGCCCTCAAGCTCCACCAGCAGCGCCTCGCGGCGGGAGCGCCCGGAGTGGTCACCGAGGTCTTCGCCAGCGAAAGCTGCCTGGACCGCTTCCCCGAATTCGAAGAGCTCGCCGAAGGCACCAACGCCCGGCTGGCCACCGACGAGGTCCTGGCAGCCATGGCGGACACCGTCAACCCGCAGGGAATCGTGGCCGTCTGCAGGTTCGTGGACGTTGCCTTGGCGGACGTGCTCGACGCCGGCCCGCGCCTGATTGCCGTGCTGTGCCAGGTCCGGGACCCGGGAAACGCAGGCACCGTGCTGCGTGCGGCCGATTCGGCGGGCGCGGACGCCGTCATCTTCACAGCGTCCAGCGTTGATATCTACAACCCCAAGGCTGTCCGCTCCACCGCGGGGTCGCTGTTCCATCTGCCGGTCGTCCTGGCCGCAGATCCCGCGGAACTTGCTGCCGCCTGCAAGGCCCGGGGCATCGGTGTCCTCGCTGCCGACGGTTACGGGCAGCTGGACCTCGATGTCCTGCAGGACGAGAACGCCCGCCGCAGGCTCACCGGAGCCGGCCCCGGATCTGATTACGACCTCGCTGCACCTACCGCCTGGTTCTTTGGGAACGAGGCCCAGGGGCTCTCCGAGGCGGAGCTTGAACTGGCAGACCACCGGGTTGCGGTTCCGGTGTACGGTGCGGCCGAAAGCCTCAATCTTGGGACCGCAGCCACCGTGTGCCTCTACGCCAGCGCCCGATCCCAGCGCCGCCCCGCCCCGCTCGCCCAGGACCACAACGGCTAGTGCGTCCGGGCACAAAGAAAGGCCCCGGAAATCCGGGGCCCATTGACTGTTGCTGGACAGATTGATCAGGGTGCGCGAGTGGCTTTCCCGCGTCCGGTGACGGCTCCGTAGATGCCGGCGACAACCAGGCCGCCAACAATAGCGAGAATCCAGGTGCCGAGGTCGAAGAAGGCAAGATCGCCCTTGTTGAACAGGAGGCTGCCAATCCAGCCGCCAACGATGGCTCCAACGACACCCAGGATGAGGCTGGTGACCCAGCCGCCGCCGACCCGTCCGGGCATAACGGCCTTAACGATGGCCCCGACAATCAGGCCCAGGATAATCCAAGCAAGAAAACCCATGTCTCCTCCTTATTGTGACCGGGATTAATAGTCCCGATGAGCCTCAAGCTAACATACCCACCCGGCAAAGTCAGTAGCTCCAAAGCGGGCGTTGCCGCATCGTTAAGACCCGTCACGGGAGGTCTGTTCACTGCTGCCGCACCGGCGAAGGGACGGCCGGGACCAGAGCCCGGGCCGCTCAGGCAGCGAGCGGCCTTTTGCGTTCCAGCAGTCCGCTGAGCAGGGCGACGCCGAAGCCGAGGACCGCAAGGACAGCGCCCACCAGCGCGGGGGCGACGAAGCCCCACCCGAGCGCAATGACAAGCCCCCCGAGGAATGCGCCGAGTGCGTTGGCAACGTTCAGCGCGGCATGGTTGAGGGACGATGCCAGCGACGGTGCGTCGGGCGAGGCGTCGAGGAGGCGGGTCTGGAGTGCCGGGATCAGCATGGAGCCGGAGGCGCCCACCACGAACACCATCACCATGGCGCTCCACGGCCAGTGGGCTGCCACCGCGTAAACCACCAGGGCCACGGCAATGGCCGGGAGGACGCGGTGGAGCGTGCCCATCACGGATTTGTCGGCCAGCCTGCCCCCCACGATGTTTCCGGCCACCATGCCCAACCCGTAGAGAGCCACCACCAGGGGGAGCAGCCCCGGCGGGATGCCGGCAACAGCCGTCATGGTGTGCGCGATGTAGGTGTAGGTGGCGAAGAAGCCGCCGAAGCCGACGATGCCCACCAGGAGGGCCAGCCAGACCTGGAGCCGCTTGAGGGCGCCGAGTTCACGGCGGATGCTCGCGTCAGGGTGCGCGGCCTGGAACGGGACAAACTTCCACACCATGAGCAGTGCCACCAGGCCGATGGCGCCCACCAGGACAAACAGCAGGCGCCAGCCGAAAGTCTGGCCCAGCCACGTGGCGAACGGTACGCCCACCACGTTGGAGACGCTGAGGCCGGCCATGACCATGGAGATGGCCCAGCCCCGCCGGGTGGGGGGCACCAAGGATGCAGCGATCACGGCGGCAACTCCGAAGAACGCCCCGTGGGGCAGCCCGGCGGCAAAGCGGGACACGAGCATCGACCCGTAGTCGGGGGCCATGAATGAGGTCAGATTGGCCACCGTGAAGAACAGCAGCAGGCCCAGGGCCAGGCTCTTGCGGGGCAGTTTGGCGCCGACGGCGGCCAGCAGCGGAGCCCCGACCACCACTCCCAGCGCGTACGCGGAGATCAGGTGCCCGGCTTCAGGGGTGCTGATCCCAAGGCCCTGCTCCACTTCCTTGAGCAGGCCCATCATGGTGAACTCGGTGACGCCGATGCCCACGCCACCCATGGCCAGCGCAAAGATGGCCATGCCGACGCGGGGAGTCGTGGTGCGGGCTGCCGTGGACGGGGAGAGGACGCTGCTCATATGCCTGCTTTTCTGAAGGTGGAACCGGAAAGGGGACGGACGCCACGGCAATGGGGCAGGAAGGTCCGGACAGTGGGGCAAACCCTGGGGGGCGGGCCACTATTCCCCCTGAGGGAGATGCCGTTCCGGGCCCCTCCCATTGTCGCCCATAGAATGGGGCGGTGACTGGACTGATACAGGTGGTTGGCGGGGCAGTAGTGGATACGCTGGCCAATCCGGGGGCGTTGCTGGTGGCACGGCGGAGCGCTCCGGAGCATTTGGCCGGGCTGTGGGAGTTCCCGGGCGGCAAGGTGGAACCCGGTGAGGCTCCCGAAGCGGCGCTGGTGCGCGAACTGGCCGAGGAGCTGGGAATCGGCGTGCGGCTGGGAGCAGAGCTGCCGGCGGAAACCCCGGCCGGCTGGCGCCTCAACGACCGGGCCAGCATGAGGGTGTGGTTCGCCGAGGTGGCCAGTGGCGAACCCGCGCCGCTTGAAGACCATGACGAACTGCGCTGGATCCGGCTGGAGGACCACGCCGCTGTCCTTGGCCTGCCTTGGATACCGGCCGACTATCCGATTGTGCACGCACTCCTGGACTCTGTGTCGGCGCTGGTGCCGCAGTCCCCGGTAGAGGACCGGCCTGCAGGCGGGGCCAACGCCAAAACCGGCTAAAAGAGGGAATCCTGCACGGCTGTCCCGGACACCGAAGAAGTCATCGCGGGGGAGCCTGCAAGGGGTCCGCCGGGAACCGCGGTGGGAATGCTCCCCGCCGGGTACGCCGCTTCCTCGGCCCGTGGATCGTCAAGGTCCCTGTGGCTGAAGCCGGAGGAGTGCGTAAAGCCGTAGCGGGCCTTGAAGTAGCGGACCTTGCCCGCAAGCCACGTCCGGTACTCCTTGGATGCATAGGAACCGGTGCCGTAGAGCCGCCGGTAGCGCCCGGCCAGTTCAGGATGGTTGGCGGCGATCCACTTCATGAACCATTCCCTGGTGCCCGGCTTCAGGTACAGGGCGCCGGCGGTGACGCCGGTTGCTCCGGCGGCGGCCAGGGAAGCGAACAGGGCATCCAGGGCTTCGTCGCTGTCGGAGAGCCACGGCAGGATGGGCATGGCCATCACGCCGCAGGGCAGGCCTGCCTCGCGCAGCCGGGACACCAGTTTGAGGCGGGCCCGGGGCCCGGGAGTGCCGGGTTCGATGGCCTCGGAGAGAGCTTCGTCGGTCATGGCCAGGGAGATGCCAAGTCCCACGGGTACCTGGGCAGCGGCGCGCTTGAGCAAGGGAATGTCACGTGCCAGCAGGGTCCCCTTGGTGAGGATGGACAGGGGAGTGCCGGATTCCGCCAGGGCATTGATGATGCCAGGCATGAGGCGGTACCTGCCCTCGGCCCGCTGGTAGGGGTCGGTGTTGGTGCCCAGCGCCACCTGCTGGCGCGTCCAGGAGGCCTTGTTAAGTTCCTTCCGGAGGACTTCCGCGGCGTTGACCTTCACCACCACCTGGCTGTCGAAGTCCATGCCGGCGTCGAAGTCCAGGTAGGTGTGGCTCTTGCGGGCAAAGCAGTAGACGCAGGCGTGGCTGCAGCCGCGGTAGGGATTCACTGTCCACTCGAAAGGCATCTTCGATCCCGCCGGGACCCTGTTGAGCACAGATTTTGCGGTGACCTCGTGGAACGTGATCCCGGCGAACTCGGGGGTGGTGACGGACCGGACCAGACCGGCAAGCGGAAGCAGCGCGGGGCCGGGTCCTCCTGCGGCATCCGGCGTGGGCACCAGTGCTTGCGCTTCCCATCTCATGGCACCATTCGAAAACATGTTCGAATTTAAGTCAAGGCGCCACGCAGTCCAGCCCAGGCGAAACAACGGCTCGACGCGGCGGGTACGGCTGCGGGCTAGGGCAGCAGCTCCCAGGTGACGGTGACGGCTGCCTCCACCCGGTTCAGGCCCAATTCAACCTGTGGCCCTTCCGTGGCGGATGCCCGCTGCAAACCGGCAAGCGGCACCGGTCCCGGGGCCGGGCGCTGGTCGGTGACGGACAGGACACTGCCCAGGCCGGCCGAGGCCAATGCGGCATACTGCGCAGCGGAACTGAGCGCGTCCTGCCATGCAGCGTCACGGGCCTGTGCCCGGACCCCCGAGTCGTCCGAAAGGACCAGCTGCAGGCTGTTGAGGCGGACATTGTCCCCGGCCGTGTGGACGGCTGCGGAAACGGTGGCGGCCGCGCTGCCTGGGTCCCGCAGCCTGACCGCGAGGCTGCTGGAGGCTATGTAGCCCACAAGCCGCTGGCCTTCACCGTCCCGCCAGGCGAGGTCGGCGCGGACAGCAAGGCCGGCCGAGCGGATATCGTCCGGCCCAACACCCCGGCTGCGGAGGGCCGAGCCAACTGCCGCCAGGTCCTTGCCTGCTGCCGCGTAAGCTTCAACGACCGATTCGGCGCGGCACTCGACACCTATGGAGACAAGCATCAGGTCCGGTGCGGCTTCCGCCCATCCGGTCCCCGTGACGGTGATGGTCCCCGGATCCCGGCTGGCCTGGGGGTCGCGGCCCGTCACGGATGCCTCGCCGCCCGGAGCGGGTAGCCGCCGGCGGCCAGGCCGGCCCGACGCTCAAAGATGTTGGCTGTCCCCGGATTGCCGGTTCGCAGCACGGACCAGCCGGCGGCCACCAGGTATAGGGGGATGAAGGGCAGCCCCAGGCACCACGCGTACTGGCTGCAATGCCGTTCCTCGTGTCCCAGCAGGGCAGGCCGGGACAACAGGTCCTCGGCCGTGCCGCGGCACAGCACCACGTTGCCCAGGGTGTAGGCGCCGGCGAAAGGCAGCCGCCAGCGGTAGCCGGCCGCAATGATCAGCCCGCGCGGGCCGTGCCTGATGTGTGTCCTGGCGGCAAGGGCGACGGCGAGCCCGGCCAGGGTGCTCCCGTTGAGGAGGTTGGCTGCCCGCCTGAGCCGCTGGGCCGTCGTCGGGCCATTCACCGAACCTGCGTGCTGCCGCAAAGTCATGAGGCCATGGTAACTGGAGGGTTCTACTAGACTGGAGGGCAGTGGCCGCCGGTCCTTCCGGCGAGCCCTGACCTGGTCATTGAATGACACTGACGTTCAGCGCATTCATCCATGACCTGCCGGCGACGGACGGGCCGCGCGGGAAACCGTGCATGGCTGACCGGCTGCCGGCAGCCACGACTCGTAGCTAAGAACAGTAGATGACTGAAACTTTGCCGGGCGCCGCCATCCCGAACCCCACGGATGAGGCCGCCATCAACGCCGCTGTAGACCAGGCCATCACCGCCATCGCCGGTGCGGCCACCCTTGACGAGCTGAAGGCGGTACGCCTGGCCCACAGCGGCGAGAAATCCCCGCTCAGCCTTGCCAACCGCGAAATCGGCCGGTTGCCCAAGGACCAGAAGGCGCTCGCCGGAAAGCTCATGGGTGCCTCCCGCGGCCGGGTCAACAAGGCGCTCGCCGAGCGCGCCGAAGTGCTCGAAGCCGAGAACGACGCCCGGATCCTGGTCGAGGAAACCGTTGACGTCACCGCCGCCCCCCGCCGCCGCCGCGCCGGTGCGCGCCACCCGCTGTCCACCCTGCAGGACCGCGTCGCGGACATCTTCGTGGGCATGGGCTGGGAGATCGCCGAAGGCCCCGAAGTGGAATCCGAATGGTTCAACTTCGACGCCCTGAACTTCAAGCCCGACCACCCGGCCCGCGAAATGCAGGACACCTTCTTCGTGGAGCCGCCCGAAGCCCACCTGCTGATGCGCACGCACACCTCCCCGGTGCAGGTCCGCTCCATGCTGGAGCGCGAAGTTCCCATCTACGTGCTCTGCCCGGGCAAGGTGTTCCGCACCGATGAACTGGACGCCACCCACACCCCGGTGTTCCACCAGTTCGAAGGCCTGGCCATCGACAAGGGCCTGTCCATGGCGGACCTGCTCGGCACCCTGGAGCACTTCACCCGCCAGATGTTCGGTGAGGAGGCAAAGGTCCGCTTGCGGCCCAACTACTTCCCGTTCACCGAGCCGTCCGCCGAGCTGGACATCTTCCACCCCGGCGCCAAGGGCGGCCCGCGCTGGATCGAGTGGGGCGGCTGCGGCATGGTCAACCCCAACGTCCTGCGCGCCGCCGGCATCGATCCGGACGTCTATTCAGGTTTTGCCTTCGGCATGGGCATCGAGCGTGCCCTCATGTTCCGCAACGAGGTTGCCGACATGCACGACATGATCGAAGGCGATGTACGGTTCAGCGAGCACTTCGGGATGGAGATCTAACAGTGCGTATCCCACTTTCCTGGCTGCGGGAATTCGCAGCAGTACCGGCCGGAGCAACGGCCGAAGACGTCATGGAAGAACTGGTCAAGGTCGGCTTTGAAGAAGAAGCCGTCCACCGCCCCACGGACACCCTCCAGGGCCCCGTGGTGGTGGGCCAGGTCCTGAGCCTGGTCAAGGAACCGCAGACCAACGGCAAGACCATCAACTGGTGCCAGGTCCGGGTTGTCCCCGAAGGCAAGGAACAGACCCTCACGGGGGACGGCATCGACCCGTCCGGCGTCCAGGGCATCATCTGCGGCGCGCACAACTTCGTTGAGGGCGACAAAGTGGTGGTCACGCTGCCAGGCGCCGTACTGCCCGGCGACTTCCGCATCTCCGCCCGCAAGACGTACGGCCACCTGTCCGCCGGCATGATCGCCTCGGTCCGCGAACTGGGGATCGGCGAGGACCACGACGGCATCCTGGTGCTTTCCCGCATCGGGCTGGACCCAGAGGTGGGCACCGACGCCATGGAGCTCCTGGGCCTCTACGACCAGGCGGCCGAAATCAACGTCACCCCCGACCGCGGCTACGCCTTCTCCATCCGCGGCGTCGCCCGCGAATACGCGCATGCCACCGGCACCGCCTTCACGGATCCCGCCTCCAGGGTCCAGGCACCGGCCGAACTTTCCGGCGGCTACGGCGTCAAGCTCAACGACGACGCCCCCATCTACGGCAAAGCCGGCTGCGACCGGTTCGTGGCCCGCACGGTGCGCGGCGTGGACGCCACCCGGCCCACCCCGCCGTGGATGGTCTCCCGGCTCCGGCTCGCCGGCATCCGCTCCATCTCCCTGCCCGTGGATATCTCCAACTACGTCATGCTCGAACTCGGCCAGCCCACGCACTGCTATGACCTGGACAAGCTCTCCGGCGACATCGTGGTGCGCCGCGCAACCGCAGGGGAGAAGATCACCACCCTGGACGGCAAGGAACGCACCCTTGACGCCGAGGACCTGCTCATCACTGACAACTCCGGGGCCATCGGCATCGCAGGTGTCATGGGCGGCGCGGCCACCGAGGTGAGCGACTCGACGTCGAACATCCTGGTTGAGGCGGCGCACTTTGACGACGTCTCCATCGGGCGTTCCCGGCGCCGGCACAAACTGCCGTCCGAGGCGTCCAAGCGGTTCGAGCGGGGCGTGGACTGGCAGGTGGCCGGCGTCGCCGCCCAACGCGTGGTTGACCTCCTGGTGGAACTGGCCGGCGGCACCGCTGACGAAGCGGGAACCGACGTCGGGACCGCCCCGGACACCGTCACCATCGAGCTGCCCGCAGGCTTCGCCGCTGCACGGATCGGCATCGACTTCACTGGGCAGCAGATTGTCACGTCCCTCGAGGACCTGGGCGCCGTGGTAGCAAAGAACGACGCCGGGTGGACGGTTACGCCGCCGAGCTGGCGCAGCGACTTGGAGACCAAGGAAGACCTCACCGAGGAAATCGCCCGGCTGGTGGGCTACGACAAGATCCCCGCCACCCTGCCGGTCGCCCCTCCGGGCCGTGGCCTGACCCGCGTCCAGCAGCAGCGCCGCCGCCTCATCCAGGCTCTGGCGGACGCCGGACTCACCGAGGTCCTGTCCTACCCCTTCGTGTCCAAGGCGGCCAACGACACGTTCGGCGTGGCTGACGAAGGAGGGGCGCGGACCGCCCTCAAGCTGGCCAATCCGATCAGCGAGGAGCACGGCTACCTGCGCACGTCCATCCTGCCTGGACTGATCGAGGTGGCCAAGCGTAACCACTCCCGGGGCTTCCGGGACCTGGCCCTGTTTGAATCCGGCCTGGTGTTCCTGCCGGAGGGGACCGTGGGAACTGCTGACATCCCGCCGCTGGGCGCCAAACCTGCCGATGAGGTTCTGGACGCACTGTACGACGGCGTCCCGAACCAGCCATTCCACATCGCGGCGGTCCTCACCGGCCACGATTCCCCGGCCGCCGCGAACCACACGCCCCGCGTGTGGGACTGGGCCGACGCACTGGACGTAGCCCGCCTTGCCGGCGATGTGCTGGGAGTGGACCTGGTGGTCAGCCAGGGCAGCCACCAGGCGTTCCACCCCGGCCGCACCGCCCGGCTGGCGCTGCGCACGGGGGAGACCATAGGCTATGCCGGCGAACTGCACCCCAAGCTGCTGGCCGCCTCGGACATGCCTGCCCGTTCGGTGGCACTGGAACTTGACGCCGATGCCCTGTTCGAGGCCGCACCCGATGTGATTGTGGCGCGCCACATTTCCACGTTCCCGGTGGCCACCCAGGACGTGGCGCTCGTGGTCCCGGCCGACGTACCGGCAGACGACGTCCTTGCCGCCCTGCGGGAAGGCGCCGGAGAGCTGCTGGAAGACGTGGCACTGTTCGACGTTTACGCCGGCAAGGGCATTGAGGACGGCAAGAAGTCGCTGGCCTTCGGGCTCCGGTTCCGGGCCGCCGACCGCACCCTGACCGCGGACGAGGCCTCGGCAGCGCGTGAAGGCGCCGTGGCCCTGGCAGCGGAACGCTTCGGAGCCGTCCAGCGCTAGATACTGTTCGGAGCAGGAAGGGCGGGTCATGGCGCAATGTGAAATGCGTGCAGTCCCGCCCTTCCTGCTGCCCGGGGAAGCGGCCGCGGTGCAGCGGGACGCCGAACGCCTCCTGGACAGCGCCGAACTCACGCGGGCCGCGGCCATGGCACCTGCCGCGGGCTGGATGTTCCTTGCCGGCCGCGTTTCCCAGAGGGTCTTTGCAGGCCAATTGCTCTCAGTTCCCGCCGCAGACCTCACCGTGGCCTACAGCTGCCCGCAGTGCGGAACAGGCCCCGGTCTCGGCCACGGCCGGCCGGGATACAGCTACCGGGGTGCCCCTGCGCCCCTGGCGCTGAGCCTGTCCCGGGCCGGTGGCTGGACGCTGCTCGCGGCTGTGGTGGACGCCTCCCCTGGAACGCGGCTGGGCGCCGACATCGAGGAGCCGGCCCGTACCGGCTTCGACGGGTTTGACGAGGTGGCCCTGACGACCGCGGAGCGCCGGACCCTCCGGGACGTCAAGGCCGAACTGCTGCCGGCGGCGAGGGCCAGGCTCTGGACACGCAAGGAAGCCTGGCTGAAAATGGCTGGCGACGGGCTCCGCACTGCTCCTTCCACCGTTGATGTGCGGGAACGTCCCGGCCTGCGTGACCTGGACCCGGCCGAAGCCGGGCTGCCTCCACACTTTGCGGCCGCCGTCGCGCTTTCCGTGCGCGCTCAGGCCAGCGGCAGTGGCGGCAGCGGCTCCTCGTAAAGCCAGGGGTGCAGCAGCGTCTCCGCATCGACGGCCGTGGCACCACTGACGGCCACGATGAAATCCTGCGTGGTGACCGAGCCGTGCCTGTGGCCGGCGGTCCATTCCTGCAGCACCGCGAAGAAAGCGAGGTCGCCCACGGCCATCCGGACCGCGTGCACGGCCAGCGCACCGCGCTTGTACACACGGTCGTCGAACATCCGCTCAGGACCGGGATCGCCCACCAGGATGTCCTGGTCCTCCGCCGCCAGCCGGTGCCAGGCCGCCGCGGCCCGCTCAGCCACGCTCATAACGCCTGCCTCCTCGGACCAGATCCACTCGGCATAGCAGGCGAAGCCCTCGTGCAGCCAGATGTCCTGCCACCCGGCAGCGGTCAGGGAATTGCCGAACCACTGGTGCGACAGCTCATGGGCGATCAGGCGCTGGGACTCCCACTCCAGGTCCAGGTGGTTGGGCCCCAGGATGGCCAGCGACTGGGCCTCCAGCGGAATCTCCAGTTCGTCATCCGTTACCACCACCGTGTAACCGGGGAACGGATAGGGCCCGAAGCAACTGCTGAACGTGCGCATCATGGCCGGCTGCCAGGCCAATCCCGCGATGGCACGCTCTGCCAGCGCGGGGGAGACGGCCACGGATTGCGGAACTGGCATCCCGTGCCGTCCACTGTCCAGCGCCAGCAGTGCGTAGCGGCCAATCTGCACCGTGGCCAGGTACGCGGCCATCGGCTCCGCCTGTTCGTAGACCCAGGTTTCCCGGCTGGCGCGGGGAGTATGCGATTGCAGAACGCCGTTGCACACCACCCGGTAGTTCGCTTCAGTGGTGACCGTGAACCGGTAGCTGGCCTTATCCCCGGAGTGGTCGTTGCACGGGAACCAGGAGGGCGCACCGTTGGGTTGCCCGGCCACCAGGACACCGTCCGTAAGTTCCTCCCAGCCCACCTCGCCCCACGGCCCGCGGCGGGGCCTCGGACTGCCCTCGTAGCGCACCTCCAGGGTGAAGGGCTGTTCGGGTTCGAAGGGGCGCGGCGCAGTCACCACCAGCTGCCCGGCCCGCTGGCTGAACCGGAGCGGCTTGCGGCCATCCAGCAGGACCTTCGTTGCCCGCAGGCCAACAAGGTCCAGGACAATGGCCGACGTCGGAGCGCAGGTCACGCCGTGCAGCACCGCTTTGCCGCTGAGACGGTTGCTGGCCACGCGGTAGTCCAGGTCCAGTTCGTACCGCTCGACGCGGAAGGCATCTGTCCCGGCGCCGGGCAGGTACGGGTCCGGGGAGGTTCCGGCGGCTGCGGGAGTAGTGCCCCGGGCGGCTGATGCTGAAGAACTCATGGGACCTTCGGTTAGGTGGCAGACGGCGATCCGGGCCCGCTCCATGGGCTGACCGGGTTACCCATCCAGTACGTTGCGGCGGGCACTGCTTCGCCGCGCATCACCAAGGATGCCGGCCCCACCGTTCCGCCTGCGCCGATGCTGGCCTGGGGGAGGATAACCCCGTGCGGGCCCATGGTGGCCCCGTCCTCGAGCGTAACAGCGTCGATGCTCATGACCCGGTCGTGGAACAGGTGCGTCTGCACCACGCAGCCCCGATTCACCGTGGAGTTCCGGCCGAGCGTCACCAGGTCGGCTTCGGGCAGCCAGTAGCTTTCACACCATGTGCCGCTGCCGATCTTCGCGCCGAGCCCACGCAGCCACCAGACCAGGGCCGGCGTGCCGGAAGCAGCCCGAGCAAACCACGGCGCAGAAACCATCTCGATAAAGCTGTCCACTACTTCGTTGCGCCAGATGAACGAGCTCCAGAGCGGGTGCTCACCGGGGCGGATCCGGCCCACCAGGATCCACTTGGCGACGACGGACGCGGCTGCGGCGACAAAGCCCGCCAGGAGCATGACCACGCCCGTGAGCACGGCTGCGGCGGCATAGCCCAGCATGGCAGCGATCCAGTCGAAGGCCAGCATGGTTCCGGCAGCGATGGCCACCGTGAGCATGACCGGCACAAACCGGCCCAGCTCCCACAGGGTGCGGGCGACTTTCAGCCGCGCCGGGGGCTGGAAAGTGCGCGAATCGTCGGAGGCGATCGCGGTCCGCCGCAAACGGACGGGCGGGCTTCCCAGCCAGGAGGTGCCGGATTTTGCCTTCGCCGGTGTAGCGGACAGGACGGCTACGAGTGAGTTCTTGGGAACGCTGCGGCCGGCGGCGGTCATGCCCGAATTGCCGAGGAACGACCTTTTGCCGATCTTTGCCGGTGCCACCCGCAGCCAGCCGCCGTCGAGCTCGTAGGAAGCCACCATGGTGTCATCGGCGAGGAACGCCCCTTCACCCACGGTGGTCATCTTCGGGATCAGGAGCACCGTGGAGGCCTCCACGTTCCTTCCGACCTTGGCGCCCAGCAGGCGCAGCCATACCGGCGTGAACAGGCTCGCGTAGATGGGGAAGAGCAGGTCCCTGGCCAGGTCCAGGACCCGCTCGGTGGCCCAGATCTGCCAGCCCACCCGGCTGCGGATCCGGTAGTAGCCCTCCGTGATCCCGGTGGACAGGAGGCGCGTGGCAACCAGGACCAGGAAGGCGTTCGTCGCGAACCACACCAGCGATGCCGGGGCTAGGGCCGCCAGCAGCCGGGGGAGGGCCCCGGTCAGCGAGGTACTGCCCTGGATGAAGGTGAACGCGACCCACAGCGCGGCGGCAGCAGACAGGTACGGAATGACGGACAGGCCCGCGGACGCCAGGGCAAATCCGGCAAACCACGCACGTGCGGCAAACCTGCCCTGGGCCGGGGCACTCGGCACGCTGTGCTTGGCCTTGCCCTGACGGCGGGCCGGTGAACCTGCCGCAAGTTGGCCTGCCTTCACCTTCCCCAGCACCGCGGAACCTGCTTCCACCTGCGACCCGGCCCCAATCGAGGCGCCGGGCATCAGCGTGCTGCGCGCACCCACGCTGGCGCCGCGGCCAATGCGGATGGCCCCGATGTGCACGTCGTCGCCGTCGATCCACCAGCCCGACAGGTCCACCTCCGGTTCCACGTTGGCTCCGCTGCCCAGCGTCAGCAGTCCCGTGACGGGCGGCAGCGAATGAAGCTGGACGTCCTGGCCGATCTTCGCCCCCAGCGCCCGGGCATAGTACGGCACCCACGGCGCACTGGCGAGGCTGATGGCTCCTGCCAGGTCCTGGATCTGCTCCGCAAGCCACAACCGCAGGTGGACCCGCCCGGACCGGGGATAGATGCCTGGCCCGACGCCGCGGAGGAGGAGCCTCGCGGCCGCGATGGAGAGCAGCATTCGTCCGGCCGGGCTGACGAAGACCAGCCAGGACGCCGCCACCCACCACCATGAAATGGTTGGTGCGGCCGTAAATCCGGCGAGTCCTGCCAGCAGGTTGTTGACGGCCATGAGGTAGGTCAGCCACCGCATGCCCACCAGGATGTGCAGCGGCACGCCCATCAGCGTCTGGAAGACCTGCGACTTCCTGGCAGTTGGCCGCACCGTCCGTTCCCGCGCCGGAGCGAAGTCGCCGCCCTGGTTGACTTGCCGCGCCAGCTCCACCAGCGCCCCCACCCTCGGCGTCGCGTAGACGTCGGCCACCGTGATGGTGGGGTAGCGGGCCCTCAGCGCGGAGACCAGCTGGGCGGCGGACAGCGAACCGCCGCCGTAGGCGAAGAAGTCGGCGTCCAGCGAGGTGACGGGGCTGCCCAGCACGCTGCTCCATTGCTCCACGATCCACCCGGCATCATCCGGAAGGTTCAAGGGAGCCGCATCCGCCTCTGCGGCGCCCGCACCCGCCAGCGGCCACGGCAGGGCGTGCCTGTCCACTTTTCCGCTGGTCTTGGTGGGCAGCGAGTCAACAGTCGTCAACAACGGCACCAGCGCCGCCGGAAGGCTTGCCGCCAGCTGTTCCCGTGCCGCACCCAGGTCCATGTCATGGCCCGGGGTGGAGGCAAGGTAGCCCACCAGGATTTGGTTGCCTGCCGCGGTGGTCTGCACGGCGGCCGCGGCGCCGGCCACCCCGGGGAGGGCCTGCATGGCTGCGTCGATCTCGCCGAGTTCGATCCGGCGGCCGCCCAGCTTGACCTGATCGTCCGCGCGGCCCTGGAAGATCAGACCCGCCTGTTCGAACCGCACGAGGTCGCCCGAGCGGTAAGCCCGGTTCCACCCCAGGCTGGGCATCGGGGCGTACTTTTCCGCATCCTTGGCCGGGTCCAGGTAGCGGGCCAGGCCCACCCCGCCGATGATCAGTTCACCCGTTCCGCCCTCGGGCACCGGAACGCCGGCGGCATCGACAACGGCAAGGTCCCAACCCGCCAGGGGCAGCCCGATCCGTATTGGTCCAGGCCCGCCCAGCGGCGCCGCGCAGGCCACCACCGTTGCTTCCGTGGGCCCGTACGTGTTCCAGACTTCCCTGCCCTCCACGGCCAGGCGTTCGGCGAGTTCCGGCGGGCAGGCTTCGCCGCCGAAGATCAGGAGGCGGACGTTTTCGAGGGATTCCGCGGGCCACAGTGCTGCGAGCGTGGGCACGGTGGAGACGGCGGTGATTGCGTGGTTGATCAGCCAGGGGCCTAGGTCCATGCCGGTGCGGACGACGGCGCGCGGTGCGGGTACCAGGCAGGCGCCGTGGCGCCAGGCGAGCCACATTTCCTCGCAGGAAGCGTCGAAGGCAACCGAAAGGCCGGCCAGGACGCGGTCCTGCGGGCCCAGCGGATCATCCTGGAGGAACAGCCGGGCCTCCGCATCGACGAAGGCTGCAGCCGACCGGTGCCGGACGGCCACCCCCTTGGGCGTTCCCGTGGACCCCGACGTGAAGATGATCCAGGCGTCGTCCCCGGGTTCGGGCGGGCGCGCACCCTTGAACGGGCCGCTGCGTACCGTACCCGCCGGCCCTGGCTCGATCGAGCCCCCGGCCCCAAGGATCGCTGCCACCCCGGCTTCGCCAAACACGAGCCGGGCCCGTTCTTCGGGATCGTCCGCATCCACGGGAACGTAGGCCGCGCCCACCAGGAGGATGGCAAGGATGGAGACGTACAGTTCGCTGGTTCCGGACGGGATCCGCACGCCGATCCTGTCACCGGCGCCCAGTCCGGCAAGGTGGAGCCGGCGTCCCGTGGCTCGGACCTCGTCCAGCAATTGGGCGTAACTGAGCGACGTGCGGCCGTCGTCCAGTGCCGAGGCGTCGGGAAACCGTGCCGCCGTGTCCTGCAGCACATCAATCAGGGTGCGGGCAGGCGGTGCCGCGGGAGCCCCGGCCAGCTGGGGCCGGTGAACGGCAATGCCGTGGCCGGCGTCCCCGGACGCCTGGTCCCGGCCACCGGCTCCTGCGCCGTCCCGGATGATGCTGGCTGGCTCCACGCCGGAACCGGAATCCCCGAAGGGGACCTGCTGCTGAGTCACCTGCGCATTGTGCCGGGACAAGATGAACGGAAGGTGTCGCGCGCGCCCGGACGGTCCGATTCATGCCGTTCGGGCGTTTGCCTGTTGTTCACGTCGCCCCGCGGTTATGGCACCAGGAGGACTTTTCCGGTGGTCTTGCGGCCCTCGAGGTCGCGGTGCGCCTGCCCGGCCTGGCTGAGCGGGTAGCGTGCGCCGATCCGGACCTTCAGGCTGCCGTCGGCCGCGGCAGCGAACACCTCGTCAGAGCGCCAGCGCCGTTCCGCCGCGTCCCGCAGGTAGTGGCCCATCGTGGGGCGCGTCAGGAACAGGGAGCCCGCGGCGTTGAGGCGCTGCGGGTCAAACGGCGGGACGGGCCCGGATGCTGCTCCGAACAGCACCAGCATGCCCCGGATCCGCAGCGCTGACAGGGAGCCGTCGAACGTATCCTTCCCCACGCCGTCGTAGGCGACGTCGACGCCGGTTCCGCTGGTGATGTCCCGGACCCGCTCCGCGAAGCCGTCGTAGCGCAGCACGTGGTCCGCGCCGGCGTCGAGCGCAAGCTGTTCCTTTTCGTCGGTGGAGACCGTGGTGATGACTTCCGCGCCACGTGCCTTGAGCAGCTGGATCAGCAGCAGCCCCACGCCGCCGGCGCCCGCGTGCAGCAGGACCTTGTGGCCTGGTTCCACCTTGAAGGTGGAATTCATCAGGTAGTGGGCGGTAACGCCCTGCAGGGGGAGCGCTGCGGCAGTGAAGACATCCAGGCCTTTGGGTACCGGCAGTGCCGCATCCTCATCCACCAGGGCGTAGTCCGCGTAGCAGCTGACGCCTTCCGCGGTGGCTACCCGGTTGCCCGCGGCGAAGCCGGTCACGCCCTCGCCCACTGCCTCCACCGTGCCCGCTGCCTCCGAACCGGGAGTGAAGGGGTAGGAGACTTTGTAGGTGCCGCTGCGCTTGTAGGTATCGATGAAGTTGACGCCCGCCGCGCCGACCTTGACCAGCAGCTGCCCCGGGCCCGGAACGGGGGGCTCCGACTCCGTGTACTCAAGGACTTCCGGTCCGCCTGCCTGCCGTGCGACGATTGCGTGCGTCATGGCGCTCCTTTCGCGGGTCCCGGCATCTCCGGCCCCGGCTGCCGAACCCATCCTAGGGACACAGTGGGATGGCAGGACAAGTACCAACCGCCTGATAGCCATCCTGTATGCATAATTATCAGTAGCAATGCATAACTATTGCTGTATAGTCGAAGCATGACTATTTCTGTTGCGGTTTCGGGAGCCAGCGGCTACGCCGGGGGAGAGGTCCTCCGCCTGCTTGCCGGGCACCCCGGTGTGACCATCGGCGCCATCACAGCCCACAGCAACGCCGGTTCCCGCCTCGGTGAACTCCAGCCCCACCTGCACGGACTGGCCAGCCGCATCCTCGAGGACACGACGGTGGAGAACCTCTCCGGCCACGACGTCGTCTTCCTTGCCCTGCCCCACGGTGCTTCCGCGGAGATCGCCGCCCAGCTGCCGGAGGGCACGGTGGTCATCGACGCCGGCGCAGACCACCGGCTCGAGGACCCCGCCGCCTGGGAAAAGTTCTACGGCTCCGCCCACGCCGGCACCTGGCCCTACGGACTTCCGGAGCTGCCCGGCCAGCGCGAAGCACTCAAGGGCGCCAAGCGCATCGCCGTTCCCGGGTGCTACCCCACGTCCGCCCTCCTCGCCCTGGCTCCCGGCTTCGCGGGGCACCTGCTGGAGGCCGACGACGTCGTGATCGTTTCCGCTTCCGGGACCTCAGGTGCGGGCAAGGCCGCCAAGGTCAACCTGATTGGCTCCGAGGTCATGGGCTCCATGAGCCCGTACGGCGTGGGCGGCGGCCACCGGCACACTCCGGAAATCGAGCAGGGCCTGTCCAATGCTGCGGGGGAGCAGGTCTCCGTTTCCTTCACGCCCACCCTTGCCCCGATGAGCCGCGGCATCCTGACCACCGCCACCGCCAAAGTCAAAGCAGGCACCACGGCCGCGCAGCTGCGCCTGGCCTGGGCCGAGGCGTACGACGACGAGCCGTTCGTCCACCTGCTGCCGGAAGGCCAGTGGCCGACGACTAAATCGGTCCAGGGCTCCAACCATGCCGCCATGCAGCTGGCCTTCGACGCGCATATCGGACGGGTCATCGTCACCTGCGTGATCGACAACCTCACCAAGGGCACTGCCGGCGGCGCCGTCCAGTCCATGAACATCGCACTCGGCCTGCCGGAAACCGACGGCCTCAACCTGCAGGGAGTAGCCCCGTGACCATCACCGCCCCCCAGGGATTCCGGGCAGCCGGCGTCACCGCCGGCCTCAAGGCTTCCGGCAACCCGGACCTCGCCCTCGTGGTCAACGACGGCCCGGCCAAGGCCGCGGCCGCCGTGTTCACCAGCAACCGCGTGGCAGCCGCCCCGGTCCACTGGTCCCGCCAGGTGGTCTCCGACGGCCGCGTCGACGCCGTGATCCTCAATTCCGGCGGAGCCAACGCCTGCACGGGCCCCACAGGCTTCCAGAACACCCACAGCACCGCGGAGAAAGTGGCGAAGGTCCTCGGCATTTCGGCCACCGACGTCTTCGTCTGCTCCACCGGACTGATCGGCGAGCAGCTTCCCATGGACAAGATCCTGCCGGGCGTGGAGGCTGCCGCGGCGGCGCTGAGCACCGATGGCGGTCCCGCCGCCGGAACCGCCATCATGACCACGGACAGCGTGCCCAAGTCAGCGCTCTTCATCGGCACCGACGCCGACGGCCAGGAGTTCAGCATCGGCGGCATCGCCAAGGGAGCCGGCATGCTGGCCCCGGGCCTGGCCACCATGCTGGTGGTGCTCACCACGGACGCCGACGTACAGCCGGAAATGCTCGACGTCGTCCTCCGCGACGCCACCCGTGTCACCTTTGACCGCGCCGATTCGGATGGCTGCATGTCCACCAACGACACCGTGGTCCTGCTGGCCTCCGGCGCTTCCGGGGCTGTGCCGTCCGCCGAGGCGTTTGGTGCCGGGTTGACGCAGGTCTGCGCCGAGCTGGCACGCAAACTGATTGCCGATGCCGAAGGCGCCAGCCATGACATCGCCATCCGGACCTTCAACGCAGCCAGCGAAGCCGACGCCGAGACGGTCAGCCGCTCCGTGGCCCGCTCCAACCTCTTCAAGGCCGCCATTTTCGGCAAGGACCCGAACTGGGGCCGCGTGCTCTCCGCCGTGGGCACCACCGATGCCATCTTCGAACCGGACAAGCTGAACGTCGCCATGAACGGCATCCAGATCTGCCGGAACGGCAGCATCGGCGATGACCGCTCCCTGGTGGACCTGGAACCCCGCGAAGTCCTGGTGGAAATCGACCTGCAGGCAGGCGAGGCCGAAGCCACCATCTGGACCAATGACCTCACCCACGACTACGTGCACGAAAACAGCGCCTACTCCAGCTAGGAATCCCAGCCGGCGCGCGACCCGCCAGGCCCAAACTGCCGTGGAAAGTGACACCATGAACACCCAGACGCGTGAAACCACCAGCATGTCCGCCGCCCAGGACAAGGCAGAAACCCTGATCGAGGCCCTGCCTTGGATCCAGCGGTTCGCCGGCACCACCATGGTGATTAAATACGGCGGAAACGCCATGGTCAACGACGAACTCCGGCGTGCCTTCGCCGAGGACATCGTCTTCCTGCACCACGTGGGCATCCACCCCGTCGTGGTCCATGGCGGCGGCCCGCAGATCAACGCCATGCTGGGCCGCCTGGGCATCGAATCCGAGTTCAAGGGCGGCCTGCGCGTCACCACCCCGGAGGCGATGGACGTGGTCCGCATGGTCCTCACCGGCCAGGTGGGCCGCGAACTGGTGGGCCTGATCAACTCCCACGGGCCCTACGCCGTCGGCATGTCCGGCGAAGACGGCGGCCTGCTCCGGGCCGTCCGCACCGGCACCGTGGTGGACGGCAAGGAGGTGGACCTGGGGCTGGTGGGCGAGGTGGTCGGCGTCGACCCCGCAGGCATCATGGACATCCTCGCCGCGGGCCGCATCCCCGTGATTTCCACGGTGGCCCCGGAAATTGTCGACGGCGGTGACAGCGTGGCGGGGGCCGCGCGGTTCCAGCCCACCGGCCAGGTCCTGAACGTCAACGCCGACACGGCAGCGGCCGCCGTGGCCGCGGCGCTTGGCGCCTCCAAGCTGGTGATCCTGACCGACGTCGAAGGCCTCTACGCCAACTGGCCGGACAAGTCCTCCCTGATCTCGTCCCTCACCGCGTCGGAACTGCGGAAGATGCTTCCGAAGCTTGAGTCGGGCATGATCCCGAAGATGGCCGCGTGCCTCAAGGCCGTCGACGAGGGCGTGGAACGCGCACACATCGTGGACGGGCGGCTGGCCCACTCCATGCTTCTTGAAACATTTACGACGGCGGGCATCGGCACCCAGGTAGTCCCGGACGAGGAGATCAACGGATGAACACCATGGAAAAGTCCCCCGTGACTGAGCTCGTGGAAACCACGGGCCACGCAGGCTCCGAGTGGCTCTCCCGCTACTCCAGTTCGCTGATGAACGTGTTCGGCACGCCGCAGCGGGTCCTGGTCCGCGGCGCCGGCTGCCTGGTCTGGGACGCGGACGGCAAGGAGTACCTGGACCTGCTCGGCGGCATCGCCGTCAACGCCCTGGGCCACGCGCACCCGTTCGTGACCTCGGTGATCGCCAGCCAGTTGGCCACCCTGGGGCACGTCTCCAACTTCTTCACCAGCCCCACCCAGGTGGCGCTGGCCGAAAAACTCCTTGACCTGGCCCACGCGCCCGCCGGTTCCAAGGTGTTCTTCAGCAACTCCGGCACCGAAGCGAACGAGGCCGCCTTCAAGCTGGCGCGCCGCAACACCGGAGACGGGCCGGTGAAACGGGCCAAGATCATCGCCCTTGAAGGTGCCTTCCACGGCCGGACCATGGGGGCGTTGGCCCTCACCGCGAAGGAATCCTACCGGGCACCCTTCGAGCCGCTGCCCGGCGGCGTGGTGCACATCCCGTTCGGTGACATTGCCGCACTGGAAGCCGCCGTGGACGACACCGTCGCCGCCGTGTTCCTGGAACCGATCCAGGGCGAAGCAGGCGTCCGTCCGCTGCCGCCCGGTTACCTGAAGGCGGCGCGGGAGGCCACCAGCAAAGTGGGCGCCCTGCTCATCCTGGACGAGGTCCAGACCGGCATCGGCCGCACCGGCAAATGGTTCGCCAGCGAGGACGCGGGCATCGTGCCCGACGCCATCACCCTGGCCAAGGGGCTGGGCGGGGGCTTCCCCATCGGCGCCCTGGTCACCTTTGGTGAGCAGACGTCGTCGTTGTTGTCCCCAGGCCAGCACGGGACCACGTTTGGCGGAAATCCCGTGGCGACCGCAGCGGCCCTGGCCACCCTCCACGTCCTGGAAAGCCAGCACGTGCTGGCCAATGCGGCGGCGGTGGGGGAGCACCTGCGCTCCGCGCTGGCCGCCATCCCCGGCGTTACCGAAGTCCGCGGCGAAGGACTGCTGATCGGCTTCGACCTGGACGGCGACGTCGCGCCTGCCGTGGTGCAGGCCGCCCTCGACGCCGGCTTCATCGTCAACAGCCCGGGTCCGCGAACCATCCGCCTGGCACCTCCGCTGATCCTCACCACAGCGCAGGCCGACACCTTCCTCTCCACTTTCCCGGCAATCCTCCGAGCAGCTAAGGACGCCCAGTGACCCCCACAGCTTCATCCCTTGGTACGGTGCCTGGCAGCACCCGGCACTTCCTCAAGGACACCGACCTCAGCCCCGCCGAGCAGGCAGAGGTGCTGGAACTCGCAGCCCGGATGAAGGCCGCCCCGTACAGCGTCCAGCCCTTCGCCGCGGAGGGCAGCGGCCGCAAGACCGTGGCTGTCATCTTCGACAAGACCTCCACCCGGACGCGCGTGTCGTTCGCCACGGGCATCGCGGACATGGGCGGCAATGCCCTGATCATCAACCCTGGCGAAGCGCAGATCGGGCACAAGGAATCCGTGGAGGACACCGCCAAAGTCCTTGAGCGGATGGTGTCCACCATCGTGTGGCGCACCGGCGCGCACGACGGCCTGGTGGCCATGGCCGCCAACTCCAAAGTCCCGGTCATCAACGCCCTGTGCGACGATTACCACCCGTGCCAGTTGCTCGCTGACCTGCTCGCCGTCAAGGAACACAAAGGCGACCTCAAGGGGCTCACCATGAGCTACCTGGGCGACGCCGCCAACAACATGGCCAACTCCTACCTGCTGGCCGGCGTCACGGCCGGGATGCACGTCCGTATTGCCGGCCCGGAAGGCTACCTGCCGGCCGCGGACATCGTGGCTGCCGCGAAGGAACGGGCGGCCGAAACCGGCGGCTCCGTGCTCATCACCACCGATGCCAAGGAAGCGCTGCAGGGGGCGGACGTCGTGGCCACCGACACTTGGGTGTCCATGGGCCAGGAAGCCGAGAAGGAAGCCCGGATGCAGCTGTTCCGCGAGTACTCCGTGGACTCAGGCGCCATGGCACTCGCTGCGGATCACGCCGTCGTGCTCCACTGCCTGCCCGCCTACCGCGGCTACGAAATCTCCGCCGACGTCATCGACGGCCCGCAGTCCATCGTGTGGGACGAAGCCGAGAACCGGCTCCACGCCCAGAAAGCGCTGATGGCCTGGCTGATGCACCGGTCCGGCCTGGCCTTCGTGGACGGCCTTTCGCCCGTCGAGGGCACCGGGGAGAGCACGTTCTAGTGTCCTCCCAGCCGTCCTCCCCGGGCACCAGCCCCGCCACCAAGACCGCCCGGCAGGCGCGCATCACCGCCATCCTCACCGGGCAGTCCGTGCGTTCCCAGGCGGAACTGGCGGCGCTGCTGGCGGACGACGGCGTGCAGGTCACCCAGGCCACGCTGTCCCGTGACCTCGTGGAGCTGGGGGCCGTCCGTGTCCGCGGCAAGGAGGGCGTCCTGGTGTACGCCGTCCCCGGCGAGGGGGGCGAACGGGGCGCCAGGAGCGGCGTCACCCAGGAGATCCTGGATGCCCGGCTCGCCCGGCTGTGCAGCGAACTGCTGGTCACCGCCGAAGCCTCCGCCAACATCGCCGTCCTGCGGACCCCGCCCGGTGCCGCGAACTTCCTGGCCCTGGCCATCGACCACTCGGTGATGCCCTCCATCCTGGGCACCATCGCCGGTGACGATACCGTCCTGCTGGTCTCCCGTGACCCGCTGGGCGGCCCGGACCTCGCCGCCCGCTTCCTGCAACTCGCCGAGGAAGCCGGGCAATAAGCTTGAAGACAACGAATCAACCAACCCCAACAAGGAGCATTTAAAGTGACTGAACGCATTGTGCTGGCCTACTCCGGCGGCCTGGACACGTCCGTCGCCATCGGCTGGATCGGTGAAGCCACCGGTGCCGAGGTCATCGCCGTGGCGGTCGACGTCGGACAGGGCGGCGAATCGCTGGAAACCATCCGCCAGCGCGCCCTCGGTTGCGGCGCCGTCGAGGCCTACGTGGCCGACGCCTCGGACGAGTTCGCCAACGAATACTGCGTGCCCACGCTGAAGGCCAACGCCCTCTACCAGGGCCACTACCCGCTGGTGTCCGCCATCTCCCGCCCGGTCATCGTCAAGCACCTGGTCAAGGCAGCCCGCGAATTCGGCGCCACCACCGTGGCGCACGGCTGCACCGGCAAGGGCAACGACCAGGTCCGCTTTGAAGTGGGCATCCAGACCCTCGGCCCGGATCTGAAGTGCATCGCACCGGTCCGCGACCTTGCCCTCACCCGCGACAAGGCCATCGCCTTCGCCGAGGAAAAGGGACTGCCCATCGAGACCACCAAGAAGAACCCGTACTCCATCGACCAGAACGTCTGGGGACGCGCCGTGGAAACCGGCTACCTCGAGGACATCTGGAACGCCCCCACCAAGGACATCTACGACTACACCGCCACCCCGGAGTTCCCGCCGGCCCCGGATGAGGTCATCATCTCCTTCGAAGCCGGCGTCCCGGTAGCGATCGACGGCGTCAAGGTCACCCCGCTGCAGGCCATCAAGGAACTGAACCGCCGTGCCGGCGCCCAGGGCGTGGGCCGGATCGACGTCGTCGAGGACCGCCTGGTGGGCATCAAGTCCCGCGAAATCTACGAAGCCCCCGGTGCCATGGCCCTGATCACCGCGCACAAGCACCTTGAGGACATCACCGTGGAGCGCGAGCAGGCCCGCTTCAAGGCCACCGTTGGCCAGCGCTGGGCCGAGCTGGTCTATGACGGCCAGTGGTTCTCCCCGCTGAAGCGCTCCCTGGACGCCTTCATCGAGGACACCCAGAAGTACGTCTCCGGCGACATCCGCATGACCCTTCACGGCGGCCAGGCCATCGTCAACGGCCGCCGCTCCGATACCTCGCTGTACGACTTCTCGCTGGCCACCTACGACACCGGCGACACCTTCGACCAGTCCCAGGCCAAGGGCTTCATCGAGCTGTGGGGCATGTCCGCCAAGGTTGCCTCCGGCCGTGACATCCGCGTCGCAGGAAAGTAGCCCGCGTGGCTGAGCAGAAGACGGAGGCTACGAACGCAGGTGCGCTGTGGGGCGGCCGGTTCGCCGGCGGCCCCGCGGACGCCCTCGCGGCGCTGAGCAAGTCCACACACTTCGACTGGCGGCTGGCCCGCTACGACATCGCCGGCTCCAAGGCGCACGCCCGCGTGCTGCACAAGGCAGGCTTGCTGGACGACGCCGAGCTGGAAGGCATGCTCGCGGCGTTGACGCAGCTGGACGAGGATGTGGCGTCCGGCGCCTACCTGCCGGCGGAGTCCGATGAGGACGTGCACGGTTCGCTGGAACGCGGCTTGATCGAACGTGCCGGTGCCCAGCTGGGCGGCAAGCTCCGCGCGGGCCGGTCCCGCAACGACCAGGTGGCCACCCTGGGCCGGATGTTCCTGCGCGACCACGCCCGGATCATCGCCCGCGGCGTCCTTGCCACGGTGGATGCCCTGGTTGAGCAGGCCAAGGCGCACCACGGCGTTGCCATGCCCGGCCGCACCCACCTGCAGCACGCCCAGCCGGTCCTGCTCAGCCACCACCTCCTGGCCCACGCCTGGGCCCTGCTGCGCGACGTTCAGCGGCTCCAGGACTGGGACAAGCGGGCCGGAGTTTCGCCCTACGGTTCAGGCGCGCTGGCCGGTTCCTCGTTGGGCCTGGACCCGGAAGCGGTGGCGGCTGACCTCGGTTTCTTCTCCGCCACGCACAACTCGATCGACGGCACCGCCTCCCGCGACGTCTTCGCCGAGTTCGCCTGGGTCTGCTCGATGATCGGCGTGGACCTCTCCCGGATCTCAGAGGAAGTCATCTTCTGGGCCACCAAGGAGTTCTCCTTCGTCACGCTGCATGATTCGTACTCCACGGGGTCCTCGATCATGCCGCAAAAGAAGAACCCGGATGTGGCAGAGCTGGCCCGCGGCAAGGCAGGGCGCCTGATCGGCAACCTCACCGGGCTGCTGGCCACGCTCAAGGGCCTGCCGCTCGCGTACAACCGTGATCTGCAGGAGGACAAGGAACCGGTCTTCGACGCCGCGGACACCCTGGAAGTCCTGCTTCCGGCGGTCTCCGGCATGATCGCGACCCTGACGTTCAACACCGAACGGATGGAATCGCTGGCCCCGCAGGGCTTCGCGCTGGCCACGGACATCGCCGAATGGCTGGTCCGCCAGGGCGTGCCGTTCCGCGAGGCGCACGAGCTCTCCGGTGCCGCGGTCAAGCAGGCCGAGTCCCGCGGCGTGGAGCTGTGGGATCTGTCGGATGAGGAGTATGCCGCCATTTCGGAGCACCTCACACCCGAGGTGCGCACGGTCCTGTCCACCGAAGGCTCGCTCAACAGCCGCAACTCCCAGGGCGGAACAGCACCGGCCGCCGTCGAACGCCAGCTGGCCGCGCTGGAAGGCGAACTTGCCGGCGTCCGGGAGTACGCAGGGTAGTCAGCCGTGTTTAAGGGGCCCGGCGGTTTCCGCCGGGCCCCTTGGCGTCTGTGGTTAGCTGGCTCCATGAGCGAAACCTTCCGCAAGTTCCTTCGCACGCTGCCCGACTTTCCCTCCGACCTGCCCGGCTTCGACCCGGCCAGTGCACCGCAGGACCCGGCGCTGCTCTTCAAGCAGTGGCTGGACGAGGCGCTGGATGCGGGGGAGCACCAGCCGCATGCCTTCAGCCTGGCCACGGTGGGCGCGGGGGCCGGCGGCGCTCCCCAGCCTTCGTCGCGGATGCTCATCCTGAAGAACATTGACGACGACGGCTGGCACTTCGCTACGTCCCGCACCTCCCGCAAGGGCCGCGAACTGTCGGAGTCACCGCGCGCGGCGATGAACTTCTACTGGGCGGCCCTGGGCCGTCAGGTGCGGGTGGTGGGAGCGGTGACAGAACTGTCCGCCGAAGCCTCCGCCGTCGACTGGCACGAGCGGCCCCGGGCCGATGGCAGCGACAACCCGGATTGGCAGCTCTACGCCCTCCAGCCGGCCGAAATCGAGTTCTGGCAGGCCAGCAACGACCGCCGGCACGTCCGCCACCGTGTCGGGCCGGACGGAAGCCCCCTGGTCTGACTGCTCGGCTAGGCTTGCCGCATGACGTCACCTTCCCCTGCCGCCCTCCCCGCTGAACTGCACAAAGCCGCGGACGCACTCACCGCTGCGGTGGACCGGATTCCGGCCGGCGGCGAAAAGGCCCCCTCCACCCTTCCCGGCTGGAGCCGCGGCCACCTCCTGGCCCACGTCGCCGGAATCTGCAATGCGCTGGCCCGGCAGGTGGAATACGGACGCCGCGGCGAAACGGTGGAGCTCTACGACGGTGGAGTGGACGGCCGCAACCGGGCCATCGAGCTTGCCGCCGGCCACAGCCTGGAGGATCACCGGGAGGACGTCGCGGCCGCGGTGCAGCGGGCATTGGCCGCCTTTGATGCGCTGGGGGAAGACGAATGGCAGACGCGCATCGCCTTCCGTGACGGCGTGATCTTCGACGCCGGTTTGGCCCTGTGGCGCGAATTGGTCATCCACACCGCGGACCTGGACACCGGCTCGGGACCCGAAACGTGGAACAGGGCCTTCTGCTCCCACCTTTTCGACTTCCTCGCCGCCCGGGTGCCGGCGGAAACCCGGCTGGTCCTGCAGCCCATGGCACTGCCGCCGCTGACCCTCGGAACGGGCGGAAGCACCGTCGTCGTCAGCGGGATGGTGACGGACATCGCCGCCTGGCTTGCGGGCCGGGAGCCGTCACTGGACAGCTTGCGGGCCACGGCCGCCGGGGACGGCACCGATCTTCCCGGCCTGCTGCCCTGGCCGTCGGCAATGCCGGACCCCAAATAGCCAGGGGAGCGGTCAGGCGGCCTCGCGGGCCAGCAGGCTCTCCTTGATGCGCAGGCCCCAGCGGAAACCGCCCAATGAGCCATCGGTCCTGATGACCCGGTGGCATGGCACGAACAGGGCCGCGGCATTAAACGCGCAGGCGCTGGCGGCGGCCCGCACGGCGCGTGGATTCCCCGCCAGAGCGGCGTACTCCGTGTACGTAACGGGTGAGCCTGGCTTGACCTGGCGCAGCACATCCCAGGCGTGGGCGCGGAACGGTCCGGACTGCTGGCGGACCGGCACTGCCATGGCCGGGGCAGGGTCGCCGGCGTAGAAGGCCTCCACGGCCGATGAGATCCCGCCAAGGTCCGTTACCTCTTCCACGGCGTCGGGCCGCAGTGTGGGATGGACCTGGCCGGTGAGTTCCGCCATCCCGGCCGTCCAGCCGGACGCAAGGACCACGCCGTCCCGGGCGAGGACAGTAAACGGTCCGTCAGGCGTGGACAGCTGGACAAGTTGGGCTTTCATGGCGTCCCTTTCGCGGGAATGGTGGTTGGCGCGGCGGGCCGGGCGGCGGCGCGCCAGAGGTGCATGGTGGCGTAGGAGCGCCAGGGGCTGGCCTCCCGGAAGTCAAGGCTCAGGGCGCTGGTTCCATTATCGAGGGCGCGGATGCCGTTCCGCACGGCGGCGTCATTGGCGAGGAAGATGTCAGGGGCGCCCAGGACACGCATGGCGGCGTACCCCACGGTCCAGGGCCCGACGCCGGGAAGCGGCAAAAGCGCTGCGGTGAGGCTGGGGACGTCGTCGCCGTAGCCGAACTCCAGGCGGCCGCCAGCCATTGCGGACGCGGCGTGCAGCAGCGATTCGGTCCTGCGCCGGGGGCCGCGGAGCAGGTGTCCGGCGGCCGCGATTTCCGCTGGGGTGGGAAACAGGCGGTCCAGTCCGTCGCCGGGTGCACTGGTGGGACTGCCCGCGGCGGACAGTTGGGTCAGGGCGGTCCTGGCGGCTGCCACCGTGATCTGTTGCCCCACCATGGCCCGGACCAGCAGTTCCTGCGGATCCACGGCGCCCGGCAGGCGCATCCCACGCACGCCTGCGACGGACCCGGCGAGCCGGGCATCAGCGGCCAGGGTGCCGTCGATAGCTTCAGGGTCCGCGTCCAGGTCGAAGAGCCGGCGGACGCGGCTGAGCAGCGCAGGAAGGTCGCGAAGGTCCACCGCGCCGATGGTGAGTGTCAGCGGACGTTCCCTGGCCCCGCCGTCGTACTCCACCCGGAACCGCGCGTCCCCGTGGGGGAGGCGAAGTGTCCTGGCATAAGAGGTTGAGGTTCCCTCCTCGATCCCCGGGATGGCGCGGACCGCCAGGAAGGAGAAGATGCCGGGATCGAAGGGCGGCCGGTAGGGCAGGTCCAGGATCAGGGCCGCAGCGCCGGCGCCGATCACCGGATGACGGACGGTCTTCCTGAGCGCCGTGGGAGTCATATCGAACACCTCGGCGATGGTTTCGTTGAACTGCCTGACGCTGCTGAAGCCAGCTGCAAAGGCGACGTCAGCGAGCTTTATGGACGTTGAAACCAGCAGGGTGCGGGCAGTCTGGGCCCTTGCGGCGCGGGCCAATGCCAGGGGGCCGGCACCGAGTTCCTGGCCCAGGATCCGGTTCAGCTGGCGCGGCGAATATCCCAGCCGGGCGGCCAAGCCCGCCACGCCGTCGCGGTTGACCACGCCATCGCTGATCAGGCGCATTGCGCGCCCCGCGATGTCCTGCCGCACGTTCCAGGCCGGGGTGCCCGGGACCGCTTCCGGCAGGCAGCGTTTGCAGGCGCGGTAGCCTGCCTCGTGTGCCGCGGCGGACGTCTCGTAGAACGTCACGTTGGAGGCCTTGGGCGTCCGGGCGGGGCAGGAGGGGCGGCAGTAGATTCCCGTGGTGCGGACGGCTGTGAAGAACTGGCCGTCGAACCGGGTATCGCGGGCGTCGATTGCCCGGTAGCGCTGCCAGAAGTCCATGGCTCCATCCTGCCAGCCGGCGGCAGGCGCTGCTAGCGGAAATCGGACATGGCCGTCGGCCCCGAAACGGCTCCCCGGACCACGTGCAGGGGACGGATGAAGACCGCAGCATCCGGGTAAGGTCAAGCAATGAACCACAGCACTGGGGCGCGGGAACACCTGCGGGATTTCCTGTCCGCAGACGCCCGCGAACTCGCACCGCAGCTGCTCGGAGCCCTGCTCACCCACGAGTCCCGCGACGGCTCTGTGTCCATCCGGCTTACGGAGGTGGAGGCCTACATGGGGCCGGAGGACTCCCTGCACCCGGACCCCGGATCGCACACCTACCGTGGCCCGACTCCGCGCAACGCCCCCATGTTTGGGCCGCCCGGGCACCTCTACGTCTATTTCACGTACGGGATGCACCACTGCACCAACATCGTCTGCGGTCCCGCCGGCGTCGCGTCCGCGCTGCTGCTGCGGGCGGGGGAGGTCGTGGACGGGCTGGCGCTGGCCCGGCGCCGCAGGCCGACGTCGAAAACTCCTGCGGACCTGGCCAGCGGGCCCGCCCGCCTTGCCAAGGCCTTGGGACTGACGACGGCGGACAGCGGCCGCGACGCGCTGGCTCCGCCGTTCCGGCTGGAACTTCCGTCCGTTCCCGCCGGCGCGGTCAGTTCCGGTCCCCGGGTAGGGGTGGCCGGAGCCGGAGGCACGGAAGAATACGCCTGGCGGTTCTGGCTCACCGGCGACCCCACCGTGTCAAAGTACAAGGCGGCAAAACCGAGGAACCGAAACACCGCCGGTGCGCCGCCCGGGTTTCACCAGCGTTAACGGAAATGGTTGTAGAATGGACGGTCTGTCTTTCGCGATAGGGGAACGTTAATGCACGACGCCGAATTGGCCCACGAACGGGAGTATGTAGCCGGCCTGTACGCCCGGCTGGAGGAACTCCGGGAGGAGAAGCGCGGCCAGCTGGCACAGGTCCGCCGCGCTGGAGCCGTGGGCACCATGCAGAACGTTTCGGAACGTGACGCGTTCGCCGCACTGTATGAGGACCGCCTGGCGCAGCTGGACGCGGTGGATGACAGGCTGGTCTTTGGCCGCCTGGACCTGGACTCCGGCGAAGCCCAGTACATCGGCCGCATCGGCCTCACCACCGAAGACCTCCAACGGCTCATGGTGGACTGGCGTGCCCCGGAGGCCGGGCACTTTTACCAGGCCACGGCCTTTGACCGGCAGGGCGTCCGCCGCCGGCGGCACCTGATCCTGCAGGGCCGTGAGGTCAAGGCCATCGAGGACGATGTCCTGGACGCCGGCATGCTCACGGACGACGAATCGCTCCAGGGCGAAGGTGCCCTGCTGGCTGCCCTGAACTCCAAGCGGACCGGCCGCATGTCGGATATCGTCAGCACCATCCAGTCGGAGCAGGACAGGATCATCCGCTCGTCCATCTCCGGCGCCGTCGTTGTCCAGGGTGGACCCGGCACAGGCAAGACCGCTGTGGCCCTGCACCGCGCCGCCTACCTGCTCTACACCCATCGTGACCGCCTCAAGAGTGCCGGCGTGCTGCTGGTGGGGCCATCGTCGTCGTTCATGAAATACATCGAACGGGTGCTGCCATCGCTGGGTGAGACCGGAGTGGTCATGGCCAGCCTTGGCCGCCTGATGCCCGGCATCCATGCCGTGCCCGAAACAGACGCCGGCGTCGCAGCCATCAAGGGGCGGCTGGACATGGCCACCATCGTGGCCAACGCCGTCTCCAACCGCATGCGCGTCCCCGCCCAGAACAGGATCCTCGAGGTGGACGGCCGCAAGCTGACCCTCACGCCCCGGCAAGTGCGCCGCGCGCGGGAACGCGCCCGCGCCACCGGAAAGCCTTACAACGAGGCCCGCGTGACGTTCGTTAAGATCCTGCTGCGCGAACTGACCGAGCAGATGACCGAGCTCGTCGAGGCCGGAAACATCGGCAACAACGCAGACCGTTCCTACCTCGCCGAGGACGTCCGGACCGCGCGCGACGTGCGGATCGCCCTGAACCTGTGCTGGATGCCCATGACGCCGGAGAAGTTGATCTCCGATCTCTTCAGCAAGCCGGAAATCCTGGAGTTCTGCACCCCGCACCTGACACCTGCCGAGCGGGCGCTGCTGCAGCGTCCGGCCGATGCGCCGTGGACAGAGTCCGACGTCCCGCTGCTGGATGAAGCCGCCGAACTGCTCGGGGAGCTGGACCCGGCGGCTGGCCGCGGGCTGGCCCAGCAGGAGCACGACCGGGCCCGGGACCTCGCCAACGCAAAGCAGACCCTGGTCAACATGGAGGCCGCCGGAGTTGATCCGTTGATGTCCGCGGAAGAACTGGCGGAGCAGAACCGGGAGCAGGAAGCCCGGCAGACGGCGGCCGAACGCGCAACGAGCGACCGCACGTGGGCCTTCGGACACATTGTGGTGGATGAAGCCCAGGAGCTTTCCCCCATGCAGTGGCGGCTTCTGGTACGCCGGTGCCCGCTGAAGTCCTTCACGATCGTGGGTGACATCGCGCAGACAAGTTCAGTGGCAGGCGCCAATTCCTGGCAGGGCGCGCTGGCCCCGATGTTCGGTGACCGCTGGCAGCTGGAGGAGCTGACCGTCAACTACCGCACCCCGTCCCAGATCGCCGAGGCTGCCGTGAGGATGGCCAACGCCGCCGGCCTGGTGGTTTCCGCGCCGAAGGCTGTCCGTGAGGGCCGCTGGGACCCCATTATCGACGAAGTGTCTGCCGGCGCGGTGGTGGAGCGGCTGGTGGAGGTCCTCCCCGAGGAGCTTGCGGCGCTCGACGGCGGCCTGCTCGCCGTGATTGCCGACGGTGACCTCCTGCCCCAGGCATCGGCAGCCCTGCGCGAGGTCTATGGGCGCAGGATTGGCAGCGGCGCCGGCAGCTACGAACAGGACATCGTGGTGATCAGCCCGCGCGAGGCCAAGGGCCTGGAGTTCGACGGCGTCGTGGTCCTGGAACCATCGGTCATGCTCAACCACGAGCACGGCAAGGTGGGGGACCTGTACGTGGCCATGACCCGGGCCACGCAGCGCCTGCGGCTGATTGCCTCGCAACCCGTGCCTGCCGGGATTGCCGGCTGACCGGGCGTTGGGCGTTACTGCTAACTTAGGAAGCGTGCCTGAACTGAACAACCTCGAACCGCAGCGCAACGACCCCACTTTCGCCAACATTTGGCAGGAACTGAAGTGGCGTGGGCTGGTCCATGTCTCCACCGACGAAGCGGAGCTCGAAAAGCTCCTCGCCAACGGGCCGGTCACGTACTATTGCGGCTTCGACCCCACCGCGCCAAGCCTCCACCTGGGTAACCTGGTCCAGCTCCTGGTCATGCGGCGGCTTCAGCTGGCAGGGCACAGGCCACTCGGCCTCGTGGGAGGCTCCACCGGCATGATCGGGGACCCGCGTCCGACGGCGGAACGCACCTTGAACACCAAGGACACGGTAGCGGAGTGGGTTGGCTACCTGCAGGCCCAGGTTCAGCGTTTCCTCAGCTTCGACGGGGACAACGCCGCCAGGATGGTGAACAACCTGGACTGGACGGCGCCGCTGAGCGCCATCGACTTCCTGCGTGAGGTGGGAAAGCATTTCCGCGTGGGCACCATGCTTCGCAAGGACGCCGTGGCATCCCGGCTGAACTCGGATGAAGGCATCAGCTACACCGAGTTCAGCTACCAGATCCTGCAGGGCATGGACTACCTGCAGCTCTACCGCGACTACGGCTGTGTACTGCAGACCGGCGGCTCGGACCAGTGGGGCAATCTCACCAGCGGTACGGAGCTGATCCGCAAGGTTGAGGGCAAGAGCGTCCATGCCCTGGGAACCCCGCTGATCACCAACTCTGACGGAACCAAGTTTGGCAAGAGCGAAGGCAACGCCATCTGGCTCGACGCCGGCATGTGCAGCCCCTATGCGTTCTACCAGTTCTGGCTCAACACCGCCGACGCGGACGTGGTGGACCGGCTCAAGGTGTTCACCTTCCTGACGCGCGCCGAGATCGAAAAGATCGCAGTGTCGGTGGCGGAGCGTCCGTTCGCCCGCGAAGGCCAGCGGAAGCTCGCCTTTGAGGTGACCTCCCTGGTTCACGGCGTTGACGCCACCGAAAAGGTCATCGCCGCTTCGGCTGCCCTTTTTGGGAACGGCGACTTGGCTGCGCTGGATAAGGCAACGCTGCAGGCTGCCACCTCCGAGCTTCCTTCCACCACAGTCCAGGTGGACGAAATGGGAATCGTGGACCTGCTGGTGGCCTCCGGCCTTTCCGAGAGCAGGTCCGCCGCGCGCCGGACCGTGGGCGAAGGGGGAGCTTATGTGAACAACGAAAAAGTCTCCGATCCTGAAGCCGTGATTGCGGAGTCGGAACTCCTGCATGGCCAGTACCTGCTCCTGCGCAGGGGCAAGAAGAACCTGGCAACCGTCGAGGTTCTTGTTCCCTGACGCGGGAGCGCAACCTACCACCTGCACGCCCCTCTGCAGCCGATTTGCGCGGCCGCGGAGGGGCGTGTATTGTTTTCTGAGTCGCCGCCGCTGAGTGGTGACAAACCCCCAACTGATATTGAGAAGCAATTCTCGGCCATGCGGTGCATGGAACGAAAATTGCTCCCCTTTTTGCTGGGCGGATTCATTCCGTTGAGTGAATTCCGGGAAAATAGCCGGATTTGCAAAAGCGAACAAGAATGAAATAAGATAAAAACATTGCAGCGAAGAAATACGGAAAAGAAATTCTTTCTGAATTGTTCCGGGAATATTCGAATGTGTCTGTTGTTTGAGAACTCAATAGTGTGCCAAGTTTGTTGATACCGATTATGTAATGTGATTGGTTGAATTTGCTGGGTCTGTCCACCCCGTGGATGGGGCCTGGTTTTTACAGCTGGTTTCAAATTTTGTGCAGCCATTGGCGCCGTTATTTCCGGTGGTTTTGGTTGTGTCTGTTTGTTTTCAACGGAGAGTTTGATCCTGGCTCAGGATGAACGCTGGCGGCGTGCTTAACACATGCAAGTCGAACGATGATGCCCACTTGTGGGTGGATTAGTGGCGAACGGGTGAGTAACACGTGAGTAACCTGCCCTTGACTCTGGGATAAGCCTGGGAAACTGGGTCTAATACCGGATATGACCTTCCATCGCATGGTGGTTGGTGGAAAGCTTTTGTGGTTTTGGATGGACTCGCGGCCTATCAGCTTGTTGGTGGGGTAATGGCCTACCAAGGCGACGACGGGTAGCCGGCCTGAGAGGGTGACCGGCCACACTGGGACTGAGACACGGCCCAGACTCCTACGGGAGGCAGCAGTGGGGAATATTGCACAATGGGCGCAAGCCTGATGCAGCGACGCCGCGTGAGGGATGACGGCCTTCGGGTTGTAAACCTCTTTCAGTAGGGAAGAAGCGTAAGTGACGGTACCTGCAGAAGAAGCGCCGGCTAACTACGTGCCAGCAGCCGCGGTAATACGTAGGGCGCAAGCGTTATCCGGAATTATTGGGCGTAAAGAGCTCGTAGGCGGTTTGTCGCGTCTGCCGTGAAAGTCCGGGGCTCAACTCCGGATCTGCGGTGGGTACGGGCAGACTAGAGTGATGTAGGGGAGACTGGAATTCCTGGTGTAGCGGTGAAATGCGCAGATATCAGGAGGAACACCGATGGCGAAGGCAGGTCTCTGGGCATTAACTGACGCTGAGGAGCGAAAGCATGGGGAGCGAACAGGATTAGATACCCTGGTAGTCCATGCCGTAAACGTTGGGCACTAGGTGTGGGGGACATTCCACGTTTTCCGCGCCGTAGCTAACGCATTAAGTGCCCCGCCTGGGGAGTACGGCCGCAAGGCTAAAACTCAAAGGAATTGACGGGGGCCCGCACAAGCGGCGGAGCATGCGGATTAATTCGATGCAACGCGAAGAACCTTACCAAGGCTTGACATGAACCGGAAAGATCTGGAAACAGGTCCCCCACTTGTGGTCGGTTTACAGGTGGTGCATGGTTGTCGTCAGCTCGTGTCGTGAGATGTTGGGTTAAGTCCCGCAACGAGCGCAACCCTCGTTCTATGTTGCCAGCACGTGATGGTGGGGACTCATAGGAGACTGCCGGGGTCAACTCGGAGGAAGGTGGGGACGACGTCAAATCATCATGCCCCTTATGTCTTGGGCTTCACGCATGCTACAATGGCCGGTACAAAGGGTTGCGATACTGTGAGGTGGAGCTAATCCCAAAAAGCCGGTCTCAGTTCGGATTGGGGTCTGCAACTCGACCCCATGAAGTCGGAGTCGCTAGTAATCGCAGATCAGCAACGCTGCGGTGAATACGTTCCCGGGCCTTGTACACACCGCCCGTCAAGTCACGAAAGTTGGTAACACCCGAAGCCGGTGGCCTAACCCCTTGTGGGAGGGAGCTGTCGAAGGTGGGACTGGCGATTGGGACTAAGTCGTAACAAGGTAGCCGTACCGGAAGGTGCGGCTGGATCACCTCCTTTCTAAGGAGCACCTACAACAACCGGTCACCAGCGCATGTTGGTGGTGTGGTGTTGTCAGGAAGCAAGCCCGTAGCACGGACGATTGTTCCGTGGCGGGTGCTCATGGGTGGAATATCAACAAATAGCGGCCGCGTGTTTTTGTGTCTTGTCTAGTACGAGCCAGTGATGGTTCTGGAACGGTGGGCGTGGGGATGCGTGGTTTTGTGTTTGGCACACTGTTGGGTCCTGAGGCAACAGGACCACGGGAATGGTCCCTGCCTTTGGTGGGGGTTGTTCTGGTGGGTTTGTGTGTTTCTGGTTTCCCTGCCATGACGGTCCACGCACGTGTGTGTGGGGTGTGTGGTGTGGGGTTGTTGTTTGAGAACTACATAGTGGACGCGAGCATCTTGTATAAGAAGCAATTTCCAAGAATATGAACCTGGATCTGGTTCGTGTGCCCTTTTGGGTGTGCGGGGCAGTTTCTGTGGTTCTCTCGAGTGTTTTTTGTTTTTGATCTTTGTGGTCAAGTTTTTAAGAGCACACGGTGGATGCCTTGGCATTAGGAGCCGAAGAAGGACGTAGGAATCTGCGATAAGCCTGGGGGAGTCGATAACCGGACTGTGATCCCAGGGTGTCCGAATGGGGAAACCCCGCTGAGCGCGCGAGTGACTTGGTGACCCGTACCTGAACACATAGGGTGCGTGGGGGGAACGCGGGGAAGTGAAACATCTCAGTACCCGCAGGAAGAGAAAACAATAGTGATTCCGTTAGTAGTGGCGAGCGAACGCGGATCAGGCTAAACCGTTCCATGTGTGATAGCCGGCGGGCGTTGCATGGTCGGGGTTGTGGGACTTTCCGTACCAGTTCTGCCGGGCTGGTGGGGTGTGATGTGCGCGCATAGGTGAACGGTTTTGAAAGGCCGGCCAGAGAGGGTGTTAGTCCCGTAACCGTAATGTGTTTGTACCGCCTGTGAGAGTATCCCAAGTAGTACGGGGCCCGAGAAATCCCGTGCGAATCTGTCAGGACCACCTGATAAGCCTAAATACTCCCTAATGACCGATAGCGGACCAGTACCGTGAGGGAAAGGTGAAAAGTACCCCGGGAGGGGAGTGAAACAGTACCTGAAACCGTGTGCTTACAATCCGTCGGAGCCGGCTCTGTTCTGGTGACGGCGTGCCTTTTGAAGAATGAGCCTGCGAGTTAGTGTTACGTCGCGAGGTTAACCCGTGTGGGGCAGCCGTAGCGAAAGCGAGTCTGAATAGGGCGTGTGAGTGGCGTGATCTAGACCCGAAGCGAAGTGATCTACCCATGGCCAGGTTGAAGCGACGGTAAGACGTCGTGGAGGACCGAACCCACTTCAGTTGAAAATGGAGGGGATGAGCTGTGGGTAGGGGTGAAAGGCCAATCAAACTTCGTGATAGCTGGTTCTCCCCGAAATGCATTTAGGTGCAGCGTTGCGTGTTTCTTGCTGGAGGTAGAGCTACTGGATGGCTAATGGGCCCTACAAGGTTACTGACGTCAGCCAAACTCCGAATGCCGGTAAGTGAGAGCGCAGCAGTGAGACTGTGGGGGATAAGCTTCATAGTCGAGAGGGAAACAGCCCAGACCACCAACTAAGGCCCCTAAGCGTGTGCTAAGTGGGAAAGGATGTGGAGTTGCCCAGACAACCAGGAGGTTGGCTTAGAAGCAGCCACCCTTAAAAGAGTGCGTAATAGCTCACTGGTCAAGTGATTCCGCGCCGACAATGTAGCGGGGCTCAAGTACACCGCCGAAGTTGTGGCATTCACATATTTTCCAAGCCTTTGTGGTTCAGGAGTGTGGATGGGTAGGGGAGCGTCGTGTGGGCAGTGAAGCTGCGGTGTAAACCAGTGGTGGAGCCTACACGAGTGAGAATGCAGGCATGAGTAGCGAAAGACGGGTGAGAAACCCGTCCGCCGAATGATCAAGGGTTCCAGGGTCAAGCTAATCTGCCCTGGGTAAGTCGGGACCTAAGGCGAGGCCGACAGGCGTAGTCGATGGACAACGGGTTGATATTCCCGTACCGGCGAAAAACCGTCCATGTTGAACAGGGGATACTAACCGCCCGAGACCTGCCCGACACCCCTTGTGGGTGAAGGGTTTTGGTGGAGCGCGGGACCTGATCCTGGGAGGCAAGCGTATTAACAGGTGTGACGCAGGAAGGTAGCCGAGCCGGGCGATGGTTGTCCCGGTCTAAGGATGTAGGGCGAGTGGTAGGCAAATCCGCCACTCATGGTGCCTGAGATCTGATGGGACCCCCGTTTGGGGGGATTTGGTGATCCTATGCTGCCGAGAAAAGCATCGACGCGAGGTTTTAGCCGCCCGTACCCCAAACCGACACAGGTGATCAGGTAGAGAATACTAAGGCGATCGAGAGAATTATGGTTAAGGAACTCGGCAAAATGCCCCCGTAACTTCGGGAGAAGGGGGGCCCCAACCTTGATACACCTTCGCGGTGTGGAGGGGATCGGGGCCGCAGAGACCAGGGGGAAGCGACTGTTTACTAAAAACACAGGTCCGTGCGAAGTCGCAAGACGATGTATACGGACTGACTCCTGCCCGGTGCTGGAAGGTTAAGAGGACCGGTTAGCCGCAAGGCGAAGCTGAGAATTTAAGCCCCAGTAAACGGCGGTGGTAACTATAACCATCCTAAGGTAGCGAAATTCCTTGTCGGGTAAGTTCCGACCTGCACGAATGGAGTAACGACTTCCCCGCTGTCTCAACCATAAACTCGGCGAAATTGCAGTACGAGTAAAGATGCTCGTTACGCGCAGCAGGACGGAAAGACCCCGAGACCTTTACTATAGTTTGGTATTGGTGTTCGGAGTGGCTTGTGTAGGATAGGTGGGAGACGTTGAAGCCCGGACGCCAGTTCGGGTGGAGTCATCGTTGAAATACCACTCTGGTCACTTTGGACATCTAACTTCGGCCCGTAATCCGGGTCAGGGACAGTGCCTGATGGGTAGTTTAACTGGGGCGGTTGCCTCCTAAAAAGTAACGGAGGCGCCCAAAGGTTCCCTCAGCCTGGTTGGCAATCAGGTGTCGAGTGTAAGTGCACAAGGGAGCTTGACTGTGAGAGAGACATCTCGAGCAGGGACGAAAGTCGGGACTAGTGATCCGGCGGTACATTGTGGAATGGCCGTCGCTCAACGGATAAAAGGTACCTCGGGGATAACAGGCTGATCTTGCCCAAGAGTCCATATCGACGGCATGGTTTGGCACCTCGATGTCGGCTCGTCGCATCCTGGGGCTGGAGTAGGTCCCAAGGGTTGGGCTGTTCGCCCATTAAAGCGGTACGCGAGCTGGGTTTAGAACGTCGTGAGACAGTTCGGTCCCTATCCGCTGCGCGCGCAGGAAATTTGAGAAGGGCTGTCCTTAGTACGAGAGGACCGGGACGGACGAACCTCTGGTGTGTCAGTTGTACTGCCAAGTGCACCGCTGATTAGCTACGTTCGGATGGGATAACCGCTGAAAGCATCTAAGCGGGAAGCTCGCTTCAAGATGAGATTTCCATACACATTTATGTGTGAGAGGCCCCCAGCCAGACCACTGGGTTGATAGGCCGGATGTGGAAGCGAGGACTAACGACTCGTGAAGCTGACCGGTACTAATAGGCCAACAACTTACACCACACAGATACATACAAAACTCTGCTTGCGTCCACTATGTGGTTCCCAACCAACAACCCCCCAACACGGGTTGTCACGGCACGGAACCACCACAACTAAATAACAACACCATGTTGTAACCACAAAACTTCCCACCAACCCCCAGGGTTGGCCGGGTACAAGGGTTACGGCGGTCATAGCGTGGGGGAAACGCCCGGTCCCATTCCGAACCCGGAAGCTAAGACCCACAGCGCCGATGGTACTGCACCCGGGAGGGTGTGGGAGAGTAGGTCACCGCCGGAACAACTATTAATGGTCGAGGCCCCAACCACACGGTTGGGGCCTCCCACATTTAAACACCAAACACCACCAGGAGACACCAACGACGTCCGGCAGGCGGAGCCCATGGCCGGCGGCTCGGTTGCAGCGGGCAGCGGCCACCGCAGGCTGTCGCCGTTGTGAAGATGGCCACGATACCGCTCCCAGGGCCCGCGCTGTCCGGGGGGATTTGGTGGCTCCACTAGAATTGATGAAGATGTACGGACTTCGAAGCGCTTGATTTCGGGTTGCGTAGGAAACGAAAAGAGCGGCTGCAGTTGCGCCAGTGGTCGGCTCACAACAGGAGGAATCCAAATGGCCGAGCATAACGGTGGCAACCGAGGCAACGACCGGGGCGCGTTCCGCGGCAACAACAACTCCGGCGGTGATCCCCGCGGATTCCGGTCCCGCTCCGACCGCGATGGCAACAATTTCTCGCGCGGCGGCTCTTCCGGTGGTGGCGAGCGTAAGCCGTTCGGTGATCGTGATCGTAAGCCGTTTGGTGATCGTCCGCGCCGTGATGGTGAGGGTGACCGCCGTGGTTTTGGTGGCGGTGCCGGTGGTGGCGAGCGTAAGCCGTTCGGTGATCGTGATCGTAAGCCGTTTGGTGATCGTCCGCGCCGTGATGGTGAGGGTGACCGTCGCGGTTTTGGTGGCGGTGCCGGTGGTGGCGAGCGTAAGCCGTTCGGTGATCGTGATCGTAAGCCGTTTGGTGATCGTCCGCGTCGCGAGGGTGAGGGTGACCGTCGCGGTTTTGGTGGCGGTGCCGGTGGTGGCGAGCGTAAGCCGTTCGGTGATCGTGATCGTAAGCCGTTTGGTGATCGTCCGCGTCGCGAGGGTGAGGGTGACCGTCGCGGTTTTGGTGGCGGTGCCGGTGGTGGCGAGCGTAAGCCGTTCGGTGACCGTGACCGTAAGCCGTTTGGTGATCGTCCGCGTCGCGAGGGTGAGGGTGACCGCCGTGGTTTTGGTGGCGGTGATCGTGACCGTAAGCCGTTTGGTGACCGTCCGCGTCGCGATGGTGAGGGTGATCGTCGTGGTTTTGGTGGCGGTGATAACCGCAAGCCGTTCGGGGACCGGCAGGACCGCGCACCCCGCAGCTTCGACCGTGGTGATTCCCTCGCCGAGTCAGGCCGTGGCTCCGGACCCCGCAGCTTTGGCCGCGACCGGCAGGAAGACCGTCCTGTCCGCGTGCCCAACGCTGCCGACCTCCGCAGCGCCAACCGTCCGGACCGGGAACGTTCCCCCGAAATTGATGAAGACGTCACGGGCAAGGAACTGGACCGCGCCACGCAGCACCAGATCAAGACCCTTGAAGCCAAAAGCTCAGAGTGGGTGGCACGCCACCTGGTGATGGCGGGCCGCCTCATTGACGACGAGCCGGAGCTGGCATTCCAGCACGCACTCGCCGCCAGCCGTCGTGGGGGCAGGCTCGCCGCTGTCCGCGAAGCCGTGGGCCTCACGGCCTACGCAGCCGGCCACTATGGTGAGGCGCTGCGCGAGTTCCGCACCTTCCGCCGTATCAGCGGCTCCAACGTTCACTTGCCCGTCATGGCCGACTGCGAACGTGGCCTGGGCCGCCCGGACCGCGCCCTCGACGTAGCCCGCTCGGAGGAAGCCCAGGACCTGGATGCCCCCGGCAAGGTGGAACTGGCAATCGTCGCCGCCGGTGCGCGCACCGACCTGGGCCAGCTTGACGCGGCAGTAGCCGAACTTGAAATCCCGCAGCTGGACATGAACCGCGCGTTCTCCTACAGCCCGCGCCTCTTCCGCGCCTATGCCGATGCGCTGGCTGCGGTGGGACGCGAAGACGAGTCGCAGAAGTGGAGCCGGCAGGCCGTCGTGGCAGAAAATGCCCTGGGCCTGGGCGCTGACGAAGAACCCGAAATCATCGACCTCGGCTGGGACGAGGAAGAGGAAGCCCGGGAAGAGGCAGAACGCCGGCGGATGCTGGACCGGGCCTCCAAGGGCGCTGGGGCCGAAACGCCCGCAGCAGGTTCCACGGAAGCAGCTGCCAGGAGCGCCCGCGCAGCCGAGGCGAAGTCCTCGCAAGACAGCAGCATCGACGACCAGGATGCCGACTACTTCGTTTCCGACGACGCAGAATCGGACCAGGACTCGGTAGAACACGACGAGTTCCACTCCGTGGCCGCCGACGACGCCGGTGCTGACGACGCCAGCGCAGCCGACACGGCTGCCCAGGACGATGCAGGCACTGAGCACAACGAAGAGCGCCGGGAAGACTGAACACAGATGAGTGACGTTTCTCTGGTTTCCCGCTTCGATGCACTCCTCGCCGACCTGGACGGCGTGGTTTACGCCGGACCTGACGCGATTCCGGGAGCTGTTGAATCGCTGCAACAGCTCTCGGGGCTGGGCATCGGACTGGGCTATGTCACCAACAACGCATCCCGGTCACCTGCGGACGTGGCAGCGCATCTCCGTGAGCTTGGTGCGCCCGCAGAGGACAACCAGGTGGTGAGTTCGTCCCAGGCGGCGGCCGAGCTGCTTGCCTCGATGCTCGCGCCCGGGTCCAGGATCCTTATCACTGGCAGCCCGGCCCTGGCCCGGGAAATTGAGCTGGTGGGCCTGGTACCGGTAGCCGGGCAGGATGAGGACCCGGTCGCCGTGGTCCAGGGGTTCAGCCCCGCCATCGGATGGAAGGACCTGGCCGAAGCCACCTATGTGGTCAATGCCGGTGCCCTCTGGGTGGCCACCAACACGGACATGTCCATCCCGCAGGCGCGCGGCATAGCGCCGGGAAACGGCACCCTGGTCGCCGCAGTCGCCGCAGCCACCGGCCAGCAGCCCCGGGTTGCGGGCAAGCCGGAGGCGCCGCTGTTCCATTCGGCAGCCAAACGCCTCGGGGCCGAGCGTCCCCTGGTGGTTGGCGACCGGCTGGACACGGACATCCTGGGCGGCAATAACGCCGGTTTCGCCACGGTAGCGGTCCTGACCGGGGTCGACACGCGCGAAACCATCCTGGCGGCCAGGGCGGCGGAACGCCCCGAATACATCATTGCGAACCTTGCCGACCTTCACCGTCCATATCCGGACGTGACGCACGACGACGGCACCTACACCTGCGGGCAGTCAACGGCGCGCGTGGCCAACGGAGCCGTGGGCATCATTGGCGGCCAGGACAACCTGGACTCGTGGCGGGCGGCGTGTGCCGCCTGGTGGGCCGCGACGCCTGACGCCGCAGCCCCGCAGGCGCCCAAGCTGGTGTGGCTGGATCACTAGACTGGTTCCATGACCGAGCTGACTGAACCGGAAGACCCGACAATCCAGCCGGCACCGGAATGGCCGCAGGCCGACCGGCAGGACCTAACGGATCCGCAGGTGGCGCAGTCCATCGCCCGGCTCCTGGACCTGCCCGGGCTTCCCGCAGCGGACCACGAGTCCGTCTACAACCTGGTTCACGATGACCTGCTGGCCGCGCTCAACAGCGATCCCGCAGACGTTGCTTTCCCAGGCACTGGGCCGGATGGCGGGGCCGCCTGATGCCGGTACGCCTCGACCAGGCCCTGGTGGCCCGCGGGCTGGCCAGGTCGCGAACGCATGCAGCCTCGTTGATCGCCGAAGGCAAAGTGAGTTCCGGTGGCCAGGTCCTTGGCAAGGCATCCCTGCAGGTTGACGAGAGCAGGAACCTGGCCGTCGAGCACGATGAGCAGGACACCTACGCCAGCCGTGCCGGGCACAAGCTGGCCGGCGCCCTGGACGCGTTCCCCGGCGTTTCGGCCCAAGGCAAACGGTGCCTTGACGCCGGTGCCTCCACCGGCGGCTTCACGGACGTCCTGCTGAGGCGGGGGGCCGCGCACGTGGTGGCGGTCGACGTCGGGCACGGCCAGCTGGTGCCGCACCTCCGGGACGACCCGCGCGTGGAAGTCCACGAGGGCATGAACGTCCGGTACATGGCGCCCGCCGATATCGGCGGCCCCGCGGCCCTGACCGTCGCCGACCTTTCCTTCATCTCCCTCACCCTCGTGGTTCAGCCCCTGGCTGACTGCACCGGGCCCGGGGGCGACCTGGTGCTGATGGTCAAGCCGCAATTCGAGATCGGCAAGGACCGCCTGGGCCGCACCGGCGTGGTCACCTCGGAGCGTGAACGGCGGATGGCCGTGGAGAAGGTGGCCAGGGCAGCGCTCGACGCCGGCCTGGACCTGTGCGGCCTGGCGGTCAGTCCGCTGCCCGGGCAGGACGGAAACGTCGAATACTTCCTGTGGATAAAACGCAGGATCACCCAAGACTTGCCTAAGATCGAAGAGCGAGAGGCGGCAGCAGCTGCCTTGCTCGGACAAATCTGGCCTAACCACTAGAGAGCGGAACCTGATGAGCAGGCGTGTACTGGTCCTTGCCCACACCGGCCGCGAGGAGTCACTGAAGGCCGCCTGGGAAGCCTGCGCCCTGCTGCATGCGTCCGGCATGGTCCCGGTGATGCAGGAGTCCGAGCTGGGCGACATGGAACGGTTCTTCGGCCACCTGGCCCAGCCGGTGGAGGTGCTTCACGACCATGTCCAGCTGCCCGACGTGGAACTTGTCATGGTCCTTGGCGGCGATGGAACCATCCTGCGCGCCGCGGAGCTGGTGCGCGAGGTGGATGTGCCGTTGCTGGGCGTGAACCTGGGCCACGTGGGCTTCCTGGCGGAAAGTGAGCGGGCGGACCTTGCCCAGACCGTCGAATGGATTGCCAGCCGGGAGTACACCGTCGAAGAGCGCATGACCATCGATGTCCAGGTCTGGGTCCGCGGCCAGAAGATTTGGCACACCTGGGCTTTAAACGAAGCCGCCATCGAAAAAGCCAACCGGGAACGCATGCTGGAAGTCGTCACGGAAGTGGACGAGCGCCCGCTGACGTCCTTTGGCTCCGACGGCATTGTGCTGGCCACCCCCACGGGCTCCACGGCTTACGCGTTCTCCGCCGGTGGACCCGTGGTCTGGCCGGAGGTGGAGGCTCTGGTGATCGTGCCGATCAGTGCCCACGCGCTCTTCGCCAAGCCCCTTGTCGTGTCGCCCAGGTCCAGGCTCGCCGTCGAGGTGCTGGGCCGCACCGACGCCCAGGGGGTGCTGTGGTGCGACGGCCGGCGCTCCGTGGACCTGCCGCCGGGCGCGCGGGTGGAAGTGACCAAGTCGGCCACCCCGGTCCGCCTGGCCCGCACCCACCAGACGCCCTTTTCGGCACGGCTGGTCCGCAAGTTCGAGCTGCCCATCCACGGCTGGCGCGGCCCGGTCCCCAAGTCCGATGCCGTGCACACCGGCCCTATCCCCATTGTGCGGACGCCCCGGCCCATGCCGCCGCTGCCGGTCCCGAATGCGGAGAACCCCGGCAGCGATCCCGATCCGTCGACTGCGAAGTGAATCCATGCTTGAAGAACTGAGAATCCGCGACCTCGGCGTCATCACCGATGCAACGCTCCCGCTCGGCCCGGGACTGAGCGTGGTGACCGGTGAAACCGGCGCGGGCAAGACGATGGTGGTCACCGCCGTCGGACTGTTGCTGGGGGCGCGCTCTGACGCCGGAGCCGTTCGGAGCGGCGCGAAAAGTGCCACCGCGGAAGCGGTGCTCAAGCTCGACGCCGGGCACCCGGCCATTGCCCGGGCCCTTGACGCCGGCGCCGACACGGAAGAGTTCGACGGCGGCGCCGAGCTGATCCTGGCCCGCCGCCTGGGTGCCGACGGGCGCAGCCGCGCCTTCCTCGGTGGGCGGGCTGCCCCGGTGGGCGTCCTGGCCGAAATCGGCGAATCATTGGTGGTGGTGCACGGCCAGTCGGACCAGATCCGGCTCAAAAGCGCCACAGCCCAGCGGGAAGCCCTGGACAAGTTCGCCGGCGACCACCTCGCCGGCCCCCTGGCCGCGTACCAGGAGCTGTACAGCCGGTGGAAGGCCAACCAGGCAGAACTGGACAGCCTGCGGAGCGCCGCGCGGGACAGGCTGCGCGAGGCAGAATCCCTGGAGGCAGCCCTCGCCGAAATAGACGAGGTGGATCCGCAGCCGGGGGAGGACGAGCTCCTGAAGGCGGAGGCCGTCAAGCTGGCCAACGTGGAGGAGCTCCGGATCGCGGCCAGCACGGCCCACCAGGCCCTCATCGCCGAGGACTTCGGCGAAACCGGTGACGCCACCACCCTGGTGGACTCCGCCAAACGCACCCTGGAGCATGTGGCCGAGCACGACGCCGAACTCGGCTCGGCGGCAGCCCGGCTGGCGGAAGTTGGCTTCCTGCTCAACGACATCGCCACCGAACTGGCCAGTTACCAGGCCGGCCTGGACACCGAGGGGCCGGAACGGCTCGCCGAAATCGAGGACCGCCGGGCAGCATTGGCCAAGCTGGTCCGCAAGTATGCCCCCACCATCGATGAGGTGCTGGCGTGGGCCGAAACCGCGCGCGTCCGGTACGACGAACTGCAGGACGACTCCTCCCGCATCGAGGCCCTGGACGCGGACGTGGTCCGCGCCGAAGCGGAACTGACCAAGCAGTCCGCAGCCATCAGCAAGATCCGCACCAAGGCGGCCAAGGACCTTTCTTCCCGGGTCAGCGCCGAGCTGAAGGCGTTGGCCATGGCAGACGCCACCCTGGTGATCAACCTCGAGCCCGCCGGGCAGCTGGGTCCGCACGGTGCGGACGACATCAGCTTCCTGCTGCAGCCGCACTCCGGTGCCCCGGCCCGTCCGCTGGGCAAGGGCGCGTCCGGCGGTGAGTTGTCCCGCGTGATGCTGGCCATCGAAGTGGTGCTGGCGGCCGTCGACCCCGTTCCCACGTTTGTGTTCGACGAGGTGGATGCCGGTGTGGGCGGACGCGCCGCCGTCGAGATCGGCCGCCGCCTGGCCATGCTGGCGCAGCACGTGCAGGTTCTGGTGGTCACCCACCTTCCCCAGGTTGCTGCCTTTGCGGACCAGCACATCACCGTGACCAAGACGTCCACCAGGGGAGCCGACGGGGGCACCGCCACCGGATTCACCTCCAGTGACGTCCGCCTCCTTGACGGCCCGGAACGCGTGCGTGAACTCGCCCGCATGCTGGCCGGCCAGGAGGACTCCGAGTCCGCCCGGGCGCACGCCCAGGAATTGCTGGACGACGCCAAGCTCCTGCCGCAGCGGGCCTGACGGGAACAGCCACGGGACGGCGCAATTGATGATAGGCTCGAATTCCGTGGTGCAGCGATCAAATTCCCGTGTAAATTCCCGGTTCCCGGGCTCCTCCAAGATGACTAAGCACATCTTCGTCACCGGCGGTGTGGCATCCTCCCTCGGCAAGGGACTGACGGCATCCAGCCTCGGTCACCTGCTCCGGGCCCGCGGCCTGTCCGTCACGATGCAGAAGCTCGATCCCTACCTGAACGTGGATCCGGGCACGATGAACCCCTTCCAGCACGGTGAGGTCTTCGTCACGGACGACGGCGCCGAGACGGACCTGGACATCGGGCATTACGAGCGCTTCCTTGACGAAAACCTCGAAGGTTCGGCCAACGTGACCACCGGGCAGGTCTACTCCACTGTGATCGCCAAGGAACGGCGCGGCGAATACCTCGGCGACACCGTCCAGGTCATTCCGCACATCACGGACGAGATCAAGCGCCGCATGCGGCTGCCCGCCGAGGGCAAGAACGCCCCGGACGTGATCATTACCGAAATCGGCGGCACCGTTGGCGACATCGAGTCCCAGCCGTTCCTCGAGTCGGCCCGCCAGGTCCGCCAGGATGTTGGCCGCGGCAACGTCTTCTTCGTGCACGTCTCGCTGGTCCCGTACATCGGACCGTCCCAGGAACTGAAGACCAAGCCCACGCAGCACTCGGTGGCAGCACTGCGCTCCATCGGCATCCAGCCCGAAGCCATCGTGATCCGGTCCGACCGCGAGATCCCCGAGGCCATGCGCGCCAAGATCGGCCGCATGTGCGACGTCGACCTCGAAGCAGTCATCGGCTGCCCGGACGCTCCCAGCATCTACGACATCCCCAAGACGCTGCACTCCCAGGGCCTGGACTCCTACATCGTCCGCGCCCTGGACCTGCCGTTCAAGGACGTGGACTGGACCAGCTGGGACCGCCTCCTGGAGGCCGTCCACAACCCCAAGCACCAGGTCGAAATCGCGCTGGTGGGCAAGTACATCGACCTTCCGGATGCCTATCTCTCGGTCACGGAGGCCCTCCGCGCCGGCGGCTTCGCCAACGAGGCCAAGGTCAAGATCCGGTGGGTTCCCTCAGACGAGTGCGAAACCCGGGAGGGTGCCATCAAGGCGCTCGACGGCGTGGACGCCATCTGCGTGCCGGGCGGCTTCGGCATCCGCGGCCTCGAAGGCAAGCTCGGTGCTTTGAAGTTCGCCCGCGAAACCAAGCTGCCTGTGCTGGGCCTGTGCCTTGGCCTGCAGTGCATGGTCATCGAGTACGCCCGCAACGTGGTGGGCCTGGAAGGTGCCTCCTCCAGCGAGTTCGAGCCGGATTCCAAGTACCCGGTCATCGCCACCATGGAAGAGCAGCTGGAGTTCGTCGAAGGCCGCGGCGACCTCGGCGGCACCATGCGCCTCGGACTCTACGAAGCCAAGCTGGACGAGGGCTCGGTCATCGCCGGCACCTACGGCAAGACCACGGTCAGCGAACGCCACCGGCACCGCTACGAGGTCAACAACAAGTACCGCGAGCAGATTGCCGGGAAGGGCCTGGTCTTCTCCGGCACCTCCCCGGACGGCAAGCTCGTCGAATTCGTTGAGCTGCCTGCCGACGTCCACCCGTACTACGTCGCAACGCAGGCGCACCCCGAGCTGAGCTCGCGGCCCACCCGCCCGCACCCGCTGTTCACCGGCCTGATCAAGGCGGCCCTGGACCACCAGGGCGCGGGCCAGCAGGCCACTGCCGACACGGCTGCCCCCGCGGCGGAGGAGCCTGCAGTATCGGGTAGCGTTACCGCTAAGTAGTCAACAGAACAAAAAGGACGGCGCGATGCCTGGTACACCTGAAGCCACCCCTGCCAAACAGGTTTCGGATGCACCAAGCCCGCGCCGTCTTTTGTCCACGGAGAAGGTCTACCAGGGCAGGATCTGGGACGTCGTCAGTGATACCTTCCAGCTCTCCGAGTCCGGCGACGCCCTCACCCGCGACTACATCGACCACCCGGGCGCCGTCGCTGTCCTGCCCATGAATGACGAAGGCCAGGTCCTGCTGCTGAAGCAGTACCGGCACCCCGTTGGCATGGATCTTTGGGAAGTCCCCGCGGGCCTGCTGGACGTCGAAGGCGAGGACTTCGTGGTGGGGGCGGCGCGGGAACTCGCCGAAGAAGCGGACCTGGCGGCAGGCACCTGGAACGTCCTGGCCGATGTCTTCAATTCCCCCGGATCGTCCAGCGAGGCCATCCGCATCTACCTGGCCCGCGACCTCACCGAGGTGCCGCACCACGAACGCCACGAGCGGACGGACGAGGAAGCGGAGATCGAATTCCACTGGATCAGCCTGGACGATGCCGTGGCCTCCGTCCTGGCCGGCCGCCTGCATAACCCTTCCGCCGTCGTCGGGATCCTTGCCGCTGCCGCTGCCCGTTCTTCCAGCTATGAGGGACTCCGCCCCGCCGACGCCCCCTGGCCCGCCCACCCCAGCCAGCGCTGATGGTGCCTGGTCCATCGGCTGAAGCGGTCCCGGAGGCCGAGCGGGCCCCGGACGCCGCCTCAGCGGACGGGGCAACAGCAGGCGGCGCCCCGGACCCCGTCCCGGCCGCGATCGACCGTGGAATCACCGACTATCTCCAGCACCTCGGCGTCGAACGCGGGCTGGCCGCGAACACGCTCGCAGCCTACCGGCGGGACCTGGCCAGGTACGCCCGCTACCTCGCCGGAGCCGGCTGCACACGCCCCGGTGACATCACCCGGCACCACGTGACGGGGTACGTCCGTGCCCTCTCGGACGGGTCCGACGGCGGCTCGGCCCTGGGCGTGCGTTCCGCCGCCCGGACCGTGGTGGCCGTCCGGGGCCTGCACAAGTTCTGGGCCCTGGAGGGCCACACCACGGCGGATCCAGCCAGCGAGGTACACCCGCCCATGGCCGGCAAGCGGCTCCCCAAAGCCATCAGCGTCGCTGAAGTGACCCGCATCCTCGAAGCGGCAGGAACTGACACCGCCACCGGGCTGAGGGACCGCGCCCTGCTTGAATTCCTTTACTCCACCGGGGCCAGGATCAGCGAAGCGGTGGGACTGGACGTTGACGACATCTCCCTCGCCGAACCGGGATCCGGGCCCGCGATCGTCCGCCTGTTCGGCAAGGGGTCAAAGGAACGCCTGGTGCCGCTGGGCTCCTACGGGGCCCGGGCACTCGATGCCTACCTGGTCCGCGGGCGTCCGCTGCTTGCCGCCAAAGGCAAGGGCACGCCCGCGCTGTTCCTCAATGCCCGCGGCGGGCGGATCAGCCGCCAGAGTGCCTGGACCATCCTGAAGGCGGCGGCGGAGAAGGCCAACATCACCCGCGACGTGTCACCGCACACGCTGCGCCACTCCTTCGCCACCCACCTTCTGGAAGGCGGCGCGGACGTCCGCGTGGTGCAGGAACTGCTGGGCCACGCATCCGTGACCACTACCCAGGTGTACACCCTGGTCACCGCCGATACGCTGCGCGAGATTTACGCCGCGGCCCACCCACGGGCACTGGGCTAGGACCCGCGGACACGAACGACAGGGGCGGTCACCGGCGCCCGCCCTGACATTAAGCTGGTGCCATGACCGCAGCCGCTGTGACCCTATGCTTCCTTCTCCGTGATGGGGAGAACGGTTCCGAGGTCCTTCTGGGGCTCAAGCAGACGGGGTTTGGCAAAGGCAAAATCGTGGGCATTGGCGGCCATGTGGAACCGGGGGAGTCGCACGCGCAGGCCGTGGTGCGGGAAGTCCTGGAAGAAACCGGTGTGGTCCTGCGGCAGGAAGACCTCCGTGATGCCGGCAGCGTGCACTTTGTCTTCCCGTCCCGGCCTGAGTGGGACATGGAAACCAGCCTGTTCACTGCCCGCACCTGGGAGGGCGAACCGGAACCCAGCGACGAAATCCTCCCCGGCTGGTTCCGCGTGGACACCCTTCCCGTGGACCGGATGTGGCAGGACGCGGACCACTGGCTTCCGGTGGTGCTGGAAGGCCGGAAGGTCAACGTGGTGGTCACCATGGCCACGGACAATGAGTCGGTCGCCTCATCGCGCAGCCTCCTGGGCCAGGCGGGCCGCCCACTGGACAGCTAAACCGCCGACGGCGGGGCAGGCACCAAAGTGCCCGCCCCGCCGTCGGGCGTTCCACGCCAGCGCTAGGGAAGGTGCCGTTCCTCCACGCCGTTGTATTCGCTCAGCGGCCGGATCAGGGAGTTGGCGTCCAGCTGCTCCATGATGTGCGCGGTCCAGCCCGTGATCCGGCTGGCCACGAACAGGGGAGTGAAGGTTGGGGTGTCGAAGCCCATCAGGTGGTAGGTGGGCCCGGCCGGGTAGTCCAGGTTCGGCTTGATGGCCTTGGCCTCGTCCATCGCAGTTTCCAGGCCGTTGTACAGGCCCAGCAGTTCGGGGCGGCCGTAGTGGGCAATCATCTTGTCCAGGGCGGCCTTCATGGTGGGAACCCGGGAATCGCCGTGCTTGTAGACGCGGTGGCCGAAGCCCATGACCTTCTTCTTTTGCGCCAGGGCGTCCTCCATCCAGGCCTTGGCCCGCGCCGCAGCCTCCTCGAGGGACTCCTCCTGCCGGATGCCGATCTCGTCGAACGTGTGCATCACAGCTTCGTTCGCTCCGCCGTGCAGCGGTCCCTTGAGGGCACCAATGGCTCCGGTCACTGCCGAATGCAGGTCCGAAAGCGTCGAGGTGATGACGCGGGCGGTGAACGTGGATGCGTTGAAGGAGTGCTCGGCGTAGAGGATCATCGAGACGTTGAAGGCCTCCACCACCTCCGGAACCTGCTCCTCGCCGAAGGCCATCCACAGGAAGTTGGCCGAATAGCCCAGGTCATCACGCGGCTCCACGAGCTCCTGGCCGTGGCGGCGGCGCTGGTCATAGGCCACCACGGCCGGCATGGCGGCGAACAGGTCAACGGCCTTGGCCATGTTGGCCTCGCGCGAGGAGTCCTCTGCCTGCGGATGCCTGGCACCCATCACGGAGGCCGCGGTCCGGCAGACGTCCATCGGGTGCGAGGTCACCGGCAAGGCGTCGATGACCTGCTTGACCACCGGGTCAAGGGCGCGGCCCGCGCGTTCCCTCGCGGTAAACTCCGCCAACTGCTCCGTGGTGGGCAATTCGCCGTTCCAGAGCAGGTAGGCCACTTCCTCGAAGCTGCACCGGGCGGCCAGCTCCTGGACCGGGTACCCGCGGTAGAGCAGGGAGTTGGTGTCAGGGTTGACCTTGGAGACGGCGGTGTAATCCACCACGACGCCGGCGAGGCCCTTTTTGATCTCATTTTCAGCCATTGCTGAAACTCCTTTGTTCCTAAAGCCAGGTGTCCGGCAGGTGCCGGCGTTCCGGTGTGGTGCCAGGGCGGATGTCAGGTTCCGGGGATCCGGAAGTTGAAGACCCCGGTGTCAAAGTGGTTGTAGGCCTCGTAGTCAACAAGGTCGTAGAGCCGGGCACGGGTCAGCATGCTTGGAACCTGTGCCTCCTGGGTGCCGTCGGATTTGATCGATTCCAGAGTACGCTCAGCAGCGCCCATGGCACTACGGAGCAGGGTGACCGGATAAATGACCATGTTGACGCCCACGCCGGCCAGTTCGTCCACGGTAAACAGTGCGCTCTTGCCGAACTCGGTCATGTTGGCCAGGATCGGCACATCCACCGCGTCCCTGATGGCCTTGAACTCGCTGAGGTCCTTCATGGCCTCGGGAAAGATCGCGTCTGCGCCGGCTTCAACCAGGGCTTTGGCCCGCTGCTGCGCCGCCTCCAGCCCATCGGTGGCGCGGATGTCGGTGCGGGCCATGATGAGGAAGTTCGGATCGCGGCGGGCATCCGCTGCGGCCCGGATCCGCTTGGTGGCGGTATCCAGGTCCACCACGTTCTTGCCGTCCAGGTGGCCGCAGCGCTTCGGGTTGAACTGGTCCTCGATGTGCAGGCCGGCCAGGCCGGCGTTTTCCAGCTCCTGCACCGTGCGGGCCACGTTCATCGGCTCACCGAAGCCGGTGTCGGCGTCGACGATCGAAGGCAGTTCGGTCATGCGGGCGATCTGCCCGGCCCGGGTGGCTACCTCGGTCAGGGTGGTCAGGCCGATGTCCGGCAGGCCAAGGTCGTTGGCAAGGACCGCGCCGGAAATGTAGACCCCGGCGAAGCCCTTTTCCTCGATGAGCCGGGCGGAGAGTGGATTGAACGCGCCCGGAAACTGCTGGATGGTGCCGGAGGACAGCAGTTCCCGGAACCGGATCCGCTTCTGCTCGGGGGTGGTCTTCGAATACAGCATCAGAAGAGTCCCTTCGGTGCCGCGGCCAGGTCGATGACCCCGGGCGCTGCAGTGATGTTCAGCTGGTCCAGCTCGCCGGCGGCCAGTTCGGGGAGGCGTTCGACGGCGGCGAGGAACCTTTCGATTTCAGCCTCCTCCACCAGCCCGGCGGCGAGGGTGCGGAACTTGTTGACGTACTGCCCGCGGGCGAAAGGCCGGGCGCCCAGCGGGTGGGCGTCGGCGACGGCGATCTGGTCGGTGATGACCGTACCGTCCTTCAGCGTGATCTCCACGGAGCCACCGAAGGCCTTCTCTGCGATGTCCAGGGAGTGGTAGCGCCGGGTCCACTCCGCGTCCTCCTCCGTGGTCACCTTGTGCCACAGTTCCACGGTGTCCGGCCGTGCGGCGCGTTCCGGTGCGTAGGAGTCCACGTGGTGCCAGGCGCCGTCCTGCAGGGCAACGGTGAAGATGTACGGGATGGAGTGGTCCAGGGTTTCCCGGCTGGCGGTGGGGCTGTACTTCTGGGGGTCGTTGGCGCCGGAGCCGATCACGTAGTGGGTGTGGTGGCTGGTCTTGATCAGGACTGATTCGACGTTGGCCGGGTCAGTCACCTCTGGATGTTCACGGTGCAGCTTGCGTGCCAGGTCGATCCAGGCCTGCGCCTGGTACTCGGCGGAGTGTTCCTTGGTGTAGGTGTCCAGGATGGCACGCTTGGCTTCGCCCGGGGTGGGGAGCGGGACCATGTAGGACGCGTCCGGACCGTCGAGCATCCAGGCGATGACGCCGTCTTCGCCTTCGTAGATCGGCACCGGTGAAGTCTGGCCGCGCATGGCCCGGTCGGCTGATTCGATGGCCATCTTGCCGGCGAACGCCGGGGCGTGGGCCTTCCAGGTGGAGATCTCGCCCTTGCGTGACTGCCGGGTCGCCGTGGTGGTGTGCAGTGCCTGGCCCACCGACTGGAAGATGGTTTCGACGTCGAGGTCCAGCAGTGTGCCGATACCTGCGGCAGCCGAGGGGCCGAGGTGCGCGACGTGGTCGATCTTGTGCTTGTGCAGGCAGATCGCCTTGACCAGGTTGACCTGGATCTCGTAGCCGGTGGTGATGCCGCGGACCAGGTCGTGGCCGCTGGCGCCAACGTGCTGGGCAACGGCAAGGATCGGGGGAATGTTGTCACCGGGGTGGGAGTACTCGGCTGCCAGGAAAGTGTCGTGGTAGTCGAGTTCGCGGACGGCCACCCCGTTTGCCCAGGCAGCCCATTCCGGTGCAACCCGTTCCTCGATGCCGAAGACCTTGGAGCCCTTGCCGCCGGTGCTGGGACCGTGGGTAAGGGCCTGGGCCCGGGCCGCGACGATCGGAGCACGGTTCAGTGAGGCGATGGCCACCGAGGCGTTGTCGATGATGCGGTTGATCACCATGTCCGTCACTTCGTCCGTGACGGCGACGGGATCTGCCGCCACCTGGGCGATCTTGTAGGCAAGCTGGTCCTCGCGGGGGAGGTTTTCTTCGCTCTTGTAGACGCGGACGTGGTGTTCCTTAACCATGGTGCTCCTTCGGGTGGGATGCGTGGGTCGCTTTGACGTGGGAGAGGCTGCGGTGCAGGTGGACGATCGTTGCCGCCTCGGCGAGTGCCGGGTTGCCGGCGGCGATGGCCTCCGCGATGGCGGCGTGCTCGGCTGCCGCGGCGGTCAGGCGGTTGGCGTCGTCGGCGGCCAGCCGGCGGATCCGGACCAGGTGCACGCGCAGGCTGCGCATGGCCTGGGCCAGGTAGGAGTTTGAGATGGCGGCGTCGATGGCTGTGTCCAGCCTGCCCACCAGTTCGTAGTAATCATGCAGGGCGGGGTCCCCGCCGTTGATCAGCGCGGGGGCATTGAGCAGTTCGCACTGCAGGCGCTCAAAGGTGGCGGTATCCCCGCGCCGGGCAGCCAGTGCCGCGGCCTTGCCCTCCAGGGTTTGGCGCAGTTCGAACAGTTCGTCGATGTCCTCCAGGGAGATGTCGGTGACGACGACGCCGCGGCCGCCCGCCGTCGTGAGCCCTTCCGCCGTGAGGCGGCCCAGCGCCTCCCGCAGCGGTGTGCGCGAGACGCCAAGGCGTTCGGACTGTTCCACCTCGGCCAGGACGGTGCCGGGCGCAAGGCGCCATTCGATGATGTCGTCCCGCAGCGCCGCGTAGGCCTTGTCGCTGGCTCGCATGGTGTCCTCCTTCCTCGGTGACACCATCAGTGTATACACAGCCGAAGAAAAGAGGCCAGCAGTTTTTAGAAATAGCGGAGTTGGGCGCAACTCTGTATACAAAACTCTTGTCGGCTGCCCCTGCCGGCGTCTACCATGGGCAGCATCACAACGTCGTGGACGGGATAACCTCATGGTCACCAACAGCTACCGGGACAGCTACCGCCGCAGTGTCGAACAGCCGGAAGAATTTTGGCTGGAGGCAGCGCAAAAAATCTCCTGGACGTCTCCGCCCGGCAGGGCCCTGGACTCCAGCCGGGCGCCGCTGTACAGCTGGTTCCCTGACGGAGCCCTGAATACCTGCTATAACGCCCTGGACCGGCACGTGGCAGAAGGCCGCGGAGGGCAGGACGCCCTGATCCATGACTCCGCCATGCTGGGAACGCAGCAGCGCTACACGTATGCGGAACTGACGGACCTCGTGGCACGCTTTGCCGGCGTGCTGCGGAGCCACGGGGTCGGCAAGGGAGACCGTGTGGTGATTTACATGCCCATGATCCCGGAAGCTGCCATCGCCATGCTGGCCACCGCCCGGCTTGGTGCGGTGCACTCAGTGGTTTTTGGCGGCTTCGCACCGAAGGAGCTTGCCGCGCGAATCCGCGATGCCGCGCCCGCTGCGGTGGTCACCGCGTCCGGCGGCATCGAACCGTCCCGGCGCATCGAGTACCTCCCGGCGGTCGCCGAGGCCCTTGGGCTGGCCGGCGCGCCGGACATCCCAGTCCTGGTCAAGGCACGCGCCGGCTTCGTGTCGGCCGCTGCGGACCACGCCGGCTGGCTGGACTGGGACACGGCCATGGACTCGGCCGAGCCTGTGGCCCCTGTCGCCGTGCAGGCCACGGACCCGCTCTACATCCTGTACACCTCCGGGACCACCGGCGCGCCCAAGGGGGTGGTTCGCGACAACGGCGGCCACGCCGTCGCCCTGCGCTGGACCATGGAAAATATCTACGACATCGGCCCCGGTGACGTCATGTGGACTGCGTCGGACGTCGGCTGGGTGGTGGGGCATTCCTACATCGTCTATGGGCCGCTGCTGGCCGGGGCCACCACCGTGATGTACGAAGGAAAGCCGGTTGGCACGCCCGACGCCGGGGCGTTCTGGCGCGTGGTGCAGGACCACCGGGTCAACGTGCTGTTCACCGCACCAACGGCACTGCGGGCCATCCGCAAGGCCGATCCTGAAGCATCGCTGCTGCGAAACTACGATGTCTCCAGCCTGCGGACGCTGTTCGCCGCCGGCGAGCGGCTGGACACGGACACGTTCCACTGGGCCTCCCGGGTCCTGGGCGTGCCCGTGGTGGACCATTGGTGGCAAACCGAGACCGGCTGGGCCATTTGCTCCAATCCGCGTGGACTGGAGCCGCTGCCCATCAAGGCTGGTTCCCCGACCGTTCCGATGCCAGGGTTCCGGCTGCAGGTCCTTGACGGCGGGGGCGGGGAAGTCGAACCGGGGATCGAAGGCAACATCGTGCTGGGGCTGCCCCTTCCGCCGGGCACCCTGACCACCCTGTGGGGAAACGACGAACGTTTCATCTCGTCCTACCTCCAGGCTTTCGACGGCTGCTACGCCACAGGCGATTCCGGCTACCGCGATGAGGACGGGTACCTGTTCGTCATGGGCCGCACCGACGACATCATCAACGTTGCCGGCCACCGGCTGTCCACCGGCGCCATGGAACAGGTGATCGGCCAGCACCCTGCCGTCGCCGAGTGCGCCGTGATCGGGCTCGCCGACCCCCTCAAGGGCCAGCGCCCCAGCGGCTACGTGGTGCTCAAATCCGGGGTCGACATCCCCGAAGACGTCCTGGCCAAGGACCTGGTGGCACTGGTTCGGCGGGACATCGGTGCCGTGGCGGACTTCAAGCATGTGACGGTGGTGGACGCGCTGCCTAAGACCCGGTCCGGAAAGATCCTGCGCAAGACCATGCGCCAGATCGCCGACGGCGACGAATATACGGTGCCCTCCACCATCGAGGATCCGGGCGTCATTGACCAGCTGATCGGCGCCCTCCGGGGCGGGACGGACGCCGGCTGACGGCACCGCCGGGAAATCCAGCCCTGCAATTCGTCAGCGGGCGTTCCAGCGGTACTCGTTTTCCGGCCGTCCCGGGGTTCCGTAGCGGGCGGTCCGGGAAACCGTGCCGGCGTCGGCCAGATACTCCAGGTAGCGCCGCGCCGTCACCCGGGACATGCCCAGCGAATCCATGACCTCGGTGGCGGACACTGCGTCGGGCTGGCCCCGGAGGAACTCCTGGACCGAGCCGAGGGTCGAGGTGGAAAGGCCCTTCGGGAGCGGAAGTTCCGACGGCGCCCGCAGGCTGGCGAACGCCTGGTCCACTTCGCTTTGCGAGGCGCCGCCCTTGCTGGGACCGCTGCCCGGATCCGCCAGTTGCTGCCGGAACTGGCGGTAGTTCTCCAGCTTGTCGGAGAACGTGGCGAACGTGAACGGCTTGATCAGGTACTGGACCACACCGATGGCAACGGCGCTGCGGACAATTGCCAGCTCACGCACGGCGGTGATGGCGATGATGTCCGCCAGGATCCCCGCCGACCGCATCCGCCGGGCGATGTCCAGGCCATGCAGGTCGGGCAGGTTCATGTCCAGCAGGACCAGTTCCACCGGCTTGCCCGCCGCAACGAATTCGTTCAGGAGCCGCAGTGCGGACTGGCCGTCCGGGGCGGTGCCCGCCAGCTCAAAACCGTCCAGCCGGCCCACGTAGGCGGCGTGGGCCGCCGAAGCGATGGCCTCGTCTTCGACGACGAGGACCCGGATGCTGCTCACTGTCTGTGCTCCTTCTCCGCGGACACCGCTGCAGGCAGGAATACTTCGAACTTGGCGCCGCGCCGGCCGTTAGTGGCCAGCGTACCGCCCAAACGCTGCACCGCCTGCCGGACCAGTGCCAGGCCAATGCCGCGGCCGCCCGCCCCTGCAGGCTTGGTGCTGAATCCGTGCCGGAAGATCTTTTCGGAATCCCCGGGGTCGATGGGAGCCCCGGAATCGTTCACGGCGATGTCCAGCCCCTCGTCGTCCGCCTCCAGCGTCAGCACCACGCGCCGCGGCGGCGGCGCATCCGCGGCCGCATCGATGGCGTTGTCCAGCAGGTTTCCCAGGATCGTCACCAGGTCCTGCACTGCAATCCCGGGTGCCGCGCCGGAGCCGAGGGTGGAGACATCCAGCTGGACGCCCCGCTCGTGGGCCTCGGCCACCTTGCCCATGACCAGTGCGCCCACCACGGGTTCGTCAATCGAGCTCACCATGTCGTCCGTCAGCTGCTGGCTCAAGGCCAGGTCCCGGGTGGCAAATTCGAGGGCTTCCCCGGTCCGGCCAAGTTCCAGGAGCGAGACCATGGTGTGAAGCCGGTTGGCGTGTTCGTGGGTCTGGGCCCGCAGCGCGTCGGACAGCGTGCGCATGGTCTGCAGTTCGTTGCCGAGGGCCTCGATCTCCGTCCGGTCCCTGAGGGTGGCCACCGTCCCGTAGACCGGAACCTTCCCGCGCGCCCCGGGGGATTCGGGGCCACGGGCAGGCCCCTGGTTCACCACCAGCACGCGCGAACCGGTCAGCACCATCTCGTCCTTGGTGGTGCGCCCGGAATCAAACAGGGCGCGCAGTTCGCTGTCCAGCGGGAGGTCCGCCAGCGACGGGGGCCGGGTGGGATCGTTACTGCCGGTGTCGGCCAGGCCAAGGAGCTCGGCAGCCTGGTCGTTGTACATCACCACGCGCTTCCTGGCATCGATAAGGATCAGCCCTTCGCGTACCGAGTGCAGGACCGATTCGTAGTAGGTGAAAAGCTGCGCCAGCTGCTCCGGCCCCCAGCCGCGCGTCACCCGGCGGAGGTACCTGCCCAGCAGCCAGGACGCAAGGGATCCGCCCACCAGCAAGGCAATGCCGACGGCGAGCAGGACCGGCAGGCGGCCGGTGAACGCAACATCGACGCTGCGGACGGTCACCCCGGCCGCCACCAGGGCCTTAACCGTTCCGCCCGCGTCCTTGACCGGAACAATGGTCCGGACCGAAGGGCCAAGGGTGCCGGCGGTGACTTCGGTGTAGGTGTGGCCGCGCAGTGCTTCATCAATGGAGCCGATGTAGGGCCGGCCCAGCTCCTCGTCCCGGGGGTGCGTCCAGCGGGTCCGGTCCGGAGCCATGATGGTGATGAAATCTATGTGGGCGGCGCTGGTGACGTCCTTGGCGTAAGGCTGCAGCAGGGCGGACGGGTCCGGCGTGGCAGCGGCCTGGAGCACCAGGGGATTGGCTGCGATCGAGGCAGCCACTCCCTCCATGCGGCGCCCCGCTTCGTCATACGTACGGTCCCGTGCATCCACGTAGGCCGCAGTCCCCACGATGGCAATGAAGGATACGACGATCAGCAGGTTCGCCAGGAAGAGCCGGCGGGCGATACTCCAGCGGTGGATCATGCTGCCTCCATCTGAATCCCGGGACTACTGCGACCAATATGAACGCAACGGTGAGCTGGATCACGGGGTGCCCAATGATGGATATCACATTGTACGGACGTGTTGAGCCCAGAGATTGCGCCGCAGCGTCTATCAGAATATCCACAAGGAGACACATCATGGCTTCTCAACGAGGAGAGTCGCTCGAGACCGCGACGCCGCGGCGCAAGGGACTGGACAAGTCCCACTACCTCTACATTGCCGTCATCGCCGCCGTCGTCCTTGGCGCGGTGGTGGGCCTGCTCTTCCCGGAGGTTGGCAAGTCGCTCAAGCCCCTGGGTGACGGCTTCGTCAAGCTCATCAAGATGATGATCGCGCCGGTCATCTTCTGCACCATCGTCCTGGGCATCGGCTCCATCGCCAAGGCGGCCACCGTCGGCAAGGTGGGCGGCCTCGCCCTGGGCTACTTCATCATCATGTCCACCTTCGCGCTGGCCATCGGCCTGGTGGTGGGCAACCTGATCCACCCGGGTGAAGGCCTGAAGCTGACGCCCTACGATCCCAACAAGAAGGCCGCCACGGACAGCACCGTGGACTTCCTGATGGGCATCATTCCCAGCGACATTCCGGTGCTGCCCACCCTGCTGGCCGCAATCCTGGTTGGCTTCGCACTTCAGAAGATGGGCGCCCAGGGCACCCCCATCCTCAAGGCCATCGGCCACGCCCAGGCCCTTGTCTTCCGCATCCTGATCATGATCATGTGGCTCGCCCCGGTTGGCGCCTTCGGCGCCATCGCCGCCGTCGTCGGAGCCACCGGCGTCCAGGCCATCGTGAGCATGTTCACCCTGATGATCGCCTTCTACATCACCTGTGCGCTGTTTATCGTCGTCATCCTGGGCGGCCTGCTGCAGGTTGTTGCCGGCGTGAACATCTTCAAGCTGATGAAGTACCTGGCCCGCGAATACCTCATCATCTTCTCCACCTCGTCTTCCGAAGCGGCGCTGCCCCGCCTGATCGCCAAGATGGAACACCTCGGCGTCTCCAAGCCCGTCGTCGGCGTCACCGTTCCCACGGGCTACTCCTTCAACCTGGACGGCACCGCCATCTACCTGACCATGGCGTCCCTTTTCGTGGCCAACGCCATGGGCACCCCGCTGGACCTCGGTGCCCAGATCTCCCTGCTGGTCTTCATGATCATCGCCTCCAAGGGGGCTGCAGGCGTCACCGGCGCCGGCCTGGCCACCCTCGCAGCCGGCCTGCAGGCACACCGCCCCGAACTGCTTGGAGGAGTGGGCATCATCGTCGGCATCGACCGCTTCATGTCCGAGGCACGGGCACTGACCAACTTCACCGGCAACGCCGTGGCCACCGTCCTGGTGGGCACCTGGGTCAAGGAGATCGACGGCGGCCAGGTTGCCCGCGTCCTCTCCGGCGAGGTTCCCTTCGACGAGCAGACCATGATCGCCGGCCACGGCGGGATGGCACCCAAGGAAGAGGGCGCACGGGAAGCCGCCAAGGCGTAGCCCCACCCGCTCAACGACACGGAACCGCCCCCGCAGCCACGCTGCGGGGGCGGTTTTACGTTGTCCCCGCGACGAACCTTCGACCTCAGCTAGAGGGTCAAGGCTCAACATTCGCGGAAAGTCAAGCTCCGTCAAATACCGTGTCGGGCGCTGTAGCCTAGGGAGCAGAACGAACGGCGCTGGTACGCCAGCGGCAGGAAATCACCGTCATCGAAAGTGTGGACAGATACGTGAGCAGCGAACAGGGTTCAGCAACTCTGGAGGGCACGGAATTCGACCTGGAAAACGCAGTGATGGGCCCCACTGGACGCCCATACCGCGAGTTCCCGGAACCTGCGCCGCTGCCCTCCCACGGTCCGGCCCGCGTCATCGCCATGGTTAACCAGAAGGGCGGCGTCGGGAAGACGACCTCCACCATCAACCTGGCCGCCGCGCTCGCCGAGTACGGCCGCCGTGTCCTGCTGGTGGACTTCGACCCCCAGGGCGCGTTGTCCGCGGGCCTCGGCGTCAACCCGCATGAGCTTGACCTCACCGTTTACAACGTCCTGATGGACCGCAAGGTGGATATCCGCGACGCCATCCACCAGACCGGTGTCGAAAACGTCGACCTGCTGCCGGCCAACATCGACCTTTCCGCGGCAGAGGTGCAGCTGGTCAATGAGGTGGCGCGCGAACAGGTCCTGGACCGTGCGCTGAAGAAGGTCGAAGACGACTACGACGTCGTGCTTATCGACTGCCAGCCTTCCCTGGGGCTCCTGACCGTCAACGCGCTCACGGCGGCCCACGGCGTCATCATTCCGCTCATCTGCGAGTTCTTCGCACTGCGTGCCGTTGCACTCCTCGTGGAAACGATCGACAAGGTGCAGGACCGGCTGAACCCCCGGCTTCAGGTGGACGGCGTGCTGGCCACCATGTACGACGCCCGGACCCTGCACAGCCGCGAAGTGATCACCCGGCTGGTGGAGGCGTTCGGCGACAAGGTCTTCGAAACCGTGATCAAGCGCTCCATCAAGTTTGCCGATGCCACCGTGGCTGCCGAGCCCATCACCAGCTATGCCGGAAACCACGTGGGTGCCGACGCCTACCGCCGGCTCGCCAAGGAGCTGATCTCCCGCGGCGGCGCACCCTAAGCACGCCGTGGCCGAATCCAAGCCCGGCTTCGAGGTCCGGCTGGCCAACTTCACGGGTCCGTTCGACCTCCTCCTGGGACTGATTGCCAAGCACCAGCTGGACATCACCGAAGTAGCCATCGCCACGGTTACGGACGAGTTCATCAAGTACATCCGCAAGCTGCAGCAGCTCGGTGAAGAATGGGCCCTGGACGAGGCAAGCGAGTTCCTGGTGATAGCCGCTACCCTCCTCGACCTCAAGGCGGCCCGGCTTCTCCCGGCAGGTGAAGTCGAGGACGACGAGGACATCGCCCTGCTGGAGGCCAGGGACCTGCTCTTTGCCCGGTTGCTCCAGTACAAGGCCTTCAAGCAGGTGGCGGGAATCCTGGGCGAAACCCTGGACCAGGAAGGGCGCCGTTTTCCACGCCAGGTGGCCCTCGAAGAGCATTTTGCGGCCATGCTTCCCGAACTCGTCTGGAAGCACACACCCCACCAGTTCGCTGCCCTGGCCGAGGCGGCCCTGAGGCCCAAGTCGCCTGCGCAGCCACCGCAGGTAGCGCTCGGCCACCTCCACGGCAGCAACGTCAGCGTCAAAGAACAGGCCGAAGTGCTGGGCCGCAGGCTGCGGGAGGAGTCGCCGCTGACCTTCCGCTCGCTGATTGCCGATGCCGGTTCTACCCTGGTGGTCGTGGCCAGGTTCCTGGCACTCCTGGAACTGTTCCGGGACCGGGCCGTCTCATTCGACCAGCTGTCCCCGCTGGCGGACCTCGCCGTCCACTGGACGGCCGACCGCCCGGACTGGTCGGCGGAAAACCTAAGCGAAGAATTCGAGGAGCAACTGTGAACCCGTCACAGGACACGCCGCAGCAGGACGCCACCGGCCACGGGCCGGACTTCGCCCACCTTCCCGGCGGGGCCAAGGCTGCCCTGGAAGCGGTCCTCATGGTTCTGGACGAGCCGGCCACTGAGGAGGAGCTGGCGGCGGGAGTAGGGCTGACGGTCCACGCGGTCCGCTCCCTGCTGGCAGAACTGGAACGCGAGTATAACGGCTATACTGTTAAAGCCCCGGAGGTGGAGAGTGCCAGCAGCGCTGGTATCGGATCCAGTCCCCGGGGTTTTGAATTGCGGAACATCGCCGGTGGCTGGCGCATCTACTCCCGCGCGGAATTTGCCGACATTGTGGGCAAGTACGTGCTTGAGGGGCAGACTGCCAGGCTTACCCAGGCGGCATTGGAAACACTGGCAGTCATCGCGTACCGCCAGCCCGTTTCCCGGGCGCGCGTGTCTGCAATTCGCGGGGTCAATGTTGACTCTGTCGTACGGACGCTGGCCCAACGGGGGCTGGTCGAGGACGCGGGAACGGATCCCGAGTCCGGCGCAATCCTCTACCGGACTACCTCGTATTTCCTCGAACGGATGGGGATCAGTTCAGTGGAGGACCTGCCCAACCTGTCGCCGCACCTTCCGGGGCTCGACGGGATCGCAGAGTTCTACGACGCCGGGACGATGTAGGCAGGACACCCCTGCCCGCACCATCCATCCAGCAAGGGTTATTTATCAGGGCAGACGAAGTCTGCGCGGCTGGCTAAGGTTGTTTTTGGACATCTCAGCCGGCCAAAACATATTGAAGGACGGGTCATGACACAGGCGGGACGCCAGGGTTCACCACGTAACAGTTCGGGACGCGGCGGGAACGAACGCAACAGTTCCCAGCGCAACCCGGCACAGGGCGGCAGCTTCAGCGGGGGCTCCCGCGGCGGAGCAGGCAAACGTGCCGCAGGATTCGGTGGGGACCGCCCGCACCGTTCGCCCAAGCCGCGCGAAGAGCGATTCATCGATCCCGACCTGGCAGGGGACCAGCAGGGACGCGGAGCTGAGGCTGCCCGGGGCGCCAAGCCGTCGTCGCGCAAGCCGGCTGCCCGCAAGCCCGGTGCCAAGAAGGCTCCCGGCACGCCGGGTGCCCCCAAGCCCAAGCCACGCACCGGCGCACCCGGTGCAGCCGCCTCACGTGCCTTCGGCAGCGAACGCTTCGGCCAGAACCTGGGTCCGGTCCGAAAGCCCGTCCGGAAGAAAGGCCCCCGGGGCAACGTTCCCCAGTCTGAACTCCACGATGCCGACGGCGTCCGCCTCCAGAAGGTGATGGCCTCCGCAGGGGTTGCCTCCCGGCGCGTCTGCGAGGAGATGATCGCCGAGGGCCGGGTCGAAGTCGACGGCCAGGTAGTCACCGAACTCGGTGTCCGCGTGGACCCCAAGACTGCCGTCATCCACGTTGACGGGCTGCGGATCCAGCTGGACGAAAACCTGGTCTACATGGTGTTCAACAAGCCCAAGGGCGTGGTGTCCACCATGGAGGACCCCGAAGGCCGGCCCTGCATCAGCGACTTCCTGAAGAACAACAAGAATACCGGCGAACGCCTCTTCCACGTTGGCCGGCTCGACGTCGCCACCGAAGGCCTGCTGCTGCTGACCAACGACGGCGAACTCGCCAACCGGCTGACCCACCCTTCCTATGAGGTACCCAAGACCTACCTGGTACAGGTGCGTGGGCCGTTCCCGCAGGGCGTCGGCGCCCAGCTGAAGGCCGGCGTCGAACTGGAGGACGGGTTCGCTTCCGTTGACTCCTTCCGCCTGGTGGACTCCACCCCGGGCCACGTGCTGATTGAGGTTGTGCTCCACTCCGGCAAGAACCGCATTGTCCGGCGCCTGTTCGACGCTGTTGGCTTCCCGGTCCAGCGGCTGGTCCGCGTCAAGGTGGGCCCCATCGGGCTCGGCGACCAGCGACAGGGCAGCATCCGCAACCTTGGCAAGCAGGAAGTCGGCCACCTGCTGGCATCCGTAGGGCTGTAAGGCATGTCCGCGTTCAAAAGCCAGGGCCGCGGCCACCTGGATGGCCCGGTGGTGGTCATCGGCACCGGGCTGCTGGGCACCAGCATTGGGCTGGGCCTGCGGGGGCGTGGCGTACCCGTGTTCCTGTCGGACCCGTCGCCCACCAACCAGGCGGTGGCCGTGGACATCGGTGCCGGCCGCCCGCTGCCGGAACTGGGCGACGCGTCGCCGCAGCTGGTGGTGGTAGCCGCTCCGCCGGACGTCACGGCCGGCGTCGTCCTTGCCGCGCTGTCCAGCTACCCGGATGCCGTGGTCATCGATATCGCCAGTGTGAAGGCGGACATCCTGGCCCGGCTGCGGGAATCCGGCGTCGACCTGTCCCGCTACGTAGGGACGCATCCCATGGCAGGACGCGAAAAGTCCGGCCCGGTAGCTGCACGCGGCGAGCTGTTCACGTCCATGCCGTGGGTGCTCTGCCCCTCGGAAGAAACCTCCGGCCACGCGTTGCAGGTGGCCCGATCGCTCGCCTCCGACCTCGGGGCTGTCGTCTCGCAGTTCACCGCCGACGAGCACGATGAAGCTGTGGCGCTGGTCTCGCACCTGCCCCAGGTCATGTCCTCGCTGCTGGCCAGCCGGCTGCAGGGAACTCCGCTGCACGCACTGTCCCTGGCGGGCAACGGCCTGCGCGACGTCACGAGGATCGCAGCCAGCGACCCCACCTTGTGGGTCCAGATCCTCGGCGGCAACGCGGCCAAGGTGGTGGAGATCCTCTACGATGTCCGGGACGACCTGAACCGGCTGATCGGCACGTTGGAGAATCCTGCCGCGCCCGGCGCCAGGCTGGACCTCGCCCAGCTCATCAGCGAGGGGAACGCCGGACAGGCGCGGATCCCCGGGAAACACGGCGGGCCCCCGCAGGCCTACGCGTGGCTCACCGTCCTGGTGGATGACAAGCCCGGCCAGATCGCACAGCTGCTTACCGAAATCGGCGAGATCGGCGTCAACCTGGAGGACATGCGGCTGGACCACTCGTCGGGCCAAAACGTAGGTATGGTGGAAATCTCCGTGTTGCCGAACAAGCACGACCATTTGATCGAAGCCCTTAACGACCGCGGATGGCGGGTACTTCAGTAATGACACAGGAACTCCTCGAATCCATGCGCGCCCTGCGCATCGGCCGCCCGCTGGTGGTGGCCATCGACGGGCCGTCCGGCTCCGGAAAATCGAGCGTGAGCAAGGAAGTTGCCCGCAGGCTCCGGCTGGCCTACCTGGACACCGGTGCGATGTACCGGGCCCTGACCTGGTACTGCGTCACTGAAGGCATCGACCTCGAGGACGGTGCTGCCGTGGAGCAGGCATCCCGGGACTTTGTGCTTGAACTGAGCACCAGCCCGCTGGAGGAATATGTCCGGGTGGGGGGCGTAGACGTCACGGACGCCATCCGGGAGCCGGCCATCTCGGCCGCCGTCAGTGCGGTCGCCACCACCCTCGGCGCACGGACAGAACTGATCCGGCGGCAGCGGGACCTGATCGAAAAGCACCACCGCCGGATGGTGGTGGAAGGCAGGGACATCACCACCGTCGTCGCGCCCGGGGCCGAGGTGCGCATGCTCCTCACCGCCAGCGAGGAAGCCCGGCTTCGCCGGCGCGGCCTCCAGCTGGGCGGGACGCAGGACGCCGAGCAGCTGGCTGCCCAGGTCACGCACCGGGACGCCAAGGACTCCACCGTAGTGAACTTCACCCAGGCCGCCTCCGGCGTCGTGACTCTGGACTCCTCGGATCTGGACTTCGAACAGACCGTGGATGCAGCCCTCGTGATTGTCACCAAGGTCCTCAACCGTGACTGACGCCGGCACCGGCCTGCCGTCCGGGCTGACCATGGTGTGGAGCAGGCCGGTGGGATGGATCCTGGACCATCTGGTCTACCGGACCACCGTGACCGGCAGGACCAACGTGCCCACGGGCGGGCCGGTGATCTTCGCGGGCAACCACATCAGCTTCCTTGACGGGCCGGTGATGTTCGGCGCCGCGCCGCGGCCCATGCACATCCTCGTGAAGCAGGAGATGTTCAAGGGTTTGCTCGGCCGGGTGCTCACCGCTTCCGGGCAGCTGCCCGTGGACCGCCGCGGCGACCGTGCCGCGCTGCAGCGCTGCAAGGACGTGCTCGACGCCGGGCGTTGCGTTGGGATTCTCCCGGAAGGTACGCGGGGGAGCGGCGCAGCCTCGGACATCAACGGCGGAGTGGCGTGGCTGGCCCTGAATTCCGGAGCCCCCGTGGTGCCGGTCGCCATCCTGGGCACCCGGCAGGGCGATGAGCACCTTGACTTCGTTCCACGGCCCGGGCGCCGCTTCCACGTCAGCTTCGGAGCGGCCCTTACCCTGGCCCGCCGCGCCGGCGAAACCGGCCGTGCTTCAATGGACAGGGCCGCGCAGGACATCCGTGCAGCGCTGGCTGGGCACGTCCAGGACACCATTCAACTCAGCGGGCAGCCCTTGCCGTCCGCTGGAGACCAAGACTTGACAGCAGTAGCCGGGGACGCCGGCAGATGACCCCTAAGGACAGTGCAATGAGCGACACCACCCAGGCTACCGGCCACTCCGGCGCCGACGACGAATACACCCCCACCGGAACCGACCAGGTTGCAGAGCGCCTGGCGGCGATTGGGGACGACGAGGCCGAGCTCCGCGCCGCCTCCCTCCGGGCCGGGCTGGAGGACTATGAGCTGGACGAGGACGACGCCGCCCTGCTGAGCGGTGAGTACGGCGACGAGGACCTCGAAGGCCCCCTCAAGCTGGACCCCGTCCTGGCCATCATCGGCCGTCCCAACGTGGGCAAGTCCACGCTGGTGAACCGCATCCTGGGCCGCCGCGAAGCAGTGGTTGAGGATACCCCCGGCGTCACCCGCGACCGCGTGATGTACTCCGCGAACTGGAACGGACGCAACTTCACCCTGGTGGACACCGGGGGATGGGAACACGACGCCCGCGGCATCCACGCCAGGGTCGCGGAGCAGGCCGAGATGGCAGTGGAACTCGCTGACGCCGTGCTGTTCGTGGTGGACTCCGCTGTCGGCGCCACCGCCACGGACGAAGGCGTCATGAAGATGCTGCGCCGGAGCAAGAAGCCGGTCATCATGGTGGCGAACAAAGTGGACGACTTTGCCCAGGAAGCGGACAGCGCCGCGCTGTGGGGCCTTGGCTTCGGCGAGCCCTACCCGGTGTCGGCCCTGCACGGCCGCGGCGTGGCCGACCTCCTGGACCACGTTATGGATGTCCTGCCCGAGTTCTCCACCGTTGAAGGCGTGGAACGCTCCGGCGGTCCGCGGCGCATCGCACTGATCGGCCGCCCGAACGTGGGCAAGTCCTCACTGCTGAACAAGCTCGCCGGATCCGAACGCGTGGTGGTGGACAACACCGCCGGCACCACCCGTGATCCCGTCGACGAATTCATCGAACTCGGCGGCCGCACCTGGCGCTTCGTGGACACCGCCGGCATCCGCCGCCGCCAGCACATGGCGCAGGGCGCGGACTACTACGCCTCCCTCCGGACGCAGGCCGCGCTCGAGAAGGCGGAAGTCGCCGTCGTGCTCCTTGCCGTCGACGAGGTCCTCAGTGAACAGGACGTCCGCATCCTCCAGCTGGCTATCGAATCCGGCCGCGCCCTCGTCCTGGCCTTCAACAAGTGGGACCTCCTGGACGACGAACGCCGCCGCTACCTGGAACGCGAGATCGAACAGGACCTGGCACATGTTGACTGGGCGCCGCGGGTCAACATCTCCGCAAAGACGGGGTGGCACAAGGACCGCTTGGTCCCGGCCCTGGACCTTGCCCTGGAGAACTGGGACCGGCGTATTCCCACCGGCCGCCTCAACGCCTTCCTGGGTGAGCTCGTTGCCGCTCACCCCCACCCGGTCCGTGGCGGCAAGCAGCCTCGCATCCTCTTCGGTACCCAGGCCTCCAGCCGCCCGCCGAAGTTCGTGCTCTTCACCACCGGATTCCTGGACCCGGGCTACCGCCGCTTCATCACCCGCCGCCTGCGGGAGACCTTCGGTTTCGAGGGCACGCCGATTGAGGTAAGCATGCGCGTCCGCGAGAAGCGTGGCCGCAAGCGTTAATTGCGACACACCTTGGGGCTGATCACCGGAAAGTGTCACTGGCACCCCTTCGGATCGTGTAAGCTCTTCTAGGTGGTTCGGCCGGACTGCTGATGAAAACCTTCGGGTTGGGTTCAGCGGAGAACGGCGGAACCAGCGGGCTGTAGCGCAGCTTGGTAGCGCACTTGACTGGGGGTCAAGGGGTCGCAGGTTCAAATCCTGTCAGCCCGACCAGAAAGCGGAAAGCGCCGGAGAATTTCTCCGGCGCTTTCCGCTTTTTTGGTCAGCCGAGGGCGGCGTCCAGGGTGACGAAGCCGTAGCCTGCAGCCCGGAGTTGGGAGATCAGCTGGGGGAGGGCCGCGGCGTCGAGCGTTGAGCCGTCATCCGGGTTGGAGCCGAGGTGCATCAGGACGATCTCACCGGGCTGCGCTGAAGCCATGACGCGCTGGACGATAAAGTCCGGGCCGCGCGTTCCGTTCATCGTGCCTTGCCAGCCGAGGGTGTCAACTGTCCATCGGATCGCTGCGTAGCCGTCGGCGTTAACGGCCGCGATCGTGCCGGAATTGCGGGCACCGAACGGGAAGCGGAAGAACGGAAGCGGGTCACCTCCAGCGGCTTCGATGGTCCCCTGCGCGCTGCTGATCTCGGCTGCGATCCGGGCGTCGGTCAAGGTGGTGAAGTCCGGATGGGTCATGGAGTGGTTGCCGATCCTGTTTCCCGCGTTGTAGATAAGCGCCGGGTCGGAGGGGAACTGGCTGACCCAGTCTCCCGTGAGGAAGAACGTGCCGGGGACGCCGTTGGCTGCGAGGGTGGCAAGGATCGATCGGAGGCCGGCGTCGTTGGCGCCGGCGTCGAAGGTGAGCGCGACAACCTTCTGCGTAGTCGGAATGCGCTCGAGGTCTACGCCCAGGAGTGCCGCAGGGATAGTGGCATGGATGACCTCAATCCTGCTGCTGGCCTGGTGCCACAGGATCGAACCGTGCTGGAAGTCGCTGCGGCGTCCGCCCGTGATGCCGTACTCGTCGCTGGTCGGGTAGCCGAGCCTGCTGTGCTCCCAACCAAGGGCCGCCCACTGCCCCCGGATGGCTCCATGCACCTCATGGGCTCCGGTGGCGGGGCTCCAAAAGATCGAGCCCCCGGCGAAGTGATTGAACCTGCCAACGCCGTCGGGGGTTCCGGTCTCGTCCGTGACGGGGAAGCCGAGGAAGCCGGCTGGGCCGCCGAGTTCTGCGTAGTGTCCGCCGATTGAGCCGTGTATTTCGTGGGCTCCGGTGGCGGGGCTCCAGTAGATGGACCCGCCGGCGAAGTTGTTGTAGCGGCCGGCGGCGCCGGGGGTTCCGGTTTCGTCGGTGCGGGGGAAGCCGAGGAAGCCGGCTGGGCCGCCGAGTTCTGCGTAGTGTCCGCCGATTGAGCCGTGTATTTCGTGGGCTCCGGTGGCGGGGCTCCAGTAGATGGACCCGCCGGCGAAGTTGTTGTAGCGGCCGGCGGCGCCGGGGGTTCCGGTTTCGTCGGTGCGGGGGAAGCCGAGGAAGCCGGCTGGGCCGCCGAGTTCTGCGTAGTGTCCGCCGATTGAGCCGTGTATTTCGTGGGCTCCGGTGCCGGGGCTCCAGTAGATCGTGCCGCCTGTATATCTCTGGGCGCGGCCCCCAGCGATATCGTACGGGCTGCCGACAGGCGTGCCGAGGAACGATGCGCCCCCGCCGAGCTGCTCATAGTGCTGGATGATGGCGTCGTCGCCAACCTGCAGGACCGCCATAGACGCCGGAACGCCTGGTTGCGAGGCTGCCGCTGACGCACTGGCCGCCGGCTGGCCCAGGGCCGCATCCCCGAGGGCACCGCCGAGGGCGATGGCCAAGGCCATTCCGAGGACGGCGGGTCGAGACCTGCGCATGGTTGCCCCTTCGTGTTGACCGAGACTTGCGAGCCTTGATCAAGACGCTACGCCCGGGGGGGGCGTGCCCGGGCAGGACCGGAAGTCCCGAATCTTCCTACTTCAGGAACTTCGACGTCCTCCGGTCAGCCAGGATCTTCCCCTTGGTCTGGCAGGTGGGGCAGTACTGCAGTGCGGTGTCCGCGAACGACACCTCCCGGACAGTGTCGCCGCACACGGGGCAGGGCTGGCCGGCCCTGGCGTGCACCCGCATGTGGCTTCGTTTGACGTCCTTGAGATCCTTGGGCGGCTTGCCCGCAGCCTCCTTGAGGGCTTCGCCCAGGACGCTGTGGATGGCTTCGTACAGCACCTGCACGCTCTCCCGGTCGAGTGACTTCGCGATGGCGAACGGTGAGATCCGGGCGGCGTGAAGGATCTCGTCGCTGTAGGCGTTGCCAATTCCCGCAATCACGCTCTGGCTGCGCAGGAGTCCCTTGATCTGCTGGGAACTGCCGCCCAGGATCTCTGCCAGCATGTCGGCGTCGAACGCTTCCGTAAAAGGATCGGGACCCAGCGAGGCGATACCCGGTACCTCCTGCGGATCACGCACCACGTAGACGGCCAGGCTCTTCTTGGTCCCCGCCTCCGTCAGATCCAGGCCGCGCGGTCCGTTGGGCCCTGAGAACGCGCACCGGACTGCGATGAGGCCCTTGCCCATTCGGAGCTGGCTGTCGGCGGGGGAGTCGGTGAAGCGCACCCAGCCCGCGCGCGCCAGGTGGAACACCAGGGAAATGCCGCCGGTATCGATGCTGATGAACTTCCCAAAGCGCCGGACGCCGGAGACCGTGCGCCCTTCAAGGGCGTCGAAGGGCGGATCCGCCGTCTTGAGCACGGCGAAGGAGACGACCTGCAGTTTGGTGACCACGCAGCCCCGCAGCTGTTCGTCAAGGAACCCGGCGAGGCCGGCGACTTCAGGCAGTTCCGGCATGGCCTACCTGCACTGTCCCAAGGATGCTGCACCGGTGCTTGCGCTCATGGCTCCCATCTTGTCAGAAACGCCGGTGCCGGCCCTGGCAGATGTGCCTATACTTTCAGCGGCGGCCCGATTTCCGGGCCCCTTGTGACATAGGCGCGTACACCGATGAAAGGCCTCCCATGAGCAACATTCCCGAAGACCTGTCCTACACCGCCGAACACGAGTGGGTAACCTCCCCGAATGCCGACGGCGTGGTCCGCGTGGGAATCACCGATTTTGCCCAGGACGCCCTTGGGGATGTCGTCTACGCCCAGATGCCAGAGGTTGGCACGAAGATTACGGCAAACGAAGTGGTGGGCGAGGTCGAGTCCACCAAGAGCGTCAGCGACATCTACGCCCCGGTTTCCGGTGAAGTTGTGGCCCGCAACGAGTCCCTGGACAGCGATTCGGCCCTGATCAACAGCGATCCCTACGGTGATGGCTGGCTCATCGAGATCAAACTGGCCGAAGCTGACGCCGTTGAGTCCCTGCTCAGTGCATCCGAGTACGAACAACAGGTAGGCTAAAGCTAACCGGTATTTCCGGTCCGGCCCCGCGTCGCGGGCACGGCGTCTCCGCACGTCAGAGCCCGGATCGGGAGCCGGTGCCGGACCTGCCGGGCAGGGCCGGAGACTAACCGTTAGTTGCAGGTTCCATGCCCGCAACGTCTAAGAGGAGGAATCCATGGCTGGCCACAGACACAACCCTGCCGATGGGGATTACGGCACGGGTGCGGCTAGGGCGTCGGAGACCACCTCGATCCACCTCACCCCCGTCACTGACGAACCCACCATCACCCCGAGGCTCTCCTCCGACGAGCGCAACTCGGTGGAGGCCCTGCCTGCCGGCTCGGCGCTGCTGGTGGCCCACAGCGGCCCCAACGCCGGTGCCCGGTTCCTGCTGGATTCGGATGTCACTACTGCGGGCCGCCACCCGGATGCGGACATCTTCCTGGATGACGTCACGGTATCGCGGCGCCACGTGGAGTTCCGGCGCACCGCCCGCAGCTTCGAAGTGGTGGACAAGAACAGCCTCAATGGCACCTACGTCAACCACGACCGCGTGGACAGCGTGGAACTGAAGTCCGGCAGCGAAGTCCAGATCGGCAAGTTCCGCCTCACCTTCTATCTGAGCCCTGCCACGGCTGCAGGCCGCAGCTGAACCGGGGACCGCTGCCTGTGGCAATGGCACAACCGGAACGCCGGGGCCCCCAGGTCCTGAACATTGGTGAGGTCCTCGCCCAGTTGAGCGCCGACTTCCCCGGCATGACCGCGTCGAAGATCAGGTTCCTTGAGGAAAAGGGACTGATCAACCCCCGCCGCACCCCTGCGGGCTACCGTCAGTACTCCGACGGCGATGTGGAGCGGCTGCGCTTCGTGCTGGCCCTGCAGCGGGACCAGTACCTGCCCCTGAAGGTCATCAAGGACTACCTTGACGCCATCGACAGGGGCGAGCGGCCGGAGAACCTCCCGCCCGGCGTCGTGGTTTCCCCCCGCATTGTTTCCGATGAACTGGCTGCCGAACTCCAGAACCGGGGCCGCAAACTGAGCGAGGAGCAGCTTCGCGCCGAGTCCGGTGCCAGCGTCCCCCTGCTGCAGTCGCTCCTGAGCTTCGGCCTCATCAGCCACAGCAACGGCCAGTTCGACGAGCATGCCCTGCAGGTTGCCCGCGCCTGCGTCCAGCTGGAAAGCCACGGACTGGAACCCCGTCACCTCAGGCCCTTCCAGGCGGCAGCCGAACGGGAATTCGGCCTGGTGGAGCGTGCTGTCGCACCCCTCGCCTCCCGCAAGGACTCGGCATCACAGGCACGCGCGGCTGAGGCGGCGCGCGAGATCAGCGATCTTTGCCTCACCTTGCACCGGGCCCTGGTGCAGGACCATATCTCACGCATGGACATCTGATGATCGAAGTCGAGATTGTTGGCGTTCGCATTGAACTGCCTTCCAACCAGCCCCTTGTCCTGCTCAAGGAGATGCACGGCGAACGCCACGTCCCGATCTGGATTGGCACGCCGGAAGCCAGTGCCATCGCCCTGGCCCAGCAGGGCGTGGTGCCGCCGAGGCCCATGACCCACGACCTCCTCGTGGACGTCGTGGAGTCGCTGGGCCACTCCGTGGTCAGCGTCAACATCGTCGCCGTGGAGGACAACATCTTCTATGGCCAGCTGCAGTTTGAAAATGGCACCACGGTGAGTTCCCGCGCCTCGGATGCGCTGGCGGTTGCCTTGCGGGCCAAGTGCCGGATCTGGTGCGCCGATTCCGTGATGGACGAGGCCGGGGTGCGCATTACGGAGCACGATGAGGGCGAAGACGCCGAGCCGGGTCCCACCGTCGATGAGGAGCGTGAACTGCGGCGCTTCCGGGAATTCCTGGATGACGTCGAACCCGAGGATTTCGACGGCTAAGGTCACGTTAAGGTTAAAGTTGAGGCTGAAAGTTTCGACACGCCTCAACTAAGCCCCGAGGTCTTTGACCTCGGGGCCCGCCGGGCCTAACGTCGAGGTATCAAGTTCCCTTGCTTACGGCAGCCGCGCAAGTCACACTGGAAAGTGCGCCCCGCGGAGAAATTACACCCATGGCCTTGCTGCCACGGCTGCTGTGCCAGTTCCGGGGGAGCGTACGACAAGGAGGATCCAGGTGAGTCCCAAAGGCGAAGCAGGCGGGCTTAAACAGCCCACGGCCGGTGTTGCTGTGCCCGTGAGCGGTGCACAGGGCCTCCTGTTCACCGAAGACCTGCCGGTACTGGATGAAGACGCCGGCTACCGGGGTCCCACCGCCTGCAAGGCCGCCGGTATCACCTACCGCCAGCTGGACTACTGGGCGCGCACCGGCCTGGTCGAGCCTGCTGTCCGCGGCGCAGCAGGATCGGGGTCCCAGCGGCTTTACGGGTTCCGCGACATCCTGGTGCTCAAGGTGGTCAAACGGCTCCTGGACACCGGTGTCTCGCTGCAGCAGATCCGCACCGCCGTGGAACACCTGCGGGAACGTGGAGTTGAGGACCTGGCCCAGATCACGCTCATGAGCGACGGTGCCAGCGTCTACGAATGCACCTCAGCTGACGAGGTCATTGACCTGGTTCAAGGCGGCCAGGGCGTCTTCGGCATCGCCGTAGGACGTGTATGGCGCGAGGTCGAAGGAAGCCTTGCCTCGCTGCCCAGTGAGCACGCCGCCGAGCAGTCCTTTCCGGACGACGAACTGAGTAAGCGGCGGGCAGCGCGGAAAATCAGCTGACACAGAGTTCAAGAAGTAAGGGCCACCCTCCTGATGGAGGGTGGCCCCTACTCGTTGGACGTGTTCCTAGCGGGCGCGGCTGCGCAGCCCGGATCCTGCAGCCATCAGGTTGGACAGCAGGTCATCGAACAGGGCGGCTGCGGACTTGGCCGAATCGCCGGGCCAGTTGTGCACGGGGTGGGCGGCGCCCTGGATCTGCTGCCAGTTGGCCTGCTCGGGAATTCGCGGGCTGAGCAGGAGTTCGCCGAACATCGACTCCATCTCCGCCAGCCGGTAGGTGTGTTCCGAGGAACCGCTCCGGACCCTGTTGGCCACGATTCCTGCGGGGGAAAGGTTGGGCGCGAACTCCTGCCTGAACAGCTGGATGGCTCGCATGGTCCGTTCGGTACCGGCCACCGAGAACAGGCCGGGCTCGGCGACCAGGGCAACCTTGTCACTTGCTGCCCAAGCCATGCGGGTCAGGCCGTTGAGTGAGGGAGGGCAGTCCACCAGGACAAGCTGGTAATCGTCTGCGCCGGCGAGTACGGAGGACAACCGGCGGAGATCGCGGCGGCCAAGGTCCGGACGGTCATAGATTCCGGTGTAGGCAGAGCCGACGGCGACATCGAGGACGGCAGGTCCGGAACCGTTGGACGTGGCACGGTCGGCCCAGCTGCTGCGCACTACATTCTCTGCCAGCTTGGCCCGGCGCGGGCTCTTCAGCATTCTGCCGATATCCAGCTGGTCGCCTGGCTGGACGCCGAGGGCCGTGGTGGCATCGGCGTGCGGATCGAGGTCCACCACCAGCGTGCGGACTCCTGCGGCCAGCGCCGCAGACGCCAATCCTGTGGTGACGGAAGTCTTGCCGACTCCACCCTTGAGGCTGCTGATGCTGACTACTTGCACTTGAGAGACCAAAACCTAACGCCGGATGCCGTGTTGGGGGTAATGTTTGCCTCGGCAGAGCCGAAGCCGGACGGTCCTGCCGCCCTACTCATCATATGTTGATGCGTCGGCGAATCCTGCTTTATCGGGCGTCGGCATGGCACCGACTGTGCTGCCGGGGCGGTTTCCGCCAGCCAGGCTCAAAGCGTTCGGTCCATGACGGGAAAATCTGTGACCGTGGCCACAAAGATTTGTGTTTGTCCTTGCAGGTCCTAGACACTGTGACCACTCATCGATCCACCCGCAATGATGCAGGAGAAGTATGTTTTCCAAAGTTCTGGTGGCCAACCGCGGCGAGATCGCGATCAGGGCCTTCCGCGCCGGCTATGAGCTGGGCGCAAAGACCGTTGCCGTTTTTCCCCAGGAGGACCGTAACTCGATCCATCGGCAGAAGGCGGACGAAGCCTACTTGATTGGCGAGGAAGGTCACCCCGTCCGGGCATACCTGGACGTGGCCGAGGTGGTGCGGGTCGCGAAAGAGGCCGGCGCAGACGCCATCTACCCGGGCTACGGTTTCCTCTCGGAAAACCCGGAGCTGGCACGTGCGGCGAAGGCGGCCGGTATCACTTTCGTGGGTCCGCCCGCCGAGGTGCTGGAGCTTGCCGGCAACAAGGTGGCGGCGCTGAAGGCCGCCCGCGAGGCAGGCGTGCCGGTCCTTAAGTCCAGCGAGCCGTCCAAGGACCTGGACGAACTCCTGGCTGCGGCCGATGAGATCGGGTTCCCCATTTTCGCCAAGGCCGTTGCCGGCGGCGGTGGCCGCGGCATGCGCCGCGTTGATACCCGCGAGGCACTCCCCGAAGCGCTGAAGTCGGCCATGCGCGAAGCCGATGCTGCCTTCGGCGATCCCACCATGTTCCTGGAGCAGGCGGTCCTGCGGCCGCGGCACATCGAAGTGCAGATCCTCGCGGACGCAGAGGGCAACGTCATGCACCTCTTTGAGCGTGACTGTTCCATCCAGCGGCGGCACCAGAAGGTCATTGAGATCGCGCCTGCCCCTAACCTGGACGACAACATCCGCCAGGCCCTGTACCGGGACGCGGTGAAATTTGCACAGGCGCTCAATTACGTCAACGCCGGTACCGTCGAGTTCCTGGTTGACACTGAAGGCGAGCGGGCGGGCCAGCACGTCTTCATCGAAATGAACCCGCGTATCCAGGTGGAGCACACGGTCACCGAGGAAGTCACGGACGTGGACCTGGTCCAGGCCCAGATGCGGATCGCCGCCGGCGAGACCCTTGCCGATCTTGGCCTGTCCCAGGACACGGTCCGGCTTCGCGGCGCTGCCCTCCAGAGCCGCATCACCACGGAGGACCCCGCCAACGGGTTCCGCCCCGACGTTGGAAAGATCACCGGTTACCGCTCGGCCGGTGGAGCCGGTGTCCGCCTGGACGGCGGCACGGTCTACTCCGGCGCCGAGATCAGCCCGCACTTCGACTCCATGCTGGTCAAGCTCACCTGCCGCGGCCGGGATTATCCTGCCGCGGTTGCCCGCGCCCGCCGCGCCCTGGCGGAGTTCCGCATCCGCGGCGTCTCCACGAACATCCCCTTCCTCCAGGCCGTCCTTGATGATCCTGACTTCATCGCCGGGGATGTGGCCACCAACTTCATCGACCAGCGTCCGGAACTGCTCAAGGCCCGGGTCTCGGCCGACCGGGGCACCAAGCTCCTGACATGGCTTGCCGACGTCACTGTCAACAAGCCAAACGGCGACCTGGCGGTGCACTCGGACCCCGCCCGAAAGCTGCCCGACGTCAAGGACCTGCAGGCGGGACCCGGTTCACGCCAGAAGCTCCTTGAGCTGGGCCCGGAAGGTTTCGCGAAGGCACTGCGCGAACAGAATGCCGTTGCCGTCACCGACACCACCTTCCGGGACGCGCACCAGTCCCTGCTGGCCACGCGTGTCCGCACCCGCGACCTCGTCGCCGCCGGCCCCGCCGTGACGGCGCTCATGCCGCAGCTGCTGTCCGTCGAGGCCTGGGGCGGCGCCACCTACGACGTCGCGCTGCGCTTCCTGGGCGAGGACCCCTGGGACCGGCTCGCGGCCCTGCGCAAGGCCATGCCGAACGTCTGCATCCAGATGCTGCTGCGCGGCCGCAACACTGTCGGCTACACGCCCTACCCGGAAGAAGTCACCGAAGCCTTCGTCAACGAGGCGGCCGCCACCGGCATCGACATCTTCCGCATCTTTGACGCCCTGAACGATGTCAGCCAGATGGCTCCGGCCATCCGCGCCGTCCGGGCCACCGGCACCGCCGTGGCAGAGGTGGCCCTCTGCTACACCGGCGACATGCTGGACCCGGAAGAGAAGCTGTACACCCTGGATTACTACCTCGGGCTGGCACAGAAGATCGTCGACGCCGGAGCCCACATCCTTGCCATCAAGGACATGGCCGGGCTGCTCCGGCCCGCTGCCGCCGCCAAGCTGGTCGCCGCGCTGCGTGAGCGCTTCGACCTGCCCGTCCACCTGCACACCCACGACACCGCAGGTGGCCAGCTGGCTACGCTCCTGTCCGCTGTCGACGCCGGCGTGGACGCGGTAGACGTGGCCTCCGCATCCCTCGCGGGAACCACCAGCCAGGTGTCGGCGTCGGCCCTTGTTGCTGCCTTGGCCCACACGCCGCGTGACACCGGCCTCAGCCTGGACGCCGTCAGCTCGCTCGAGCCCTACTGGGAAGCGGTCCGCCGCGTCTATGCCCCGTTCGAGTCCGGCCTGCCAGGCCCCACCGGCCGCGTGTACAAGCACGAGATCCCGGGTGGCCAGCTTTCCAACCTGCGCCAGCAGGCCATGGCCCTTGGCTTGGGGGAGCAGTTCGAGGCGATCGAGGACATGTACACCGCAGCGGACCGGATCCTGGGGCACCTGGTGAAGGTCACGCCGTCCTCCAAGGTGGTTGGCGATCTCGCCCTGCACCTGGTGGGCCTCAACGCCGATCCCGCCGACTTCGAAGCGAACCCGCAGAACTACGACATCCCGGACTCCGTCATCGGCTTCCTTTCGGGCGAACTCGGCGACCCTCCCGGGGGCTGGCCGGAGCCGTTCCGCACCAAGGCCCTGCAGGGCAGGAGCGTGAAGGTCCGCGACGTGGAGCTCAGCGCCGAGGACAGCGCAGCGCTCAAGTCCGACTCCAAGACACGGCAGCACACGCTGAACCGGCTGCTCTTCGAGGGCCCCACCAAGGACTACCTCAAGAGCGTGGAGACGTACGGCAACATCTCGGTCCTGGATACCCGTGATTATCTTTACGGGCTGCAGCGCGGCACCGAGCACGAGATCCAGCTGGAGCGTGGCGTGCGCTTGATAGCCTCCCTCGAGGCGGTGTCGGAGCCGGACGAGAAGGGCATGCGCACCGTCATGTGCACCCTCAACGGCCAGTCCCGCCCCGTGGTGGTCCGCGACCGTTCCGTGGTCAGCAACGTCAAGGCCGCCGAGAAAGCCGATCCCGCCCAGCCGGGCCAGGTGGCCGCTCCCTTCGCCGGAGCCGTCACTGTCACCGTCAAGCCGGGGGAGACGGTCAAGGCAGGAGATACCGTGGCCACCATCGAGGCAATGAAGATGGAAGCATCCATTACGACGCCGGTGGCCGGCAAGGTGTCCCGCCTCGCCATCTCCGCGGTAGAGCAGGTCCAGGGCGGGGACCTGCTGCTGGTCATCGAACAGTAGGAGGGGCCCGAAGGCGCCGAAGGGATCAACCCCTTCGTTGGCTGCTCCCCGAAGACTGCACCGGGTAATCCAGTGCAGTCTTCGGGGAGCAGTTCCATGACGGTCTCTATCCGCGAACCCAGGACTGCGTGCAACCGGGGCGGGGGCCGGTCAGGCCAGCCAGCGCCACCACTTTGACTGCCCCGGTTCCGGTACCGGCTCAGCTTCCAGCTCCGGCTCTTCGCCCAGGGCCGTTGCGGCTCCGGCAATGTCGTGGGCCGTAAGGGTCATGACAGCTTCCCGGTCAAGCGACTCGAGGCTTTGGTCCTCGTCGAGCGAGAGCCGCAGGGCCTGCCGGTTCAGGGCCTGCTCAAACAACGTGCGCGCGAACCGTGCGTTGCCGGAGTCCTCGCCCGCGTGCAGCCCGGTAAAGATGCGGCGCAGCATCTGGTCCGCCCCCGGCTCCAGCATGTACTCGTGCTGGGCCAGCATCTGGTGGAAGATCGTCTGGAGTGCTTCAACAGAGTAGTCGGGGAAGGTGATCTCGCGGGCGAAGCGGGAGCGCAGCCCGGGGTTCGAGAGCAGGAACGACTCCATCAGCCGCGGGTAGCCGGCAACGATCACCACCAGGCGGTGGCGGTGGTCCTCCATCCGCTTCAGCAGGACCTCGATCGCCTCGGGGCCGAAGTCCATCCTGCCGTCTTCCGGGGCCAGCGCGTAGGCTTCGTCGATGAACAGGACGCCGTCCAGGGCACGCCTGATCACCCGGTCGGTCTTGATGGCAGTCTGCCCGACGTATTGCCCCACCAGGCCCGAACGGTCCACCTCCACCAAGTGGCCCTTCTGCAGCAGGCCCACCGCCCGGTACATCTCGGCCAGGAGCCGCGCCACGGTGGTCTTGCCGGTGCCCGGGTTTCCGAGGAACACCAGATGCTGGGAGGTGGCCACCTCCGGCAGGCCGTGCGCTTTGCGGCGCGCCTGGACCTGCAGCAGTGCGACGAGGGCGCGCACCTGTTCCTTCACAGTCTCCAGCCCAACCAGCGCGTCGAGCTCCGCCTGCAGCTCGGACAGCGGCCGGGCCGGCCCGGGCCTGGCACCCATGAGGTCGCCCACAAGATCGTCCACGCGCTCCGATCCGGGCAGCTTGAGCTGATCGGCCAGGTGGCCGAGCGTTTCACGCAGGTCGTCGAGCGGTTTGCGGCTGGCAGCCATGCCACCACTGTAGTCCCCGATCCCCGGCCAGGGGCGGACAGTTAAAGGAGAAAGGGCCCTCCCTTGCGGAAAGACCCTTTCATCGCTGCCGGCGTCAGGGGCGCGGGGCCGAGTACATCTCCTCGATGACCGTTTCGAAGTCCTTCATCACCTGCGCCCGCTTCACCTTCATGGACGGGGTGAGGTGGCCGGAGGCTTCCGTGAAGTCGGCCGGGACGATGCGGAAGGACTTGATGGCCTCGGCCTGGGAGACCGAGGTGTTTGCTGCGGTAACCAAATCCTGGACTGCCGCCTTCACCACCGGGTTGGCCGCTGCCTGCTCGAGGGTGGTGTCCGCGGGGAGGCCGTGGCGCTGGAGCCAGCCGGGCAGGGCCTCCTGGTCGAGGGTCACCAGGGCGCCGATGAAAGGCCTGTTGTCGCCCACCACGAGGACCTGCGACACAAGGGCGTCGGCGCGGATCTGGTCCTCAAGCAGGGCCGGGATGACGTTCTTGCCCCCCGCTGTGACGATGATTTCCTTCTTGCGGCCGGTGATCCAGACGAACCCCTCGTCATCGAGCTGTCCAATGTCCCCGGTATGGAACCAGCCGTCGGTGAAGGCTTCCGCGGTCAGGTCGTCACGCCTGTAGTACCCCCGCATCACGCACACTCCCTTGGCCAGGATCTCGCCGTCGTCGGCAATCCTGACGGAGTTGCCCGGGAGGGGCTTGCCCACGGAGCCGATCTTGATCCGCGACGGGGTGTTCACGGTGATGGGCGCGGTGGTTTCAGTAAGCCCGTATCCCTCCAGCACCTGCAGGCCGATGCCCTGGAAGAAGTGCCCCAGCCGCTCGCCCAGGGGACCGCCACCGGACACGGCGTGGGCAACGTGCCCACCCATGGCCGCCCGCAGCTTGCCGTAGACCAGCTTGTCGAACAACGCGTGCCGCAGCTTCAGGCCCAGCCCCACGCGTCCGTCCTGCCTGGCCTTCGAGTAGGCGATGGCTGTCTCGGCGGCCCGGTGGAAGATGGCGCCCTTGCCCCCGTCTTCGGCCTTGGTGAGGGCCGAGTTGTAGACCTTCTCGAACACCCTGGGCACCGCCAGGATGAACGTCGGTTCGTAGCTTTGCAGGTCAGCCAGGAGGTTCTTGATGTCCGGGGTGTGGGCCACCGTGGTTCCGGCAGCCATGGCCAGCACCGAGATGTACCGGGCAAACACGTGCGCCAGCGGCAGGAACATGATGGTCTTGGCCTTCTCATGGACGATCTCGCCGATGATGGCCAGGGCATTGTCCGAGAGTTCCACGAAGTTGCCGTGCGTGAGTTCGCACCCCTTGGGGCGTCCCGTGGTTCCGGAGGTGTAGATGATGGTGGCCACGTCCTCCAGCCCGGCTGCGCTGCGGCGTGCCTCGAGGTCTTCGTCACTGACGCCGCGCCCCGCCTCCCGGAGGCTGTCCAGTCCCTGGCCCTCCAGCTGCCAGACATGCTGCACGTCGGTAAGCCCCTCGGCTGTGACCGCCTGCCGGATGACATTTTCATGGTGGGCGGATTCGCCGAAGGCTGCAACGGCACCGGAGTCACCGAGGTTCCAGGCCACCTGGGAAGGGGAGGAGGTTTCGTAAATGGGAACCGAGACGGCACCGGCGAACCAGATGGAGAAGTCCACCAGCGACCATTCGTAGCGGGTACGGGACATGATGCCGACCCGGTCGCCGGCGCCCACTCCGCTGGCAATGAGCCCCTTGGCCAGGGCCTTGACGTCCGCGAGGAACTCGGTGGCGGGAACGTCGCGCCAAGTGCCCGCAGCATCCAGGCGCGAAAACAGTGCCGGGTTGCTGGGCTTGACCGCCTGGCGCAACACCAGATCCGTGATGTTGGTTTCGGGTGGGACAACAACCAGGGGCGGAACACTGAATTCGCGCACTATAGCTCCTTTGATATCTGAAGTCCCGCGCAGGGGTTGCCTAAAGACTAGTACCCCGGCCGGAACAGTGCAGTACACAAACCTACTGGCCAGTAACTTATGCGTCAATGGACACCGCGAAGCACGGCTTTTGTCAAGGCAATCCTGCCTCCCGGCCTAGAATGGTGGACTATGTACGGACCGTTGCCCGGCGATCAGGCCGGCCCCCTGAAAAGACCGGCACCCTGGCGCCGACGTCCCGCGAGCCACCGTGCCGGGCAACTGCATGGGGGCGTCGGCGGGCACCTCCGACTGGGCCGCAAGGGACTGGCCATCGGGATCGACATCGGCGGAACCAAGGTGGCCGCCGGCGTGGTGGACGCCGAAGGCCGGATCCTCAGCGAGGCCCGCCGCTCCACCCCCGGGACCGATCCACGGGCGGTGGAGCAGGTCATCGTTGAACTCGTGGAGGAACTGGGCCGGGGGCACCGCATCTGGTCTGTTGGCATCGGTGCTGCCGGCTGGATGGACCTGGCCGGCGGCACCGTCCTCTTCAGCCCCCACCTGGCCTGGCGCAACGAGCCGCTGCGTGAAAACCTCCAGCGGCTCCTCCGGCGCCCGGTGCTCCTGACCAACGACGCCGACGCGGCAGCCTGGGCGGAATGGCGTTTCGGCGCCGGCCGGGGGGAGGACCGCCTGGTCTGCATCACTCTGGGAACCGGCATCGGCGGGGCCATGGTGATGGACGGCAGGGTGGAACGGGGCCGGTTCGGCGTCGCAGGGGAGTTCGGCCACCAAATCATCATGCCGGGCGGCCACCGCTGTGAATGCGGCAACCGCGGCTGCTGGGAACAGTACGCCTCCGGCAACGCCCTGGGACGGGAAGCCCGGCTACTGGCCCGGTCCAATTCGCCGGTAGCCCAGGACCTGCTGGCGGCCGTGGACGGACATCCCGAAGCAATCACCGGAGCCATCGTGACCGAGCTGGCCCTGGCGGGGGACCCTGCCTCCCGGGAGCTGATTGAAGAGGTCGGTGAATGGCTCGGGCTCGGGCTGGCCAATCTGGCCGCGGCCCTGGACCCTGGCCTGTTCGTCATCGGCGGCGGGCTGTGCTCTGCCGGTGACCTGCTGGTGGGGCCGGCCCGCAAGGCGTTCGCGCGGAACCTGACAGGGCGGGGATTCCGCCCGGCGGCAGGGATCGAACTGGCGGCCCTGGGCCCCAATGCGGGCCTCATCGGAGCGGCCGACCTGTCCCGCGTCAGCAGCCGCGTCCACGGCTGACGACGACGGCTGGCTGGCTGCAGGGGCGCTAAACCCTTGCGCCGTCGTCGTCGCCGTTCTTTTCCTGTGGCAGCTTCATGATCAGGTACACCGTTGCCAGCACGAAGACGGCCACGATGCCGACGATGGCCAGCAGGGGTGCCGACCGCCAGAACATGGCCGAGAGCAGCAGTGCCACTGGTCCGCCCACGGCCCCGAGCCAGGCGAGCATGGTCAGGGGATCCGTGCCGGCCAGGCTGGGCGGCTCCTCCGGAACGAACTCCCCGCCGTCGTCGTCCACGTCATAGTCCCTGGGGCCCGCTGCGGGCACATCCGGCTCAGGGCCGGCCTGCGGCCCCGCCCCGCGTTCAGCTGCAGGCTTTTCGGCAGGCGGAGTCCCCGCCAGCCCGAGGGGGTCAAAGTCGCGGAAGGAGGGCTGTGCCGGCGCATCGGGCGCAGCCGCCGCCGTGCCGGTGGGGGCTTGCTCCCGCGGGGCGGCATCGGGCCGGATGGCCACGGTGTCCGATTCGAGGCGGGCCACGAGGTCCAGCCACACGGCGTCGTCCTGGTTGGCGCCCTGGTCCGGCTGGTCGGAGTCAGGCCTGTTCACTGCGGACCTCCTGGCCCGGTCCCGCCGGGCGGCCGGCTGAGTCGCGCAGGACCCGCTTGATGAAGTCCACGGACCCTTCGAAGATGCGGTCGGCGTCGTTGTCGAGGGTGGCCACGTGGTAGCTGTTCTCCAGCCGCACCACTTCCAGCGGAGCGTGGGTGAGCCCCCGCCGAAGGACGTTCATGCTGGCGTCCGACACCACGTGGTCCACGGTGGAGCGGTAGACCTGCACGGGCGCGGTGACCCTGGGAAGGAGCCGGGCCGTATCCCGGACCATCTTGTTCAGTTCGTGGGCGGCCGCCACAGGCGTGCGCGCATACGCGCCCTCGTCCATCCCGGCCTTGAGGATGTCATTGCCGATGGATGGGGTGCTTTTGAGCACCAGCTTCAGGATTCCTGCCAGCGGCGCGCGGGGATCGTCGATCATCAGGCACGGGTTCACCAGGAGAACTCCGGCCACGGACCGCGTGGCGGCGATGCGCAGTGCCAGGGCTCCGCCCATGCTCAGGCCGGCCGCGAACACCTGGTCGCATTCGGCGTCCAGTTCCAGGAAGGCGTCATCCAGGGCGCCGTGCCATTGCTGCCAGCGGGTGCGTGCCAGGTCCTGCCATGTGGTGCCATGGCCCGGAAGCAGCGGCATCCGGACGGCGAAGCCCGCATCAGCGAACGCCGACGCCCAGGCGCGCAGGCCATGGGGGCTTCCCGTAAACCCATGGGACAGCACCACCCCGGCGCGGGGTCCTTCGCCGCTGAAGGCGCTGGAAAACGGGCTGTGGTCCGGTCCGGAGGTCATGGCGTCTCCAAGGTACTGGTGCGGCGGGCATGGGCGGCGACGAATTCGCCCGACTTGGCGAAGATCGAGGGCGCGTCAACGTCCAGAGTAGCCACATGTCCGCTGCTGGCAAGGTCCACCACCTCGGCGAGGTTTCCGCCCAGCCCTTTCCGAAGCAAGGCCAGCGACGTCGGCGGGACCACAGCGTCCGTGCGCGACTTGAAGACCTGGACGGGGACGTCCACGGCTGGCAGGGAGCGTACGGCAGCGCGAAACAGTTTTTTGAGCTCATGCACGGCGGCCAGCGGGGTCAGCGAATAGTCGCCGTCGTCGGTGGCGGGGGCGCCGGTCTGGTCTTCCTGGAGGGGGACGGTGGTGCGCTGGACATACTTAAGGAGTCCGATGATCCGGACCCGCCGGTCGTAGAAGCTCAGGCCAGGGTTGACCACGCTGACCCCGGCCACCGGATGGCGGGACGCCGCAAGCAGCGCGATGGCGCCGCCCATTGACAGGCCCGCGGCGAAACAGGAATCGGTCCGGTCCGCCAAATCCTGCAGGGCCTGCTCGTAGCTGCGGTACCAGTCCTGCCAGCCTGTCCGCGCGAGCTGGCGCCAGTCCGTGCCGTGCCCCGGCAGGAGGGGGACGGAGACTGCATATCCCAAGTCCGCCAGGTGCTCTGCCCACGGCATGACACTCAGGGGACTGCCGGTAAAACCGTGGCAAATGGCGACCCCGGTGCGCGCATTGGCGCCATGTCCCGGGTAACTGAAAGCGGCCGGACGGGACGGGGTGCTGCTTTCAGTCATGAGTCCATCGTGTCACTGTTCCAGCCAAATCTCACTAGAGTAGGGTTGCATTGAATCGCTGGCCAGGCCCGACGCAGGGCCTGGGGCTGCCTTCCGGAGAGGTTCACCACGTGTTCTATTGGGTCATGAAACGGATCTTCCTCGGTCCAGTGATCAAGTTGCTTTTCAGGCCGTGGGTCAAGGGCCTGGACAACATCCCGGCGCAGGGGGCCGCCATCATCGCCTCCAACCATCTGTCGTTCTCGGATTCGATCTTCATGCCGCTCATGGTGCGGCGCCCGGTGGTCTTCCTTGCCAAGTCGGAATACTTCACCGGAACCGGTATTAAGGGCCGGCTTACGGCAGCGTTCTTCCGCCTGACCAACCAGTTGCCCATGGACCGCTCAGGGGGCGCCGCTTCCGCAGCGTCCCTGAATGCCGGGATGGACGTGCTGGAGGCCGGCGGCCTGCTGGGCATCTACCCGGAGGGCACGCGAAGCCCGGACGGGCGGTTGTACCGCGGAAAGGTTGGGGTTGCCAGGCTGGCGCTGCAGGCGGGGGTCCCCGTGATCCCGGTTGCCATGATCGGCACTGACAAGGTCCAGCCCATTGGCAAGCGGCTGCCCAATATCCGCAGGATTGGCATGATCTTTGGCGAACCGCTGGATTTCACCCAGTACCGGGACCAGGCTGAGGACCGGGCAGTGCAGCGCCAGGTAACGGACCAGATCATGTCCAGGCTGCTGCGGCTCTCCGGCCAGGAGTACGTGGATGAATATGCGGCCGTGGTGAAGCTGCGGCTTGCCGGCAAGCCCGTGGAACCCCAGGCGGCGGCCGAGCCCCTTGCCGCCCCTGCGGCCTCCGGCGCAGGGTTCGTCCAGGAGGCCGGTGCCGGCGAAGCGGCTCCACAGCCGGCGGTCAAGGACGACGACGGCACCAAGGCCGGGTGATAGCGGAACCCTTTGGCAGGCCCGGCAGCAGTTGTGACGGGGACAGTGGGCAGCGTGACGGTCCGGTGCCCGCCGCTGCCGCGCTGCCGCTAGTCTTAGAGGGTGACTGAGCTATCTGCAAAACCAGCCTTTTCTCTGTCCAGCACCGCCCAGAGCGGAGCGGCCAACTATCCCGGACTGGACCACTGGCGGGACCTCCCCATCTCCCAGCAACCCAGCTGGCAGGACCGGGATGTGTTCGAGGCTTCCGTGAAGGAATTGTCGATCCTTCCGCCCTTGGTGTTTGCAGGTGAAGTGGATGTCCTGCGCGAGAGGCTGGCCGCCGCCGCCCAGGGCAAGGCGTTCCTGCTGCAGGGCGGCGACTGCGCGGAGACCTTCGATGCCGCTACGGCGGACAAGATCAGCGCCCGCGTCAAGACCATCCTCCAGATGGCAGTGGTGCTCACCTACGGCGCCGCGATGCCGGTCATCAAGATGGGCCGGATGGCCGGCCAGTTCGCCAAGCCGCGTTCATCCAATGACGAGACCCGCAACGGCGTGACCCTGCCGGCGTACCGCGGGGACATTGTGAACGGCTATGAGTTCACTCCCGAGTCCCGCGGCCATGACGCCTCCCGGATGCTCCGGGCCTACCACACCTCCGCTTCCACGCTGAACCTGATCAGGGCCTTCACCCAGGGCGGCTTCGCGGACCTCCGCTCGGTTCACCAGTGGAACAAGGGTTTCACCGAAAACCCGGCGCATGCCCGTTACGAATCCCTGGCCCGGGACATTGACCGTGCCATCAAGTTCATGGCCTCCTGCGGTGCGGACTTCGAAGCCCTCAAGCGCGTGGAGTTCTTCGCAAGCCATGAAGCCCTGCTGCTGGACTACGAGCGGGCACTGACCCGCATCGATTCCCGCACAGGCTTCCCCTACGACACCTCCGCCCACTTCCTGTGGATCGGGGAGCGGACCCGCGGGCTCGAGGACGCCCACGTCGACTTCCTCTCCCGCGTCCGCAACCCGATCGGTGTGAAGCTGGGGCCCTCCACCACCGGGGACGACGCCCTGCGCCTCATCGACAAACTGGACCCGGAACGCGAACCCGGCCGCCTGACCTTCATCACGCGCATGGGCGCGGGCAACATCCGCGGGAAGCTGCCCGCCGTCGTCGAGAAAGTCACCGCCTCCGGGGCACAGGTCCTGTGGGTCACCGACCCCATGCACGGCAACACGGTCACCTCGCCCAACGGCTACAAGACGCGCAACTTCGACGACGTCATCGACGAAGTGCGAGGCTTCTTCGAAGTGCACCACGGACTGGGCACGGTACCGGGGGGCCTGCATGTGGAGATGACCGGAGACGACGTGGCAGAGTGCCTGGGCGGCGCCGACCCGATCGACCAGGATGCTTTCCTGGACCGTTACGAATCTGTCTGCGATCCACGTTTGAACCACATGCAGTCACTCGAGATGGCCTTCCTGGTGGCCGGCGCCCTGGCCAAGCACTAGGGACGGAGCCCGCGCGTCCCGGTGGGCCGGCATGGCCGGCCCACCGGACTACACCACGGTGATGGTGACCACGGAGCCCTCCGGGACTTCCCGGTTCACCGGCGACTGGTCCCGGACTGTGCCGAAGAAGCCGCCCAGGATGTTGTTCCGGCGGACTTCGAATCCCAGCTTCTTCAGGGCCTGTTCCGCCTCGGCGGCCTGCTTGCCGATAAAGCTGGGGACCGCCACCATTTTGGGACCCTTGGAAAGGGTCAGGGTAACGGTTCCGCCCCGGATGAGCGTCCCGTCAGCCGGGGTTTGGCTGACGACGGCGCCCTCCGGAACATTCCGGTCGAACACCCGGTCCGGTGCCACCTTTGCCGTTAGGCCTGCTGCCTCAATGGCCGCAACGGCATCGTCCCCCTTCTTTCCCACTACCGACGGCACCGGAAGTGGCTGCGGACCTTTGGAAACGGTGATCCCCACCGGTGTCCCGTGGCGGGCGGGAGTGCCGGCGGCTGGATCCTGGGACAGGACGCTTCCGGCCGCTGCCTGGTCGTCGAACTTTTCCGTGACCGTCCCCAGCGCCATCCCCGCCCCGTTGAGGGCCATCTTCGCGTCGTCCAGGTTCCCGTGGGTGAGGTCCGGCAGGGGGAAAAGCTGCGGACCCTTGGACACCAGCAGGGAGACCGGCTGGAACTTCCGTATTTCCGTTCCCGCCGCCGGCTCGCTGCCCACCACGAGTCCCGTGGGCACGTCGTCGTCGAAGACGTCGCTCGTGGTGGAGTGGAAGCCCACCGTGTCCAGGAGCTGCTGGGCCTGGGCCACGGTCTTGTTGGCCACCGCGGGAACCGCGGCGGCTGCACCGGGACCCATGCCGAAAAACCATCCCGCGCCCGTTGCCAGGAGGGCCGCGAGGAAAAGGATCACGACCCACACAAGGCCGCGCCGGCGCGGATTTCCCTCCCGCAGCGTTCGCACCGGTGTGGCGGCCGCTGCGGCGCGGAGTTTCTCGCTTTCCCGGTCCACTTTCCGTTGTGCCCGCTTGCCCAGCCGCGGCGGCGGGGGAGACCAGCCGCTGCCGGCCTCGTCGTCGTCGGGCAGCGTAAGTCCCGGACGCTGGTGGTAGGCCACCTGCTCCGTCGGGTTGGCCTCCGCCTGCTGGTACTGCCGCGGCGGGTAGGCGGGTGCAGCCGGCCGGGAGGGGGGCATCAGGGTTGTCGGGTTGCCGGCGCGGCCAAGGACCTCGGTCTGGTGCATACCGGCAGCCGCCGCGGCTGCCGGGGGCTGCAGGTCCAGTTCCGCGTCGGTGAGGTTGGTGCGGATGTGGCGCAGTTCCTGGAGCAGCGCATTGCCGTCCACGGGCCGGTTCTCCGGATCGTTGGCGGTGCACCACTGCACCAGTTCGTCCACCTCGCCGGCCAACCGCGGGACCAGGTCCGACGGCGGTCCCACCACGTCGTTGACGTGCTGGTACGCCACCTGGATGGGTACTTCACCCTCGAAGGGCTGCCGCCCGGTCAACATTTCGTACAGCATGATGCCTACGGCATAGACATCACTGCGGGCATCCGCCGGCTTGCCCAGGACCAGTTCAGGCGAGATGTACGCCACTGTTCCAATCAAGGCGCCGGTACTGGTTGAGCTGGTGACCGCACGGGCCAGGCCAAAGTCACCGATCTTGATCCGGCCGTCGTCGGCGATCAGGACGTTTTCCGGTTTAACGTCGCGGTGGATGAAACCGGCCGCGTGGGCGGCGGCCAGGCCCTCCACCACCGGATCGATCAGGGCCAGCGCCAGGCGGGGTGTCAGGCCGCCCCTCTCCCTGAGGAGGTCCCTGAGGGTATGGCCTTTGATGTATTCCATGACCAGGTAGGCGGTATTGCCGTCATTGCCCTGGTCGAGGACTCCCACCACATGCGGGTGGGACAGCCGGGCAGCAGCTTTGGCTTCACGGCCCAGCCTGCCCAAAAAGTTTTCGTCGGCAGCGAGGTGGGGATGGAGCACCTTCAGCGCCACCTCACGGTCCAGCCTTTGGTCCACCGCCAGGTAGACGGTGGACATCCCGCCACGGGCAAGCCTGGAAGTGACTGCATAGCGGTTGTCCACCAGCGTCCCTACAACTGGGTCTGACACGTGTTCCTGCACCTTACGATCCTAGTCCCGCAGCAAAACGCGTCCGAAATGAAAGCGGGTCCGAACCGGTAACGGTTCGGACCCGCAGACTTGCAGCTGTCAGTGGCCGAAGCTCAACTGAAGTTCTTCTGGTGTGCCTTGATGGCCGCGAGGTACGCCTTGGTGTCGTCGTACATGCCGTACTTGCTTACCGAGTACTGGCCCTGGTAGTAACCAGCTATGGCGGTGTCCTGGTCTTTGCTGGTGGCCAGCAGCTGCCGGATGATGGCCACGCCGGCCGTGGCATTGTCATACGGGTCCAGAAGGTTCAGCTTCCGTCCCACCAGGTCAGAGGCCCACTGTCCGGAGCTGGGAATGACCTGCATGGTGCCGATCGCATTGGCCGGCGAGACGGACCGCTGGTTGAAACCGGATTCCTGGTATGCGAAAGCCAGGGCCAGCGAGGTATCCACCCCCATGCGGCGTGCAGTGTCGGCAACGATGTTCTTCATTTCATCCCGGGAAGGAACGGGAGAAGCGTTCAGGAGTGCCTTGTTTTCGTTGGCTGAGCTGACAACAGCGGCCGGGTAGCTGAATCCCAGGAAGGAGCTTGGCACCAGGGGTGCGGCAGCCGGCTGGGGTGCTGCCGCGGGCTGTGCAGCCGGCTGGCTGGCACCCCCGGGAATGACCAGCTTGCTGCCCGGGTAGATGACAGTGGTCATTCCCAGCTTGTTGGCTGCGAGGAGGTCCGACAGTTTGACGCCGTGCCGGGACGCAATGGCGGAGAGTGTATCGCCCGCCTTGATGGTGTAGGAGCCTGTTGCCGGAGCGGAGGTGTTTGCCAGCGCAGGTGCCGGCGCGGCCGGGGCTGCCGGTGCCGGGGCTGCGGGGGCAGGAGCGGCGTCGCCGCCGCCCACCTTGACCTTCTGTCCCGGATAGATGATGGAGCGCATGGACAGGTTGTTCCAGGCAAAGACGTCCGAAAGGGACACGTTGTGCTTTGCGGCGATGGCCCCCAGGGTATCCCCGGCCTTAACCGTGTAGGTTGCCCCGCCCGCGGGTGCCGGCGCTGCAGGGGCCGCGGCCGGTGCGGGAGCGGGAGCGGCAGGCTCCGCCGAGCCGGACAGCTTAAGCTTCTGGCCCGGGTAAATGATGGTGTTGGCCTGCAGGTTGTTCAGCTTCAGGATGTCCCCGGTAGCCAGCCCGAAACGGCCGGCGATCCCGCTGACGGTATCCCCGCGGACGATCGTGTACTCCGCGGGTGCTGCCGGCTGCGCGGGCTGGAACGCTGCGGGAATGGTGGTGGAGACAACGGCGGCAGGAATGATGGCACCGGCCGCTTTCGCTTCGGCCTGGGCCTGCATTGCTGCCGCGAGGCTGCTGGGAATGTTCCTCACGGGCTGCTGGGCCGTGGCCGGCTCGGCGAGGGCCAATGATGACAGGACGACCGCTGGCAGCGCCGCTGTGGTAGCGGCAATCATGGGCAGACTCGGCTTGGGGGGCTGCTTGCGCGAGCGGGACATCGTCATCGGAAAGAATCCTCTTCTCAACTGCGGGTGCGGACGCGGACGGGGATGCCGCTGTCAATCTTGATACTACTGTGACTTAAGTTAATAGTGTTACAACTGTGATGTGTGTGAATCTCTCATGAATTTGCGGATAGCACAAGAAGTTTCAGAATTCGGGTAAAGGCTTCTTTTCGGGAGTGTCCGCAGGCCAGGGGCGCATTCCATTGCCCCGACTAGGCGCCGGGGCGGCCGGCGTGGCAACCTTGATCCGTGAGTAATGTAGAAAACCTGGTGGGCCAATGGCTGCCGCTGCCCGACGTCGCCCGTTTGCTGGATGTTTCAGTCACCAAGGTGCACAGCCTGATTGACGAGCGTTCCCTGGCGGCCCTGCGCGTGGGCGAGCGGAAAATCCGGTCGGTGCCCGCGGAGTTCATCCAGGACGGCCAGGTGGTGGACAGCTTAAAGGGAACCATCGTGGTGCTGGCCGATGCCGGCTACTCGGATGAAGACCTTATCGTGTGGCTGTTCACCGAGGACGAATCCCTCCGCGGCCGTCCCATCGACGCCCTGCGGGAAGGCCGCAAGACGGAAATCCGGCGCCGGGCCCAAACCCTGGCCTGGTAACAGCCTCCTTCAGGAGGCTCGGCTGACCGTTGCCTCAGCCAGCCGCCGGAGGGCGGTTTTAGGCAAGTCTTCCAATTCAAGCCCGTCGAGAGCCTCGAAAGCTGCCGCGCCGAATTCGCTGATGAGGACTTCGGTGGCCTGCAGTGCACCGGAATCCTCGATGATCCGCCGGATTTCCAGGATGTCAGCGTCAGACAAATCGGGGCTGCCGAGGCTTGCATCAATAAAGGCCGACTCCTCCGGGGACGCCTGGTCCAGGGCCAGTGCCACCAGGACCGTCCGCTTCCCCTCGCGCAGGTCATCGCCCGCGGGCTTGCCGGTGGTCAACGGATCGCCGAACACACCCAGGACGTCGTCCCGCAGCTGGAATGCCTCGCCCAGCGGCAGGGCAAACGCTGAGTAGCCCCGGAGCAGATCGTTGGTGGCGCCCGCCAGGGCCCCGCCCAGGGCCAGGGGGTGTTCCGTGGAGTACTTTGCGCTCTTGAACCGGATGATCGACTGTGCCCTTCCAACGGCACCGGCCCGGTCCCGGACCGGACCAGCCACCTCCTCCAGGATGTCCAGGTACTGGCCCGCCATGACCTCGGCCCGCATGAGGTTGAAGATCAGCCGCGCCCTGCTTCCGGATGCGGCCCGCTCGCCGATGTCAGTGAACGCCTCCTCACTGAAGGACAGGCAAAGGTCGCCCGCGAGGATGGCAGCCGCCTGGCCAAACCGTTCGCTGTCCAGGGCCCAGCCCTGCGAGGTGTGCAGCTGGCTGAAACGGCGGTGCACGCTGGGGCCGCCCCGCCGGGTGTCTGAACGGTCGATAATGTCGTCGTGGATCAGGGCGGCCGCCTGGAACAGCTCCAGCGCTGCGCCGGCCGTCACCACCTGCCCCGCACCCGCCTCGCCGCCGGCGCCCCGCCAGCCCCAGTAGCACATGAGGGCGCGGAGGCGCTTCCCGCCGGTCACCAGGTTGGAGATCGAGCCCATGATGGGTTCGATGTCGGGGGAGATGCCGGACATCACGGATTGCCGTGCCGTCAGGAAGCCGGTGAGTTCACCGGCCACCCCCGCCACGAAGTCGGCCTGTTCGTTCCTCAGCTGCTCGGCGGCCGTCACTTGGCTGACTCAGCTGCCACGTTGGCACCGATGGTGAAGGTGGCCACGCCCGCGGCTTCAACCACGGAGAGGTTGACAGTCTCGTTGTCACCGCGGACGAAATCCTTGGAGGCCACGCCGCCCACCTTGTCTCCGGGGACGGCCTTGAAGCCCTGGTCTTCCAGAGCCTTGGTGTAGAAGTCGATAACGGCTGCGGTGGGAGCCGTCACAGTGCCCACAAGTGCCGCCGTTGCTGGAGTGGAAGCCTTGTCAAAGCTGCTGGATACCACCGTCGCCCCCGTCATGAGCGGGAGCAGCTGCTGCGGGAAGCCCGCCACCACGGCGCCCACGGTGGCGGACGTATTGGGCGACGCCGAGGGGCTGGGTGAAGCCGTAAGGGCGGATTGGGAGGCGGAGACGGACGGGGACGGCTGGGCTTGTCCGGACAGTGTCTGGCTGCATCCGGCCAGGACCAGCGCCCCAACAGCGGCAAGCGCGGCCAGGCCAGCTGGCTTCAAGTATCCAATAGCCGTCACGAAGACTTTCCTCCTGGTGTTGTTGGCGGAACCAGCCTCCAGTTTAGCCAGCATGCAATGCGCTCCCGACAAACCGGTCCCGCCCTGACAAACGGATAGGATTGCAGCCGTGGGGCCAGCAGGTATGAACCAGGTATCCGCCGAGCGCCTTCAGGGCCGCCGGCGTACCTGCATCATGCACGTCGACATGGATGCCTTCTTCGTTTCGGTGGAGCTGCGGACGCGGCCCGAACTGCGTGGCAAGCCGGTGATCGTCGGCTTCCCTGGTGAGCGTTCAGTAGTCCTCTCCGGCTCCTACGAGGCCCGGGACTTCGGCGTTAAATCTGCGATGCCCATGGCTGTGGCGCTGCGGATGTGCCCTCAGGCCGTGGTGATCGAGCCGCGGCACAAGCTCTATTACGAAGTCTCCGGGCAGCTGATGGCCATCTTTGAATCCATCACCGGATTAGTCGAGCCGCTCAGCGTTGACGAGGCCTTCCTTGACGTCACAGGTGCGCTCCGCAGGCTGGGACCGCCCCGCGGCATCGGGGAGCTGATCCGACGCCGGGTGGCAGCCGAGCTCGGCATCACCGCCTCGGTGGGCATTGCGGAGACCAAGTTCGTGGCCAAGATCGCGTCCACCCGGTGCAAGCCGGACGGGTTGCTGCTCATCGGCCCTGACCAGACGGTGCCGTACCTGCACAGCCTGCCCGTGGGTGCCCTCTGGGGGGTGGGCGCCAAGACCAAGGAGGTGCTGGCGAAGATGGGAATCAGTACCGTGGCTGACGTTGCCGCAACTCCAGTGTCATCGTTGAAGAAGGTCCTCGGCGCAACGGGGGAGCACGTCCACCAGCTCGCCTGGGGCATCGATCCCCGACGGGTGACGCCGGTGCGGCTTGAAAAGAGCATCGGCGCGGAAGAGACCTTTGCCACAGATACCGACGACGATGCCCTCCTTCGACGGGAGCTGCTCCGCCTTTCCCACCGCACCGCCGGCCGCCTGCGGAGTTCCGGAATGGTGGCGCGCACTTTGGCCCTGAAACTGCGCTTCGCCGATTTCTCCACCATCACCCGCAGCCGGACGGTCCAGACCCCGGTGGACAGCGCCCAGCTGCTCTACGCCGTGGCACTCCAGCTCCTCGAGTCCGTCGGAACCAGGGCCATGGCCGTGCGGCTGGTGGGAGTCAGGGCTGAACAGCTTGAGGAAGCAGCGCGGACCTCGCTTCAGCTGAGCATCGACCGCAGGGATGACAACTGGCGCGTGGCCGAGCAGGTACTCGACCAAGTGGCGCTTAAATTCGGCGACAAATCGGTCCTTCCCGCCCGTCTGATGGAGCCCGGAAACCGGCCGGACGGCAGTACCGAACGGCCCGCCTGACGGGGTCCGCCGAAGTCATTGCCGTCTTTCAGATCAGCCCTCGACAATCTATCCTTATAGATACATAGTTTCGAGTGAATGGACTTACTGCCGGACCCTCTTGGACATGCTCCCGCTCCCGCGACCGCATGCTGGGTTCCCCTGTTGGCCAAGGCCGGCCAGGCGGGAACTTTCCAGCAATGGCAGGCGTTCTACGGAGTAGAGGTAGTGGCTGGGATCAGCCCGGACGTTGGCCTACAAAAGGAGGTCGTGATGCCGCTGTCGGAGCACGAACAGAAGCTGCTTGAGCAGCTTGAGAAGCAGCTTCACGAGGACGACCCGAAATTCGCGAACTCCATGGGTTCGGATCCCGGGCGTTCATGGTCAACCAGGCATGTGGTCATCGGCGTCCTCGCTGCGCTGGCCGGCGTGTTCCTGCTGCTGGTGGGCGTCACGCTGCAGAGCATCCTTGTGGGTGTGCTGGGATTTGTGGTGATGGGCGGCGGGGTTTACTTCGCCACTATGCGCAGCTCCCGCGGCAAACCCGGATCCAAGGCGGGGGGCGGAAAGACCGGCAAGCAGCGCAGTTCTTTCATGAGCAGCCTGGAAGAGCGCTGGGATGAACGTCGCAGGGGTGAACCCTAACCCCCGGCACGGGGCTGGCCGCGTTCCGGCTCCAGGCTCCTCCATTTCGCTCCCCTGACCATGGGGATTGATGCGAAAAGACCCGCTCCGGCGGGTCTTTTCGCATTTAAGTGGCAATTTCCTGCGAATACCGCCCGCCCCTGCGTCCCGCCGCAATCCGCGGGCGCCGCTGGCGGGAAATTCCTCCACTTCCCACCACCGCCTCGAATCCGCGGCATTTCGCGGGATGATTCCCAATATTTGCCCTCGTCGGGGGCGGTTTTGCGTTGACTGTGGTGGAAAGTGGAGTAATGTGGAGGACATAAGAGGGTGGTTGCAACATAGGGGATGTGCAGTTCCTGACGGCGGACAGGCGGTGGGCCAGTGTTTCTGGGCACTCACTCGCCGCGTCTGGATGAAAAGGGACGGATCATTCTCCCCGCTAAGTTCCGCGATGAACTTGCCAGCGGCCTGGTGCTCACGAGGGGCCAGGAACGTTGCATCTACGTCTTCAGCGAGAAGGAATTTGCGCGGGTCCACGAGCAGATGCGGGAGGCTCCAATCTCCTCCAAGCAGGCACGTGACTACATCCGCGTTTTTCTCTCTGGAGCCTCGGACGAGGTACCTGACAAGCAGGGGCGCGTGACTATTCCACCGGCGCTCCGGGAGTATGCAGGACTCGGAAGGGAACTTGCCGTCATCGGCGCCGGTACCCGCGCCGAGATCTGGGACGCCCAGGCTTGGAATGAATACCTCGCGGAGAAGGAAACAGCCTTTTCCGAAACTGACGATCCCATCCCGGGCATTCTCTGAATCCCGGAGGGAACGGCAGGGACGTTTCTTGGATGAGATCTCCAGCCGGCCCATCGGCTGCCAACCTGGCTCACCTTCCCCGGAGCCAGGCGGGCAGGACGGTAGGCGCGGATGGGGATCTGATCCCAGGAACAGCAGGGGACAACGACGGCGGGAAAGGACAAGGCGTGACCGATCAACCCAAGCCCACGTCCGAACGCCACGTACCGGTCCTTCGCGACCGGTGCATCAATTTGTTGGCACCTGGATTCGAGGCGGCGAGACTGCGCGGCGAAACCCCCATTGCCGTCGACGCCACGCTGGGCATGGGCGGCCACTCGGAGGCCATGCTCCAGCGGTTCCCTGACCTCCACCTCATCGGCATTGACCGCGACGAGGAAGCCCTGGCACTCGCCAGGGAGCGGCTGGCACCGTTCGCAGCCCGGACTGACCTGGTCCACGCGGTGTATGACGAGATCCAGGATGTCCTGGCCGACCTCGGCGTGGCCGAGGTACATGGAATCCTCATGGATCTGGGTGTCTCCTCCCTGCAGCTTGACGAACGTGAGCGGGGATTCGCCTACTCCTTCGACGCGCCACTGGACATGCGAATGGATACCAGCCGTGGCCAAACCGCCGCGGACGTGGTCAATACCTACAGCGAAGAAGACCTGGTCCGGATCATCCGCAAATGGGGCGAGGAGAAGTTCGCCGGCCGGATCGCCAACAGGATCGTAGCGGCGCGTGCCGTGAAGGAATTCACCACCACCGGCGAACTCGTGGAACAGATCCGTTCCGTGGTGCCGGCCTCCGCTGCCAAGTCGGGTGGACATCCCGCCAAGCGGACCTTCCAGGCTTTGCGGATCGAGGTCAACGAAGAACTCGACGTCCTGGAACGCGCCGTTCCTGCCGCCGTCGAATCCCTGGCCCTGGGCGGACGCATCGTGGTCATGTCCTACCACTCGCTGGAAGACAAGATCGTCAAAGGCGTCTTCCAGTCCCGCTCCAAATCTTCGGCTCCCCTCGGTTTTCCGGTGGAACTGGAGGAACACAAACCCGAACTCAAGACCCTGACCAAAGGCACCGAGGTGCCCACCGCCGTCGAAATCGCCGAAAACCCGCGTGCTGCCTCCGCCAGGCTTCGTGCGGCAGAACGAATCAGAGCCAGGAGAGCTGCATGAGCACCGCCGCCGTCAAGAACTTTCCCGTTGTTTCCGGTAGCTCGGCGCCCGCCACCAGGCCGGCGGGCAAACCCGGCGGGGGACAGAAGGCCCGCACGCCGCTCTCCGTGGTCCGCTCGGCCCCGCGGAAGCGCCGTGCGCCCTTCGTCGTGCTGTGCTTTGCCATGCTCGCAGTGGCCCTGGTGGCAGTGCTGGTCCTGAACATCTCTGTGTCCACCGCCCAGTATCAGCTGGTGGAGCTGCGCGCCAAGCAGAGCTCGCTGACAAAGACCAACCAGGACCTGACCCAGCAGGTGCAGAGCTTCGAAGCTCCCCAGAACCTCGCTGCCAAGGCCACCGAGCTCGGAATGGTCGCCTCCACCGTCAAGGGCCAGATTGACCTCTCCACGCTCTCGGTAACTGGAAAAGCCACCCCCGCAGTCAAAGGGGCACCCGCGGGAGCGGTGATCCCCGCGCCGGCCGTCGCAGGGCAGCTGATCGTACCGTCCGCCAAGGACGCCGCCGCCGGCAACGCACCAGCTCCCGTTGCAGGCCGCACTTCCTCCGCCCCCGCGGCGGAAGCGGCCCAGGCGGCAGCACAGGCCCAGGCCGCTGCCCAGGCCGCAGCCGCACAGGCGGCAGCAACTCCGGCCCCTGAACTTCACGGCGGCTCGGTGCCGGCTCCCCAGCAAAAGGTCCCCGGCCAGTAGGCTGGCACGCAGGCCAGGCAGCAGCGTCGAGCAGCAAGGAAATTCACGGTGGCGAAGACGACCGGCAAAGCAGTAAAAAGCAAGGTACCCAACGCCACAAAGCGATTGCGCCTGGGACTGGGTATTATGCTCACACTCCTGCTGGTGGTGGGCGGCAAGCTCTTCCTGGTCCAGGGGCTGGATGTCGGCGGCATGGCCGAAGCTGCCCTGAACAGCCGCATGACCTCGGCCATCCTGCCCGCCGAGCGCGGCAGCATCCTGGACTCGCGGGGCACCGTCCTGGCCAACAGTGTGATCCGCTACAACATCGTGGTTGACCAGCGGGTCAACACCAAGACCGAGTCCTACAAGCGGTATGAGCCGCAGGCTGACGGCCGTGACAAGTTGGTGGACGTCAGCCGCGACCAAGCCATTTCCGAACTTGCGGCGGCCCTGGGTATGGACACAAATGCCGTCCGCGACGCGGTCACCGGAACGCAGCCGTATTACATTGTGGCCAAGGACGTGAAGCCAGACGTCGAGGACCGGATCTCCAAGCTCCAGGTTCCAGGCATCGTCGCCGAGGGCGTCAGCAAGCGCGTATACCCCAACGGTGCCGTGGCCGGAGGAGTAGTGGGATTCCTCCAGGACGGGACCACCGGGCAGGCCGGCATTGAGCAGACGCAGGATGACAAGCTGAAGGGAACGGACGGCAAGAGACTGTTCGAGATCGGTGCCGACGGGCTCCGGATCCCGGTTGGTTTGGACGAGCTGACGCCGCCCCAGAACGGCAAGGATGTCAAACTCACCCTCAACTCCGATCTCCAGTACTTTGCCCAGCAGGCCATCCAGAGCCAGGCAGACAAACTGAGCGCTGAGTGGGGCGTCATCATCGTGATGGATGCCAAGACGGGCAACCTGCTGGCCCTGGCCGACACGAACGCCCCCGACCCCAATAACCCCGGCGCTGTGGCCGCCAAGGACCGCGGAGTCCGTTCCGTGACCGCGGCATATGAGCCAGGTTCGGTTGAGAAGATGATGACGGCAGCAGCCGTGATCGATGAGGGCCTGGCCAAGCCGCTGGATACGTTCACCATTCCACCCACCTACACGGTTGACGGCCAGACGTTCAGCGACGCGTTCACCCATGGCACGGAGGAACGGACGCTGGCCGGAATCATTGGATACTCCATGAACACCGGGACCGTGATGGCGGGCCAGCGGCTCAGCAAGGAACAGCGCTACGACTGGTTGAAGAAGTTCGGCATTGGCGAAGCCCCGGATATCGGGCTGCCCGCCACCGCATCGGGCATCCTGACACCCTCGGACCAGTGGGACGGGCGCCAGCAGTACACCGTCCTGTTTGGGCAGGGCGTATCCCAATCCACGCTCCAGACGGTCCGCGCCTACCAAAGCATCGCCAACAACGGCGTCATGCTGCAGCCGCGGTTGATCGATTCCTACATTTCGCCGGACGGCACCGAGGAGAAAGTGCCCGCCCAGCCGTCCCGGCAGGTCGTTTCGGACAGCACGGCCCACCAGGTCCAGGACATCCTGGAAAGTGCCGTCACCGAGGGCGAAATCAAGGATGCCGGCATCGACGGTTACCGGGTGGGGGCCAAGACCGGTACGTCCGAATCGCCCTGCGACGACGGCAAGCCTGGCTACTGCGGCTACACCGCCTCCATCGTGGGAATGGCACCAATGGATGATCCGCGGTTTATTGTGGAGGTGGTGCTCCAGCGGCCGAAGGGCAGCATTTACGGCATCACCAACGGGCCGGTGTTCCGGTCCGTGATGAGCCAGGCGCTGCGGACCTACAACGTCCAGCCTTCAACCGGCGAGCCGGCCAGGCTGCCCCAGTACGCCAAGTAGCAGCTGTTCCAGGCCGGAAGTACCAGCAGCATCCAGCGCATCACAGTGCCCGGGGAGAACCATGCCGGGCGAACTAGCACCATCGGAGATCCCCTTGTCAGAGTTCACCACGCCCGGCAGCGACGCTGCCCGGGATGAGAAAGCAGGCCGCTTCCGCCCTGCAGCCGTAGCGCCTGTTCCGCTGGCCGCCGTCGGGCAGGCCCTCGGCGTGGCGATACCCGCTCCGGCCGCCGACATGGAGATCACCGGCATATCCCTCAACTCGCGCACCGTGGAGCCCGGGGACCTCTACGTGGCGTTGCCCGGTGCCAGCAGGCACGGGGCCGACTTTGCCACTGACGCCATCGGCGCCGGGGCTGTGGCCGTTTTGACGGACGACGCCGGAGCCCGCCTGCTCGCGCTCTCGGCGGAAACGCCGGTACCCGTGCTCGTCGTCGAGAAACCCCGCAACGTGGTGGGGCCGCTCTCGGCCATGATCTATGGGAGCCAGCCCTCAGACGGGGACCCGTTGCAGCTTTTCGGTGTCACGGGTACCAACGGCAAAACCACCACCACCTACTTCATCACCTCGCTGCTGCGCGCCCTGGGCCGGAAGACCGGGCTGATCGGCACCATCGAGATCCTGGCCGGCGGGGAGCCGATTCCAAGCCTCCTGACTACTCCGGAGTCGACCGAGGTGCACGGCCTTATTGCCCTGATGCGCGAACGTGGGCTCGACGCGGCAGCCATGGAAGTGTCCTCGCACGCCATTTCATACCAGCGCGTGGATGGGCTCCTCTTCGACGTCGCGGGGTTCACCAACCTCACCCAGGACCACCTGGACCTTCACAACACCATGGAGGAGTACTTCGCCACCAAGGCAGAGCTTTTCACGCCGGGCCGTGCCCGGCGGGCAGTTGTAACGGTCGACGACGAGTGGGGCCGGCGGCTGGCCGGCACCGCCCAGGTGCCGGTCACCACGCTCAGCACCACGGGATCGGGCCCGGCGGACTGGACCGTCACTGCTGCTTCGCCACGGGGCCTGGGGACCGGGTTCACGCTCAGCGGACCCGGCGGCGCCATTCTCGAGGTCCACACCGGGCTGCCCGGCAGCTTCAATGTCGCCAATGCCGCCCTGGCCGTCCTCATGGTCCTGGCCTCCGGCGTCGATACTGCTGCCCTGCAGGCTGCGCTGGACACCGCGGACCCCTTCACGGTAGCGGTGCCCGGACGGATGCAGCTGGTCTCCCACCGGCCGGCCGCCGTAGTGGATTTCGCCCACAACACCGATGCCCTGGCGCGCGCGCTGGAAGCGGTCCGCTCACCGGAACCGGATTCGCGCCTGATCGTTGTCTTCGGTGCCACAGGGCAGCGGGACCAGGGCAAACGGCCGGCCATGGGAGCCATCGCCGCCCGCCTCGCCGACACCGTGATCATCACCGATGACGACCCCCATGACGAGGATGCTGCGGCGATCCGCGCCGATGTCATGGCAGGCGCCCGTGCAGCCCTCGACAACGAGTCCCTTGGCTCCGAGCTGCAGGAGGTCTTCCCGCGTGCGGAGGCCATCCGGCACGCTGTAGCCCTTGCACGTCCACAGGACACCATCCTTGTGGCGGGCCGCGGCCACGAAGTATGGCAGGAAGTGAAGGGCGTGAATATCGCCCTGGACGACAGGGTGGAGCTGCGGACCGCCTTGACAGGCAGGGGATTCAACGTTCTCCACGACGACCGGATAGAGTCCTAGACCGAGATGATTGCATTTACTGCGGCGGAAATCGCCGAAATCACCAGCGGGCGCCTGGACGCCGATCCCGGAATTACGCCCCTCTCGGTGGTGACGGATTCACGCGAAGCCACCCAGGGTTCGCTGTACGTCGCGAAGCCGGGCGAGCAGGCCGATGGCCACGATTTCATTGACGCGGCCTTCGCTGCCGGTGCGGTCCTGGCCCTGGTCGAGCGTCCCGTGGCCGGCCCTAACGGTACTGCCCGCCCGTCAATCGTGGTGGCCGACGCCGTCCTGGCGATGGGGGCCCTCGCCGCCGAAGCAGTCCGCCGCATCCGCGCCGCCCGTGCTGAAGCCGGCAGCCAGCTGACGGTCGTCGGCATTACCGGTTCGGCCGGCAAGACCACCACCAAGGACCTGCTTGCCGGCATCCTGGCGACGCAGGGCAACACCGTGGCACCCAAAGGTTCCTACAACGGCGAGGTGGGCGTCCCGCTCACGGTTTTCCGGGCAGGCACCGACACCCGCTACCTGGTTATCGAGATGGGGGCCACCGGCATCGGCCACATCCGCTACCTCGCAGAGATGGTCAAACCGGACATCGGCGTCGTCCTCGCAGTGGGTACCGCCCACGCCGGCGAGTTCGGCGGAGTGGAAAACATCGCACTGGCCAAGGGGGAAATGGTGGAGGGCCTCACGGCCGGGGGGACCGCCATCATCAACCTTGACGACGAACGCGTAGCAGCCATGCGCAGCCGCACCCATGCCACGGTCCTCGGCTTTTCCGCGGAAGGCCGCCCGGACGCACAGGTGCAGGCCCTGAACGCCGACACCAACACCGGAGGCGGCCCCGAATTCGACCTCCTGCTGCCCGACGGGGCCGCGCCCCGGCACGTCAGCAGCAAGCTCATTGGAGCGCACCACACGGGTAACCTGCTGGCAGCCGCAGCGGCCGCCTGGGCTGCGGGCGTCCCGGGAGACCACATCGCCCAGTCCCTGGGCAACCAGGCTGCCGCCAGCCGTTGGCGCATGGAACGCACGGAGCGGCCGGACGGCGTCACCATCATTAACGATGCCTACAACGCCAACCCGGAATCAATGCGCGCCGCCCTGCGCACCCTCGCCGATCTTGGCCGGGGACGCCGAACCTGGGCCGTGCTCGGTGCCATGCTGGAACTGGGCAACGACTCCATCCGCGAGCACACCGCCGTGGGAACCCAGGTAGTGCGGCTCAACATCTCGCGGCTGCTGGTGGTGGGCCGGGAAGCGCGGGCCCTCTACGTCTCCGCAGTGCAGGAGGGATCCTGGGGCGACGAATGCCTCTTCGCGGAAACGCTCGATGAGGCCTACGACGTCCTTGACGCGGAACTCCAGCCAGGTGACCTGGTGCTGTTCAAGTCCTCCAACAGCGTGGGACTTCGCCACTTGGGCGATCGGATAGCATTACCCCCAGCCCCGACCCCTGCCGACGAAAGGAGCACTCTGCTGTGATTGCTCTGCTGATCGGCGCAGGCCTTGCCCTCCTCTTTGCCCTGGTGGGCACCCCGCTGTTCATCCGCTTGCTGGTGCGCCGCGGCTACGGCCAGTTCATCCGTGACGACGGCCCCACATCGCACCACACCAAGCGCGGAACGCCCACCATGGGCGGCACCGTGGTGGTGGCTGCGGTCCTGCTGAGCTATGGGATCACCCACCTCATCATGCTGATGATGAACCCTGATTCCCCCGGTCCCTCGGCCTCGGCCCTCATCCTGCTGTTCCTCATGGTTGGCATGGGCCTGGTGGGCTTCCTGGATGATTTCATCAAGATTTCCCGGCAGCGGAGCCTTGGCCTGAACGCCAAGGCAAAGCTCATCCTCCAGGCAGCCGTCGGCATCATCTTCGCCATCCTCGCTTTGAACTTCCCCAACCACGCCGGGCTGACCCCTGCGTCAACAAAGATCTCGCTCGTCCGGGACGTGCCCTGGCTCGACCTTGCCTTTGGCGGCACCGTCCTGGGCGCGGTGCTGTTCGTGATCTGGTCCAACCTGATCGTCACCGCCGCCACCAACGGCGTCAACCTCACCGACGGACTGGACGGCCTCGCCGCCGGAGCTTCCATCATGGTGTTCGGCGCCTACACCCTCATGGGCATCTGGCAGAGCAACCAGGCCTGCGGTTCCCCCCGGGAAGCCGGCAGCGGCTGCTACCTGGTCAGGGACCCCCTGGACCTGGCCCTCCTGGCCGCCATCCTCAGCGCCGCGCTGGTGGGCTTCCTGTGGTGGAACACGTCACCGGCAAAAATCTTCATGGGCGACACCGGATCGCTGGCCATCGGCGGGGCCGTGGCCGGATTTGCCATCTTGTCCCGCACCGAACTGCTGCTTGGCATCGTGGGTGGCCTCTTCGTGCTGATCACGCTGTCCGTCATCATCCAGGTGGGCTACTTCAAGGCAACCGGCGGGAAACGCGTGTTCAAGATGGCGCCTCTGCAGCACCACTTCGAGCTGAAGGGCTGGGCCGAAGTGACCGTCGTGGTCAGGTTCTGGATTCTGGGCGGACTTTTCGTCGCTGCGGGCCTTGGCATTTTCTACGCTGAATGGGTTGTACTGCTGTGACTGTTTCCCCGCGCCTGGCAAACCTCGTTTCCTGGGACTCTGACTGGGCCGGCCTGCGCGTCGCCGTGACGGGTATCGGCGTGTCCGGATTTGCCGCCGCGGACACCCTGATCGAGCTCGGTGCCCGCGTGGTGGTGGTGGATGCCGCCACCAGCGACACAGCCCGCGCACATGCCGACACCCTGAAGATCGTGGGCGCCGCCGATGTCCTGCTGGGCCCGGACGCGGTGGCCCACCTGCCAAGGATCGATGGCGAACTTCCGGAACTGATCGTGACCTCGCCGGGCTGGCGGCCGGACCAGGCGCTGCTTGCCGCAGCGGCACGGGCGCACATCCCGGTCTGGGGCGACGTCGAACTTGCCTGGCGGGTAAGGGTCAGGGAAGGCCGGAAGACGGCGGACTGGCTGGCCATCACCGGCACCAACGGCAAGACCACCACTGTGGGCCTCACAGAATCGATGCTGCGGGCCGCCGGACTTAAGGCGATCGCCGTCGGCAACGTAGGGACCCCGATCCTTGATGCCCTCCGCGATCCGGTGGACTATGACGTCTTCGCGGTGGAGCTGTCCAGCTTCCAGTTGCACTGGGCGGAATCCGTCTCGCCGGTGGCGAGCGTCTGCCTCAACGTCGGCGAAGACCACGTCGACTGGCACGGCTCCTACGATTCCTACCTGGCCGACAAGGCAAAGGTCTACGAGCGCACCCAGAAAGCCTGCATCTACAACGCCGAGCAGGTGGAAACCGAGCGCATGGTGGAAAACGCCGACGTGGTGGAAGGCTGCCGCGCCGTTGCCTTCACCACCCTGACGCCCGCCATCAGCATGCTCGGTGTCGTCGAGGGGCTGCTGGTGGACCGGGCCTTCATCGAAGAACGCCGGGACAGCGCAGCGGAGCTTGCCTCGATGGCCGACCTCGGCCCGCTGGCCCCCCGACACATGGTGGCCAACGCCCTTGCAGCTGCAGGCCTGGTGCGCGCCTACGGCGTGGACGCCAAGGCCGTCCGGCAGGGCATCCTCGACTACGTGCCCGGCGACCACCGCATCCAGCCCGTCGCCCGGATGAACGGTGTCCTGTGGGTCAACGACTCCAAAGCCACCAACCCCCATGCCGCGTCGGCGTCCCTGTCGGCCTTCAGCAAGGTGGTCTGGATCGCCGGCGGCCTGTCCAAGGGCGTGAGCTACGACGACCTGGTCCGTGACCACGCAGCACGGCTCAAGGCGGTTGTCCTGATCGGTACCGACACCTCGCACCTTCGGGAAGCCCTGCAGCGACACGCGCCAGATGTCCCGGTGATCGAACCGGGGGCAGGTGACACTGAAGGAGTGGAGACTGCTTCGGCGCCCGGTGGCACCCCTGCCGGTACCCCCGGCAACGGCGAACAGGTAATGGCCTGGGCCGTTGCTTCAGCGGCCCGGCTCGCCGAATCCGGCGACACCGTGCTCATGGCTCCGGCAGCTGCTTCCATGGATCAGTTCTCTTCCTACGCTCACCGTGGTGGTACTTTCATCGACGCTGTCCGCGAGCTGGTGGAAGGGCAGGCCCAGACCGGCGAGGAGTAACAATGGTCAGCACGCCCACCCGGCAACAGGGTGCCACGCCGAAGGGCGGCAAACCGCGGCCCGGCTCAACCGCCGTCCGGCAGCCCGCCGCTGCCGGTGCACAGCTGCGCACCTTGTACCGCCGGTTCTGGTCGGCGCTGGAGGGCACCGGCAAGTCCCGGAACGGGTCCACCTACTACCTCATTCTTGGCGCCACCCTGGCCCTGACGGCCATTGGCATCATGATGGTCCTTTCAGCCTCAAGCGTTGAATCCATTGCCGCAGGGAAGTCCCCCTATGGCGACGCCCTCAAACAGGGCGTCTTCGCCGCAATCGGCATCTTCACCATGTTCGTGCTCTCACGCATCAATGTCGTCTGGCTGAAGCGCCTCGCATGGCCCGCCGTCGGGGCAGCCGTGCTGCTCCTGGGCCTGGTCCAGGTGGTGGGTACCGAGATCAACGGCAACCGGAACTGGATCGATCTTGGCGGCATCACGTTCCAGCCTTCAGAGGCGGCCAAACTTGCCCTGGCACTGTGGCTGGCGACGGTGCTGGCGAGGAAAGGCAAGCTGTTGAGCCGGTGGCAGCACGTGCTCGTACCCGCCATACCCATGGCGGCCATCGTCATTGTCCTGATCCTGGTGGGCAACGACCTTGGCACGGCCATGATCATCATGATGATCATGGCCGCTGCGCTGTTCTTCGCCGGCGTTCCGCTCTACCTCTTCGGCATTGCAGGCATCGCCGCGGCCGCCGGCACTGCCGTCATGGCCGTCACCAGTTCCAACCGCATGTGCCGCATCACTTCCTGGTGGACCGGGCAGTCCTGTGCCGACGGCATTGACGCGAACTACCAGGCAACCAACGGCATGTACGGCCTTGCCTCCGGCGGCTGGCTTGGGGTGGGCCTGGGGCAGAGCCGGCAAAAGTACAGCTGGATCCCCGAAGCCCACAACGACTTCATCTTCGCCATCATCGGCGAGGAACTCGGCCTGGTGGGAACCGTCGTCGTCCTGGTCCTCTTCGCCATCCTTGGCGCCGCGATCTACCGTGTGGTGGTGGCACAGGAAGACATGTTCCACCGCGTCCTTGCCGGCACCATCATGGTCTGGCTGTTGGGACAGGCCACAGTGAACATGTCAGTGGTCACCGGCCTGATGCCGGTCATCGGCGTTCCGCTGCCTTTTATTTCCTATGGCGGCTCGGCACTGCTGATGTCACTGTGTGCCGTAGGCGTGGTCCTGTCCCTGGCCCGCGAGCAAATGGCGCCTGCCATGCGGCCCAAACGGATGCTGAAGTTCAGGCCCAAGCCGGGGCGGGACAACAAACAGCCCAAGAATTCCAGAAAGCGTGCCTAACCCCCTATGACTCCGACACACCCTTCCATCGTCCTGGCAGGTGGCGGCACGGCCGGCCATATCAGCCCGCTCCTCGCCATCGCCGCGGCCCTGCGCAGCGAAGCCCCGGATGCCTCGATCCTGGCGGTTGGAACGCCATCGGGAATGGAAACCCGGCTGGTCCCCGCCGCCGGGGTCCAGTTGGCCACGATCGACCGTGTGCCGTTTCCCCGCCGGCCCTCCGCCGACCTGCTCCGCCTGCCGGGGCGGCTCGCCGGGGCAGTCCGGCAGGCCGGTGCCATCCTTGACCGGGCGCAGGCCGACGTACTGGTTGGCGTCGGCGGCTACGTCTGCACCCCCTTGTACCTGGCGGCACGGAAACGCCGCATTCCCATCGTGATCCATGAAGCCAACGCCCGCCCCGGGCTGGCAAACCGCGTGGGCGCCTTCCTGAACGGCCGGGTTGCCGTGGCTTTCGAGGGCACACCGCTCCGCAACGCCGTGCACGTGGGCATGCCAATGCGCAAGGAAATTTCCGGCCTGGACCGGAAAGCGGCAAGGGCAGCGGCCCGCGGGGCCCTTGGGCTCGATCCCCAGCAGCCCACCCTGATCGTGACGGGCGGATCGTCAGGAGCACAGAGCATCAACCGGGCTGTTGCCGCTTCCGTCGGGCTCCTCGCAGACGCCGGCATCCAGACCCTCCACGTCACCGGCCGCGGAAAGACCGTCCTTGACCCCTCCGGCCAACCCCTGGCCGCCAAGGGCTACCGGCAGGTGGAGTACATCGACGGCATGGAACACGCCTACGCCGCGGCCGACCTCCTGCTGGCCCGGTCCGGGGCTGCCACGGTATGCGAAGTTGCCGCGGTGGGCGTCCCGGCAGTTCTGGTGCCACTTCCCATTGGAAACGGGGAACAGGCACTGAACGCGGCGGGCCTGGTGGCCGCAGGCGGCGCGGTGCTGGTGGCCGACCGGGACTTCACGCCGGAATGGGTCGCCCGGGAACTGGTCCCGCTCGTTACCGACAAAGCCCGGCTCGCCGCCATGGAGGCGAAGTCCTACCGGCTCGGTATCCGAAACGCCGACCAGCGCATGGCTGGTCTTGTCCTGGAAGCGGTATCTGCATGAACGCCCACACCACCCCCCAACTGGCCTCCCTCGGCAGGGTGCACTTCATCGGTATCGGGGGAGTAGGAATGTCCGCCGTGGCCCGCATCATGGTGGCACGAGGCGTACCGGTCAGCGGCTCCGACGCAAAGGACCTCCCCGTAATGGCGGACCTGGCCGCGGGCGGTGCGCGCATCGCCGTCGGATACGACGCCGGCAACCTGGGCGATGCGGAGACTGTTGTGGCGGGGTCGGCCATCCGGGACGACAATCCGGAACTGGCGGCGGCGCGGCAGTCAGGGCTGCCGGTACTGCACCGTTCCCAGGCCCTGGCGGCCACCATGGGTGATGACACCGTGGTCACGATAGCCGGAACCCACGGCAAGTCGACCACCACCTCCATGGTCACAGTCCTGCTGCAGGCGGCGGGACTGGACCCGTCGTTCGCGGTGGGCGCCACGATCCCCGCGCTGGGCGTCAATGCCGCGCACGGCACGTCCGGCATCTTCGTGGCCGAGGCTGACGAATCCGACGGGTCCTTCCTGAATTACCGGCCCCGCATCGCCGTCGTGACCAATGTGGAGCCCGACCATCTTGACTACTACGGCACGGCTGAGGCCGTGTACGAGTCGTTCGACCGCTTTACTGCCCTGCTGCCGGCCGACGGCCTCCTGGTGGCCTGCGCGGACGACGCGGGGGCGCTGGCCCTGGCGGAGCGGACCAGGGCGAGGAGCAACACGCGGGTCCTGCTGTACGGCACCAACGCGGCTGCGGACATACGCCTGCACGACGACGGTCCCGGCCAGGTTGCGGTGGAGGCAGACGGCGCCCGGTACGGGCTGTCACTGCAGGTTCCCGGACGCCACAACGCGCTGAATGCCGCGGCAGCGTTTGCCGTGGCCCTGGAACTTGGCGTGGAGCCTGCGGCAGCCGCCGCCGGCCTGGCACACTTCGCCGGCGCCTCACGCAGGTTCGAACTGAAGGGATCAGCGCGAGGCGTCAGGGTCTTCGATGACTACGCCCACCATCCCACGGAGGTCCGGGCGGCCCTTACCGCAGCCCGTTCGGTAGCGGGCGGCCACCGGGTCCATGTCCTGTTCCAGCCGCACCTGTTCTCCCGTACCCGGGAGTTTGCGGAGCAGTTCGCGGACGCCCTCAACCTTGCCGATACCGCACTGGTCCTGGACATCTACCCCGCCAGGGAGGACCCCATTCCGGGCGTCACCAGCCAGCTCATTGCAGACCACCTCGCCGCAGGCGGGCGGCTCACTGCGGCGTCCGACGCCGTCGGGACCCTGGCCGAAGCCGCGGCGGACGGCGATGTGGTGCTCACCGTCGGCGCGGGTGACGTCACAGCCTACGGCCCGCTGATCGTGGAGGCGCTGCGTGCCTAGCTCCCGCCGGCCCACCTACGCCCCGCCCAAGCGGAGTGTCCGCCCCGACGCGCCGGCCGCGGACAACACGGAAACAGCGGCGCGGGCCGCCACATCCCCAAAGGGCACCTCCGGTTCTGACGTTATTACGGCATCCCGCAGCATCCCGGAGCCGTCGGCGCCCAAGCAGGCGAAGGTGGAAAAGCCCTCCGGCGCAACGGTCCTGGCCTTTCCCGAGCCCAAAGGGCGGCGCCGCAGGAAGAAAGTCCTGCTCGCCGCTGGAACAGTGCTGTCGCTGGTGGCGGGACTGCTGGCCGCCGCCATTTACTCACCGGTCCTGGCCTTACAGACCATTTCGGTCACGGGGACGCACTTCGTGGCGCCTGCCCAAGTGCAGGCGGCGCTCGAACCCCTGCGCGGCAAGCCGCTGCCCCAGATCAGCGACGACGACGTGCGGGGCCTCCTCGGGTCCCTGGTCCAGGTCAAATCCATATCAGTCGAGGCGCGGCCGCCATCCACCCTCGCCGTTGCCGTGCATGAGCGGGTGCCGGTGGCCTTGGTCAAGCAGGGGGAGCAGTACCAGCTGGTGGACGTCGACGGCGTCCAGCTGGCAACCACGGACGATCCGGCGTCGGCGTCGCTTCCGGTCATCGATGGCGGTGCCGGCGCGATCGGCCAGGACCTGTTCCGCGCCACCGCGGCAGTGCTGGGTGCGCTTCCGGCCGACATCCTGGCCAAGCTGTCCAATGCGTCGGCGCAGTCCGTGGATGCCGTGGAGCTCAAGCTGGTTGATGGCCAGACGATCGTGTGGGGCAACGCCTCGGAGAAGGAACTTAAGGCCAAGGTCCTGGCCGCCCTACTCAAGGCTCCGGTGGACCCCAAGAACCCGGTCAGGGTCTACGATGTCAGTGTGCCCCGGCACCCCGTGACGCGCTGAGCGCTTTCTTTCCCGGTATTAATCCGACACGCGGACCCGGTTATTGAATGTCGGAACCAGAGGAAATACCGTCACAGACAAGAGTTACTTGACATAACTATAACCTTCAACTCGAAGGTTAAGGTTTCAGCCTTCAAGCTCTCCATCAGTTTTCGCAATAAGACACGAACAAGGGACACGTAACGTGGCAGCTCCGCAGAATTACTTGGCCGTCATCAAAGTCGTCGGCATCGGCGGCGGTGGCGTGAACGCAGTCAACCGCATGATCGAGGTCGGCCTCAGGGGTGTTGAATTCATCGCCATCAACACCGACGCCCAGGCCCTGCTCATGAGCGACGCCGACGTGAAGCTCGACGTCGGACGCGAGCTGACCCGTGGCCTCGGTGCCGGTGCCAACCCCGAGGTGGGCAAGCAGGCCGCCGAGGACCACGCGGACGAGATCGAGGAAGTCCTCCGCGGCGCCGACATGGTCTTCGTTACCGCCGGCGAGGGCGGCGGCACGGGTACCGGCGGCGCACCCGTCGTAGCCCGCATCGCCCGCTCGCTGGGCGCCCTGACCATTGGCGTGGTCACCCGTCCGTTCACCTTCGAAGGCCGCCGCCGCGCCGGTTCGGCCGAGGCAGGCATCGATGCGCTGCGCGACGAAGTGGACACGCTGATCGTGATCCCCAACGACCGCCTGCTGTCCATCAGCGACCGCAACGTGTCCGTCCTTGACGCGTTCCGCTCCGCCGACCAGGTCCTGCTCTCCGGTGTCCAGGGCATCACCGACCTCATCACCACCCCGGGCCTGATCAACCTTGACTTCGCTGACGTCAAGTCGGTCATGCAGGGTGCAGGCTCGGCCCTCATGGGCATTGGCTCCGCGCGTGGCGAAGACCGCGCCGTGAAGGCCGCGGAACTCGCCATCGCCTCACCGCTGCTCGAAGCGTCCATCGATGGCGCCCATGGCGTGCTGCTGTCCATCCAGGGCGGTTCGGACCTTGGCCTGTTCGAAATCAACGAGGCCGCCCGCCTGGTGCAGGAAGTGGCCCACCCCGAGGCGAACATCATCTTCGGTGCCGTCATTGACGACGCCCTGGGTGATGAAGCACGCGTCACTGTGATCGCTGCAGGCTTCGACGACGTCAAGGCCACCTCACCCTCCATGGACCAGTCCCAGCCGCAGGCCGCGCCCCAGCGGCCCGCTGCCCCTGCTGCTGCTCCCGCCTCGGCCCACTCGAACAACGGAAACCACCAGCAGAACGTGCAGCCGATCCACGCTGGTGTTGGCGCCGCGGGACTGAGCAACTGGGGGCAGCAGCGTCCGCAGGCCGTTCCCGCTGACTCCGGCTTCGACGTGGACCTGCCCTCCGTGGTGGAGCCGGACCTGACCGGATCGCACCCGGATGACCTGGATGTTCCCGACTTCCTGAAGTAGGCAGCGGATTGTTCCATTGGCGCGCCGACATCCTTCCCGGGGTGTCGGCCGCATTCACCGACACGCGAGCGGGAAACCTTGCCCTGCACGTGGGGGATGATCCCGCCGCGGTCCGGGAGCGCCGGTCCAGACTGGAAGAGTCCATAGCCGCGGCCCCCGGCTCGCTGCGCTTCATGAACCAGGTCCACGGCAATACCGTGGCCATCATGGACGCCGGGTCACCTGCGCCCGAAGCCGACGCCATGGTGTCCCGCGGTTTGCCCCTGGCTGTCATGGTGGCGGACTGCATTCCGGTGCTGCTGGCGGGGGAGTCCGGGAACGGACCCGTCCTTGCCGCCGCGCATGCCGGCCGCCCCGGGATCGCCAACGGCGTCCTGCCGGCCGCCGTGGACAGCATGAAGTCCCTGGGCGCCGCCCGTATCCGGGCCTGGCTGGGTCCGTCGATATGCGGTTCCTGCTACGAAGTCCCCGACGCCCTGCGCGCTGAGGTGTCAGCCCTGGTTCCGGCAACCCGGAGCACCACCGCCTGGGGCACGCCGGCGCTGGACCTGCCCGCCGGTGCCCGGGCGCAGTTGGAGGCTGCGGGGGTGCAGGTGGAATATGCGGGCGGCTGCACCCTGGAAACGGACTCGCTGTACTCGTACCGCCGGGACCGGAACACGGGCCGCTTCGCCGGATTGGTCTGGTGCCATGGTTGAGCGGCCGGACGACCAGCCGGAACGTGATCCCCGCAGCGCAGAACTCGCCGACAGGCTCGCCGTGGTGCGGAAGCGGATCGCCGCAGCGGCCGGCGAAGCGGGCCGCAGTGGCAACCTTCCCTCGCTGATCGTGGTCACCAAGTTCCACCCGGCTGCTGACATCCGGCGCCTGGCCGCCCTCGGTGTCACGGATGTGGGCGAGAACCGGGACCAGGAAGCTGCCGCCAAGGCGCTGGAGCTCGCCGACCTAAAGCTGGGGTGGCACTTTGTGGGCCAGCTGCAGACAAAGAAGGCCAGGTCCGTGGCGCGCTACGCGGCCGCCGTCCATTCGGTGGACCGGCCGCAGCTGGTGGACGCCCTGGCGAAGGCCGTGCGGAACGAGATGGATTCCAGTGGGCGTGCCCAGCTGGAGTGCTTCATCCAGGTAAGCCTGGACGACGACGACGGCGGCACGCACCGCGGCGGGGCAGCACCCGCCGACGTGCCACTCCTGGCAGAGCGGATTGCCGGTGCCGATGGCCTCAAGCTGGCAGGCGTCATGGCAGTGGCTCCGCTGGGCGCCCCGCCCGGGCCGGCGTTCGAAAAACTGGCAGCCGTTTCCGCACTGCTGGTGGCGGCGCACCCCGGTGCCGGTGCCATCTCAGCCGGTATGAGCCAGGACCTGGAGGCTGCCATCAAGTTCGGGGCGACACACCTGCGAATCGGTTCCGATATTCTCGGTTCCCGTCCTGCCGTGGGGTAGCGTCGGTCCTATTGGAAGTGATGGGCGGGGGACTCCAGTGCTGTCAAATCATTGGGCGGCCCGCTTACGGGACACGATTAGGAGTCGACCATGGCCGGCGCTCTGCGCAAGACAATGATCTATCTTGGGCTCGCCGACGGCGATGAGCATTACGAGCCCGAGCAACAGACCACACGTAAGGATGAGGACGAACCGATGGAAGTCGACCGCGAAGAACGCCGTGCCCCGGCGCCGGTCCGCGAAGTCAGCCGCGAGGCGTCCTACGCCCCTGAAGAGGAATACCGCGCCCCTGTGACCCCCATAAAGCGTGCGGCCTCGAGCCGTGAAGAGAACACCGGCCTGCGCCAGATCACCACCATCCATCCCCGCTCCTACAACGATGCCAAGCTCATCGGCGAGAGCTTCCGGGATGGTATTCCGGTGATCATGAACGTCACGGACATGGGTGAGGCCGACGCCAAGCGCCTGGTGGACTTCTCGGCAGGGCTGGTTTTCGGCCTGCGCGGAAGCATCGAACGGGTCACCAACAAGGTGTTCCTGCTCTCACCGTCCTACGTCGAAGTGATTGGTGACGACAAGAAGGTCAGCGACACGCAGGCCAGCTTCTTCAACCAAAGCTAAGCACCGCAGGCTGTTCACAGATGCCAGGCAGGGACACCTGTCTGGCATCTGTGCTGAAATAGACAAGACAACAGCAGTACGACAGCGGCCGCCGCCAGGGCCGGCCCGCATGAATATGGAGATATGAAATAAGTCATGGGAATTGTTTTCGGACTTCTCTATCTCGCCCTGCTGCTGTTCTTCGTGGCCCTCATCATCCGCCTGGTGTTCGACTGGGTACAGATGTTCGCAAGGGAATGGCGGCCCCGGGGCGCTGCGCTGGTGGCAGCGCACGCCGTCTACTCCATCACGGACCCTCCACTGAAGGGCCTGCGGCGGCTGATCCCGCCGCTGCGGCTTGGCGGAGTCTCCCTGGACCTGGGCTTCCTGATCCTGTTCATCGGCGTCAGTATCGCCATGAACGTCACCAGGGGACTGGCCTGATTTTTCCGCCAGGCCCAGCAATGCAGCCTGTTCCCTCCCGGAACGGCTACTGTAAAGCGAAGAAACCTCCCGTTTGACACCGCAGTGTTGAATTAGAGTAAGCAGACCAAATTTAGGTACCTTAGTTTTGACGGCCGGAAGGCCTACTGACTAACCAGACCAGTGAGGTGACCAGATGGCTTTGACGCCAGAAGACGTTGTCAACAAGCGCTTTCAGCCCACCAAGTTCCGTGAGGGCTATGACCAGGACGAAGTTGACGACTTCCTGGACGAAATCGTCGTCGAACTCCGCCGCCTGAACCAGGAAAACGACGAGCTCCGCAAGAAGCTCGCCGAAGCAGGTTCCAGCGTTCCGGCAAGCTCTGCCGCCGCTCCCGTGGTGGAGAAGGTCCCCGCGCCGGCCAAGTCCGACAAGGACGAAGCCCGCGAGAAGGCAGAGGCAGAGGCCAAGGCAGCCGAAGCCAGCAAGAAGAAGGACGTCCAGCCGGCCGCCCCGGCTGCAGCTGCACCGGCCGCGCCCGCCGCTGTTGCCACGCCTTCTGCTGAATCCGCCGCCGGCCTGCTGGCCATGGCACAGCAGATGCATGACCGCCACGTCGCCGACGGCCAGGCCCAGAAGGACAAGATCATCGCCGAAGCGCAGATCGAAGCCAGCAGCCTCGTCAACGACGCGCAGGAAAAGTCCCGCAAGATCCTCGGTGCCCTGGAACAGCAGCGCTCCGTCCTGGAACGCAAGGTGGAGCAGCTCCGCGGCTTCGAACGCGATTACCGTTCACGCCTCAAGGCCTACATCGAAGGCCAGCTCCGCGACCTGGATGCCCGCGGCTCCGTCGCGACCCCGGAAGTCAGCGAAGCCAACTAAGGCTGGCAGCACGTATTCTGAAAGCCGGTGGCTGAGGATTCCTCGGCCACCGGCTTTTGGCATTCACACCCAAGTTCCACGAATTGAAAGCACCATGACTGACGAACTTGCCGCCGATGCGGCACGCCCTGTCCCACCTTCGCCGCGCCCCCGCCGGGCGGTGCTGCTGTCCCTCTTCGCGGGGTTCGCGGTCTTCGCCTACGTCCTGGACCAGCTGACCAAACTCTGGGTCACGTCCACCATGGTGGAAGGGGAGCGGATCCCGGTCCTGCCCCCACTGCTGCACTGGTACTTCATCCGGAACTCCGGGGCTGCCTTCTCCATCGGCGAGAACGTCACCTGGGTGTTTTCGATCATCATGGCCGGTGTCGCCATCGCCATCCTGTTCCAGGTCCGCCGGCTGGGCTCCGCCTGGTGGTCCCTGGCCCTGGGCCTGCTGCTGGGCGGGGCGCTGGGCAACCTTACCGACCGGCTCTTCCGTGAACCGTCCTTCGGCATGGGACACGTGGTGGACTTCATCCAGCTCCCCAATTTCGCGATCTTCAACATTGCCGACTCCGCCGTCGTGTCCGCCGTCGCCATCATCTGCATCCTGACCATCCGCGGGATCGCCCTGGACGGAACGCGGCTGGGGAGCGCACACAAGGACACGGCCGGCCATGACTGACCACGTGGTTATCCCCGAAGAGTACGGCGGGGCACGTGCTGATGCCGGCCTGGCCGGGATCCTGGGCGTCTCGCGGTCCGTCGCCGCCTCCCTGCTTGCCGACGGCCACGTACTCAACCGGGGCAAGGCCCTGGGCAAGTCGGCAAAACTCGTCACCGGGGACACCCTGGAGGTCACCGTCCCGGAACGGCGGGACCCGCTTGAAGTCGTGGAGGAAGCCGTGGAAGGCCTGAATATCCTGCTCGATGACGACGATTTCGTCGTCGTCGACAAACCCGTGGGCGTGGCGGCCCATCCCTCACCGGGCTGGGTGGGGCCGACTGTGGTGGGCGGCCTTGCCGCCGCCGGGTACCGCATCTCCACCTCGGGTGCCCCGGAGCGTGCCGGAATCGTCCACCGGCTCGACGTCGGCACCTCCGGGGTGATGGTGGTGGCCAAATCCGAGCGCGCCTACACAGCCCTCAAGCGTGCCTTCAAGGAGCGCACCGTGGACAAGGTTTACCACGCCGTGGTGCAGGGCCTGCCTGATCCCTTGACCGGAACCATCGACGCCCCGATCGGCCGCCACCCCGGGCACGACTGGCGTTTCGCCGTCATCGAGGACGGGCGCCCCTCCGTGACCCATTACGAAGTCCTGGAGGCGTTCGGCAAGGCCAGCCTGGTGGAGGTCCACCTCGAAACGGGCCGCACGCACCAGATCCGTGTCCATTTCTCCGCGCTCCGGCACCCCTGCGCCGGTGACCTGACCTACGGCGCCGATCCCCGCCTGGCCGCCACCCTGGGATTGACCCGGCAGTGGCTGCACGCCCGTCAACTCGCCTTCGACCACCCTGTGACGGGGGAGCGGGTTACGGTCAGCAGCGAGTACCCGCAGGACCTGGCCTACGCATTGGAAGTGCTGGAGTCCGGCCAGGCCTGACACGGCCGGCCTGGCCGGACCGCCCGGGGGCAGCGCTTAGAATAGTGCGGTGAGTTCCAGCAATGATTCGTTTGTCCACCTGCACACCCACACCGAATATTCCATGCTGGATGGAGCTGCCCGCCTGGGGGAGCTGTTCGATGAAACCGAGCGCCTGGGAATGCCGGCCCTCGCCACCACCGACCACGGATACCTGTTCGGCGCGTTCGATTTCTGGCGCAAGGCCACGGACAAGGGCATCAAGCCGATCATCGGCGTCGAAGCGTATGTAACGCCCGGGACTGCCCGGACGGACAAGGAACGCGTGCGCTGGGGCGATGAGTCCCAGCGCAAGGACGACGTCTCCGGCGGCGGTTCCTACACGCACATGACGCTCCTGAGCTACAACAACGTGGGCATGCGGAACCTCTTCCGGGCCTCGTCCATCGCCTCCCTCGACTCGGTCTTCGGCAAGTGGCCCAGGCTGGACCGGGAGCTGCTCAACACGTATTCAGAGGGACTCATCGCCACCACGGGCTGCCCCTCCGGCGAGGTTCAGACCCGGCTCCGTCTCGGCCAGTACCGCGAAGCACTGGAGGCCGCGGCCGAGTTCCGCGACATCTTCGGCGCTGAGAACTACTTCTGCGAACTGATGGACCACGGGCTGGACATCGAACGGCGGGTCACCGGCGACCTGCTGCGGCTCGCCAAGGACCTGAACCTGCCCCTGGTGGCCACCAACGACCTGCACTACACCCACGAGCACGACGCCAAGGCGCACGAGGCCCTGCTGGCCATCCAGTCCGGCTCCACTTTGCTGGAACCCACCTATGACAACGGCGGCTCGAGGTTCGCGTTTTCCGGCAGCGGCTACTACCTCAAGTCCCCGCAGGAAATGCGCGAGCTCTTCCGCGACCACCCCGACGCCTGCGACAACACCCTGCTGATCGCCGAACGCTGCGAGGTGTCCTTCAACACGGACGCCAACTTCATGCCCCGGTTCCCCTGCCCGCCCGGCGAGGACGAAACCTCCTGGCTGGTCAAGGAAGTGGACAAGGGCCTGCAGTACCGCTACCCGGGCGGTATCCCGGACGAGGTCCGCAAGCAGGCTGATTACGAGCTCGGCGTCATCACGTCCATGGGGTTCCCCGGCTACTTCCTGGTGGTCGCCGACTTCATCAACTGGGCCAAGAACAACGGCATCCGCGTTGGCCCCGGCCGTGGCTCGGGTGCAGGCTCCATGGTGGCCTACGCCATGCGCATCACCGACCTCGACCCCCTGCGCCACGGCCTGATCTTCGAACGCTTCCTTAACCCGGACCGCGTCTCCATGCCCGACTTCGACGTCGACTTCGATGACCGGCGGCGCTCGGAAGTCATCGACTACGTCACCCGCAAATACGGTGACGAACGCGTGGCGATGATCGTCACCTACGGCACCATCAAGACCAAGCAGGCCCTCAAGGACTCCTCTCGCGTCCTGGGCTACCCGTTCAGCATGGGCGAGACGCTGACCAAGGCGCTGCCTCCCGCAGTCATGGCCAAGGACATTCCCCTCGCGGACATCCAGAACCCGGACGCCAAGCGCTACAGCGAGGCCGGCGACTTCCGGCAGCTGATCGCCACCGACCCCGAGGCTGCCAAGGTCTTCGAGACGGCCCTCGGCATCGAAGGCCTGAAGCGGCAGTGGGGCGTGCACGCCGCCGGCGTGATCATGTCCTCGGACCCCATCATCGATGTCATCCCCATCATGCGCCGCTTCCAGGACGGCCAGGTGATCACCCAGTTCGATTACCCCACGTCCGAGGGCCTGGGCCTGATCAAGATGGACTTCCTGGGCCTGCGGAACCTGACGATCATTTCCGACGCCCTCGAGAACATCAAGATGAACCGCGGCATCGACCTGGACCTGGAAAACCTGGAGCTCGACGACGCCCCGTCCTACGAGCTCCTGGCCCGCGGCGACACCCTGGGCGTGTTCCAGCTCGACGGCGGACCCATGCGGTCCCTGCTCAAGCTCATGAAGCCTGACAACTTCGAAGACATCTCCGCCGTGCTGGCGCTCTACCGGCCGGGCCCCATGGGCGCCAACGCGCACACCGACTATGCGCTGCGCAAGAACGGGATCCAGGAAGTCATTCCCATCCACCCGGAGCTGGAGGAACCGCTCAAGGAGATCCTGGGCGGAACGTACGGCCTGATCGTGTACCAGGAGCAGGTGATGGCCGTAGCCCAGAAGCTGGCCGGCTACTCGCTGGGCCAGGCAGATATCCTCCGGCGCGCCATGGGCAAGAAGAAGAAGTCGGAGCTGGACAAGCAGTTTGCCGGCTTCTCGCAGGGCATGCAGGACAACGGCTACTCCATGGAAGCGGTCAAGACCCTCTGGGACATCCTCCTGCCCTTCTCCGACTACGCCTTCAACAAGGCACACTCGGCAGCGTATGGAGTCATCTCCTACTGGACCGCGTATTTGAAGGCGCACTACGCACCCGAGTACATGGCAGCGCTGCTGACGTCGGTCGGTGACGACAAGGACAAGTCCGCCATCTACCTGAACGAGTGCCGCCGCATGGGCATCACGGTGCTTCCACCGGATGTCAACGAGTCCGCCCTGAACTTCACCCCTGTGGGCAATGACATCCGCTTCGGCATGGGCGCCATCCGCAACGTCGGTGCCAATGCCGTCGAGGCCATGGTCACGGCACGCGAGAGCGAAGGAGCCTACACGTCCTTCAAGGACTACCTGATGAAGGTGCCGGCGGTGGTCTGCAACAAGAGGACCATCGAATCCCTGATCAAGTCCGGGGCCTTCGACTCCCTGGGCCACCACCGGCGCGCGCTGGCCATGATCCACGAAGAGGCCATCGACTCCGTCATCACCTTGAAACGGAACGAGGCGATCGGCCAGTTCGACCTCTTTGCCGGCTTCGAGGAGGCCGAGTCGGAGGCGTCCCTCAGCATCGAGATTCCGGACCTGCCTGAGTGGGAGAAGAAGGACAAGCTCTCCTTCGAACGCGACATGCTGGGCCTGTACGTCTCCGACCACCCGCTGCAGGGGCTCGAAGGCCTCCTGGCCCAGCACGCCGAAATGAGCATCACCACGATCCTGGGCGAGGACGGCCCGCAGGACGGGGCCATCATCACCATCGCGGGCATGATCACCTCCCTGAGCCGCCGCATCGCGAAAGCCAGCGGCAACGCCTACGCCCGTGCGGAAATTGAGGACCTGGGCGGTTCGATTGAAGTCATGTTCTTCGGCCAGGTCTACGGACCCATCGCCTCCGTGCTTGCCGAGGACCTGATCGTGGTGGTCAAGGGCAGGCTCCAGAAGCGCGACGACGGCGCCATCACCCTGAACTGCATGGAGCTTTCCGTTCCGGACCTCAGCGAAGGGCTGCACGGGCCCCTGGTGATCACCATGCCCACGCACAAGGCCACCGAGGCCGTGGTCACGGAGCTTGGGGACGTGCTGCGCACCCATCGGGGCAACTCGGAGGTCCGGCTGCACCTGCAAGGTGACACCCGGACCGAGATCATGGGCCTCCCCGTCCACCTTCGGGTGAACCCCAGCCCGTCGCTGTTCGGTGACCTCAAGGTCCTGCTGGGCCCGGCCTGCCTGGACGCCTGACAAACAGGCGGCCGACGCCGGGAATCACCTCCCGCCGTCGGCCGCCCCTTTGTGCCGTTCCACCCAAGCTGTCAGATCTCGTAGTCCAGCGGCACCGGCTGCCCATAGGCGCCCCCGTGGTAGAGCAGCGGCGATCCTTCGCCGCCCACCTGGCCGTCCACCACCTGGACCACCACGACGGCGTTGTTCTCGAAGGAAAGGCGCATCTGGATCTCGCCGATCAGCCACCCGGCGACATCCTTGAGGATGGGCACCCCGTGCGGACCGATTTCCCAGTGGTTTCCTTCAAAGCGGTTCCCGGGGCGGGCGAAGCGGGCAGCAAGTTCCTGGTTGTCCAGGCCCAGCATGTGCACTCCCAAGTACTGCGTGTTGGCCACGGCGGGCCAGGACCTGGAACTGCGCGCCATGTTGAAGGTGAAGCGCGGCGGCTTTGCCGACAGGGAAGCCACCGACGTGGCGGTAAAGCCATAGGGCTCGTCCTGGTAATTCACGGTGATGATGGCGACGCCCGCGGCATGGCGGCGGAACATCTCCCTGAACGTCTGCTCGAACGGCTCGCTGTTGTCGGTCACCGGAACTCCTGGACTAGGTGGCGTAACTCTTTCCCCAAGCGTATTGGCCCGCGGTCATGGCCGGAAAACAGGCGGCGGGGGGACCGGCTCGAATGACCTTGCAGGAACCTTTGTTAAGGTGTGTTGCATGACGAACTTCGCCCGCCCCGCCAGGCGGCGGCTGCCCTGGTCCCTGCTGCTGGTCCCGGCGGCGGCTGGCATTCCGGCGGGACTCCTATGGTGGATCCTGGCGCCGGGCGGGTTGAACCTGATTACCCGGGACCCCGCCCTGGCAGCCGGAACGGCGCCCTTGGTGTGGCTTCCCCGCGACCTCACCCTCGCAGGCATCCTGGTTGTGGCCGGCTGCCTGCTGGCCGTGTTCCTGGCCGACCGCAAGCGTTCCGACCCGCAGGTGGCCCTGCTGGCCGGGCTGGCCGGGGCGCTGGCGGGCAGCGCCGTGGCCTGGGGGACAGGGGTCCTGGCCGGACGGCTGTGGGGCCCTGCCGTGGACACCGGAGCGAATGCCAGCATCGCCTTCTCCCTGCGGGCATGGCCGGTCCTCCTGCTCTGGCCCGCCGCGACTGCCGTGTCGGTCTTCATCCTTGAACTGGTTACAGCGGCCGGCAGGCAGCCCGACGAAGCCGGGATGGAATCGGCGGGGGCGAACAGCCCCGTAAAATAGAGCGGTGACCACATCCCCGGATTTCCCCGCCCCCGTGACAGCCGCCGTCGACTTCCGCACCATTGACCTTCGGGGCCGCAACCTGACTCTGCGGGCTCTGCGGGCCGCGGTACCGCGTGCCAAGGGCCAGACCGTGGCGGACGCCGAGGAGAAGGTCCTGCAGATCATTTTCGCCGTCCGGCAGGGCGGCTTCGCGGCGCTGGCAGAACTTGCTGAACGGTTCGACGGCGTGGAGCAGCAGCACCCGCTGGTTCCCGGAGAGGCAATCGCCGCAGCACTGGACCAGCTTGACCCGGCCGTGCGGGCCGCACTCGAGGAATCCATCAGCCGCGCGCGGAAGTTTGCGGACGGGCAGCGTCCCCGCAATGTCGACATCCAGCTCGGCGACGGCGCCGTGGTGAGCCAGAACTGGGTGCCTGTGGCCCGCGTGGGACTGTACGTTCCCGGCGGCCTCGCCGTGTACCCGTCGTCGGTGATCATGAACGTCGTGCCGGCCCTGGCGGCCGGCGTGGAATCCATTGCCTTGGCCTCGCCCCCGCAAAAGGAATTCGGCGGCCTGCCGCACCCCACCATCCTGGCGGCGGCAGCGCTGCTTGGCATCACCGAGGTTTACGCCATTGGCGGGGCCCAGGCCATCGCCGCGTTCGCCTATGGCATCGAAGCCGCTGAGGCTGGTCCGGCACTGGAACCGGTGGATGTGGTGACAGGCCCCGGCAATATTTTCGTCGCCACGGCCAAGCGCCTGGTCAAGGGCGTGGTGGGCATCGACTCCGAGGCGGGAACCACGGAGATTGCGATCCTCGCCGACGATTCCGCCCAGCCCGCCCTGGTGGCCGCCGATCTTCTCAGCCAGGCCGAACACGATCCCAAGGCCGCGTCAGTGCTCGTCACCGACTCCGAAGACCTGGCCGCCGCCGTGCGTGCTGAACTGGCGCTGCAGGCCGCCGCTACCAAGCACTCGGCCAGGGTGCAGGAGGCGCTGTCCGGCCCGCAGTCGGGCGTGGTGCTGGTTGACGGCCTGGAACAAGGGATCGCTGCCTGTGACGCCTATGCCGCGGAACACCTGGAAATCATGACCCGGAACGCCCCCGCCGTGGCCGCCCGCATCCGCAATGCCGGCGCCATCTTCGTGGGAGATTACAGTCCGGTCAGCCTTGGCGACTACTGCGCCGGCTCCAACCATGTGCTGCCCACCAGCGGGACGGCCGCCTTTTCCTCCGGCCTGAACGTGACCACCTTCCTGCGGGCCATCCAGGTCATCAACTACAGCCGGGACGCCCTGGCTGAGGTCAGCGGGCACATCGTAAGCCTGTCCCGCGCCGAGGACCTTCCGGCCCATGGGGACGCCGTCACGGCACGGTTCCCGGGCGACCAGTGACCACTACATGTAGTAATTACAGGATTGTTATTACCCCACATCTGCCCGTAAACTGGGTCATGCCACGGCACCGCCCCCCGGCGGTGCTGCTGGCTTCCACACCGTTGCACACCACGAGCGAAAAGGGGGAACGCCATGTACTGCCCGTTCTGCCGAAACCCTGATTCCCGCGTGGTGGACAGCCGGATGACGGACGACGGCTCGGCCATCCGCAGGCGCCGTCAGTGCCCCGAATGCGGCCGCCGCTTCACCACCGTGGAAACCACCAGCCTGTCCGTCATCAAGCGCTCCGGCGTCGGTGAACCGTTCAGCCGCAGCAAGGTGATCAACGGTGTGCGCAAGGCCTGCCAGGGCCGGCCCGTGAGCGAGGACGACCTCGCCATGCTGGCCCAGGAAGTCGAAGAGCAGATCCGTGCATCCGGGGCCGCTGAAATCGAAGCCCATGAAGTGGGACTGGTCATCCTTGGACCGCTGCAGAAACTCGATGAGGTGGCCTACCTCCGCTTTGCCAGCGTGTACCAGGCCTTTGATTCCCTCGAGGACTTCGAGACTGCCATTGCACTGCTCCGCCACGAGGCCGGCGAAGGCGCCAAGGGCGCAGCCGGTGCCGCAAAGAGCTCCGAGAAGAGCCCCCTCTAAAACTCCGGTGGCGGCAGCGGAGGGGAAGCCGCAGCCGCCACCGGCACCACTCCTACTTTGCCAGCTTGTGCTGGAGTGCGATCTCCAGGGCTGCGCCCACAATGCCTGCCTCGTTCCGCAGGACAGCCGGGACAATCGGGGTGCGGAGCTTGAGGTTGGGAAGGTACTCGTCGGCGCGCTTGGAAATGCCGCCGCCCACGATGAACAGTTCCGGTGAGAACAGGAACTCCACATGCGAGAAGTAGCGCTGCAGGAGCACGCTGTACTCGTCCCATGACAGGCCGTCCCGTTCGCGGGCAACGGCGGACGCCTTCGATTCGGCGTCGTGGCCGTCAATTTCAAGGTGACCCAGCTCTGCGTTGGGCACGAGCTTTCCATCGAAGATGAAGGCTGAACCGATGCCGGTACCGAGCGTGATCACCAGGACCGTTCCGGAGACTCCGGCGCCGGCACCGTACCGCGCCTCCGCCAGCCCTGCGGCGTCGGCGTCGTTGATGACTTCCACCGGACGGCCAAGCCGGGCTGTGAGGAGGGCGTCGATATCCGTGTCCAGCCAACTCTTGTCCACGTTGGCGGCGGAGTGGACCACGCCGTGCTGGATGATTCCGGGGAAGGTCACGCCCACGGGGGAACCGGCCTCCGGAGCTTCCGGGCGGGCCGAGAGTTCGGCCACCACCAGGGCTACGGCCTCGGCGACTGCTTCAGGCGTGGCGGGCTGCGGGGTGGGCACCCGGAAGCGTTCGCCCAGGAGCTTGCCCTTCTTCAGGTCGACAATGCCGCCCTTGATGCCCGTACCACCGATGTCGATACCGATCAGCGGTGCGTTCTTGTGCGACTTCTCGTCCTTCTTGGCCAATGGGATTCCGTTCTTGACAGGGGCGGGCAGGATAGTGGGCCGCTGGGGTGCGGCCCGTGGCAGGCGGCCGGGTGGCACCTGCAACATGCCCGGTAGCGGGCATGGGCGGGGCTACGGCAGGGTGAGGATTTCGGCGCCGGTCTCGGTGACCAGCAGGGTGTGCTCGAACTGGGCGGTGCGCTTGCGGTCCCGGGTGACCACGGTCCAGTCGTCGCTCCACATGTCCCATTCCACCGTGCCCAGGGTGAGCATCGGCTCGATGGTGAACACCATGCCCGGCTCGATCACGGTGTTGTAGGCGGGGGCGGCGTCGTAGTGGGGGATGATCAGCCCGGTGTGGAAGGCTTCCCCGACGCCGTGGCCGGTGAAGTCGCGGACCACGCCGTAGCCAAAACGTTTGGCGTAGGACTGGATGGTCCTGCCAATCACGTTGATTTCACGCCCGGGCGCCACGGCTTTGATGGCGCGGTTCAGTGACTCCTGGGTTCGCTCCACCAACAGCCGCGATTCTTCGTCCACGTCCCCCACCAGGAACGTGTAGTTGGTGTCTCCGTGGACGCCGTTGAGGTATGCGGTGATGTCTATGTTCAGGATGTCGCCGTCCTGGACCACGGTGCTGTCCGGAATGCCGTGGCAGATGACCTCGTTCAGAGAGGAGCACAGGGACTTGGGGAATCCACGGTACCCGAGCGTGGAAGGGTAGGCGTTGTGGTCCAGCAGGAATTCGTGGCCCACCTTGTCCAGCTCGTCCGTGGTGACGCCGGGGCGGATGTGCTTGCCCACCTCCACGATGGCCTGCGCCGCGATCTTCCCGGCAATCCGGATTTTCTCGATGGTCTCCGCGCTCTTGACCTCGGAGCCGGTGAATTTGGCGGGGGCCGGCTTGCCGACGTACTCCGGACGGGGGATGGACGCCGGGACGGGACGCTGCGGACTCAAAGTACCCGGGGTGAGGGTGCCAATGGGTGCAGTGGAGGCAAGGGAAGGCATAGATTGATCATATAAGGGACCACAGAACGCCTAACAACCGACAAGCTGGGGAGGGCGCGCGTAAGTGTCTGTGTTACGTGGATCACCCCGGTTTCCTGTCCTGAACGAGGAGCAACGATGACTGAGTACTGGTTCAACATCAACACCCACGAAGTGGAAGAAGACCGGCTCTCGGACTGGAGCCAGCTCATTGGGCCCTACAAGACCCGCGAAGAAGCGGAGCACGCCATCGAGAAGGTCAAGGCGCGCAACGACGCCTGGGAAAAGGGCGACGACGACTGACCGGCCGCTTCCTGGCTAGAAGGAGTGCTCCGGGCCGGGGAACGTACCGGAGCGGACATCGTCCCCGTAGGCGGTGGCGGCGTCGTGCAGGGTGCTGCGCAGGTCCGCGTACTGCTTGACGAATTTGGCCATCCGGCCGCCGCGAAGCCCCGCCATGTCCTGCCACACAAGGACCTGGCCCGTGGTGGCCTTCCCCGCACCGATACCCACGGTGGGGACGGTCAGCGCCGCGTCGACCGCCGCGGCCGTCTCCGCGGGAACCATTTCCATCAGCACGCAGAACGCTCCGGCCTCTTCAAGTGCGCGTGCGTCCTCGATCAGCCGTTGGGCGTCATTGCCGCGGCCCTGGACGCGGTAGCCGCCGAGGACGTGTTCGCTCTGCGGCGTGAAGCCGATATGGGCCATCACCGGGATGCCGGCCTGCACCATGGCGCGGACCGTGGGGGCGTAGTATTTTCCGCCCTCGATCTTCACCGCGTGGGCCAGCCCTTCCTTCAGGAACCTGACGCCGGCGGCGACAGCCTGTTCCGCGCTGACCTCGTAGCTTCCGAACGGCAGGTCTGCCACCACCAGGGCGCGCTTTGCGGACCTCGCCACCGCCCGGCAGAGGGGGAGCAGCTCGTCTACGGTCACCGGCAGGCTGGTTTCATTGCCAAAGACGTTGTTGGACGCCGAGTCACCGACCAGGAGCACTTCAATGCCGGCAGCGTCAAAGATCCCGGCTGTGTACTGTTCGTACGCCGTAAGCATGGCGAACCTGGTGCCGTCCCGCTTGGCCTGCTGAAGGTGGTGGATACGGACCTTGGCGGGCTTCCGTTCGGCAGGAACCGGCACGCCGGGGCCGTTGCCGTACGGGGCGGGTACTTCTGCGGACGCGCTGGAGCCGGAGCTGTTGGAAGCCATGGGATGAGCGTAGTGCGGTACCGGCCGTCCTAGCTACCGCAGGCATCGCCGCCAAAAGGTGATAAGCGCCATAGCTGCGTCCCTGCTCGGGCCTGCATACCGCCGGCGGCGCCGGTACGGAGGCCCGATTGGGGAACCGCCAGGTTAATGGTGTGTTACGCACGGCGCAGGCTCAAGCATCGGCGCCGAATGATTAGTACAGTGATGGTGAACTGCTGCCGGCTTTCCCCTTTGCGCGGACCCGGAGCATGGACGTTGACCGGAGAAGAGGCCATCATGGACCGCCAGCAAGAGTTTGTCCTGCGCACAATTGAAGAGCGCGACGTACGTTTCGTGCGCCTGTGGTTCACCGACGTCGTGGGTTCGCTGAAGTCCGTGGCGCTGGCACCGGCGGAAGTGGAAGGTGCGTTCGAGGAAGGCCTCGGATTCGACGGCTCCTCCATTGAGGGACTGGCCCGTGTTTTCGAGTCTGACATGCTGGCCCAGCCGGACCCCGCCACCTTCCAGATCCTGCCATGGCGCGGCGAGACCGAGCAGACCTCCAGGATGTTCTGCGACATCCTTACCCCTGACGGCGAGCCCTCCGCGGCCGATCCGCGCAACGTGCTCAAGCGCACCCTGGCCAAGGCTGCGGACATGGGCTTCACCTGCTACACGCACCCCGAAATCGAGTTCTACCTGCTCAAGTCGCACGAACCGGGTCCGAACGGCGCTCCGGTACCCGTTGATGAGGGCGGCTACTTCGACCACGTGCCGGGCGGCGTGGCCCAGGACTTCCGCCGCACCGCGGTGACCATGCTGGAATCCGTGGGCATCTCGGTTGAATTCAGCCACCACGAGGCCGGCCCGGGCCAGAACGAGATCGACCTTCGCTACGCGGACGCCCTGCAGACGGCCGACAACATCATGACGTTCCGCACCGTCATCAAGGAAGTGGCGCTGCAGCAGGGCACGTATGCCACCTTCATGCCCAAGCCGTTCACCGACCACCCCGGGTCCGGCATGCACACGCACTTCTCGCTCTTCGAAGGCGACAGCAACGCGTTCTTCGAGGCAGGAGCGGAGTTCCAGCTGTCCAAGACGGCCCGCCAGTTCATCGCCGGCATCCTCAAGCACGCCCCGGAGTTCACCGCGGTCACCAACCAGTTCGTCAACTCCTACAAGCGCCTGTGGGGCGGCGGCGAGGCCCCCAGCTACCTCAGCTGGGGCCACAACAACCGCTCCGCCCTGGTCCGCGTGCCGCTGTACAAGCCCGGCAAGGGCCAGTCCGCCCGGATCGAGTACCGGGGCATCGACTCCGCCGCCAACCCGTACCTCGCCTACGCTGTCCTGCTCGGCGCGGGCCTGAAGGGCATCGAGGAAGGCTATGACCTCCCGGCCGCAGCCGAGGACGACGTCTGGTCGCTGAGCTCGGCCGAACGCCGCGCCATGGGCCATGATCCGCTCCCGGCCAGCCTGCACGACGCCATCCGCTCCATGGAGGACTCCGAGCTGATGCCGCAGATCCTTGGCGAACAGGTCTACGAGCACTTCCTGCGCAACAAGCGGGCCGAGTGGCAGGACTACCGGCTGCAGGTGACGCCCTACGAGCTGCAGCGCAACCTCGGCATCCTCTAGGTGCCCGGCGTGAGCCTGGCACGCCGCCTCATTGCGGCCGGATTCAGCGACCTGGAAAAGGGCGAACGGTTCCTTGCCGCGCGCGAACTCGAAGGCCTGGACCAGGACAGGCTCTTCGCCGGACTGCAGCTTGCCGCCAGCCCCGATACCGCCCTGCAGTCCCTGGTCCGGCTGATTGAAAAGCACCCGCAACTCCGGAACCTGGCAGCTGCCGACCTGGAGGAAAGCGAGCCCATGTACCGGGTCCTGGGCGCCTCCGAGGCCCTGGGGGAGTTCCTCATCAGGCACCCGGAGCACCTGGACGCGTTCGAGGTCCGGGCCGGCCCCGAGCCGCTGCCGGCCGATCCCGGACGGCTGCGCGCCACCCTCCTGCAGTCCGTGGGCGCCGACCCACGTGCCGCCCGGCCCGTTGCTGCCGCCACGGGAACGGACGCCTACGCCGCCCTGCGCACCGCCTACCGGCGCGGGCTGGTGGACCTCGCCGTGAAAGACCTCTGCGCCGCGGACCCGCTGGACTTCCTGCCATCGGTGGGCGGCGAACTGGCGGACCTGGCCGCTGCCGCCATCGAGGCCGCGCTGGCGGTCTCCCGCGCCGAAGCCGCGGAGCAGCACAGCGCAGCCGACATCGCCGACGTCGGCCTCGCCGTCATTGGCATGGGCAAATGCGGAGCCCGGGAGCTGAACTACATCTCCGACGTCGACGTCATCTACGTGGTGGACGCCGGAAGCCTGGAGGACGCGCAGGCCAACACCATCGGCACGGCCCTGGCCAGCGGCATCTCGCGGGCCATATCGTCCGTGGCGCGGGAACCGGGTCTGTGGGAGGTTGACGCCAACCTGCGGCCGGAGGGCAAGTCGGGGCCGCTGGTGCGCACCCTCGCCTCGCACGAGACGTACTACGCCAGGTGGGCCGAGAGCTGGGAATTCCAGGCGCTGCTCAAGGCCCGTGCCATCGCCGGCGATGCCGCACTGGGCCGGGCCTACGAAGAAGCCGTGGCCCCGCTGATCTGGAGTTCGGCCGGGCGGGACGGCTTCGTGGAATCCGTGCAGGCAATGCGCCGCCGGGTCACCGAAAACATTCCGGCCGCCGAGGAGCAGCGCCAGATCAAGCTGGGCCGCGGCGGGCTGCGCGACGTCGAGTTCACCGTCCAGCTGCTCCAACTGGTGCACGGCAAGGCAGATGAGACATTACGACGGCGGGACACCACCTCGGCGATCGCCGCACTGTCAGCGGGCGGTTACATTGGCCGCTCCGACGCCGCCGCCTTTGACAACGCCTACCGGTACCTGCGCCTCCTGGAACACAGGATCCAGCTGTTCCAGCTCCGCCGCACCCACCTCATGCCGGTTGCGGAGCCGGCGCTGCGCTCCCTGGCCAAGGCGGTGCTGGGGCCGTTTTCCAACGAACGGCCCAGCCCGGACACCCTGCTGTCCGCGTGGCAGCGCACCAAGCGCTCGGTCCGCGAACTGCACGAGCGCATCTTCTACCGGCCGCTGCTCAACACGGCGGCCAAGCTCAGCAGCGAGGACGCCAGGCTCACCCCCGAGGCGGCGCAGGGACGGCTTGCGGCGCTGGGCTACCAGGACCCGCGGGGCGCGATGCGGCACATTGAGGCGCTCACGGCAGGGGTGAGCCGCAGGGCAGCCCTGCAACGCCAGCTCCTGCCGATCCTGCTCGATTGGCTCGCCGAGGGGGTGGACCCGGACGCCGGCCTGCTTGCCTTCCGCCGCGTCAGCGAGGCGCTGGGCACCACGCACTGGTACCTCGGGCTGCTCCGGGACTCCAACGCCGCCGCCGAACGGCTGTGCCACATGCTGTCCAATTCCCGGTTGATAGCCGACCTGCTGGAGGTTTCGCCGGAGTCCGTGGCGTGGCTGGGCCAGGACAAGGACCTGGTTCCGGTGGGCTTCGAAGCCCAGTGGCAGGAAATCACCGCCAAAATGTCGCGGCACGAGGACCCCGAGAGCGCCATGCGCCTGATCCGGCTGATCCGGCGCCGGGAAATCCTCCGCATCGCGATCGCCGATTCCGCCGGCCTCCTGGACCAGGACCACGTGGGCAGGGCCCTCGCCGACACCGACCGCGCCGCAGTCCTGGGCGCCTTGCGGGTGGCCGAAGGGATTGTCTCCGCCGGCGGACCGCTCAAGACCACCGTGCTGGTGGTGGCCATGGGCCGCCAGGGCGGCAGGGAGATCGGCTACGGGTCCGACGCGGATGTCATGTACGTCCACCGTGCCCTGCCGGGTTTCTCCGAAGCGGAGGCGCAGGAACAGGCCGCCCGCATCGTGGCGAAGGTGTCCAGCCTGCTCACCCAGCCACTGAAGCCGGCCATCATGGCGGAACGCGTCCTGCAGATGGACGCCGACCTTCGCCCCGAGGGCAAGAACGGGGCCATGGTGCGTTCCCTGGACTCCTTCGCCGAGTACTACCGCCGCTGGTCCCTCATCTGGGAGGCGCAGGCCCTGCTGAGGGCAAGGCCCATGGCCGGCGACGATGCCCTGGCCGCTGATTTCCTCAAGCTGATCAATCCCATCCGGTACCCGGAAGCCATAGCGGAACAGGACGTACGCGAGATCCGGCGCATCAAGGCCCGGGTGGAATCGGAGCGGCTGCCGCGCGGCGCCGACCCTGCACGGCACCTCAAACTGGGCCGCGGCGGCCTGAGCGACGTCGAGTGGCTGGTGCAGTTGCTGCAGCTCCAGCAGGCCGGGAAACACCCGGAACTCCGGACCACCTCCACGCTCGAGGCCCTTGGAGCCGCAGCGGATCTTGGCCTGCTGGACGCTGCAGACGCCGGCCTGCTTGCAGAGGCCTGGCGGCTGGCCAGCCGCATCCGGTCGGCCAACGTCATCTGGAGCGGCAAGGCCTCCGACCTCCTGCCGTCCTCGCGCCGCGACCTCGAGGCCGTGGCGCGCTGGTGCGGCTACGAGCCGGGCCATGCCGCAGCGCTGGAGGAGGACTACCTGCGGGTGAGCCGGCGGGCCCGGGCCGTCTTTGAACGTGTCTTCTATGGGCACTGACTGGGTCTGGCTCATTCCGCTCCGTGACCTGGACGCCGACGCCCGGGCCATCCAGCTCGGCGCGATCGCGGACATGTCGCTGCTGCCCGGCCAGGAACGGTTCGTGGGCGACCCCCTGCGCATGGCCCTGGCAGGGCTCGCGGAAGAGTCACGGCACCCCTACGTCGTAGAGTCCGGCGGAAACGCAGCCGGTGTCCTGACCCTCCAGACGGGGGCGGCAGGCCTTGCAGGGTGGCCCGACGACAGCTCAGCCTGGCTGCTGCGGGGCTTCCTCATCGACAGCCGGCACCAGGGGAAGGGGCTGGGCACCCTGGCGGCTACCGCCGCTGTGGAGGCCGCACGCAAGCTCACCGCCCGGCACCAAAGCTGCGAGTCCGGCGTCGTACTTTCCGTCAATGAGGAGAACCCTGCGGGTTTCTTCGCGTACAGCCGCGCCGGTTTCGTCGACACAGGGCGGTACCTCGGCGGTTCGGCGGGGCCACAGCGGACCATGTTCCGCAGCTTCGCAGGCGCCGCGCCGGCGTAACGCGCCGGACCGGCATTGCGCTCAGCAAGCGTTTGCCCGATCATGTGGATTGGCGGTGTTCTTCAACCTTGTTGGGGGGAAGGCTGTACTGAGTCTTCGTCTCGGGGGGCATTCGTCAGGGGGTCCGGCTCCCGGTCTCAGCACGTCTGGAGGCGGGCCCCCACCTTAACGGTCTCAGTCCGTGGCATCGCGGCCCGGACAACGCGAAAGGCGGCCACCGGTTGAACCGGTGGCCGCCTTTCGCTGCTTCAACGCTCCTGCGGTGCAGGCCGCAGACTAGACGCCGTAGTAGAGCTCGAACTCGTAGGGGTTCGGGCGCAGGGACAGCGGGCGGATCTCGTTCTCGTACTTGTACTCGATCCAGGTGTCGATCAGGTCCTGGGTGAAGACGCCGCCGGCCTGCAGGAACTCGTTGTCCTCGCGGAGGGCCTCCAGGGCTTCCTCGAGGGTGCCCGGAGCCTTGGGGATGTCCTTGGCTTCCTCGGCGGGGAGCTCGTAGAGGTCCTTGTCGATGGGAGCCGGGGGCTCGATGCGGTTGCGGATGCCGTCAATGCCGGCCATCAGCTGGGCAGCGAAGGCCAGGTACGGGTTGGAGGAGGGGTCCGGTGCGCGGAATTCGATGCGCTTGGCCTTGGGGTTTGAACCCGTGATGGGGATACGGATACCGGCGGAGCGGTTGCCCTGCGAGTAGACCATGTTGACCGGGGCCTCGAAGCCCTTGACCAGGCGGCGGTAGGAGTTCACCGTCGGGTTGGTAAAGGCCAGGACGGCGGAGGAGTGCTTGAGCAGGCCGCCGATGTACCAGCGCGCGGTGTCGGACAGGCCGGCGTAGCCCTTCTCGTCGTAGAACAGCGGCTCGCCACCGTTCCACAGTGACTGGTGGCAGTGCATGCCGGAGCCGTTGTCACCGAAGACCGGCTTCGGCATGAAGGTCACGGACTTGCCCCAGGCGTCAGCGGTGTTCTTGATGACGTACTTGAACTTCTGCAGGTCATCGGCAGCGTGGGTCAGCGTGGTGAACTTGTAGTTGATCTCGGCCTGGCCGGCGGATCCAACTTCGTGGTGGCTGCGCTCGACCTCGAGGCCGGCTTCGTCCAGGGCAACGCACATGGCGTCGCGCAGGTCAGCCTGCTTGTCGGTGGGGGAGACCGGGAAGTAGCCGCCCTTGACCGGGGTCTTGTAGCCCAGGTTGCCGCCCTCTTCCTCGCGGCCGGTGTTCCAGTGGGCTTCTTCGGAGTCGATCTTGTAGAAGCTGCCCTCGGGGGAGGACTGGTACTGGACGTTGTCGAACACGAAGAATTCGGCTTCAGGAGCGAAGAACGCGGTGTCGGCGATGCCGGTGGAGGCCAGGTAGGCCTCGGCCTTTTCGGCTACGCCGCGGGGGTCGCGGTGGTACGGGTCGCCGGTGCGCGGGTTGACGATCGAGAAGTTCAGCGCGAGGGTCTTCTCCATGCGGAAGGTGTCCAGGAACGCGGTGGTGACGTCCGGGATCAGCTGCATGTCAGATTCGGCGATGCCCTGGAATCCGCGGATGGAGGAACCGTCGAAGAGCTGTCCGTTGACGAAAAAATCAGCGTCGACACTCTTCGCCGGGACGTTGAAGTGCTGCTGGACACCCGGAAGGTCGGTGAAGCGGATATCGACGAACTTTACATCTTCGTCCTTGATGAACTTGAGGACTTCGTCCGCAGTCTTGAACATCTATGCTCCTAACGCATATGTAAATATGGCATGCACGCCACGTGATCCAGCGCAATCCAAAATCAGGGAGAACGCCTGTTGTCCCTGTCGCGTGTACCTGCCGGGGGGATTGCTTGAAACTTCTAACAGACTATGGATCCGGGATTTCCCGTCCGTGTCCGCATTGTTTCGGGCAGGTTACAGAATGCCCTGCTATGACCACGGTATCGTCCGTCCACACTGTGGTCGAGCCCTATCCACAGTGTGGGCGCGCCGCCGGCGCGCGGATCGGTAAACTTGGACGGTGGTTGATCGCAAAGACATAGGCTCCTGGCTCACCGGACCGGACACTTCCGGCATCTCCAAATATCCGGGGGAGCGCCTGGGTCTGCCGGAGTCAGGTCCCGGGTCCATTGCCCGGGCAGGGCGGAGGATCGCTGCGATCATGATCGACTGGGGTATCGCCCTGCTCATCAGCAACTTTGCCTTTGGTGGCGATTCCTGGGCCACCCTGGCCGTCTTCGCCATCGAACAGACCCTGCTGGTGGGAACCCTCGGATACAGCATCGGCCACCGCATCATGGGCATAGCCGTGATCAAGCCGGGCGGCGGCACTCCCGGGCCGTTGGCCGGCCTGGTGAGGGCAGTGCTCCTCTGCCTGGTCATCCCCGCCGTCATTTTCGACCCGGACCAGCGCGGCCTGCACGACAAGGCCTTGAATACGCTTCTCATCCGGCGCTGATCCCCACCCGCCGGCAGGTATCGGCGTTCTAGCGGCGGGGCAGTTGCCTCCCGCGTTGCTGCCGCCGGAATGCCGGCGCGTTCGTGAGGACCACACCGCCAACCACAATGGCGCCACCCACAAACTGCGCGGCCGTATGCACGGAGCCGGCGAGCATGGTCAGGACGGCGGTGAAGACGGTGATCAGGTTGAGGAACACCCCTGCTCCTCCCGCCGGCAGGACCGTCAGTGCGCGGTTCCACAGCACGTAGGACAGTACCGACGGAAAGAACGCGATGAAGAGCAAGGACGCCCATCCACTGTCTGTGGCGGGGAGGGCCAGGCCGCCCCTGGCGAGGTGGACGGGCGCCAGCAGGGCCACGGCCACGGCTGCCTGGACGGCCGTGGCCGTAATCGGCGGGACCTTCGGTGCCAGGCGGCCGACGACCGTGTAGGCCGTCCACACCACCACTGCACCCACCATCAAGACTTCCCCGGTGCCAAAACCGGCAGTGGCCAGCCGGCCCACGTCCCCTCCGCTGATGACGATGAGGACGCCCGCCAGCGCCGTCACGACGCCGGCCACAGCCAGGGGAGTTAGCCGTTCGCGCAGGAACACCGCCGCCGCCAGCGTGATCAGTGCCGGGTTGAAGGCGTTGATCAGTGAGGCGTTGAACGCATCGGTATGTTCCAGGGCGAAGTACAGGAGGAGGTTGTAGCCGAGCAGCCCGCACACGCTGAGCGCCAGCAGCCATGGCCACGCAGCCAGAACCGCCCGCCACGACGGCCGCTCCACCAGCTGGGCGATCAGCAGCAGCGGCACCAGCGCAATGGCCCACCGCAGGAAGACCAGGCTGAGGGGGTCGATGCTGTGGACGGCGTCCGCACCCACCACATAATTGCCGGCCCAGAACAGCGTTGCTCCCAGCAGGGAGAGAACGGCCACCGTACGCTTGCGCCGCGGGTGACCGGCGGCCCGCACCTCCGCCGCGTCGGACGGCTGTGCCGTCAGTCCCTGCTCAACGGATTCCACAGCGGTGTCCCATTCGTTAGGCGCGGCTTGATTCGAGGGCCGTGGCGGCGTCCGCTGCTTCGACTGCGGTGAGGTACCTGCGGCGCCCGGCCCAGCGTTCGAACAACAGGGTAGCGAACGGAAAAATTGCCGAGAACCCGGCCAGCGCTGCCACCCGGAACGGCCAGCGCTGCACGCGCCACAGCATGAGCGCGGCAACCCCGTAGCCGATGAAGAGGGCGCCGTGGATGGGGCCCGCCACCTGGACGCCGAGTTCCGTGGTGCCGGCAATCCATTTGAAGTACATGCCGGCAAGGAGTGCTGCCCAGCTGCAGGCCTCGGCCACGGCGAGGATGCGGAAGGCGCGGATCATCGTTGTCCTGAGGGGCATGGTCATGTCCTGTCGTGGTGTGATCAGCGGAGGCGCAGAAAGCGGAAGCCCTGCGTGCGGCGGGGAGGGCGCAAAAAAACGCCCCGGCCACCGGCAGGGCCGGTACCGGGGCGTTCTACCAGCTAGCGTCCGCGGTTGGGACGGGCTTTGTACGGGTCAATGCCTTTGGGAATGGGAAGCCTGGTACCCATGGACGCGATGCGCTTGGAGACCGTGCTCACTTCGAGCTTGGTCAGTTCGTTCTTCATCTTGCCCATCTGCTTGGCCACCTGGCTCAGCGGTACCTGGCCTTCGCCGCGGCCGGTCTGGATGGTGTGGACCGGAACGTTGGGGAGGATGCGGGCAAGGCGCTTGCGCTCGGCATCGAGCAGGGGCTTCACCCGGTGGGTGGGGCCTTCGCTGACAAGGACGACGCCGGGACGGCCTACGGCGCGGAACACGGCATCCTGCGTGCGCGGGTTAACGGCAACGGGCTGGTCTTCGGTGATCCAGCCGCGGCGCAGCGTCCCCAGGGCAGCGCCCGAAGCGCCGGGCTGGTTTTCGATCTGCGCGAACGCAGCACGCTCGGCCCGGCGGGACAGGATGAACGTAGCGGCCAGCAGGCCGAGCGGGATCCCGATGATCAAGCCCGTGATCCAGTTGTCCAGCCAGAAACCCACCAGGAAGCTCACGGCCACGACGCCGAGGAACACCAAAAGCATCAGCCACGGAACCATGGGATCGTGGCGGCGGGTCATGGTGAAGACCTCGCCGATCTGCTTGAGCCTGCTGGGCTTCTTGGCCTTCGCTTCCTTGGGCTTGCGCGTGAACAGGCCGCGCTTCACCGCGCTGGAGCCCGCCGGGGTGGAGTTGCTGGAGTCAGGGGATTTCGCCATAGTGCCTCAATTCTACGTGACTTAAACCAAAGGGCCGGACGCTGGATTCTTCCAGAGCCCGGCCCTATGCCACTTCATAAAGGAGAGGTCACGAGTGTGCGGCGAGGAGGGTGGCGGCTTCCTGGCGGGTGGTGCCGGAGTCCTGGATGCCTTCTGCGATGTGGGCGAGTTCGGCGGGGATGTCGCGGCCTTTTTTGCGCATGGCGGTGGCCCAGAGGCGGCCGGCGCGGTAGGAGGAGCGGACCAGGGGTCCGGACATGACGCCGAGGAAGCCGATTTCTTCGGCTTCGTGCTGGAGGTCCACGAATTCCTGGGGTTTGACCCAGCGGTCCACGGGCAGGTGCCGTTCGGAGGGGCGGAGGTACTGGGTGATGGTGATCAGGTCGCAGCCGGCCTGGTGGAGGTCGCGGAGGGCTTCGCTGATTTCTTCGCGGGTTTCGCCCATGCCCAGGATGAGGTTGGATTTGGTGACCATGCCCAGGTTCCGGCCCTGGGTGATGACGTCCAGGGAGCGTTCGTAGCGGAACGCGGGGCGGATCCGTTTGAAGATCCGGGGGACGGTTTCGACGTTGTGGGCGAAGACTTCGGGGGCGGAGTCGCAGATCGCCTTGATGTGGTCGGGGTTGCCGGAGAAGTCGGGGATGAGCAGTTCGACGCCGGTGCCGGGGTTCAGTTCGTGGATCTTGCGGACGGTTTCGGCGTAGAGCCAGACGCCTTCGTCTTCGAGGTCGTCGCGGGCCACGCCGGTGACGGTGGCGTAGCGCAGCTGCATGGAGTGGACGGAGCGGGCCACCTTGGTGGGTTCGAACATGTCCACGGGGGAGGGTTTGCCGGTGTCGATCTGGCAGAAGTCGCAGCGGCGGGTGCATTCGGAGCCGCCGATGAGGAAGGTCGCTTCCTTGTCTTCCCAGCATTCGAAGATGTTGGGGCAGCCGGCTTCTTCGCAGACGGTGTGCAGGCCTTCTTTTTTGACGAGGTTCTTCAGCCCGACGAACTCGGGGCCCATCTGGACCTTGGCCTTGATCCACTCCGGCTTGCGTTCCACCGGGACCGCAGCGTTGCGCTGCTCGATCCGCAGCATCTTCCGGCCTTCAGGTGCCAATGTCACAGTAGAGCTCCTTCAGGGCTCGAAACCAATACTTCTTCATGCTTGCGGAATTCCTCCACGAACCGCTCCGCGATGTCCGCGGGGTGGATTTCCCTGCCCGTTTCAAGGGACATGGTGGTCACTCCGGCGTCGGTGATGCCGCAGGCTATGATCTGGCCGTAGGGCGCAAGGTCGTTGCTGCAGTTAATGGCGACGCCGTGCATGGTCACGCCGTTCAGGACACGGATGCCGATCGCAGCGATCTTGCGGTCGGGGCCTTTTGAATCGGCCTTGATCCATACGCCCGCGCGGCCTTTGATGCGTTCTGCGTTGATGCCGTAGTCCGCCATGACGGCGATCATGATCGCTTCAAGGCGCTCCACGTAGTCCCTGATTCCGGAGCGGTTCTTGAGCTTCAGGATGGGGTAGGCAACCAGTTGGCCCGGGCCGTGCCACGTAAGTTTGCCGCCGCGGTCCACCGCGACGACCGGCGTACCGTCAAAGGGCCGCTCGTGGTCCTCGGTAAGCTTGCCGGCCGTATAGACAGCGGCGTGCTCCAACAGAAGGACTGTGCTGGGCGCACTTCCCGCGACAACTTTGTCATGGAGTTCGCGCTGGGCATCCCAGCCTTCCATGTAGTCAACGAAGTCGGGGGCAAGACCCAGCTGTGAAAACTCAAGAGTCATGGCATCCAGCTTAGACCCCGCAGCCGCACCGGCCCGGTTTAGTGTCCAAGCTCACCGGCGGGACTCAATGTGACCACGGCCGCCGGAGGCTGTGGATAACTTCTGCGGCGCGGCCGGAAGTCGGCTAGACATGGACCATGGACGATGCACAGGCACCCGAAGTACCGGGGTACGACGTCGGCAGGCTGCTGGGGCGGGGCGGCAGCGCGGATGTGTGGCTGGTACGGGAGCGCCGGACCGGACAGGAATACGCATTGAAGTGCTTCCGCGCCGGCGGCAGCGGCGCGGGCAGCAGTCCGGGAATCACCCAGGAGGAAGTGCGGCGGGAGATCCGCATCCTGTCAGTCCTGGACCACCAGCACCTGGTCAAGGCCCACGGGGCGGTGCAGGGCACCGAACCCGGCAGCGGTGCGGCCCTGACCATGGACTATGCTGCCGGCGGTTCGCTGGCCCAGCTGGTCGCTTCCCGGGGCAGGATCAGCGTGGGGGAAACGGTCACGGTGCTCACGCCTATAGCCCAGGCCCTGGCCTACCTGCATGCCAAGGGCTTCACGCACTCGGATGTGTCCCCGGGAAATGTCCTGTTCACCGGGCAGGGAAAACCGGTGCTGTCGGACCTCGGAATTGCCCGGATGCTGGGCGATCCCGGCCGTGCGGGGGCCTCCGGAACCGGAGGATTCGTGGATCCGTCCCCGGTGGACGCCGTCCGCGCCGGCCTGCAGCCGGAACGCGACGTGTACTCGGTGGCCGCCCTGGGCTGGTATTGCCTGACGGGTGATCCGCCGGGACGGACCGCCGACCGGCCTCCGCTGTCCCTGCTGGTTCCCGGCGTTCCCAAAGACTTGGCAGCCGCCCTGGAAGCAGGACTGAACGATGAGCGGAGGCTGCGACCTGACGCGCTGGCGCTGGCCACTGCCGTGTACCGCAGTGCTGAACCACAACCCGTGGACCTCTCCGGCGCCGTTCACCCCAGCGTCCTGCCGGAGCTGCTGACCCGCCGCCACGTTCCCCCTGTGTCGCGGGGCAGCGGACTCCGGGAGAAAATCCAGGGGCTCCGCCGCCGGGCGGAGGCCTCCCGGTGGTCCGCGTGGCCGGGCGCGGCAACAACTACAACCCCGCCGGCCAGGGGAAAGCACGCGGTGGGCCCCGCCGGTGGCCAGGTGCTGCGGCTTCTACGCCGTTCCGTGCTGCCGCTCGTTGCCGCGGCTGCCGCAGTGCTGTGGTGGCTGTCAGCGTCTGCCGGGCACGGCATGTGGCCCGGTAATTCTGCGCACGGTCCGGTCCCACCAGGTGCGTCCCCGGCCGCAACAGGTGGCGGTGGCCGGGAGGCCGTGCCCCTGGACGTGGCGCGGGAGCAGGCAGGGGCAGCTGATCCCGTAACAGCCGCGCAGGGGCTGGCGGCGGTTCGCGACTACGCCTTCAGCAGCGGTGGAATGGAACTTCTGGCGGACGTGAACGCCCCCGGGTCGGCCGCGGCTGCGGCTGACCAGAGGATCTCCAGCCAGGTCGCCGCGGGCCGGCGGCTCGCCGGATTCAGCACCACGCTCTCGGGGTTGACTGTCGAGGACGGGGCCACCGGCGTCCACGCGGTGGTGCGGGCCGTCTCCACTTCGTCCGGGTACCAGGTGTTGGACCCGGATGACACCGTGCTGGCCACGGGGCCCGCGAGCCGGCCGCAGCCGCTGCGGCTGGTCCTGGTGTCCGTCGATGGCCGGTGGCGGGTCAGCGACATCCTGCCCGGCCAGTGAACAGCCTTAGTGAACAGCCCGGGGAACCCTGGCATCCAGCATTGCCGGGTCGCCCCACTGCCTAGCCCCGCTGGACCGCGCCGGCCTTTCCCGCCACCCATTGGGCTGCATCTGCCAGGTGCCCGTGCTGCCACTGGAACCCGGCAGCTGCCAGGACGGCCGGCTCCATCCGCTGGCTGTACAGCAGGAGCTCCTCACCCAGGCCGGGCATCACGGTGCGCAGCACGGGGGCGGGGACCCGCAGCAACGCCGGCCGGTGCAGGGCCCTGGCCAGGGCCGCCACGATGTTGTTCACATCCGCCTGTTCAGGGGCGGCCACATTGACCGGCCCGGAGACCGGGGAGGCCAACAGGAACAGGAATGCGGCCGAAACGTCGGGAAGCGTTACCCAAGGCCAGAATTGCCTGCCGTTGCCAAACGGGCCGCCCACCCCCAGGCGCAGCAGCGGGAGCAGCTTGCCCAACGCCCCGCCGGACTGGCTGAACACCACTCCGGTCCGCGGCGTCACCACCCGCACGCCCGCCGGCGCCATCAGCGCGGCCTGCTCCCACTCAATGCAGATTTGCGCGAGTGTCCCCTCGCCTGCCGCTGCATCTTCCCGGAGGACGGTGTTGCCCGCGTCACCGTAGTAGCCCGAACCGGACTGGCTGATGAAGGCTGCGGGTGGAGCGTCGGACCGTGCCATAGCCTGCACCAGGGTCCTGGTGGGTCCCAGCCGGGAACTGAACAGTTCCTCCACGCGGTGCCGGGTCCACGGCCGGTCGCCGATGCCGGCGCCGGAAAGGTTGACCACTGCGTCCGCGCCGGACAACACCGCGGGATCCAGGACCCCGGCCGCCGGATCCCAGCGAACTTCGCCGGCATTGGCCGGGGGCCTGCGGACCAGTGTCACCACAGAGTGGCCGGCACGGCGGAAGGCTGCGGACATGGAGGTGCCGATGAGCCCGGAGGCGCCGGCCATGACGATATGCATGGTCCATCTCACCACGGCAGCACGGGTTGTGTATCTCCCGCGGGGCAGGGGAGGGGATGGCTATGATCGAACGATGACCTCTTCCAGCTACTTCCGTTTCCCGCATCTGCACGGTGATCTGGTCACTTTCGTGGCCGAGGACGACGTGTGGATCGCGCCCCTGGACGGCGGCCGCGCTTGGCGTGTCTCCTCCCTCCAGCTCCCTGCCCGCAACCCGCGTTTTACCCCTGACGGCAAGCGCCTGGTGTGGACCGTAGTCCAGGGAACGGCGCCGGAGGTAGTTTCTGCACAGGTGGACGGCGGCGGGTACCGGCAGCTCACGTATTTCGGCCACAGCACCACCAAGGTCAAGGGATTCACCACGGGCGGTTCCGTGGTGGTCACCAGCGCGTTCCGCCAGGCCGAAAGCCGGCATACCCACGCCTACAGCGTCCCGCTCGACGGCGGCTGGGCCCAGGAGCTGCCCTATGGCCCTGTCGAGTCCGTTGCCTTCGGCCCCGAAGTCGGCGATGAACGCCCCGTGGTCCTGGCCAGTGTTCTCTCCCGCGAACCTGCATGGTGGAAGCGGTACCGGGGTGGAACTGCTGGGAAGCTGTGGATCGACCGCGACGGCAACGGCGAATTCGAACGCCTCCTCCCGGACCTTGACGGCAACCTCGCCGACCCCCTCTGGGTGGACGGCCGGATCGCCTTCCTGTCCGACCATGAGGGCTACGGCAACCTGTACTCGGTCCTGCCCAGCGGTAAGGACCTGCGCAGGCACACCGACCATCAGGACTTCTATGTCCGGCACGCGGCCACCGACGGCAAACGGGTCATCTTTGAATCGGCCGGCGAACTTTGGGTCCTCCACGACCTTGGCTCGGACGCAGTGAAACTGGACATTAGCCTCGGATCCGCCAGCCAGACGAGGCGCCCCGCACTGCTCGACGCCGTCAAGCACCTCGGTGCGGTGGCACCGGATGTGGCGGGCGCCGCCAGCGCCGTCGAATCCCACGGCACCATCCACTGGCTGCGGCACAAGGACGGCCCGTCACGCATCATCGAGGCCACCCCGGGTGTCCGCGGCCGGCTGCCGCGGCCGCTGGGAGACGGACGCATTGCCTACATCGCCGACCGTGGCGGCGTCGAAGCACTGCATATCAAGGACATCGCCGCACCTGTTCCGCACACCGCTGGAAATCCGGGCACCCAGGCCCAGGATGCCCGCGCCGGGGCAGCAGCACCCGTTGAGGATGAAGCGGAGGCGGTCAGCCTGCCCCAGCCTGTCCCGGCGTCCGGCGCCAAAGTGCCGGCGGCAACAACGGCCCACGCGTCCACCGATGACGAGCAGCAGGCGGATGTGGCGCCCCAGGCCGATGCCCCCGGCACCGAAGCCCAGGCTCCGGCGGCGGACGCCGGTGTCACCGTGCCGACGCCGTCCCGGGCCAGTTCCCTGGAGCCGAGCCCCGACGGCCGGTGGGTTGCCCTTGGAACCTCCTTTGGTGATGTCTTCGTGGTGGACACCCGCACCGGAGACCTCACACCGGTAGCCAGCATCGGGGAGGGCAGCATCTCCGAACTGGGGTGGTCGGCGGATTCGCGCTGGCTGGTCTGGTCCGAGCCCGTCACCTCCTTCGGTTCGCGCAGCCGGCTGCGCCTGGCCACCGTGGACCGGCTCGACGCGGAACCCGTGGAGGTTACCGACGGCCGCTTCCGCGACGCTTCCCCGGCCTTCACCCCGGACGGGAAATTCCTTGCGTTCCTGTCCAACCGCAGCTTCGACCCCGTGTACGACGGGCACTCGTTCGACCTCTCCTTCCCCAGCCCCATCAAGCCGTACCTGGTGGCGCTTGCTGCCGGGACGCCGTCGCCCTTTGGCCCTTCGGTTGATCCCGCGGGCCGGGAGCCGGACGCAGAAGCCGCGGACGGTGCCGCGGACGGTGCGGTGCCCGCCGTCACTGTCGATCCGGAGGGCCTTGCCCACCGCGTGATCGGCGTTCCCGTGCCGCAGGGCAACTACAGCTCATTGAAGGCCGTTGACGGCGCGCTCCTCTGGCTCGACTCCGTCCTGGCGGGCGTGACCGGCGACGGGAAAGCCAGCCAGGAGGACAAGGACGCCCGTCCCAGCCTGGTCCGGTATGACATCGCCCGGCGCAAGCAGACCACCCTGGTGGATGCCGTGGACAGCTACCGGCTCTCGGGTGACCGCAGCAAAGTGGTGGCGGTCGCCGATAAGCAGGTGACTGTTGTTCCGTCGGACGCCAAGACGGACGAGGAATCCGGAAAGCTGGTCAAGGTGGACCTGGGCAGGATCCGCGTCCTGATGGACCCGCTCAGCGTTTGGGGACAGGCATTTGACGAGGCCTGGCGCCTGCAGCGCGACTTCTTCTGGGCCGAGGACATGGCCGGCCAGGACTGGGAATCCATCCACGCCCGGTACCGGCCGCTGGTGGAACGGCTCGGCTCGCATGACGACCTCGTGGACCTCCTGTGGGAACTGCACGGCGAACTGGGAACTTCCCACGCCTACGTGCGCCCTGCAGCCGTCACCGAACGCGGCAGCCGTGGACAAGGCCGGCTCGGCGCCGACCTCGTACACACCGCCCGCGGCTGGGAGATCACCCGCATCCTGGCGGGCGAGTCCTCTGACCCGCTGGCGACGTCGCCGCTGACCAGGCCCGGCGTCGGCGCGAGGGCAGGGGACGTCCTCCTGGCCGTCGACGGCGTCCCGCTGTCCGAAGGCACCACCCCTGCCATGCAGCTGGTGGGGGCCGCCGGCCGCGCCGTGGAGCTCACCCTCCTCAACGGCCCCGGACACGGCGGCGCTGAGGGCACCCAGCGGAGGGTCGCCGTCGTGCCTGTCAAGGATGAGGAACGCCTGCGGTACCAGGAATGGGTTGCGGGCAACCGGCGGACGGTCCGCGAGGCTTCCAACGGAACCTTCGGCTACCTGCACATCCCTGACATGATGGCCAACGGCTGGGCCCAGCTCCACCGGGACCTGGATACCGAAACGGCATTCGATGGCCTGATCGTCGATGTCCGCCGCAACCGCGGGGGCACACCTCCCAGCTTGTTGCCGAGCTCATTGGCCGCAAGGTCACAGGATGGAGCATGCCGCGCGGCGAGAAGCCGCGCACCTACCCCCACCATGCGCCGCGGGGGCCCGTGATCATCCTCGCGGACGAGTTCGCCGGGTCCGATGGCGACATCATCACCCAGGTGTCAAAGCTCCGCGGCATCGGCCCGGTGATCGGAACGCGCACCTGGGGCGGTGTGGTCGGCATCGACAACCGGTTCACGCTGGCGGACGGCACCGGCGTCACCCAGCCCCGCTATGCCAACTGGTTCGGCGGCGGCGTGGGCTGGAGCGTGGAGAACTACGGCGTAGACCCGGACATCGAGGTCACCTACCCGCCGCACGCCTACGCCGCCGGGCGGGACCCCCAGCTGGAGTACGGCATCGGGGCGCTGAAGGAAATGATCCAGGAACTGCCCACCGACCGGCCGCCGGCGCGCTCCGGCTACCGGAAGCTGAAGCCTGCCCCGCTTCCCGCGCGCCGGCACGACGGCTAACCCGGGCCGGCAACGGCAAAGGCCCTGCCCTTCCGGATTTCCGGAAGGGCAGGGCCTTTGCGTTGTGCGTTGTGCGGAACCTAGGACTGCAGCGTGGCGTCGAGGGTGATCTCGATGCCGGCCAGGGCCTGGGACACCGGGCAACCCTTCTTGGCGGCCTCGGCAATGCGCTGGAAGTCTTCTTCCGAGATGCCGGGGATGCGGGCGCTGAGGGTCAGGTGGCTGCCGGTGATACCGGTTCCGGGCTGGAAGCCGACCTCCGATTTGGTGTTGACCTCTTCCGGAGTGAAGCCCGCCTGGCTGAGTTCGTGGCTGAAGGCCATGGAGAAACAGGCCGAGTGGGCCGCTGCGATCAGCTCTTCCGGGCTGGTCTTTCCGCCGGCAGCCTCCGTGCGCGCCTTCCAGGTGACATCGAAGGTGCCCAGGCCCGAGCTGTCCAGGGTGGTGTTGCCCGAGCCTTCGGTCAGGCTTCCGGTCCATACGGTGTGGGCATTGCGTGTTGTAGCCATGTCTCTCCTCAACGTCGATTCGGTCCGGGTCCGGCAGCACGGCCGGGCCCACCGTTTCCCATCCTAGGGATCCGGCCCCTGCGGTGCACGGATTGTCCGCTCTCAGAGGATTATGACCGGTCCCCGGACGGGCTTTACTGCCAGATGGTGGCGATGGCGATGTTGACCAGGGCCAGGCCGCCTACGCCGTGGGCGAGGCCGGTGGACACAGGCTCACCCTTCTTGACCTTGCGGGTGCCGATGATGGCGAGGACTGCAACGACGATGGCAATGACGAACTTGATGCCCAGCTTGGCGTAGTTCGGGTCCTTGTCCGGCAGGAACGGAAGGATGCCCATCATGGCGATGCCGGTAAGAAGCTGAAGGAAGGCGCCGTCACGCTGGCGCGGGTGCACGGTAGGGGTCCGCATCGTGGCGATCCAGTAGCCCACGATCATGGCCGCGCCCACGACGTGCAGGAAAACCAGGATGTTAAAGAGGATAGTCATGGCTCCAGCTTAGCCAGTCAGTTCTACCGCCTGTAGCAAAGCCACGCTGGCCACCCACGCCTGGGTGCCCATTAAACAACGACGGCGGCGGGTGCCTCCGGTGGATATCCCACCGTTTGGCACCCGCCGCCGCTGCTCGTGGCTGGCTGTTACAGCCCCAGGTCCGCTTCGAAGGCGCCTTCTTCGAGGCGTGCCTTCAGCGTCTGGAGGAACCGGCCCGCGTCCGCGCCGTCCACCAGGCGGTGGTCGTACGTCAGGGACAGGTACATCATGGAGCGGATGGCGATCGAGTCGTCACCGTTTTCGTCGGCAACCACAACGGCACGCTTGACGATCGCGCCGGTACCCAGGATCCCTACCTGCGGCTGGTTGATGATCGGGGTGTCGAACAGTGCGCCAACCGAACCGATGTTGGTGATGCTGAACGTGCCACCGGACAGTTCATCCGGACCGATCTTTCCGTCGCGGGTTCGCGAGGCAACGTCCGCAATTTTGCCTGCCAGTCCGGCGAGGTTCAGGTTGCCGGCGTCGGCGATGACCGGAACCAGCAGGCCCTTGTCGGTGTCGACGGCGATGGCCAGGTGCTCGGCGTTGTGGTAGGTGATTTCCTGCTTGTCCTCGTCGTACGCAGCGTTGAGCTTGGGGTGCTGCTTGAGGGCCTCGGCCACTGCCTTGGCGATGAAGGGGAGGAAGGTCAGCTTGACGCCGTTCTGGGCCTGGAACGAGTTCTTGGCGCGGGCGCGCAGCTTGGCCACCTTGGTCATGTCCACTTCGTGCACCTGGGTGAGCTGGGTGGAGACCTCGAGGGATTCGCGCATGCGGCGGGCGATGACCTGGCGGATGCGGGGAGCCTTCTGGGTGGTTCCGCGCAGCGACGAGGCAGCTGCAGCCGACGCGGCCGGGGCGGAAGCGGCAGGGGCGGCTGCCGGAGCCGCGGCCGGGGCAGCCTTGGCTTCAGCGGCGGCCATGACATCCTGCTTGCGGATACGGCCGCCAACACCGGTGCCGGACAGTGAAGCGATGTCCACGCCGTGCTGGTTGGCCAGCTTGCGGACCAGGGGAGTGACGTAGCCGGATTCCGAGCCTGCGGCCGGGGCGGCTTCCTGGGCTGCGGGTGCAGCCTGCGGGGCGGGAGCGGGAGCTGCGGCGGGGGCCGGTGCTGCGGCCGGAGCGGGAGCTTCCTGCTTGGGGGCTTCCTGCTTGGGGGCTTCCTGCTGGGGAGCCGCGGGTGCAGCCTGCGGGGCGGCGGCAGCGGGGGCACCCGAGCCGATGACGGCCAGCACGGAACCAACCTCGGCGGTCTCGTCCTCGTTGACCCGGATTTCCTGCAGCGTGCCGGCAACCGGCGAGGGGATCTCGGTGTCTACCTTGTCGGTGGAGACCTCGAGCAGGGGCTCGTCGACCTCGACGGAGTCGCCCACGGCCTTGAGCCAGCGGGTGACGGTGCCCTCGGTGACGCTCTCGCCGAGGGCGGGGAGCGTCACTTCATGGCTTTCGCCGCCGGCAGCCGGAGCGTCCTGGGCGGGCGCTTCCTGGGCAGGTGCTGCTTCAGCGGGTGCTTCCTGGGCCGGAGCCTCCTGTGCCGGAGCCTCCTGTGCCGGAGCGGCAGCGGGAGCTTCTTCGGCCGGGGCGGAACCGCCGCCAGAGCCGTCGCCGATGCGCACCAGCGGTGCGCCGACCTCGGCGGTCTCGTCTTCAGCGACCAGGATTTCTTCAATCACGCCAGCTACCGGAGAGGGGATTTCAGTGTCTACTTTGTCGGTGGAGACTTCGAGCAGCGGCTCGTCCACCTCTACCCGGTCACCTACCTGCTTGAGCCAGCGGGTGACGGTTCCTTCGGTGACACTCTCACCGAGGGCGGGCAAGTTAACGGATTCAGACATGTCGTCCCCGTTCTCCTTATTGATCTTTAGTGCGAATGATTGCTGCCTTGTTGGAAGCCTAGTGCACCCGGCCTGCGCGGCCGGGTGCACCGGGCCTGGTAATGCTGGGGGAACTAGCCGTGCAGCGGCTTGCCGGCCAGCGCCAGGTGGGCTTCGCCAAGGGCTTCGTTCTGGGTGGGGTGGGCGTGCAGCAGCTGCGCCACGTCCTCAGGGTAGGCTTCCCAGTTCACGATCAGCTGGGCTTCGCCCACCTGCTCGCCCATGCGGGCACCGATCATGTGGACGCCGACGACGGGGCCGTCCTTCTGGCGGACCAGCTTGACCAGGCCGGAGGTGCCCAGGATGGAGCTCTTGCCGTTGCCGGCCAGGTTGTATTCCTGGGTCTGGACCTGGTCTTCGCCGAACTTCTCCTTGGCAGCCTTCTCGGTGTAGCCAACGGTGGCGATCTCGGGCTCGGAGTAGGTGACCTTGGGGATGTTGATGTCCTCGACGACCACCGGCTTCAGGCCGGCGATTTCCTCGGCCACGAAGATGCCCTGCTGGTAGCCGCGGTGTGCCAGCTGAACGCCGGGGACGATGTCGCCGACGGCGTAGACGTTGCCGACGCCGGTGTGGAGGCGCTCGTTGGTGATGACGAAGCCGCGGTCGATGGTGATGCCCGCTTCCTCATAGCCGAGGTTCGCGGTGACGGGGCCCCGGCCGACGGCGACCAGCAGCAGGTCGGCTTCGAACGTCTTGCCGTCCACCAGGGTGACCTTGACGCCGTCGTCGTTCTGCTCGACGCCCTGGAAGAACACGCCGGTGGAGAACTTGATGCCGCGCTTCTTGAAGGCACGCTCGAAGTTCTTCACGATCGTGGCGTCCTCATTGGGAACGAGGGAGGGGAGGCCTTCGACGATGGTGACGTCCACGCCGAACGACTTCCAGACCGAGGCGAACTCGACGCCGATGACGCCGCCGCCCAGGATGATGGCGCTCTTGGGGATGTAATCCATGGTGAGGGCCTGGTCCGACGTGATGACCTTGCCGCCGATTTCCAGGCCGGGCAGGGTGCGGGAGTAGGAGCCGGTTGCCAGGACGATGTTCTTGCCCTTGTAGGCGGTGCCGTTCACGACGACGGTGTCGGTGCCCTGCAGCTTGCCTTCACCCTCGATGACGGTGATGCCCTTGGACTTGATGAGTCCCTGCAGGCCCTTGTACTTGCCGGCGATGATGCCGTCCTTGTACGCGTTGACAGCGTTGATGTCGATGCTGTCCAAGGTGACGTTCACGCCGTACTTGGCGGAGTCACGGGCGTGGTCGGCGAGCTCTGCAGAGTGCAGCAGGGCCTTGGTGGGGATGCAGCCGTTGTGGAGGCAGGTGCCGCCCAGCTTGCCCTTCTCCACGAGGCCGACGGTGAGGCCGAGCTGTACCGCACGCAGGGCCGCAGCGTATCCGCCGCTGCCGCCACCGAGTACCAGGATGTCGAATTCTTGCGCAGTTGCCTGATCGGCCACTAAAACGCTCCCTCGCGTGAACGATGACGCGTTCAGCGCGCATCATCTGGTCTTGGAACTTGCACTGCCGTGATTATGTCAGCAGGGCAACTCTCTTGCATTTGTGACTACCGTGGTTCACCTTAGCGAACCACCTATCCATGCTCCACCTTGGCACTGCGTTTGTGGAGCGCTTGTGTCCAGTGTCACGCGGCTCTGTGGCACAGGAATCACCTGGCCGCAGGGCCGCGTGGCACGGGGGCTGCAGCCGTTCTCAGGCGGCGGCCAGGATGTCCTCCACGTAGGCCACCAGGGTCCGGACAGTGCATCCGGTGCCCTGCTTGTGCGTGTAGCCGTACGGGCTCCCGTTATTAAAGGACGGTCCCGCGATGTCGATGTGCGCCCAGGGGATCTGTTCGCCTGCCTTGTCCTTACCCACGAACTCACGCAGGAACACGGCTGCGGTCATCATCCCGCCGTGCCGTTCGCCGATATTGGCCAGGTCCGCCACCTGGGAGTCCAGCGTGGGGCGCAGTTCCTCCGGCAGGGGCATGGGCCACACCAGCTCGCCCGCACGGTCCGCCGCCTCCTTGAGCGCACCGGTGACGCTGTCCGAACCCATGACGCCGGCGGTGCGGTTGCCCAGTGCGATCAGCTGCGCGCCGGTCAGGGTGGCCACGTCGATGATGGCGTCGGGGAGTTCGCGGCTGGCAGCGACGATGCCGTCGGCCATGACCAGACGGCCTTCGGCGTCGGTGTTGAGGACTTCCACGGTCTTGCCGCCGTACATGGTCAGGACGTCGGCGGGGCGTGAGGCGCCGCCGCCGGGCATGTTCTCGGCAATGCAGAGCCAGGCGGTGGCCTTAACCGGCAGGCCCAGTCCGGCGAGGGCCAGGACGGTGTTGAGGACGACGGCGGCGCCTGCCATGTCGCTCTTCATGTCACCCATGTTCAGGGCCGGCTTGAGCGAGATCCCGCCGGTGTCGAACGTGATGCCCTTGCCAACGAGCGCGATCTTTGCGGTTGCCTTGGCGGGGGCGTACTCGACCTTGACCAGGCGGGGCTGGCGCGTGGAGCCCTTGCCCACGCCCATGATGCCGCCGAAGCCTTCCTTTTCCAGGCGCTTCTCATCCCACACGGTGACCTTCACGGGCAGGCCCTTGGCCAGGTCCTTGGTTGCCTCTGCGAAGGATTCCGGGTACAGATGGCTGGGCGGCGTGTTGACCAGGGAGCGGGTCTGGTTCACGGCCCTGGCAACCAGTCCGGCACGCTTGAGGGCGGCTTCGAGCTCTGCGCTGCCAGCGAGTTCGGTGAAGATCATCGCGTTGCGGACCGGATCCTTGAGCCCGTCCGTTGAGGACCGGAACTCGGTGAAGGAGTAGGCGCCCAGCGCGGCACCCTCGGCGACCGCCGCCACGTCCTGGACGCCCGCCGTCGGGAATGCCAGGGTGACCGTGGCCAAACCGGCCAGCTGCCGCACGGCCGACCCCGCTGCCCTCCGAAGTGCCTCACCTGTGAGCGCCCCCGCAGCGGGGACCTTTCCGACGCCGGCCAGGACCAGGATGCCGGCACCGGTCTCGGGCAGGCCCGGCAGGCGGACCAGCTGGTCTGCAGCGCCGGTCACTCCGAGTGCCTTAAGTGAGTCTGCGAGTGCCTCTGCGGACTTTGCCGTCAGCGGGTTCTCCAGCAGGACGGGGCCGTCAGTTCCCTGCCCCACCCCGATGACCACTGCGTCGCTGGGGCTCTTCTTCAGGTCCCGCGAGACGGTACTAAGGTTGACTTCAGTATTCTTGACCACAGGGATGAGTCCTCAATTCTCGAAACGTTCGGGCAGGGATGCATGTTGGGCGCGCTGCCATAATGGCCCGGATCCGGCCGTTCCGGACGGTCACGGGGTGGGTTCAGGCCCGGCTGGCAGGCCAGTTCCGATCGTAGCCCTTCCCCGGCGCAGCATGGGAATTTCCTGAGAGGTGCGCCACACCGGCCCGAGGAATGCCGGGTGCCCGTGCAGCGTTATGAATGATGTCCACCCGCACCCCTGAAAGGAACATGCCGTGCTTGAACGGATTTCCGGCTCCCTGCTGGACCCCGACGCGCTCTATGCCAGCAACATCGAGCTGTTCCACAGCCCCGACCTGCAGGGGTTGAACCTGGTCATGGGTTTCACCGGGTTTGCCGACGCCGGCCACGTGGTGAAGCAGATCAATGCGGAACTGCTGGATTCCCTTGATGCCCAGCCGGTCGCGGTCTTCGACGCGGACCAGTTGATTGACTACCGGTCCCGGCGGCCGCACCTGAGTTTCGTTGAGGACCACATCGAGGACTACCAGGAGCCCCGGCTGGCCCTCTACCGCCTGGTGGACGGGCTGGGGAAGCCGTTCCTCCTCCTGGCCGGCTTCGAACCGGACCTGCAGTGGGAACGTTTTGCCCGTGCCGTGGTGAACATCGTGGAGAAGCTGGACGTCAACCTGGTCACCTGGATCCACTCCATTCCGATGCCCGTGCCGCACACCCGGCCCGTGGGCGTGACGGTTCACGGAAACCGGCCTGAGCTGATCGAGGGCATTTCGGTATGGAAGCCCACCGTCGAAGTTCCTGCCGCCGTCGGCCATATCCTGGAGCTGCGCCTCGTGGAGGCCGGACGCAACGTCGCCGGGTACGTCATCCACGTCCCGCACTACCTGGCTGAAGCTGAATACCCCACCGCCGCCGTCGCCGGCCTGGAATACCTGGGCGCTGCGGCGTCCCTCATGCTGCCTACCGACCGGCTCCGCGAATCGGGCCGCGAGGTCAGCCGCCAAATCGCCGAGCAGATCGAGGCCTCCGAGGAGGTCCAGCAGGTGGTGTCCCGCCTCGAAATCCGCTATGACGAGAAGGCAGACGGCATGGTGCGGCGCTCGCTCCTGGCCAACGAAAACGACGAGCTTCCCGACGCCGACGACCTCGGTGCCGCCGTGGAGGCTTACCTGGCCAGGGAGAACCCCGGGCAGTAGCGCGGCGTCACAGCATCCGCGGGGGCGCCCGCGGGCCGGGCATAATGAAGGAGTGACTGCACCCCGCGCCTGGCTTATCTGGACCATTGGAATTTTCGGGTACCTGGTGGCCGTGGCGCAGCGGACATCGTTTGGTGTGGTGGGCCTGGAGGCGACCGAGCGGTTCCACGCCACCGCCTCTGCCATCTCCTTCTTTACCGTCCTGCAGCTGCTGGTCTACGCGGGTCTCCAAATCCCCGTGGGACTGCTGGTGGACAGGTTTGGATCGCGGGCCATGATCGCCGGCGGTGCGGTCCTGATGGGACTCGGACAGCTGCAGCTCGCCTTTGCCGAAAGTATCCCCGGCGGAGTCCTGGGCCGCGTGCTCGTGGGCGCCGGCGACGCCATGACCTTTATCTCCGTGATCCGGCTCATTCCGCTGTGGTTCGCCCCCGCCCGCGTGCCCTTGGTCACCCAGCTGACAGGGATGTCCGGGCAGCTGGGGCAGCTGTTCAGTGTCCTGCCTTTCGCGCTGGTGCTGCACCTGTCCGGATGGACCCCGGCCTTCCTGATGCTGGCAGGAATGTCCGCTCTCGCCGTCGTACTTGTCGTCCTGATGCTGCAGGACGCGCCGCCGGGCAGCGAACGGCCGCACGCCCGGCAGGGGCTCAGGGCCACCGGGGCATCACTTGCCCGTGCCTGGCGCCAGCCCGGCACCCGGCTGGGCATGTGGAGCCATTTCACCATCCAGTTTTCGGGCACAGTCTTTGCCATGACCTGGGGCTATCCGTTCCTGATCTCCGGGCAGGGCCTGGATGCCGGAACCGTTGCCGCCCTGATGGCGCTCTACGTTGCGGCCGCCATGGCCGTGGGCCCCTTCATTGGACGTTTCGTTTCGCGGCACCCGCTGCGCCGTTCCACCATGGTGCTGCTGATAGCCGGGGGAACCGCCGCTGCGTGGGCCGCCGTGCTGCTGCTGCCGGGCCGTGCCCCGCTGTGGCTGCTGGCCGGCCTGGTGGTGGTGCTCGCGATTGGCGGCCCGGGGTCCATGATCGGCTTCGACTTCGCCCGGACCTTCAACCCCGCGCACCGGATCGGCACCGCCACCGGGATCGTCAACGTTGGCGGCTTCATCGCGGCCCTGGTGTCGATCTTCCTGATCGGCCTGGTGCTCGACGTCCTCTACGCTTCCGGGTTCTCCCAGGGGGTGCTGTACGGCCTGGACCCCTTCCGGCTGGCACTGAGCGTCCAGTTCCTGGTCCTTGCTTTCGGCGCCGCCGCCATCCTCGCCTCACGGCGGAAGGTGCGCCGCCAGATGGCGGCACAGGGGATCGTGGTGCCGCCGCTGCGCAGCGCGCTGGCCCGCCAGCGCCGCGAAATCCTGGCGCGCCGCCGCCAGACAACGCCCAGCGACGACTGACTGCTCCTGCACAGGCCGCGTTTGATGCGGGCTGGACCAGCATGGGTCCATGGGCGGCCGGACTTGTCCACATACGGCCGGGACTCCCTTACGCTGTGCCGCGTCCGGACAAAGGCTGGAGCCATGACAGCTTCAGAACGATTAACAGTCCGCGGACCGGAAGATATTCTCAGTTTCATTCCACATTCCCTGGGGTACTGGCCTGCCTCCAGCCTGGTGGCCATCACCCTCCACGGCACCAGACTCGGCGCCACCCTGCGGCTCGACCTCCCGGGGCCGGGTATCCAAGCAGACCCCGCCGGTTTTGCCGGCGCCGTCCGGAGTTACCTGGAGTCCGACCAGGAAGCTGACGGCTCGTTGCTGGCCATCTTCACCAGCGACGCGATGATGGCTCCGCCATCGGCGTACCACCGCCTGGTCCTGGTGGTGCAGTCAGTCCTGGGGCGGGCCGGGATGCCCGTCCGGGACGCCTGGTTCGTGGGGGAGAAGTACTGGCGTGACGCACTGTGCGCCGATCCTTCATGCTGCCCGCTTCCGGGGCGCCCGGTGCAGCAGATCCGGGACAGCACGCTGTACACCGAAATGGTGTACAGGGGCAGCAGCGTCGGCCCGGCTCCGGCAGCAGGCGGCGGGCCGGCAGCGGCCGTCCCCGCCATCCACCTTGCAGCTGTCCTTGAGGCGCAGGCCGGCTGGGAGGAAGCGCTTGGCAGGCGCTCCGGGAGCAGGCAGCAGTTCAATGCCGTGCTCGACTTCTGGGAGATGCTGCTGGAGCGGAACGGGTCCGGGCCGTGGATCCCGGACGTTGAGCGGGACGCCTTCCTCAGGGCCACCCTGCTCTGCCACACCTGGCGTGATGCCGTGCTGGTGATGGCAGCCGCCGGCAGGACCGCCGCGGCGGCCGGGGCCGTCCACTTTGGTGTCTTCGAGGACCCGGCCGGCGACGGCATTGACGCCTCCGTGGTGCCGTTGCCGCTGTTGCCGCCGGCAGCAGGTGCGCGCCGGAAGCCGAGGGGAGGCCGGGCAGGGGCCGCTGCGGCAGGGCCCGCGGCGCTCCGTCCACGGGTGCCGCTTCCCGCGCGGGGAACAGGGGTACGCGCCGAATCCGTTCCCGCAGGCTACGGAGAGGTCCTCATGGGCATGGCACCCGAGGTTCCCGATTGGGAGGCCCTGGAAGCATTGGACCGGGTCCTTGGGCAGTTGGCTGCCTTGGGCGGGCCTGCGGCCGCGGCAGCCCTGACGCTTCGGGGCTGGGTCTCGTGGTGCCGGGGCCGCGGCTCGTACTCGGCTGCCTACCTGGGGCAGGCCCTTGAGCTTGAGCCGGGCTACCGGCTGGCGGAACTTCTGCAGGACCTCGTGGGCAGGGGAACCCTTTGCGGCTGGGCTGCGCGGAAAGACGCGGCCTGGCAGAAGTTCCGGGAGGTCCCGGCCGGGGAGTGAGCGGAGCCGGGATCCTGCCGGCACGGAGATGTCCACCCATGGAAGGGGCGCGGCCGCCCGGCGCGGCGGCACTGTCAGCGGCACCATGCGGGGGCAGCAGTAACGGATGGCGGCAGGAGAGGCCGGATCCGGGCAAATCATGAGACAATGGATGCCGAGACCCGGTTGGGTCCGTGTACCGAGTGCTTGTAAGCGTCCCCGCAAGGGAACATTACAGCCGCTCCGGGAGTTGTCTTAAGTGACTCTGCCGGCCGTGGTGGCGCTTGGTTTTCATCACGGACTTGACAGGGTCATAGTGGTGTTGCCCGTATGGTGATTCCACAGACCACCGCTAGAAAGGTTTTCTGTGACCCCGTCTTCCACGAAGAAGGATTCCGCCGCCCAGGATGTCTTGTCCCCTGAGGAGAAGCAGGCCGCGACCAATGCCAAACGGGCAGCCACACGTGCTGCCAACAAGGCTTCGGCAGGCGAGGCTGCAGCGGACGGCAAGCGCGAGCCCAAGAAGCGTGGGCCCAAGCCCGGCGCCAAGGCTGCAGCAGCGGCCGCGGGAAAGTCCGCCGGTGACACCGACCCGGATGAGGTCGAAGAAGTCGAGGAAGACCTCGACGACATCGTCATCGACGGTACCGAGGCCCCCGAGGACGCCGACGCTGATCCCGTCAAGGGTGCAGCCGGCAGTGGCAAGGGCTTTGTCTACTCCGACGCGGACGACGACGACGCCCCGGTGCAGCAGGTCATGTCTGCCGGTGCCACGGCCGACCCCGTCAAGGACTACCTGAAGCAGATCGGCAAGGTGGCACTGCTCAACGCGGAGCAGGAAGTGGACCTGGCACTGCGGATCGAAGCCGGGCTGTTCGCAGAGGAGAAGATCGCCGCGGACGACGGATCCATGGACCCGAAGTACAAGCGCGAACTCGAATTCATCATCCACGACGGCAAGCGCGCCAAGAACCACCTGCTCGAGGCCAACCTCCGCCTGGTGGTCTCGCTCGCCAAGCGCTACACCGGCCGCGGCATGCTGTTCCTGGACCTCATCCAGGAAGGCAACCTGGGCCTGATCCGCGCTGTCGAAAAGTTCGACTACACCAAGGGCTTCAAGTTCTCCACGTACGCCACGTGGTGGATCCGCCAGGCCATCACCCGCGCCATGGCGGACCAGGCCCGCACCATCCGTATTCCGGTCCACATGGTCGAGGTCATCAACAAGCTCGCCCGTGTGCAGCGCCAGATGCTGCAGGACCTGGGCCGAGAACCCACGCCCGAAGAACTGGCACTGGAACTGGACATGACCCCTGAAAAGGTTGTCGAAGTCCAGAAGTACGGCCGTGAACCGATCTCGCTGCACACCCCGCTGGGCGAGGATGGCGACTCCGAGTTCGGCGACCTGATCGAGGACTCCGAGGCCGTTGTCCCCGCCGACGCCGTGAGCTTCACCCTCCTGCAGGAGCAGCTGCACTCGGTGCTGGACACTCTCTCCGAGCGCGAGGCCGGCGTGGTTGCCATGCGCTTCGGCCTGACCGACGGACAGCCGAAGACTTTAGACGAAATCGGAAAGGTCTACGGCGTGACCCGCGAGCGGATCCGCCAGATCGAATCGAAGACCATGTCCAAGCTGCGGCACCCCTCCAGGTCGCAGGTGCTGCGGGACTACCTGGACTAAGTCCCCGCAATGGCCAGGCAGGGGCCGTCCGGGACCCACTGAAAAGTGGGTCCCGGACGGCCCCTGCTGTTTCGCTCTGTTGTCTCCTGGTCTGCAGCGCCATGTCCCGTGCGGGCCCGGCCCAGTCCGGCCAGGGGTCCTTAAACGCCTGCGGGACCCCTCCGAATGGAAGAGTCCCGCAGGGTCGTTGTTACCGATGCCTCATCTAGTCGATTTCCACGGCAGCTTTCTCGTGAAGCTTTCCCGTCTCGTCGTGCCAGTCGGAGCTCAACGGCTTGAGCGTCGCTTCGACTGCACGGGCGTGGTGGCCGCAGAACAACAGCTCCCCGCCGGAGGACTCGAGTACAACCCGGACATATGCCTGGGCTCCGCAACGATCGCACCGGTCCAGTGCGTTGAGCGTGCGGTCTGCCACTGCTGTTGTCATGTCGGCCTCCTTAGTAGATCAGTACATCTATATAACCAGCATTCGTATCCAATCCATCGCAAGGATGGGGCAAGTTCGCTGTGCGCGTATCCGCAAGGTTCGGTCAAGAACTTCCCAGTTCCGCCCGCCACCACGGTCCGTGGCGCGCCGCACACCGGGCCGCGGGTGTGGCAGACGGTTCTGCCCGCTGCAGCGGACTACCCTAGAAGGTGCGGTCCCAGCGCCGCATCGACGTCCCTGAAGGAGTTCATCACCAGTGGCACCAAGCTCTGAGTACACCGCCCGGCACCTTTCCGTCCTGGAAGGCCTCGAAGCCGTCCGCAAGCGCCCGGGCATGTACATCGGCTCCACCGACTCGCGCGGCCTCATGCACTGCCTCTGGGAAATCATCGACAACTCCGTGGACGAGGCCCTGGCCGGGTTCGGCCACGACATCCGGATCATCCTGCACGCGGACAACTCCGTGGAAATCCACGACGACGGCCGCGGCATCCCCATCGACAAGGAGCCAAAGACGGGGCTCACCGGCGTCGAAGTGGTGTTCACCAAGCTGCACGCCGGTGGCAAGTTCGGCGGCGGGTCCTACACGGCCTCCGGCGGCCTGCACGGTGTGGGCGCATCGGTGGTCAACGCCTTGTCCTCGCGCCTGGACGTCGAGGTGGACCGGGGTGGCAAGACCTACAGGATGTCCTTCCGCCGCGGTGAGCCCGGCCGCTTCAAGGACACCGGGTCCCGCCTGGATCCGGCAGCTCCGTTCACGCCGTTCGTCAACGACTCCGTGCTGGACGTGGTGGGCAAGGCCAAGCGCGGCGTGACCGGAACCCGGATCCGCTACTGGGCTGACCGGCAGATCTTCACCCCCGATGCCAAGTTCTCTTACGATGACCTGGTTGCCCGCGCACGCCAGACCTCGTTCCTGGTGCCCGGCCTCAAGCTGACCGTCCGGGACGAGCGCAGGGTCCCCGGGACCCCCGGTGAAGCAGGTCCCTTCGAAGAGGTTTTCCACCACGACGGCGGCATCTCCGAGTTCGTCGAGTTCCTTGCAGCCGATCCGGCCGTCACGGACGTTTGGCGGCTTCACGGTTCCGGAAAGTTCAAGGAGACGGTCCCGGTCCTTGATGAGCGCGGACACAGCCAGCTGGCCGAGGTCGAGCGCGACTGCGAGGTGGACGTGGCGCTCCGCTGGGGGATCGGCTACGACAGCTCCGTGCGGAGCTTCGTGAACATCATCGCCACCCCGAAGGGCGGCACCCACCAGTCCGGGTTCGAACAGGCCCTGATCAAGACCTTCCGGAAAGCCGTGGAGGCCAACGCCCGGAAGCTCAAGGCCGGCAACGACAAGATTGAAAAGGACGACATCTTCGCCGGCCTGACGGCCGTGCTGACCGTCCGGCTCGCCGAACCGCAGTTCGAAGGCCAGACCAAGGAAATCCTGGGAACCAGCGCCGTCCGCGCCATCGTGGCCAAGGTGGTGGAGCGCGAAATCTCCGCCAAGCTGTCCTCCAGCAACCGGAACGACAAAGCCCAGTCGGCGCTGCTGCTGGAGAAGATCGTCAACGAGATGAAGTCCCGCATCTCGGCGCGCGTGCACAAGGAGACCCAGCGGCGCAAGAACGCGCTGGAAACTTCCTCCATGCCCACCAAGCTTGCCGATTGCCGGACGGACGACGTCGGGCGTTCCGAACTGTTCATCGTGGAAGGTGACTCCGCGCTGGGCACGGCCAAGCTGGCCCGTTCCTCGGACTTCCAGGCGCTGCTGCCCATCCGCGGCAAGATCCTGAACGTCCAGAAGGCCTCGGTGGGGGACATGCTCTCCAACGCCGAGTGTGCCGCCCTGATCCAGGTGGTCGGGGCAGGTTCCGGCCGCAGCTTCGACATCAGCGCCGCCCGCTACGGCAAGGTGATCCTCATGACCGACGCCGACGTGGACGGCGCCCACATCCGGACACTGCTCCTGACCCTGTTCTTCCGCTATATGCGTCCCATGATCCTTGAGGGCCGGGTGTTCGCCGCCGTGCCGCCGCTGCACCGGGTGGAGGTCATCAACGCCGGCCAGAAGGCCAACGAGATGATCTATACCTACTCCGAGGCCGAGCTCCACGTGCTGCTGGCCCGCCTGGCGAAGGAGGGCAAGCGGTACAAGGAGCCGATCCAGCGGTACAAGGGCCTGGGGGAGATGGACGCCGAGCAGTTGGCCGAGACCACCATGGATCCGCGGCACCGCACCCTTCGCAAGGTGGGGATCGAGAATGCGCAGCAGGCTGAGGAGATTTTCGACCTGCTGATGGGCTCGGACGTGTCCCCGCGCAAGGACTTCATCATTGCCGGCGCCTCCAGCCTGGACCGGGAGCGTATCGACGCCTGACAGCCGCCGGTTTTCGCGCGGCTGAACCACCAGGAGGCAGCGCGCGACGGCGGCGCGTCAGCCGAGCAGTCCGGGTACCACCAGCAGGGCGGTAGGCAGCGCCAGCAGGAGGATGCAGCCGGCCAGGACGGCGCTGCGGACAGCGGCAGGAAGCTGGGGCTGCGGCGTCAGGAGCCGGCTGACCCGGGAGGCAGCCGTCCGGACCGCATCCGAGCCCGGGCCGCCCGATGCCGCCTCAAGGCCCGAAAGGGCAAGGCTAGGGGACGACGGCCGGATGTCGCCGCCGCCGGCGTTGCCCGCCGAACCGCTGGCCACAATGGCGATGGCCTTGATGAGCGTCGCCTTGCTTTCCGTCCGAAGGGCGACGTCGTCGGCCAGCATCTCGATCAGCGAATTCACCGACTCCTGCGCAAGCCGGGTGGTGGGCAGCCAGGGGAGGGCCTGCCGCCAGGCCGCGAAGGCCCACAGGAGCAGGTGGTGCCGCTGGCTCAGGTGGGCGTTCTCGTGGATGAGGACGGCACGAAGCTCAGCCGGTTCAAGGGCAGCCATCAGGCCATCCGACAGTACGGTGACCGAGCGGGCGCCTCCCGGAAGGCAGTAGGCAACGGGGGAATCGTGGCTGATGACCAGCGTGCCGGCGTCCTGGCCTGACGGGGAAGCCAGGATGGCGAGCAGTTCGCGGTGCCGGCGCCGCTGCCGCTGGATCTTGTAGTACGTCAGCAACAGGGTGAAGACCAAGTGGGCCGTGAGCAGGGCGGCAGCGGAGAGGGCAAAGATATGCCAGAACCCCAGCGCCGTGGTGGGGGCATTGAAGAGCACCATGCCGGCAAGGGCGCGCAGCCCTGCGATGAGGTTGTCACCCACAGGTTCCAGGCCGTAGACCAGCATGGCGCCGATCATGGAGAGACCACCTGCGAGTGCGATCGCCTGCCACAGCAGCATGGCCGTGAAGGGCGACCTGGCCGGCCATTGTGCCCGTGACAGGAGGATTGGCACCGGCCACGCCAGGCTTATCGCAAGGACCGCCAGCAGGTATGAGGCCCAGAACATGGTGTGCTAGAGATGACCCAGCAGTTTGCGCAGCGTTTCGGCTTCACCTTCGGAGACAGACCCGATGAAGCGGGCCAGCACTGCCTCGCGGTCCGGGGCCGACCCAAGGACCTCATGCATGAGTTCGGCGGTGTGGTCTGCACGGCTGGACACTGCCTGGTACCGGTGCGGGCGGGTGCCGCGTTCGCGTTCGACCAGGCCCTTCTTTTCCAGGCGGGAAAGTACGGTAAGCACCGTGGTGACGGCGAGTTCCTTGCCTTCGTGGCCGGGGCCGCCCTGCGCCGCCGACGTGCGCGCCAACTGATCCCTCAGGGTATTGGCCGTAGCCGCTTCCTGGCCCGCCCAGAGCAGGTCCATCACTGCCCGTTCCAGTTCACCAAGACTAGCCATGTCACTTTTCCTTTTATTTCCCCGCACCGTGCGCTGTGCGCCAGGTGACGTCACGCGGTTGTTCAACTACACAACTAAATTTACCCCGAAAACGCCGAACCTTCTACATCGGGTAGAACATCTGGCGCGCCGCGCCCAGGTGGGCGATCCTAGGGAGGACGGTTGGTTTTCGTCCGCCGCCGACCATGTTCTACACTTTGTAGAAGTTACAGTTCTACGAAGCGTAGAAAAATGCATTGGCTAACAGTAGGGACTGCCATGGACGCCTTGGAAATCGCACGCTGGCAATTCGGCATCACCACCGTCTACCACTTCATGATGGTGCCGCTGACCATCGGCCTGGGCCTGGTGGTCGCCGTGATCCAGACGGCCTGGTACCGCACCGGCAAGCCGGAGTACCTGCGCATGACCAAATTCTGGGGAAAGCTTTTCCTCATCAACTTCATCATGGGCGTTGCCACCGGCATTGTGCAGGAGTTCCAGTTCGGCATGGCCTGGAGCGAGTACAGCCGCTTCGTCGGTGACGTCTTCGGCGCCCCGCTGGCCCTCGAGGCCCTCCTGGCCTTCTTCGTCGAGTCCACCTTCCTGGGCCTGTGGATCTTCGGGTGGAAGCAGCTCAAGCCCGCCATCCACCTTGCCTGCCTCTGGGTGGCCGTCATCGGCTCGGCGCTGTCCGCCTACTTCATCATCGTGGCCAACAGCTGGATGCAGCACCCGGTGGGCGTGGAAATGATCAACGGCCGGCCCGTCATGACCGACGCCTGGGCCGTGTTCACCAACAACACCGCCCTGGTTGCCGTACCGCACACCCTGTTCGGCGCCCTCGCCGTGGCGGGCGGCTTCCTCCTGGGCATCGCCTGGTACCACCTGTGGCGGAGGCGGCACGACGGCGTCGACACCGTAGGCGCCGACGGCCGGATCATCCCCGGCGAAGACGCCAGCATTTCCGGCCGCGACCGGGCCGACTACAAGGTGTGGATCCGGTCCCTGCGCATCGGTGCAGTGGTGGCCATGATCTCCTTTGCCGGCACCGCCGTCACCGGTGACCTGCAGGGCAAGCTCATGTTCCAGCAGCAGCCCATGAAAATGGCCGCAGCAGAGGCCGCGTGCCACGACGGCACCGGCTTCTCCGTCCTGAGCGTCGGCAACGTGGGCTCGAAGAACTGCGACGACGTCGTGGCAGTGATCGAGGTCCCCGGCATCCTTTCCTTCCTGGCCAAGGGTGACTTCACCACCGAGGTGAAGGGCGTCAACAGCCTGCTGCCCGAGTACAAGGAAAAGTACGGAACCACGCTCCCGGACAACCCGATCTACGGGGACCGCGCCGGCCAGGAGATCCAGTACGTACCCGTCATGGAAGTCACCTACTGGGGCTTCCGGATGATGATCGGCTTCGGCGGCCTCGCGGCGCTGGCTGCGCTGGTGGCTCTCTGGATAACCCGCAAGGGGACGGTACCGGAATCCCGGTGGCTGATGCGCCTGGCAGTGTTTGGCATCCTTGCACCCTTCGGTGCCAACGCCGCCGGCTGGATCTTCACCGAGATGGGCCGCCAGCCGTTCGTCGTGGCACCCAATCCCGACCCGAGCGGCATCGACCAGGTGTTCATGTTCACCGCCGCCGCCGTATCACCCGGTGTGTCCGCAGGGGAGCTGATCGCCTCGCTGGTGGCCCTGACCGCCGTCTACGCCGTCCTGCTGGTGGTGGAAGTAAAACTGCTGGTCAAGTACATCCGCGGCGGCGTGGTCTCCGCTATGCCGGAACTCGGCCACGCTCCGGTGGACGAGGATGAAACCCCGGGCCCCGGCGGCGGCCCCAAGCCCGCCGACGACGTCCTGGCCTTCGCCTACTAGCAGAGGAAACACACAATGGAACTGCTGCCCACCATCTGGTTCATCGCCATTGCGGTGCTGTGGACCGGCTACCTCTTCCTCGAAGGTTTCGACCTGGGCGTAGGGATGCTGATGAAGCTCTTCGCCCGCAACAACACCGAACGCCGCGTTCTCCTGAACACCATTGGGCCCGTCTGGGACGGCAACGAGGTGTGGCTGCTGACTGCCGGCGGCGCCACCTTCGCGGCCTTTCCGCTTTGGTACGCGTCCTTGTTCTCCGCGCTCTACCTCCCCCTCCTGGTGGTCCTGCTCGCCCTGATCTTCCGCGCGGTGGCGTTCGAGTACCGCGGCAAGGTGGACACCGACAGCTGGCGGAACCGCTGGGACTGGGCCATCGCGCTGGGTTCCTTCTTCGCCGCATTCGGCGTCGGCGCCGCCTTGGCCCTTACCACCACCGGGCTGCCGCTGAACGCCAACGGTGACCGCGAAGGCGGCCCCATGGCCTGGTTCAGCGGGTACGCCCTCCTTGGCGGCGCGGCAGTGGTGGGCTTCTCGCTCCTCCATGCGCTGGCATTCCTGGCACTGAAGACGGACGGGGATGTCCGGCACCGTGCCCGCCAGTGGTTCGTGCGGCTCCTGCCGGTCCTGCTGCTGCCCATCGCCGCATGGGCGCTGGCCATCCAGTTCATGGACGGGAAGCCCTGGACCTGGGCCGCCGTCGTCCTGGCCGTCGCCGCCGCCATCACTGCCTGGCTGCTGGCCCGGAAGGGCGCTGAAGGCAGGGCCTTCCTGGCCCTCGGCGGCTTCCTGGTGCTGGGCACGGCATCCATCTTTGGTGCGGTCTTCCCCGTGGTGCTGCCCTCCACGCTGGACAGCGCCTTCGACCTCACTGTCTCCAACGCATCCTCCTCGGACTACACGCTGGGGCTGATGAGCATCGTGGCGGCATTCGGCCTTCCCCTGGTGATTGCGTACCAGGCATGGACCTACTGGGTGTTCCGCCGCCGGGTAAGCACCGCGCACATCCCGGAAGCCCACAGCTTCCTCCCGGCGGTCGCTGCCAGGGCCTTCACCACCAAGGGCTGACGTGCGGCCAACATTTCCCGCCGGTCCGTCCACCCGCTCGGCAATCTACTGGCTGGGACTCCTGGCGGCGCTCAAGGCCCTGTCCCTGGTCCTGATCGGCCAGGCGGTGGCATCGGTCCTGGCCGGACTCGTCGCCGGGAACCCGGCCTGGGGGAGCCAACTGACTGCCGGACTCGCCGGCGTCGTGCTCCGGTCCCTGACCGTTTGGGGCCAGGCCGTCGCTGCCCGCCGCGCTGCCCTGGGCGTGAAGGAGGAACTGCGCGCCGAACTGCTGGAGCGGGCCCTGCGCACGGGTGTGCGCGGATCCGGCCCGGGCGACGGCGGGCTGGCGGTCCTTGCCACCCGCGGCCTGGACGCCCTGGACAGCTACTACACCCAGTTCCTTCCCGCACTGGTCAACTGCGCCGCCGTTCCGCTGCTGCTGGGGGCCCGGATCCTCTTCGCGGACTGGGTCAGCGCGCTGGTGATCGTGCTGACAGTTCCGCTGATCCCGGTGTTCATGGTGCTGATCGGCAGGTACACCGAGGACAGCGTGCGGGAAGCCCAGGCCACCCTGGCGCGGCTGTCGGCGCACATGCTGGAGCTGGCCAAGGGCCTGCCGGTCCTGGTGGGGCTGGGACGTGCCACCGCCCAGCGGAAGGCCCTTGAGGAGATCTCGGAGGAGTACCGCTCCCGCACCATGGGCACCCTTCGCACTGCTTTCCTGTCCGCCCTGGCCCTGGAGCTCATCGCGACCATCTCGGTGGCAGTGGTGGCCGTCTTCATCGGTGTGCGGCTGGTGCATGGCGACATGCCGCTGGAAGCCGGCCTGCTGGCCCTCCTCCTGGCACCTGACTGCTACCTTCCGCTGCGGGAACTCGGCACCGCCCACCACGCCAGCGACGACGGCAGGGTCGCACTCGCGGAAACGGCCGCCGTGACCAGTGCCGCCGAGCCGGCACCGCTCCCGGCCGCCAAGGCCGGCAGGCCCGGTGCCCCGCTGGAAGTCACCGGACTGACCGTGACATACGCCGGGCGGTCCGCAACCGCCGTCGGGCCCATGACGTTCACCGCGCCGCTGGACAGGATCACGGCATTGGACGGCCCCAGCGGCGCCGGCAAGAGCACCGTCCTGGGCGTCCTCGCCGGGATCATCGGCCACGGTGGCGGGACCAGCGTCACCGGCTCCATCAGCGGGCTTGACCGCCGCTCCGTGGCATGGGTGCCGCAGCACCCGGTCATGGTGGCCGGAACCGTCCTGGACGAGGTACTGCTGTACCTGTCGCCTGACTCCGGGCACGGCCCGGACCGGTTCGCCGATGAAGATGCCGCCCGCCGCTGCCTGGCACGTGCCGGAGCCGGGCACCTGGCCCCAAAGCACCAGGCGGAACTGAGCCCGGGTGAGCTGCGCCGCGTCGCACTGGCCCGCGGCCTGGCCAGGATCGAGGCCGGTGCCACCCTCCTGCTGCTCGACGAACCCACCGCGCACCTGGATGACGCGTCGGCCGTGATCGTGGAGGACGCCATCCGCCGGCTCCGCGGCCAGGTCACGGTGGTCCTGGTGGCCCACAACCAGCGCACGCGGCAGCTGGCGGACCTGCTGGTACCGGTGGCGCCTGCGGCCCGGACCCACACAACGGCCCGGCAGGACGACGCCGATGCCGCGTTGCTGCCTGCGGCCCCCGCCGGCGTCCCGCATGGAGCCAGCGCTGCAGACGGGGCGGCCACGGACCGCGCTTCGACGGACAACCCCGTCACGCGGAACCCGGCCGTACGTGCCGCTGAAAAGGCTGCCCCCGGGGCCTTCCGCCTGCTGGCAGCACTCCTGGCTCCGGTGCGGGGCAAGTTCGCGGCCGCCGCCTTCGTCGGCACCCTGGCGGCCCTCTTCGCCGTCGCGCTTTCCGGCCTGTCCGGCTGGCTCATCATCCGGGCGAGCGAACAACCGCCCATCCTGTACCTGTTGACCGCCATCGTCGGAGTCCGGTTCTTCGGCATCGGCCGGGCCGTGTCCCGCTACTGGGAGCGGCTGCTGCTGCACGACGCCGTGTTCGCCGCACTCACCCGGCTCCGCGGCCGGCTCTGGGAGTCGCTGAGCCGGCGTGCCCTCTCGCTGCGCCGGCTGCTGCAGGGCGGCAACGTTCTGGGTACGGTGATTGACGACGTCGATACCGTCCGGGACCTCCTGCCCCGGGTGGTCCTGCCGCCCGCCACCGCGCTGGCGGTGTCCGTCCTGGCCGTGGCCGCCACCGGCATCCTGGTACCGGATGCCCTTCCCGCCGTGGCCGGTGCGGCCGTCGGCGGCCTGCTGCTGGCGCCCGCCGCGGCCTTGTGGGGCGACCGCAAGTCCGCTGCCGCCGAGCAGTCCCTGCGCTCGGGCGTGCTGCGCCGCGTCACCGCTGCCCTCGATGCACGCGCGGAGCTGCACGCCAACGGCGTGGCACCACGCGTGCTCGAGGCGCTGCTGGCGGAAGACCGGGACGCCACCCGCGCTTCGCGGCGCTCCGCCTGGGCGGACGGGCTGGGCCATGCCGTTGCCACAGCAGCCTGTGGGACGGCAGCCCTGGCTGCTGCCTGGCTGGCGGGGCCCGCAGTCCTCGCGGCCCAGGTGGCACCGGCGGCCGCCGCCGTGGTGGTCCTTCTCCTGCTTGCCCTGGTGGAACCCTACGCGGCGATGACGACGGCGGTGCGCCAGTACCCCGCCCTGCGGTCCGTCATGCGCCGGGTGGGGGAGTCCGGCGCCCTGGCGGCCGGCAGCGAACCACGCGGGGGCCTGCAGCCCGTTTCCCGCCGGGACGGGGACACGCCGGGCGTTGAGCTCCTGGACCTGGCCGCGGAATGGCCGGGCGGCCCCCCGGTCTTCTCCGGCATCACTGCTGTGGCAGTTCCCGGGCGCTGGCTGGCGGTCACCGGACCGTCCGGCTCCGGCAAATCGACGTTGCTGTCGGTGCTGCTGGGCTTCCTGCCGCCGGCATCCGGACAGGTCCTGGTCACCGGCCGGGCAGCGTGGTGCCCGCAGGAGGCCCACCTGTTCGATTCCACGATCAGGGGAAACCTGCTGCTGGGACGGCCGATCGAGGACGGCCCGGCGCCGGCGTCCGACCGCGAGCTGGAGGCGGTGCTTGCCGCCGTCGGCCTTTCCGCGCTGGTGGGCAGGCTGCCAGCCGGGCTGGACACCCGCATCGGCCCCGGCGGCGCCTTCCTCAGCGGCGGCGAGCGCCAACGCCTGGCTGTGGCGCGGACCCTGCTGACGGGGGCGGAAGTGATCCTGCTCGATGAGCCCACCGCGCACCTGGACGCGGAGTCCGCGGCCACCATGCTGGCGGACCTGCGCGCCGGACTGCGGGACCGCACCGTGGTGCTGGTGACCCACAACCCCGCCGACATCCAGGCCGGTGATGCCCGGCTGGAACTTTCGGAGCCGGCCGGACAGTCCTGGGGCTCCCTGGCCCCTTCCCGCTAAGCGCTGCCGGACGCGCTTGGCCGCCGCGGCTCCGGCGGCCAAGCGCGCTTCGGTCAGCCGTCGACGTCGTGCAGGTGGTGGACCACGTCGTGCAGGAAGTACTGCGAGAGCGTCAGGACGGTGAACTCGGAGCCGTTGCTGCGCACGCCCTTGCGCCCCCAGTCCTCTTCGGGGACGCCGGCGAAGGCTTCGGCGGCCTCGTGTCCCTCCGCTGCCAGCTCCGGACCCACCTCGGACGGGTCGGCGTTGGCGTAATCCTTCTCGATGGCCGTCCGGTCCTGGTCCCAGTCAGCGAAGCGGGCGTCGTCCTCGGCGAGCATCAGGTTCAGCCTCTGGTTGAACAGGGTAAAGACGTCCCGCACATGGCACGCGTACTCCACCGCGGACCAGGTCTGTCCGTTGGGGCGCTCGGCCGCGTCCGGCCGCCGAAGGACGGCCAGCCAGCGGGGAATCATGCTTTCGACGCTTCCCGGAACCGTGGCGGGCGTGGCGGTTGGGGCGTGGAAGTTGCACTCCGGGCAGGGCCGGGAGAGGACCCAGGTCCAGTCCTTGTCATCAGGCACGATAGGCATGGGAGCAGTCTAAGCTGTGCGGGCCAAAAGACTCTGGGCCGCAGGGAGCGTCCGGGCTAGCGTGGCCGCATGAGCCCGGAAGCGCGCAAGGACGCGCAAAGCATGGTGCAGCTGGCCGGCCTGACGAAGCGGTTCGGCCGGAACACGGCGCTCGACGACGTGACCCTCACCATTGGGTCCGGCGAGGTGTTCGGCTACCTGGGCCCGAACGGGGCAGGCAAGACGACCACCATCCGGCTGCTGATGGGAATGCTGCGGCCCACATCCGGAACGGCGTCCGTCCTGGGAATGGATACCTGGCGCGAATCCCGCGACGTCCACCGGGTGGTGGGCTACGTTCCCGGCGAGCCGGCGCTCTACGACCGCCTGACCGGCCACCAGCACGTGGCCTACTGCGCCCATCTGCGGCACCGGGACGACAGCGGGCGTGCGGCAGAGGTGGCGGACCGGCTGGAACTGGACCTGGGAAAACCGGCCCGCACGCTGTCACGCGGTAACCGGCAAAAGCTCGCCATCGTCCTCGCGGTCATGTCCAGGCCGCGGCTGCTCGTGCTGGACGAACCAACCAGCGGGATCGACCCGCTGGTGCAGCAGGTGTTCCACTCCATCCTGCGCGAGCACACGGCCGGCGGCGGGTCCGCCCTGTTCTCCTCCCATGTCCTGGGCGAGGTGGAGCGCGTCGCAGACCGGATCGGGGTGGTCCGGGGCGGCAAACTGGTGGCGGTGGAGCGGCTGCAGGACCTGGCCGCCCGCTCCCTGCACCGGGTGCGGGCCAGATTCGCCGGCGACGTATCCGTGGCCGAGTTTACCGGCGTCCCCGGGGTACGGGACGTGCTGGTGGACGGCCGGACCCTGAGCTGCAACGCCCCGCAATCGGCCCTGGACGCCCTGCTGAAACGGGTCAGTGCCCGGGAGGTGGAGGACTTCGAATGTTCCGAGGCCCCGCTGGAGGAGACGTTCCTGAGCTATTACGGGATGGACCGGGCGGACGGCAGCGCTGCGCCCGGCCCAGCGGAACGCGCGGCCGGAGCGGTGGGGCACCGTGCTGGCTAGCGTCCTGCTGAAAACGCTCCGGGACCAGGGCAGGCTGCTGGTCGCCTGGGCCGTCTCCCTGGCCCTTGTCGTGGCCATGTACGCAGCCGTCTGGCCCTCGGTGAAGTCCCAGCCCTCCATCAGCGCCTTCATCGAGCAGATGCCGGAGGCCTTCCGTTCCCTCTTTGCCACTTCCAGTGCAGACCTGTCCACCCCCACCGGGTACATCCAGGTGGAGCTGCTGTCCTTCATGGGTCCCATCGCAGTCCTGATCTACGCCGTCAGCTCCGGTGCGGGAGCCATCGGCGGGGAAGAGGACCGCCACACCATGGACCTGCTGCTCGCCAACCCCGTGGGCCGGGGAAGGGTGGTGGTGGACAAGTTCCTCGCCATGGTGGCGGGCACGTTCCTGTTGGCCGCCGTCATGGGTCTGTCCCTGTTGCTTGAAGGCAACCTGGTGGACCTGGTCCTGCCGGCGGACAAGGTGGCAGCGGCCATGCTGCACCTGGCGCTCCTGGGCGTCGTGTTCGGGGCGCTCGCCCTGGCGTTGTCAGCGGCGACCGGTCGGACCGGGCTCAGCCGCGGCGTCCCTGCAGTGCTGGCGGTCCTGGCCTACATCGTCAATGCCCTGGCACCCATGGTGGACGTTTTTGACCGGATCCAGAAGGTCTCGCCGTTCTTCCAGTACATCGCCCACGACCCGCTCCGCAACGGCACCGCCTGGGACAGTGTGCTGGTATCTGCCGTGACCATCGCGGTGCTGGTGGCGCTCGCCGTCGCCGGATTCCGGCGCCGGGACGTCGCCGGCTGAGCCGGCCACGCCGCCGGCACTACTCCGCGGTGTCGCCGGCTGCGCCGCCGTCCATCCACGCCATGGCAGGGCCGACTGCTTCGACGGCCTGGGAGAGCGGGACGCCCGAGCCGTCGCGGCGGCCATGCTCCTGGGGCAGTGACCGCGCCACTCCTGCCGCGGAGGACGCCTTGGCCGGCCCGTGGCCCGCCCAGGCCAGCAGGAGCATGTCCTCGCCCTTGAGGAACCGGTGCGACCGGACCCCGGCAGTGGCGCGCCCCTTGGCCGGATATTCGGAGAACGCCGTGACTTTGGCCGTGCCCGGGGCAGTGCCCGGCAGGGCGCCGTTGGTCCCGGCGATGGTGACCACGACGGCGGCCTCATCCTGGGGCTGTACGGCACCAAAGAAAATCACCTGGTCACCAGCGGCGAGTTTGATTCCGGCCATGCCGCCGGCGGTGCGGCCCTGGGGGCGGACCACGGCGGCGGGGAACTTCAGCAGCTGGGCCTCCCGGGTGAGGAACACCAGTTCGGTGTCATCGCCGCCGGCGGGAGCGACTCCCACCACCACGTCCTTGTCCTTGAGGGTGATGACTTCCCAGTCTTCCCGGTTCAGCGGGTAGTCCGGCTGGACGCGTTTCACCACGCCCTGGGCGGTGCCGACGGCCAGGACTTCATCCAGCCGCACGAACGCCACCAGGGTTTCACCCTTCACCAGGGTGAGGAACTCCTTGGCAGGGACGCCGCCGGCCAGGTTGGGCAGGCCGGCCACGGGCGGCAGGACCGGCATGTCCATGACCTGAAGCCGGAGCATCCGGCCCTGCGAGGTGACCGCCGCGATTTCGCCGCGGGCCGACGTCTTGACCACCGAGGTGTATACGTCGTGCCTGCTCCGGGGACCTGCCTCGGCGAGCGGTTCCTGGTTGCTGGTGCGTGCCACCTGCCCGGACGCGGTGAGGATGGCCCAGCAGGGGTCGTCGGCGATTTCCAAGGACAGCGGGGCAGCCTTGCCCTTCTTGGCCCCGGCAAGCTCGGCGGCGGCGACAGTGGGGGACACGGCCTCGGACTCCAGGAGCACGGTGCGGCGCGGGGTGCCGTGTTCCTCGGCGATCGCGCCGAGTTCGTCGGAGACCACGGTGCGGAGCAGCTCCTCGGAGTCCAGGATGGCCTGCAGTTCCGCGATGTCGCGGCGGAGTTCGTCCTGTTCTTTTTCCAGTTCGATCCGGGAGTACTTCGTTAGCTGCCGCAGGCGGAGTTCAAGGATGTAGTTTGCCTGGACCTCGGTAAGGTCGTAGATGGACATCAGCCGCTCACGGGCCGCCGCGGCCTCATCCGAGGACCGGATGATCTGGATGACCTCGTCGATGTCCACGATGGCGATCAGGAGGCCCTCCACCAGGTGGAGGCGGTCCTTTTTCTTGCCGAGGCGGAAGACGGTCCGGCGGCGGACCACGTTGATCCGGTGGTTGACGTAGACGCTCAAAAGGTCCACCAGGCCCAGCGTCTGCGGCTGCCCGTCCACCAGCGTGACGTTGTTGATGCCGAAGGAGTCCTCCATCGGCGTGTACCGGTAAAGCTGCTGCAGGACCGCGTTCGGGTTGAAGCCGTTCTTCAACTCGATCACCAGGCGCAGCCCGTGCTTGCGGTCTGTCAGGTCCACGATGTCGCTGATGCCGGTCAGCTTCTTGGCGTTGACGGCGTCCTTGATCTTCTCGATCACCTTCTCCGGGCCCACCATGTACGGCAGTTCGGTGACCACCAGGCCGGTGCGGCGTGCCGAGAGCTGTTCGATCTCCACCTTGGCCCGGGTCTTGAAGGATCCACGCCCGGTGGCGTAGGCGTCGCGGATACCGTCCAGGCCCACGATCCGGCCGCCGCTGGGCAGGTCCGGGCCCGGGACGAACCGCATGAGGTCCTCCAGGGTGGCGTCGGGGTGCGCAATCAGGTGCCGTGCTGCGGAGATAACCTCCACCAGGTTGTGCGGGGCCATGTTGGTGGCCATGCCGACGGCGATGCCGGTGGCGCCGTTGACCAGCAGGTTGGGGAAAGCGGCGGGAAGGACGTCCGGCTGGGTCAGCTGGTTGTCGTAGTTGGGGACGAAGTCCACCACGTCTTCGTCCAGGTGGTTGGTGAGGGTGAGGGCCGCCGCGGCCAGCCGCGCCTCGGTATACCGCGGTGCTGCCGGGCCGTCGTCGAGCGAGCCGAAGTTGCCGTGCCCGTCGATCAGCGGCAAGCGCAGGGAGAAGTCCTGCGCCATGCGGACCATGGCGTCGTAGATGGCGGCGTCGCCGTGCGGGTGCAGCTTGCCCATGACCTCGCCCACCACGCGGGCGCTCTTGACGTGGCCGCGGTCAGGGCGCAGTCCCATGTCGCTCATCATGTACAGGATGCGGCGCTGGACCGGTTTAAGCCCGTCGCGGGCATCCGGCAGGGCCCGGGAGTAGATCACCGAGTACGCGTACTCCAGGAAGGAGCCCTGCATTTCGGACGTCACGTCGATATCGACGATGTTTTCCGTGTAGCTGTCGTCCACGATGGGTTTTGAACTTTGCCGGCGGGCCATGGGGTTTGGTGAATCCTTCTGCGGTTACTGCGCAGCCTTGGGGTGTGCTGCGATAGTTTTTGGCTAGGCTAAGCCTATGGTGGATCAGCCCGGGGACGGCGAATATCCGGAACATTGGGAAGCCGATGTCGTCCTGCGTGACGGCGGGACAGCGCATCTGCGGCCCATCCACCCGTCGGACGCGGACGCCGTCCAGGCCTTCCATACCGGGCAGTCGCAGAATTCAATCTACATGCGGTTCTTTGCGTTCAAGGCCCGGCTGTCCGCCAAGGAGCTTAAGCGGTTCACCGAGGTGGACTACAAGGACCGGGTGGCGTTCGTCATCACCATCGGCGGCGACATCATCGGCATCGGCCGCTATGACCGGCTGAGCGATCCCACCGAGGCAGAGGTCGCGTTCAACATCGCGGACTCCCACCAGGGGAGGGGTATCGGCTCCATCCTGCTGGAGCACCTTGCCGCCGCAGCGCACGAAAACGGCATCCGGAAGTTCACCGCCGAGGTCCTGCCGGAGAACCGCAAGATGCTGATGGTCTTCTCCGACGCCGGCTACGACGTCAAGCGCCACTTCGACGACGGCGTCGTCAGCCTCGAGTTCAACATTGACCCCACCGAAAAATCCCGTGCCGTGATGGAATCCCGTGAGCACCGCGCTGAGGCGAGGAGCGTCCGGGAGTTGCTGGCGCCGTCGTCCGTTGCCGTGATCGGTGCCAGCCGCCGGTGGGGGACCGTGGGTTACCAGCTGCTGGAGCACATCATCGAGGGCGGTTTCCACGGCCCGGTGTACGCCATCAATCCCGAGGCGCTGGAGCTGGCGGGCATGTTGTCCTACGGCAAGCTCTCCGAGGTGCCCCAGCCGGTCCAGCTGGCCATCATCGCGGTGCCCTACGAGGAGGTCGCCGGCGTGGTGGAGGAGTGTGCGGCGGCCGGCGTCAAGGGTGTGGTGATCGCCTCCGCAGGCTTTACGGACGACGGCGAGCGCGGCCTGCTGCGCCAGCGCGCCCTGGTGCGGCAGGCCAGGGCCAACGGGATGCGGGTGATCGGGCCGGCCTCGCTGGGCATCGCCAATACCCACCCGGACGTGTCCCTGAACGCCTCCATGGCCCCGACGATGCCCCTGCGCGGGAGCCTGGGCCTGTTCAGCCAGTCGGCGGCCATCGGCGTCTCGCTGTACGCCGCCTCGAGCCGGCGGAAGCTGGGCCTGTCCAGCCTCCTCTCGGCAGGCAACCGGGCTGACGTCTCCGGCAACGACATGATGCAGTACTGGGAGGACGACGCCGACACCTCGGCCGTGGGCCTGTACCTGGAGTCGATCGGCAACCCGCGCAAGTTCTCCCGCATCGCACGGCGGCTGGCACGCACCAAACCGGTCATCGTGGCCAAATCCGACACCATGGGGCTCCGCCTGCCGCCGGGGCATGCCGTCCGAACCACGCAGGCGCCGGCGGGAGCGCTCGACGCCATGCTGCGCCAGTCCGGGGTGATCCGCGTCGAAACCGTTGAACAGCTGGTGGACGTGGCACAGGTGGTATCAGCCCAGCCCCTCCCTGCCGGGCCCGACGTCGCCATCTTCAGCAACTCCCAGGCCCTGGGCAACGTGGTGGCGGACAGTGCGGCCGCGCATGGGCTGGGAGTGGCGCAGGTGGTCTCCGGACTCGACCTCGACGCCGGCCAGTCCGTGGCCCTGCCCCTGCTCCGGAAGGCCCTCCTGGATGCCCTGGCCTCCGACGCCGTGCACGCCGCCGTCGCCGCCCTGCTGCCCGCGCGCGGCCTGACCGTCGACGCCGTGGCCGGAGTCCTCGCGGAATGCTCCGCAGCAGCCGGGAAACCGGTAGTGGCGGCGTTCACTGGGATCCTGGACCCCACCATCACCGTGGAGGGCCTGGTGGGAACGGAAGGCTGCACCGTTCCCTGCTTCTCCAATCCCGGTGCAGCCGTGGCCGCCCTCGCTGCCGTGGTCCGCTACGCGGAATGGGCCGCGCGCGACCATGGGCACTTCGTGGAACCCGACGGCTGTGACCCCCGCCAGGCGGCGGCTGAACTTGATGGACTGCTGGCGGACGTCAGCGGCGAGCAACTCAAGCAACTGGATCCGGCGGCGACGACGTCACTGTTGGGCCATTACGGCATTTCCGTCCTGCCCTCGGCACCGTTCACCACCCCGGATGAAGCCGTTGCCGCCGCCGACTCGCTGGGCTGGCCGGTGGTGCTCAAGACCACCGAGCCCGCCCTCCGGCACAGGCTGGACCTTGGCGGCGTGCGGCTTGGCATCGAGGACGCCGAATCGCTGCGCCTGAACGTGCTGCAGATGCGGCGTGCGCTCGCCGCCTACGGAAACCCGGCGCTCGAGGTCCAGGCCATGGCCCCGGTGGGCCAGGCGTGCACTTTCCGGGCCATCGAGGACCCGCTGCTGGGTCCTGTCATCTCCTTTGGCCTCGCCGGTGACGCCGTGAACCTCCTGGACGACTGGGCCCACCGCGTTCCACCGCTCTCCGCAGCGGACGTCCACGATTTCATCCGCGCCCCCAGGGCGTCCCGGAAGCTCTTTGGCTACCAGGGCCTGCCTGCCGTCGACGTGCAGGCCCTGGAGGATCTTGCCGCCCGGCTGGCGTGGATGAAGGACAACCATCCGGAGATTGCGCTGGTGGAATTCAACCCTGTCCTGTGCGGCCCGGCGGGTGCCACCATCCTTGCCGCCGACGTGCGGATTGGCAACGCCGCGCAGCGCACGGACAGCGCGCGCCGGGCGATGCTGGGCTGAGGCGGTTAGCAAGTGACCGGACGATCTGTGAAAATGGGGGCATGAGCTTCCAGCCTTCCGCTTCGGCGCCCGAAACGCCCGGCAACGAAAACCAGGCAGTCCGCCAGCACAGCTCACACAACCACGGAGTCCAGGGCCAAAGCCTGGAGGACGCGCTGCAAAAGGCCGGCTTCTACCCCCGCCTGGTGTCGGACGTCGTTGACGATGCACTCGACGGACGGGACTGCGTAGCCCACCTGGTGCACCTGGAAACCCACTTCGACCGGGCAGAAGTGCGCCGCCACATCACGGTCCTGGTCCTGACCGCGGACATGCTGGTCATCACCCACGTGGACGACCAGCAGCTGGACGAGGCAGGGGAGCAGATCGTGGCCCAGATCTCCACCGAGTCCGTTCCCGTTGCCCAGATCCGGTCTGTGGTGCTCAGCTACATGTACGCGCAGCCGCAGAACTACAAGCCCTCCGACCCCGTCCGGGAGCTGACGCTGTCCATCGCATGGTCGGGCGGCCAGCGGCTGGACATGGGCCCCGCCAGCTGCGGTGATCCGCAGTGCGAGGCCGACCATGGCTATACCGGAACCATCGCGCAGGAGGACATCGTGCTGCGCATCAGCGCCGAGGCGGACGGACTGCAGGCCGTACAGGACGCCAAACTGTTTGCCCGGGCACTGCGTGCGGTCAACACCGGTTCCGCCGCTCCTGTATCGCACGCCCAGTCCATGGGGCCGCGGCCGCGGTCCGGGGTGTTCGGCAACCGGCTCAGCCGCGGGCACCAGCAGCGCTGATGCCCGACGACAGCCACCAAGCCGCAGTAACCACTGGACGCATTCCCGACCTTCCGCCTGCTCCCGCCTACGGGCACCGCTCCATCGCCGAGGTCCTGACCAGCGCAGCGGCAAGCCTTGGCGTGGACGGATTCACCAACACCCTTGGACTCCCGGTGGCCTCACGGGTCTGCGTGGTCCTGGCGGACGGCTTGGGCCGGAACCTCCTCAAGCAGAAATCCGCGCACACACCCTTCCTGCGCTCTGTGCTGCAGGCCGGGCAGGGCGACGTCCCGGTGTGGCTGGACTCCGCCTTCCCTTCCACCACCGCAGCGGCCCTCTCCAGCTTTGGGACCGGGCTTCCCGCCGGCCAGCACGGCATGGTGGGCTACGACGTCCTGGACCCCGGCCAGGACAAGGTGGTCAACCTGCTGGGGAACTGGGATCCCGGCGTGGATCCGTCAGCGTGGCAGCCCTTTCCCACCGTGTTTGAACGGATTGCCGGCCAGGTGGACGTCAGCACCGTCAGCCTCTCCCAGTTCGACGGCTCGCCGATGACCCGGGCCGCCCTCCGCGGCGGCAGGTTTATTCCAGGGACAACAGCTCACGCCCGGACGGCCGCCGCTGCCGAAGCCATGGCGGCACCCGGCCCGGCCCTCATGTATTTCTACGTCAACGACCTGGACAAGGCCGGCCACCGCTACGGCTGCCGCTCGGAACAGTGGGAGCACCAGCTCGAAGAGCTCGATGCCACAGTCAAGCGCCTGAACTCCACCCTTCCCGCGGGCACCACCATCCTTCTAACGGCAGACCACGGCATGCTCGACGTCGACGAACCGCAGCGGATCGACTTTTCCACCGACCCCGCGCTGGTGCAGGGCGTCCGCCACACGGCAGGGGAACCACGGATGGTGCACTTGTACCTCGAGGAAACCCACCTGTCGGACGGCGGCGCGGAGCGGCTGCTGGCGGCCTGGAAGGCGCGGTTCGGCACCCGGATCTGGGCCTTTACCCGCGGGGAGGCCATCGCGGGAGGACTCTTTGGTGCTGACGTCCGGCCCGCTGTTGAGGGCAGGATTGGTGACGTCATGATCGCGGCGCGGGACGCCGTCGCGCTTTACGACGGACGGCGCATGCGGCCAACTGCCATGGAGGTGGTGGGCCAGCACGGCTCGCTGACCAAGGCGGAGCGGGAAGTCCCGCTGCTGTGCTTCACTGCTGAAGGAAGGACGCGGCGGCGTGGCTGAGCTCATTTTTTTCTCCGGCACCATGGACTGCGGGAAGTCCACCCTGGCCCTGCAGATGGACTACAACCACCGGGCCCGCGGCCGTGGCGGCGTCCGGTTCAGCCGGAATGACCGCGCCGGCGAGTCCAGGATCTCGAGCCGCCTGGGTTTGGAGACGGATGCCGTGGAGGTCCTGGACAGCACCGACTTCTGGGAGGAAGTCATGCTGCGCCGCACCCGGGGCCAGCGGGTTGACTACCTGATCTGCGACGAAGCCCAGTTCTATACGCCCGAACAGGTGGAGCAGCTGGCCAAGGTAGTGGACGAGATCGACGTCGATGTCTTCGCGTTCGGCATCACCGCTGATTTCCGCACCCGGCTGTTCCCCGGTTCCCAGCGCCTGATCGAGCTCGCCGACCGGGTGCAGGTGCTCCAGGTGGAGGCGCTGTGCTGGTGCGGCCGACGGGCTACGCACAACGCCAGGACGGTCGACGGCGTGATGGTCACCGAAGGTGCGCAGGTGGTGGTGGGCGACGTGGACATGGTGATGGAAGCTGCTGCCCCTGAGGCCGGGCACGTACCCGTTGTGGGTTACGAGACGTTATGCCGCCGCCATTTCATGCGGCGCGTGACGGCGCACGGAGCGTCCTTGATGGCACAGCAGGACCAGTTGCTGCCATTCGAGGTCGATGCCTGCCTCTGGCACGGATCGGGCGGGCCGGGCGAGAGCCGCGGGCCGGGGAGTAGAGATTGAGAGACTGAAGGGTTCGCTCTCGCGGTGGTTGGTGACGGTGCCCTTTTGTGTGACTCCTGGTGTCGCGTAAGGGGATCCCTCACCGGACAACTCACGACTCCGTGTCGCCCTCCGCATGAGTTTGCAATGAGGGGGTCGGCCCGCCCGTCTGCTCCGGCACGTCGCTTCGTGCTTGACCGTCCTGAACGAAGGTGATCTGAACGTGGCTTCCCCGCGATAGGACCGATCCCGCCGGAGGATCTTGGGAGGTCACCCAGAATAGCCCTGGCCACGTGCGCGAGCGAAGGCCTGGACCATCAGGGTCCCCGGCTGCGAGACCGAACCCAAGGTTCGCCGCAGTCTCCTGTGCGATATGTACAGGCTGCCCAACCAGATCGGGAACATTTAGCATCTGGCGTTCGACCACCTCGGCATCTCCTTTGCGCCCGAAAACTGGTACGGCAAACTGAACCGTCTATTCATCAGATTAGCGCCGCCCACGCTGGTCCGGTGCGTCCCGTAAGGGATCCTTCACTGCAACGCACCTGCGGTGTCGAGGCAGCTACTCGCTGTATTCCACATCCGCGAATGCCTTGACCTCTGCCCGAAGTTGCTCGGCGATAAGTGCGCCTTCAGCCTTCCAGGCCAATTCCTTGGTTCGTGAACTCCAACCGTTCTCATAAAGATTCTCGACATCCCAAGCGTCGTACCAGGCACGGAGTCGGTCAGTTAGGTTGTCTGACAGTCCGAAGTCTGCGGGCTCCATCGTGTATTTGCTCGGATTGCCGGGGGTGCTGTTCTCCCAAAGTGGCCACCGGTGCCCGTAGTCAGGGAACAGGCGGATGACTCGACGGGCGGCGTCGTCTGACATGGCCAAAGACTAGCCCAAAGTGGCCGTCCTAATGTCGGCTCTCCGGTCTCGATCAGTCTGTCCGTATGCCGATCCCCTACGGACCACCCGGGATTAGTGCAGCGTCCAGAGGTGGCAAGCCTTCGGGATCTTTCGTCGGGGTGCGACGCTGAGCCTTTCACCCTAGGGCTCACATCATTGCCGACGCGCTTGCCCATAGCTGACTTTCGGGACCGGTTTCGGTGGCGGGAGCACCACGATTAACAGTGTGGCGAAAGGGCCGATGAAGACGGAAATGAGGAACCATACGATCCTGCTGCGGTTTTTCTGTTCAGCCAACCCGGCATTTATTAAGGCGATGGCGAACCAAACTGCTCCACCGGTCGAATAGTCATTCATAGAGCTACTCAATCACAGCAGAATCTCTGTGTTCGGATATGCCGGCTCGTCGGTACGCATCAAACAGGAGCCTCCGCTCGCTCGCGCCCATCTTGCAGGTACGCGCGGCTGACGTAACGGCCGTCGCTGTCCCGTAAGGGGGCCGCCCGCTAACTGTCCCGTAAGCCGGTCCCTTACCGCTATGACCTTGCTCTGACGTGCGGTGTTGCAGGCGCGCAGTTTGGGGTGTCCCGTATACCCGGCCCGCAAAAATGCCCGGTGAAGGTGCCCTAAACGCTACATACCATCGCACTGGTCTGGTCCTCCTCGAGACCCGTTAGCAGTTCCACGATGGACCCGCCGATGTTTGCTTGGGGGCCGCTTCAAAGGTACCGGGGGAGTCTGTCCCGTCTGCACGCCGGCGGGCCCTGGCTGAGGCGCTCAACATGGTTTCCCTGCTACGGATAGCGGCGCCAGGACCGATCTGTCACGGTTGGTATTGATCTAGGGAAGCAGACCCAAAATGCGTAGGGCTGTCCGGCGAAGTCGAAACACAGGGCTACGGTGCCCACCTGACCCCCGTGACCCCGTCGGCTGATTTACTCCGATGATGCCCGTGTAATTGTCAGACCCCCTTGTCATGATGGCTTTATGGGGACAGCAGCGGTGGCCAAGGCTTATGCGGACATCAGGTCTGCCCTCGCCGTGCTGGACGCGGAGGTTGACGGCCAAGGCTCGTTACCGTTTTCTGCGGGTGACCCTCTGGCTGGTTTGGCGGATGGGTGCCTGGATGTTCTGGCTGGTGCGCGGGAGGTGGAGGCCGGGTTCGCGGCGTTGAAGGCGAAGGCGGCGGTGAAGTATTCGGAGTCTGCTTGTGCCGTTGCGGGTCCGGATGTGCCGGTGGTGGCGCAGGAGATGGCGGTCGCGGCGGAGATCGGGTGTGTGTTGGTGTTGGGGCCGCGGGCCGCGGGGTCGTTCCTGGCCACCTCCCATGCCTTGACGGCCGGGTTGCCGCTGACGTTGGCGGCGTTGCGGGCCGGGACGGTTTCGTGGCAGCACGCGGTGGTGATGGCCGATGAAACCGCTGGCCTGGATGCTGCCGGGGCGGCGGCGTTGGAGGCGCATTTCCTGGACCCTGGAGTGCCGGATGGTGCGCGGGGTTGCCCGGTCGGGGAGTTGCCGGCGCACCGGTTTCGGGCCAAGGCGCGGACATGGCGGGAACGCCACCATGCGGAGTCGATCGAGACGCGCCACGCCAAGGGGGTGGTGGAGCGGCGGGTGGAGTTCCGGCCGGACCGGGACGGGATGGCCTGGCTTAGCGCGTGCCTGCCCGCGGATCAGGCGGTGGCGGGCTGGAACCGGCTCACCGCCGAGGCCCGGTCAATGCAGGGCCCGGACGAGACCCGGACCATGACCCAACTCCGCGCCGACCTGTTCGCGTCCGCGGTTCTGGGCAGCGGGATTCCCGCCAGCACGGACGCCAGTGGTACCGCGGCCGGCAGCGTTGAAGAAACAGATGTCCTGCCGACATCAATAAGGGCGCAGGTGCTGGTCACCGTTCCCGTGTTCTCGTTGCTGGGCCTGACCGGTGAACCGGCAATGCTGGACGGGTACGGGCCGATCCCGGCTTCGATGGCCAGGGACCTGGTTGCGGGCGGGAGTGAGTCGTTCCACCGGGTCCTGGTGGACCCGCGGGACGGGGCACCGCTGGAAATCGGCAGGACCAGCTACCGCCTCACGAAAGCCATGCGAGCCTGGCTAAGGTTGCGCGACGCCAAATGCCCGTTCCCCGGCTGCAGCAACCACTCCCTCGACAACGAGGCCGACCACCTCCTCGCCTGGGCCAACGGCGGCACCACCGGAATCAGCAACCTGGGACAACCCTGCCCGAAACACCACAAACTCCGACACACCACCGGCTGGAAACCCACCCCCGCCACCAAGAACGAACCACCAGGCTGGACCTCACCCACAGGCCGGCACTACGCCAGCGAACACCAGGACTGGGAACCACCCCACTGGCCGAAGGGGTGGCCGTCCGGGTTATTGCCCGGGGCCGGCAACAGACTTGGAGAACAGAGCCTTCTGGAAGATGCCCTCGTCCAGTACCTTGCCGCGTGACGCACCCGCTTGCAGCGGGCCGCCGGCTGAGCAGCGCTGACAGCTACTGGTGCGTCCGGCGGTAGCGGATGTGGGTGGCCAGGGGAGAGTGGAGCACCTCAACGGGTTCGAAATCGAAGGACGCAATCCCGTCGAAGATCCGCTCACCTGATCCGAGCAGCACTGGTGCGATGTCGAGGGTCAGTTCGTCAACCACCCCAGCCGCCAATGCCTGCCGGACCGTGGATGCCCCTCCTGCAATATCAACGCCCTTGCCGCCGGCCGCCTCGAGCGCCGCAGCGTACGCCGCCTCGAAGCCGTCGGTGACGAAGTGGAAGGTTGTCCCTCCCTCCATCTGGATCGGATCATGCGGGTAATGGGTAAGGACGAACACCGGTGCATGGTAGGGCGGCTCGGGGCCCCACCATCCGCTCCATTCCTCGTCCCAGTCCCCGCGGACCGGACCAAACATGTTCCGGCCCATCACGTAGGCGCCCCGCGGTCGCATCAGCCAATCAGCCGCGATCCCGTTGGCCTCATTGGCGCGGGGATCGCCGATGTGCCAGCCGTGGAGTTCCAGCCCGCGCTTGCCCAGCGGGTTCTCGCGGCTTTGGTCGGGCCCGGCGACGAACCCGTCCAGGGACATTGACATGTGGCAGGTGGTGTCCGGCACAGCGAACCTCCAGGGTTAAGTGCAGCTTCTGACCGATCGGGTGCGGGGAGCCTAACATGCAGCAGTGGCAGGAACTACCCCCGGGAACGGGACGAAGGAAAGGTCCTAATCGCTCCGTGTGCCGAACACGATTTCGTCCCAGGACGGGACACTGGAACGCTTGGGCCGGGCAGGGCGCTCGGGGGCTTCGGTCTCCGGCAACTGGCCGGTGGACGGGGACGCATCGTTTTGCTTGGGTGCCGGACGGCGGGGATTGCTGCCCAGCAGCTCATCCAGGCCGGCCCCGCCGGAATTGCCGGATCCGGCAGCAGGCGCGGAACCGGACGGCTTTTGCGGGGACGCCGCAATGGTGATTTCCCGGGTGTCGGTGCTGACGCCGTCGTGAAGCCGCAGGGCGTCGTCGTTGCCATCCCGGTGCGGCGGAAGCAGGCTCAGCCGGGACAACATCGACGGCCTCGCATCTCGGCGGCGGATGAACGAATCACCCTGCGCTGCCGGTGTTTCCTGCGGCCCGTCCTGTGGTTCGGTTTCTTCCGGTTCCGGCTCGGCCGGCGCCTCGGCGACCACCTCGGAAGGCCGCGGGTGGGCAGCCGGTACGCCGTGCGCCAGGAGCAGCGCCAGGGCGTCGTCCGAATCCTCGTCCACACCCAGCCGCTGGCCGCGCCGTGACCGGAGCATGTCCAGGAGCCCGTCGGATTCCTTCCCGGGGTCCTGGGCAGGACCCTGGCTGCCGGGAGATGCCTTTGCGCTGTCCGCGTCAGTTTCAAAATCGAACGGGCGGTCGGAAACCGCAGTGAGGCGGCGGGCCGGAACGGGGCCATCCAACGGTTCGAGTTCGCTCAACTGCTGGGCCCAGCGGTTGGTGTTCTGAAGCGACTTGCGTCCTGGGCTGAAGGTCCAGAGCGCAGGCGGCTCTTCTCCAATGCCGGTGGTCCCGCCGGGTTTTGCCTCAAAGTTTGCCGAGACTGTCCAGGTGCCGTCCTGGCGCCGCCAGGAGTCCCATTCCACGGTGGCGGGGTCGATGCCATGCGCAGAGAGGCGGTGGGCCACCATGTCGTCCAGGGTTGCCGGGTTGTCGCCAAACGCGGACCGGAATGCGTCATGGCCGGGGGAGGGTGCCGCGACTTCAACCTTCCGTGCCTGCTGTGCAACGTACTCGCGCTCAGCAAGGACCGGGCCCTCGTAGCGCTCCACTTTGGCCAGCGGCATGCCGGACAGTTCCGCTACGTCGGCAGCGGTGGCGCCGGCGCGGATCCGGGCCTGGATGTCCCGTGGAGACATCGGAACGGCTGGCCGCTCCATCCGCGGTTTGGCCGTGGACCGGCTGGCCGTCCTGAGGGCTTCATCGATCGGCAGCTGGAACATCTCGCCGCCGGCCCCGCTCAACAGGAGATGCGTCCCGTCGTCGTGCACGCCTACAAGCCGTAGATCCTGCATACAAAATCCTCCACCCTGGCATTACTATCAATTGAAACTCTGCCACCCGGCAGCGCTGAATTGGCTCAAGGAACAGGGCGCGCCGTGATTTTCCGCCGGATCCGGGCCCGGACGTGGAGTGAAGGCAGCGTTATGGCGTGGCCAGGGCGGCCGTCAGCTTGTCCGGATGCCGGGTGGAAGCCAGCCAGTAGGGGGTTTGGTCGGCAGGGTCCGTGATTTCGATTTTCACCACGGGATCGATCCAGCCGCGGATGCAAAGGTAGGCCACGCCGTTGAGCCGGGTGCCGCGTTCCGCCGTCGCTTCGCCGGCTTCAAAGTGCTGAACGCTTCCCACGAACCGGCGTTCGATGGTGGCCCGTCCAACCGTGAGGGCATCCGCCGTGACGGTAATGGCGGGGGTGGAAAGGACCAGGAGCGCCGTAATGATGGCCAGCAGTATCAATGCCGCTGTGTAGCCCGCCGCCATGCTGATAGGTGCGAAGACCAGGATGCCTGCTGCGGAAACACCGGCAGCGATGACCCAGATCCAGGCGTTGGGCCACAGCTTCTCCCGGTAGATGACGGGTGCCCCGGCGGAGGGTGTGCTGGGAACGGACGCGGGCGAGCTTGATTCGGGCATAGGCCAAGCTTTCCACCTTTGGCCCGCTATTTCACCTTGGGTGGAGCCGCCGGGAGGTCCGCCCACCACGGGTTCCTTAGGACTGTTCCGTGGGCGCGGGTTAGAGTGAGTGACTGTGACTGATCATCCCGCCACGGTAGACATTGCCCCGGACACAGCATTGCCAGCGCCTGCTGTCCCCACTCTCCAGGTCCAGTTGAAAATGCTGGATCCGGACCTGGAAGCGCCGTCCTACGCACATCCGGGTGACGCCGGCGCGGACCTGCGTGCCCGCGAGGATGTTGTCCTGCTCCCCGGGGAGCGCAAGCTGGTTCCCACCGGCGTCGCGATTGCGCTGCCGGAGGGTTTCGTGGCGCTGATCCACCCCCGCTCGGGCCTGGCCACCAAGCACGGCCTGACCATTGTCAACGCTCCAGGCACCGTGGACGCGGGCTACCGGGGCGAGATCTCGGTGACCCTCCTGAATACCGACTCGTCCCAGCCGATAGAGCTGCGGCGCGGCGATAGAATTGCCCAAATGGTCATCCAGCGGGTTGAGTACGCCCAGTTCATTCCTGTCAGCGAATTGAGCGGTTCCGTGCGCGGCACGGGCGGCTTCGGGTCCACGGGCGGATTCACCGTTCCTGGGGCCTGACCCCGCAAACGCATCCGCTGCCACGCCAGCACGTACGACGGCGGGACCTCCACGGGTCCCACCGGCACCATCCAGAACTGGCACATTTCAGGAATAAGGAGTCACCCATGGTCTTTGGGCTCGGCAGGAAAGCAAAGAACGAAGAACCGGCGCAGCCGGCTGAAGAACTGACGATTGCAGAGGACGGGGAAGGCGAACCGGGCACCGCTGCCCGCCGCCAGGACGGCCCCTTCGACGAGGCCGAAATCAGCAGCCGTGACGGCTTCGTTGACCTGGGCGCCCTGCTGATCACCCCGAGCGAGGGCCTCCAGCTCCGCCTTGAGGTGGAAGAAGCCACCCAGCGGGTGGTGGCAGTCACCCTGGACCTGAACGGCTCCAGCCTCCAGCTTCAGGCCTTCGCCGCCCCCAAGACGGAAACACTGTGGGACGAGATCCGCGAACAGATTGGCCAGTCGGTGGGCGCGCAGGGCGGACAGGTTGAGGAGGTGGAAGGTGCCTTCGGCACGGAACTGGTGGCCAAGCTGCCGGCCGGGCTGCCCGATGGCAGCCAGGGCTACCGCGTGGCCCGGTTCATCGGCGTGGACGGACCCCGATGGTTCCTGCGCGGTGTCCTGGGTGGACCCGCGGCGCTGGAACGCCCGGCCGCCGAGCCCCTCGAGGCCCTATTCCGGCAGGTCGTGGTGGTCCGCGGAGACAGCCCCATGCCGCCGCGCGACCTCTTGCAGCTGCGACTGCCCAAGGATGCCTCAACCACTCCTCCGCCCGCCGCGACCACTTTGGAGGAGCCCGAACGTGGTCCCGAAATCACCCAGATCGGCTAAGTCCCCGGAGAACGGCAGCGCGCAGGCGGGACGCGGAATCACCCCGCTGGGCCAGTTGCCGGACCGGGGCAGGGTCCTGTGCCAGGGGCACATCGAATCCGTGACATTCGTCCCGGCAGACCGGACGGCCGAATTCAGCGCCATCGTTACGGAGGACGACGCTGTCCGTCCCGCCGGACCAGGGCCGGGCAGGCCCCCGAGGCTCCGTGTTGTCTGGCTGGGCCGCCGCCGGGTTCCGGGCATCGAAGCCGGTGCGGAAATCCGGGTTGAGGGGATGCTGGCCCGCGGCAAGGACATGCCCACCATCTTCAACCCCCGCTACGAGATTCTGTCCCGCCAGGAGAACGAATGACCGAGCACCAGCCCGAACAGCCAACCGGCCCCGAGAACCCCGGCGGGACCGGGCAGCAGGGCAGGCCGCAGGGTGCCGGCCCCTCTCCGGTTGCAGGACTGGCCGCCGAGTATGCGGCCAAAGCCGGACTTCACCGCACCCATGACGGACAGGTGGACGTCCTCCGGAGCGCCGGGGGAGTGCAGGGCATTGCCGAGAGCATCGTTCCCGGCCTGGTCTTCCTGGTCGCCTTCACCGTCACACGCGAACTCAGCCTGTCCCTGGTGGCCGCCCTGGCTTCGGCCGCCATCTTCACCGTTGTCCGGCTGGTGCAGCGGCGTCCGCTGACCCAGGCGCTGGCCGGCGTGGCCGGCGTCGGTATTTCCGCGTGGCTGGCCAACACCACCGGCAAGGCAGAGGATTTCTACCTTCCCGGTTTCTTCACGAACGGCGCGTACATCCTGGCGATGGTTCTCTCCATTGCGGTCAAGTGGCCCGTGGCCGGCCTCCTCTTCGGCTTCATCCGCAACGAGGGCGTGGAGTGGCGCAAGGAACCGGCCCGGGTCAAGGCCTACCGCCTGGGCACGTGGATCATCGTGGCGGTCCTGGCCCTCCGGCTCATCGTCCAGGTGCCGCTCTACCTCATGGGCACGGACGGGCTGGCCGCACTGGCCACCACCCGCCTCATCATGGGCGCACCGTTGTACATCCTGGGCATCTGGGTGGCCTGGCTGGTAACCCGGCCGGAACCCAAAACCGCGCCGGCAGACTAACCGTCGAAGCCGTCGTCGTCCTGCGCGTGGCCGTGGCCGGCCGCGGCGGCCGGCTCGGCGTCGCCCGCGGCCCGCTCCCCGGTGTCAATGCTGCCCGGGGCGGAGGAGAGGAGCTCACGCAGCCTGTCCTCGGCCGCGATGGTGGTCACGAAGAAGAGCTCATCCCCGCCGTCGATAACGTCGTCCCGGCTGGGCGTGATGGGTGCCTGGTCGCGCAGGATCGCCACCAGGGTGGCGTCCTCGGGCCAGTGGATGTCTCCCACCGTCATGCCGATCACGTGGGAATCATGGGGCACGGTGAATTCCACCAGTGAAGCCACCCCGGTCTGCAGCGTCAGCAGGCGGACCAGGTCGCCGATCTCCACCGCCTCCTCCACCAGGGCGGTCATCAGCTGGGGCGTGTTGACGGCCACGTCGACGCCCCAGGAATCGTTGAACATCCAGTCGTTCTTCGGGTTGTTGACCCGGCCCACGGTGCGGCCCACCCCAAACTCTGTCTTTGCGAGCAGGGACACCACAAGGTTGACCTTGTCGTCGCCTGTTGCGGAGACCACGACGTCGGCGTCCTCCACCTTGGCGCCCTGCAGGGTGGAGAGTTCGCAGGCGTCGCCCACCAGCCAGTGGGCGCCCCTGAGCCCGCTCCGGCCAATCACCTCGGGCTTGAGGTCGATCAGCAGGATCTCGTGCTTGTGCGCCAGCAGTTCCCGGGCAATGGATGATCCGACGCTGCCGGCGCCGACGATAACGACTTTCACTGGTACTCCTTGGCAGGGGCTTTGGCGAGGATCTGGGCGATCTGGGCGCTGCGGTCCACCTGCAGCATGGCGTGCACGGTGTCCCCGTCCTGGTACGCCGTTCCAGCGTCAGGGAGCAGGCCCTCGCCGAAGCGGGTCACATAGGCCACCCGGACGTCGGCAGCCTTTTCGATGCTGCTGATCCGGTGTCCAATCCAGCCGGCATCGAGGTCCAGTTCAGCCAGGACCAGCCGCCCGGAAGGTTCACGGAAATCACCGGCGAGGTGCTGTTCGGGAAGGATGCGGCGCAGCACCTGGTCCGCGCTCCAGCGGACGGCGGCCACCGTGGGGATGCCCAGGCGCTGGTAGATCTCGGCACGTCCCGGATCGTAGATCCGGGCGACGACGTGCGGGACGTGGAAGGTTTCGCGGGCCACCCGGGTGGCCAGGATGTTTGAGTTATCACCGCTGGAGACGGCAGCGAAGGCGTAGGCCTCGCCCACGCCAGCCTGCTTAAGGGTCTCCCGGTCAAAGCCCACACCGGTGACCTTCCGGCCGGTGAAGCCCTGGCGGAGCCGGCGGAACGCGCGGTCATCCTGGTCGATGATGGCCACGGAATGGCCGGCATCCTCCAGCGTGTGCGCCAGCGTTGCCCCCACCCGGCCACATCCCATGATCACGAAATGCGCCACCGTATCTCCTCTGTATCTGTGTCAGGATCGTGCAGCTAGAACTCTACCGGCATGGCACCTGTTAGGCCTGGCAGGCGCCCGTCATGACATCGACCGCGAATCAGACTAGCTTTGTGGGGTGTTGACAATACTGAACGCCGTCAAACGCGTCCTGGTGGGCAGGCCCTTCCGGAATGACCGCCTGGCCCATACCCTGCTCCCCAAGAAGATCGCCCTCCCGATTTTCGCCTCCGACGCCCTGTCGTCGGTGGCCTACGCACCGGACGAGATCCTGCTCACCCTGGCTTTGGCCGGCGTCAGCGCCGTGGCCATCTCGCCCTGGGTTGGCCTGGCCGTCATGGTGGTGCTGCTGACCGTGGTGGCCTCCTACCGGCAGAACGTGCACGCCTACCCGTCCGGCGGCGGCGACTACGAGATCGCCAATGTGAACATGGGAAAATACGCCGGCCTGACCGTGGCCTCGGCCCTCCTGGTGGACTACGTCCTGACGGTTGCCGTGTCCATGTCCTCGGCTGCGGCCTACCTCACCACGGCTGTCCCGTCCCTGCACGGCCAGCAGGCAATCATTGCCACCATCGGCGTCGTGATCCTTGCCTTGGTGAACCTTCGCGGCATCAAGGAAGCGGGCAGCGTCTTCGCGGTCCCCACGTACATCTTCATGGCCTCGATCCTGGGCATGACGGCCGTGGGGATGTTCCAGGCCGCCACCGGGCAGTTGGGGCAGGCGCCGTCGGCCGCGTTCACCATCGTCCCGGCCGAGGGCTTCGACCAGGGCCTGGTGGGCCTGGCCGGTGCGTTCCTGCTGCTGCGGGCCTTCTCCTCCGGCGCCGCGGCGCTCACCGGCGTCGAAGCCATCAGCAACGGCGTCCCCAACTTCCGGCATCCCAAGAGCAGGAACGCCGCCACCACCCTGCTGCTGCTGGGCATGATCGGCGCCGCCATGCTGGCCGGGATCATCTACCTGGCCAACGCCACCAAGGTCCACATCGTCCTGGACCCGGCCAAGGAATTCCTGCTCAATGGGAACCCGCTGCCCGAGGGCTACATCCAGAACCCGGCCATCAGCCAGATTGCGCAAACGATCTTCGGCGCCGGCAGCATTCCCTTCTACATCGTGGTGGCCGCCACCGGCGTCATCCTGGTGTTCGCTTCCAACACTGCCTTCAACGGCTTCCCGGTCCTGGGCTCCATCCTTGCCCAGGACGGCTACCTGCCCCGCCAGCTCCGCACCCGCGGCGACAGGCTCGCGTTCAGCAACGGCGTACTGGCCCTCGCGGCAGGCGCGCTGATCCTGATCATCTCCTTCGATGCCGACGTCACCAAGCTGATCCAGCTCTACATCGTGGGCGTCTTCATCTCCTTCACCCTCAGCCAGCTCGGGATGATCCGGCACTGGGGCCGCGAACTGAAGCTGGCCAAGGACAAGGCCGTCCGGCGCAAGATGATCAAGTCGCGGACCATCAACAGCATCGGTTTCGGCATGACCGGACTGGTGCTGGTCATCGTCCTGATCACCAAATTCCAGCAGGGCGCCTGGATCGCGCTGCTGGCCATGTTCATCCTCTTCCTGATCATGTGGAGCATCCGGGCCCACTACGACAATGTCGCCAAGGAACTCGCGGTGGACGAGGACTCCTCACCGCGCGCCCTGCCCACCAGGGTGCACGCCGTCCTGCTGGTCTCGCACGTCCGGAAGCCCGTCCTGCGCGCCCTGGCATACGCCCGCGCGTCCCGCCCCTCCCGGCTGGACGCCATCACCGTGGACATCGACCCGGACGAGACGGCGCACACCATCGCCGACTGGGAAAAGCTTGAGATCCCGGTGCCGCTGACCGTCCTCGCCAGCCCGTACCGCGAGACCGTCACACCGATCATGGACTACGTCAAGCAAATGCGCCTGGACTCCCCGCGGGACCTGGTGGTGGTGTACATCCCCGAGTACGTGGTGGGTAAGTGGTGGGAGCAGCTGGTGCACAACCAGACAGCCCTCCGCATCAAGACCCGGCTGCACTTCGAACCGGGCGTCATGGTGGCCAGCGTTCCCTGGCAGCTCAAATCCTCCGAAGAAGCCAAGAACCTCCAGGACGTCCAGTGAGCACCAGAACTTCCCGCGCCATCCGGCCGGCAGCTGCTCCGGCGGAAGGGGACCAGGCCGGCCACACCGGCCAGGAGGCCGTGCTCGACGTCGGACCGGTGGCCCACGGCGGGCACTGCGTGGCGCGCCATGAGGGCCGCGTGGTCTTTGTCCGGCACGCCGTTCCGGGCGAGAAGGTCCGGGTCCGGCTGACCGATGCGGGCGACGATGCCAAATTCTGGCGCGCGGACGTCATCGAGGTGCTCGATCCATCCCCCGACCGGGTGGAGCACTTCTGGCACGTGGCAGATTCCCTGCGTGCCTGGGGCCACGGCCACCCGCCGGTGGGCGGTGCCGAATTCGGGCACATGACCCTGGCCAAACAGCGCAGCCTGAAGGCGGACGTCCTCGCCGAGCAGCTCACCCGCCTTGCCGGCTTTGAGCAGGTGCCCTCGGTGTGGAACGGTGCCGTGGAACCCGTCGGGGAAGCGGACGACGGCGGCACCGGCCTTGGATGGCGCACGCGGGCCAGTTTCTCGGTCACCCCCGGCGGCAGGCTGGGCATGCACGCGCACCGTTCCGACTACATTGTTCCGGTGCGGGAGATGCCGCTTGCCAGCGAAGCCATCAACGCCCTGCGCCTCTGGGACCTGGACCTGCAGGGCATCGACCGGGTGGAGGTGGCCGCTCCGGCCAACGGGTCCCGCCCCCTGGTACTCCTGGCCCCTTCGCCCGGTACCAAGGACAAGCGGCTGCGGGCCATCGCCGCCGCGCTGCCGGCCGAGGCATCGGTGGCCGCCTTCGATCCGCTGGCCGGCACGGTCGCGCAGCTCCGGGGGCGCACCTGGGTGCAGGAATCCGCCGCCGGCCATGACTACCGGGTGACCGGCGAGGGTTTCTGGCAGATCCACCGCGACGCGCCCGGGACCCTTGTGGGGGCTGTCACAGAATTCCTGCATCAGGGGGACTACCTCAACCCCGGTGCGGTGGTGGCTGATCTCTACGCCGGCGCGGGACTCTTTACCGCCGTACTGGCGGACGCCGTAGGCGGGACGGGATCCGTCCTCTCGGTCGAAGGGGCCCCGGGCACCAGCCGCGACGCCCGGAAGAACCTGCATTCTGCGCCCCAGGTGGAAGTGGTCCAAGGGCGCGTGGAACGGGTCCTTCGCCAGAAACCGCGGAATTTCGACGCGCTGGTCCTTGACCCGCCGCGCGCCGGTTCCGGGAAAGCCGTCGTCGGGCAACTCATGGCCGCCCAGCCCCGGGCCATCGCCTACGTGTCCTGCGATCCGGCGTCGTTCGCACGTGACCTCGGTTACTTCCGCCGCTCCGGGTGGGTACTCGCCGGGCTCCGGGCCTTCGACCTGTACCCCCACACCCACCACCTCGAGACGGTCGCATTGCTGGCTCCGGCTCCGTGATGCCGCTGCGGTTATCGACTACGATGGCCGTAGTAGTCCCACGTCGCGCCCGAATTCTCGGCCGGCCGTGTGCAAATTTTCGGGCCCTGGAGCTACTTAGGGCTTCCTAACTAGCAGGCGGTCAACCGCGCGACAAAGATGAAACTGTTGCGAGAGGAGTCCTGCGATGAGCACTGTGGACAGCTTCGGTTCAAAAGGCAAACTTAATGTAGCCGGAACCGAATACGAAATTTTCCGGTTGAACTCCGTTGAAGGTGCAGAAAACCTTCCGTTCAGCCTCAAGGTATTGCTTGAAAACCTGCTGAGGACCGAGGACGGCGCGAACATCACTGCCGATCACGTCCGCGCTTTGGCAGGCTGGGATCCGAATGCGGAGCCCGATACAGAAATCCAGTTCACGCCGGCGCGCGTGATCATGCAGGACTTCACCGGCGTTCCCTGCGTGGTCGACCTTGCCACCATGCGTGAGGCAGTCAAGGACCTGGGCGGCGATCCCAAGCGGGTCAACCCCCTGGCCCCCGCCGAGATGGTCATCGACCACTCCGTCCAGATCGACGCCTTCGGCAACTCCGGCGCACTGGAGCGCAACATGGAGATCGAATACCAGCGCAACGGTGAGCGTTACCAGTTCCTGCGCTGGGGCCAGACCGCGTTTGACGACTTCAAGGTTGTTCCCCCGGGAACCGGCATTGTGCACCAGGTCAACATCGAGTACCTGGCCCGCACGGTCATGACCCGCGAAGTGGACGGTGCGCTGCGCGCCTACCCCGACACCTGCGTTGGCACCGACTCGCACACCACCATGGTCAACGGCCTGGGCGTGCTGGGCTGGGGCGTCGGCGGCATCGAAGCCGAGGCAGCGATGCTCGGCCAGCCCGTCTCCATGCTCATCCCGCGCGTCGTGGGCTTCAAGCTCAGCGGCAGCATCCCCGCCGGCGCCACCGCAACCGACGTGGTGCTGACCATCACCGAAATGCTGCGCCAGCACGGCGTGGTGGGCAAGTTCGTCGAGTTCTACGGCGAAGGCGTCGCAGCAGTGCCGCTGGCCAACCGCGCCACCATCGGCAACATGAGCCCCGAGTTCGGTTCCACCGCCGCCATGTTCCCCATCGACGACGTCACCCTGGACTACCTGCGCCTCACTGGCCGGTCCGACGAGAACGTCGCCCTGGTCGAGGCCTACGCGAAGGAACAGGGCCTCTGGCACGACCCCTCCCGCGACATCAAGTTCTCCGAGTACCTCGAGCTGGACCTGTCGACCGTCGTTCCGTCGATCTCCGGCCCGAAGCGCCCGCAGGACCGCATCATCCTCACCGAATCCAAGGCGCAGTTCCGCGAGGACCTCCGCAACTACGTCAAGGTGGACCTCGCCGACGGCAGCCTGGACGAAGCGATCGACGAGAGCTTCCCGGCGTCCGACTCACCCTCGTTCACCGCCACGGCAACCCACCTCACCGAGGAAGCCCCGCACGCCCACGGACCGAAGTCCAACGGCCGCCCGACGAAGAAGGTGGCTGTCAAGACCGCTGACGGCCGCGAATTCGAGCTGGACCACGGTGCGGTGTCGATCGCCTCGATCACCTCCTGCACCAACACGTCCAACCCGTCCGTGATGCTGGCGGCAGCACTGCTGGCCCGCAACGCCGTCGAAAAGGGCCTCGCCGCCAAGCCGTGGGTCAAGACCTCCGTTGCCCCCGGTTCCAAGGTTGTCACCGACTACTACAACAAGTCGGGCCTGACCCCCTACCTGGAGAAGCTCGGCTTTTACATCGTGGGCTACGGCTGCGCCACCTGCATCGGCAACTCCGGCCCCCTCGACGCCGAAATCTCGGAGGCCATCCAGGCCAACGACCTCTCCGTCACCGCAGTCCTCTCCGGCAACCGCAACTTCGAAGGCCGGATCAACCCGGACGTCAAGATGAACTACCTGGCCTCCCCGCCGCTGGTCATCGCGTACGCCCTGGCCGGAACCATGGACTTCGACTTCGAGAACGACGCACTGGGCCAGGACGAAGCCGGCAACGACGTCTTCCTGAAGGACATCTGGCCCAACCCGGTCGAGGTCCAGCAGGTCATCGACTCCTCGATCGACAAGGGCATGTTTGCCCGCGGCTACGAGGGCGTCTTCGACGGCGACGACCGCTGGAAGGCCCTCGACACCCCGGCCGGCGACACTTTCGCCTGGGATGAGAAGTCCACCTACGTCCGGAAGCCCCCGTACTTCGACGGCATGAAGGCCCAGCCCGAACCCGTCAAGGACATCTCGGGTGCCCGCGTGCTCCTGAAGCTCGGCGATTCCGTCACCACCGACCACATCTCCCCGGCCGGTTCCTTCAAGTCCGACACCCCCGCCGGCCAGTACCTGCTGGCCAACGGCGTGGAGCGCAAGGACTTCAACTCCTACGGCTCCCGCCGTGGCAACCACGAAGTGATGATCCGCGGCACGTTCGCGAACATCCGCATCAAGAACCAGCTCCTGGACGGCGTTGAGGGTGGCTTCACCCGCGACTTCACCCAGGCCGACGGCCCGCAGGCATACGTCTACGACGCCGCGCAGAACTACCAGGCAGCCGGCACCCCGCTGGTGGTCCTGGCCGGCAAGGAATACGGTTCCGGATCATCGCGTGACTGGGCAGCCAAGGGCACCGCCCTGCTGGGCGTCAAGGCCGTCATCGCCGAGAGCTACGAGCGCATCCACCGCTCCAACCTCATCGGCATGGGTGTCCTGCCGTTGCAGTACCCGGCCGGTGAGAACGCTGCCAGCCTGGGCCTGACCGGCACGGAAACCTTCTCGGTTGAGGGCGTCACCGCCCTCAATGAGGGCACCACGCCCAAGACCCTGAAGGTCACCGCCACCGCAGAGGACGGCTCCTCCAAGTCGTTCGATGCCGTGCTGCGCATCGATACCCCGGGTGAAGCGGACTACTACCGCAACGGCGGCATCCTGCAGTACGTGCTGCGCCAGATCTCCGCGAACTAGCGGGTTCCAACAGCAGCAACGATCCACCCCGAAGCCCCGGCCGGTCACCGACCAGCCGGGGCTTCGGCTTTGCATTCAAGCCAAGGCGTTAGAGTTAAACGGCACGTCTACCACCCGAAGGAGGGGTCATTGGGAATCTTGGACACCATCCGGAATCCGCAGGACCTGAACGAGTTGACCGAGGAACAGCTGGAACAGCTGGCCTCGGAGATCAGGGATTTCCTGATCACGAACGTCTCCCAGACGGGCGGCCACCTCGGGCCCAACCTCGGCGTCGTGGAACTGACCCTTGCCGTGCACCGCACCTTCGAATCTCCCCGCGACAGCATCGTCTTTGACACGGGGCACCAGTCCTACGTCCACAAGCTGCTGACCGGACGCCAGGACTTCAGCACGCTCCGCCAGGAAGGCGGCCTCTCCGGCTACCCGGACAGGGCGGAATCGGAACACGACATCGTGGAAAGCTCCCATGCGTCGTCATCCCTGTCCTGGGCGGACGGTATCTCCCGCGCCCGCCAGCTCACGGGGGAAGGTGACCGGCACGTCGTCGCCATCATCGGCGACGGCGCCCTCACCGGCGGGATGGCCTGGGAAGCCATCAACAACATCGCGGCGGACAAGAAGCGCCGCGTGGTCATCGTCGTCAACGACAACGGCCGCTCCTACGCCCCCACCGTCGGCGGGTTCGCCGACTACCTGGCGTCCTTGCGCCCCACCATCGACTCCTTCCGCGCCGCCCCGGCCTACGAAGGCGCGCTCGACTGGTGGAAAAAGAAGCTGCAGGACGGCGGCCCCGTGGGGCAGTTCACCTACAAGAGCCTGCACGCCATGAAAAAGGGCATCAAGGACTGGTGGGCGCCGCAGGGCATGTTCGAGGACCTCGGCATGAAATACATCGGCCCGGTGGACGGCCACAACCTCCAGGCCATGGAGCACGCACTGTCCACCGCCAGGAACTACGGCGGTCCCGTGATCGTCCATGCCATGACGGAGAAGGGCCACGGCTACGCGCCCGCGCGTGCCCACGAAGCGGACCAATTCCATGCTGTGGGGATCATCGACCCCGAAACCGGCGAGCCCACCGGTACCGGCGGCGCCCAGTCCTGGACCTCGGTGTTTGCCGACGAGATCTCAGCCATCGCCGACGAACGCGACGACATCGTGGGCATCACCGGAGCCATGCTGATTCCCGTGGGCCTGCACAAGTTCGCCGCCAAGCACCCCAAGCGCGTCATCGACGTCGGCATCGCGGAACAGCACGCGCTGACCGCCGCCGCAGGCATGGCCTTCGGCGGCCTGCACCCGGTGGTGGCCGTCTACGCCACGTTCCTGAACCGGGCCTTCGACCAGCTGCTCATGGACGTGGCCCTCCACAAGGCAGGCGTCACCATCGTCCTCGACCGCGCCGGCGTTACCGGCCCGGATGGCGCCAGCCACCATGGCATGTGGGACATGGCCATGGTCCAGATCGTCCCCGGGCTGCACCTCGCCGCGCCCCGCGACGCCACCCGGCTCCGGGAGGAACTGCGTGAAGCTGTGGCCATAAACGACGCGCCCAGCGTTGTCCGCTTCTCCAAGGGATCCGTCGGCCCGGCCGTCGAGGCAGTGGAACGGCTCAGCGACGGCGTGGACATCCTGGCCCGCCGGCCGTCAGGTTCCACCGAGAACGACGTACTGATCGTCAGCGTGGGCGCCATGGCCGAACTGGCCCTCGACGTCTCCAACCGGCTCGGCGCGCAGGGCATCAGCACCACCGTGGTGGACCCCCGCTGGGTCCTCCCCGTCCGCCGTTCGATCATCGCGTTGGCCTCGCACCACCGCCTGGTCATCTGCATCGAAGACGGCGTCCGCGCGGGCGGCGTCGGCTCCCGCATCCGGCAGGAGATGCGCGCTGCCGGCGTGGATACGGCACTGAACGAGGTAGGCCTGCCCGTGGAGTTCCTGGACCATGGCACCCGCAACCAAGTGCTGGAGCGGGTTGGGCTGACCGCCCAGCAGATCACGCACGACGTCGTCGCGCAGGTCCTGGGAACCAAGGTCCCCTTCGCGCGGCCCCTCCCCGGGCAGCAGCACCCCACCACCGGCAGCCTTCCGATCCTGTGAGGGACGAAGACGAGCTGAAGTATCCCGGGCCGGCGGGGGAGTCCGGACCAGTCCTGCACACCACCACCACGCGGGTTCCGAATGGTCTGGAGCCGGGCCAGCTGGTGGTCTCCAGGAACCGGAAATGGAACGGCAAAGCCCACTGGGTGGTCCCCGGGCGGTACCTCGGCGAGGACCGGCACGGATGGTGGATCTTCCAGGGAACCAACGAATTCTGCTCCCGCCCAGGCGCTGCGTTCTATACGCGCTCGGACGCTGTCCTGCTGGTGCCACGGCAGGGGGACTGGGTGGCCACGTTCTACGACTCCGCGCACCCCGGTGGAGTGCGGGTCTACATCGACCTCGCGGTAGGCCATGAGTGGACACACATCCGGCCTGCCGTGACCGAGTTCCATGTGATCGACATGGATCTGGACGTCATCCGGACCGAGGCCCGCGGCGTCTTCATCGACGACCAGGACGAGTTTGCGGCGCACAGCGTCTCCATGCACTACCCCCAGCGGCTGATCGAGGATATCCAGGCTGCCGCGGACGGGCTCTACCATGCCGTGAAGGCACAGCACGCGCCATTCGACGGCACCGACGTCGAATGGTTTACCAAAGGACGCACCATATGAGCGGCATTGTCAGGGTCTACAAGCGCGACGACGACGGCGCCCTGCACTTCAGGGAGGCCTGGTTTGACGAGGAATACTCCCAGTTCGTCATGAACTTCGGTGCCGTGGGGCACCAGAGCAAGACCGAGGAAACCGATGTCCCCGACGCCGCCGCTGCCGACGGCCTCCTGGACGCCTTCGCAGCCCAGTGCGCCGAGGACGGCTACGCTGAGGTCCCCAACGAGGAGCAGTCCTGGGTGGTGGCCCAGTTCGCCCTCAAGACCAAGGACGGCACCGACCGTGACCGCCGCCTTGAACAGAAGGCCAAGGACGCCCTCGTCAGCCACCTGGCCTGGCGCGGCCTGGGAACGGTGGAACGCTCCGAATTCACCGACTACAAGCTCAGCATCTTCTGCCTGTGCCCGGATGTGAACAAGGCCGTCAGCGCCATCAAGGTCTGCGCCCGCAACGAGGACCTCGACTTCACCAAGCTCAGCATCGGGGCTGCCCCGTACAGCCAGCCGGACCATTACAAGCTCAAGCATTCCGCCAAGCCCGCCAGCAGCTTCAGCCTCTAGGAGACGTTCGTGACCAGTTACCGCCGTGTTGGAAAATCAGGGCTGACGGTCTCCACCGTAGGCCTGGGCTGCAACAACCTGGGCCGCGCCAACACCGCCACCGAGTCGCAGGGCGCAACGGACGCCGTCGTGAACGCCGCGATCGACGCCGGCATTACCCTGTTCGACGTCGCAGACAACTACGGCAAGGAACCCGGGCTCAGCGAAACCATGCTCGGCAAGGCGCTCGGCCGCCGGCGCGGGGACGTCGTCGTCGCCACCAAGTTCGGAATGGACACCCGGGGCGCCAACGGCCCCGACTTCGGTGCCCGCGGCTCCCGGCGGTACATTATCCAGGCAGCCGAAGCGTCGCTGCGGCGCCTGGACACGGACTGGATCGACCTTTACCAGTTCCACACCCCGGACCCACTGACCCCCATCGACGAGACCCTGGCGGCGCTGGACACCCTGGTCCGCGGTGGCAAGGTCCGCTACATCGGCCACTCCAACCGCTCCGGGTGGCAGATCGCCCAGGCTGAATACGTGGCCCGCGAACTGGGGACTTCCCGGTTTATTTCCTCGCAGAACCACTACAACCTGCTGGACCGCCGGGCCGAACTGGAAGTGACCCCGGCCGCGGAGGAGTTCGGCCTGGGCGTCCTGCCCTACTTCCCGCTGGCCAACGGCTTGCTCACCGGCAAGTACTCCCCGGGCTACGCCCCCGAAGGGTCGCGGCTCAGCCACACCCGCACCAACATGGTGGACGACGCCGACTGGGACCAACTGGGCAGGTACAGCGCCTTCGCGAAAGAACGAGGCCTCACGGAGATCGAGGTGGCCTTCTCCTGGCTCGCCGCCCAGCCCTCGGTGGCCAGCGTCATCGCCGGCGCCACCCGGCCGGAGCAGGTCCGGCAAAACGCCGAAGCCGCGAACTGGACCCCCACCCCGGAGGACATCGCCACCCTCGACGACATCTTCCCCGCCGTGCCCAAGGTCGCGCTGTTCTAGGCCACGATGCCCGCCTACCTCCTTGATGTCGATACCGGCATCGACGACGCCCTTGCCCTTGCCTACCTTGCCGCGCTCCCGGACACGGAGTTCGTGGCGGTCACGGCCACCCCCGGCAACGTCGATGCCGACCAGGTGGCCCGGAATACCCTGGCACTGCTGGAGCTGTGCGGCAGGCCGGGCGTCGAGGTGGCCATCGGGGCGCGCGGGCCGCTGTCCATTCCGCTCACCACCACACCCGAAACCCATGGGCCGCAGGGGATCGGCTACGCGGTGCTGCCCGGGCCCGCCGGACAGGTCTCGGCGCGGAACGCCGTTGACCTGTGGATCGAACACGCCCGCGCCAGGCCGGGTGAGCTCACCGCCCTGATCACGGCGCCGCTGACCAACTTCGCCCTGGCACTGCGGCGGGAACCGGAGCTCCCCGACCTCCTTGCCAAGGTGGTGATCATGGGCGGGAGCTTCTACCACCAGGGCAACACCACCCCCACCGCCGAGTGGAACACCCATGTGGACCCCCATGCGGCCAAGGAGGTCTACGCCGCGTACCGGGGACGGCAGCCGGAGAAACTACCCATCGTCTGCTCCCTGGACACCACCGAGCGGATGGAACTGCACCCGGCCCACGTTGAGGCGCTGGCACGGGCGGCAGGCGCCGCGGCTCCGGAACTGGTCCTCCCGGGGGACCCGGAGGGGCTCCGCAGCACCTCCGGCAACACCCTGGTCAGGCACCTGTCCGATGCCTTGCGTTTCTATTTCGAGTTCCACCGGCACTACGACCAGGGCTACCTGGCCCACGTCCACGATTTCTTTGCGGCCGGGGTGGCCGCGGGCACGCTCGAGTACACCGCCCGCCCAGCCACCGTAGACGTCGAAACAGACTCCCCGCTCCTGATGGGAACAACCGTGGCCGACTTCCGCGGACTGTGGGGAGCACCCCCGAACGCGCGGGTCGTGTCCGGCAACAACCCGGAGCAGGCGTTCCGCGAACTCGTGTCCGCCGTCGGAAGCCTGGCCCGCCGCGTGGGCTGAGGAACGCCCCTCCGTGGGCAATCGCCGGTAGAATAGGCTCCGGACCGGCCCGGCGCAGTTGCCGCCGGATTCTGCCGAGGTGACATAGGCAGCCCCACTCCGGCCCGGTACTGCCGGGCCCACCGCCTGCACCCAAAGGAACATTCCCCATGTCATCGCCCTCTTTGACGCTCCCGTCCCAGGAACGCCCCGCGGCACGCCGCAGGCTGCTGGAGATCCTTGGCGCCCTGGCCATCGCGGCCACCTACGTCTACCTGGTCCTCAACCAGCCGGCAGACATCACCGGCGGCCCGGGAAGCGCGTCGGCCCTGATCGCCCTCACCGGGTTCCTGGCAGGGGCGGTCCTGCTGATCATTGCCGTGCTGCCCACCCTCCCGGCGTCCACCCTGGTGCTGATCCCGGTCGCACTGGTCCTGAACATCGTGCTGGGACAATTCGTCGGCAGCACCCTTGTTCCCTTCTACCTCGACGCCATCGGCACCGTGCTGATCGCCGTCCTGGCCGGGCCGGCCGCCGGTGCCGCCACCGGCGCCCTCAGCAGCATCGTCTGGTCCTTCTTCAACCCCACGGTACTGCCGTTCGCCGCTGGCGCCGCGCTCATCGGCTGCCTGGCCGGCCTCGCGGCACGCTACGGCCTCTTCCGCCGGTTCTACCTGGCACCAGTGGCGGGTTTCATCACCGGCATCATTGCCGGTGTGGTGTCCGCCCCCGTGGCAGCCTTCGTCTTCGGCGGAACGTCGGGCGTGGCCACCGGCGCCATCGTCAGCGCCTTCCGGGCCATGGGGGACACCCTCCTGGCGGCCATCACCAAGCAGGCACTGCTGTCCGACCCCATGGACAAGGCCATCGTGTTCACCATCGTTGCCATCCTGGTCTACGCGCTGCCCCGCCGGGCGCGCCAGCAGTTCCCCTTCATCCGGCGCCACCGGGTGCTCGCCGGCGCCAAGCCTGCTTCGACGCCGGAGGGAACCCGGGTGGACGCTTCAGCGCCGGCACCCGCCCACGGGAATGGGTCCGGGCCGGCCAACGATTCATCACTGAACGGCTGACCCGGGCACCGTGACGGCACCCCCGGCAGGCAACACGGCAGCACCGGCAACGGCGGAGCGGGAGCGGCTCAACCCGCTGACCTCCTTCGCCGTCGCAGGCAGCACGGCAGTCATGACGACGGCGGCGGCAAGCTGGCCGTGGTCCCTCACCGTGGTTGCCGCGTGCATTGTCCTGTCACTGGCTGCAGGGACGGCGCACCGCGTGCTGCCGGCGGCGGCGGCGGTCATGGTTCCGCTCGGCGTTTCCCTGCTGGTCCTGCACGGGCTGTTCTTCCCGGAAGGCAGGACAGTGCTGGCAGCGTGGGGGCCTGCACGCATCACGGCAGAGGGCTTGGACTTTGCCGGGCAACGCACCCTGCAACTGGCCGCCGTCGTCATGGCCCTGCTGGTGTTTTCCTTCAGTGTCAGGGTCCCGGACCTGGTGGCGGCGTTGTCCGCCCGGGGCGTACAGGGCCGGTTCGCTTTCGTGCTGGCATCCACGCTGACCCTGCTTCCGGCCATCGCCGGGCGGGCACGCAGTATCCGGCAGGCCCAGGAATCGCGGGGCTTGGTCATCTCCCGGAGTTTGGTCTCCAGGGCGGCGGCGTTCCGGCTGCAGGCCATTCCGCTGGTCCTCTCCCTGATTGAGGATGCGGGTACCCGGGCTGCTGCCCTGGAGGCCCGTGGGCTGGGCAACGCCGGGCCGCGGACCAGTTACCGGATGGTGCCGGATTCCACGCTGCAGCGGGCGGCACGGTCCGTCCTGGTGCTCCTGGCACTGGCCTCCGTGGTTGTCCGTGTGGTCCTGGCAGGTACCGGTGGCTGAACACATGGTCACGGGCGGCTCCGGCGTACCCAACAGTGACGGCAAAGCCGGCAGTGCGTCCGCTCCCGTCCTGGCTGCCGGCATCAGGGACTTCACCTTCCACGAGGCGCCCGCCCCTGTCCTGCGGGATATCACTGTTTCGTGTCCACCCGGCTCGTTCACGGCCATCCTCGGCGCATCCGGAAGCGGCAAGTCAACCCTGGGCCGGCTGCTGTCCGGCTGGCTGCCACCGGGTGGGCACGGCACGCTGGCAGGCTTCCTCGAATTGGCCGGTACGCGGCTTGAGTTCGACGGCGGACCGGGGGACCCGCGGATTGATCCGGCCCAGTGGGGCCGGCACGTGGGGTTCGTGCCGCAGGACCCTGCCGCCGTCCTCTCCACAGTCCGGGCCACGGTGGCCGAGGAGCTCGCGTTTGGTTTGGAAAACACCGGCATGGACCGTGCCGGGATGGAAGCCGCCGTGGAGCGGACCGCCCGCCTGCTCGGACTTGGCAGCCTGCTGGGCCAGGACCCCGCGAGGCTGTCCGGCGGCCAGCTGCGGCGGCTGGCCATCGGCTGCGCGATCATCCCCGGGCCCCCGGTGCTGGTCATGGACGAGCCCTTCGCCTCCCTGGACGCGGCAGGGACCAACGAGCTGGCGTCCGTGGTCCGTGAGCTGATCAGGGGTGGGACCGCCGTCGTCATCCTCAGCCAGGCTGTTGACGCGCTGCTGCTGGAAGCCGACACGTGGCTGGTCCTCGCGGATGGCAGGCTCGCCGGCGGCGGGCCTCCCGCGGCGATGCGCCCTGGCTCCGGGCTGCTGCCGCCAGCCATCCGGTGGCCCGGCGGCATCCAGGCCACAGGGCCATCCACCGCCGCAACGTCCAGCCGCCCGGGGCAGGTGCCGCCAGCGAAGCCTGCAGCGCTGGAGTTGCGGGACGTGTCCTTTGGCTACCCGGACGCTCCAGTATCCCGATTCAGGCGCCGGAGGCGGGAACCTGGCTGCCGGGCGATGGTGCTGGCCGACGTCCACCTGGCAGTCCACCCGGGGGAAATCGTGGCTGTCACCGGGCCAAACGGTGCCGGCAAGTCCACCCTGCTGCGGCACTTCAACGGGCTGCTGCGCCCCACTTCAGGGACTGTCCTGGTCCGCGGCAGTGACATTGCCGGAGCTCCAGTGGGAAAAACAGCAGCCTCCGTGGGCCTGCTGTTCCAGCAGCCCCGCGAGCAGCTGTTCGAACGGACCGTGCTGCGGGAGGTCGGGTTCGGCCTGGACCGCCTGTGTGGGCCGGCCCAGGCTGCGGAGCGCGCCGGCGCGGCACTCCAGGCTGTTGGCCTGGCGGATGCGGCACGGGAGCATCCGGCCGAGCTTCCCGCGTCCGCCCAGCGGCTGCTGGCCCTGGCCACCGTCCTGGCCCGCCGGCCCGCCGTCCTGGCGCTGGATGAACCCACCGTTGCGCTGGACGGGAACGGGCTGGCCCTGCTTGACACTGCCGTGCGCTCGGCAGCGGACTCGGGCGCCGCCGTCGTGCTGGTCACCCATGACCTGGGCTATGCACGCGCGGCGGCGCACCGCATCCTGGCGCTCGACGGCGGCCGGCTGCACCCCGCCTGACCGCCGCTGCGCCTAGTCCCGGGCCTTGCTCGACGCGATGCCGGGCTGCAGGAAACGCCTGCCATTGACCCGCTCCGATGCACCCACCCGGTCCAGGTACGGCGTGATGCCGCCCAGGAACATGGGCCAGCCCGCGCCCAGGATCATGCACAGGTCGATGTCCTCGGGTCCGGCGACCACGCCTTCGTCCAGCATCAGGCCGATTTCCTCGGCCAGGGCATCCTGGACGCGGTGCAGCACCTGCTCCGCCGTGGACGGGCTGGAGCCAAAGGACAGCAGCTCAAGCGTGGACTGGGGGATGGTCCGGGAACCGTCAGGGGCGGTATCCCAGAGTGCCTTGACGTTGTTGTCGATGAGCTTCTTGAGGTTATCGGAGACCGGGAAGCGGTCGCCGAAGGCGGCGTTCAGGGACTCTTGGACATGCTGCGCAACGGGCAGGCCCACCATGGCCAGCAGCGTGAACGGCGTCATGGGCAGCCCCATGGGCCGCAACGCGGCGTCCGCAACCTCCGCCGGGGTGCCCTCGTCGAAGGCTGCCGTCACTTCGCCCATGAGCCTCAGCAGGATGCGGTTGACCACGAACGCGGCCGCATCCTTGACCAGCACACCGGTCTTCTTCAGGGCCTTGGCCAGCTCGAAGGCGGTCGCGAGCACGGCGTCGTCGGTCCGCGGGGCACGGACAATCTCCAGCAGCGGCATGACGGCCACCGGATTGAAGAAGTGGAAGCCCACCAGGCGCTCCGGGTGCTTGAGGTCCGCGGCCATCTCCGTCACCGAGAGCGATGACGTGTTGGTGGCCAGGATGCACTCTGGCGACACGATGGCCTCCAGTTCGGCGAAGACCTGCTTCTTGATGTGCAGTTCCTCGAAGACGGCCTCGATCACGAAGTCGGCGTCCGCGAAGGCTTCCTTTGACACCGAGCCAGTCACCAGCGCCTTGGTGCGGTTGGCAGCGTCCGGGCTGACGCGCTTCTTCGCCAGGAGTTTGTCCACCTCGCCATGGACGTAGGCCACACCCTTGTCCACCCGGGCCTGGTCGATGTCGGTCAGGACCACCGGTACTTTCAGCTGCCGCGCGAAGAGCAGTGCCAGCTGGCCGGCCATCAGGCCCGCGCCCACCACGCCCACCTTGGTGACAGGCCGGGCCAGCTTTCTGTCCGGAGCGCCGGCGGGCCGCTTGCCGCGCTTCTGCACCAGATCGAGGAACGCGTAGACGGTGGACCGGAACTCATCGGTCTGCATCAGGTCGGCCAGGGTTTCGCATTCCAGGACCGCGGATTCAGCCGCGGTCATGGTGCGGTTGGCTTCGAGAATGTCCAGGACCTTGGCGGGGGCCGGAGAGGCGTTGGAGGTCTTGCCCTCCACGAACTTCCGCCCCGCGGCCACGGCGGCGGTCCAGCGGGCGGCAGCCTCCGGTGAGGCGGGGTCGACGGCGTTGGGCCGCTCCGGGACCACGTCGCCGGAGATGACTCCCGCGGCCCAGGCCAGCGACTGCTCCAGGAAGTCGGCAGGCTCGAAGACGGCGTCCGCGATTCCCATGCCGAATGCCTGTGCACCGGTCAGTGTCCGGTTGTTGCTCAGCGGGTTCTCGATCATGACCTTGACCGCGTTTTCCGGACCCACCAGGCGGGGGAGGATGTACACGCCGCCCCAGCCCGGAACCAGGCCCAGGAAACCTTCCGGCAGGGCCAGGGCGCTGGCCCCCGTGGAGACCGTGCGGTACGTGGACTGCAGCGCGATCTCCAGGCCGCCGCCCAGTGCGACGCCGTTAATGAAGGCGAAGCTCGGGACGCCCAGGTTGGCAAGGGTGGCGTAGACGTCGTGGCCCAGCTGCGCCATCCACAGTCCGTGTTCGCGCTTTTCGAGCGACTTCACGGCGGAGAGGTCCGCCCCGGCCACGAGGTAGTGCGGCTTGCCGGTGACGCCCACGCCCACGATTTCGCCGCGGGCTGCGCGTTCCCGCAGGCCTTCAAGCGCCGTGCCGAGCTCCACGAGGGTGTTGGGGCCAAGGGTGGTGGGCTTGGTGTGGTCCAGGCCGTTGTCGAGGGTGACCAGGGCAAAGGTTCCCGGGCTGGGCTTCCCTGAAGTTCCCGGCAGGGCGATGTCCTGGACGTAGGAGTGGGTCACGGTTTCGTTGGGGAAGAGGTCCGCCAACGTGCGGTAATCTGCGGCGCTCATGCCATGGCTCCTTCGGAAGCGGTAGCAGCGGTCTCCCCGGCGGGAGTTCCACTGTAGTCGGGGTGGTGCGGGTTCTCCCAGATCACGGTGCCGCCCATGCCAAGACCCACGCACATGGTGGTGATCCCGTAGCGGACCGATGGGTCTTCCTCGAACTGGCGGGCCAGCTGGATCATCAGCCGGACGCCGGAGGACGCCAGGGGGTGGCCTACGGCGATGGCCCCGCCGTAGCGGTTAACCCGGGGGTCGTCGTCGGAGATGCCGTAGTGGTCCAGGAAACTGAGGACCTGGACGGCGAAGGCCTCGTTGATTTCGAACAGGCCAATGTCATCGATGGTCAGTCCGGCATTCCTCAGGGCTTTTTCGGTGGCCGGCACAGGTCCGATGCCCATGACCTCCGGCTCCACTCCTGCGTAAGCGTAGCTGACCAGCCTCATCTTGACCGGCAGGCCAAGTTCGGCGGCCGCATCAGCGGAGGCCAGGACGGCAGCGGTTGCGCCATCGTTCAAGCCGGCGGCGTTTCCGGCCGTGACCCGGCCGTGGGCGCGGAAGGGCGTGCGGAGGCCGGCGAGGTCGGCCAGGGTGGTGCCGGGCCGGGGCGGTTCGTCCTTGCTGTGGACCGTCCAGCCCTCTCCGGGCCTGCGGGCGGCAACGGGAACGAGGTCCGGCTGGATCCGGCCGTCCTGGTAGGCAGCGGCCAGCTTGTCCTGCGAGGCCACGGCGTAGGCGTCCGTGCGTTCCTTGGTGATGGCGGGGAACCGGTCGTGGAGGTTCTCCGCGGTGTTGCCCATGTTCAGGGCTGCCGGGTCCACCAGCCGTTCGGACATGAACCGGGGGTTTGGATCGGCGCCGGAGCCCATGGGGTGGTGTCCCATATGTTCCACTCCGCCGGCAACCACCACGTCGTAGGCGCCGAAGCCGATGCCGCCGGCCGTGGTGGTGACAGCGGTCATCGCGCCGGCGCACATGCGGTCGATGGCGAAGCCGGGAACAGTCCGTGGAAGGCCGGCCAGGAGTGCGGCGGTCCTGCCGAGGGTAAGGCCCTGGTCACCTGTTTGGGTGGTCGCGGCGATGGCCACCTCGTCGATCCGCCCGGCGGGCAGCGACGGGTTGCGGCGCAGCAGGCCGCGGATGCATTTCACGATCAGGTCATCGGCCCGGGTCCCGGCGTAAATCCCTTTCTCACCGGCCCTGCCGAAGGGTGTGCGGATGCCGTCCACAAAGACGACGTCGCGGACAGTGCGCGTAGATGCGCCGCTTCCGTGCTGGCTCACGTGTAACTCCTCATCGAGATGTGGCGCGCCGGGTGCATGCCGGAGTGCGGCAGCAGCCAAGCGTCGGTCACACCGATGTTACTCGTGAGTAACTTAGCCTGCAAGGGCCTGGTCCAGGAAGGTTACTGGCCGCCGGCAACTGCGACGGGTTTGGGTTCCTTGGGTGGCAATGGCTGCGGGTTCAGGAAGGCGCTGGAGATCAGCGGGGCGGTGAGTTCCACCTGCCACTTGCGCGCACCGAGGGCACGCAGCTCAGCAGCAATCGAGTCCTCGCTGACATCTGCAGGAGGCCGCCACGCCACCCGCCGCAGGTAATCGGGTGTCAGCAGGTTCTCCAGCGGCAGGTTCAGCTCCTCGGCTTTTGCCTGCAGCAGGGGCCTGGCCGTGCCCAGGCGGGCAGCCGCCTCCGGATCGCGGTCTGCCCAGACCCTCGGCGGCGGTGGGGCGTTGGTGGCCAGGTGCAGCGGTGGGAGTTCCTGCATGTCCCGTGCAGCGGCGATGCAGCGCAGCCAGCGCGGAGCCTCGCGCTGGGCGGCGCGTCCATGGAATCCCTTGGTGCCCAGAAGCTGCGGGACAGTGGCCGGCATCGCCTTCGCGGCAGCCACCAGGGCCGAATCGGGAATGAGGCGGCCGGGCGCCACGTCGCGTTTTTGCGCCAGGGAGTCGCGTTCCAGCCACAATTCGCGGACCGCAGCCAGTTGGCGGCGGTCCCGGATCTGGTGCAGGCCGGAGGTTTTCCGCCAGGGGTCCACCCGGGGCGGAGCGATGCCGGCTTCGAGGATGGCGGCAAACTCCTGCTCGGCATATTCCAGCTTCCCGTCGGCCTGGAGCAGCTCAATGAGTTCCTCACGCAGCTCGGTGAGGACCTCGACGTCCAGGGCGGCGTACCGGAGCCACGGTTCGGGCAGGGGGCGGGTGGACCAGTCGGCCGCTGAATGCTCCTTGGCAAGCCCGAATCCCAGGAGCTGTTCGATGACCGCCGCCAGCCCCACCCGGGGCAGCCCGGCCAGGCGCGCGGCGAGTTCGGTATCGAAAAGCTTGTCCGGCCACATCCCGAGTTCGGACAGGCAGGGGAGGTCCTGGCTGGCAGCGTGCAGGATCCATTCGACCCCGCGCAGGGCGTCGTTGATGATGTCCAGGTTCCCGAACGGTTCGGGGTCGATCAGCCAGGTCCCTGCGCCCTCGCGCCGGATCTGGACCAGGAAGGCGCGCTGGCCGTAGCGGAACCCGGAGGCGCGTTCGGCGTCAACACCGGCCGGCCCGGTGCCGGCGGCGATGGCGGCGGCGCAGCGTTCCAGGCCGGACTGGGTTTCGATGACCAGGGGAACGCCGTCCCGGGGTGCGTCGAGATCGATGATTTCGGGGATGGGACTGTCAAAGCCCTCCACCGTGATGTGCGGCGCGGCAGCAGCAGCCGGGACGCCGGCTGTGGTGTTTTCCGGAATGTTTGGGGTCATGATGCCCCCAGTTTACCGGGCTGCCCCGAAACCGTTCTGCTGGCCCCGCCGCCGGGGCGGCAGGGCCGTGACGCCGTCGGGCAGCGGCGGCAGGCCTGCGAACGTGCACACCATGTCGGACCAGGCTTCCAGGTGCGCCTGCACATCGGAGGAACCCGGCGTCCAGGAGGCCCGGAGCTCGATGTCGATGGACCCTGGCCGGCCGGCCAGGGTGCCGAAGCTTTCGGACAGGACGCGGGTGGCCGTGCCACCGGCCGCCCGGTACGGGGCCTTGTGGATTTCCAGCGCTTCCACCAGCCACGTCCATGCCACGGTGCCCAGCATTTGGTCGTTGCCCATTTCCGGTTCCAGCTCGGCCCGGATGTAGGTCACGATGCGGAACTCGCCGTCCCAGACCGCTGAGCCGTCCGGGTCATGCAGGAGGATGAAACGTCCGGTTGCGAGTTCGGTCCCGTCCTCGTCCGCAGTTCCGGCCCCGGTTGGACCGCCGGCCGCGGCGAAAGCCAGGGCCGCCGGCCCGTGGACCGGCGTCGAAGGGGCACCGGTGCCGGGCGCCATGACTTCAGCGCCCAGCGCGACGGCGAAGGGGGCCAGCCGCGCGGGGGCAGGGATCTCGGCCAGGCGCAGTTCCTTCCGGCACCGGGCTTTCCTGAGGGTTCCCAAGGCGTGGAGAAAATCCGGGGGAACCTGGTCAAGTGCGTTCACCTTGGCAGATTACGGGGCGGGGCGCGGCCGGGGAGGAAGGCTCGCCGTCAACGGCCGGTCACCCTGCCCGTCCGTCCCGGTAATCCCGCAGCTCACGGCGGATGGCAGCGGCGAACGCATCAACATCCTCCTCCGTGGTGTCAAAGGAGCACATCCAGCGGACCTCCCCTGCTGCCTCATCCCAGTCGTAGAACCTGAAGGAAGTGCGCAGCCTGTCCGCCACGCCGGGCGGAAGGATGGCGAAGACGCCGTTGGATTCGGTTTTCTGGGTGGGGCGGACGCCCTCGATGGTGTCGACGGCGGCACGCAGCCGGGCTGCCATGGCGTTCGCGTGCGAAGCGGAGCGCAGCCAGAGCCCCCCTTCGAGCAGGGCGATGAACTGGGCAGACATGAAACGCATCTTGGACGCCAGCTGCATATTCATCTTGCGGAGGTAGACCAGGCCGTGGGCTGCCTCGGGATTGAGGGCCACCACCACTTCGCCGAACAGGAGGCCGTTCTTGGTGCCGCCGAAGGAGAGGATGTCCACACCGGCGTCCTTGGTGAAGGCCCGCAGGGGAACGCCCAGGTGGGCGGCCGCGTTGGCGAGCCGGGCACCGTCCATGTGCAGCTTCATGCCCTTGGCATGGATGTGGTCGGCGATGGCGCGCACTTCCTCCGGGGTGTAGCACGTGCCCAGTTCCGTCGTCTGGGTGATGGACACTGCCAGCGGCTGGGCGCGGTGCTCGTCGCCCCAGCCCCAGGCCTCCCGGTCGATCAGCTCCGGGGTCAGCTTGCCGTCCGGGGTGGGGACCTGCAGCAGCTTCATGCCGCCGATGCGCTCGGGTGCCCCGTTTTCATCCATGTTGATGTGCGCGGTGGACGCACATACCACGGCGCCCCAGCGGGGGAGCATGGACTGCAGGGACAGGACGTTGGCGCCGGTACCGTTGAAGACGGGGAAGCATTCGATGCCCGGGCCGAAGTGGTCCACCATGAGTTCCTGGAGCCGCGCGGTGTAGTCGTCCTCGCCGTAGGACACCTGGTGGCCCTCGTTGGCGGCGGCCAGGGCTGCCAGCACCTCGGGGTGGACGCCGGAGTAGTTGTCGGAGGCAAAGCCGCGCACGTTCGGATCGTGCAGCCGGAGCGCCGAGCCTGTTTCTGCTGTGGTGGTCATGGGGTTGTTCACGCTTTCAGTCTAGGTACAGTCACGGCCGCGCTCAGTCGGCCAGCCTGAGCCGGGCGCCGTTGAGTCCGGCCGCCGGGGTGTCGAAGAGCCGGACGACGGCGGCAGCCAGGTCAGCCACGTCCGTGGCCCCGGGGAACTTCCGCTCGGGGTGGGCGCGGCGCAGTTCGTCGTCAACCAGTGCCTTGACCACCAGGATGGTGGCAGCGGCAAGGCTCCCGCCGTCCCCGGAGGCGCGGCGGAAGCCGTCCGCCATGGCAATGGTCCAGGCCTCCGCGGCCGCCTTGGCTGCCACGTAGCTGGCCACCGCCGCGGTGGGTTTGTCCAGTGCGGTGGAGGACACCATGGCGAACCTGCCGGCAGGCGACGCGGCGATATCGTCAAAAAAGACGCGTGAGACATTCCGGAGCGTGGTGACCGCCCCGCGTTCCAGGAAGTCCCAGTCTTCGTCGGACTGATCGGCGATGCCCTTGGCTCCGCGCCAGCCGCCCACCAGGTGGATCACCGCGTCAACCGGCCCGAAGGCTCCGCCGAGCTGCTCCCGGAGCTGCCGGACGCCGTCGAAATCCGCGAGGTCGCACGTGAAGGGGGCGACGCCGTCGCCCGCCTTCTCCGCCGCCGCCGCGATCCGGGCCTGGTCCGATCCCACGGTGGCCACGCGGTGGCCCGCGGCAGCGAGGGCACGCGCAACGGCGACGCCGGACGGGCCGCTGCCGCCGGTGACCAGGACGCGGGCAGCGCCGGGGCCGGTCACAGGGCGGAGTGGCCGGTGATGCCGGCGGTCGACTCGATGACGGGGCGCATCTTCTTCTCCAATGCTTCGTAGAACATGGACAACGGGAATTCGTCGTCCAGGACCTGGTCCGTGAGTCCGCGGGGCGTCCCCGCCAGCGGCAGCGCGTCCGGGCCCTTGGCCCACACGGAGGCCGGGTTGGGGGTGACGGTGGCCGATACCAGCTGGTAGGCCGCCAGCCAGTGGGCGGTCTTGGGCCGGTCGATGGAGCGCCAGTACAGATCGTCGATGCCGGCTCCGAGGGCGATCACGGCGTCGGCCACCTCATCCCAATCGATGGTAAGCCGTGTGTCCGTCCAGTGCAGAACGTGCTGCTGGTGCAGCCAGGCGAACAGGAGCTGGCCACCGAGGCCGTCGTAGTTGCGGACGCGGCTGCCGGTGATGGCAAAGCGGAAAATGCGGTCAAAGATGATGGCGTACTGGACCAGCTTGGCGTGCCGGCGGGCTTCGGGGTCGGCGTCATCGTCTTTTTCGATCCGGACGGATTCGCGGAAGGCGGTGAGGTCGCAGCGCAGTTCCTCCAGCGAGTACAGGAAATAGGGCATCCGCTGCTTGATCATGAAGGGATCGAAGGGCAGGTCGCCGCGCATGTGCGTCCGGTCGTGGATCAGGTCCCACATGACGAAGGTCGCTTCGGTGAGGTCCTGGTCAACGAGCAGTTCCGCGGCGCCCGCCGGGAGTTCCAGGGAGGTGATCTCCGCGGCGGCCTTGAGTACCCGGCGGAACCGGGCAGCTTCCCGGTCGGCAAAGATGGCACCCCACGTGAAAGTGGGGGTCCGGCTGACAGCCACGGTCTCGGGGAAGAGCACGGCCGAGTTGGTGTCGTAGCCCGGGGTGAAGTCCACGAAGCGGATGGGGACGAACAGTTTGTTGGAGTGCCCGCCGGCTTCCAGGCCCGCGATGAACTCCGGCCAGATCACCTCCACCAGCACGGCCTCCACCAGCCGGCTGCTGCTGCCGTTCTGGGTGTACATGGGGAACACCACCAGGTGCTGCAGGCCGTCGCGGCGCTGCTCCTGTGGCTGGAACGCCAGCAGCGAGGACAGGAAGTCCGGAACGGCGAATCCGCCCGCGGCCCATGCCCGGAAATCAGCGCACGCGGCCTCGAGGTAGGCGGCATCGTGCGGAAAGGCAGGGGAGAGGGCCGTGACGGCGTCCACGATGGTTTCCACGTGGCGTGCAGCTGTCGCGTGGTCGGCCGCCTCGGGAATTGATCCGTCTTGGACCTGGAGTGCCTGGAGGGCGGTGGCTGCGCCTTTGAGCCGCAGCCAGTCCTGGTTCTGCGCGGAAATACCGGTAACGGCGGTGGTCAGGGTCTCTGTCATCGTCGGCTGCCTTTCTGGTTGCTTGCTTCTCTGGCGAGCGTAGCAAGCAACCAGTAGGACTTATGCCCGGACGGCCTTTGCATAAGCAGAACTTAGCCTAGTGCCGTTGCCTGCTGGATCGAGACCGTGCTTTGGCTGTGGGATCCGTGGATCCAGGGCTACGCCCCGTTAGCCCTGCGCCCCATGGTCTGCCCCCTGGTTTTCCGTCTCATCCTTGGTGACGAGCCGGAGGGAGACGGAGTTAATGCAGTAGCGCTGGTCCGTGGGGGTGCCGTAACCCTCGCCTTCGAATACGTGGCCCAGGTGCGAGTCGCACGAGGCGCACCGGACTTCGATCCTTTCCATGCCGAGGGTCCGGTCATGGATGTAGCGGACCTTGCCCTCGGCCAGGGGAGCCCAGAAGGACGGCCAGCCACAATGGGAATCGAACTTCTCGTTGCTCGTGAACAACTCAGCGCCGCAGGCGCGGCACTGGTACGTGCCCTCCGTGTGCGTATCCCAGTACTCTCCCGTGTAGGGCCGTTCCGTGCCGGCCTGCCGCAGGACGTGGTATTCCTCCGGGGTCAGTTCCTCACGCCACTGGGTATCGCTTTTCGCGACGGACCCGGCTTGGGCCGCAGCCTCCTGCGCGGTGCCCTGCCGTGTCCCGCCGTCGACGCCCGGTGCCTTGTTGCCGAAGATGCTGTTTCCAAAGATGCTCATAGTTTTACCAACGCCTAGGAGTCGCCGATAAATCCCGAACCTGCATAGAGGTGGAGCACGGGCACTCCGAGCTGGTCCTGGGCCTTGTTGGCCCAGTCGGTGTGGAAGGTGTCGGCCACGGCGTGCGGCCTGGTGATCACCACTGCCTGCGAGGCGCCCGTTTCCCGGACCTTGGCCACCAGGGCGTCCACTGCCTTTCCGTCCACCACCTGGCCGGTCACGTCCGAGCCCAGTCCCTGCAGCGCTGCGAGCGAAGCGGCCAGGGTCTCGCCGGCCTGGGCCCGCTCTGCGGCGGCGTCCGGGTTGCGTGCCGCCAGTTCGCGGAAAGCCTTGGCAACGTCCAGCATGGACAGGTTCTCGAGGAAGTCCACCAGCAGGTGGCGCTCTGTGTTCGCCGGCACCAGGACCACCAGGCGGCTGTCCGCGCCGTCCACCAGCCGTTCAATGTTCAGGCGGTCGTCCGCGCCGAGGGGTTCTTCAGTCAGGATGACGATGGGATCACTCATGGCCTTAGCCTAGTCCCGCCCGCGTGCCACATGCACTGACTGGCCATTCCGCCGGTTCCGGCCCACTTCCGGTTCCGCCTTGACCTTGCCGCGCCGTTCCCGTCCGGTTCCCGAATGCAGGCATCTGCGGCGGTGCCGGTAACAATAGTCACATGGCACCTTTCCGGCGAGCGCGCCCTGCAGTGACTGCACCTTCCAGGGATACCAGCGGCGTGTCGCCGGGAGCCAAGTGGGCCATTGGGGGAGCCATCGCCGGGGGATCGGTGGCGAGCCTGCTGGGGGCCGGCTCCTCGGCGCTCGCCGTGTACTTCGCGCGCCGGGTCATCACCCCTGCCCGTCAGCGGACGGCGGACAAGGAAGTCCTGGCCGTGATCCGCGACGGGCAAAAGCAGCAGGTGATCCTGGCCGCCAATGAGGACACCACGGTGGACGGGGTCTATGGATTCTTTTTCGACGGCGGGAAGGGGCATGCGCGGATCGGCCGCATCGTTTCCTACTCGCCGGCGGACCGGACGGTGCTGCGCGAGGTGGAAGCCGTCTACAGCGGGGATCTTTCCACTGCACGCTGGGGCTGGTGGAGCGGGGCCACCTACCCGGACCCGGCCGCCGCCGGAATTCCGGCCGAGGACGTCCTGGTCCCCGTTGAACGCGGTGAAGCCCCCGCCTGGCTGGTCCGGGCCAAGGGAACCGCGCGGACCTGGGCCATCATGGTGCACGGCCGCGGGGCAACCCGCCAGGAAGCGCTCCGGGCGGTGGGGCCGGCCCTGGAACTGGGCCTGACCAGCCTGCTGGTGTCCTACCGGAATGACGGGCTGGCGCCCTCGGCGGACGACGGACGGTACGGCCTGGGGTCCACCGAGTGGCAGGACATTGAAGCCGCCATCGGGTATGCCCTGGCCAACGGTGCCGAGGAAGTTGTCCTGTTCGGCTGGTCCATGGGAGGGGCCATCTGCCTGCAGACCGCCGATCTCTCCCGCTACCGCCACCTGATCCGGGCGATGGTGCTGGACGCGCCGGTCATTGACTGGGTGACGGTGCTGGCGCACCATGCGCAGCTGAACCGGATTCCGTCCCTGGTGGGCAAGTATGGGCAGCTGATGCTGGGCCACCCGCTGGGACGGCGGCTCACGGGTCTCTCGGCGCCAGTGGACCTCAAAGTCATGGACTGGGTCTCCCGCGCCGTGGAGCTGAGGACGCCCAGCCTGATCATCCACAGCGTCGACGACGAGTACGTGCCGTACGGACCCTCGGCCCTGCTGGCCGAACGGAACCCGGAGATGGTCACGTTCGAGACGTTCAACCACGCCCGCCACACCAAGGAATGGAACGTGGACCCCGAGCGCTGGGAGCGGCTGGTGAAGGCGTGGCTGCGCCAGCAGCTCGCGCCGCGCCTCAACCCGGGATCCGGCCCGGACCCGGGCCTTAACTCGAACACGCCGGGCCGCCCGACGCCCGCGGGAGCGTAAGGTGCCGAAACAACGTCCGGCGGGAGCCGTAACCGACCGTGGCAGGGAACTGGCCGCAGGCCTGGCGGCCCTGGTGGCGTCATCCCCGGGCAGGCCGGTCCAGGCCTCGCACGCCCCCTTCGACGGCACCCTGCTTGGCGAAGTACCCATCAGCACGCAGGACGACGTCGGGGCCGCCGTCGAGACTGCCCGGACGGCGCAGCAGCTCTGGGCGGCCCGCTCCCTGGCCGCACGCCGTGCCGTGGTGGCGCGGTTCGTTGCGCTGCTGCTGGACAGGGAGCAGGACATCCTTGACCTGGTGCAGGCAGAGAGCGGCAAGTCCCGGCTTAGCGCCTTCGAGGAGTTCGCGGACGTCATCCTCACAGCCCGCTATTACGAACGCAACGCCGGGCGGCACCTGCGCCCACGCCGGCGGAAGGGCGCGGCTCCGGTCCTGACCCGCACCACCGAATACCGTATTCCGAAGGGGGTGGTAGGGGTCATCAGCCCCTGGAACTATCCACTGACCCTTGCCGTTTCGGACGCCATCCCGGCCCTGCTCGCGGGCAACGGCATCGTCCTGAAACCTGACTCACAGACGCCCTTCACGGCGCTGCTGATGCTCAAACTCCTCAGGCAGGCAGGCCTTCCGGAGGACCTGTTCCGGATCGTCACCGGGCCGGGAAGCTCCATAGGCCCTGCCCTGATCGGGCAGGTGGACTTCCTGATGTTCACCGGATCCTCCCAGACCGGCAAGACCGTCGCCAGGCAGTGCGCGGAGCGGCTGATCGGCTTCTCCGCCGAACTGGGCGGGAAGAACCCCATGCTGGTACTGGCGGACGCCGACATAGCCAAGGCAGCCGCCGGTGCCGTGTACGCCTGCTTCTCCAACTCAGGGCAGCTTTGCGTCAGCATCGAGCGGATCTACGTGCACGCCGACGTCCATGACAGGTTCCTTGCGGCGTTCACCGCCAAGGTGGAGGGGATCCGCATGGGCGCCGGGCCGGACTGGGAGATTGGCATGGGGTCCCTCATCAGCGCGGCACAGGTGGAGCGGGTGGACCTCCATGTCCAGGATGCGCTCGCCAAAGGCGCGCAGCTGCTCACAGGCGGACGGCGCCGGCCGGACCTGGGCCCGTTGTTCTATGAGCCGACCGTCCTGACGGGGATCACGGACGACATGCTCCTCGCCAGGGAAGAGACCTTCGGGCCGGTGGTCGCCGTCTACCGTGCCGCAGACGACAATGCAGCAGTCGCCCAGGCCAACGATTCGGAATTCGGGCTCAACGCCAGCGTCTGGTCCGCCGCCCACGGCGAAGAGGTGGCCCGAAAGCTGCTGACCGGGACTGTCAACGTCAACGAAGGCTACGCCGCCACCTGGGCATCCCATGATGCTCCGATCGGGGGCATGAAGGACTCCGGTGCCGGCCGCCGCCACGGCCGGGAGGGCATCCTCAAATACACGGAACCGCAGACCATCTCCGTGCAGCGGCTGCTCCCGGTAGCCCCCGCCCCGGGAATGTCCAACCACGCCTACGCGCGGATCATGAAAGGCGCCATCACGCTGATGGGCCGCTTTCCCCGAAACCGCTGACACAGTCAGAAGAAAACCCAAGGAGAACTGGGATGGCCAAAGGAACCCGACTTGCCGGCGCAACGCTGCTGGTCACTGGAGGCGGAAGCGGGCTGGGCCGCCGCATGGCGCTCGGCGCTGCCAGGCGCGGGAGCCGGGTGGTGATCTGGGACGTGGATGCGGCAGCGGGCGCGGCGGTTCGCGACGAGATCCGGGCGGCCGGCGGCCAGGCCGACGCCCAGTACGTGGACGTGACTGACCGGGATGCGGTCAAGGCTGCCGCGGCAGAGGCAGGCACGGTGGATGTGGTGGTCAACAATGCGGGCGTAGTCAGCGGACAGCGGCTCCTCGATGCCACGGAAGACGCCATCGCACGGACCATGAACGTCAACGTCCTGGCCCTGTACTGGGTCACGCGCGCTTTCCTGGGCGGGATGGTGGAGCGCCGGCGCGGCACCGTGGTCACCGTCGCCAGTGCCGCCGGCCTGGTGGGAGTCGCCCGGCAGACGGACTACTCCGCCAGCAAGTTCGCCGCCGTCGGCTTCAACGAGTCACTCCGCGCGGAGCTCCGGGCGGACCGCGCGGATGTCAACACGCTGGTGGTGTGCCCTTTCTACATCAACACGGGGATGTTCGACGGCGTCCGGACCCGCTGGCCCCTCCTGCTCCCCATCCTCGAGGAAGAGGACGTGGCAGCCAGGGTCCTCGACGCGATCGAGGCCGGGCACCGGAAGCTGGTCCTGCCGCCCCTCGTGAACCTGCTCCCGGTCCTGCGGGTGCTTCCGGTCGGCGTCTTTGACCGGCTCATGGATGTCCTGGGAGTCAACCGGACCATGGACCACTTCACCGGCCGCGCCCCGGGCCGGACCGGAGGACATTCGGGGTAGGCCCGCAGCTTTGTGCGGGGGCCCGTGACCCTGTGACAGGCCGGCGCAGAGGTCTATCCTGCTGCTCAAGGGGGGAAACCTGCGAAGAAATGGGGCCCCGAAATGCGCATGACAAGACGACAACTGTTACAGGCCGGCGCTGTGGCCGGGGCGGGACTCCTGGCCCCGCCCGGCATATCTGCAGCCGCGGCGCGCGGTCCTGCGGCCGGCCAGCAGGCCATGTTCACCGAGCAACTGCCCACCCTGGCCGAGCTGGGCGTCCTGGACATGCGGGGCGGGGGCCGTACCGCGCTGTGGGTCCGTAACGCCTCCCACCGGTTCCAGGAAAACATGGGCCCGGCGAATACCCTGGCCTACCAGGAGGCCGGCTCGTCGAGGACCTACCTTGGGCCCGTCATCATCGCCAGGAAAGGAGTTCCCTTTGAGCTGAAGGTCCGCAACGCAGCCGAATGCCATCCCCTGGCTTCCGCCATCGACAGCGAGCTGGTCCCCCGCGGCAGCAACGATGCGAAGCGGCCGCGGACGTCAGTACACCTGCACGGCGGCAACGTCAGCCCGCAGTCGGACGGCGGCCCGGACCAAGCCTTTGCGCCCGGCGACTCCTACACGTACCACTACGCCAACAACCAGGATGCTGCCGGGCTTTGGTACCACGACCACGCGCTTGGAATGACCCGATTGAACGTCTACGCAGGACTTGCCGGCAGCTACCTGCTCAGGGACGGGATCGACACCGGGGACGGCACGCAGCTTCCCCCACCGCCGTACGAGGTGCCGCTGATCATCCAGGACAAGATGTTCAACCCCGACGGTACGCTCGCCTACCCGCCAAACCCGGACCTCAAGGGCCCCGACGGGGCCCCGCGCCCTTGGGCGCCCGAGTTCTTCGGGGACGTGGCGACGGTCAACGGCAAAGTCCGGCCGAACCTCGACGTCGCCCGAGGCCGGTACCGCTTCCGCGTCTTCAACGGCTCCAACGCCCGGTTCTACGACTTCACGTTCGACGCCGGCGGCCCGGCACTGGCCTTCCACCAGATCGGGTCCGACGGCGGGCTCCTCAACGCGCCCGTCCGGCTGGACCGGCTGGTGATTGGCCCGGGGGAACGGGCGGATCTCGTAGTGGACTTTGCCGGGCTCCGGGCCGGATCGCGGGTGGTCCTGCGCAACAGCGCCCGGGTGCCGTACCCGGACGGGCCGGAATCCGTGGCGGGCGGCGCCATCCCGCTCCCGCAGGTCATGCAGTTCACCGTCACGTCCCGGACCGGCTATACCGCGCCCCTGCCTGCCCGGCTGCGGGACAAGGGCGGGGAAGTCACCAGCTTTCGGGAGGCAGCACCGGCGAAAATCCGTCGGATGGCGCTCGTGGAAGTAGCCAACACGGACGGCGTTCCCGTGATGGCCCTGCTGAACAACAGGATGTTCGACAGCCCGGACACCACCGAGGTGGAGAGCGACACGCTGGAACAGTGGGAGCTCGTCAACACCACCGAGGACGCCCACCCGATCCACCTGCACTTCACCCAGTTCCAGGTGCTCAACCGGCAAAAATTCCATGCGGACGCCTACCTGGAGGAGACCGGCTATATTGATCCCGCCACCGGCCTTGTCACGCCGGGACGGGGCAAAGCGGTGGAAGTCGAGCGTTTCCTTATTGGCCGGCCCAGGGATGCGGCCGCCAACGAGCAGGGCTGGAAGGACACCGTGGTGGCGCTTCCGGGCGAAGTCACCAGGATCCGGGTTCCCTTCGGTGCAGGGGCGGCAGGCGGAAAGCCCCTGGCGATTGGCTCATCGTTCAAGGGCGACTATGTGTGGCACTGCCACATCCTGGAGCACGAGGACAACGACATGATGCAGCGCTACACCATCAAGTAGCTGCCCGTACCAGGACCGGGTGGTCATGACCGGGGATTGCCGGCGGCCAGGGAGCTGATGGGCGCGGTGACGGCGCCCGTCAGCCTGGCCAGGTCAGCCGGGGCCAGCTCAATATCCAGGCCGCGGCGGCCTCCGGACACCAACAGGGTGTCCAGTGCCGCGGCGCTGGAATCCAGGACAGTGGGGGAGGGCTGCCTCTGGCCGAGAGGGGAAATCCCGCCCAGTACGTAGCCGGTGCGCCGCTGGGCCGCCGCAGGATCGGCCATGGCGGCCCTCTTGGCGCCCAGCGCCGCCGCCATGGCCTTCAGGTCAAGGGTGCCGCTCACCGGGACGATGCCCACCGCGAGCCTGCCCTCCACGTCCACCACCAGGGTCTTGAAGACCCGGGACGGGTCGATCCCCAGGGCTTCGGCGGCCTCCGTGCCATAGCTCGCTGCCGAGGGGTCATGGGTATACGGATGCAGCACAAAGGGAACCCCGGCCGCGGTCAGTGCCGCTGTGGCCGGGGTTCCCTGGGAGTTGTTCCTGCGTGCCATGCAGCGTAGTCAGGCCCGGCTGCTGGATGCTGCGGCGACCTTGCGCTTGATCCGGCCCAGCATGGCCGTCATTCCCCGCATGCGCAGGGGGGTAATGGCGCGGGTGAGGCCCAGCAGTTCCGGCATGTCGTCGGGCACGGACAGGATCTCCGCCGCCGTCAGGCCATCCAGCCCCTCGTGCAGCACACCGGCAAAACCACGGGTGGTGGGTGCCTCGGGCGGCGCCTTGAAGAACAGGCGGACCGCGCCGTCGTCGTTGGTTCCCGTCTCAATGGTGAGGAACAGCGGCGACTGGCACTCCACAACCTGCTCAAGGAGCTCAGGGTGGTCTTTCAGCCGGTCCGGAAGTTCCGGAAGTCCCTCCGAGAACTCCAGCAGCAGCTGCAGCCTCTCGGGTTCGGACACGGACTGGAAGTCATCCACGATTGCCGCCAGGGCGGAAGGCAAAGCTTGAGTAGTCATCGTTCCAAGTCTACGCGGGGGGCGTGGTCAGGCTCCGACGGCGACCGGAACGGAACCCCGCTCGGCGCCCTTCACGATCGGCACACGGACGGCGTTCCCCCACTCGGTCCACGATCCGTCATAGTTGCGGACGGTCTCGAAGCCCAGGAGGTACTTCAGGGCGAACCAGGTGTGGCTGGACCTCTCGCCGATGCGGCAGTAGGCCACCACGTCGTCGCCCTCGGCCAGGCCGGCCTCGCCCAGGTAGATGGCGGCCAGCTCTTCCCGGCTGCGGAAGGTGCCATCCCCGGCGGCCGCGCGGGCCCAGGGGATGGACGCTGCCGTCGGGATGTGGCCGCCACGCAGGGCGCCCTCCTCCGGGTAGGCCGGCATGTGGGTGCGCTGTCCGGTGTATTCCTCGGGGGAGCGGACATCGATCAGCGGGCCGTTGCCCAGGTGTGCCAGGACGTCGTCCTTGAAGGCGCGGATCGGGGCGTCGTTGCGCTCCACCACGGGGTAGTTTCCGGGAGCCGGAGCAGGCCGGTCCTTGGTCAGTTCGCGGCCTTCGGCAACCCACTTGTCGCGGCCGCCGTCCAGCAGCCTGACGTCCTGGTGGCCGAACAGGGTGAAGACCCAGAGGGCGTAGGCGGCCCACCAGTTGGACTTGTCGCCGTAGATCACCACGGTGCTGTCGCGGGAAATACCTTTCGACGCCGCGAGTTCGGCGAAGGCCGCGCCGTCCACATAGTCCCGGGAAACTTCGTCGTTCAGGTCCGTGTGCCAGTCGATCTTCACCGCGCCTGGAATGTGGCCGGTTTCGTACAGGAGAACGTCTTCGTCGGATTCGACCACGATGAGGTCGCCGTTGGCCACTGCGCCGCTGCTGATGGCGGCCGCGAGCCAGTCGGTGGAAACGAGCCGCTCCGGGTGGGCGTAGGCTGCGAACTTCTCATTCTGTTCAACCGGGTATGGCATGGCTTGGCCTTTCAGTAAGAGCACGGGAAACCGTGGAACATGCATTGGAACCTGTTCCCACCCTAGCCAGCGCCTGAAGGGTTGTCCGTATTCCGTTAATAGGGCGAAATGTTGCCTTCGTCACGCCCAGGGGCGACTGGGCGGCGTTCCAACCGGGTACGGCCCGCATTGCCGGTATCCTTTCTGGGGACCAACCACCAGCAGAACGGACCACCTTGGTACAGATCGAACAGCTTGCCGCCCGCACTCCGGCAGTTTCGGTGGATGAACTCCTCAAGGGCTTCTACCCGTCGCCCCGGTTCGGAAAGGTTTCCTTTTCCAGCTACCGCCCGGACCCCAAGCAGCCCAGCCAGGCCGCCGCCGTGCGTGCCCTTGAGGGATTTGCCGACGGCGTGGGGTCAGGTAACGGGGGCGGCCTGTTCAAGAAGCTGTTCGGCAAGAAGGACGAATCCAGGGCGGGAATCTACCTGGACGGCGGTTTTGGTGTGGGCAAGACCCACCTGCTGGCGTCCCTCTGGCACGCATCACCGGGACCCAAGGCCTTCGGTACATTCGTCGAGTACACCAACCTGGTGGGTGCCCTCTCCTTCCGCAAAACCGTCGATGCCCTGAGCAGCTACCAGCTGGTGTGCATCGACGAATTCGAACTGGACGATCCGGGCGACACCGTCCTGATGTCCCGGCTCATGCGTGAACTGGCAGACGCCGGCGTCAAGCTTGCCGCCACGTCCAACACGCTGCCCGGTTCCCTGGGCGACGGCCGCTTCGCCGCCGTGGACTTCCAGCGTGAGATCCAGGTCCTGGCGGACCAGTTCGACGTCATCCGCATCGACGGCGAGGACTTCCGGCACCGCGGCCTCCCTGCCGCACCGGCACCGTTGAAGAACAGCGAACTCAATGCGCACATGAAGGCGGAGTTCGACGGGAAGACGGTGGCCCAGGACGAGTTCTCCACCCTCATCCACCACCTGGCCGGCGTCCACCCCAGCCGCTACCGCCAACTGGTCGACGGCATCGACGGCGTGGTGTGGCGCAACGTGGAGACCATCACGGAGCAGGCCGTGGCACTGCGGTTCGTTGTCCTTGCCGACCGGCTCTACGACAAGGACGTGCCCATCCTGGCCAGCGGCGTCCCCTTCGATCAGCTGTTCACGGAGGAAATGATGGCCGGCGGGTACATGAAGAAGTACTTCCGCGCCGTGTCCCGCCTGACCGCCCTGGCCCGCGAAGGCCAGAACCACGAGCCTTCCTAGGCGGACTTCCTGCCGGCCCGGCCACCAGGCCGGGGTTGCAGCACCAGCCGGACCACCAGGCCCGCCAGGAGCGCCCAAAAGGCCGATCCGATCCCGCCGAATACCAGGCCGGAGGCGGCCATCAGGAACGTGACGGCGGGGGCAATCCGGTCCTCGGCGTCCGCCAGCGCCGCCGAGGCGGCCGAGGCCAGGGTTCCCAGCAGTGCCAGCCCGGCAACGGCTTCAAGCATCCCGGCCGGTGCCTTGCTGACCAGCGATACCAGGGCCGCCGAGAAGGCTGCCAGCACCAGGTACGCCGCGCCGGACGTGAAGCCCGCGATCCATCTGCGGCTGCGGTCCGCGCCCGCTTCCTCCCCGGCCGCAAGGGCGGCGCTGAGTGCGGCGAGATTGATGGCGTGGCCGCCGAAGGGTGCACCGGCGAGGGTCCCTGCCCCGGTAACGACCATGGCCGGCCGCCACGGTGTTTCGTAGCCAAAGGACCTGAGGACGGCCACCCCTGGAATGTTTTGGGAGGCCATGGTCACCACGAACAGCGGTACTGCGATTCCGGCCATGGCCTGCACGCTGAATGTGGGCATGGTCCACGCCAGGGCCGGGACCAAAGTGGCAGGTGCAACGGGCGTTCCTGCCGACGCCAGCGACACTCCGATGACGCCCAATGCCACCAGTAGGGCGGCGGGCACCGCCCACCGCGGGGCGAACTTCATCATCAGCAGCCAGCACAGGATCACCGGTGCCACGAAGAGGGGCACCGAACCAAGGGCCTTAAACGGTGCCAGGCAGAGCTGAAGCAGGACACCGGCCAGCATGGCCTGGGCCAGGGATGGCGGGATGCGGGCCATCAGCCTGCCGAGCGCAGGCACCAGGCCGGTCAGCGCCAGCAGCAGCCCCGCCCCAAGGAAGCCTCCGACGGCGGCCGGCCACCCGCCGTCGGGCACTCCCGATGCAGCAAGCAGCGCTGCGCCCGGTGTGGACCAGGCCAGGGTTACCGGGACCCGGGAACGCCACGAGAGGAAGAGTACGCCGAGGCCAACAGTGAGCGTCACCGCCAGCAGGCCGGACGCCGCCTGGGCGGGATTGGCACCCACCGCCGTGAGGCCGGCCAGGACAACAGCGAACGATGAGGTGAATCCGACCAATGCGGTGACGATCCCGGCGATGACCGGCCTGGAATCGGTCCGGACCAGTCCGGGACCGGCGGATGTTGCGGGTGCGGGGGACTTGGGCATACCGGCAGGGTACCGGCGCAGGTTTCCCAACCGGCAATCGGGAGCTCCGGAAGAAGCCGTTAAGCGCCAAAGGTGCGGGTGCCGCCTCCCGGCGGGACCCGCACCTCCTTGACGTGCCGGGCAAGAGCCCTGGCCGAATCCTTTACGGAGCCCTGTCTACCGGCGGAACCGGATTACCAGGAGCTGCCGGGGGAACCTGCTCGGTGGCAGGTGCGTGCCCCGGGGTGCCGTTCTGGTCAACAAGCTTGGAAGCGCCATCCTGGATCTTGTCGACGTGGCCTGCGTACTTGCCGCCGGTCTTGGTGTCGACGAAATCGCCGGCCTTGGTGATGCCGTCCTTGATAGCCTGCTCGTTGCCGCGGATGAGACCCTGAGCCTTGCCCTTTAGATCGTCAATCAAACCCACGGACACCTCCCTTCTATCGCGGAGCCAGGTCGCTCCTCGCGCATTCGATCCTAGCCGGGCGCGGGAGGCGTGCCAAGGGAATCCCGTTCGCCTGCAGCGGATACCCGGAAACGAAAAAAGCAGCTCCGGAGAGCTGCTGTTCGTGTGTGGGCGATACTGGGATCGAACCAGTGACCTCTTCCGTGTCAGGGAAGCGCGCTACCGCTGCGCCAATCGCCCCGAAACCGGAAGACCGGCTGTGGGATGTAAGAGAGCGGACGACGAGATTCGAACTCGCGACATCCACCTTGGCAAGGTGGTGCTCTACCAGCTGAGCTACGTCCGCATTTGTGCAGGTTGTTCCGGAGGATCCGGTGGTACTGCCGGCAAGTTGCCTTGCCGAGTGGGCGATACTGGGATCGAACCAGTGACCTCTTCCGTGTCAGGGAAGCGCGCTACCGCTGCGCCAATCGCCCATTGCATCCGGAACTCCGGAAACCCTGGTTTTCACCGAGGTGGGTACGGGATTCGAACCCGTGTATACGGCTTTGCAGGCCGCTGCCTCGCCTCTCGGCCAACCCACCGTGCTGGCGCCGATTCCTAAGAATGTTTGCCGTGACAGTGTCCTGCGAGCGGACGACGAGATTCGAACTCGCGACATCCACCTTGGCAAGGTGGTGCTCTACCAGCTGAGCTACGTCCGCATTTTGGAGGCTTGATTCCTTGCCGTTTCCAGCATTTCCTCGCGTTCCAACGAGTAAAAACAATATAGGAGGTTCCGGGAAACTCCAAATCGGAGGGAGTCGCGCAACTGCGAACCGCCGTCCTTCCCAGCGTCCACGCGGATTTTGTCGAGTTACAGGCGTGTAATTTCCGACGGCGGCGGTTGGCTTCCCGGGTCAAGGGATTGGAAGGTGCCGCGTTCGGCAGGCCGGGGGAAGGAGCGCTCCGGGCTGCGGCATCACCGATTTTTGAATTGGGGCGGACGTGGGCTAGCATTCAAATGCATCGGGGCGATTGGCGCAGTGGTAGCGCGCTTCGTTCACACCGAAGAGGTCACTGGTTCGAACCCAGTATCGCCCACCGCAGAGGTCCGTTTCCGCTCATCAGCAGCGGAAACGGACCTTTTTTGTGTGCGGCTCCGGACCCCCGGAGCTTTTGTCGGCCCCCTGTGAAAGAGTCTTTTGTATGACTGATCCGCTTCTCGCCCACGCCACCGAATACGGCCGGATGTACGCACGGTCAACGTCTGAGCAGTTCTCGGTGCCTTCCATCACCACGGTAATCAGCCAGCAGCCGCATGGGCTCGACGGCTGGTTCGGCTACATGGGCGCCAGCAGCCTGGCCAACGATCCGCTGCTGTCCGACTGCCTGGGGAGCCCTGCCAAGATCAAGCAGGCCATCAACCGTGCAGCCAAAGCCGCCGAATCCTACCGGGATGACGCCGCACGCCGCGGAGACCGTGTCCACAACTACTGCGAACAGGTGGCACTAAGGGCACTGGGCCGCCCCCATGCCATGAAGGAAGCCCGCGAGGCGCTGGCCGCCAACGGTGAGGAAGCCTTCGCTGTTCGGTTCGACGAGTGGTGGGAGCTCTTCCGCGTGGAGCCCATCGCTCCGGAAATCACGGTCTGGAACGACTCAGTGGGATACGCCGGCACACTTGACCTCGTGGCCAGGATCAACGGGCGCATCTGCCTGATCGACTACAAGACCAAGGGAACAACGCGGGACGGGCAGGTCAAGCCGCTGGATGACAAAGTGGTCATGCAGCTGGTGGCCGGCATGAAGGCGGAAGAGAGCCTCGTGGACCCGGAAGCGGGGACCTGGGAACCCTGGAAGTACGGCGAGGACCCGGTCCTGCTGGCCGTGGCCATCGGCGAGACGGAAGTCCGCCCGGTCCGCGCCAACCCGGAAGTCCTTAAGCACCACTGGTGGAAGTTCTGCGCCCTGCGCCGCGTCTGGGAGCTCTCCGCAGACACCCTCAGCGCCGGCACCGCGCTGTTGCCCATCGCGCCTCCACCCCTGGCCCGCACCGCCTAACGGAACGGTGCACGTGGAGAGACTGCACCTAAACTGGACAGGTTCCCTTTTTGCCGCCAACCGTGAGGACACACAGCGCATGGCTATTCTGAATATCCGCATCATCGGCGATCCTGTGCTGCGCACAGTCGCCGATCCCGTGACGGAATTCGGACCCGACCTTGCCAAACTGGTCGCCGACATGACCGAAACCATGGAGGACGTCGAAGGCGCCGGCCTCGCCGCTCCCCAGATCGGCGTCAGCAAGCGCATCTTCACGTACCGGATCGACGGCGTCGAGGGCCACATCATCAATCCTGTCCTGGAAAACAGCGAGGACTACCAGCCGGACCATGTGGAGGGCTGCCTCTCCATCCCGGGCCTCGGCTTCCCGGTGCGCCGTTTCCGCGCCACCCGCGTCACCGGTGTTGACATGCACGGCAACCCGGTCGCCATTGACGGTGAAGGGATGCTGGCGCGCTGCTTCCAGCACGAAAACGACCACCTGGACGGCATCCTCTACACCGACCGCCTCGAGGGCGAGGACAGGAAGGCGGCGCTCAGGTCCATCCGCAACGCCAATTACGACGCCGTCGCCGGACGCACCACAGCCAAACGCGCCAGGAGTGTCGGGTCAAGCTTCGGCGGCGCCAGCTTTGGTGGAACCAGCACCCCCGGCTCCAGCTTCGGCGCAGCCGGGTGAGGGTCCTCTTCGCGGGGACACCCGCCGTCGCAGTCCCATCCCTGGACGCGCTGGTCAACGCCGGCTTCAACGTCGTTGCCGTCCTGACCCGGCCCGACGCGCCGCTGGGCCGCAAGCGCGTGCTGACGCCGTCGCCCGTTGCCCAGCGGGCTGCGGAACTGGGCATCGAGGTCATCCGTGCGGCGCGCGTCGACGCCGATGCCATAGCCGGCATTTCCGCCGTGCAGCCGGACGTCGCGGCCATCGTCGCCTATGGCGGACTGGTTCCCCCTGATGCCCTGGGCATCCCGCGGCACGGCTGGGTCAACCTGCACTTTTCCCTGCTGCCGGCCTGGCGCGGAGCGGCGCCGGTCCAGCGATCCATCATGGCCGGAGACGACGTCACCGGCGCCGTGACGTTCCAGCTGGAGGAAGGCCTGGACACCGGTCCCGTCTTCGGCACCCTGACCGAGGCCGTCAAGCCCCAGGACACCGCCGGTGAACTCCTGGAACGGCTGTCCCACAGCGGCGCGGTCCTGCTGGCCCAAACCCTGTCCGCCATCGACGCCGGAAAAGCAGCGCCGCAGGCACAGGCCGGCGATGTGTCGCTCGCGCCGAAATTGACGTTGGAGGACGGCCACCTGAACTGGGCGCATCCGGCCCTGGCCATCAGCAGGCAGGCGCGCGGCGTCACCCCCGAGCCCGGTGCCTGGACCCTGCTCAACGGGCAGCGGGTCAAGCTCGAGCCGGTCCGGCTGCGGCCGGATGTTTCCGGGCTGGCCCCGGGAGCCGTGGAACTAAACGGCAAAGCCGTGCTGGTGGGAACAGGGTCGCACGCGGTGGAACTGACGCGTATCCAGCCTGCCGGGAAAAAGATGATGGCCGCCCCCGACTGGGCGCGCGGTTTGGCTTCACTGGAGAGCGTGGTGTTCGAATGACCGGGTCAGGAGGCAATACAGGCGGACGGGGCAGCGGCGGGAAAGGCGGGCAGGGCGGCAGCGGCGGACCTCCCGGCGGCGGCCGTGGCAACGGCGGTCCCCGGGACGCCAGCCGGCGGAACGCCAAGGGCCGCGAACGCAACCGCGGGCCGCAGCGGAGCTTCACCGGGCAGGCTCCGTCCCAGCGCACCAGGCGCGCGGATCCCGCCCGCCTCGTGGCCTTCGAGGTGCTCCGCGCCGTCGCGGCGGAAGACGCCTACGCCAACCTCGTGCTGCCGGCCCGGATCCGGCACCACCACCTGGACAAGCGGGACGCCGGGTTCGCCACCGAACTGAGCTATGGCGCACTCCGCAACCAAGGCACCTATGACGCCATCCTGGCACGGTGCGTGGACCGTCCCCTGGCCCAGCTGGACCCGGCCATCCTTGATGCGCTCCGCATCGGTGCCCACCAACTGCTTGCCATGCGGGTCCCGGCCCACGCTGCCCTGGACCAGACCGTGGGGCTCGCCCGCGCGGTGATCGGCGCCGGACCGTCAACACTGATCAACGCCGTCCTGCGCAAGGTCGCCGCCCGGAGCCTCGAGGAGTGGCTGGACCTGTTGGTGGAAGGCGAAACCGACGCTACGAAGGTAGCAGCGGTGAAGTACGCGCACCCCGAGTGGATCGTGCGCGCCATGCGCCAGTCCCTCGTGGCCCACGGCCGGTCCGCGGCGGAGATCGACGAGCTGTTGGAAGCTGACAACGCCGCCCCGGTGGTCAACCTCGTTGCGCTGCCCGGCCTGGGCAGCCTGGACGAAGCACTGGAAAGTGGCGCCGCTCCCGGGGAGCTTGTTGAAGGCTCAGCGCTTTCCAGTGGCGGCGACCTTGGCCGGCTGGCTTCCGTCCGCGCCGGCACCACCCGTGTACAGGATGTCGGTTCCCAGTTGGTGGCCAGGGCCCTGGCCGCGGTGGATCTTGGCGGGCCGGCGGACGGAAGCGCGGCCGTCAGCGCTCCAGCGGTGGACGGCGACGCTGAAGCGTGGCTCGATCTTTGTGCCGGTCCCGGCGGGAAGGCGGCGCTCCTGGGTGCGCTGGCGCACCAGCGGGGCGCCACCCTGCTGGCGAACGAACCGGCGCCGCACCGGGCCAAGCTGGTCAGCCAGGCATTGTCCGCCGTGCCGCATGGCAGCTGGCAAGTCCGCACCGGCGACGGCCGTGAAGTGGGCGGTGAGCAGCCGGAGCGTTATGACCGTGTCCTGGCTGACGTTCCCTGTACCGGCCTGGGCGCGCTCCGCCGCAGACCCGAGTCCCGGTGGCGTCGCTCGCCCAAGGACATCGCGGACCTCGGGCCATTGCAGCGCGAACTGCTGGCCTCGGCCCTGGCCGCCGTCCGGCCAGGGGGAGTGGTGGCCTACGTGACCTGTTCACCGCATCCGGCGGAGACAACAGCGGTGGTATCAGACGTCCTGCGCAAGCGCACCGACCTTGAACTCCTTGACGCCGGAGCCGCCCTGGACGCGGTCAGTCTGACCGGGTCCCTTGGTGCCGGCCACGAGCTGACTGCCCAGCTCTGGCCCCACATCCATCACACCGACGCGATGTTCCTTGCCCTGATCAGGAAGAAAGCCTGACCATCAGGAACGGCGCGACACCCAGCAGCCACGGCGTGATCCATGCCGTGGGACCAGAACAACCAGCGAAAGGCATTTCCGTGACGCAGTGCTGCATCAACCCGAGCATCCTCTCCGCCGACTTCGTCAACCTTGAGGCTGAACTGCAGCGGATCAGCAATGCCGATGCCGTGCACGTCGATGTCATGGACAACCACTTCGTTCCCAACCTGACCATCGGGTTGCCCGTGGTGCAGCGGATCCAGGCCGTCAGCCCCGTACCGCTCGATGCGCACCTGATGATCGCGGACGCGGACCGCTGGGCGCCTGGTTTCGCGGACGCCGGCCTGGCCTCCGTGACGTTCCACGCGGAAGCATCCGTTGCGCCCATCAAGCTGGCGCGGGAACTGCGCAGCAGGGGAGCCAAAGCAGGGATGGCCCTGCGCCCCGCGACGGCAGTGGAACCGTACCTGGACATGCTGGCGGAACTGGACATGCTGCTCATCATGACCGTGGAACCGGGCTTCGGCGGCCAGGCGTTCCTGGACATCACCCTGCCCAAGATCCGCAGGGCCCGGGCGGCCGTGGAGGGTTCCGGACTGGGGGTTGCGATCCAGGTGGATGGCGGCATTACCGAAGAGACCATTGCCCGCGCCGCCGAAGCCGGGGCGAACGTCTTTGTGGCCGGTTCCGCTGTGTATGGCGCCGAGGATCCGTCCGCTGCGATCGACCTGCTGCGAGCCAAGGGCAGCCGGACATTACGTGCCGCGACGGAATAACCGGGAGGCCATCCGGGTTGTGGCACAATAACAACACACATACGTGCTCCGGGGTCGGTGTAAGTCCGAACCGGCGGTGACAGTCCGCGACCCGCGAGCCGGTGTCCTCCCAGGAGGATTCCGGCAGACGGTTGAACCGGTGGAATTCCGGTACCGACAGTTAAAGTCTGGATGAGAGAAGCACGTACAGCTGTATCTGCGCAGCCTTTGGGCTCCGCAGCGTTCTGCTGTCGTATCCCCGGAGCCATCGCGGTTCGACAGGGAAGGAACGACGCACAATGAACCCCCAGCGATGGCTCTTAAACGTCGCAAGTCCTGCCGCTTCCAAGGCAGGCAACTACTCCGCATCGGCAGCCGCATGACGGGCGCCGCGAAACTCCAGCCGGGCGCCGGCGCGGTCACAGCCTTCAGCGCCGCCGAAACGGGCGCCATGGAAGACGCCCTTAAAGCAGCACTGGAAGGCCCCCGCGGCGCGAATCCCCTCGTGGGGGCGGTCGTCGTCGGGCCTGACGGCCGGCAGCTGGTTTCCGGCCACCACCGCGGTGCCGGGACCGCACATGCCGAAGCCGACGCAATAGCCCAGGCCGCCGCCGTCGGACTGGATCTGTCCGGCTGCACCATGGTGGTCACGCTGGAACCCTGCAACCACGTGGGCCGCACGGGTCCCTGCACGGAAGCGATCATCGCCGCCGGGATCACGGACGTGGTATACGCCGTGGACGACCCCCATGACCCTGCTGCCGGGGGCGCGGCGACACTGCGTGCAGCAGGCATCCGGGTCCGCAGCGGACTGGGCGCCGATGAAGCCCTGGACCTGAACCGCCAGTGGTTCGAGGCAGTGGCTGCCAAGCGGCCCTTCGTCACCCTCCACATCGCGCAGACCCTTGACGCCCGCATCGCTGCCGAAGACGGCACCAGCCAGTGGATCTCCAGCCCGGAGTCCCTGGCGGACAACCACGGGATCCGCGGCCGCATCGATGCCATCCTGGTGGGCACCCAGACCGTGATGGTGGACAACCCGCGGCTGACCGCCCGGGATGCCGCCGGCAACCCGGCATCCAAACAACCCGTTCGTGCGGTCATGGGCCTGCGTGCCATCCCGGAGGACGCCGCCATCCATGGGGACGACGGCCTGGCCGTCCACCTTCCCACCCGTGATCCGCACGAAGCCCTGTCAACGCTGTATTCGTCCGGCATCCGGCACGTCATGGTGGAGGGGGGTCCAGCATCCTGAGCTCCTTCCTGGCGGCCGGCCTGGTGGATGAACTCATCGTGTACCTGGCGCCCACACTGCTGGGATCCGGCACCCCTGCACTGAACGGGCTGGGCATCACCAGCCTTCCCGACGCCCAGCAATGGGAATGGGATGCGTCCGACGGCGGCGCGGTACGGACGCTGGGCCGGGACCTCAGGCTCCACCTCAGACCGCAACGGCATGTTGCACTTGACCACCCACCAACCCGCGCAGCCGCGGAGCCAGCCCAGGGAGGCTACTGATGTTTACCGGAATTATTGCCGAGCAGGGGCAGGTGCTGTCCGTCGAGCGGGACGGCAACACCAGCGCCACCGTCCGGCTGCATGCGCCCGCCTCCACCGAGGGCCTGGCACTTGGGGGCTCCATCGCCGTCAACGGTGTCTGCCTCACGGCAACAGCGATTGACGGCAAGGACTTCAGCGTCGACGTCATGGGGGAGACCCTGGTGCGGAGTACCATCGGCGAGCTCACCGCAGGCGACTCCGTCAACCTGGAGCGGTGCGTTCCCGCAGGCGGCCGCCTGGATGGCCACGTGGTGCAAGGCCACGTGGACGGCGTGGGTGTCCTGCTGGAACGGGAAGCCCAAGGCAACTGGGAGCGGCTGCGCTTCGGCGTTCCCGCCAACCTGGCCCGCTACATCGCCGAGAAAGGCTCCATCGCCATCGACGGCGTCTCCCTCACCGTGACGGCCGTCAGCCCGGCGGCGGAGCAGGAACCCTGGTTCGAAGTGGGCCTGATCCCCACCACCCTCGCCGAAACCGGCCTGGGCACCAAGACCACCGGCAGCCGCGTGAACCTCGAAGTGGACGTCCTGGCCAAATACACCGAACGGCTGCTTGCTTTCCGCGGCGCCGGCTCACCGGCAGGAAACGGCGAAGCCGCCCTGGCGGGAGGTGCACGGTGAACGCTGCAGTGCGCCTGGAACCCGCCGTCGCGAACGATCCCCAAACCAGCCAGCCGGTAACCGGTGGCTCCTCGGCGGTCGGCGCGTCATCCGGACCAGCCCGGGGACTGGACTCCATCGCGGACGCCGTGCGGGCCATGGCTGCCGGGCGCCCGGTGCTGGTGGTCGACAACGAGGACCGCGAAAACGAAGGCGACATCATCTTCGCCGCCCAGCACGCAACTCCGGCGCTGATGGGCTGGACCATCCGGTACAGCTCCGGAGTGATCTGCGTGCCGCTGACCGGGGACCGCGCCGACGCACTGGCCCTGCCTCCCATGACGGCTGTCAACGAGGACGCTAAAGGCACCGCCTACACCGTCTCCTGTGATGCGGCCATCGGTGTCAGCACGGGAATATCCGCCACGGACCGGGCCCTGACCGCAAGGATCCTGGCCGACCCGCAGGCCGGACCGGCGTCCGTGACCAGGCCGGGGCATATTTTCCCGCTCCGTGCCGTTGATGGTGGTGTGCGGGAACGCCAGGGCCACACAGAGGCCGCTGTGGACCTGTGCCGCCTTGCGGGCCTTGAGCCTGTCGGGGTGATCGCGGAAGTGGTGTACGACGACGGCGAAATGATGCGCCTGGACGGGCTCCGTTCGTTCGCAGCTGAACATGGGTGCCCCCTCATCTCCATCGAGGACCTGGTGGCGTATCTTGAAGCCGGGGCCGGGGGCGCCCCGGATGAGGATGCCCGGGTGGTCCCGGGTGGAGAAAAGGAGAAACGATGACGGCAGCGGCAGCCAGCGACGACAGCCAGCACAACGGTCACCGCAAGTCCCACGCGGTGTCCGGCGAGGCGCCCCATCCCGTCAGCGGAGGACCGGTAGTGCAACTGCCCACCGCCTTTGGCGACTTCGTGGCGCAGGCGTGGACCGACCTTGTGACCGGTGTGGAGCACCTGGCCGTCAGCTCGCCAAACGCTCCCACCGACGGAAAAGCTCCCTTGGTCCGGCTGCACTCCGAGTGCCTTACCGGCGATGTCTTTGGCTCCTACCGGTGCGACTGCGGGGAACAGCTCGCTTTCGCGCTGGAGCTGATCCGGGACAACGGCGGAACACTGCTCTACCTTCGCGGCCAGGAAGGCCGCGGCATCGGCCTTGCCAACAAGATCAAGGCCTACGCGCTGCAGGAAGCCGGCTTCGACACCGTGGAGGCCAACGAACAGCTGGGCCTTCCCGTTGATGCCCGCTGCTACAAGGCCGCGGCGCAGATCCTGGCCGAAATGGGCCTGCATGAAGTACGGCTGCTGAGCAACAACCCGGACAAGCAGAACAGGCTGGCCAAGGCCGGGGTGACGGTGGTGGAAATGGTTCCCACGGAGGTCCCCTCCCGTGAACAGAACATCCGGTACCTGCGCACCAAGAAGGACCGCATGGAACACCGGCTGCTGCTGGACTCCCAGGTGGCTCCCGTGCCCGTCCCGGCTTCCGAAACCCCCTACCACCACGAACAAGACTGACGTCTTCACGAACGAACGGAACACTGAAAACCCATGAGCGGACACGGCGCCCCCGACATCGACCTCAGCACCCTCAACCCGGCTGAAACCTCGCAGCTGAAGCTGGCCATCATTGCAGCCAGCTGGCACACGCAGATCATGGACGGCCTCCTGGACGGGGCACTCCGCGCCGCCAAGGACGCCGGGATCGCCGAGCCCACCGTGCTGCGGGTCCCCGGCAGCTTCGAACTTCCCGTTGCCGCCGCCCGCCTGGCACCGCACTTTGACGCCGTGGTTGCCCTCGGCGTCGTGATCCGCGGCGGCACGCCGCACTTCGACTACGTCTGCCAGGCCGCGACGTCGGGACTCACCGACGTCAGCGTCTCCACCGGCGTGCCGGTCGGCTTCGGCGTGCTCACCTGCGACAACGAACAGCAGGGCCTCGACCGCGCCGGGCTGCCCGGCTCCAAGGAAGACAAGGGCCACGAGGCCGTCACCGCGGCGCTGGCCACCGCCGTCGTCCTCAAGCAGTACCGCAGCTAAGCGGCACCGCGCTGCACGGGCGCGGTGTGTATTCCCTCACATCGCGCCCGTCATGCAACCGCCCGGGAAGCGCCGCTGCGTCCGCAGCAAGTAGGCTGGAGGGCGTGAAGAATTTCGAGACGCTGTTCGCTGAGCTCAGCGAGAAGGCAGCCACCCGCCCGGAAGGCTCCCGCACCGTCGCTGAATTGGAGTCCGGTGTTCACGGCATCGGCAAAAAAGTCGTTGAGGAAGCAGCCGAAGTATGGATGGCTGCCGAATATGAATCCGATGAAGCTGCGGCCGAGGAAATCTCCCAGCTGCTGTACCACCTGCAGGTCCTCATGCTCGCAAAAGGCCTGACCCTGGAAGACGTCTACAAGCATCTGTAGCCACCGGCCGGCGCTTTGCCGCCGGCCTCCTGTGGCCTGCATTGCCTGAAACCCAGACCTTCCACCCAGAAAGAATTTCCCATGCTGCGAGTAGCCGTCCCCAACAAGGGCTCCCTGTCCGAAGCCGCGTCCGCCATGCTCTCCGAAGCCGGGTACCGCCAGCGGCGCGACAGCCGCGAGCTGGTCATGGTGGACCCTGACAACGACATTGAGTTCTTCTTCCTCCGCCCCCGCGACATCGCGGTCTACGTAGGCCGCGGAACGCTCGACGTCGGCATCACCGGCCGCGACCTGCTGCTGGACGCCGAGGTGGAAGCCGAAGAGCTCCTGCCACTGGGATTCGCCGCGTCAACGTTCCGCTTCGCCGGCCCGGTGGGCGATTTCAGTTCCGCCGCCGAACTCGAAGGCAAGCGCCTGGCCACCAGCTACGACGGCCTGCTGCGCAACTACCTGGCCGAACGCGGCATCAACGCGAGGGTGGTCCGGCTCGACGGCGCCGTTGAATCCTCCGTACGCCTCGGCGTCGCGGACGCAATCGCTGACGTCGTGGAAACCGGCAACACCCTCAAGGCCGCCGGGATGGAAATCTTCGGCGAACCCATCCTCAAATCCGAAGCCGTCCTCATCCGGCGCACCGGTTCCGGCGGGGAAGCGAACGGCACGGCCAAGGAGATCGACGTCCTTATCCGCCGGCTCCAGGGCGTCCTGGTGGCGCGCCAGTACGTGCTGATGGACTACGACATCCGGAAGGAGCTCGTAGAGAAGGCCGCCAGCCTGACCCCGGGCCTTGAATCGCCCACCGTCTCCCCCCTGCGCGACTCCGACTGGGTGGCGGTCCGGTCCATGGTTCCCAAGAAGGAAACCAACCGGATCATGGACGAACTGTACGACCTGGGCGCCCGCGCCATCCTGGTCAGCAGCATCCACGCCTGCCGCATCTGAGCATCGGCGACCCCCAGCAGCACTGAATATCCAGGAGTTCCCATGGCAGTAGCAGTCCGCGTCATTCCCTGCCTCGACGTCGACGCCGGGCGCGTCGTCAAGGGCGTTAACTTCGAGGGCCTCCGCGATGCCGGCGACCCCGTGGAGCTCGCCCACCGCTACGACAACGCCGGCGCCGATGAACTGACCTTCCTCGATGTCACGGCCTCCTCAGGCAACCGCGAGACCACGTTCGACGTCGTCCGGCGCACCGCCGAGGAAGTCTTCATTCCGCTCACCGTTGGCGGCGGCGTCCGCGGCGTGGCAGAGGTGGACAAGCTCCTGCGCTACGGCGCGGACAAGGCCTCCATCAACACCGCCGCCGTGGCCCGGCCCGGCGTCATCGACGAAATCACCCGGCACTTCGGTTCCCAGGTGCTGGTCCTTTCCGTTGACGCCCGCCGCACCCGGCCGGGGTCCCAGCCCACGCCGTCGGGGTTTGAAGTGACCACCCATGGCGGCCGCACCGGTACCGGGATCGACGCCATTGAGTGGGCCAGGGAAGCGGCCGACCGCGGGGTGGGGGAGATCCTGTTGAACTCCATCGACGCGGACGGCACCAAGGACGGCTTCGATCTCGAACTCATCAAGCTGGTCCGCGCCGCGGTCAGGGTTCCGATCATCGCGTCCGGCGGAGCGGGGGAGCCGGCGCACTTTCCGCCCGCCGTCGCGGCCGGTGCGGACGCGGTCCTGGCCGCCTCGATCTTCCACTGGGGACCGGACAACATGATGTCCCAGGTCAAGGACGCGATCCGCGAAGCAGGCTTCGAAGTCAGGTAGTCCCCACCCGCTCCCTCACCCCGCTTCGGCCAGGGACCCCTGCGGGCGTTGGGCCCGCCTTTAGAGTCCTACTTCGGCTGACTGGAGGAGGGCGACGGCGTCGGGCTGGCCTTCGAAGGTGACCAGGGCGTGGCGGGTGCGGCCATGGGCGTGCATGAGCAATTCACCCGGCTCACCGACGATTGCCACCGAAACAGGTGCCCGCTTTGCGACGTGGCGGGGGCCGGACGGACGGACCAGGACAATGCCCAGGTCCACGCCGCGGTAGAGGATGGCGGCACGCTTGACCAGTTCGTCCCACAACGCATCCGAGTAGGCCTCGTCCAGGGCCCTGGGCGCCCACCGGTCCACGGCGCGCCGGACGTCCTCCGTATGGACGAAGTATTCAATCAGGTTGGCGCTCTCATCCAGCGCAGGGATGCTCATCGGAGAGAGGGCAGGCGGCCCGGCGCGGAAGGTGTTCACCAGCCGGGCGTAGTCCTCGTTGGTGGTGAGCTTGGCGGCCAGCTTCGCGGTGGCCTGGTCCGAGGCCTTTGCCAGGCGCTTGATGATCAAACCGAGCCCGACGGCGGCCTTCCGCTCGCGCAGGTAAAGGTGCGCGGCAAGGTCCCTGGTGCGCCAGCCCTTGCACAGCGTGGGCGCATCAGGGCCGGCCGCAAGCAGGGTTTCGGCAAGGACTTCTCGGGACGGTTCGACGAAATGCATCACTTGTGAAACTAGCACGAGTGGTGTGGAGATGGGCAGCACTGCGGCGGCCGGTGGCGTGCCGTTGTTCACATCAGGAGAAGGCTCCGGCGGAGGCACTAGACTTGAGGCGATGTCTGAGCAGCCAACCCCCGTCCAAACCGCAGGATCCGCCGCGTCCCACGTGCCGGCGTCGTCCGTCGGATCCTCACCGGCGAGCCCGCTTCCCAAGGAGGTGGCCGCCGCCCTCAAGCGCGATGGCGCGGGCCTGGTGGCCGCCGTGGTGCAGCAGTATGACACGAACGAAGTGCTCATGCTCGGCTGGATGGACGACGAAGCCCTGCACCGCACCATGACCACCGGCCGCGTGACGTTCTACTCCCGCTCCCGCCAGGAGTACTGGCGCAAGGGGGACACCTCGGGACACGTCCAGTGGGTGAAGTCCGTAGCCATGGACTGCGACGGCGACGCCCTCCTGGTGCGCGTCGACCAAGTGGGTGCCGCCTGCCACACCGGGACCCGGACCTGCTTCGACGGCAGGGACCTTGACGCCGTCGCGGGCCAGGCAGGCTAGGCCGAACACATGGCCCGGGCCGGCCGGCAGCCGGCTGCGGGCATCCCATGCAAAGCACATCCAAGGAACCGGCGCTGCCGGGCCTTTCGAAGAACAGGCGGACAAGCACAGCCATGCAGGACCTCGGAACCATCAGCCCCAGCCTTGAGGAGTTCCGCGAACTCGCCGGCCACAGCCGCGTCATTCCCGTCCGGCTCAAGGTGCTCGCCGACGCCGAAACCCCCATCGGCCTTTACCGGAAGCTGGCCCAGGGGCAGCCCGGCACCTTCCTGATGGAATCGGCCGCCGTGGGCGGAGCCTGGTCGCGCTATTCCTTCATCGGTGCCCGGTCGCGGGCCACGCTGACCACCAAGGACGGCCAGGCGCACTGGCTGGGCGAGCCGCCCGCCGGGGTACCGGTCAGCGGCAGCCCGGTGGACGCCATCCGCGACACCATCGAGGCCCTGCGCACGGACCGGTTCGAGGGGCTCCCGCCCTTCACGTCCGGCCTGGTGGGCTTCCTCGGCTGGGAAACTGTCCGCCACTGGGAGCGGCTGGTCAGTCCGCCGGAGGACGATCTGCACCTGCCCGAGATGGCCCTGAACCTGGTCACGGACATGGCGGTGCACGACAACGTTGACGGCACGGTCCTGCTGATTGCCAACGCCATCAACTTCGACAACAGCTCCGAGCGCGTCGATGAGGCCTGGCATGACGCCGTCGCCCGGGTCAAGGAACTCCTGGCCAGGATCAGCGCGCCCGTGGTGCAGCCGGTCTCCGTGCTGGCACCGGCAGCCCTGGACTTTGCGTCCAGCGTCCAGGAACGCTGGGACGAAGCCGAGTACCTGGCAGCCCTGGACCGCGGCAAGGAAGCCATTGTTGACGGCGAGGTCTTCCAGGTGGTGATCTCGCGTCGCTTCGAGATGGAGTGCAAGGCATCTGCCCTGGACGTCTACCGCGTGCTCCGTAACACCAACCCCAGCCCGTACATGTACATCTTCAGCCTTGAAGACGCCGAGGACCGCGAATACTCCATCGTCGGGTCCTCCCCGGAGGCACTGGTAACGGTCACCGGCGAGGAAGTCATCACCCACCCCATCGCCGGTTCCCGCCCCCGCGGCAAGACCGTCGAAGCGGACAAGGCACTGGCCGAGGAATTGCTGGCCGACCAAAAGGAACGCGCCGAGCACCTCATGCTGGTGGACCTGTCCCGCAATGACCTCTCCAAGGTCTGCGTTGCCGGCACCGTCGATGTCACCCAGTTCATGGAGGTGGAGCGCTTCAGCCACATCATGCACCTGGTATCCACCGTGGTGGGGCAACTCGCCCCGCAGGCCAAAGCCTATGACGTCCTTAAGGCCACTTTCCCGGCCGGCACGCTCTCCGGGGCCCCCAAGCCCAGGGCGCTGCGCCTCCTCGATGAACTGGAACCGCACCGCCGCGGCATCTACGGCGGCGTGGTGGGCTACCTCGACTTCGCCGGCGACATGGACATGGCCATTGCCATCAGGTCCGCGCTGCTCCGCGAGGGGCGCGCCTACGTCCAGGCCGGGGGCGGCATCGTGGCAGACTCGGTGAACCCCACCGAGGCCATGGAAACCGTCAACAAGGCCGCCGCCCCGCTGCGTGCGGTCCACACCGCCGGATCCCTGCACAACATTTCGGCGGAATCCCTCCCCGGCGGGACCGATTCCTGATGACGGGTTCCGGAGCAACGGTTGACCCCGCAGGCAACGCCGGCACACCAGGCGGTGCCGGCAAACCCGGGACGCGCCGCGCCACGCCCGCGTGGGCACGCAAGTCCACGCTGGTGCTGCTGATCACGGTCCTCGCGCTGGCAGCCTTCGGCAGCACCACGCAAACCTGGATGACAGCCACCCTTGACCCCAACCAGGTAGGGCAGGCCGGCGCCGCGCAAAGTGTCATCCAGGTGCAGGGCAGCAAGGCCGCCACCACCGTTACGGCCCTGGCGCTGGTGGCCCTGGCCGGCGGACTTGCCGCTGCCATTGCCGGCAGGATCGCCCGGTGGGTCATCACCGCCATCATCGTCCTGGCCTCCGCCGGCGTTGTTACCGCCGCGGCGATCGTCCTGGCGGACCCGCTCGCGGCCGCGCAGGGCACCATCGCAGGCGCCACCGGGATCTCCGGCAGCCAGGCGCACGTTGAGCTCACCCCCTTCCCGGCACTCGCCGTCGTCGCCGGCTGCCTGCTGGCGCTGGCAGCCCTGCTGATCCTGCCGGCGTCCCGCCACTGGAAGACACGGACGAAATATGACGCACCCGGCGCCGCCGGGACCGCTGCAGCGGCCGGGCCGGTGGATGAGATCGACAGCTGGGACCGGCTTTCCCGCGGCGAGGACCCGACCTAAGGCCTTCGGCCGCCACCGCCGGGCAAGGGCCTCCAGCCCTGCGGTACGCGGGCGGCGGCCAAAAAATGGCAGAATGTAAGCAGTATCCACCCTGAGGAGATTTTCCATGAGCAAAGCACCTGCGTCCGTTTCCAAGTCCGGCACCCGCCAGGTCGCCCCGGGCGCCATTGACCACAGCCAGGAACTCGGCCACGGCAACAGCCCGGCCGCATGGACCTGCGTTATCGTCATGCTCGTCGGCGCGCTCATCGCAGCCATCGCCTTCGTCATCGCCAGCACCCCCATCTTCATCGGCGGCGCCGTTGTCATGGTGATCGGCCTGATCCTCGGTTACGTCATGCGCAAAGCCGGCTACGGCGTTGAGGGCAGCAAGCTGAAGAACTCCGGCCACTGATGGCCACTGTTCTCGATGACATCAACGCCGGTGTCAGGGAGGATATGGACGCCAGGAAGCGCCTTGTTACCCTGGCCGAGCTGAAGGACCTGGCCCAGGCCGCGGCACCCGCCCGCGACGCCTGGGCAGCCCTCGGCGGGACGTCCCCAACGCGGGAACAGCTGAAAGTCATCGCCGAAATCAAGCGCCGCAGTCCCTCCAAAGGCGATCTCGCCAGCATCGGGGATCCGGCGTCGCTCGCCAGGCAGTACGCCGACGGCGGTGCCTCCGTCATCAGTGTCCTCACCGAGCAGCGCCGCTTCAACGGGTCCCTGGCCGACCTTGATGCCGTGCGCGCCGCAGTTGACATCCCGCTGCTGCGCAAGGACTTCACGCTCGACGAGTACCAGGTCTGGGAGGCCCGCGCCCACGGCGCCGACCTCATCCTGCTCATCGTGGCGGCCCTGTCGGACGCCCAGCTCTCCGAGTTCAGCGCCCTCAGCCGGGAGCTCGGCATGAACGTCCTGGTGGAGACGCACACCGAGGAGGAAATCGACCGGGCCGTGGCGGCCAACGCCCGGATCATCGGCGTCAACGTACGCAACCTGAAGACGCTCGACGTCGACCGTTCCGTGTTTGCCTCACTCGCGGGAATGATCCCCGCAGAGGCCGTGGTGGTGGCCGAGTCAGGCGTCCGGGACGCTGACGACGTCACGCATTACGCCGCCAGCGGTGCCAACGCCATACTGGTGGGCGAGGCCCTGGTGAGCCACGCGACCCCCCGGGAGCGGATCGCCGAATTCACTGCCGCGGGTGCCGCCGCGATCGCTGCCCGCGCCTGAGGCACACAGCATTCATCCTGCGGGGCCGCTGGCGGGCCGGCAGGGCAGGCACATATTTCCGGCCTCCGGCCGGAGCCGCACACTTTTGACCACTACCAACCGAACAGGACAGGACTGATGGCTGACGCACCCTCGGGAAACGCTGACAACAAGACCGCGGAAGCATTCCTGCAGGGCGGATCCCTGCGCCACGCCCCCGGGCCGTACTTCGGCAACTACGGCGGGCGATGGATGCCTGAGTCGCTCATCGCTGCCCTGGACGAACTCGAAGAGACCTTCAACAAGGCCAAGGACGATCCCGAATTCCGGGCGCAGATCGCCGACCTGAACAAGAACTACTCCGGCCGTCCGTCCCTGCTCACGGAAGCCAAGCGGTTCTCCCAGCACGCCGGGGGAGTAAGGGTGTTCCTCAAGCGCGAGGACCTGAACCACACGGGCTCGCACAAGATCAACAACGTCCTGGGCCAGGCACTGCTCGCCAAGCGCATGGGCAAAACCCGCATCATCGCCGAAACCGGCGCCGGCCAGCACGGCGTGGCCAGTGCCACCGCTGCCGCCCTCATGGGCCTGGAGTGCGTGGTGTACATGGGGGCCGAGGACTGCCGCCGCCAGGCCCTGAACGTTGCCCGGATGGAGCTGCTGGGGCCAAGGTCATTCCCGTGACCAGCGGGTCCCAGACCCTCAAGGACGCCATCAACGATGCCCTCCGTGACTGGGTAGCCAACGTTTCCACCACCCACTACCTCCTGGGCACCGCCGCCGGAGCCCACCCGTTCCCCGCCATGGTCCGCTACTTCCACGAAGTCATCGGCGAGGAGGCCCGCGCCCAGATCCTCGAGCAGGAGGGCCGGCTCCCGGACGCGGTCTGCGCCTGCATCGGCGGCGGCTCCAACGCCATCGGTATCTTCCACGGGTTCCTGGACGATCCCAGCGTGAAGATCTACGGGTTCGAGGCCGGCGGCGACGGCGTGGAGACCGGCCGTCACGCAGCCACCATCACCCTGGGCAAGCCCGGTGTCCTGCATGGCGCACGCTCCTACCTGATGCAGGACGACGACGGGCAGACCATCGAGTCGCACTCCATCTCCGCCGGACTCGACTACCCGGGCGTCGGCCCGGAGCACTCCTACCTGGCCGACATCGGACGCGTCAGCTACGAGCCCATCACGGACGGTGAAGCGATGGAAGCCTTCCGTCTCCTCTGCCGCACCGAAGGCATTATCCCGGCCATCGAGTCCTCGCACGCGCTGGCAGGAGCCATCAAGGTGGGCCAGCGGCTCGCCGCCGAAGACCCGGCCTCCGCCGGCGACAAGATCGTGATCGTCAACCTGTCCGGACGCGGCGACAAGGACGTGGCCACCGCCGCGGAATGGTTTGACCTGTTGGACAAGAATTCCGCCGAATCCGAAATCGGCAAAGAGGGGGAGCAGCTGTGAACAGCGCAGACATCGCCAGCCAGGCAGGAACCACCAGCAAGTCGGCAGCAGCCATCGACAGGGCGCGCGCCCAGGGGCGCTCGGCCCTCATCGGTTACCTCCCCGCCGGCTACCCCACCGTTGAGGACACCATCGCCGCGGGCATTGCCCTCGCGGAGAACGGTGCCGACCTGATCGAAATCGGCATCCCCTACTCCGACCCCGTCATGGACGGCCAGGTCATCCAGGCCGCCACCACCGAGGCCCTGGCCAAGGGCTTCCACGTCAGCCAGGTGTTCGACGTCGTTGCCGGTATTACCAGCAAGACCGATGCTGCCGTCCTGGTCATGACCTACTGGAACCCTGTGGTCCGCATGGGCGTGGATGAATTCTCCCGGCGCCTCTCCGAGGCCGGCGGCGCTGGCCTGATCACGCCGGACCTGATCCCGGACGAGGCCGCCGAATGGATGGCAGCCTCTGACAAGTACGGGCTGGACCGGGTATTCCTGGTGGCTCCGTCCTCCACGGCGGAGCGCATGCAGCGGACCGTGGACGCAAGCCGCGGCTTCGTCTACGCCGTGTCCATCATGGGCGTCACAGGTGCCCGGACATCCGTCAGCACGGCCGCCAAGGATGTTGTGGCAGCCGCACACGGAGCCGGCGCAGAACGCGTCTGCGTGGGCCTCGGCGTCTCCACCGCTGACCAGGTCCGCGAAATCGCCGCCTACGCCGAAGGGGTCATCGTGGGCACCGCCCTTGTGGCAGCGCTTCGGGACGGGGGAGTGGACGCCGTCGGCGCCCTCACCAAGGACCTCGCCACCGGCCTGGCCCGGCAATCCGGCCTTTCGCAGGAAACCAGGGCGTAGCCGTGCAGCCGCTCCTTCAGGCAACCGCCCTGGCACCCACGTTGGTGTCCGCCAGCATCCCCAGCCCGGACTGGTCCGGCTTCGACATCCCCCTCCCCTGGGGCAGCCTGCGGATCCACGCCTATGCGCTGTGCATCCTGGCCGGCATTGTGGTGGGCCTGTGGCTGACGTCAGTCCGCTGGGCCAAACGCGGCGCCCCTGAAGGCAGCGTCTGGGACATCGTCATCTGGGCCATTCCCTTCGGCATCATCGGGGGCCGGCTCTACCACGTGGTCTCGTCCCCGGACGCTTACTTCGGCCCCGGCTTCAACGGCACCGGAGACCTCTCCCTGATCCCCCAGATCCAGCGCGGCGGGCTGGGAATCTGGGGCGCCGTCGTCCTCGGTGCCGTGGGTGCGTGGATTGGCTGCCGGCGCAGCGGCGTGAAGCTGAGCGCCTTCGTCGATGCCGCGGCGCCGGGACTGCTCCTGGCCCAGGCCATCGGCCGGTGGGGCAACTACTTCAACCAGGAACTCTTCGGTGGGCCCACCACCCTGCCGTGGGGCCTGCAGATCGACGCCAACAACCCCAACTTTCCCGCCGGAATGCCGGCCGACACCCTTTTCCACCCGACATTCCTCTACGAGTCGCTGTGGAACCTGGCCGGCGTGGTGATCCTGCTGGCCCTGGACCGGCGGTTCAGTTTCCGGCGGAGCAGGCTTTTCTGGCTGTACGCCATGTACTACACGCTGGGCCGCGTCTGGATCGAAGCGATGCGGATCGACGACGCCGAGCAGATCAGCATCCTGGGCATCACCACCCGGCTCAATGTCTGGACCAGCATCTTCGTGTTCCTGGCAGCCCTGGCGTTCTTCGTTATCCTGGGGCTCAAGGGGCGCCCGGATCCGGACACGGTGTATCTCGCGGGTCATGAACCGGACCAGCCGGTTACGGCCGGCCCACATTCTAAGACCGTCACAGAGGTCCGTGATCCGGACAATGTTGTCTCAGATAGTGATTCGCGTGGTAATCTCCCTGATAACCACAGCGGTTCCAGGCATGCTTCCGACCCCACGGAAGAAGCCGCGGCGGCGCCGGCCGGCTCAAAGCCCGGAACGGATGCAACGGCTGCCGGACATTCCGGCAGCACAGCCACGGGACCCGCGTCGGAGGCCGGCACCGGAAAGTAGGGTGCCGTCCAGGCAGGGCAGTAGAGCCACCGCTCGAAGAGCCCGGAACCACAATGTCGTGGCATGGGGCACCGTCCGGACAGCGTGAAGCTGCTGTCCGGTGTTGCCCCGGGCAGGTGCCTGCGTAACCGTTAGTTCAGCAGGCTGCGCTGACCTACAATTTCCAGTAATCAACACTTTGTTGTGCCCTTGCAACGGCGCCGACGAGTGGGGCCAACGGTGTCCCTTCCATACGCACGATCAGGAGGAAGGACGTCTCCCATGACCCAAACTCTTAACACTCCCAGCTGGTCCGGACCGGATCAGCCTGAGGTTGCAGTGTCGCCGTTCAAGCGCTTCGCAGCCATGCCCGAGGCCGCCGGGCTGTACAACCCGGAACAGGAGAAGGACGCCTGCGGACTCGCCATTATTGCGACGCTCCGCGGCGAACCCGGGTACGACATCGTCGATGCCGCCTTGACCGCGCTGCGCAACCTTGAGCACCGCGGCGCCGTGGGCGCCGACGAGGGGACCGGCGACGGCGCGGGGCTGCTCATGCAGATCCCCGACGAGTTCTTCCGGGCCGTCACCGAGTTCGAGCTGCCGGCTCCCGGCCAGTACGTGGCCGGTACCGCGTTCCTTCCTGCCGAGCAGCGGGAGGCCGACGCCGCCAAGGCAGGTATTGAAGGCCTGGCCGCCGACGAAGGCCTGAAGGTCCTCGGCTGGCGTGAAGTGCCGGTGGTTGCCGACCTGGTAGGCGCCATGGCCCGTGCGTGCATGCCGTACTTCTCCCAGCCCTTCCTGGCTTCCGCCAACGGCGAGGAACTGGACCGCAACGAGCTGGACTCCCGCGCCTGGCGGATCCGCAAGCGCGCCCAGAACAAGTTCGGCGTGTACTTCCCGTCGCTGTCCTCCCGCACCATTGTGTACAAGGGCATGCTCACCACCGCGCAGCTGGAGCCGTTCTACCCGGACCTGTCCGACAAGCGGTTCAAGACCAAGCTCGCGATCGTGCACTCGCGCTTCTCCACCAACACCTTCCCGTCCTGGCCGCTCGCGCAGCCGTTCCGGACCATCGCCCACAACGGTGAAATCAACACCGTCAAGGGCAACCGGAACTGGATGCGCGCCCGCCAGTCGCAGCTTGCAAACCCGCTGCTGGGTGACTCGCCGGAAGAGCTGTACCCCATCTGCACCCCCGGCGCCTCCGACTCCGCATCCTTCGACGAGGTGGCGGAGCTGCTGTGGCTCTCCGGCCGCCCCATCACACACTCGATCATGATGATGATCCCGGAGGCCTGGGAAAACCACGCCACGATGGATCCGGCCCGCCGTGCCTTCTACGAGTACCACTCGCTGCTGATGGAACCCTGGGACGGCCCCGCCGCCGTCTCCTTCACCGACGGCAACCTGGTTGGTGCCACCCTGGACCGCAACGGGCTGCGTCCCGGCCGCTTCTGGATTACCGAGGACGGACTGATCGTCTTCGCCTCCGAGGTGGGCGTGATCGACGTCGAACCCTCCAAGGTGGTCAAGAAAGGCCGTGTGTCCCCGGGCAAGATGTTCCTGGTGGACACCGATGCCGGCCGCATCATCGACGACGAAGAGGTCAAGGCTGAAGTTGCTGCGGCCAACCCGTGGGCCGAGTGGGTCAAGGACAACCTGATCGACCTCAACGACCTGCCCGAGCGTGAGCACGTGGTCCACACCGCCGCGTCCGTGAACATCCGCCAGCGCACCTTCGGCTACACCACCGAGGAACTGAAGATCCTGCTGGGCCCCATGGCCCGGACCGGCGCCGAGCCCCTCGGCGCCATGGGTTCAGATACCCCCGTTGCCGTGCTGTCCAAGCGTCCGCGCCTGCTGTTCGACTACTTCGTGCAGTCCTTCGCGCAGGTCACCAACCCGCCGCTGGATGCCATCCGCGAGGAGCTTGTCACCTCGCTGACCTGCGCCATCGGACCCAACGGCAACCTCCTGGACACCAAGCAGGTCCGCCAGCCGCAGGTCCAGCTCCCGTTCCCGGTGATCAACAACGACCAGCTCGCCAAGATCGCCAACATCGAGGACGCCGACGGCAACCGCGTTGCCATGAAGGTCCGCGGCCTGTACCGCCCCGAAGGCGGCGAGAACGCGCTCCGCGCCCGGCTCACGGAAATCTGCGAGCAGGTCTCCGGCGCCATCAACCGCGGCGTGCAGTACATCGTGCTCTCCGACCGTGACTCCAACGCCCAGTGGGCGCCGATCCCGTCGCTGCTGCTGGTCAGCGCCGTGCACCACCACCTGCTGCGCAGCGCCAACCGCACCAAGACCGCCCTGGTGGTCGAGGCCGGCGACGTCCGCGAGACGCACCATGTTGCAGTCCTGATCGGCTATGGCGCCTCCGCCGTCAACCCGTACCTCGCCATGGAATCCGTGGAGCAGCTCATCGCGGCCGGGGACGTCACCGGCGTGACCCCGCAGGACGGCGTCTACAACCTCATCAAGGGCCTGGGCAAGGGCGTCCTGAAGATCATGTCCAAGATGGGCATCTCCACGGTGGCCTCCTACACCGGCGCCCAGACGTTTGAGGCACTGGGCCTGGGCCAGGACCTGGTGGACGAATTCTTCGCCGGCACGCACTCCCAGCTGGGCGGCGTGGGCCTGGACGTCATCGCCGCGGAGGTCTCCGCCCGCCACCAGATGGCCTACCCCGAGGGCGGCATCGAACAGCCGCACCGGCCGCTACTGGGCGGCGGCGAGTACCAGTGGCGCCGCGACGGCGAGCCGCACCTGTTCAACCCGGAGACCGTCTTCCGGCTGCAGCACGCCACGCGTGAACGCCGCTACGACATCTTCAAGGCGTACACCAGGGGAGTGGACGACCAGTCCACCAACCTCATGACCCTCCGCGGCCTGCTCAAGTTCAAGAACGAGCGCCCGTCCGTTCCCCTTGAGGAAGTCGAGCCGGTCTCCAGCATCGTCAAGCGGTTCTCCACCGGTGCGATGAGCTACGGCTCCATCTCCCAGGAGGCCCACGAGACGCTGGCCATCGCCATGAACCAGCTGGGCGGCAAGTCCAACACCGGTGAGGGCGGCGAGGACGTGGACCGCCTGCTCGACCCCAAGCGCCGCTCCGCGGTCAAGCAGATCGCATCCGGCCGCTTCGGCGTGACCAGCCTCTACCTGACCAACGCCGACGACATCCAGATCAAGATGGCGCAGGGTGCCAAGCCCGGCGAAGGCGGCCAGCTGATGGCGCAGAAGGTCTACCCGTGGGTTGCCCGCACGCGGCACTCGACCCCGGGCGTCGGCCTGATTTCCCCGCCCCCGCACCACGACATCTACTCGATCGAGGACCTGGCCCAGCTCATCTACGATGCCAAGCGCGCCAACCCCTCGGCCCGGGTGCACGTGAAGCTTGTCTCCGAAGTGGGGATCGGCACCGTAGCGTCCGGCGTGACCAAGGCCAAGGCCGACGTCGTCCTTGTCTCCGGACACGACGGCGGCACCGGCGCCTCGCCGCTGAACTCGCTCAAGCATGCCGGTGTTCCGTGGGAGCTCGGCCTGGCCGAAACCCAGCAGACGCTGATGCTCAACGGCCTGCGCGACCGCGTGGTGGTCCAGGTGGACGGCCAGCTCAAGACCGGCCGCGACGTTGTCATCGCCGCCCTGCTGGGCGGTGAGGAGTTCGGTTTCGCCACCGCCCCGCTGGTGGTGGAAGGCTGCATCATGATGCGCGTCTGCCACCTGGACACCTGCCCGGTGGGCGTCGCCACGCAGAACCCCGAACTGCGGGCCCGCTTCAGCGGCAAGCCGGAGTTCGTGGTCAACTTCTTCGAGTTCCTGGCCGAGGAAGTCCGCGAAATCCTGGCGGAGCTTGGGTTCCGGAGCCTCGAGGAGGCCATCGGCCACGCCGAGGTCCTGGACACCCGCGACGCGGTGGACCACTGGAAGGCCGACGGCCTGGACCTGGACCCGATCCTGCATGGCCTGGAGTTCGACGACGACGCGCCGCTGCGGAACATGACCGGGCAGAACCACGAGCTGGACAAGCACTTTGACCAGCGCCTGATCACCATGGCCACCGAGGCGCTGACGGACCGTAGCCCGGTCAAGATTACCGTGGACGTCATCAACACCGACCGCTCGGTGGGCACCATGCTGGGCCACGTGGTTACCAAGACCTTTGGTACCGACGTCCTGGCCACCGACACCATCGACGTGACGCTCAACGGCACCGCCGGCCAGTCCCTGGGCGCCTTCCTGCCCGCGGGCATCACGCTGCGGCTGTACGGCGACTCGAACGACTACGTGGGCAAGGGCCTGTCCGGCGGCCGGATCATCGTCCGCCCGGACCGCACCAACGTGTTCAAGGCGGAGACCAACGTCATCGCCGGCAACGTGATCGGCTACGGCGCCACCAGCGGCGAGATGTTCCTGCGCGGCCAGGTGGGCGAACGCTTCCTGGTCCGCAACTCCGGTGCCACCGCCGTCGTCGAAGGCATCGGCGACCACGGCTGCGAGTACATGACCGGCGGCCAGACGCTGATCATCGGCCGCACCGGCCGCAACTTCGGTGCGGGCATGTCCGGCGGAACCGCCTACGTCCTGGACCTGCGGACCACCCGCGTCAACAAGCAGGCGCTGGAGTCCGGCGAGCTGCAGCTGCGCGAGCTGGACTCGGAGGACCGCGACATCGTCCACAACCTGCTGGTCAAGCACGTGGAAGAAACTGACTCCCAGCTGGCGGCACGCCTCCTCGAAAACTTCGATGACACCGCTGCCCGCATCACCAAGGTGCTGCCGCGCGATTACGCGGCCGTGCTGCAAACCCGTCTCGACGCCATCGAAGAGGGCCTTGACCCCGACGGCGAAGAAGTATGGTCTCGAATCCTGGAGGTTACCGGTGGCTGATCCACGCGGATTTCTGAAAGTACGCCAGCGTGAAACCCAGCCGCGCCGTCCCGTTCCCGTCCGCATCATGGACTGGAAAGAGGTCTACGAGGCGCAGGAAAAGGGCACGCTGAAGGCCCAGGCCGGACGCTGCATGGACTGTGGTGTTCCGTTCTGCCACCAGGGCTGCCCCTTGGGAAACCTTATTCCCGAGTGGAACGATCTCATGTGGCGGGACAAGGGCGATGAAGCAATCGAGCGCCTGCACGCCACGAACAACTTCCCCGAGTTCACGGGCCGGCTCTGCCCGGCACCCTGCGAGGCGTCCTGCGTGCTGGGAATCAACCAGCCCGCCGTCACCATCAAGCAGGTGGAGGTTTCGATCATTGACGAGGCCTGGGACAACGGCTGGGTCAACCCGCTGCCGCCGGCGCGCCTCACCGGCAAGACTGTTGCGGTGGTCGGCTCCGGTCCTGCCGGCCTGGCCGTCGCCCAGCAGCTCACCCGCGTGGGCCACACCGTTGCCGTCTACGAGCGGGACGACAAGATCGGCGGCCTGCTGCGGTACGGCATCCCCGACTTCAAGATGGAAAAGGAGCAGGTGGACCGCCGGGTCGAGCAGATGAAGGCGGAAGGCACCCGCTTCCGGACCGGCGTGTCCGTGGGGACGGACGTCACCTGGGAGCAGCTGCGCAGGCGCTACGACGCCGTCGTGGTCTGCACGGGTGCCACCGTGCCACGGGACCTGCCCATCCCGGGCCGCGACCTGGACGGCGTCCACTTCGCCATGGATTATCTGGTGCCCGCCAACCGCGCGGTGGCCGGGGAAACCATCGAGAACCAGATCAACGCCCACGGCAAGCACGTGGTGATCCTGGGTGGCGGCGATACCGGTGCCGACTGCCTGGGCACAGCGCACAGGCATGGCGCCGCGTCCGTGACTACGCTGGCGATTGGCAAGCAGCCCCCGGCTGAGCGGGCCAGCCACCAGCCGTGGCCGACGTTCCCGACCCTGTTCGAGGTTGCCAGTGCCCACGAGGAAGGCGGCGAACGCACCTACCTCGCCTCCACCGTCGAGTTCGTGGGCGAAAACGGCAGGCTTACCGGGGTGAAGGTGGCCGAGACCGAGTTCGTGGATGGCAAGCGGCTCCCCAAGGCCGGCACCGAGCGGATCATTCCCGCCGACCTGGTGTTCCTGTCCCTCGGCTTCACCGGCGCTGAACCGGCCGGAATCACCGAGCAGGTAAGCGCTGAATTCGACGGCCGCGGAAACGTGGCGCGCGATGGCTACTACATGACCAACACCGAAGGTGTGTTCGTTGCCGGTGACGCCGGCCGCGGGCAGTCCCTGATCGTGTGGGCCATCGCCGAGGGCCGCGCCGCCGCGGCCGCGGTGGACAAGTACCTGATGGGAAGCACCATCCTTCCTGCGCCTGTAGCGCCAACGGACCGCGCCATCGCCGTCCTCTGACCGCTGTCCCGGGGGATGCATCGAGGGTTCACCTCGCAGACAACTTAACCAATGCAAGAGACCAATAGGGTAGGTATATGAGACGCGCAAAAATTGTGGCTACGTTCGGCCCGGCAATTGCCAGCTACGAAAACACCCTCGCGGTGCTGGAAGCCGGCGTTGACGTCGCCCGCATGAACATGAGCCACGGTGACTACACCGTGCATGACAACACCTACGAGAACGTCCGCAAGGCCGCGTCCGACCTGAGCAAGGCAGTGGCTATCATGGCCGACCTGCAGGGCCCCAAGATCCGCCTGGGCCGCTTCGTTGACGGCCCGCACGCCCTCGCTGTTGGTGACATCTTCACCATCACCACCGAGGACGTTCCGGGTACGAAGGACATCTGCTCCACCACACTGAAGAGCCTCACCGAGGACGTCAATGTGGGCGACTCCCTGCTGATCGACGACGGCAAGGTGGCACTTCGCGCCATCGAGGTTGACGACGTCAAGGTGGTCGCCGAGGTCACCGTCGGCGGCATGGTGTCCAACAACAAGGGCATCAACCTCCCCGGTGTGGCAGTCAACGTCCCCGCGCTGAGCGAAAAAGACGAGGACGACCTCCGCTGGGCCATCCGCCGCGGCGTTGACCTGGTGGCGCTGTCATTCGTCCGGGATGCCTCGGACATCACCCGCGTGCACGAGATCATGGACGAGGAAGGCCGCCGCGTGCCGGTCATCGCCAAGATCGAAAAGCCGCAGGCCGTGGAGCAGCTGCCCGAGATCATCGACGCGTTCGACGCCATCATGGTGGCGCGTGGCGACCTCGGTGTGGAACTGCCGCTGGAGGAAGTGCCGATCGTCCAGAAGCGCGCCGTGGAGCTGGCACGCCGCTGGGCCAAGCCGGTCATCGTGGCCACCCAGGTCCTGGAGTCCATGATCGACAACCCCCGCCCGACCCGTGCAGAGGCATCCGACTGCGCCAATGCCGTGCTGGACGGTGCTGACGCCGTGATGCTTTCGGGTGAGACCAGCGTGGGCAAGTACCCCATCGAGACGGTCAAGACCATGGCCCGGATCATCGAGTCCACCGAGGTCCATGGCCTGGAGCGCGTTCCTCCGCTGGGGACGAAGCCCAAGACGCGTGGTGGCGCCATCACGCGTGCCGCCGTCGAAATTGCCGACCAGCTGGATGCCAAGTACATCTGTACCTTCACCCAGTCCGGCGACTCCGCCCGGCGCCTTTCCCGCCTGCGGCCCATCAAGGCCGTGTTTGCCTTCACCCCGGTGGAGCACGTGTGGAACCAGTTGGCGCTGACCTGGGGCATCCAGCCGGTGCTGGTCCCCATGGTGGGGCACACCGACGAGATGACGTCCCAGGTTGACCGCAGCCTGCTGGAAATGGACCTGGTGGACGACGGCGACCTGGTGGTAATTGCCGCCGGTTCCCCTCCCGGAAAAGCCGGCTCCACAAACATGCTGAAGGTCCACAAGGTGGGCGACCTCGCCGACGCAGGCAGCCAGGGCGGCGAGCCGGGCAGCAACCGTGAGAAGCTCGGCCCCTGGCCGGAAAAGAAGAAGAAGAACCAGGCCACCCAGGCCTAGGCTTCAACGAAAAGGACCCCTGCCGGTTGGCAGGGGTCCTTTTCGTTGTGCTGGCCGTTTGGTGACCGTTCGAGCCTTGGGGCCGGGCCGTCGTCGTACGATCCCGGCCCGGCCGGGGCCTAGTTGACCTGGTTGATGATGGTTTCGGCGACCTCGCGCATGCTGAGGCGGCGGTCCATGGAAGTCTTCTGGATCCAGCGGAACGCTTCCGGTTCCGTCAGGCCCATCTTGGTGGTCAGCAGGCTCTTGGCTCGTTCGACGAGCTTCCGGGTGGCGAACTGCTCCTGGAGGTCGGAAACTTCGCTTTCGAGGGCCTTGATTTCCTCGTGGCGGGAGAGTGCGATCTCGAGGGCCGGGATGAGGTCAGCGGGTGTGAAGGGCTTGACCACGTAAGCCATGGCGCCGGCGTCGCGGGCACGCTCCACCAGTTCCTTCTGGCTGAAGGCGGTCAGCAGCACCACGGGGGCGATGCGGGCCTTGACGATCTTCTCGGCCGCGGAAATGCCGTCCATGACGGGCATCTTCACGTCCATCAGGACCAGGTCCGGCTTCAGTTCCTCGGCGAGCTGGACGGCCTTCTCGCCGTTGTCCGCCTCGCCCACGACGTCATAGCCTTCACCGCGCAGGATCTCGATGATGTCGAGGCGGATGAGGGTTTCATCCTCTGCCACAATGACGCGGCGCGCCGGCTGGGACGTGGGCTTGGACTCCGTCTGTTCAGTCACGGGATCTCCTTGAAAAGGTACGGCGGGACATCACTATCTTAGGTGCCACCGCGGCTGTACTTGGCTTGCAGGGTTCGTTTGCGGCGACGGCGGCGCGATTCTGGAATTCAGCCTATCTGCATGTAGAGTAATTCCGCGTACGTGAAGCGATCGCGTTGCTCACAGTCAGCTGTGGGCGTACTTTCGGTTCATGTAATCCGCGCCCGAGTGGCGGAATTGGCAGACGCGCCGCACTCAAAATGCGGTATCGAAAGGTGTGTGGGTTCGAGTCCCACCTCGGGCACAGTGTTTCCGCAGGTCAAGGGCCTGTTTTGTCTTTGGGTGTTGACAAAGCCGCCCAAAGTGTTGACAGCGGCGTACCGTTTTTTGTGTGGCCAGCATTCGCAAACGCACCAAAAAGGACGGTACATCGTCCTACATGGTGCTGTGGCGCGACCCCAAGAGCCGCGAGCAACAGGGCCTGACAGTTCCCACCATCGCCGAAGCCGAAACCCTGAAGCGGTTGCTGGATGCCAACGGTCAGTCTTTCGAAATCGCCCAGCACGCCATCCTGACGAATGAGAAGCGCCCGCCCAATGTGGCGGAAGTCATCCAGGAACACATCGACCTTCTGGTTCGCCCATCGAGCGGAACAGTCAAGACCTACCAAACCATGCTGGAACTCCACATCCGGCCAGTCATCGGTCACGTTCCCGTGGATAAGCTCGACTACCGCGTTATCGCGCACTGGGTGAAGTCGATGATGGCCAAGGGCAAGGCACCCAAGACTATCCATAACATCCATGGCCTGATTTCAGCTTCGATGAACACCGCCGAGATGCTCGGGTACATTAGCCGCAATCCCTGTCGTGGGGTGCAGCTGCCGAACATTGAGAAAGCTGAGGATGAGGCCATGTTTCTGACCCACGCTGAGTTCAGCCTCATCATGGAGGGCATGGGGGAGCGGTACAAAGCCTTCACCAATTTCCTTGTCATGACGGGTACCCGCTTTGGCGAGGCCACTGCCCTTACCGTGGCCGACGTCGACTTGCTCTCCAAACCACCCACCGCTCGGATCAACAAGGCATGGAAGCGGGACGGGCAGAACCAGTTCTACGTTGGCCCGACCAAGACCGGAGCCGGTAAGCGCACCATCGGCCTGAACCCCGCGCTGGTTGAGCTCCTGATCCCCTTGGTGGCAAGCAGGCCAGGAAAAGAACTTGTGTTCACGTCGCCGAAGGGCGACCGGATCTATCACAAGCTCTACTGGGATGACTACTGGCTCCCAGCCGTTCGAACGGCCCAGGCAATCGGCTTGACCAAAAACCCGCGAATCCACGACCTGCGCCACACGCACGCGTCCTGGCTGATCCAGGACGGCGTCCCCTTATTCACTATCTCGCGCCGGCTCGGGCACGCCTCCACGAAGACCACCGAGCAGGTTTACGGGCACTTGATGCCTGAGGCATTGCAGGTGGGTGCCGACGCCACTGAGCGGTCCGTGACGGCTTTCCAGCGGCTGTAGGGAGCAATTGGTTGTTGTTCTGCAGAGCGCTCCTTCCTGACGGCAGAGAGCTTTGGTCATGTTGGCGGCTGTTGCGGCCCGCATGAACCAGAGAAACCTGCACCTTTCCTTTTGGAGACGCCGTGGACATCGAATTTTTTGAGCCGGCCGAAGCAGCAGCACTCATGCGCTGCACGGAGTCCTGGTTGCGCGATGGCGCGACCAGCGGACGATTCCCTCACGCCTGCTGGGGCAAAGGAAAGATTATTTTCACGTCAGAGCACATCCGGGAGATTGCGAGATTGAGCGAAATCCTTCCTAGCGGCACTGGGTCTGAACACGCACAGGAGCAACCACTAACGAAGCAGCGGCTCATTGGGACGCGTTCCAAGGTCCGCCTGGCAACGGTGAACTGATTCGAGCTCCCAGCTGCCTTTCGGTTTGGTTTTTCACACGATCCAGTGTGGCGGGCACGACAGGTCCCCTTACCGCTTCCATGAGGCAGCCGACGCTACCGTGGAACAACTTCCCGCAACCTAGAAGGGCCGTTCAAATTATTCGCTCCATCGCCCCAGCCTTGACCGCTGTCGCCGCCCTCCTCCTGGTTGGGCCGCTTGCTGGTTGTGACTCTGTCGCCCATGCCATTGAGGGCATCGGATCTGCTCCAAATAACTCTGCGGGCCACCCGAGCGGCGGTGGCTCTGCCAGTGAAGCAGCCCAGGCTCTCGTCCAGCTTGAGAGCATCCCGGTCAAGGGCCGAGCCCCAAAGACTGGTTACACCCGCGATGAGTTCGGACCCGCCTGGGCCGATACGGACCACAACGGTTGCGACACCCGCAATGACATCCTCGCCCGCGACCTGACCGGGGAGACGTTCAAGCCTGGCACCAACAACTGCGTCGTCGTGTCAGGCACTCTTGCGGACAAGTACACCGGGACCACTATTCAATTCGTCCGGGGACAGGACACCAGCGCGGACATCCAGATCGACCACATCGTTCCACTCAGCGATGCGTGGCAGAAAGGTGCCCAGCAGCTGAGCGCGGATCAGCGCAAGGAACTCGCGAACGACCCGCTGAACCTCATGGCAGCCGACGGACCCACCAACAGCGCTAAGGGCGACAAAGACGCAGCCACCTGGCTTCCCCCGAACAAAGCCTTCCGATGCGAATACGTGGAGCGGCAAACCGCCGTCAAGGCCAAACACAACCTCTGGGTTACGCCGGCCGAGCATGACGCCCTCGCGGGCGTCCTGAAGAATTGCCAGTAGCCGTGTAAGTCATGATGCGACCATCAGCGTGGGTGTTCCTTTGCCCGGGTCGGGTCAAGATCGTAAGCAACACACTTTCGCTAGGGCTAATGCAGTAACCCAAAATCTGCTCACTTCCTATGCCTGCCGGGGAGAACACCTCCACTGCGGATTATTCCCAGGCCCTACCGTCGGTGCTCGGCATACATGCAACTCATCCTCATGGTTAGATAAGCACCATGGGGAAAGCTTGGGGGATTCTGGTCGTGGCCGCGGTGACTTTGACGGGTTGCGGAACGAGTGCCGACGCAGTCCCGGTGCAGACACAAAAGAGCGCGGCGACGACCGCATCGACCGCCGCATCATCCAAGGCGGAAATCGGGGAGTCGATTTGCAAGGACGCCGCAGGCGACTCAAAATCCAGTGCCGTTGACCTGGGTCAAGTCAGGCTGTTGAGCGATGGCAGCCTCGTGTTCGTGACTTTTACAACGACTGCCAACATACCCACCTCAGGGACGGTCTTGTACTCCGTGACTGCCTGGAGCCCTGACGGCAAGACCGGCTACCAACTCGGCGCGAAGTTTCAGAACGGCAAGGAAGTGGCCAACTTCGTCTATAACGTCGTTACGAACAAACAAGAAAACATCACCAATGGGGCGGTCGCCGCAGACAAGACGGTCAGTACCCGCTATCCACTGGCCAAACTCGTTGGCTTGGGTGACACGTTCAGCTGGTCCGGAAGTGTAACTGTGGACGGTGCCGACGTTGACCGGTGCGCCGATGGTGAGGCGAAGACGCCGTTTCCCGGGGTTTGAGCAGAGCGCTGCGACTGCGCCGGCCAGTGTCGGCGGTGGACTCTTGAAGGCCAAGAGCCCACCGCCCCACGTCCCCGGCTACCTGAGGAGGGGCAACCAGATCGGAGCCATGACTGCTACCAGGAGGGACAACTCCCTGGCTGTCTGTGCCGTTTCGTGGATTGCCTCGTTAAAGGCAGACCGTTTAATTTTGGTGCGCTTCTTCCGCGCGGACTGCTTTCCCACTACTGGACCCTTTCGGTAGGAGGGTCTGGCCCCGCCTCCGCCACTCCTGAACGTTTCCTGACGCGGCAGGACACTCACAGAATGTCTTTGACTCTGGCATCCGCTACCACTACCTTGGGGAGGACAACATAACCCCTGTTAGGTTGATGGCATCGATACCGGCCCAGACCTGATGGACACCCCGCCTGTTGCTTTTGAGGTTCGTACCCTCGTCCGCATGGCGGGGTTTGTTGCGTTACAGCTACTGGCTGCAGCTGTATGTAGATACTACGTGTAGTGCAGACGCCTCTTTGGAACCCCAAGATGATGTATTACATGTATGTCATTTAATGCCCCCTTAATCCACAGGGTGAGAGGCTCGAAATCCTCGGAATGACGCGGGATTCTAGACGGTAGTCCATAGATTGTGGAGTACTTAGCCACTTTTGCACACTTTGGCGTGTCGTAAGTGCACGGCGTGTCGGACCACACCGGGCGGCCTGTCAGCGCTGCTGGGTAGGTCTTGTTGAGCGTCTAGAGGAAGTTAGACGCTGTGCCTCGCGCGCACGCGCGACCCCCGGTCAAACGTCGGGGGGAGAGGGACCGCTGCCCCGGCAAACGGGGCCGCCGACGCTTCGTCACGTGATTGAGGCGCCCCTACCCGCCCAGGTGCCGCCAGAGCCAGGACACGGCACGGAAGACGACGGATGCAGAGAGGCGGATAGCTTTCCCGGGCTTGGTCTTGTCTGCCACGCTCTTGCTGTAGACGGTGCCGAAGACCGCCCACAGGCAGATCAGCACGCTGAAGACGGTCATCTACTCAGGCGGAACGATTCCTTCGACTTTTTGCCACGCGCCCGGAAGGGCCAGGATGACCGCCGCAGCGCACCGCCTCATCGCCAGGTGCGCCAGGACGACGAGCCATTTGAGAAGCTCGGTGAATAGCTCGGACATGGATTATTACCTTCTTTCGTAGGAGGCGGACGGACCGCCTGGACCCCCGCAGGGTCCATCCACCTACATGCGAAGATTTCGCAACCACGGCCGGAGGTGCGCAAGAATGAAGCCCGGCCCTCCATAGGGAGGCAGGGCTTCGTGCAAGGCGCTGGGGGCATCATCGCCGGAAAGATTTGCTCCGCTCCTATCCATCCCGAGTCACCGTGAAAAGCATAGGAAAAGCCAGTGCCGGGTGAGGTTGACGCCGTTCGCAGTGACCTAGCCGGCCAGCGCGACGTCTACGAACGCGTTCGGCCGCTTCATCGCGAACCCGAAGCGTCCCTCGAGCCTCATGGTGACGAGGTTCTTGGTGAAGCTTTCCCCGGACCGTCCCAAGGCCAGAGTTGCGTCTTCCCGGACGATGACCTGGGGTTGCGGCCAGTCGCCTAAGACCGCTCTACCGGCCGGGACCGCGATGGAAGAACGCGTGGGACCTCTCACAGCTTCTCCACGCCGTCGCCGCCCGGATCGCCCAGCAGGTACTGTCCGGTGGCCCCGGACTCCCGCAGCAGGTCCAGCGCTTCGGCGTTGACCGGATTCAGGACTAACGCGGTCGGCGTGATGCTGTATAGCTGTAGACCTCCAGGCTGGTCATGGCTTTCCGGATGGAGGTCAAGGCGTCCGTAGCGAAGGCTTGGAAGATGATGGCGGATGTTTTCAGCAGGCCGGTCAGGTTTTCCCCGGTCCCGTCGCCGTGCACGACCTAGTTCTATAGGGCCAGGTAAAGCCCGGCCTCCATCTCGGTCCGGAGGAAGTCCTCAAGGTTCGCGTGGTCCGCGAAGTATCGCTCAGGGACCGGTTCCGACAGGTGGGCAATGACCCGAACCCGGTCCTCAGCTGCGGTGAGCGAGTACACCGACGTTGGCTTCAAGCCCCGTCAGCGACAGGGCCGCGTTGTTGGTCCGGACCGTCTGCCGCAGGAAGCTGAAGCTGTCGCCAGTGCCGTACCCTCCGCTGAGCCCCTTCGCCGGGATCAGTTCCAGCAGGGAACGCGGAGCTGCGGACATGGTAATTATGGCCGTTTGGATGACCTTGGCATGTCGTCGGCGACCTCATCACCATTTCACTGTGGCCAGGCCAAGTCCTGTTGTAGCTTCAGAGCAATTCGCAAGGAGTCGATTAGATCCTGTTCAGCTAATTTCTTTTGACGTTTCGGGCCGTTCGCATAAGTGGAACGGCCTTACCCTTGGCTGGGAGGCGTCAGCGGTTGGGTTCCCGAAGTCGCCAGTGGGAGTTTGGAACATGGCGGATAGCTCCCGAAGCTGCTGCTCAATCTGGTCCAGTTGGGCGGTGAATCTTCCTGCCGACAACGTGACAACGCCTGCGCCGCGCAGCAACGCCATCTGGCGACGGACGGTCGACCGTGACAGTCCCAGGGCAAGAGAGACATCCTCGCAAGACCCTGGGCCGAACGCGATCAGGAAGCGAAGTAGTTGGCTTCGCGTCCGGTTCATCAAGATGTCCTCTGCCAAGGAGACCACCACCGAATGACGTTGGGGGGGCTAGGTCAAGTGTAGACGGGTCTACAGGAGAACGATACGCTCATCCATAGGGCGATGGAAGCGTCCGGCGGCCGTCGTTGCAGGCGGCGTTCGCCAAAGGAATACTGGCACCAGGGCCGGCGGGAACCATCGCACCAGGAGGGAGGCGGGTCTTGTCTTCTAACCAAGAGGCATTCAGTGCTGGCTTGTCTCCACAAGCAGAGTTGGCACGACGCCTGAACCTTTTGCTTGATGTTGTGGTCGCCGAGCGAGGTCACCCCGTCACGTTCCGTGAAGTTCAGCAGAAGCTGCAGAGCAGGGGCATCAAGCTTTCCAGAGCCCGCTGGTTCTACATGAAGGACGGCACTGGGAGGCTCGTCAGTGACCCGGCATTGCTTGGAGCTCTGTGTGAAATCTTCAATGTCGACCCTGGGTATCTGCAGGGTGGCGAGGCCGCTGACCTGCCCGAGCGCATTGATTCACAGCTTGAGTTTGTGAAGTCCCTGCGTGCAGCGCGTGTGAAGACCTTTGCCGCCAGAACTCTTGGTGATGTGTCCCCGGAGACGCTTCGTGCCATCACAGAGTACTTGAACAGAGACATCAGCCGGCGGCCGGAAGGCGAGCAAGCAGCGGCGGGTTCATCGTCAGACGCGGGTGAAGCAGTGGAATAGATCGAACAGGCGCTACCGCCGTCGCAAACGTTGCCACTACTTCTCGAGCAGGTAGCTTAGGTGCGCGTCGAGCAGTTCCTTTATTCGGGCTGCGTTGGCAGAGTACCGGGGCGAGCGCCCGTGCCGGCGCCCAGGTTCCACGTCGACTATCACCACGCCCGCGTCCTCCAGGACGGTGAGGTGCTTAGCTACGCTCGGTTCGCCGGCGCTGACGGCTGCGACAATGTCGCCTCGCGTCGCCGGTCCATTCGCCGTGAGGAATCGGAGAATCTCGTTCCGCGACCGGTTGCCAAAGGTAGCGACGGCAGCCTCAACGTCAGCCGACCAAGCGGCGTCGTGTGGCTGGGTTATCCGCGGCATAGCGTCATTCTTCCCGAAGGTTGGTGAAAAAGTAAGAACGGCACCCTTGACGATAATATAAGTATCTTCGACAATAATTTCTGTAGCTTCTACTAATCGTTGCTGGATCTGCGTATCCACGTCCGCGAGAGGCCTCTTCCCGCGACTCTGCTAACTACTCGATCTGAACAAAGTGGTGAAGTCGTGGAAATTGACGCTAAGCCAAATCAAAACAGCTCGGAACCATCCAAGACCGTCACTGTCGACGTCTCGTTGCTGAACCCTCCTGCGGCAGGGGAGTGCAACATACCGCTCGACCAAATCATGAGCGCGGTGAACAGCGTGCAGGGTTACGTCGTGTCGCGCTTGGCGCGGATTGGGCGTACCTGCGATGTGGACGACATAATGCAGGACATTCGGGTCGCGGTCTGGGACGGCGTGACGAAGGGGCGCTACCGGGAGTTGCCGGGCATTCCGTTCGAAGCCTGGGTCCAAGGTGTCTGCAACAAGATCTGCGCGGCACACGTCCGGCGCGAACTTAGTCATCAGACTTTGCCGCTGCTCATGGATTTCACGACGGCGGAACCCTCACCTGAAGTGCTTGCTGTCGTCAGCGCCGGGTTGGGTTGGGACAGCACCGAGAAGTATGTCGATCACGCCTGGGCTCAGGCCATGCTTGGCCTGGTGCAAAGAAACGTGAGGGAGGATATCTGGCAATTGGCTGTCTCAAGCCTAGTCGGGCCAAGACATTACGGGCCGCCCTCGCCAAGGGACAGGAGGCGCTGGCATGCCGTTACCGTCGTGCGGCAGACCGCCATGACTATCAATGCTGCTTTGAACTGCCACCCCGAGCCGGGGGTCAGCATGGAAGGTCTTTGCCGGTGCGCTGCGGATTGCCTTCCCACGGCTGTTCTGAGAAGAGTCGCGGAGACCATAGTCCGTCCAGGGTTGCGCGGCCTGCCTAGGTCTGTGCAGATGGCGGCGCTGGCGACGGAGCTTGGTGTCACTGAGCGGTATGTCGCCGTGAATATCGGTTTCGCGCGGCAGTTGTACCGGACAGCTTGGCGCGTGCTCCAACACGAGGCCAACAGGCAGACTGCATAAGTCATGGTTGGCTGGGGGATGGGGAGCCGGGGACTGCGTGCACTCCTTGCGGTGGGCCGTCAGCGCTCGTTCGTTGCCGGACTCTTCGTTGTGTTGCTGATAGGCGGCCTTGTCATCCTGTTTTGGCCGGTCGATAGGCCCGCTGCGGCGCCGGTCCCAAGCATGCCTCCAGCGTCAGTACCTTCCGGGACACCCTCAGCAACGGGCGCGCCCTCTGCTCTTCCTGGCGAAACCAATGTGGCCGCACGGAAGTCGCCTGTTGATCTTTCGCCAACGCGCGACTTCCGTGCGCTCGCTATTGAGGCAGCAAGGGGAATCTACACCTGGGACAGCCGCTCGTCGTCGTATTCGGATGTGTATGCACGGGTGCGCTCGTGGTGGGAGTTGCTTCCCGACGGATCCAACCCTTTATCGGTGTTGGTCAAAGAGTTCGAGGCCACCGGTGTGACTGCCACTTCCTTCGCGAGCCTTGGACGGGAGTCGGCGCGCCGGACCGGCACAGCGCAATCTGTTCGCTGCGATCTTGAGTTGGCCAAAGTTCAGGAATTCCCACCTCCCTGGGCAGGCCTTCATGTGTGCACTGTGATCGTGCAAGTGGTCGATGAGACCAGCAGGGATCGAAACACTTATTCAACACCTATAACGGTGATCCTGAACTGCCCGCCCGCGGTTACAGCCCCTGCGGACCACTGCGCCATGGTTGCCTTCTATGCGACCGCAGACCGGATCGTCTACTGATGATCGGTCTTGTGGCAGTGGTGAGTCTGGTCAGGCGACGGGCACTGCTGAAGGGTGTCGCTGCCGCTGTGACTGTCCTTGTGCTTCTCGGCCTGATGGAGTCCGTCGCGGGTGTGGCTCTAGTTGCCGGTCCGAGAGCCGAGCCCACTGTCGCTTGTGCTCCGGCCGATGCTGCATCTACTAGCACGGGTATGGGGACTGCCGAGGGTCTGGAGGTCCGCGATGGCAGCCAAGTGCTATACGAGCTGAACTCGCGACAGGAAAGCGTGGCTCGCGCGTACATTGGGGTCGGGAAACAGCTTGGCGTACCCCGTTCGGGACAGATCATTGCCATCATGATGGCGATGCAGGAGTCAAGTTTGCGCGTACTCGCAAACCCCAGGGTGCCGGCTTCCATGGGCTTTCCGAATGACGGAGCTGGGAGCGACCACGACTCGATAGGCTCGGCTCAACAACGTCCCCCGGCGGGGTGGGGGAGCGTTGAGCAGCTCATGGACGTTTTCTACAACGCTCGCGCCTTCTACGGCGGCCCTTTGGGTCCCAACCGAGGAAGTCCTCGAGGGCTGCTCGACGTACCGGGGTGGCAGGCGATGGACAAAGACCTGGCTGCTCAGGCAGTCCAGGTATCTGCTTTTCCCGAGCTTTACGCGCGTTGGGAGCGTGCGGCGACAGCGGTCGTTGCTGCGTTGGAACCGGACACATCGCCGGCTCCTTGCTCATCTTCGGCGCCCAAAGCGGGGCCTGCGGCCTCTTGGAAAAACCTGAGTCAGCTCCGCCAGGACATCCTGCGGTTCACGCAGGAAGGTCTAGGTGGACGGTACGTGTGGGGTGGCACAGCATTCAAAGCCTGGGACTGTTCCGGCTACGTGCAGTGGATCTATCGGCAGGCTGGAATCGAACTGCCGCGGGTGGAGCAGTGGCGTGGTGGGGTACGGACCGACGACCCGCAGCCGGGGGACCTGGTGGTTCAGAATCCCCAAGGACCGGATAACTGGGGGCACGTTGGCATCTACGCGGGCAACGGCATGATGTGGAGCGCCTTGAACCCCGCCGTCGGTACATTACTGCATCCAATTAGCTGGAATTCTGGCACCGCCTACTTTGATCTGCTTCCGCGCTGAGGGCTCGTGTCGCGGGCAGTGGGCATCCCGGCCATAGGCGCGTCAGCGCATAAGCGACGTCCTGTTGGGAGACCCACTTCACCGCGGTGAGTGGGGACAACTATATAAACCAGGGTGGGTTCATGGACCCTAAGAATCTCCTCGTTCGTGAACATCTTCGCGTATTAAGGACCGTTCCGGAAGGGGTAAGAGCCCTGACCAGCAGCATGATGAGAATGCTGCAGCCATCGAGTACCGGGGATGGGACATCCACCCTGGCCATACCGGGACAACGACAGAAGCGCCAGCCGTTACTCCTAGCAGGCGCGTGAGGGCTTTCGCCAAGCTGATGAGCGACCTGGAGGAAGACGCCTTGAACTGCTCCCCGGAAGTTGGACTGAAAATTCAGTTTCGACTTCCGGGGAGCAGTTTTGCGTTCAAGTAGTTCTTTGTCGGCCGATCAGCGCGCGACGGCTGTAGCGTGGTTTGAGAAAGGCCTTGCATATACGGCGACAGCCACCATGCTGGGTGTGTCTCGTGAGTCTAGTGGGCCTATTAAGAGGCTGTATCGGCGGTGGAGGATTCATGGCCAAGGTGCGCTGGTGACCAAGCCTGCTCAGTCATACACGTTCGAATTCAAGCTCGCTTTGGTGCAACGGTTCCTTGCTGGTGAGACTGCACCGGCCTTGGCGGAAGAGGCCGGCTTATCTTCGGCCGTGCTTCTCAAGTCGTGGGTGCGTACCTACCGTCGTGAAGGCGTGGACGCCTTACGCCCCAAGCCCAAGGGCAGGCCCCGGAAGCCCGACTCCCCACCGCCGGCTGAGGTATCCGAGTTGGAAAAATTGCGGCGGGAGAACGAACGCCTGCGGGCCCAAGTCGCGTATCTGGGAAAATTGCGAGCCTTGAGGGCTCCAAAACAAAGGTGAAGGTCCAGGCCCTCATCGCCCTCAAGGCTGACTTCCCGCTGCCGATTCTTCTTCAGGTCTCGGGCCTTCCCCGATCCACGTTTTTCTATCACCAAGCGCGCCTTCAAGCCCCTGACCCCCAAGGGGAGCTCAAGTCTTCCATCGCGGAGATCTTTAAGAAAAACCATGGGCGCTACGGGCACCGGCGCGTTCACAGAGAACTGCTCAACCTTGGCTGGACCGTTGCAAAAAAGACCGTGCTGAAGGTGATGCGGGCACTCGGTCTGCTCTGCAAGGTCCGGCGCAGGAAGCGCTACAGCTCCTACCAAGGCGAGCAAGGCATGATCGCGCCGAACCTCCTGAACAGGAAATTCGATGCCACTGCACCCAACCAGAAGTGGGTCACTGACGTGACAGAGTTCAGTGTCGGAGACCGCAAGCTCTACCTCTCGCCTGTCATGGACCTCTTCGACCGCCAGATTATTTCCCACAGCATCAGCACATCGCCGAACTTGGATCTAACTAACAACTCCCTGCGCGCAGCCTTGGAATGCTTGGAGCCTGGGCAGCAGCCACTCGTGCATTCGGACCAGGGTTTCCAGTATCAGCACGTATCGTGGCGCACCCTTTTGGCGAACGCCGGCGCGGTTCAATCAATGTCCCGCAAGGCCAACTGCTACGACAACGCCGTGATGGAAAACTTCTTCGGACACCTCAAGGAAGAACTCTTCCACCGTGTCCGCTTCCTCAACATTGAAGTCCTAACGGCAGCACTGCACGAATACATCTACTGGTACAACACTAAGAGGATTTCAACCAAGCTCAACGGCCAGAGCCCGATTCAATACCGTTTGACGGCCCTCGCGGCTTAGGCCCTCATCCGTTACTCAGGCGGCGACTGCAATCCGTCATTGCCGGTCCTGCGCTTATTTAGCCACTGCTCGCGGTAGATGTCTGTCTCCCGCTTATGCTTCTGGCCTTGGTTCGCAGCCCAGCCAACAGCGAAATAGATGAGGACAAAAGCGGGCGCAAGTTGCCAGCCCATAGTCAACCCGGCTACCACGCCGACAAGGATGCCGCTTGCGATCCACAGCACTAGCCTAGGTTTGCTCCGAGGTTGATAGCCGCCAGCCATGGCTCAGGCTAACCCTGATTGCGCTCAAGTGACAGGCGTACGTCCCACTGAAAAACCTGATCCACGACGTTCCATCGGATGACGATGGGGGCCGTTGGTCCATCTCCACGCAAAGAAGGCCCCGTCCTTGGTGGGACGGAGCCTTCTTCAAAAAGCCAAGCCGATCGCTGACCGCTAAAGTAGAACGTCAGCCATTTAAGAGTCCAACTTTCGGGGACCAGTTCACCTTCGCCGCCGGGGCCTTGGGCTTGTGGGAGTCCAGCCGCGGATCACGGCGGACAGGGGAATTGTTCGACCTGATCGAACTGTGTGAGGAACGCGGCATCCGCATCTGGTTGGCGACACACGGCAGGTTGTATGATCCGGCGAACGCCCGTGACCGCCGGTCCCTGCTTGAAGACGCTGTCGATTCTGAATACGAGAGCGCCAAGACGAGCAAGCGCCTGAAAAGAGACTTGCGCTCCAATGCTGAGAAAGGCCGGCCGCGCGGCAGGAAGATCTACGGTTACCGCCGTGTGAAGGACGCCGAGACGGGTGCCCTTATCCGAGTCAAACCCCATGAGGAAGAGGCTCCTATTGTGCAGGAGGCGGCACGGCGCATCCTGGCCGGCGAGACCTTCTATGCCATCGCCAAAGACTTCAACGAACGAGGCATTCCGCCTCGTCGGAACACTTTCAAGACTCATCGTCAAGGTCTTGGCTGGACTCCTCCGGCCATCAAACAGATGCTGACAATGGCCGCCTACGCTGCTAAACGCCAGCACCGCGGAGCGATCATCTGCGAGGCCATGTGGCCAGCGCTCATTGACCCGACTCAGTGGGAGAAACTGCAAAACGTGATGAGTCCTCCTGAACGTAAGCGAACTAATGACTGGCCGGCCCGACACCTGCTTACCGGTATTGCTACGTGCGGTGTCTGTGGGGCTCCTATGCGAATCGAGAAGCAAAACGCTGGGCGCCGAAAAGACAAAACCACAGGCGAGCCATTGTCACGCCCTCTAAATGAGCATGGCGATGAGCTGTCGTACCCGTCTTACAACACGTACATATGCGTCGGCGCGCCTGGCAAGACCGGGTTCCATGTCGCTATGCGTGATTCGCACTTGGACAAGGTAGTCACCGAGCTTTTCTTAGCACGGCTGGATGGACCGGAATTTCTTACCGCTCTGGGAGAGCGGGGAAAGGGTACAGACGACGAGCGCCGTGCCTTGTTGGCACAGGAGCAGTCTAAGCGAGGCTGCGTGAGGCAGGGACCTTCTTCATCCGCAACACGATGGCGCATCGGGAGATGATGAGCGCGTTCAGGCCGAGAGCGCTGTATTCGACTCCGCCGGGCGACTTTGTCGTCATATAGAGGACGATCAGGACGGATGCCGCCACCGTCAGGCCGATGGCCGCGATCAAAGATGGCTTGGACGTGGAGTGCCCGGCAATGATGTTCCAGGTCCCTACTCCGACGTAGGCGAGGGCGAGCACGCAGAAGACCGCGATGATCGCGATAGCGCGGCTCATGGCGTCGCCGGGGATGTAGCCTCCGGACCTCGCGACGGTATCCATCACCCGAACGAGCGCGGAGATGTTCGTATAGGCGTAGAAGCCGGACATGAGGCCCAGGAACACAGAACTGCATCCCAGGACCAGCCGCCACCGTTGCGACTTCGCGTCGTCCGCCGGGGAGAGGATTTCCACCTCGGGTCCTGGCTCCGAAAGCCACTGCTGCTGGTGGGAAGACTGCTGGTCATAGCTCATACGGGCGGGCGCTCCTTGTGGCCGGCGGGAGCGCTCTTTGACGGCCCCAAACAACCAGAGCCTACAGTGCACAACGGCACGGTCGGTGACCACAACGCGTCACCAGCATCAAGCGAGTGCCGGCGGAGGAATGGAAGGGTGGCAAGGGGCTCTAGCCTGTCCCGGCTGCGGGCCGGCCGACGGCTGGGAATGGTTCCTGACAGGCCCGGCGCACAGCCCTGTCCCGCTTGTCGATCACGAGAAGCTCGATCCTGTTCAGAAGCGGTCCTGGATCGTCTTCATGTGGGATCTCAATCCAGCTTGAGCAGGGGCTATTCCTCAGCCGCAGCCGACTGTGGGACAGGTTCATCTTCCCTGGCGAACATCCCAGCAAAAAGGAGAACCAGCACAGCGAGGAGGAAAATCATGCTGAATGAAATGAAAATGCCAAAGAGCTCGAACTCCGTCCGAGTGACGACAGTAGCGAGGCAAAGGAAAAGGGAAACCAGGTTGAGGACCACCGCAGCTTCCCGCCATTTTCTGAGCCATTGGCGCACCTTCGGGCGCGGAATGTGAACAGGTGAAAGCCGGTCCTCAAGTGCGAGGAACACCAACAGGGCCGGAATTACTTGGGCAAGCAAGCCTGCCGCGTTTAAATCGATAGTCATGGCTGGAGCATATCTTCAGGCGCTTGCACGCCGAGCGCCCGCGACCTTGTCGTACGCCTGGCGGAAGTATCCAAGCGGTAACCGCGCAAGGACATTACCCGCCAAGCGAATCACGGTCTGCCGCCAGTTTTTCTCGCAGGGATGTCAAGGCCGGGGCCCAGTTTTTCCGGTCCTTAGCCGGGATCCTGCCCCAGCGTTGTGTCGTCCCAACGAGAAAACCAAGACCGCGACGAAGCATCAGCCAACATTCCTCGGACCTGTCCAGGTATCCCTCCTCACGGAATTCAGCCGCGCGTATGGACAGTAATCCGAGATCGGAGGCCCAAAGGCTTAGCTCCTCTGCAAGCGCCCAGTCTTCAATATCCATCGTGATTCGGTTGCTTGCCGCGTCGGCCTCGATTACCAGCCGTTGTATCACGTCCCGCCCCTCCATGTACCTGCGGGGCATCTGAGAAAGGGCGGCGTGAAAGTCGGCGAAAGCGGCTACAACCCGGCCGTGTGTTGCGACCTTCGATTGGTGCTTATTCGTGAGGCGAACCACCATCAACGCAACAAGGCCGCCGATTACGGAGGCAACAAAAGCTCCCACGGCACCATTCCATACGGCCACCCACGTGCCGCAGGAGACCCACAGGGCGTCCCCACAACTAATCACATCCACCACCGGATCATATACACCGCGGGCCTCGAAGGAATCGGTCCCCCTGTTTCGAAAGAGGTCCTAAATAGACCGCTATGCACAGGATTCGGCGGGCTATTCAGGGACTAACTGTCCTCGTTGGGCATAATTAACGACCCGACCGCGACCGCGCCGGTCACGATGTCCCTTATCAAAGCCTCGACGTTGTCTATGTAGGAACTAAGGACGTAGTCGGCGCTCTGTACAGAACCCGGGCCCGGCAGCTGTACGGAAAAGGTCAGCTGTATAGGCACGTTCCTCGCCTCCTGGGGGGTTCGGAAAACAAAGCGAGTCAGTTCGGCGCCAACTTGGGGGGTAGTGTTTCGGTCAACGACTGTGCATTCGATCTCCGGCGGCCAATCAGTGAGAAGATCGCGTCGCAGCATGACAGGAACGTTAATCTGGCGATGCTTATCGGTGTTATCCAACTCGTGTATCCGAGCCAAAAAATGAACATGGGAAGCCGAAGCGATCGTGAAGGGCTGTCGCCCCCGAATGTATTCCACCATTGATTCGGGGACAAACTTCAGGTAGCGAGCCCGCTTCTGATTGAACTTCGTTTCACTTGTGAAAATTGGATATTGCAGCCGGTGCTCATCCTCAACCGAAAGCATGGTGCCACTCCGTTGCGCACCCTCCTTTGCCAAGCTCACGACCAGATGGTCAAGCGCGGAGCGAAGGTTATGAACTGCATCACCAATAACTAAACCAAGCCGCGGAGGCGGCGCTGAGTATGTTTCCCAAAAGAACACGTGCTCCCGGCCATCACTTTCGACCTGACGACGGACACTCAACTCATCGCGAACATAGTTCCGTACCGCCTCGGTTAAATGCCCAACATGTTCGCGGGCCCGATCCAGCTTCACCTGCACCGACCCAGGAATGGTCTCATCGCTATTGATCACTTCGTAAGTCTTCCACCTCGGCGCACGCGGGCAAGCCCAAGACAAGGCCGCCTCACGGTATGGCCGCTTCTTCGTGCCCAGCTGAGGGACCGGCACGACTGAAGCGCCCGTAACAGCGCCAAGTCGGCGGCTAATCCGTCTTGATTGACGCCTCGACCATGAGCGAAAGCGCCGCCCGTACAGAGAGCCGGCTTTGGCCGTGCACACGGTCTTCACACAGTCAGCCCGAGCCGCGGAGTGTCCTATTAGGTTCTAAGGCTTGTGCTTGTCGGTTTCGACCTGGCGGATCGATTCCAGAGCGGACATAATGTGGTGCGTTTGCGGGTGAGCTGAGCAAGTAGCTTGTTTCCACCAAGGCGTCGTACGCATCCTTAGACAACAAAACCGCGGATCCCCGCTTCGACAGGATCACAACCTCCGTACGGTCGACGTTGACGCGCTCGGTGAGGCGGGCAAGGTCGCGGCGGGCTTCAGTCGCTGTTATCGCCATCACTACCTCCTGGTTGTTCGAGCCCATGCTAGTACCGGGTCCTAAGTGGTGACAGAGTGAGCCTCGTCCGAAAAGGTGGGGAGCTCATACACCGCCGGCGACGGGATCGACGGCTGGGAAAACTCACGCCGATCGAGTACGAAAAAATCAGGCGGACCTCGCTCCTACCGGCCGAAGACCCCGAGTCAACAAAGAGCCGGCGCGGTCTCAACCTGATCGGAGCAGGGCTGGGGCAGTTCGGTGAATGTGCACCGCGAGCTTGTGTCGAGCTGGCTTCGGATCGGGTTGAGGGGACAGGAAGGTGATCAGCGCTTGGCCTCACCGTTCCATAGCGAAGAGCGCCGCGACATCTGGCCGCCACGAGCCGACGCATCTCGAAAGGAAGGACCGCTGAAGACAAGGGCACGGAGATGATGAAGAGACTGCTTGAACGGTGCGTACCTATGCCTCGTACCTCGCGGTAAATGAGCCCGGGCCGCGGTAGGTTGAAGCCATGAATAACGCGGTCGAACCAATCAGCATGACGGTCTACCCGAGACCAGACGGTACTTGGTGGGTGCGGTTCACGGATGACCAGGGCAACGCTGAGGACAAGGGACCCATCTCCTGGAAGGGTGAAGGAACCTTCCACAGCAATGGCTTAAATTCCGTGATTTTCTGGGTACCCAAGGGATACGCGTACCAGAGTTGGCAAGAGATGGAAGACGGTTCGTTTACAGCCGTCCTGTATCGAACGCACCCTGGGTTCGGCTAGAGGCGCGACGAAGGATTTTCCTCTGGGGGCGCAAGTCCCCTCCGCGCTCAGTCCCGCCTAAAGATGAGCTGTTCGACCTGCTCGGGTTCGCTGCCGAGTACGACTGCCCATTCCGCCATGCGTTCTGTGTACCGGCGGTAGCTATTGGCGCTATGCCAGGTAAGCCACAGGGGGCCGACCTCTTGGCAGTGGTTCTTGAACCATTTCACGACGATTCGGTCCATGATGGGGGTTGTAGCTACCTCGTCTGAAGCCTCTGTAGCGAAGCTGATGAAAGTGGGCTGCCCTTGCCCGGTACGTCCGAGAGCACGATGAGGACTTCCGCCGAGCTGCGATCGTCATCAAAGACTCTGCGGGAACGCTGTCAGCCATCCAGCTATTCGGCCAAACCGACGACACCCTGGAGAAAAAGTTGGCCGGGGCAGCGTCCAAGGAAGCCATCGAGCAGCTATTCCGTAAACTGGGTGGAAAGTACTAGATGATCTGGAAATATTCACTGAATAAGCTCAGCGGTGCCAGCCAAGTGACAAAGTCGGTATATATGCCGTGAGAAATCTGAAATTTCGTACATGCGATTAAAATTTGGGGGAACTGCGTGACGCAGTTGGCAGACATAGAACAAACCGAGGCTCTCACGATGTTTTCGTATGAGGAGCTTCTGCACGAGATCGAACTTAAGCGAGCGTCGGCCCGCCAAGGGACCGAAAGCTGGGACCGGCTTCATGCTGTTGCCGTGGAACTTGCCGGCTCATCAGGCGGCGACACAAATTGGATGAATCCCGGGCGGAGCTGGCGACTAGAGAGGATCTCCATAGCCAACTATCGCGGGATCTCTAACGAAGAACCTCTCGTGCTTGTCTTTGACCCCACGCCGGGGATCACTGTTTTACATGGCTTAAACGGAGCCGGCAAGTCCAGCATCAGCGACGCGCTAGATCTGGCACTCAGCGGGACTACGCCCGCTGGTACGGGTGGAACGGCTGGGAACGCTGCCCTCTGGGATCCTGTACATCTCGCGAGAGGGGCATCGTCGGCACATGTCGAGGTGACTCTCTCTTCGCAAAGTGATCGACTATTTCTTGCGGCAGTCTTAGATGAAAAAGGTGAAGTCGAGTCCCATGTAGCTCACCTCGAAAGCGCGGACGGCTCGGAACAGGTCGATCTCGGTTCGAACTGGCACCAAGCATTGGCCAGCCATCAACCCGTATTTGCTTATGCATCGCTTGAGCGGCGCGTTCAGTTGAGCAAAGACCTTGCGACCTACTTCGAAGGCCTGTTGGCACTGGGCGGGAGTTTCAGTGCCCTCCAAGAAACGATCACTCTCCGTGGGAACCAGTCCACAAAAGCACTAAGCACGTGGCGCAGTGCAAAAGGTGAGGCCATGCGTGCTCTTACCCAGATCGACAGCGATCGACGTTCTTCAGGGAACGTAACGCCCCTCGACCCGGTGCCTGAGCCAACCATAAGCGATTCCAGGGATGAGTGGCTGAAGAACGCTGGATTGCTGGAGCCCGGCCTAGACTCTGACTCGCTGCCGACTGACAGTTGGGAGCAACTTTCGCGGGTGGCCAAGACTATACAAGCCACTATTCATGATTTTGAAAAAGCCGGCAGTACTGTGGAGCAAGTTCTCGCGGGAACCTTGGAGCACTTGCATGAAGAGGCCAAGAACCGTCATCTGGAAGACGGCACCTGTCCTGTTTGTGCGACAGCCAACACGGAGTGGCTGACAACTCTGAGTGAGACCGTCAAGAGGAATCAAAGCCTGGCATCCCTGAGGGCAAAGGTCGCCGCGGACACCAAGGCTTTGGCGGACGTTGCCCATGAGTTGCTTACCGCAGTCCTCAAAGTCGGTTCTCAGGCGGACGACGCTGATCCTATAAGAAAGTTGACCTCCACCGGGCAGAAACTGTTGACCAAATTCGACTTGGCACGCGAGAGTCGAATTGCCGCTCAGCACGCGGTCCTGACTGCAACGACAGAACTTGCGGCTTGGCTTTGCTCCGATGAGGCAAAAGCCTTGGTGAATGAGGCCGTGAAACGGACCGATGCTACCAAGCAATGGCGCATTGCTAGAGCGCGGGCAGTCGAGAAATTCGCGGCAATATGGGAAACGGATGGCAGTTCTGCTGCAGAGTCGGCCATGTGGACGGCTACCTCAAGCCGGGTTGACGACCTCCGAAATCATTTGCGCAAGAGGCGAAGCGACGCGCTTGAAGGAAGAGCCGGCGCGCGCGTGGCTGAACTTCTGTCCGATGCTGAGCTAAAGCTGAATAAAATCAACGCTCTGGCGACCAAAGCATCGATGGAACTTGTCGACCAGAACGGCAATCGAGTCGACCTCGGCATGCTGAGCGCAGGACAGAGAAACGCTGTCCTCCTGGCCCCCCTGCTCGCGTCCGTGGACGCCGGACCTTTTGAGTTCCTCGTTCTCGATGACCCGGTGCACGCATTTGACGAGCTGAGGATCGATAGGCTCGCTGGTTCGCTGGCCTTGCTGGCTGAAACGCGCCGGGTGATCGTCCTGACACATGACGATCGACTCAAAGAGCATTTGGCGGCTAGAGCTCACACATGCGACACGCGGTTAGTGGAACGCTCCGGTGCCACAGGGGCGGTTGAAGTCGATGACAGCCGTCATTTCTGGGACCAATTGCTGCTCGATGCACGAACAGTTCTTGATCTCTCTCTCGAAAAGACCGGATCCACAAGGGATGTTACGGACGGAATTCGCGGGTTGTGCCGAATGAGTGTCGACAACGCGCTCAGGACCTTCGTCCTTCGGAACGCAGTCCTCTTCGGACGGGACACGGAAACCGACCTTAGAATGCTCGACAAGAAATACACGACTAAGGATCGGCTCGCGGTCGCCGCGACCTTTTGGCAGGGGATGGCTCCTGCCGTCAATCCCGTCTTGCGCGCCGTTCAGAAATGCCAGACGCCTTTGAAGTTTTGGAATCAATCCATCCATGGAAATTCTCAACTAACCGATGCTACAAAAGAGGAGATCCGGGCGGCGCGCGATGCTTGCAAGATATTGGCTGCCGCGTTATGACCAGAGATGGCTTGACGAGTGGTTCTAGAACGCGCCTGGCAGTCATGAATCTGCGCCTCCGGATAGAGAAAGTTGCAACTCGGGCTTTGGTTGACGCATTTCCGAGCCATTCACTCAAGGTGGACGAGGCTAAAATCAGCAATCAACTGGCGTTTGTACTGATTGCCTATGAGTCCCGCGCAGCCCCGTCGGAACTACTCGGTCTCCTAAGACTCGCGCGCCACGTTTACCGGCGAACTTCGGACGTTCTCCATGGACGGTCGAGCATGGTCAACTTTCCCGCAGTGCTCCTGTCCGAGTGGGAAGCCATCGTACTGCGCCTCGAGACGATAAGCCGGGTAGATCCCCCAACTGTAAAAGCTCAATTCTTAAGCGCTGAATTCGCGGAATAACAGGGATGAAGAGCTTCAACACGCCCACAGTTGAACGGAAGATTATGAGCCGGTGAAGCCACTTGCGCCGCCTCGTCTCATCCGCTGCTGTCCTTGACCCAGGCGCTTCCCCCACCTGGACAACTCCATATCGACTCGCCCCGGCACGGACGCTGCCTCGCTGGGTCGACCCCGGCGAGGCCGGAGTCATCTCCACATGGTCGACTCCGACATGCGGTAGCTCGAAGACAATGCAATTGCGTCTAAGCTGCACTGACGGGTCTGCCCCGCGATCAACCCACCCCTTTTGCGAACTTTGTCTGGGGTCAATGCAAGTCTGGTCGTGGTCGTGTCCGATAGGCGTGTTCGATGTTCAGGTCATGTCGTTCCATGCTTCACCTCCCATGAACGTTTGAGCTCATTTGCTCACTCCATGGAATACGACGGACGGAGCACTCATGTATTTTGCAGCGGTGGACCCGGGGATCACGCCGAACGCGAGTTTCCCCTTCCTTGAATCGCTCAAACAGATAGGCGGCGGCATCCTCGTTGGCGCCTTCATCATCATCGCCATCGTGGCGATCATCGGCGCAGCGCTACTGCTAGCGGGCAAGCTGAGCCAATCATCGCGCCTGGCCTCCAGCGGAGGCGTGATCCTCCTATGGACAGGCCCCGTGGCTGCCATCCTTGGCGGCATCAACGGCTACATCCTCTGGTCGCAAACCGCATTCCCTCTCGGGTTCTAGGTCATGCCGGTTGAGTGCGATCTCAATGGATGGTGGCCGCCCGGATGCGGCTTGGTGTCACAGGCAAACGACAACGCCCTCGGCGCGGTCACGTCACTGTTCGCAAACATTCTGCAGAACATGGCGTCGTGGCTGTGGGCCTTCATCACGGGTGCCTTCACTGTGTCGAACGTCGACGGCTCCCAGTGGTTGTCCATCCAGGGACTCACGAGCTGGTGGGTGGTAGTAATGCTGACTCCGCTCGCCGTCGCAATGATTTTGCAGCTGCTCTCGGGGCTAATTAGCCAGCAACCCAGACGCATTGGAAGGGCGATGATAGGCGGCGCCGTCGCCATCCCACTGGTGGGCGCAGCCGTCTACCTCGTCCGGCAGTTGACGAGGACAACAGATCTAGCGTCTGCCGCCCTCCTCCAATCGATTGGTTCCGACCCCTATCTTGTCTTCATGCGGCTCTTCGGCTTTGAACGAGCGCCGCAGGGAAGTGGCCGGGAATGGAACCTGGTTTCACTGGCTCCCGGAAACACCGGCGGCCCGGCGGGCGCGGCCGTGGTGACCATGATGGCAGTCGTGGTCGTCTGGATACTCGCCTTCATTCTGATGTGCTCGATGATCTTCCGCTCGTTCGCCCTCGTTGTCCTCGCTGCCGTCGCCCCCGTGGCCCTCATGCTGCTGCCCTGGGACAAGACAAAATCATGGGCTCGTCGCTGGTGTGAGGTCGTCATCGCGTTGGTTGTGGCCAAGCCGTTGGCTGCAACAGTCTTGGCCGTCGCCGTAAAGCTCTTTGCTGATTCCAAGTCCTTCGCGGGCTTGGCAGCCGGAACCGTAGGCATGGCCCTCGCATGTGGGGCACCCATGATGGCCCTGCGCCTCGTGAGCTTCGCTGGAGGGGAACTCGCTGCAGCCGCGCAAACGGCGGGCGGTGGCCACGTGCTCTCGCGAAGCAACAGTGTTGCGGCCCGGCAAATTAGTCGGCAGGCAGGCGGCCGACTGACTCTCGCGAACATGGTGAGTCGTTCCGCCATGACACGGCCCATCAGTTCGAGCCGTAACGTCTTCCCGACACAGGTGTCAGCTCCTCCTGTGCCCGCAGGATTGACCTCACCAGGCCCCGATGGAGGACAGAGAGCCTTGAAAACAGGACCCTCAACCGGATCACCGGAAGCACCGCAGCCCGCAGAACCCACAGGGTTCGTGCGTGTAGGTCCGCCGAGCCAAGGCGGCGCGGTTCCAGCGCCAGCCCGGCAGAGCACGCCTACTGAACTGGGACCGCGAGCGCGGCCTCCCGCTTACAGCCCCGCGCCGTCGAGCCCGCAACCTCCGAAACCCCAGCCACCCAGAATTGATCCGCCGAAGGGAGGCACCTCTCATGTCTGAAGACGGGCGCGCGTTGGAAGCCGTCAAATTCCCAAGGTACGAGCGCCGCGGTTTCTTCCTCGGACTCAAGTGGTATCAATTGCTCATTGTTGCCGCGGGAGTTACCGTCGCGATCGTTGCATCAGCGAGCCATGGTCCAATCGGACTATTCACCACTGGGCCTATGTGGCTCGTGCTCATACTGCTCGGAATACTGCAGTACTCCCGTGTCCCATATCCAGTCTGGGCACAACAGATCGCAACGTTCTTCTACCGCGCAGCTGTGGGCCAGACGAGGTTCCTCGCAAAGCCTGAAGCTCCACGCATCGCCGGCCGGCTTGCCCTTCCCGGTGGGTTGGGCAATCTGGAGATTCGAACTACCGCCCGTGGGGAATGCTTCCTGGTCGATGGCCACGGCAAGGAGGCAATCGTAGTGCTGCGGTGCAGTACGCGGTCCTTTGCTCTCCTGGACGCTGACGATAAAGCGTGGGCAGTCCAGGCCTGGTCACGGGTTCAGGCCGGCATGGCCCAACGGCAAAGCATTGCCCGCATCGCCATTCAGGACTACACCGTGCCCTACCCGTCATCGGCACTCTGGGAGTTTTACAGGGAAAATGCCCTGCCGGCGCGAGACAACAAGGAAGCCGCTGGGTGGGGCCATCGTGCATACGAGGACTTACTGGGGGCCGCCGGCTCGGCTATGAGCCATGAGCTGGTCGTCGCGGTTGTCCTGGACACGAGTAAGGCGCGACGGCGGATCAGGGAGTCGGGCGGGGGCGTCACCGGCCTTGAACACGTCCTACGGCTCGAAGTCGATGCGATACGAACGTCGCTGGGTACTCACAACGTCAAGGTCGAGGAATGGTTCGGCGAGGCGGGGTTGCTTGCCATCATTCGCGGCGCTTTCGATCCTGCCCTTTTGCCCGCCGGTAAAGCGATGGCCGCGACAGCTTCGGCGTCGAGTGCACCAGCAGCAGAGTCTACGGATGAGCTCATGAGGCAAGGCCCGATGGGTGTAGAGGAGCACTGGACCTACCTGCGGACAGATTCCGGCTTCCACCAGACCTTTTGGATTGCTGAATGGCCGCGGCAGAAAGTCTTCCCGGGCTTCCTCCACCCTCTGATCTATGTGGGCGAATTCCGCCACACCTTCACCGAGGTTATTCGGGCGGTACCGACCGCTGAAGCTCTGCGCGACATCCGTTCAGCCCAGGAAGCCCACGAGACCCGTCGCCGTATCAATGCCCGCTTCGACAGGCCGCTCACGCGTGAGCAAAGGGCCGAGGAAGAAGAAGTGACACAGAGGGAAGAAGAGATTGTCGCCGGCCACGGTGACGTCCGTCCGGCCTCTTATATGACCGTCACAGCAACCTCACTGGAGGACTTGGCACGACACCGCCAGGAGCTTGAGTCCGCGGCAGCGGGAGCTTTCGTTGAGCTGCGGCTTCTCTACGGACAGCAATGGGCGGCTTTCGTTGCGAGCGCCTTGCCCTTGGGAAGAGGACTGCGATGAACAAGACGAATGGCAGCTTCGAGTACCTTCCGTCGGGGGTAAGTCGGGGGGATCAGAAAGCACGACGGCGGTCCGCACCTTGGGCGTCCAAGCGGGCGAGTGCTCCGTCGGAGGATGAACAGCCGGGACTTCAGAAGCTTCGCTTCACGGGAGATTGGGGGAGCAAGGAGCCGAACTCGCTCCGGGGCCCACACCGGTTGCGTCCGGCACCGCACCGCGCCTCGACCATGACATTCGCGGCCGCCTACCCGTTCCTCACAGAGTCCGGGCTGGGGCATGAAGGCACCTACATCGGAACCGATGTCTTCGGGTCAGGAGCCTTCTCCTACGATCCCTGGATCCTTTACGACAAAGGGATCATCAGCGGCCCATCCATCGTCGTTATCGGAACCGTCGGCACAGGCAAGTCGATGTGCGGCAAGTCGCTCGTCGCGCGGTCCATCACATTGGGCAGGAAAGCCGCCGTCGCCTCCGATCCCAAGGGTGAGTGGGTTGCCGTCGCCAAAGCTGTAGGCGGAAAGGTCATTTCCGTCGGACCAGGCCGCCCCGCACGAGTAAATCCACTGGACGCCGGGCCACGGTCAAGCGCCCTCACTGAAGCACAGTGGCAGGCTGTTGTTCGCCAGCGGCGCCGGTATCTCCTGGTGGCACTTGTCTCCCTCATGCGTCAAGGAATGCCGCTCCGACCCGTCGAGCACACGGCCTTGGATATCGCCCTCATGGAAACAATGGCGGAAAACTCCAACCCCACGCTGCCCATGGTGCTTGACCATTTGCTGCGACCGTCGAAGGAGATGGTGGCTCTCGTCGGGGTCGAGGGCGGAACCGCCGTCAGCCATTCCCTTAGACGCACGGTGTCCGGTGATCTCGAGGGCATGTTTGATGCTCCGTCCACCGTAGCCTTCGACGCGGACGCCCCAATGATGGTGATGGACACTTCGGCGCTCATTGGGGCTTCGGAGCAAGCCCTGTCATTAGCGGCCGCTTGCGGCGCTACCTGGCTGGAGGCGGCGATCACCAATCCCGACGGCGGCAAGCGCCTTGTCGTCTACGACGAAGGTTGGCGGATGCTCGCTGATCCTTACATGCTGGCGAAGATGAGCGAACAGTGGCGTTTGGCCAGAACTTACGGCATCGCCAACCTGCTGATCATGCATAAAGTCGCTGACCTCAACGAGATCGGTGACAGCACCAGCGGACATCGGCAGAAAGCCCTGGGTCTCCTCACCGAAGCGGACACCAGGATCATCTACCGCCAGAAGCACGACGCAATGCGGCTTACCAAGGAAGCGCTGGGCCTTACCGAAGCCGAGTGCGAGCACGTTGAGAATCTTCCGAAGGGCGTCGGTCTCTGGAAGGTCGGCAACCGCTCCTTCATCGTTGCCAACCGGGTGACAACGGACGAGTTGGACGTTTTCGGGACTGACGGCAGGATGCTGTGAGACAGCCAGTGAGTTCCCGGGCTGCCAGCGACAATCCGCTCGTCACCGCTGCTCTCGTTGGAGCGGCGGCTTACGTATGTCTCTGCGCGTTGGTGCAGGCCGCGGCGCAGCTCGCGACCTCTTGGCACTGCGGCGCCTTGCCGCCGTCGCCCTTCAAACCGGGTGCCGTCGTCGGACTTTTGGCCAACAGGATGGACTGGATAGTCATCCGCAGTGGGGACTGCGCAGTCGGCACGGACAGCGTTTGGTGGATCTTGGCTCCGGCCCTGCTGCTGGTCGGAGCGCTCGCCGTGGCTGCGCTGGTTGCGTGGAGGCGGTGGAAGCAATCGGGGGCATGGCTCCGGCAGGACATCCTGAACCGGGACGGCGTTGCCCGTCGCGCCGAAATCGTCCACGACTTTGGGGCGAGGGCGGTGCAGAAGCGGGGGAAGTTCACGCGCCCGGGACTGGTGAAGCCTTCGGTGCAGGATCTGTCCTGGACCCTGGGTCGATCCCGCGGCGTCACGGTCCACGTTTCCACTGAAGAATCGATGGTGATCCAGGGTGCTCCCCGGTCCGGCAAGGGCCTCTACGTGGTCATCAATGCGATCCTCGACGCGCCCGGTGCCGTCGTAACGACGTCTACGCGGGCTGACAACCTTGTAGTGACCATGAAGGCAAGGGCTTCTGACGGGCGCCCGGTGACGGTGTTCGATCCCCAAGGCATGTCAGGCTTGCCGTCGTCCCTCCGCTGGTCACCGGTGCGGGGATGTGAGGACCCGGACGTTGCCACCCGGCGAGCGCTGGTCATTACCGCGGACACGGAGATGAAGGGCGAAAACGCTGCGTGGCAGAAGCGCTCGCTGATCGTCCTCCAATGCCTGCTCCATGCTGCTGCCCTGTCCGGCGAGGGAGTGGCTGCATTCCGACGCTGGTCCTCCAGCCCTGTGCTTGCCCGGGAAGCGCTGGAAGTCCTGGGCACGCCTGGCGCGGCGCTTGGTTGGCAGTCAGACCTGATGGGAATCCTGGAAGACGACCCGCGGAATACCTCGAACTCCTGGATCGGTGTCTCGGCAGCGGTTGCCCCGCTGTCTTCACCGAAGGTTTTGGCTGCACTGAACCCGCAGGATGAGTCCGAGGAGTTTGATCCGAAGGCGTTCATTCGGGAACGGGGCACGCTCTATTTGATCGGCACGCGCGCAGGCGCGGCTGCTGCCGGTCCATACATGTCCGCCCTGATCGACGACATTGACAGCGCGGCACGCGAAATGGCGTTCGTTTCGCCAGGCGGCAGGCTTGAGCCGCCGCTGTCCCTCATACTCGATGAGATCGCCAACCTGGCTCCCTGGCCGGGCCTACCCGTGGCGCTGGCTGATGGCGGCGGCATCGGCATCTCCACCCTCGTCGTCCTCCAATCCCTTTCTCAGGCCCGTTCGGGCTGGTCCATCGATGAAGCGTCAACAATATGGGACTCCGCCATCATCAAGGTGATTTTCGGAGGCGGATCTGACGAACACGACCTCCGATCGCTCGCCGGTCTGCTCGGCGAGCGCAGCTTGACGCTCACCACGCGTTCCTGGTCGTCACAGGGCCGGCAGGACGGCGAACAGCTTCGCGACCGTCCGGTGATCGCCTTGGACGAGATTCGACGCCTCCCAGCTGGCACCGCACTCATGCTGGGTCGGCGCACGCGGCCTATTTTGTTGGATCTCCTGGAATGGCACAAGCGCAAGGACGCCGGGGAACTGCGCCGCCTGAAGGCTGAGATGGAGCGCCTGTTGGCCGACGGTCACAAGCAGCGTCAACAGAAGACCGAAGGGGCTCCTGATGCATAGCCGTGACAACGTCGACGAGTTTGATGTTCCCTCCTCGGGTTCCTTTGGGGACGACGAGATTACTGCACAACTTTTCAGGTCGGCATTTGCCGGACAGGCTGGGCCCAAGTCCGTGACCCGCCGCTGGCGGGAGATGACGACCGAGCAATCACAGGAGGCATGGCGATCGCTATTTGCGTGGGTGCGATGGCTCGTGGCCACCTACCAACTGACGACGTCGGTCGTCCCGGACTGCTGGTGGCGTCACCCTGAGATCGTGGCTGAGTTGTACGCGCTTCACCGCGCGGAGTTGGCCTCCTACACAACGGACGATCCTGGCTTCGGGCCGCTCGCCTTCCATGAAAGGCTCCCACACGCCGTCGAACGTCTTAGGACGCACACCAGGGCGGCCGGATGCGTAGGACTGCAGGCACACAAGGATCCCGCACCGCGCATGCTTGCGAACGACGATCCGGCCTTCCTCGACTGGTGCAAGGCGGCCCATCAATTGGTTCCCGAATTCTGAGTCATGTCGCTCCAATGACCTGGTCGCCATGAACTGGTGTCTGCGCAGCTGAGCTGCGGTCCAAGAAACAGAAGGGTGGCTGTCGTGGCCGCTGCACCCGAAGTTCCGTCAAGCCCCTCCGCTGGCCCGAACTCCCCGTTGGAGCCTCAGCGACTGGCGCCCGAGGAACGTGTTGCTGCCTTGATGGACGGACTGCACTCGATTCTTGAAAAGGCTGTCGAGTCGCCATCACATTGGCAGGTTCTCCTTGACGCTTCCGCCAGCCTGTGGCGCTATTCCGGCGGGAACGTTGCCCTGCTGATGATGCAGATGGCACAGCGCGGTACCGACGAGCCCACGCTCGTGGCGGGCTTCAAGGAGTGGGAGCGGCACGGGCGGAATGTTCTTCGTGGTGAGCATGCCTTGTGGGTGATTGCGCCAAGGACGGCCCGCGTTCAACAGGTGCTCTTGCCGGACGGCACGCGTCACCGCATCCCTGTTGGCGACAAGGCTCCCAACGGCGCCGTTGACGAGGGGAAGAAGACGCTCATCACTGGCTGGCGGGGCCAGGCTGTCTTCGACGTCTCCCAGACCGAGGGTACCCCGCTGCTGGTTCCTCGATCAGCTGGGCTCACGTCAGTCGAGGTGCCGCGGCTGTGGGAGTCGCTGGCTGGAGTTGCCCGCGCTCACGGCTTCTCAGTGCAAGTCACGGACTCGCAGTTCGGGCTCACAAGCGGCTTCACGGACTTTGCCCAGCATCGCGTTCAGGTGGGTGGCTGGCTGAACTCAGAGGAACGCGCAGCGGTGCTCGCGCATGAGCTCGGGCACGTTTTGCTCCACGGCCCGAACGACAATGTGGGCAAGTTGTATGGAAGCAGCGTGGACCACCGCGGGCTGGCCGAAGTCGAGGCGGAGTCAGTGGCCTACACGGTGCTTAAGGCGCACGGAATTGATAGAGGGCCTCAATCAGCAAGCTATCTGTCGGGCTGGGCTGATGCAGTTATCGAAGCGGAGCAGTCAGCAGCCGAGGCTACTTCTGGAAAGTCGCCGGCCTCACGCGTGGATATTGCCAAATCAGTGCTCGGCCGGGTGACGGCCGCAAGCAAGGAAGTTCTTGAAATGACCGATCCGCCAGGACAGGGCGGGAAGGTTCCGGCTGCGGAAGCCTCCCTGCACGTTGAAGGCCAGGAAACATATGCGGGCGTGAAACCGGCAGAGGAACCATCGCGTGGTCTGGAGATTTCTGGCCCTTAAGGCCGGCCATTGAAGCGTGGGATGGGAAAGTCCCGTCCGCGAAGGAAGGACGCACGATATGAGCACCAAAATACCGATCAACATCGCCGGCAACCTCGTAGCAGATCCGGATCTGACCTACGGTGAGTCGGGGGTGGCCCACACCAAGCTCCGCGTTGCGGTGAACCAGCGTGTCCAGGGGCCAGACGGATCCTGGCATGACGGGGAACCTGTTTTTCACAACGTCTCCGCGTTCCGGGCGCTCGCCGAGAATGCCTCCAATTCGCTGAAGAAGGGCGACCCCGTCACCGTTTCGGGTGAGCTGGAATTCCGTTCCTTTGAAAAGGATGGGGAGCGGCGTGAGGCTCGTCGGATCGTAGCCGAGACCATTGGCCCGGACCTTCGCTTTGGTACCGCTGCATACCAACGTTCTGCGCGTGCCGCTGGGCCTGGCGCTTCCACCGAGGCAGGCCTGCAGGCGGCGCCGGAGCCGACGTACAACATCGCAACCAAGGGGCCGGTGTCGGTATCCCCTTTCGGCGAGCCGGCGCGGAATGAGGTTAGTCTCTGACCCTGCGCCGTTGGGTGAGTCTCCTGGGCTTGCCCGCTAGTGAGACATGGCAATGGCCTGGTCCTTCCGCGGAGGACCGGGCCATTGTCTTGCTGTCACGCCGATGGACCGCGATGCTTGCTATAGCCGCGAACTGCCCTTCCATTCGTCCGGTTCCACCCGCTTGATGCTCGAAGAGTGGGCCCATCCCATGTGGTACTTGCCGGAGGAATCCAGCCATTCGATAAGACCGTACTTGTGGGTCCAGCCAACGGCCTTGCCATAGATTCCGCCGACATACACTAACGGCCGGGCATACTTGGGGAAGTCCCGAATAGGCGCCGGATCATCGATCGGACGGCTGGACTCAGCGTCCATCCGGGCCGTCATGCGCTCGAGGTCTTCTGGCGAGCCGGACTTGATCACGCAACAACTATAGAACATATGTTCGAATGCGGTTTGCGGGGGACCGGTCAGTGAGAGGAGCTTCAGGTATTAGGTGCATTCAGTGCGGTAGCCCTTACAGCACCCACCGGGCGCCCTTCGGCAGGAGCCCAGGCCAAACAATCGACCGCCTGAATGAAGTACGTGTCCGGCCATGGCGCGCCAGGCATAACCTGGGCTGGGTCCGGGGAGATGAGCAGGACAGATCCGGGCCAGATCGGTTCCGGAAGCGACTCCAGCCATGCCCGCTGAGTGTGGTTGAAGCGATTCCATCTGATCGTGACCCAGGAGCCGGTGGGCTGCACTGCGTTAACGCTAACGAGCGTCACCTCCGCTGTTGTGCCGCCAAGCGCTTTGGCATTGCTGAACGATCTCCACTGTTCCGTCGCCTGTTCCTGCCAGGCCCGGCGTTGTCTAGTCCGTCGCCACCATTGCCATCCAGTAAGTAGTGCAGCAGCGAACAGCGTGGCGCAGCCTCCTAACTTTGCGGAGAAGGGAAGGCCGGCGGAGAGAAGGAGAACCAGAGAGAGGGCAGCCGCGGATAGAACAACCGCGCTGGCCAGTACCAACCCGGCTGTCGCAACTCTCGGTTTCACCGCTGGGTTCACGACCAATGTTCTGCCTCTATATCAGCTTAGATCTGCCAGCCTGAACTAGTAAGGACGACTTGCTGGGATCGATGCATATCGGGTGGACTCATCTCTGGATGAGGGGCAGTCTGACAGCCTCGGGCGCTTTCAGTTGCTTCCTGGATTTCTTCCCGCTGCTGCAACTGTTCCCACTCGTAGTCCGCCGGGGGAGCTCCCAATGGCAGGTGGGAATCGTAGATTCCCCATCTATCCCTGAACAGGGCAACATCGCGAATCAGCCCGCCCAAGGATTCTGTCGCACCCACGGCGGCAGCCAGCTCGTCCTTCCACGGAGCATCCTGCGTCAGGGCGGCCCAAGTGACGGATTCCATCCTTTGCCGGATGCGTTCGCGGACCTGGACGATCATGTCTGCCAACTCGGGTCCAAGCACAGGGAACGATTCGCGCAAAGGGTCTATCGCCGTCGTCGGTGTTCCTCTTGTGCAGCGACGAAGCCGCGCGCTAAGGAGGGCCATCGGGTCGTGCACTGAATGGCTGTCCTGCACGGTCCGCTCCATGACGCGCTCTGCGCCGTGACGGCCGACCGCTGTAGCTTTTCGCCAGGCGGCAACTGCGGCGCCCCACGACGGTGACGCGCTTAGTTCCTGCACTGCGAGCGGGGCACGCGTTCCCAGACAGCGTCTGAGGTCCTCACCGGCAGCAATCTGCGCGAGGTAATCGTACTCGGCATACAGCCGTTCAAGGCTGTCCGCCTTCCTCCTCTCTGCCTCGCGGACCTCGTGTGCAGCCCGCTCCGCCCCCTCTGCGGCGAGCACCTCGCCGAGGATGCTGCGCCACGACAGCTGCTGCGAAGGATCAACGGCCTGGTGGTCAGTGTCGTTGCCTTGGCTGACGTATGCGAAGTTGCCGGACCGGCCGCGGGTCATGCTCACGTAGAGTAGCTCGCGGGTTAACCGACCTTGTGTGATCACTGTGTGCCCGGTATCGACCGTGAGGCCTTGGGACCGGTGGGCGGTAGTCGCATAGCCCAGCTCGACGGACGTCTCAAGATAGGTCCGGGGGAGTACGACGCTTGCTCCAGTCTCCCGCCGCACTGCGGCAACCGAGCCATCGTGCTTGTTGACGGCCCTGACATCGAACAACGTGCCGTTTCGGACAAATTCGCCTTCGCTGTCGATGAGTCGGCGATTGTTTGCTCGGGCGATGACGGTGTCACCGGAGCCGGCCTGCAAGCCGTCGGTGAGTTGAGCTGTACGCTCTGCATCCACAACTCCCTGGGCCACCAGGTCTGCTCTGGCGCGCTCGTTGAGCATGTTCACGGTCTCGTTGTCTGCGGCGATCAGGATGGACGACTTACCCGACTGCATGTCGGCCCGCCACGCAAGATACGCCTGGTCCAGCATGCTTAGGTAGGAGCCGTGCCGGATCCGCCGATGCTGCTCATAGTCCTCGATCGCCGAGTATTCTCCTGCCCGCAGCTTAAGGGACGAGGCGCGCTCCCACTCCTCATGGAACCTCCAGATAGTCCTGAGCCGCGTCGCTAGTCCCTGGCGGTCCAGCCAACCGAGGACGCCGCCAGCGTCGATGGCGTCCAACTGGCCCGGGTCTCCCACGAGGAGGATTTTCGCATCGGCATCCCTTGCTTGTTGCACGAGGGCAGCTAGCTGAAAGGTGGACACCATGGACGCTTCGTCAATGATGACGAGTTGATTTGGGTGGAAGCACCAGCGCTGTTGGGTTGCGGCTAGCCGGGCAGCTTCCTGGGCGAATGCAATGCTCCGGCGGTCGCTGTACTTGGACGAACCCAGGAGTTCCTGAATGTGGAAGAAGCGCTCGCCCCTCGTAGCTGCGCTCTGACCCATTGACTCGTGCAGCCACTTGGTAACGTTCTCGGTGACCACGCGAAGTTCCTGGCCCAGCACCTCCGCGCTCGCGGCAGCTGGCGCCAGCCCGATGACACTGCCTGCCCCATGCTCTGCCTCCCAAACCGCCTTCACCGCGCCCAACGTGGTGGTTTTTCCCGTTCCCGCCGGGCCGACGATGGCGTCCAGTCGGTTTCCGCTGAGGATGACGTGGGCAACGGCGGCGCGCTGATCGGAATGCAGCCTCGAGACCTGCAGCGGGCGACCACTGTCCAGGGACTCCATGATAATTTCTGGGCGGACAGCCGGGCCGCCATCGTCCTTCCTTGCTGTCATGATGACGTCCTCGGAAGCGAGTGTTGAAGCGTCCGTGTAGAGGCGTGACCCATGGAAGTCGAAAACGCTCCGGTGATTGAGCTGCAGGTCCGGACCAACGTTCGATGGAAGGGAATAGCGGTAGTCGTTTAATGGCACTGATTGTTGTTCGGCAGCGGTGGCGACTGCGTCTATCAGGGCGGCCCGGTCTGAGGGCGTGCGGCAGCGGATTTGGGCGCAGACTCTTTCCGCTTCGGCGAGCAGGTTCCAGCGGTTCCAAGTTGAGCGCTTTCCAGCGACCCGCTCCCTGACCACGGTAGCGACGGCGGAGGTCCAGTCGGGAGTGAAGTCCAGAAAGGTAAGAGGGGCGACGCGGGAGCGGTTGATGGTGTGGGCGAGGACGTCAGATGGCTGGAAACCTTTGGCAATTGCTCGAGTCTGCCATTGTTCAGAGAGCTGGTGCAGTGGTGTGGGACTCTCGGGCTTCGGGGCGCGCGTAGCCAGGGTTGCCTGCTGGCGGAGTTTGATGGTGGTCGTAGCCGAGGGAGTCTGGCCGTGATCCTTGGTCCAAGCTGCCACAAGACGATCAGTTTCCAAGTCGATGAGGCGGGAGCGATTGGAGAATTCGCGGATGAGTTCTTCATCGATCCCGGTGAGCTGTTGGCTGGGGTTGTGCGTTGTGGTGAGGGGAGCGCGGATCTCGGGGTCGCACCCAAGGTCCCGTTGGAGGGCGTCGAACAGCAGGCCGTTGTAGTGTTCGCTCGCCGCGACCGCTGCTTTGTACAGAGCCCGGGAGTCGAGGGTGACCCAGGCTCCGTCGGTGACACGTTGTGTGCGGTTGGCGATAACAAGGTGGGTGTGGAGCTGCGGATCCCCGGTTCGTGACTCCCAATGGTCGAACGCGGCGGCAACAGCTCCTTGGGTGCCGATATGGGCGACGCCGTTACGGCCGGCCCTTGTGTGGATGACGTTCTTTTCCAGCCACGCAAGGGTCGCCTCGACCGCTTCGTGGTGGGTTCGCAGGATCTGCTGCTGCTTGCTGTGTGGGCTCAGCGCCCAGAGTACGGACACCGACTTTGGCACGCTGAACGTCAGGTCGAAGCCAATGACCGCATGCCGTTGAGCTGATTGGCCGGCCTTGTTCTCGACAGCGGCAGATTGGGCGTGCGGCCTGCCCAGGGGAGTGCCGGTCAGCGGATGCACCGCCATGTCAAATACCGCTCTTGCGTCGATTTCCGTGACGGCGTCACCCAGCGTCTTACTGATGCCGTTTAGTCCGCCGCCAATCCAACGCCCCTGGGGTGTGCCCGCCTTCATGTAGTACGTGGTGGGGTCCGGGGGAGAACCGGAAAAGTCATCCATCATCGTTGTCTTGAACAGGTAGCGCAGACCCGACCGGGCAGACAGACGTGCGATAGACATGGTCACAGTCGGGGTGCCCCTGCCTGCTGTTTGCTTGGATCCCAACCCCGCCGGCGGAGGATGTCCAAGGTTCGGACGTCAAGAGCCACTCCCTTGGCACGGGAGATTGAGACAAGCAAGGCCGCGGTGTGCGCCAGGTCCTGCACATTAGTCCGTTGAGCTCGTTTAAGGCGTGCGACCTCCGACTGGAGGAGGTTGGTGCTCAGCCGCTGTTCCGAACTCTCGGCTTCGAGCCGGTCGATCTCTGCGGCTTGAGAGCGGAGCTTGGACTGAACCACTTGGCGTTGGCGCTCGCAGGATATCCTCTCGGACTCCAGGCGACGCTTCGTAGCCTGCAACTGCGCTTTGAGGTGCGGCGAGCTCAAAGTTGTTGCCGGCACTGTAGAAGGTCGAATTGTGGCTCGGTGGCGACGACTCCGGTGCCTGTTCGCGCAACGTTGGGAGCAGAACCGGTGGCTCCTCCGCGTCGCTTCGAAAGTGGTACGGCACTCTTCGCAATTCTTCTGGTTCACGTTGATTCATCAGCGAGGCTCAGCGGGGCGACATGACTGGCCGTGACAGCATCTAACGCTGGCGCCTTGGATGCCAGAGGTGTGAGGGGTGGATTCTAACGAGGAAGGTGGGGCGTGGAGCGGCTCTTGAGTAAGAGCTCGGCGCGTTCGACTACCGACAAGTGGTGTTCGTTGAGGCGCTCGCGGGCTAGGGGACTCGCCAATTCACAGTCTAGGATTTCGACTAGATGCCGGTGAAGCTGGGCTTCCGCGTGGCGGGAGAAGAACACGAGTAAAGCGGGGCGGTGGTCCTGCAGGACCAACTCACGCTGGCAACGTGTAACGTCATTCCAAATTGGCTTGATCTGCATGAGAAGTAGCCTTGCCCGCAGCGCGAAGATGCCCTGCCGGAGGCGTCCCGCCATGCGGGGGAGAAGTAGTCCAAGACTGACCAGGAGCACAGCAGCCGTCTCTCCGATCCAGTAGAAGCCTGTCAGTGCGGCAGCTGTTTGGCTGTCGGCGCCTTCAGCTGCAATCACAGCGCCGTAGATCAGCCGGTCCAGCAGGACAAGTGCGAAGAGGACGCATCCCCCTGCGATGAGGGAAAAAGCCGACCGGAAGGCCGGTGCGTGCATGTGCGGGACGTTGCTGCGGCACACCCGGGCTATGTCGAGGCAGACCCACATGATGAAAGCGGAGCCTGTCCAGAGGAAGACTGCCATCCCGGGCTGGTCAGCGTAGGTCAGCGGCAAGTTGGGATCGGTGCCATCCACGCGGCTGGCGAGAAACCCGGCCGTCACTGTGGTGCACACGGCGGCAGCAGCGAATCTGCCCAAGACGAGCTGCCGCCGTCGTACTTCTGTATCTGTAACCGCTGCCAGCAGAATCGCCGTGCGAAACTGCCAGAACCCCAGGAGCAAGGACAATAGGGTAACCAGCCCGACGCGGTTGTGTCCGCCAAGTAATGGATCGACGGTGTAGTAGACCGCTGGGACATAAAGGGTACAGGCGATCGCAGCGAGGATAGTCGCGCGGAAGACGCTTCCACGGTGAGCATCGAGCGCTGTTGGAAGCCTGAGAACGGTCAGGACCCAGAGTGCGCCGGCAGGGACCGCTTCCATCAGCCGAATACTTGTCGAAATGCCAAGGGCTCGGGCATGGCATCGACGTCGCTGTTGATGATCCGAGTAGCGAGTTGGTCGGCCAAGACTTCAGCCATGAGTTCTGCGCCGTCTGTGTAGCTGCTGCGTCCGAGCACGCGGAGTACGTCCTGGCTCAGGTCAGGCAGGAAGGTCGCGGCAAGGTCTGCGCTACTTTGTTCGAGGTCATGACAGAGAATCATGTGGCTGAACTCGTGAAGGACGATCTGCTGCCGGTGCCAGGCCGACTTCACGGGGGCATGCAACACGATGTCCCGGTCAGCGCAGATGAGCCAGACCCCGCAGAGTTCCGATCCGGATAGGCCGGGTAGTTCGTCGACAATGATGGGGCGGCTTCTTTGCCGTTCCAGTTTGTCCTGAATGAGCTGGAGCGTTGGCGCCTTGGGCAACCCAAAGCCTTGCTCGGCCTTGCGGGCTACTTTTCGAGCTTCACGATAGTTCATTGCTTTGGAAGGTTGACGGGTCAGGGACCTTGACGGGGCCGATTTGATCGAGCGAGTAGCTGCCCGGGTACAAAGACGAGCCGGCCTTTCCTGGCGTGAAATGAGGCTTTCGCTGCAACGGCAGCCGGCGGTGGAGGGCGTTGCGGACTGCCAGAATAATTCTCAAGGTGGCTCGGGAGCCTCGGCCGCTGCGGGGGAGCCCGAGGGCGCCAACGAGCCGGTCATCAGCGAGCATTACACTGATCATTCTTGCAGCGAAGGGTCGTAGAGGAAGCGGCAGACGGCTCTGAAAGACCTGAACTGTCGCGTCCATCAGCTTTTGGCCTTCAATCGATGCAGAGACATGGGTTGCCTCGTATTGGTCGAAGAAACGCTCCGCTTCGGCATAGGTCTCCGGCATACCCTGTACGTTCATCCGGGATCCCAACTCTGCGAAAAAACGGGCTGCAGCGGTTAGCTCTGCTCCTGTGGGCGGGCGCCACCCATGCTGCTGGGCCCAGCGAACCGGGACGACCAGCAGGGTCAGAAGGACGTAGAGGTAATCGTCCGCGCTGCCGGGGACGTTGCGGTGAGCGCGATTGAGCAGGGCGACCATGTGCTCTCCCCGGTCGCTATCGAGGCCGCTTGCGATGAGCTCGTAAATGACGATTGCAGTGTCGTAAGAGCGCTTCATGGGACGCTCCAGGATTTCGCCGTTCCGGTAGAGAGTGGCCGCTATGCGCGGGATAGCAAAATTCCGGTAGTACGAGAGGAAGAAGCCAAGTTCAATGTCTGCCGCCAGATCGTAGAGGACCATGGTGCGGAAGGTGGTTTCCCAGTCGTTCGAGGAAGGGCTCTCCTGGCGCCGGAGGCTGTCAGCGAGGGTGGGATGAATCTTCATCGTGGCCCCCGTTCATAGTGCTTGCTACTGCACACTCGAACTGTGGGCTGCGAAGGCTCCCCAGCTCGGCTAACTTGCTTACATCCTAGAACTGTTGTCCTCAGCTGGCTAGGTGAATGTAGACGGGTCTACGCAGGTTTCTTGGCGCGGTTGTTGGCCAGTTCTCGCTGCAAGCCCTTTTCCCCCTGCCGCATCATCAGGGCATGTGCTGCTACGAAGGCCGGAGCGGCAACCGGTGTCAGTACGTTCATCCAGCGTTGGGTAGGCCGCACGCGCCACTCTATGTCCATACGAGTTGTCTGGCCTTGTTCCTGGGGGACGAGGCTTACCCGCCCGGTCCCCTGCAAGTGCCCGCCGGCGTCGAACTCTATCTCACGAGGCATGGCGACCTTCGTGGGATGAATGGTGATGGTGAGCGTGTAACCCAGGAACGCCTTGAAGTTCAGGTGGGCCGTGGTGGCCATCAGGATATCCTCCTGCGCGTTGCTCGCGGCTTCGGTTCGCTCCAAGGGCGTAGCGAAGGTGCAGTGCGGCCACCACTGGGGCCAACTCATGTCGGTGTCTGCGATGACGGCCCAGACCTCGTTGGGCGAGGCGGGGAGCTGCCAGGTGGAGTTGAGATCGAAGAGGCGAGACTTCATATTAATATCTTGGCACCAACTCCAGCACGCCCTGCTCCAGCGGCTCCGCGAGGCAACCAAGGAAGGCATTTTCGACGTCTCCAGCCTCGTTGAGCCTAACTCTGTGCATCGGGCTGCCGTCGTGGGCGCCTCCGAGCTGGTTGTCAGGTAGGACTCTGAGACTCAACAGTGGGCATGTGCAGGAACTGCCTTTCGGACCCTATTCTGACGCGCTTTTCGCCGCTGCTTGACGTCAGGTTGGGCTGTGCCCTAGTTGTTCTTCATTCAGTGGATGAACCGTCGTCACAGCGCAGCGGGCTGCTGCAGGTCTTCGTTGTTCAGCAGGCACCAGCTCGTGTAAAGGCCATACAGCTCATCCGGGCCCAGCCCGCTGTCCTTGTCCCGTTGTTCATCAATTGCCTGGGCAAAGAAGATCTCGAATTGCCGGAATCAGCGCTGCGGACTTTGATGCAAGGGGAGCCCACCCCAAAGGTATGCACAATGCGGGCCGCGAGTAGATTCACCACCAAATATATAAAAGACCCGGGCCGTTGCCTGGGTTGGGTTGAAAGGCAGCTGCGATGAGCCACCCGCAAAACGGACCTGAAGACGGGACAGAGGGCCCTGTACGGGGCTTTGCTGGCCTGTCAGGCTTCGCTGCATGCCGTATGTCCTCGAATACGGGGATGACCATCGCGCTGGCCGTTGCGTCATCCGATGTGTCAGTTTTTGTGATGCTCTCAGCTGGGCCAAGGAGGTCCTGGCGGGGGGTTTGCCGTGCACCTGCGCTGTTCTGCGGCATGCCCCTGCATCACACGCCGCTTTCGGCGAAGGTCCAGTTCTCGCGTCCTACACGCCGGACGACGGCTGGCGGGTTCATGCAGTACCACCGGCTAGCTGAACTCTGGTTCTTTCATCGATTGGCTTTTGGGGATCGCGACGGTGGTCCTTCGCCTAGGAGCAAGAGATTTGGCGTGGGGGACGCTCTCGACGGCCCGGCAGGACGTTCAGGGACCTCTCGACACTTTCTGGGGAGGTACGAGAAGAATCTTCAGCCTTGGAGGAATAAGAGCAAGAAGGCAGCACTCATTGCGATCCCGATCCAAAGAGTGATTAGCCGCCTGTTCTTGTATTGCCTGGATTTGCCCCGCTGGTCTGCGGTGAGCCATTGGTCGTACAGCACCAGCGAGGCCACGATTACCACGGCAGATACCGACAAAAAGGCGAACGACATGGCTGTCACTTTCGGGGCCGTGGAGATTTCCTTCGGCCCCTGGTCCCGTGGCTTTCCGTCCGGAGCCCCAGCGCCCGTCTGAGGGCCACAGGAATCGGAAAGACCAACCTTTTCCCGCCCCTCTTCGAGCTCCCGGCCTTTGAAACATTTGGAAGGAGCTGGTTGAGACACACCCTCAGAATCTCGACCTCCATCCCATTCATGATAGGGACGTCGTGGATGAAGGCATCCAGCTCCCAGGCGTCGGCTTTTCCACCCCGGATGCGGTACTGATGCCAGAGATCTTCAACGGAAAGACCACCTGACTCAATCAAGGTTAGTGCTGCCCGGCGAGGATCGGAATAGATCACGTCGCCTCCTGAATCGGCATCTTTACCGGGACTCGATGCGCTGGGCCCACTCATGTCGCTTTGAGGGTGATTGCGGAGTTTGCATTACCTGCCTGCCTGCCAGGCTGAGGCAGACGCCCCCTCAGCTTCTACATTTTTTCAAAGTCTAGCGCCCGGCCCAGAAGGATTACATGACCCATTGCCCGGATCCGAAGGGGCCGGATCGGGCGACAAGGCCTAACCACGGCGAAGGAGCATTCCTGCTGCTTTGGTGCAGCGAATGGTATTTGCACCCGGAAGCTGTCTCCACATAGAAGCACCGTGGTGGGCATCGGAACACCCCAGACCCGACCCCGCGACAGGCATAATCGTCTGGTGGCGGGACCATGCGGACCACCACATGCGAGTCCTCCTGGACCCCCAAGGACCGTCCTATACCTGCAACATGAAAGAACACCGCGACCCCCCCAAGACCTCGAACCAAAGAAAGCCCCAGAAGGCTGATTCCCCGATGTACGGACTGTTGCGGCATAAAAGGCTTTTGCTACGTGATGGCCTAGCTCCCAACCAAAAAAATCGGGGCTGGAATCCTGCTAGGGATTCCAGCCCCGATTCTGATTTCTTCCAGCTCTAGTGAGCGGCTTCATACTTCTCCATGACTTCCGCCTGGATACGACCGCGCGTATTTACCTGAATGCCGTGCTCAGCCGCCCACAACCGTACCGCCTTGGCGTCCGGCCCAGTCTGGGGGGACTTCGTCCGGGCAGCCGGACGGCCACGTCCGCCAGATACTTTACGGCCGGCATTGGTAAAGCGGGACAAGGCCTCACGCAGTTCGTTAGCGTGTCCCTCATTGAGGTCGATCTCATATTCATTACCGTCTAGGGCGAAAGATATTGTTTCCCTGGCTTGCGAACCGTCAATATCGTCTTCGAGCAGCACCACTGTCTTTTTTGCCATGAATTAAGGCTAGCAGCTTGCTGAACAAGCGGATGCGGCGGGCGCCAAAACATAGCCGAACAGCCAAGCATTATCAAATCGAAGCTTCTAAATCGAAAATTATGTAATGCCATAAGATGCCGGACACCCCAAACTGAAACCCCGTGCCGACTTCAGCCCGACCCACCGGGCCGCTTGAACCTGCATCGGCTAGTGCGTCCTGGCATCACAGCCGGCGTAGCGCCATCCATCCGAGCCCCGATCAGGGGTCGGGTCTGATCTGTTGGATTTACCCGGCGCTTCCCGTAGCCGGTGCCATGACGGAGTGGGGCGCAGCCGTCCCGAATCAAGCGTGGTGACCAACAGACGCCACACGACGCCCGATGAACATTCGCCACGGGCATGCGCTTGGATACCGTCCTTCAACCTAGGGATGGAAGGGATTGGGCCGGCGGCGGTTGGGGGGCGGCACCCCTGTCTCATGGGATGCCTTAATGCCGCCGACCCTGTCACCTTCCAGGGCACTGCCCCCAACGACGGTGTCCTGGCCTCCACGGTAGAACCCGTTCCTAAACGGCAGCCCATACTGAGCGCAATGTTCGCTCAAGACCGCCGCAGCCTTTACCTGTACCCAGTCATGTCCGCAGGAGACCGAACGGGGACGCCCACAAGAGGCTAATGCCAATGGCGTTGGGGCATGTGCGCGCAGGGAGCTGGCCTCGTGGCCGAACCCATCCGGAAGTGGCTGGTGGCCGGAAGTTCATAACACCCGTGTTCGGGGGTGGTCCCTTGTCGGCGACGGGGTGGTGCAGTCTTGTCCTGTTATTTCGACGTCGACAGTGTTCCCTGACCGGAATAGCCTTAAATTGTCCTGATTGCAGAAAGTGGAGAGGCGGGTGCCTGAAATGGGTGCTCAGGAAAATACGGAACTGATCCGGCGCGGGTACGAGGCCTTCAATGCAGGGGATTTGACGACACTCACCGAGATCTTCGCGGAGGACGCGGTCTGGTACGCGGCCGGGAACGGCATGCTGTCTGGAACAAAAGAGGGTCGAGACGCGATTTTGGCGTATTTCGGAGAGCTCGGAACCCGCTCCCAGGGGACCTTCCAGGCGGCGGTCCAGGACGTTGTCGGCGGCGAAAACCACACTATCGGCATCCAGCAGACGCATGCCGAAAACAACGGTAAGACCCTGGACGCCGGAACCGTCATTGCTTTCGTGCTCCGGGACGGCAAAGTCGTCGAGGGCCGGGAATACTTTGATGACACCGCCAAGGCAGACGAATTCTGGACATGACACAACCTCGTGTCACAGCGGTGATTCCCACGTGGTAGGAGGGGGCTCTTGAGCCTGCGTCGGCGGTTTAGGGCGCGCCTTGGGCTTCTAGCCGCCGTAGTCCCTGGCGCATGGAGCTTGCCACTGGAGCGCCCCGCATTGCCACGATAAGGAACGTGGCAATGCGCCCGGCCATGCTCGTTGGGTGTCGGTTCCAAGTGATGTGGATTCTGGAACCGCCGCTGCCATTGGGCGTGAGCCTGGCGGTGACGTAGCTTCCGGGTGCGCAGAAGTTGCTTTCCCGCACTGTCCAGGTGACGGTGTCGGGGGTTGACCAGTCGTAGTGTTCCTTGGCCCAGATCGGGCCGCCGGGCGCCTTGCTTCCCTCCCTTATGTCCGCGTAGGTCTCTCCCACTTCGTAGACCTCGTACATGGGCGGGTATATGCCCGGCCAGGTCTCGGGCCGCCGTGGGCTGAAGTCCAGCAACGCTCCTTGGACTTTTTCCGGTGGGACGCGGGAGTCGATATCAAATTCCACCTTGGGCATGTGTACTCCTCCTTGCTACTTCCAGTCTGTGCATTTTCAAGTGCAGGACAAGGGCCCTTTAGTGTCATCAGGAGAGAAAGGCGGGTCGATAATGATCGGCGTTGCGCTCAAACTGAGAATTCAAAAAGCACCTGGTTAAGATTCCCGACGGGTCTCGCGCCGCGAGCTCTTCTCTCACAGAGGAATTGCTTGCGAATTGGGCGGTCCCGCATCTTCCTGAGGCTTAGCCGTGTGTGGGCTGCCTGTCTGGCCTCCGCACTCCGGATTCGTGCAGCGCCACCCCAGTTGTATCCGTGCCACCGGCGCGTCCAGCTGTCCCGCAATCGGGTTGGTCATTTCATACACCGGCTCGATAGCTGCCCTGCACCGATCGCAACGATAGCGGCTCATGGCACCACTGTAACCCGGCAGTAGTTTCGGTTGCCCTGCGAAGCTTTTAGGAGGGGCCTCTAGCTACCGCCGGCAGCTCAACGTGCAGGGCGGCGTGACCTGGTGCCCGCAGTGGTGGAAGCACGCCGAAGCGATCAGCCGCCTCGAAGCGCTCTGGCGGGCTTGGGAGTTCCTGCGCCTGGACGGAACCACAGGCATGAGCGTGTGGTGGCGCGACCACGCAGACCACCACATGTCCGTTCTGCTCTCAACAGATGGCCCGTTCAGAGGCTGCACCCCGGACGACGGCCACCGCACCAAACTCGCACCACTGCCGTGCGAGGAACCGCCTGCAGAGCTGTTCTAAACCTGGCGCTAATAGCCAACGTTCAAGGGGTTATCCACGGCTGAAGAATCGGGAGCCATCGAGAAAGCTCCCTCAGCAGCAGTAGCGGTGGAACCCATCAGGATTGTCCCCGGCTGTGGGCAGCGAGTTTTCGTCAGGACCTTCAATCAGCCTCAATTTCGTATTACGATTTGGATGTGAGTGATGAGAAGATTAACGGCGTGCCGGTCACTGACGAGGTGATCCAGGCGTGGGCCGACGAAGCGGAGCGTGGCTATCCAGTCGAGCAGTTGCGCAAGCGAGGCCGCCGACCGGTCGGCGAGGGCCCCGGCGAAGTGGTGCCGGTGCGCATGGATGCCGCACTGCTGCAGGAGCTCACCGCTCGAGCCGAGCATGATCACCTAAGCCGTTCGGAAGCGATCCGGGCCGCCGTCCGGGCCTGGATCAGCGCCGCATAGTGCAGGCACATTCATCCGCTCTTAAACACGGCATCAGTGCGGAGGATGGGATCCACGCGGCAGATCACGCGGTGTACGTTGCGGATCTCGACGAGGACAGCCCGGCCCGGCAGTTGAGGCTCGGATTCGATGCCGCGGGCCGCCTGCTTGAACTCGTCGTCCTTCGGTTCGACAGCGGCAATGAGTTGCTGATTCATGCAATGAAGGCGCGCCCCCAGTATGTGGACCTGCTCGGCTAAAAAACTACCGCGCCCGCCTACGCCGGGGCGCAAGGCAGTGCTTGGGGATGCTGGCGCCCGTGTCATGCAGTGACGCGACGGGGGAGGCCCTGCGGTTCGTGCCATCCTGAGGGTATGGCGCGGACCTGGTTATCGGTGACTGTGGAACTGCTCGGTGGTCGCGGTGAGCAGCTGTGGCCCTGGCCTGGTCGCATCTTCGCGGTCGGGCCCTCGCACACCTTCATGGATCTCGCCAACGCCATCAACGATGCTTTCTCCCGATGGGATCGCTCGCACCTGTCCATGTTCACCTTGGGCGACGGCGGGGTCATCACGGATGAAGAGACGGGAGCGGAGATGGCTGCATCCAGCGGCGGACCGGTCACCACAGCACTCGACATCGCAGTTGCCAAGGTCGCCCGAATCCTGGGGCCGGGGTCTGAGTGAACCCGGCACACTGGACAACATTCAGAGCACCCCTGGTGGGGGAGCGGGCAAGGAAAACTCCGGGCCGGGAACGAGCGCACCCGCTGCATAGCAGTGGCCGGCGGCGCGAGTGCAGAGGAGCACGGGAACAGCGACGCCCTTGCTTGGATGCGGCTGATGTGTGCCCTCGGCTACGCGCCCCGGGCAGGTCAAGACGGGTGGTAAGCGGACGGGTCCAGTGCGTGCAGTGCGACGCCGGTCACCATGCCGTAGGCAAGGTGCGGGATGATGTCACTGGCCCAGTCGGCGGGAGACCATGTGCGTGGATCGGTGATTCCGAGAACGGTCATGGGGCCGTTGCTGCCGATCAGTGCGCCGGCCGTGGCGGCCAGTGACGAGCCGAGGAGTCCGGGCCGGTAGCCGGCTTCCCGGGCAATCCCGAGGACCGCGCCGACGCCGACACCGACGATAAGCCCTGTCAACGGGCCGAGCCCGGCCAGGCGGTTCGTGCGTTCTTCGTCGGTGCCCGGGATCTTGACCCCAGTTATGTCGGCCAACTTTTTGACGGTGGCCTCCGGTGTGCTGCTGGCGGGCCGGGCACGCCACACCATGTCCAGGTAGGTAAGGGTGTTCAGTGCTGTGGTCCCCGCTGCGCCTGCTGCGCCCCCGGTGGCCAATGCGCGGACAAGTTTCATGGCTGGGGGGCCAGTCCGAGTTGGGTGAGCATGCCCAGCTGGTCGCTGCTTCCCCAGCGTTCGACGAGTTTGCCGTTTTCGAACCGTCCGATCTGCATGCCCCGAATGCTGATGTTCCGGCCGGTGGGCGGGTGGCCCATGAGCGGTCCCTGATGTGTCCCGGTGACCGTGCAGGCGAAGGCGACGTCTTCGTCGGTGGCGGTGAGGTGTTCGACCTCGAGGTGCAGATCGGGAAAAGATGAGCGCAACCCTGTGAAGAGGTCCTTGAATCCCTGCGGACCCGGTCCCTGTCCTGGTGCCGGGTCGTGATCGACGCAGCCGGCTGCGACGACGTCGTCGAATTCATCGAGTTTGCCGCTGTTCACGGCGGCGCCGAAGCGCTCCTGGGCGTGGATATTGGCGTCCCTGGTCATGGATCCTCCGTTACGGTTACCAGGCCGATCCATGCGGAGCGGCCCTTGTGGTTATCTGCCATGGTGCGCCTTGGCCTGCCCGGGGGCAAGCGCAGGGGGAGCGGGTTCAGCCCGGTGCCCGGAGTTCAGGCGGATACGTAAGTTTTCATGCCGGCGGTCTGTGCAGGGGGTTCCGGCCGCGGTCATGTGCCGAGGTGCTCCAGGATGGCGTGGGCGACGGCGTCGGGCGCGTCTTCGGTGGGGATGTGTTTGCCGTTGACTTCAACGAGATCCGATCCCGTGATCTCGGTGACGTAGCGGTGAGCGAAGCTGACTTTTTGGAAGTCGTCTTCGGTGCCCCAGACCAGACGGGTGGGTATGTGGGTTTCCTGCAGCAGCGGGACCAGGTCCAGGGTGTAGTGGGGATCGGCGGCGGCGGCCATGGCCATCCACGAGCTGTGGCGGGCTGGTTCGGTCCACGGCGAGAGGTAATCGGCCAGTTCCTCCTCGCTCAGGGTGCGTTTGACGGCCCGCTGCGTGGATACCGCACGGGCCTCCAGCAGCTCCGCGGCGGTGGTGGCTACCCGGACCTGAGGGTCGCGGAACCGTTCCACCGCGGGCACCGGCCATGAGTCGAACATGACAGAGTTCATCAGCACGAGTTTGTTCACCCGGCCGCTGGTGGCTGCGAGGTGTTGGGCTATTCCTCCGCCGATGTCGTGGCCGCCCAAATCGAAGCTGTCCAGCCCGAGGGTATCGGCGGCAGCGAGAACTGTTCCGGCGAGGGCCGGGACGGTGGCCTGGTCGGGGTCGAGTTCGCCGTCACTGCGCCCGAATCCGGGCAGGTCCAGGGCGATGCATCGCCGGACGGTTCCCAATGCTGGCAGGACCGGCAGCCACACGCGGCTCCAGAACGTGCCGTGCAGCAAGAGCAGGGGCGGTGCTTGGTCGGCGCCGCTGCTCAGATAGGACAGGGATGTCCCGGAGACCTCGACGTATTCGCGCCGTACGGGGGCTTGGGTGGTGGTCATCGATGTGTTGCCTTTCCGTTCACTGCGGCGGTTGTAAAATCCGGTGCGCTGGTGATTTCCGGCTGCTCCGGGCTTGTTGGGGCCGGGCCGCTCAGGCGGCGCCGCGGGCCGGGTAGTCGTGCTCCTGGGCGTAGCGGACACCGGCAATGACATCGTCCAGGGACGGGCGGCCGAAGGGCATGGTCGCGGTGCTGGACCAGAACAGGGTGCGGTCCTCATCGAGGATGAAAATGCCTGGTTCGTTGAACAGGTCCGGCTCGCCGTCCTTGATCGCGTGCGAGAGGTTCAGGCTCCAGGCCCGGGCTGCTTCCTCGCTCAGCCCGTAGCCCACGGGGAGGTTGGCCAGGTGCCACTGATCCACGATCCGGGCGCTGCGCTCTTCTGTTTCCATGCTGATCGCGACGATCTGGCCGATGCCGGCAGCCTTCAGATCCTCGATCCGCCGGTCGATCTCGGTCAGCTGTTTACGGCAGATCGGGCAATGCAGGCCCCGGTAGAAAACAACCAGGCTGAAACGGCCGCCGGCACCGGTACCCAGCTTCAGATCATCGGTGGTTCCCCCGCCAACCAAGGCGAGGGCAAGCTCGGGTGCTGCCTGTGTGGGAAGAAGTGTCATAGCCGGGCTAACAAGGCCCGCCGCCCGCGCATTCCCTCCAAGCCGAGCATGTCCAGGCAGCCACCCTGCAACCGTGCCCTTTTCGTATAGCTGCAGGGCGGCCGGGTCAGGAGGCCATCCATCTATCATCTGTGGCCGTCATGAGGCAGAGTGGGTCCCTAAACCGGTCCCCAGCGCTGGAGGAGAACGTTGTGAGCACCAGCCCCTCAGTGATTGTCTTTGATGTGAATGAAACCCTTTCGGACATGTCCCCGATGGCAGGACGTTTCGCGGAGGTCGGCGCGCCCGAGGCCCTCTCAAAGCTTTGGTTCACCACCCTGCTCAGGGACGGGTTCGCCCTCACCGCTGCAGGAGACAACGGCACATTCGCCGGCATCGGAGCCCAAGCGCTGCGCGGCCTGCTGACCGGGACCGAGCTCAACACCACCGTGGGCCAGGCAGTGGAGCACATCATGTCAGGCATGGCCTCACTCGGCCTGCACGCCGAGGTTCCCGACGGAGTCCGGGCCCTGCACCAGGCCGGGTACCGGCTTATCACCTTGACCAACGGCTCCGCCACGGTCGCTGAGAAGCTCTTCGACCCCGCAGGCATCCGTGGCGCGTTCGAGGCGCTGCTCTCGGTCGAGAACGCACCCGCGTGGAAACCGGCGCCGGCCGCCTACGGCTACGCCGCACACGTCACCGGCACGGACCCTTCACAGATGATGCTGGTCGCCGTGCACCCCTGGGACATCCACGGGGCAGCCAAAGCGGGCCTGCAAACGGCCTGGATCAACCGCACCGGCGCCCCCTACCCCGCCTACTTCACCCCACCGGACCACACCGTCACTACCCTGACCGAACTACCCGCAGCCCTGGCCGCCGACAGCGCCTAAGCACCGCTTCACTGCAGCGACGCTCAACACAGTGCCACTTTTCCAGGACATCAGCTGACCCATGCAAAAGTCGATGGAATGGTCACCCCCACGTTTTGGCGGAAGCTTATGGAGTGCGAATGGCGCAGACGGCTATTGGACGGTGACCATCACCGACTGCCAGCCTGACGCACCGTCAGGGACAGGATCTGCGCGCTGGTCCGTCTGGACCTGCCCGGTACCGTCGGTGGCGCGGACCTTGATGTAGTGCGGGCCGGGTGCGGCGTCCCATTCGTAGGACCACTGCCGCCACGTGATGGTGGACGCTTCCGTGGAGAGGACCGTCTCGGTCCAGTCGCCGTTGTCGATTTGAATTTCAACCTTTGTGATTCCCCGGGTCTGGGCCCAGGCCGTACCGCCCACGGCGACTTTTCCGGCGGGGACCTTGGCGAAGGACTTGGGTACCTCCACGCGCGCCATGGTCTTGATGGGGCCACGTTCGGACCAGCCACGCTCGGTCCAGTAGGCCTTGTTGTCCGCAAACCGGGTGACCTCCAGGTCCACCACCCATTTGGTGGCGGACACAAACCCGTAGAGCCCCGGGACCACCATCCGCACCGGGTAGCCGTGCTCCAGCGGCAGCGGTTCGCCGTTCATGCCGATGGCCAGCATGGCGTCACGCCCGTCCTGGAGGACCTCCAAGGGGGTGGAGGCGCTGAAGCCGTCGATGGACTTGGAGAGCACCATGTCAGCACCGTCTTTGGGTTTGGCCCTGGCCAGGACATCGCGGATGGGAAGGCCCAGCCATTTGGCGTTTCCGGCGAGGTTGCCGCCTACGGGGTTGGACACGCAGGTGAGCGTGACGTTGGATTCGATGAGCTCGGCGTCGAGCAGGTCCTGGAATGTGAGGGTGACTTCCTGCTCCACGAGGCCGTGGACCCGCAGTTCCCAGTCGTTGACGTTGATTTCCGGGACGCTCAGCGCGGTGTCGATCCGGTAGAAGTCGGCGTTGTCCGTCAACCATGGCGTGACGCCAGGGACGGGGGACTGCACGCCGGCGGGAACCGCGGCGGCGGCTTTGGCAGGTGCCGGCAGCGTGAGCGCTTCGCGGGCTTTGGCCACGTTGTTGCGCGCCGCGCCCAGCAACCGTCCGCCGGTCGCGGCGATGCCGGCGGCCACCGCGGTAACCCCGGCAGCAGCGAAGAACCGCCGACGGCTGGCGCCTTCGTGCCCCGGCCGGGCGTCGGCGTCGGCTGCCTGGTCCGCGGGAGTCTCGGGCCATGGCTTGCTTTCCTTCAGCCGCCAGAGCGGTGCCACCAGCAGGCGGAGGGCCACCAGGCCGGCCACCGTCCCCAGTACGGACGGGATGGCGTCAACTCGGCTGACGCCTGCACGCGTCACGACACAAGCAACGATCACCGCGCCCATGAACAGGACGCCCAGGACGCCCAAGGCCCATTTCCGGTAGGCCACGATGCCCAGGATGCATGCGAGCACCGCGATGGTCAGTCCCATGCCCACGAACAGGGCAGTCTTGTCGTTGGTGCCGAAGGTGGCGATCGCGAAGTCCTTCAGCCGGGGCGGCGTGAAGTCAATGAAGGTGGATCCGAGGGCGAACAGCGGGGTTGCCCTGGCGGTGAAAAATGCGCCGAGGAGCTCCGCAACGGCAAGTACGACGGCGGCCGCCACCACACCTGCCAGGGCGGCCAGGGCTGAGGGGCCTGTCAAGCGGTTCCGAAGCTTTGTCATGGTGCTGGTTCGGAGCGGCAGGTAATCCGGACTGGCGGTCTCAGCGACGACTAATGAACTAGCGAAAGAGCCGGAGAGGTATCCACTATTCGTCCGGCCGTAGCGTGAGAAATAGCGCCACCTGCCGCTTCCCGGCACAACGTCAGGGATACGGATGAGACAGGGCGTGGGTCGATGGGGACCGTCTCACGGGTGGGGCTGGCTCCCGAAGGCTCCGTCCTCCTATGGCCGCGATGGTATACAACCTCCGGTCCTCGTGGCGGGAGCTTCTCCGCAACGCCTAAAGGGCCTGAGCCGGTGCGGTACCGGCTCAGGCCCTCACGGCCTTCGTCTTATCTTTCTGCGCCCACGCGTCGGGAGGCAGCAGATGAGTTCAAGGTCAGGATCGTGCACAAACCTGAGTTACTTGGGCATGAGTACTGAGTCGATGAGGTAGACGGTGGCGTTCTTGGTCTTGACGCCGCCGCAGATGACGTTGGCGTTGTCGACCTTGAGGTTGTTGCCGCTGCCGGTGACGGTGACGGAGCCGCCCTGGACGGTGGCGTGGGTGCCGGCGATCTTGTCGGGGGTGATCTGGCCGGGAACCACGTGGTAGGTCAGGATCTTGCTCAGCAGGGCATCGTCCGTCTTGAGGGTGTCGATGGTGGCGGCGTCGATTTTCTTGAAGGCGTCATCGACCGGTGCGAAGACGGTGAATTCGCCGCCGTTGAGGGTGTCCACCAGGTTGACTTTGGGGTTGAGCTTGCCGGACACCGATGCGGTGAGCGTGGTGAGGATGGGGTTGTTGGAGGCTGCGACGGCCACCGGGTCCAGGGCCATGCCGGCTACGGAGCCTGCGCCGGTGGGGACCTGCTTGGCGTAGGCGGCGCAGCCGGGGCCGACCAGGTTTGCTGCCGGGTCCATGGCGCCGGCGGAGGATTTCGCCATTGCGCTGGATGACGGTGAGGCCATGCTGGAGCTGGGGGCGGAGGACATCGGCGCCGAGGACACCGGGGACCCGGAGGTACTGCCGGATCCGCCACACGCGGTGAGGCTGAGCAGAGCGGCCGCTGCAACGCCTGCGATCGTAAAGGTGGTGCGCTTGATTGTCTGCATCTGAAGTTCTCCTGGTAGTGGGATGGTACTGAGCCGGAACGATGATGGGCCGTGCTTACCTATGGTTTATCGACAGCTGCCCTTGGCTGGTGTCTCAGTGGCTATTCGGCCGGAGTCAGGACGTGGATGGGTCAGAGCCAGGGAATTTTCGTGAACCCGCGCATCCCCACACCGGGCCGGAAGATCTCTCATTGTCCTCGTGCTGGTTTTGCGTGTCATTGGGCGGGTCCCGGTCTTGGGCTTGTTGGGGAGCGTCAGCAGGGCTGGGGCAGCAGAAAGATTGCGTTTGGTCGTGGGCGGTGGGACGGGCAGCTGAGCCAGGATCCTGGGCAGTAGGTCTGCAGTGGGCTCAGCGTGTAGTGACCCGGAGGTAAGCAGCAGCGCTTCACGTGTTTGTTCGACGCCAAGGAAAAATTGGTGTCTTACCGGTTCGGGGCCGGTTCGAAGAAAGTCCTCCACCGCCTGCTCGGCCTGGCTGCCCAGGCAGTCCGCGGCATACAGCTCGGCGAGATCCAGAACGCCGCCGCTGACCAGGTCATAGGTAATGTCTTCCATCAGTGCTTCCGGCCTGTCATCAGACGGCAAACCGCCGATTAACAGCGGAGGTGGACATTGCATTGGCCAGGGCTGACGTGGTCGGGCCCGGCCCTCTCCCATCGGTGGTATGGCCGTCAGTGGTGGTGGCCGGCCGGGGCACTTGGGGTGCTGCTGCCGTGTTCTCCATGCGGGACGGCGTGCTGGCCGGCTGCGGTTGCGGCGAGGCCGGGGGTGGTGATCGCCGCGACGATGAGGGCGGCAGCGAAGGTCATCATCAGGAGGGGGCCTGCGGCTGGAGGACGATCACTCGGACGGAAGGTTTGGCGGCCCAGCCAGCCCACGCAGCCAAGGATGACCAGCTCCAGGACGGCCGCACTCAGAGCGGTTCCGTCCAGTGAGCGGGAAGATCCGCCGGGCCACCAGATCTTCAACGCGACGGCGGCCAGGTGCAGGAACACCCAGACGGGGGCCACGCGAAGGAGCACACGGGGCCATGCCGGGGCTCCCGTGCGGAGACTTTGCACCGCCCACAGCAGGAGTGGCGCACCCCAGAGGCCGGCAGCGACCGTTCCTGCCATCGCCCAGGGACTTCCGCTGGCCGTGGTCAGCAATGTCGCGCTGGTCCCGAAACTGAGGGTAGCGGCACCGAGGCCGGCGAACGCTGCCAGGGTCCTGACGGACTCGGCCAGAAGCAGACCCCGGGCCGGGCTTTCACCCCGGGCCCGGTCCGTTGCCCCTGCTACGGCCGCGTGGTTCATGCCCGGCCGGCGCGGACTGTTGTGTGGGGGTTAACGGTCTTGTCCTGGGAGAGGCCCACGCCGAGCAGGAGCACGGCGCTGGCCAGGTGCAGGACGTTGTCCGCGCCGTTCAGGGCGATGATGTTCAGGGACGTATTGAGCAGGAACAAACCGACGATCCCGACCAGGAGGTACACCGCCCCGACCGTGGTGTTGACCGACCTGGAGGCGGGGACGGACTTCAGGCCGGCGGCCAGCAGGGCCGCGCCGATGGCGAGGTGGATGACGTTGTGCAGGGGGTTCACGGCAAAAATAATCAGGAGGGGTCCTTCGGTCGCGAAGAAGCCGACGCCGGAGGTTACCGCGAAACCGAGAAGACCGACGAGCAGGTAAACGGCACCAAACATGGTGGCAATCAATCGGTTGGGGGAAGTGCGCATGACACATGGACCTTTCAGAGCGGGGCCCCTCGCAGGGTCAAAGCGCAGGGCCGGTGCTGTCGTGGCCCCCGGACGGGGACCTCAACAACGATTCGGCGCCGCTCTCCCAGCGGATTGGCGCCTGATCTCCTGGGCGTCGGCGTTGACAGCCACTTTCCGCGCCGCGGTACTCAGAGGCGCGGGTGGATTCCAAATGGAACTACCAGACTGGCTTCCAGTCGACGCTGTGGGGCCGGCCGGTGGCACGTCCCGTTCTCCGTCGACTTTTCGACGGGTCAATGGGGCAGGCCACTGACCGTGTCGGAGGGAAGCGGTGATGCTGGTTCGAGTTCCGTTCGGAGCCGCAGCAGGCCGTCTCTGATGCGCGATTTAATCGTCGGCAATGGCGTGGCGAGCTGTTCGGCGACTTCGCGGTAGGTAAGGCACCCAAAGTAGGCCAGGACAATGGCCTCGCGCTGCAGCGGAGACAGACAACCCAGGCTCCGGTGGAGCACTTGTGCATCCATCCTCTTAATGATGGTCTCGGACACCTCGTCGTAAGGCCGGTTCTCGGCGTAGGCCGCCCACCGTAAGTCCCGGATGTGGCTGTTGTGGTGCGAACGAACCCTGTCGACGGCCCGGCGATGCGCAATCGTCATAAGCCATGCCATCGGACTTCCCGCCGCCGGGTTGTACTTCGCCGACGTTTGCCACACCGCGACGAAGACTTCCTGGGTTACCTCCTCGCTGAGTCCGTGATCAACGAGCACCCGTAGGATCACGCCGAAGACCCGCGCCGAGGTTCGGCCATAAAAATCGCTGAAGGCCTCATCATCGCCCTGCCCTGCCCGCCCCAGGAGATGCACCAGGAAATCCTTGGTCGTCTCGAAGGGCACGGGCTGTTGTGACTCTCTTGAACTGTTCATCGTGCCTTCAGCCGTCAGGGACGACCGCCCCCAGCGGGCAGCCATGATCCAGCAGGTAATGCAATCCGGCCACCCTGATGTGCGCGGGCTGCTGCGCCCAGGCCATCGGCCAAGGCTGAACAGATCCCACGCCGCACCGTGCGTACCATGGCGTTCACCGGCCAGAACCTGGACACAGGCGCCAAACGGCTTATTCATCACTAGAGAGAACACCCGTTCTCCCTGATGACGCTTACACTAGAGAACAATCGTTCTCCAGGCAAGCGACAAGAAAGAAACACTCACTGTGGCCCCATCCGAGTCAGTTGAGAATGGGGCCGTCCCAAGCAGGCCCGATGATGCCGCCGCCAGGGAGCTGGTACTCGAGGCCGCCGGCCGACTGTTTTACGCCCGTGGATTTACCGGGGTGGGGATGAATGAACTGCGGGCAGAATCCGGTATCCCGCTCAAGCGGCTGTACCGTTTATTCCCGGCCAAGGAAGCCATCGTGGAAGAGGTTCTCCACCACTGGAAAGACGTCTGGACCGCCGGGATCACCGCCCAGGTCCAGGCAGCACAGGAGCCGCGCGAACAGCTCCTGGCGGTTTATGACTTCCTCGCCGACTGGTTCACCTCACCGGGATTCCGGGGGTGCGCGTTCATCAACTCCTTTGGTGAGGTCGGAGGTGCTTCCGGGCGCATCAAAGACATCGTCAGAGAACAAAAAAGGCACTTCCAGGACTACCTGGCCCGGCTGGCAGCCGAGGCCGGGGCACCCGATGCGCTGGCTCCGCAGCTTGCCATTCTGGCCGAGGGGGCCATCACCACAGCGGCCATCGCAGCCAGCGCCGCACCGGCCCACCACGCCCGCGCAGCCGCGGAAATCCTCATCGACGTCGCTTTCCACGCCACCCCCGTCGGCCTCAACAGCACGGGCAGCCCCACTGACGGCATTCCGTCATCTCCAACCCCCAGGCCAATGCCCGGCAAGTAGCGTGCGCCAGCCGCGCAACGACGCCCCTGCGTGCCCTGATGTGAGCCCGTGTCGAGAATCGCAAGCTGCGCCAAAGCCCCGCTGACCCGCCGGCCTGGGGGTGAGCATACGTCCTGTGCCGGCCTCCACGTGTTGCACCGTGCCGGGTGACTGCCGGGGGGCCGGGGCCCGGGGATGGGCCGGACCGCCCGTGAGGGCAGGTTCCCGCGTCGTGGCCGGCACCATTGCCTTTTCCCTTCCTCATCATCGACGGAGAGGGTACGGTAGCGCTTATCACGGCCGTTTTGGCTGTGGCGACGAGGGCACGTCGCAGCGCTGGGGTGCGCTAAAGGACCGAGTCCTGCCCCCGCCATTTCAATCTGAATGGCAGGAGAATGTTCCATGTTCGAACAGCGTTTCATAGTTGATGCAATTTCCCGCAGTGCCGAAAACGCGGTGGACCGACGCAGGTTTTTCCGTGCCGCCGGCCTAAGCGGTATCACGGCCGGCGCGGCGTTTGTCGCAGCGTCCGCGGCCGCTTCCCCAGCCGTCGCGGAAGAAGACGGAGCGCCAAGTGACGCGGCGATCCTGAACTTCGCCCTGAACCTGGAATACCTCGAGGCGGAGTTTTACCTCCGTGCGGTCACCGGCACCGGCCTGCCGGAGAACATGACGACCGGCACGGGCAAGCGCGGCCCGGTGACCGGTGGACGGCAGGTGACGTTCAAAACCCCACTGATCCAAAAGTACGCCCAGGAAATCGCCGGGGACGAAAAAACCCACGTCGCCTTCCTGCGCAGCGCCCTCGGCTCCGCGGCAGTCTCACGGCCCAGCATCAGCCTTGACGACAGCTTCACCGCCGCAGCCCGGGCCGCCGGATTGATCGGTGCCCACGATACGTTCGATGTTTACGCCAATGAAGTGAACTTCCTCTTCGGGGCGTTCATCTTCGAAGACGTCGGTGTCACCGCCTACAAAGGCGCCGCCCCTTTAATCAGTAACAAAACCTACCTCGAGGCCGCAGCCGGTTTACTGGCCGTGGAGGCCTATCACGCCGGGATTATCCGCACAACGCTCTACGCCCTCGGTGTGCAGACACCCGCCATTTACACCACCGTGCAAAAGATCTCGGACGCCCGCGACAGCCTGGACGGGACAACGGACCTGGACCAGGGCATCGGCACCGCCTCCACGGCCAACCTCGTTCCGACCGACGCGAACGGGCTGGCCTTCAGCCGAACCGCGGCCCAGGTACTGAACATCGCCTACCTCGACTCCGAGCAGGTCAGCTCCGGCGGCTTCTTCCCCGCTGGCGTCAATGGCAGCATCAACACCAGCGGCGATAACGACAACGACTAAAACAACCGAACAAAAAGCCGGGCCTGCACCCTATGTGTCCGGCAAAAGAGAGACGCACCTTCCCCCACGCGGCAGCGTGGGGGAAGGTGCGTCTCCAATCATCGGGCACGGTCACCCGACATGCCCGACCAGGGACGCGCGGTGCGGTGCGTTGCCAGCTGCCCCGCACCGCCGGGTCCCGTACTTCTCCCGGCCCCGGCCGCCCTGGTGCCCGTGAGGCTTAGTCGGAGCCGGTGTCCTGCGCCTCGAGGTGTTTGGCCATAGCCTCAACGGCCTGGTTCCAGCGAACTGCAAGAGCTTGTCTGCTCAACGGTTCGAACATGCCCGACAGTACCCTCTCCAGAGCATCGTAGGCTGCGTCTTTGACCCGTTCCTGGGCCGCAGGGCTGTAATAGTTCATGCCCATAATTCGGCACAGAGACACCAAAAGATGGGCTCCTCCGGGACGGGAGCACCAGGGGCAACCGCCGAGCAAACACCGGGAACGAAGATTCGACTACCCAGGCGAGTTCCTGCCCCGGTCCCGCTCTCTCCCATGAGGTGTGGCGTGTATCGGCCGGGAGAATTGGGGTGGGGCCGCTGTGCTCTCCGTGCGGGGCGGCGTCGGTTACGGCGAGTCCGGGGGCGGTGATCGCGGCGTCCGGCGAGGGCGGGGGCAATGTGGCCAGAAGCGGGAGTCCTCAGCCTGCGGCAGGGCGGGTCGAACTGTGGGAAGGCCACCGTGCCCGTGGCCGCCTCCCTGGTAGCCCAGACCGTTACCCGTTATCGGTACCCCCGCCGGGGCGGTACTGCGACGGCTGACGATCTTGTCCTGAGAAAGCCCGACACCGAGGGTACGCCGACCCGGGAACCTGATGCCGACAGGGATGCACGCGCGCGATAGCGCGGTTCCGTCGATCCTGGTGCCCGTCCACGGCCCTCGCGGCAACGAATCCCAGTACAGGGCGATAGGGTGTCGGCCAGAACTACCTTCTGAAAGGTGTGTGCTTTATGGGACGAGTCAGTCCGCCGACACGATCACTAACGCGTCCGGTGCTCTTGCCCGCTCTCGCCGGGCTGACGATGCTGGTTCTGGCTGGATGCGGCGCCGGACCCGCTGACCCCATGCCCGGTCCGGCTACTTCGATAACGGCCTCTGCCGTAGCCAATAGCCCATCAGCGTCGCCGCTCTCTAATACCCAGGTTGCTGCAGCCGGGGGGCCCTCAGCAGCGGCCTTGATGGTATGTGGGGAGGAAACCCGGGGCAACATCAGCCAGATCCTGGCCCTTTCCACCGTTCCCGGGACCGCGGCGTCCTGGGCGGACAAACTCTACACCTGCACCTATACGCTGCCGGCCGGGTCCCTCGTTCTCTCGGTCAAGGAAGCAGCGGACCCTGATGCTGCCCGCGTCACGTTCCAGGATCTGCAGCGGAGCACGCATGCGGCGGCCCCGATTCAAGGATTAGCGAACCTCGGCTTCCCGGCGTTCCAAACGCCGGCCTCCGCCGTTTTCGTCAAAGACAACTTCGTGTTGACCGTGGACGCGGCAGCCCTGCCTGACACGCTGGGACCCAACCAGGTCACCCGGGCCGCGTTCGCCTACCAGGTCGCGACCACGGTCCTGGCCTGCTGGTCCGAATAAGGGCCAACCGGAACCAACCGGAACCAGACCCCAGAAGAAGGCTTCCACATTTGCGCAGGTCAGGGGGCGGTGAAAAAGTTTCTCTGGCATTTGACCAATCCGTGACGTGGGGCACAACGAACCATTAGTGTCACAGTCATGTGCGCGCCCATCAGGGGAGCGTCCATTCCAATGGAGGAACAAAAATCATGAAGAAATCCGCTTTCCTGATTGCCCCGGCCCTGGCCCTGGGCGCCCTCGCACTCTCCGTCAGCCCGGCCCTCGCCGCGGATGGCACGAACTACCAGGCGAACCTGGCCGCTATCAACGGCAGCAACGCCTCCGGATCCGTCATGATCACCGTCAACGGCGATCAGGCCACCGTCACCGAAAAAGTCTCCGGTCTCGCCGCCGAGTTCAACGGCGCCCCCTACCCGCACGTCCAGCACATCCATATCGGCGCCAAGGGCACCTGCCCTGACATGTCGGCCGACACCAGCAAGGACGGCGTGATCAGCACCACCGAAGGCGCCCCCTTCTACGGCGGGATCGGCACGACCCTCTCCACCAGCGGTGACACCAGCCCCGCAGCCGGGACCGACCTGAAGGTCGCCGGGATGGGCGCCTCCTACACCTACAACCGGACCTTCACCCTGGACGCGAAGACCGCCGATTCGCTCAAGGCCGGCACCGCCGTCGTCGTCGTCCACGGCCTGGACCCGGCAACCCTGCCCGCGGCAGCCCAGAAGGAACCCAGCGACCTCGTTCCGTCCCTGCCCCTGGCCGCGACCTCACCGGCCCTCTGCGGGACGCTGAAGGCCATGCCCGCAGGCGCCCCCGGCACCGGCATCACCACCCCGGCCCCGGCCGGCCCTGACCTGGGCCTCCTCGCCGCCGGTGGCGGCCTCGTCCTGGCAGCCGGCGGAGCCTACGCCCTCCGCAAGAAGATCGCAGCCTAGAGCCTAAGAAAGCCCTGGGAAGTTCAGGAACCCTGATGGGAACTGAAAACAGCAGCCGCCGCGGACGCGTTATCGCCTCCGCGGCGGCCGCGTTGCTCCTGGCCGGCGGCATCACCACCATCGGCCTGGGCCTGCACGCCGAACCACCCACACCCGCGGCAACCAGTGTCTCGGTTTCCGCGCCGCCACCCGGTACCGCGACCGGCCCGGCCGGTCCCGCTCCGGTCCCGGCCGCAGCGAACATTCCTTCTGCACCGGCCCCGCCAGTGCCCCCGGCCCCGGATGCCTCACTGCCGGCCTCCGTCCCGGTCCAGATCGACGTGCCCTCCGTCGGAATCAACGCGGCCCTGACCCCGCTGGGCAAGCAGGCGAACGGCGAAATCCAGACCCCCTCCGGTGAACCCGGCTCGCCCGGGGGCTGGTATCAGGACTCACCGACTCCGGGCCAAACCGGGTCCGCGATCATCCTTGGCCACGTGAACGCCACCAACAGTGACATCGGGCTGTTCTACCGGCTTCACGAACTCACCCCGGGCCATGACATCACCATTACCCGCGCGGACCACACCGCCGCCGTGTTCACCGTGGACAAGGTCGATGTATACCGCAAAGCTACCTTTCCCACGATCGAGGTCTACCAGAACGCCGACCGGCCTGAGGTCCGCCTGATCACCTGCGGCGGCTACAACCCCGCCACCAGGGAATACCTGGACAACACCGTCGTCTACGCGCACCTCACCTCCAGCCACCCAGCTTCCTGACGCCTGCACCGCCCGCCCGTTCACGGCCGGTCTTCAGGCCTTCCGCCACCGATCCCCAAGAGGCAACACTATGAAGACCACGGCCCGCCATCGCCTCACCCTGACCCTTATCGGTGCCGCGACCATCATTGGGGCCAGCGCCTGCGGCACGGCCGGGACCGGGACAGGCTCATCGACCGCCCCGTCGACGACGACCGCGTCAACGGCGTCCATGGATCCGGGCATGAGCATGAGCGGTTCTCCGATGCCCTCATCAATGCCGCCATCCATGGCAGCGACGACCGGTACCCCAAGCGGGTCCAACGCAGCAGCGGCCGACGCGACGATTCACATCAAATCCTTCGCCTACACCGGCGCCGAGGGTGTTCCGGCCGGGTCAACGGTGACGGTGATGAACATGGACAACGTCGCCCATACGGTCACCGCTGATGACGGATCCTTCGACGTCGTCGTCAAAGCCGGGGCGAGCACCACGTTCACCGCCCCGGCAAAGCCGGGCACCTACACCTACCACTGCACCTACCACTCCAACATGCACGGAACACTGGCCGTCAAATGAGTGCGGACCCAGGATCCACACGGGGCCCCAGCGACACAGGAAACACGAAACCGCTGAACCGGGCCGGCCGGGGCAAAACCGCAGGGCTGGTCCTGCGGATCCTGGCCGCCGCGGCCCTGGCCGTGGACGCCGCCGTGCACGCCGGCCTTGCCCCGGGCTACCAGTCCGCCACTCCCGAAGGTTTCGGCGAGGGCAATCTCTTTCTCGCTGAGGCCGCCGTCGCTGCGGTGTCCGGGCTGTACGTCCTGATCCGCGGCAGCCGCCCGGCCTGGATCCTTGCCCTGCTCACCGCCGGCGGTGGCCTGGGCGTCCTGCTCCTCTACCGCTATGTCGACGTCCCGGCGTTCGGGCCCTTCCCCGCCATGTATGAACCGGTCTGGTTCTTCGAAAAAGCCCTCACCGCCCTCGCCCAGGGCGTCGCGGTCCTCCTCGCAGCCACCGCCCTGAATCTCGACCGCCGGCCCCGGCCTGCATCTGCCACGGCAGGGCAGTAAACCGCCACCAAATCCCCTAATCGGGGGGAGTCCTTCCGGGGATTCCTCTGGTCAGCAGCCGGGTTCAGTCATCGAAATGCGTTGTCGTGACCGTTAGGCCGGCGGTGCGGGTGATGAGTTCCTGGGCGATGAAGGCGATTTTTTCGTTGCGGTGGTTTGACGCGTGGCAAAGAATGTCGAAGGCCTGGTCCTTGGAACACCTGTTCTCAGCCATGATCATTCCGCAGGCTACATCGATGGCTGTCCGGCTTTCCAGGGCGGCCCGTAGATGGGTTGACACCTCCTCGGCGGCAGCGACTCTTAAAGCCACCCGCATGGCCCCGATTGCAGTGTCAGCGAAGGTCACCGCCTCTGCGACCACGCCATCACCGAAAACACCTGGGGCCGGGGCAAAGAAACCCAGCACCCCGCTGGCCTCCTTACCAAGGTGCAGCCCGATGCCAACAACACTGCCGCCTTCCGGCCCGGGCAGGTCCCTCTCAAGACCCCCCCGCTCTAAACCGGTGCCACTATCAACGACAAAAGTCTGGGCCCCGGCTCCGGGCGCATCGGTACCGGAACGTTGGCACAGAAGTCGTACGGAGTCTCCCAGCCTGGATGCGTTCGGGCTGTTGCCGGCAATCAGAGTGGAGCGTTTGGGCCTGTTCAGAGTGATCACGGTTTCGGTCCACGTTCCGGTCACCCGGTACATCATCTCCGCAGCGGCCGCGCACAACCCCTGCAGGAAACCTTGAAGGTCTTCGGCCGCCACCAAGGCATACAGCCGCTCTCCGTCACTGATGCCCGCCCCCGCCGTCATGGACTAAATCTAGAAGCACAAAACCAACGCCACAACAGGTGCAGCCAACAGCTATGCTGCCGACAGCAGCGAGGAAGCCACCCCGATCCTGCAAGAAGCACATGAGACGCTCTACAGCTAACTGCTCGACACAGTATGGGGCAGTCCCCTTGGCGACCTGGGTCCTGCCCTGCTGTCAGGAGTCGGGGCGGTTCAGCCGCCGCTTGACGGTGACCGCCAGCCACACGAACGCGATGGTGAGCAAAAGCGCGACGGCGGCGGCCACGATTATCCCCGTGGGCGGGCCTGTGCTGGTACTTGTGCCGGTGGCGGGTGGGGCAGCTAAAGGGGAGGGCTTGGGGCCCGCGGTGGAACTCGCGGTGCCGGCGGTGAAGGTGAAGGTACCTTCGATGGCGTGCCCATCGGCGGAGGCAACCCGCCAGATCACCGTGTAGTTGCCTTCCGGCGCGCCGGGGGTGATGGCCTGCGTGACGTGGTTGTCGACGATAGCAACGGGCCCATCCGCCCGGTCGATGCCGTTGGCGTCTTCAACCCGGATCACAGACCCGATCGCGAGAGGGGTGTGATCGAAGGTCAGACCAATCTGGGTGGGAACAGTTCTGACAACGGAGCCCTTCGCAGGGACGGTGCTCTCGAGCGTGTCGTGGGCTTGTGCCGCGATGGTTGGGAGCATCAGGAACGCTGCCGTGGCGAGGGCCATCAGGACACCCATCGCCGTCGTTTTGGTGCTGTACAGGTTGGGCGTCTTCATGGGCAGGTCCTTTGTCGTGGGGTTCCGGCGGCGGTGCGGCGAGGATGATTAGGACCCTCTCCGCACCACCGTCGGGGCAGATTATTTAGCTGCGCGGGTGCGGCGCCCGGTCAGAACCAGGCCCAGCGCCGCTGCGCCGAGCACGAACCCGGCAGAACCCAGGATGATGGCCCATACCGGTGCTCCGTCTCCGGACTTTTCGGAGGCCTGGCTGACAGGGCCGGCACCGGCTGGGGCGGCCGTCGCTGAGGCCGCTGCGGTGGCCGCCCCGTCTTCGGCGGTAGTGGTGAAGGACGGGGCCGGGTGTTGGGGTTCCGGCTGACCTTCCGTGACCGTTTCGGCCCAGTTCACGACGCTTCCGTCCGTGTACGTCTGGGTGGCGGGCAACGTCACAGTGGTTCCTGCCGCAGGCAGCCTGCCCACCGAGATGGAGAAACCCTGGTATTCGTTCTGTCCCAGTTGATGGGCGGCGTCGGCGGTCCACACGACCGAACTCGGCGCCTTGGTCACTGTCGTCCCGGCGATGGTGACCGGGGCGGGAAGGTCAGTGGTGATGACCTGGACGCTCCAGCCTTCCAGGGGTTTGACCGAAACGGACGTGAAGGGCGTGTGGGTCGGGAGCTTGACCTCCAGTTTGCTGGTCTTGGCCGTCGGGGATTCGTTCGGGACATTAAAGGTCAGGTGCGCGTAACCGTTGGCGCCGGTGTCATCCGGATTAACCGTGACATGGGCAGAAGCCGCGGTGGCACCCAGGACAACAATCCCGGCGGTGGCTGTGCAGGCCGCCAGCGACTTGATGGTACGGCGGAGTGGGGCGTTCATAAGGATGCCTTTCAGGCGTGAGTAAGGGGGCAGCGTGCCGGTATGTTGCGGTGGCACTGGACTGCAGGGAATGAATTGATTGCCAGCCCCGGACCAGGACGGGCTGAGCCCACGTCCTGTCAGGTCTGTGGGAAGGGGCCCCTCAGGGAGTGGGGAAACCGGAAGGCGGGCCCCGCAGCGCCGGCAGGCGAAGGCGTCTCCACCGGGGAGGAATGACAACGCTTGGCCATACAGGAGCGGTCCACGTGGATGGATGACAATCCCGGTCAGCAGCCGGATCAGGGGACGTAACCACCCGGCCAGTGCCCACAGGGCCGCCTCGCCCCGGACCAGAACCAGGGCCGTGTGCAGAGTCGCACCGGCGTGAACGACCACCATCAGGATTCCCGGCTCCGCCGTGTGACCGGCCATCAGTGATGCTCCCGCAGGCAGCGATGACCCGGTGCCGTCGAAATGCGCCCCGGCAACGGATCCGAACCCCACCGATACCGAGAGCGCATTGAAGGCCCAGTGCAAGGTGATCTGGGCGGACCACAGCGCCACGGCCATTACCGGCGCACTGATCCTGACCCCGGTCAGCATCATCACCGGCGCCAACGTCAGCACCCAAAGGCCAGCTGCAATCCCCGGTTCGGGCAGCGTGCCTCCAGCGAACACATGGGCTCCGGCCGCCAGAGTAAACATCGAAGCAGTCAGGGCAGCGGCGCGCTGGAGACGGAACGGGGCACTCACGCCAACTGCGCGCCTTTCCTTCGTCCTGGCTGTCGCTCCCAACTGTAGTCTCCCAGCCTCTGTTACCTTTCGGACTTACTGTGCCGGAGCACGTCCGTTGGCGTTTTTACTCTCTTCATCGGGTGACTAGGAGAACCCTTTGGCCCCGTCCTACCGGGGCCAAAGGGTTGTCGTAGTCACACCCGGCGCCGGTCACTTGGAGATTCAGTCGAGGTGTTCCCTTATTAAAACCGGTCTCGACTTGCCAGTAGGTCGGGCCTTTGGGCCTTAGCCGACAGCAAGTGGGGCCTGACATGCTGTCGCTATGCCGTGCGTCCTGGAATACGTCACCGGCCTTAGTGTCGGACATTTCGCCATGGACGGACTGGATTTCAATATCATCCTGTCCAGGCGAATGAAGTTGTACGGGGCTTGGATGGCCTGAGTGCGGCCGTTCTCTATTCCCCTGCCCCAATCCCGGTCTTTGGCACTGGGTCCGTCCTCGCGACCTATACCCGCGCCGACGGCTGGGTCGCCCAGGAAGAGAGCCCTGAATAATGTGTCCGCATCCCACTGCTGGTCCTGGCGAATGCTCGCTCCCGTTCTTCCGCTCGTGGGCAACAGTTACCCCGTTGCAGGTTCAGCAACTAAGGCCCCCGGGAGACCCACATTCGCTGAAGGCTCCCCGGAAAAGATACCAAAGGCCCTCGCCACAGCCCGGTTCGCGGTCTTGAACCCATGTGCGGCCGGTTCAGGTTGAGTGCGACGTCAAGTGGACCGTCTCCGGTCTTCACCCATGCCGGACTGAAACTATCTGTCGGCTGAAAGAAGGGCGCCACCTTCCACCTCAGGCCTTCCTGTCCCGCGGCTCCCACCAACTGGGCTGAGCGACTTCATATGTTCTAGGCGAGGAACCTCCCTCAGCCGGACGGGGAGGCTCGACGAAGTGTGCCTCAAGCAGGACGTTTCCAGCGGCCTATGGATTTTGTAGGTGGCCCTCTGGCGGGGCACCAATAGGTGGCGGCCCTAATAGCGAAGGATCAACTTGGCCAACACGATGAAGAGTCCAGGCAGGAAGAGCACCAGGCGCAGGACCCTTCCGACTGCATCGGCGGCTCTGACCTGCTCCGGCTCAGCCGGATCCGGGGTGTCGTAGAGTGCTGCTGCAATCCGAAGCTGATAGCTGAGGACGTGGTGACGGAAGATGAACCACACGACGGCCAGGCCCATCATGGCAAAACCGAGTTCGACGGTGATGCCGGATCCCGCGGTCGGCGAGGTGCCGATTCCGTGGACTATCGCGACATCAAGACCGGCTGCGGCAGCGGCCGCGCAGCCTGCAATTCCCCAGCGGTAGCCCACCCCCCTGGCCGTTGCCTGCTCTTGCCGGATCTCCTCCGTTGCCGACCGGCCTGCCCCCGCCCGGCTGCCGCCCCTGGCCAGGACAATCGCCAGTCCGATGGCTACGGCAACGATGGCTGCACCGGTCAGGGTCAGGATCGGGTCACGCACGGTCAGTCCTTCCCTTGCCGGGCTGCTTTGGACGCCGGACTTCGCCCGCGGGGAGCACATCCACCGTCAACTGCCTGTTCTTGCCGCGCTTCATGCGAGTAGGGCCGCCAAACGCGCCTACGGTTCCCTGATGGTGGTCCGAGTAGCGGAACTCCGACCAAGAGCCGTAGGACGGAGTTCCGTGTCCAAAAAGTACACCCCCGCGGTTGCGGTCCGCTAGGGATCTCACCGAGAACTCAGCCAGACCAACGAAACAAGGGGCAGCAAGAGGGCGTTGCCGACCCCCTTCCAGCAGGCCACGCCAAAGAGCCGAGTATTGGAACCGTCAGCCTGGCCGGGCGGTGTCAGGTTCGAATATCCCCAAACATGACTCCCAGCTTTTGGTTCCCCTGTTCCAGATCAGGATACGACCCGTTGGATTTAATTCAGTTGTCCGGAGATGGGAGCCGCATATATTCGTCGGCGGTGAGGGCGAGGATTTACCCATGGCTTGCACCTTGCGGCATGGCCGCCCTTACCGGGGGCCCTCGGGTCACATTCGAGCGAATCGCTGGTGACGGCAATGCATAGGTGGTGGCCGAATTCGTCGATGAAGGGAACCACGATTCCGGGTCGGGACAATGATGGGCCCCACCGTGAACGAGTTCGTTTTGCCGATGCTTGTCGGGATGACGGAGTGGTGTCTGCTGAACAGGGTGTCGGAGCGGTCGGCGGTATGAATTCGGCGTTGGATGATGAGGAATCGAACGACTCAGGTTATCTGCGCCTGGATCGGGAGTCACTAAAGAAGCTCCCTCAGCAGCAGGAACGGTGATAGCCCCCAAGGTACTGTCGCGCTATGGGCAGATCTGTCGGGTTTAGGTCAGGGCGTTGAAGACGTCGGTTCCGAAGGTGTTGAGGCCGGGCGCGCCGGCGTATCCGAGGCGGGTCAGGGAGAACATGTCTTCGATGCTGGCGAGCAGGCTGAAGTGGTTATACGGAACGTCTGAGGTGGTGCCGCCCTTGGCGAAGGGGGAGAGTACCAGGGCGCCGATTTTGCCGCCGTCGGTTCCTCCGGCAATTCCGGTGGGCCCGGTTGTTTGTCCTTCGGATTCATCGAAGGTGATGACCAGCATGCCGTCCTTCTTATAGGCAGGGGATCCCAGGATGGTCGGCACGTGGTGCTGCAGCCAGGCGTCGGTGGTTTCCAGTCCGCCGGGTCGTGCGTCTGCGCAGGGACTGTCGTGTCCGTCGTTGCACAGGTTTGGGGTGATGTAGGAGAGGTTGGGTGTGCTCGCGGCCAACTTCAGGTCGCCGCCCAGTTGATCGAGGTTGACCACGTTGCGTGCGCAGTCGGGGGATGAGGTGATCGACTCGAAGTAAACGAACGGGTTGTGCCGGGTGGCGTACTGGTCCGTGGGGGTGGCTTTCTGATGGTCGTCCTCGGCGCCGAGCTCCGGGTGTTCGCACGGTTTGGTCATGTCCTCCATATAGCCTTTCCAGGTTTTGCCGGCGGAGGTTAGCTGCCCGGCCAGTGTGGGCACTGATGCCGGGTAAACGCAGCCGTTCCCTTCCACTTGCCCCATGGCAGCTGTGCCGGTAACTGTTACGGGTTCGTAGGTTGGGCAGTCAGCCCGGGTCATTGCATTGGATTTCTGGCCGGAGATCTGAGCGAGGTAGTTGGGAGCGGAATTGTGGGCAATCCCGTAGTACTCGCGCAGCAGCACACCTTGGGAGCGAAGAGTTTGGGAAAGATAGGGGGCCGGTGAGTCAGTGCCCCAGGACTTGTCGTAGCCCTTGTTCTCCAAGTTGATTATGAAGGCATGGCCGGGCATGTGGCCAACGAGCTGGCCCGGCTGCGGTGGCGTACCGGGGTGCCGGCCGCTGGTGACTGGTAGGGCGCCGAGTGTCCTGTTTCGGACGGGGCCGATGTGAAACCATGCTTACTGGCTAACGTGGTGGGGTTGGTCCCCGTGGGAGCAGCGTCGCAGCCCGACAGCACGGCTGCCATGGCCGTGATCATTAGGAGGACAGTTCCGACTGTGTGCCTGCTCCGGCGGGTACCGGACCACTGCGCATGCCTGGCTTCTTTCTCTCATTCACCCCCGGGGTGCGCCCCGGGATATGCCATATGATGTGCCAGGCAAACCTATTCGTGGCCCCGGCGGATGGGCTGTTTGGCCCCATCAAGAGTCTGGGATCGCTGCGCGGCCACGCCTCAGGACCGGCTGTTTCTGGGATCCGGAGATTGCTATAGGGGAATCCACAGTATCCACACGGGGGGGATTACGGGGATTGTTTTTGGGGTTTCAACCACTGACACTGAAGCAACGGGGGAGTGGCTCGGCCATTCGACTTCAGGGAGCAGAAATGCTGCGTTATCCGCAGAGTCCCACGGACGAGGGTAGTCCCAATAACCGCTGGCTTTTCGTATGGCGGGGAGTTGGTTATTCAGCTCATCCGGGTGGTCGCGGCTTGCTTAGTTTGCAGTTCCCTGCGCTGCTGACAGCGTTGTTGCTTCTGTTGGGTGGTTTAGTGGTGCCGGTTGCGGCCTCGGCTGCTGCAGGTGATGTTGGGGTTGAGGGTCCTTCGCATTCCGGTACGGGGAAGCCGACGGGCACCAAGCGTGCAACCAGTGCCTTGTGGTTCAACGACGGGACCTGGTGGGGGAACCTGTGGGACACCGCCAGCTCCAAGTTCCACATCTTCAGGTTTAATTCGACAACGAGTTCCTGGGTGGACACGGGCGTGGTGACGGATCCACGGGCCAGCACGCATCACGACGTGTTGTGGGACGGAAACACGTTGAACGTGGCGAGCTACCGGTTCGTCAACGACGGTCTGCCCGCTGAGCCGAACTTCCCCACAACGATGCGCCGCTACAGCTATGACTCGAGCGCCAAAAAGTACACCCTGCTGAGCTCGACCCAGATCAACAACTCCAAAGTTGAGGTCCTGACCATCGATAAGGACTCCACGGGCCGGGTCTGGGCCACGTGGCAGCAAGGAAACCAGATTTACCTGAACGTGACCGCCCCGGACGGCAAAACGTGGGGAACCCCCTTCCAGCATCCGGCATCGATGAGCAACGTCTCCGTCGACGACACATCAGCCGTCATTGCGTTCGACGGGAAGATCGGTGTCATGTGGAGCCGGCAGGTCGGCGACGCCACCGACGGCATGTACTGGAGCTACCACATCGACGGCGCCTCGAACACGTCCTGGAGCACTCCAGTGGCAGCGGTTTCCGGGCTTCGGAGTGGTGATGACCACATGAACCTGAAATGGCTGGACTCTTCGGGCGGCCGGGTTTTCGCCGCCGTCAAGACATCCTTCACCTCCGCGTCCGAGCCGCTGATCCAGCTTCTGGCCTTAAGCGGAACGACCTGGTCCGCGCACACCATCGCGACCGTCTCCGAGTGCCCCAACCGGGTGATCGTCATGATTGACGAGAGCACCCAAATGCTGCGCACGTTCGCTACCTATCCGAAGCCGGCTGGCACAACCAATGCCGGCGTCTGCACCACTACGGGGGGTGCAATCTACGAAAAGTCCACACCGCTGGACAAGATCAGCTTCACCACCACCAAGACAGCCCGCATTGTTGACGCCGACCAGTACGTGCACAACGTAACCTCGACAAAACAAAACCTCAACAGTGCGGCGCGCGGCACAGCAAACAGCGGTCTCCTGGTGCTCGCCGATGTGAACGCCACGAGCCGGTACTGGCACTACTACGACCCCACCGGCAGCGGCGGCGTTACACCGATACCAACGCCAACCCCTACACCTACACCTACCCCGACCCCGACCCCGACCCCGACCCCAACCCCAACACCGCCGCCCCCGGCAACAGCCGTCTCGGTCCGGTCCTCGACTGCCGGAGCCGGTGAACTGACGGTCGCCGGATCCTACACGCCCTCCCTGCCGGCAGGCTGGCAGCCCGGCGACACAGTCTTCCTGTTCTCGCAGATCACCGCGTCCGCGTCAGCGAACACCACGGCCCCAGCAGGGTGGACGCGGGCGGTAGGCGACTTCACCAGTGCAGGGTCCACCTCCGCGCACCAGGCGGTCTGGTACCGGGTGATGCAGGCCGGCGACACCGCGCCGAGCGTACCTGAGCCCGCCTCCCGGTATGCCTGGTCCACGGTTGCCGTGCAGGGCGCCAACACCACCACGCCGCTGGACGTCACGCCCACCACGGACACCAACAGCGGGCTCGCCTACCCCGGCGTGCGGGCGCCATCCAACACGCCGGTTACGCCGGGGTCGCTGTTGTTGACTGCGCACGGCGTCAGGAACGGCACCAACTCGGCCACCACGTCCTTCACGCCACCGGCAGGGACAACCGAACTGGGCGACGCGACCTCCAACATCGCGGCGAAGTCGAATGCGGCCATCGAAGTCAACGCCCTTCCGCTGACCGATACGTCCGCCACCGGCACCAAGACCGCGACAGCAGCATCAGGCTCCGGCACGGTCATCAACCAGTGCGGCTCCGCCATCGTCGTGCGACCAGCTTCGCCCTGACCGCTGCGAGGACCCGACCTAAGCCACAGCGCGGCCAGGGTGGCGCCTCGGAAGCGCCACCCTGACGTGAAACAGGCATGCCCAACGAATTTGGAGAACCATGCTCCGGTCGGCCTGATGCTGCAGCATTTCACGGGAATGGAAGCAGTTGATTCAGGGTCACCCTCAGAATCTCGTCTCCTGTGTCGGGAGCGGGGTGGTCGTGGACCGATGCTTCCAGTTCCAGAACGTCCGCGTATTCCTCTGCAGATCCGGAATCGATGCCTGAGGTCTCGGACGGTAAATTGACGCAACTCGGCCCAGGGCGCCGCTTCTGGGCGAGGATTGGTGTAAATGACTCTGCCCGCGGGATCGGCAAGCCCTGCCGAAAACTTGATTATTTATGGTTCCGGGTTTTGTCGGTGCGGCTGGGTAGCGGCCCAAACGGAGCCAAGAAGCCCATCCTGCTGATAATGGCTACCGTATGCCGGTTCCACAGGCCCGAGAAGAACAGGATCGCACCGGAGGCTGTAGCAATGGACGCGACAACATCGGTTGGGTAATGAACCCCGAGGTAGAGCCGGGACAAAGCCACAACGAGGACCAAGATAATGCCGAAACCCAAGGTTGGCCTCTGCCAAGTCGTTCGCCGCGCAAGGTAGTAAAGGGCGAAGGCCAGTGCGGTGGCCAGGCATACCTGGCCGCTCGGAAAACTGTGGGTGGCTGGCACAGTAACAAGCGGGTCCGCCAAAAGGGTTTGGTCGGGCCTTCGCCGCCCCACAACCGCCTTGACGATATAGCAGGAAAGCCAGCCGACAGCAGTCACGGCACCGAAAGCGATTGCGTTCACGGGGGCATGGCGAATGACCAACAGATACAGGCATGCCACGATGAGCAGAATCGCGCCACTGAGGTCACCGAACAACGCGTCTAAAGTGAGGGCCACCGCATTCAGCGCCCCGGTATGGTGGGTGCTCATGTCCTGGTCGATCGCGAATTCCGCTGAGGTGAGGCCCGGAAGGCTTTTCATGCCAAAGCCAAGAGCCAGAACCACCGCGCCCATCACGGCAGGCCACTGCAACCAATGCCGCAATTGCGGAAGAACCACCAATCGCGTCCGTGCCGAGTCAACCCCCTTCTGCACAGGTCCCTTTGACACATAAGCAAAGCTCATTTCGCACTTCCTTACAAGAAGAGAAGCAGGCCCTGCACTCGAGGAAGATACCCACATGGAACTGTAATTCGTAGCTCCTTGAGCTTTGGCGTAGGTGCTAAGAGCATTCGGGTCGCCTCATCGAGTTCTTAGGCTTCGGAACATTGGAATGGATGCTAAACCCGAATACGATTGCCGGGCACGAGTGATGAGTACTCGATTTTGGCTGCCACTCATGAAGCGGGAAAACAAGTGTCCCGACGCGTCGGGCATTACCTGGCAGGGCACTGATCCTCGATGGAGACGTTCGCTGGTGGCCAGCGTCTACCACCGACCCTCCTAAACCTCCAGGCCTTGGCCATGCGCCCTGCAGCCGGCCAGCTATCAGGGAAACGTTGGAGCAAAGAGGCGTCTGCGCGGATTTAGTCGTCAGGGTCAGCGCGCCAATGCGCTGCAGATGTTGCTGGGGACATTGGCTCCCGCTCCGGGGACCAGCGCCAATTTCGCTATTCCCAGGGGCTGGGGAATAGCGGGCCCCTTGGTCGACGTCGCCGGCGGCAGCGGGTCCGTCGTCATTGGCCATGGCGCGGAGGAATTTTCGTCTTTATCCGATGCGGTTGACAGGGCTGCTTCCACGACTGTCATTTCGCGGCGGGCCGGTGGCACGCTGATAGCTTGGCCGACGTTTGCCTTTTCGACTGCCTTGTTGATGATCTCTGCTTGTCGCCACAGCTGGCTGGGTGTGCGGTGAAACCTGCGTCAGCAGCGCCGGGGCAGAGGTCAGCCAATATAAGTAGTAGGGCATGACGCCTATTGATCGGGCGAGCCCGAATCATGCGGCCATGACGCCACCGCCCCTAGGGATCAGTTCAAACAGAATTCCATGAAGGTCCAGCGCCGTCCTCAAATAGGCATCTCGGTTCCCCGAGGGGCCGGACCCCCAAGGGTTTTTACTTAGTAGCCGAAGGCGCTCCGCATGGACGGTGCGGTGGCCGCGTTGCCCAGGTGGTTGGTGATGCCCAGGACGTCCTCCGTGTCACGGAGCATCGAGTAGTGGTTGAACGCTGTATCTGACGTTGTCCCGGCCGGGATGGTCGGGGCGATCACGGCTGTAGCCACGACCTGGGGGGAAGGGACGGTGGTGAAGTCCTCCGGCTCATCCCAGGTCACGTAGACCAGGACGGTACCTGCCTTGTAGGCCGCGCTGTTGGTGATCTTTGGAAGCCAGCGCTGCAGGAACAGGTCGCCGGGCCCGGGGTCAACCTCGCCGCCGCAGGATGAGCATCCGCCGTCATCGGTTGGACCTAGGGTGGCAAAGGCTGGCAGGGTGTCGGTATCCAAGGCTGTGGCCAGGGGTGAATTGGTCACGTCCGTGGTATCGGTGACCACGTTCTGGCTTCCGACCGGAACATCCCATTGGGCGCAGTCCTCGGCGATGTTCGAGTAGTAGTTCACCGCTTCATGGTGCGCCGTGTAGATTTTGTTGGCGCTGTCGTTGTGGTCACAGTTGAACGGCATCCCGAAGGCGTAGTTCCGCCACTGCCGCCCGGACTGCTTGACCTGGTTGTAGATGTTGTCCGCACTCAACATGCCCGATGAGTCCCCGGTGATGCCTTGGGTCGAGCCGGAGGTCATGGCGATGTAATTGGGCAGGGACGGGTGCAGCTCGGTCGTGAAGTTGGTAGCGAGTCCACAGTTCTTCACCACGGTGCCATTGAAGTACGGCATCTTCTGCTGGGCGTGCTGCAGTGTCAGGTTCTCAAAGGTGATCCAGATAATGTGCTGGTACTGTGCCGGCGCCGGACCGGGGGCCCCGCACATACCATTGGCCGGCTGCGGGGTCAGCGTGGGGCTGGGGCTGGGGCTCGGGGTCGCCGTCGCCTCGCGGCTCTGCGTCTGGGCAGTCGGGGCCGGAACTGTGGGCTGCACCGGTGCGGTTTGGGGCTGGCAGGCCGAAACCGTGACGAGAGCCAGGAGCAGCAGCCGAACCGTAGGGGCGCGTCTGTGTGAGCTTCGTTTGTCGGCCCCGGGCCTGGGTGGAAATGGGACTATCACGCTGCTGTGCTCCTTTCACCCCGGAGGACTAGTGGCCGACCATTATTTCGGCTGGGAGAAGATGTGCGATTTGGCGTCGGCTGCGTACTGGCCGTTCTGACACTGAGACATACCGGGTCTGCGCTGGGGACCTTACCGGTGGCACCCGCAATACCGTCCGCCGCGTCGTGGAAAGGCGTTGGGTGCAACCTGGGTTGCGGGTTCAAGTTTCGCCGGCATCGGAACCAAGAGTGTTCCGATGCCCGAGAAAGGTCAGGGCTGCTTCTTGAGACCATCGGCGCAACTGGCCGCGGTCCCCTCGTCCTAGGTTCTGGATCGGTAGACGTCCTTGCCGAAGGCGTCAACTCCCGGCTCGCCCGCGCCGGCCAGGCGGGGGAGGGAGAAGAAGCCTTCAATGCTGGCGAGCAGACTGTAGTGGTTGTAAGGGTGATCCGAGGTGGCGCCGGCCAGAGTGAACGGGGAAATGACCAGCGCGCCCACTTGGCCTCCTGCGGTTCCGCCTGTGACGCCTGTTGAGGGCCCGACGGTGCCCCCGTCCGTTTCGTCGAAGGTGATGACAAGCATTCCGTCCTTTTGGAATGCAGGGGAGGCCAGGATGCTGGGGATGTTGTCGCGCAGCCAGGTGTCGGCTGCTGGCAAGCCTCCGGGGGTGTCGTCGGCGCAGGGGTCGTCGTGTCCGTCGTGGCAAAGATTAGGGGAGATGTAGGAAAGGTTGGGGGTGGTTCCGGCGGACTTCAGGTCCTGCTGGAGGGCGGAGAGGTTGACGACGTTGGTCTGGCAGGCAGGCGTTGAGGTTACCGATTGGAAGTAGACGAACGGATCATGGCGGGTCGCATATTGGTTCCTGGCGGTGGCTTTTGCGTTTTCGTCCGCGCTGTCCAGGGTCGGGTGCTGGCATGGGGTGGACATGTCTTCCATATACGCTTTCCAGGTTTTGCCAGCGTCCCTGAGTTGGCTGGCAATGGTTTGAACGTTGTCGGGGTAGACACAGCCGGTGCCCAGCAACCTCCCCTGCGAGTCTGTGCCGGATGACCTGAACCGGGTGTAGGTTGGGCAGTCTTTTTCCGTGCTGCTGTTGGGTGGCTGGCCTGAGACTTGGGCCAGATAGTTCGGCAGCGAGTTGTGCGCGATGCCGTAGTAGTTGCTCAGCAGGACGCCCTGCTGCCTCAGTGTTGTGGACAGGTAGGGTGCAGGGGACTTGCTGCCCCACACCTCGTCGTACCCCTTGTTCTCCAGGTTGATCACGAAGACGTGTCCTGGCGTGCCGGCCTGTGCTGTCGGGCCCGGTGCAGATGGCGCGCACCCGGCAGCGACGGCCGTCAGCAGGGCCAGCACAATGAACACTGCCGGCAGCTGCCGCCGGGGCAGCCTCCACGATCGTTGTGGTGCATGCAGCAGGCGTGTTGTGTCCATGTGGCGCTCCTGATGGCTGGGTTACAGGACTTGCCGGTTTCGGTACTATCGCACATCCACCCCGGTAACGGCCCGGGTAACGTCTGGGAGTTCACCACGAATTCAGCGCCCTTTAGTTCAGTCATGGCAACCTCACCGACGTCCGGAAGGGAGCAGGCCTCCTCCGCGGAGAGACAAGTCACTTTGCGTCGAGTAGGCCGCGCAAACCTGCTTGCTCTGGTCCGCGCAGTCTTGGAGCTCATGTTGGACTCATCAAGAATCCGCGCCTTTACCATCCTGATCGCCAAGCTGGTCATCGTGGCCATTCTCATTCTCGTCATTGGCTCTACTGTGATGAGGTTTTCGTTCTTGCAGCCCGACGCATACTCCCGGGAACGCGGGAGGGATCCAAGCGGACCCGTACGATCCCGGACGGTAGGGCGGGACGAAAGTCAGCGACCGCCCGAAGCTGATGCGAAAAAACTTGCCGCAGCGTGAGCACACGCGAAGGACGGCCTCTGACTGACCACACTCGCTAATCTGTTTTCTCCCAGTTCATTCCCAGCGCCCGGGTCCAAGCTGGTGTGAAAGTGGGGCGCAAAGCCTGGGCGGGTGCATTGGGAGTCAGGAGCGGCCCACATGGAGGAGCGGATTTTGCTTCCTGTCATGCGTTCCTGGTGGTGGTCAGCGGCGGGCGTGTGGCTGTATGCGGCCACTCTTTGGGTCGGGAGCGCTCTAACGCTGCTGGGGCAGCGAAATCCGGAAATAGCCGTCGACGTTGCCCTGGCCGACTCCCGGGTGCCTGCGCTGGTGATTCTGAGCGAAGGTATCCACTACGCGTTCGGCCCCGTTGGGGCATCCGCCCTGGTGGTCATTATCTGCGCCTATCTGCTCTGGATCAGAAAGAAGCCGGCCCAGGCCCTGGCCTTCGCCCTCATCGTCGGCTCAGGCTGGCTGGCGGCGACGCTTGCCAAAATGCTTGTGGCACGGCCACGGCCATCGGCTGCATCGCTTCATCCGGTCATAGCCGAGACCGGATACAACAGCTATCCCTCGGGTCATACCGCTTTCGCAGCGGCCTTTGTCGTGGCAGTCGTGCTGGTCTTAGCCCGGAGCAGGAAGGCACAGCTGGCAAGCCTGGGAGCCGGTGCAGTGTTCGTCGTCGTGGTCGCGTTCTCCAGGGTGTACCTAGGCGTGCATTACATCAGCGATGTCACCGCGTCCGTCCTGGTCGTCACCGCTGCTCTCATGATGTGCGCGCCCGTCTGGAACACCGTGCTGGTATCCCGGCTCCCTGCGGGGCAACCGGGCAAACGGGCGGGATGAGACATCGATGGCACGTCCGTCCCGGGACATCACCGGCATCGACGGCCGCTGCGCCCTGCCACACACACCCCATAAGCAACACCGACAGTCTCGCGAATCAGGCGGCTTTCCCCGTTGCGGGTCAATCCTGCGGTGTTTGCCGCCACTGAACACAATACCTGCCGTGCTGCCCGGACGGTTTCAAACGCCGATAAGAGAGATTTCCTCCACCTGCCCACGCCCCGACCGACAGTTACTCGCTGCCCAGCACGGTGACTGTGAGCGGTCCACCGTTGGGGTAAATTCGGGTCATCCACGGTTCCGAACCGGAACCGTTGGGTAGCGCCCTGGCCAGTGGCAGCGCTGGATAGCCCGCGGACTCGGACGCGGACCCTTTCGAGGTAGTGGTTCAAGCTCGCCCGGGTGCCTGGACGGCCTGCCTGGCTTAGTTCTCGGTTTCGGGGCTTCGCAATCGGCGCCTGACGAAAAGGGCAAGGACACCGAACGCGATGAGCAGGACAATCGCAGTGGCCACCGCCGTGATCAGCCTTGTTTGGAAACTGGGGCCTTCGGTTGCCGCGGCGGATGGTGCCTGCGTCGGTGCGTTTGTATTGGTTGTGCCGGCGGTGAAGGTGAAGGTGCCTTCGATGGGGTGGCCGTCGGAGGAAACGACCCGCCAGACCACGGTGTATTTGCCGTTCGGAGCGTCTGGTTTGATGGCTTGGGTGACGTGGTTGTCGATGATGGTGACGGGCCTGTCGGCTTGATCGGTGCCGGTGGCATCCTGCACGCGGACGATCGAATTGATGGCAATGGGTGTGTGGTCGAACGTCAATCCGACCTTGGCCGGAACGGTGCTGACGGTGGAGCCATTGGCTGGGTCGCTGGACTCCAGGGCATCGTGTGCTTGCGCTGCCGCGGTGGGTGCCATCAGTAACGCAGGGGTTACCAATGGGAGCAGTGTCCGTGACAGCCGGCCTGTGGGACCGTGACGCTGTGTCTTCATGAGGGTCCTTTCAGTGAGGCCCGGGCTGCGGCGGGACGGGCCGCCGCAGCCCTTCGGGGTTAACGTTATTTGGCGTCGCTGCGGGTACGGCGTCCGGCGAGGACGAGCCCCAGAGTTGCTGCGCCCACCACGAAGCCGGCGGCGCCCAGCACGATGCCCCACACTGAACCTCGAAAACCAGGGATACGACCGGGTGTTTGGGACTGAATCGGCGGCCCCGTATCTCTCGGGCACGCTGCGGCCCCAAGGAGTGTTGCTGACCCAGTATTACGGCATCGCCCATGACTCCTTGCCTAATTATCTGGCCCAGATCTCCGGGCAGCCACCCAACGACAGCACGGCCCTTGATTTGCCACGCCTTCAGCGCGTTCGTCACCACAGGCACCGACAGCAAGGGACGCCTGACGGGCGACGGGTGCGTGTATCGGTCCGGTGTCCCGACCCTCGCGGGCCAACTAACGGTTGCCGGGAGACATGGAAGGGCTACATGGAAGACATGCCGTCGCCTGCCTGCACCCGGCCCCCGGCGCTGAAGACAGTTCACATAAGACCCCGCAGGACCAGTACGCGACGCGGCGCAACCCCGTCGTCTACTTCCGCTCCATCATCGACTCCACGAGCTGCGCCGGGAACGACGTCGACTACAACCAGCTATCCAGGGACCTCGGTTCCGTGGCCGCGACCCCGAACCTGGCGTACATCTCGCCCAATGTCTGCCACGACGGCCACGACAAGCCCTGTTCCGACGGCACCCCCGGAGGCCTGGCAGCTGCAGATCAATGGCTACGCACCGCGTTCCCCCCGATCCTGTCCTCTCCGGCGTTCGCACAGGACGGGATGCTCATCATCACCTTCGATGAGGCCGACGGCGGCCGAGCAGGCCCCTCAATATCGACTGACCGGGGGAACCGCTGGCGGACAGATCGGCGCCCTGGTCCTTTCCCCCTACAGCACTCCGGGCGGCACGTCCGCGCAGCCGTACAACCACTACAGCCTGCTGGCCACGATCGAGGACTTTTTCTCCCTGTCCCGCCTCGGCACAGCAGCAGAACCCGGCATCACCCCCTTCGGACCCGATGTCTACAAAACCTCGACATAGCCGGGACGACCAAACGGTCCATCCACGGGGTGCCGTGAGCGTGACGGTTGGTTCCATCTATTGCCGTGCAGCGTCAGTTTCACAGTAAGCTCCGTTCGGGGCCCTCAATGGTCAGGGGCCTTTCGAAGCAGCGCTGAGGAGGGGTCTGGGTTTGACGGGGCAAATCCCGTGGCGGTGGAGGGTCGCTGCCGTTTCGCTGGCGGCGGTGACCGGGTTCTGTGCCGCTGCCATCATGTTCGCAGGCGGCGACGGCATACCCGCCTCCTCTGCCTCCCGGGCCCGGTCCCAACCCGCCGAGAAGGTCCGCCAACCAACCGCCCCGCTGGTGCTCCCGGCAGCCCTCCAGCTCGCGGATCAACCTGCCGCGACAGTTCCAGGCGGCTACGCGATGTCCTTGACCGCTGTTGTCGGAGGACGCCAAGTCAGGGCGTCATGGACGTACGTGAACGGCCTGCCAGGATTAAACACGCACCTGGATGCCTGGCTGCTTGCCACTTTGGACAAAGCGGCCGCAGCGGCCGCACCCTACGGCGGCCGCTACCGCCAGGTGATGGCCGTGAACGCTGCCCCTGCTCCGGTCCCTTCCCTCACCGTCACGGCCGAGCCCGTGCTGGCCGGTGGAACTGTCATCATGTTCCGGGAGAGAGTGAGGGATACCGGTCCGGACGGCAAAATCACCGTGAGCTCGGAAACCTTCACCGTCGACACGATCTCGGGTCAAGTGCGCCGTTCTTCGGACTTGCTGCGGCCCGAGGCCCTGGACGGGTTCCGCTCACGCGCCAGAGGGATTCCCGTCGGCATCGCCGCGCCGGCCGGGCAGCAGCCCGCACCAACCGATGTGGTCCTGGCACCGTCCGGAGAGCTTCACGTCGCCGCGGGACATGGGCCGTCCGGCCGGGCGCAGACGACCACTATCCCTGCCGCTGAAGCCGAGGCCCTGATCAACGGCGCCGGCCGCGAAGTACTGGCCCAACTACGGACTCCTGCAGTTGCCCCGCAGGCCGTTCCGGCAGCACTTCGCCATGTCAATTGTGACTTGGTCCCGTGTGCGGCCCTGACCTATGACGACGGCCCGGACGCCAACACAACGCCCCAACTCCTGACCATCCTGAAAGACAACAACGTCCAGGCAACCTTCTTCATGACCGGTGCCAACGCTGCCGCCCACCCCGCAACAGCCAGGCAGGTCGCCGACGCCGGCCACGCCATCGGCAATCACACCTACAGCCACCCATACCTGACCAAACTCACCTCCGCGGCGGTCAAGAACGAAATGGACCGCACCGATGCCGCGATCCGGGCCGCGACCGGCTCGGCGCCGCTTCTGATGCGCCCCCCGTACGGGGCAGCCGACGCCACAGTGCAGGCAGCCGTCGGCAAACCCCTGATCATCTGGGCCGTCCACTCCCTTGACTGGCAAAGTAGGAACCCTGCAGTGTTCGTGCCCAAAGTGTTGAAGGAAATCACTCCGGGCGCGGTGATTCTCATGCACGATGTGGACCCGACAACCATCGCGGGCCAGCAGGAACTGGTCACCAGCCTGCAAACGCAGGGCTACCAGCTCGTCACAGTGCCGCAGCTCTTCGAGGGAACACCGCTGCTGCCCGGTCATGTCTACAGGTCACGGCCAGAACGCAAATAGTCAGCGCACGGGTGGACTGACCCGCGGCTCTGGCAGAGGCAACCCGAAAATAGCCCGGGCCGGATTCGATGCGCTGGGCACAAGAAAGGTTGGTAATGTCCGGTTTCCTACCGGATAATCTGGGGCGGCAGGCGTTCTTCCTTGTCGGGGGAGCGATTCTCATGTCCTTGCCCGGGAGCACCTGCTGCAGGGGGAGGGGCTGGTTCCCGGTCTCAGCACGTCTGGAGCCAGCCCCGCTTTCGTCGAAACCAAAGAGATGACCCGGGTCCAAGGACCGACCTGGTGCGGGTACTGCGCACTTAAGGAATCGACCTGACCCGCTCTGGTGGCTCAGGTCCAGGCGCGCCGCAATCGCCGCCCCGGGCCCGGAAAAATCGCTAGGGTCTTCCCAGGCCAATGTCAACGGGATCTCCGGCCTGCAACATCCTGCGTGGCGCTTGACTGTCGCCACGAACCCACAAGTGCCGAATCGGGCTCACTTCATCAATAACCCCGCCCGGTGTCCCTGCCAGCTTCGCGGACCGTTCTTTCGTGGCCCCGCGCGGGGGGCTCCATACTCAGTTCCCCCGGCCAAGAGACACGCAGGTTCAGCAACGCCAATTATTTCGTTAGCTCGGGCCACCATGCCGGCTTCCCAGGAGGGGGTAGTACCAGTCGGACACCACCGCAGCCCCGGCGTCACCATCCGGGACAGCATCCCGACAAACGATATAGAGGACGCCATAAGTTGGGCTCGTGAACGGATCGAGGCCCGGGGGCTGAGTTTGGTGCCGTCTACTTTCCGTCTGGGGGGCGGCGGTTCAAGGACTTGAGCGCTGGCGTCGAGTTTTGCCCGCTCTGTCGGCTGGTGCCGCTAGGCAGGCGCTGGCCCTGTGGCAGGGCCAGCGTCGGGAAGGACCACGCTTCCCTGGGGCAGGCCTTGCTGAATGGTGCGACAAAGTATATTTCTTCGTATTGGGGGAGGAATGGTACCGGGCGATCCGGCCGTATCCGCCGGGCCATCACCGCTGAGAGACACATGGCCTGGGCCGCCCGTTAGGATGAGGACTCGGCGCCAAGAGAGCCCGAAAAAGCGCGCCCGTTCGCTGAGCGCGCCCTTCCCGGAATGCCTGGCAGTCCGTGAGGACGGGTCTATTCGGCCAGCTTCGCGACGGACTGGGCCCAAAGGAAGAACTTGTTGGTCCCGAGATCCTTGACGGTCTTGATGTTCAGGGCTTCCTTGAGCTTTTGGGCGTCGCCTTCCGAGAGGCCTTTCAAGGCTTCAACCGGCGCTTTGGCCAGTTCGTCGATGCCCTTGTCGAGGTATTCCTTGTCGAACTTCGCGTTGATTCCAGCCATGCTGCTCTCCTTCTGTCCGGTCTCTACTTACGGTGCCCTTGGGCACTGGGGCCAGTTAACCATGGTGCGTATGGCGGCCGACGTGACCGCGTCCTTGCATCGGCCCGCACATCCTCGGGTAGGTTACGTCGACGAGCTACCAGCAGCGAGCATGCCAAGGGCCCGGGCTAATCCTGAACAGCGCCCGCAGCGGGCAGGGTAAGTATGTGCAAAATCCGTCGTGTAGATGCGCGTTGCGCTCAGCTGGAAGCGGTCTCGACTGAAAGCCGAACTGCGGCTGAGAAGGGCTCCTCGACGGCTTCCGGGAGGATCCCCGGTTGTCTCCAGGATGGCGTTAACAGCAGTGATTCCTCGTGTGTCCGGCTGCGGTTTCACCCATGCCACGGGCGCTTGGGATTGGCCAAGCGACAGTCAAAAAGCGGTTGACCGGAGCTTCGGTCCGCTATGTGCACCCGAATCTGAGGCTTCCCTGTGAGCCGGCCAACGCGGGCAACCTTGCCGGGGACGCCTAATTGCTGTGCCCTGGACATCCGGATTCCCGGTTGACCGCCATGGTGTTTTTAGATGCAGGAAATGTCGTAGTCGAAGCTGCCCGAGGTGTACTGGGTGAGCGTGACCTTCCCTCCACCGGTAAGCGGGACGTCGGAGCACCTGCGTTTGGCCGCGGCCGGCGAGCTGGCCCCCGGAAGCCAGCTGCGCAGGGTGTACAGGTTGCTCGTCGCGGGCACGATGCCGGCAATCTGCGTCCACTGGGCACTCGTGGAGTACAGGCCGACTCCGGCGCCGATACTCGCGAAGTAGGCCGCCATGCCCTCCAGGTCCGCCCTGTTTGCCGCCTTGTCCGTCGACCAGCTGTTGACTGTCTCTACATCCAGCCACCAGGTGTAGGAGGCCGGGTTGCTCACGCCGCGGATGTTCGCATCGTCATAAGCCTTGGCGTACCCGTACATGTATGAGCATGCTGCCCCGACCGATCCGCTGGTGCACTGCCCGTACGGGTTCGGCACGGTTGTCCCGCCGTACGTGTTGCTGCCCGGCCACCAGGATCCGGCGGTCCCCGGGTTGGCGGTGTTCACGTACAGGGCGACCAAGGACTGGCCCGTCCCGCCCGTCGAAGTGGCCGCCCATGACAGCTCGGCGGCAAGGCAGGGGTTGGTGTTGTTCGCTAGACCGTTGTTGACACCAACGATGGCGAAAGTCTGGGTCTTGGGCAGGGTTTGGCCGCACTGAGGCCAGGACACGTCGTTGCCGGGACCAGCGGTGGTGACTGCCTGTGCTGGTCCGCCGACGAGCATCAGCACAGCGGCTGCCGATGCAGCCAAAAACGACCGGAAACGTGCAGAAGGGGGTGCATAGTTGGTGAAGAACATCGTCGGCCTTCCGAGCGAGAGCTAACCACAACCAGGCAACCAGCATGAGCCCGCGGGCTGATGCGGTCAAGGGAGTACCAGCTCTCCAGCCCAGGACTTTTCGTGCCAACTGCCGGAGCAAAAGACGCAGGGCCATCCAAGGCCTAGGTGAAGCTGCGTGTGGGAGGAAGATGAGAAACCTCTCCCCTGGCCGTTCAGGAAAGGCTGTGGATTGGCCCGGCCCAGCGAAGGTCTGAGGCGGCCCGGACGGACCGCCCTGGCTTGTCCAAGGAAGTCGACCGTTGGCATACGCGGCGAATCTTTCGTCTGACTGGGACCAGTCCACGTGCTCGAAATTTTGCCTGATCCGGTGAGTTGGGATCGTATGGGAAGAAGGACCCGCAACAATTCCACGAGCGCTGTGACGGTACTATCGCACTTCTTCCGACCATTTCTTTCTCTTGCTTCGGGTTTCCTCCCAGCCTGCCGTGTGAGACTCTGCTCACACTGCCGTGTGGGCGGTCCTGATGGGAATCGAGTGAGGGAGTGCAACTGTGAGTACACAAGAGGTGACATCACCGCCCTTCACGGGACGGATGTTGAGTAAAGTCCCCGAAATCACGGTCTGGTTCTGGGTTATCAAGATTCTTTGCACCACCGTGGGGGAGAGCTTCGCTGATTTCATCAACGTGGCCCTCGGCGCCGGGCTGGTCCCGACCGCGAGCATCTTCACTGGGGTTTTGGCGGTCGTGCTCGCCGCGCAGATGCGTCTGCGGCGTTACGTGGCCGCGGTGTACTGGCTCACCGTCGTCGTGATGAGTATCACTGGAACCCTTTACACTGACCTGCTCACGGATCAGGCCGGCGTGCCGCTGTGGCTGAGCGCCGCAGTGTTTTCTGCCGTGCTCGCCGTTGTCTTCGGCATCTGGTATGCCAAGGAACGGACCCTTTCCATCCACAGCATCGTCTCCCTGCCACGGGAGGCCTTCTACTGGCTCGCTGTTCTGGTGACTTTCGCGTTGGGCACGGCCCTCGGGGACTGGACTCTGGAACTCACCGGCTGGGGCCCTGGCAGCTCGATCCTGCTGCCCCTGGCACTCATCGTTATCGTGACCGCCCTTTGGCGCTTTGGTGCCGACCCCGTTCTCGCGTTCTGGATCGCGTACATCCTCACCCGTCCCCTCGGAGCGAATACCGGAGACTGGCTCGGGCTGGCCCCGGGCGAGGGCGGACTGGGCCTTGGCACCCTGACGACGAGCATTGTCTTCCTCGTCGCTATCCTCGTCACCGTGGTGTACCTTTCGATCAGTAAGGCCGATATCGCCCAAAGCACTCAGGGCGCGCCGGGCCCGACGCCCCGGGCAGTATCCCCGGCACGGCGGCGTGCAGCACTGGGGATCCTTGCCGCCGTCGCGGCGGCCACGATCGCGCTCCTCGGATACACGAACAGCTTGCCGCACGCCAGTGTGGCCGCCGAAAAGGAGTCAGCACCAAGTTGTGGTCCCGGATCCGACGCGCTAACCCAGGCAGAGGCTCAATCAGCGGCGCAGGCGCACTTCCCGGCCACGGACATCGAAGAGTTCCGCACCATCGCCTCCGATACTCTGGCCCTGGTTCAAAAGGGCGACAAGTCCGCAGCCTCGACCCGGGTAACGGACCTTGAAACAGCGTGGGACCAGAAACAGGACACGCTGAACGCCGCCGACTGCGCCGCGTGGAACTACATCGACAAGCAAATCGACCCGGTCCTGTCCGCTGTCCGCTCACACACCCCGAACCCGGCCACAGAGCAGAAAACATTGAACAACCTCCTCACGACACTCGGGGGCGCTTAGGGCATGTTTCCCAAATCCTGACGTCGGCGTCTTGGATGCTCGACGGGCGTCTCGTACTTCTGTTTTGAGTGACGGGCAGTGGGCCCGCACCCAGCCGTTACTGCCGTCCTCTTCCCGCCGGCAGGATCGCCCTTTCCGGGACGACCGCCGGGTGGTAGAGAGCATCATCACTAGAATCGGTAACCGGGGCATCCAGGATGCCGGGGAAATCACTGCAGCGGTCCAGGATTACCCAGGCGGGGCATCCGTGATGCTCACCCTGATCCGTGGCGCAAAGAACACCAAGTCAACGCTAACCCTTTGAACTTCGCTAGGGTTCGCCTCCGGGCAGCTCTCAAGCCCGCGGGAACCTTGATCAAGTCCAAGCGCGAACTTGATAGCTTCTGGGCAGGGTTAACGAGGTCAGATCATGCAGAGCGGTGGCCATTCGGTGTATGGGGTACCGGCGATCGCTCGTCATTTTGAGGATCCCGTTGAGTACCAGCGCGAAGAGCCCTCAGGAGCGATCCACATTCGTCCACGAGCCCGCCCCGGTTCGACATGAAGCACCAACATCTGTGCCTGCAAGGCCAGGGGATGAGCAGAAGATCCCCGTACTGGCTCCACAGAACGATGGGGAGATTGCCGCAGATACCGGCGGCCCTGATCTGGCGATCAATTTCCTAACCGAATTCATAAAGTTGCTGCAAGTGAGGTTGTCGCGAATCCTGGGAGCTCTTAGCACCGAAGATTCTGAGGCGTCCGTTAACGCGACCCCGAGCCTAAAAACGGCCTCATTTATGGCCCTTGGAGCAGGCAAAGGCACAGCTCACCTCGAGTGCCTTCAAACCGGGGGAGGACGTGTAGGTGCAGACGGGTCAATGCGCGGATAACTCCAAGGCCGCAAGTTCATGGCTGAACAGTATGGGGCGGCCCTGGAGCGCGGACTGGACAACGCCAACGAGGCCGCCACTAAGGTCCCGGGCGGATCACGCGTAGGTTGTTCAACCACCGTGGGCTGTTATTGGCCGAGCAGGGAGACGGCGTGGGCGATGACCAACGCCAGCAGGACGAAGCCGCCGAAGGCTTCCAACCCCATCAGTCCCTTGGCCCGGGCTGAAAGCGGCATCGTATCCGTGGGGCTGAATGCCATGGAGTTGGACAGCGAAAAGTACAGATAGTCAATGAACGCAGCCGTCCAGCCGGTTTTGACCGAAGATCTGGCGGCAACTTCCTTGACGGCGTCGTGGTCTTCATCTTGCGGGAAGCGGAAGTCTGCTCTGGGCAGGTGGGGCCGCGGGGTGTGTCGGCGGGATACGGGTCCGCCGCGGTCCAGTTCCCAATAGACCAAGGCAAAAGCGATCACGTTCGTCACCCATACCTGAAGTGCGGCGAGCAAAAGGGTGGGCCCGTTGCTGTTGGTTGTCGTCAGGGCAATGACCAGCTGAACCAAGGCAGCCTCGTTGGCCACGACCAGGAGGAGCGCCTGGCCAATGGAAAGAACTCTGGACCAGCGGGTTTCACGGGTGAGCCGGCGAGGATTCAGGACCACCAGCGGAATCAGGAGGCCAAGTCCGACCACCACGACGACGTAGCGGACGCCCGGCAGGAATGTCGTCGGCAGCGTCCCGTATAAGCCCAGCGCAGTGAGGAGGCCAATCACGGCGGGCCAGCGATGCTCGGCTTGGCCCTGCTCTTCGACTGAGATCATGATCAGGAGTCTAGGCTCGGTTGCCCCGTCGGCGCCGTTCAGAGCATCGACTGTGCGCCGCGTCGGCTTAACATCAGCACCCGGGGGTGCGGACCTTGAACCACCCGTGCTTCAGCCCCCCTGCACGAGAATTCCTCAACACACCGGGAGGGCTTTTTCGCGCAGAAAGTCCATGGGTGCTCCCAGCTGAAGCACTCTGAAAGCATTCCTGGCCGGGACTGCTGAGCGTTGTGGGCGCACTGACCAGGACGCAGCCCCCGCTTCGGAGTCCACGCGTTCAGCTCGTCCAATCTTTCTGTGACGGCCAGATCCCAGTGGCAGAAGTCGTCACAGGCCAGGCCAGACGGTGCGTACTGCGCCGGCACATACTGTCGGGAGACACCCCATTTGCAGGCATTCCCCCGCCTATTTTGAAACGCCGACAATGAAGACTCTGTAAAGCTGGCAGAAAAGGGGCAGTGGGAGCCCTCTCCGGCGCTCAGGAGAGGTTGTGTATTGCCCCGGCCCAGCGGGGGCTTGAGACGGCCCTGCGAACCGCCCTGGCGCGCGTGGAAGTCGATCTTTGGGGCACGTAGGGAGTCGTCCGTCGCGGCGGGGTCATCGTGGATCTGGGGCGGTGCGGAATTGGTGGTCGTTGTCGAGTGGTCGGTAATTAGTCCCATTCCGGCGTACTCGCGGACGGCGGCGATGCCTGCCACGGCGTCGGTCTTGGTGTCGAAGGGCCTGGAGACGGCCATGATGGTGCCGTCCGGGGCTGTGAGTCGGAACCTGAAGGCTGATTCTGCATCGATAAACAGTTCGAACATTCCTGCCATTGCGATCCTTTCGGTTTGCGGGATCCCGAGGGCTGCGTCCTTGCTGCCAGTAGGCGCAAGGCGTCTTTGCCTGCGCTTTTCGAGGTGTTTCCCGCTCCAAATTTTCATCAATTCAGCATGCGTTCCCCGAGTCTTTCGCAGGGACGCCTGTCGGCGCAAGGTTTCGCCTGTTATCCAGCCGAAGTGACCCTCCTCTCGGGAGCAGCCCAAAGACACCAACTCCTACCGGACCGAATGCGACACTGATAGCCAACGTTCTGTACGGCTGGAGTTCCACAGCATGGGAGACGCCTCGTTCCCGAGGCATGCTTGCGGAGGCTGAAAGAATGGCCTGCATGAACGCTGCTGCCGTGATGAGCGCGAGTCGACATCGAGCCACAAATCTGGCGCCAGCTTGAAGTCCGGGGCTCCTTTACTCTCGACCGGATCCACAAGATCCTGCAAATTGCCTTGGGCTGAGAGGACATCCACCTGCACAGGTTTACAGCCGATGACCCCTTCGCGCCGTTGAGGCCAGTGGATGGGCACATTCCAGAGACGCCGCAATGGCTTCCCCGGCAGGAGTGCGACGAACCGGACGACAGGCCAGAGGAAGATCTAACCCTTGCTCAACTGCTGGCGCTGGGCGATGGCGCGGCCTTTTATGAGTACGATTTCGGCGACAGCTGTCTGCACAGGCTTGAGCTGGTTTCGCAACACTCGACGGGCGAACACACGCCGCCGGCCCGAGTTCTCGACGGTGCCCGCCGCGGACCGCTGGAAGACTCTGGAGGATTCCCAGGGTATGAAGTGATCCTGGAGGCCCTGGCCGACCCGACCCATCCAGACCACGCAGGGCACGCAGAGTGGGTCGCAGAGAGCACCGGCTCAACAGAACCTTATGATCCCGCCTTCCTGGACATCCCGGCCTTGAATCAAGCGCTGGCCGCACAGGTTCAAGCCTCCTAAACACAGCTAACCGCGATTCGGTCAAGGCGTTCAGCACGCATCTTTGCCCCAGCCGGGAGGGAGGGTCGCATGCCGCTAGCATCGGGGCATGAGCCATGAAGACAACTACGTCCAGCGCGCCCTGGAGGTAGGGGAGAGGCTGACAGGTTTGAGCTTGGAGCAGCTGGGGTTTGAACCGCGGTTGGAGGATCTGACGGCGGAGCAGCGCAGCCTGCTTTGCCCCGATGACATCGAGTGGATGGACTCGATCACCCCCGAGGTTCGGGACAGAAGCCTGTTTCAGGCAAGACTGCTGGCCGGTGCTTTATGGGAGGCCTCTGCCGTCCTGATCGATCAGCTTTTTGAGGATCTGGCCGGCCTGAGAAAGCTTCACTCAATTGACCGCGAGGACATCGCTAGTACTTCGGTCCTGTCCTGGCTGCCGCCCAGGCTCGCTCATAAATACGATGTCGGCTTTGTTCAGAGGTTCCTCGTGGTTGCCGCGGACATGACCGGGGCGTTGGTGCGGGGATGGGGCCGCCCTTCCTGCGTGGCACAGGAGCTGGCGCTGCGCTGCCCTCTTGATCAGGTCGAAGTCATTCAGGATTCCTACGATCTGGACTTGGCTGACGACTGGCGGGGCCTGACCGAAGTTCCATACATAACCCGGCAGGGTAAACCTTGAGGTTGGCTGGGAAAGCTGGGGAGGGTAAGGGGTTTACTTCAACGCCGCTTGGCGAAGGTACTGGTAGACCGTTTCCCTGCTGATTCCGTAGTCACGGGCGAGGACGACCTTTGGAACGCCGCTGTCGGCGCGCTGAACCAGCTCTGCCGCCCGTTCCGGCGTCAGGGTCTTTTTCCGCCCCTTATACGCGCCACGTTGCTTGGCCAGCGCGATGCCCTCGCGTTGGCGTTCCCTGATCAGAGAGCGCTCAAATTCGGCGAAGGCGCCCATGACTGAGAGCATGAGGTTGGCCATGGGGGAGTCCTCGCCGGTGAAGACGAGCTGTTCTTTGACGAACTCCACCCGCACCCCTCGCTTGGTGAGTCTCTGCACCAGGGCACGCAGGTCATCGAGGTTTCGGGCGAGCCGGTCCATGCTGTGCACGACTACCGCGTCCCCGTCGCGGACGAACCGCAGCAGCTCCGTTAGCTGCGGCCGAGCGGTGTCCCGGCCGGAAGCCTTGTCGGTGAAAACCCGGTCCAGGACCTGGCCGTCGAGCTGGCGGACCCCATTCTGATCCACGGTACTCACCCGCACATAGCCGATGCGCTGACCATTCACGGCGACCTCCAATGCTCGACTTGTGAGAACGAGTGTCAGGGTCCCCCAACGAACACGTCAAGACGCTCCGCTGCCCGGCGTCGCCCATACGTGCAAGAACAGCGGGCTCTCCGGGGGACCCATTGCTTGCCGTACGGGACAAGCCCGAGATGGTGTACGTTGCTCTCTGGTCAGGACAGCAACCGGCACCACAGAAGAAAAGAGAACCGCCAAAAGTGGCTACCGATTACGACGAAGTCCGTTCCGACGTCAAGGAATCCCAGGACAACTCGCTGGAGGCGCTGAAGTCCGCCAGCGCCCCGGATGCCCGCAGCGTCGTCACCGAACTGGACGAAGCCGACGCCCTGGACGAAGGGCTGACCCCGGGCGGGGAAATCGTCTCCGAGGAACTCATCGTCCAGGTCATCCCGCAGGGCAAGGACGAGTTCACCTGCTCATCCTGCTTCCTGGTCCGGCACCGGTCCCAGCTCGCCCGCGAAGACAAGGGCCGCTCCTACTGCATCGAGTGCGAAGGCTGACGGACTGCAGCAGCGCCGGCTTGCCCGATGGCCGACGGCAGACCTGGCCGCCGCCGCTGCGGGCACTTTGCTGGCCGTTACCGCCTGGCGGGTACTGGCGAACGCATTCTCCCTGAACGAGGCCTTCATACCGGCCGTCAGCGTGGCGGACGCAGTGTGCCTGATCGCGGGGGCCCTGCCGCCGGCCGTCGTCGCATCCGTCGACCGGGAGTTGCGGCGTCGAACCCTTCCGGCGCTTGCAGGCGGTCCGGTCGCCTTCATTGTCAACGTCATCATCCTCTGACCGAAACGAGAGAGCCACGAAAACCCCGCACCACACGCAGGACGGCGAAGACCGTGGTCATCGCCGCTGGGACGTTGGCCCTGCTGCCGTTGACCCAGGTCCGGGAATCTCGCGGCGACCGGGGCGGGCGAGAACTCTAAGAAACGGAGTCCGCGGACTCAGCACAAATAAATCGACAAGTGCTTACGTCTTCACCTGTCAGCCTGGTCATCAGATGCGTAAGCCTGTGTGGCGACTCCAAGGACAAGGTCCCAAGGGGGCTTTCGGATGTCTGGCACCATGCATTGCGTCAAGACCTTTCGCGGGGTCGCCGGGTCTGGCCGTGACGGGACCATCGCGGGGTGCGCTACAGTACCTGGTCGAGTAGTTCAGCGCGGTATTTGACAGCGTTGACAAAGTCGTCCAGTTCCTGCCGCACATCGTGAGGAGGTCCGTGCGCTAAGCGGGCCACGAAGCCCGTAAAGTCTTCCTCCACACAAAAATGGGTGAGGTCCGCTTGTGGTGTGAGCGTGAAGGTGCGGATGACATCCATCAGGCCAAGGGGTAGGCCGGACGTTCAGCGCATCGCTTGTCCGGTAAGGTGCATCACGCAGGTGCGAATGGTCCGGGTATTTGTTCTGGCGGTTTTGATTCGGATCACGTTTCCGTCGACGGGTTCGCCGTCGATCCACGTAATTGCCGATGGCCACACGATGAAGTTACCGGCGTCCGTGATGATCTCCCAGACGGTGGCGGAGCGGGCTTTGATCAGAGCGGCTGCTGCAAAGGACATATCCCGTTAGATTAGCCGTTCCGAGGCCGCGGTGCCGCTGGTTGAGGCAATTGAGGCCAGATGCTTTGGGCCCTATCGTCCGCGGCACAGAACCTAGCTGGAGACGGCGGGGCGCCCCGGGCCCTTCCGCAGCGTCAAGCGTCAAGTTGCGGGATCCCATTGCAGCCCCCATACACCAGACGTAAGGCTGCCTTATTCAGTTCGAGACGTCCCGTTCCTCAGTCAGCCCGCACCGGACCTCCTCGCGCAATGCGTGTTCACGAACGGTCGTAAGCAGCTTCCAGCTGATTGTTCATGCTTCCGGTCACTAGCTGTGACCGTTCTCGCAAAATCTGTGCCGCGATGCTCCATAATGATCCTCGAGTGGGAAGCATCGTGCGGGAAGGGGTCGGCCGAAGCCGCCCAGTTTGTCCACATCACCGTACGGTCCTGCGATAAACGGTCACTTGACGCACGCTACAGGACAGCACCCCTGGGACGCGCTGGCACCGTTATTTGATCGCATTCTGCTCGGCGGATGGTCTGGTGGGACGAGAATGGGCACGTTTGGAGGGAGGAATAGATGATGCAGGGGTCGGATCCATCTTCCGCAGATGCCTGGAACGCCTCTTCCCCTATCGGGCCTGTAGTCCTTGGGGTTCCTTGGCGGGTGCCTCACCTGCTGGTTCAGACCGCGGCAAAGTTTGCTGCCGACCTGAGTGTCCACTTGGTGTGTGCTTATATCGAACCGTCCGGTGTTCTGACGGAGTGGGACCCGTACCAGTCGCGGACTGCGGCGTCCCTCGATCCGACCGTCAATGAAGAGGCGATGTACCCCGCCAGTTCAGTTACGGCCCGACTCTCAGAAATACTTGGGCCGCCCGGAACGCATTGGTCCTTCCGAGAGCTTCGCGGTGACATCAGCGCAGCGCTGTCCAGACTGGCCGACAGCTCCGACGCATGCATTCTGGTGGTCGGTAACGGGCGCGAAGGTCTTTTCGCGCAACTCAACCGGATAATTGAAGGTCCTGTAGCCTCCAGGCTTACCCGAACCCAGAACAGGCCCGTCCTAGTCGTTCCCGAGCATCGAAGCTAGCCTCATCAGGGCCAGCGCGCATGCGCCCGGCCGCGGTCTTCCTGTGGATTGCTCCAGCCGCACTACGAGCAGCGGTTCTCTGGTGCCGCCAAGTATGTCGGTGCTCACCAACTGACATATGTGGCGGTCCCCTCGCTGAGCCCTTGCGAAGTGAACAGGGACGGTGAAAATCCGAACGTCAGCACGTGATGAGGTCGAGGTCTACCTCACGAAGTTGTTGCTACCGAATCATTGTCCCGGGGGGCCTCGCAACGTGCGGCGTCGTCCAACCTGACAGGCTACCGAAGTAGACCGGACCATGGGATATTCGGGATTCCGGACATTCTGACCTGCGGTTGGCGCCATAGCGATCCGCCCGAACACGAAGCAATCCGCCTTCCACACCTTGGCATCCACAAGTGCCGGGCTAGTCCGACTTGCCGCGATGATGTTGCCGTATCGCGACTGAGGCGGCGAAGTCTTCCGGAAGACCAACCTCGGCAGGCCCTAGGTCTTCTATGTTCCACAGTTCCTGTTCCGGCCGGCCGAGCCCAATTGGGGTTGATCCTGACACGTCAAGCAGCGATGGGGTTGTTGCCATGCCTGTGCCGAGTGCTTTGAGGACAGCTTCCTTGCGGACCCAGAGCCGGGTCTGGAAGGTCGTTCTCGATGCAGGGGGCAGCTTTCGCAGCTGTCGGCGCTCATTCGCCGTCATCGCGACAAACTGGAATCCCGCAAAGTCGGCCGCGGCTCCGTTCTCGATGTCCAGTCCGACATCGGCGATGTTCTCATCGAGGCTGGCGCCGAGGAGGCACCAGTTCCCGTACCTGCTGAGGCTGACGTGCAGGCTGCCGGTATATGACGGGAGCTGATACTGAGGGATTCCGTGTCCGTGATCGCTTCGGTTGCTGCAGGATGGACAAAAGTAGGTTGCCTTGAGGGCGCCGGGATTGTCACCGGTGATGGCGCTGATGTGAAGGCGCAGCGCTATGCGGCCGGCCACGAACCGGTCCCGCAGGGCTGGGAAGCGGAACGTGTTGGCCCTAATAATCTCCGCTTCGTCCAGGATATGTATGAGGCCAAGGTCGACGTCGGACAGCCGCACCGCTGCCAGGGAGAGCCCATGAATGGTGGGTGTCATGGTAGCGGAGGCAGTGCTGCCCGGTAGAGCCAGGGGGTGAATATGGTGCGGGCGTTGAATCCGGGGAGTTCGACGAAGGCCCGGTCCGCCGTGTCCATGAGGTCGGCTGTGGTGACTCCGCCATGGCGGTAGCTGTCCGCCCAGCTGCGAAGGAACTCGAAGAACGGTACGTCGCCGGACGCGCGCCGCAGGGCGTGGAGGGCCAGGGCGCCGCGTTTGTAGACCCGGTCATCGAACATGAGCTCGGGGGATGGGTCGCCCACGAGCAGATCCTGGGCTTGGGAGGAGAGTCCCTGCCACGCGGCCGTTGCCCGCTGCTGAGCTGTTGCTTGTCCCGAGGCCTCGGACCAGATCCACTCGGCGTAGCACGCGAAGCCCTCGTGCAGCCAGATGTCAGCCCAGGTCTTGACGGTTAGGGAGTTCCCGAACCATTGGTGGGCCAGTTCGTGGGCGATGAGCCGCTGGTCGTTCCACTGCTGGCTGAGGTGGTTTGGTCCAAAAACGGCCAGTGACTGGGCTTCCAAGGGGATTTCGAGGTCGTCATCCGCCACGACCACTGTGTAATTGGCGAACGGGTATGGGCCGAAGCAGGCCTCGAAGCTTTCCATCATCTGACCCTGGCGGCCCAGGGCTGCAGCGGCGGATGCCATGAGTGCAGGAGGCGCCGCGATGTACTGCGGTACAGGGCCGCGGCTGCCGTGCGGGGCATCTGCCCGGTGCGCCGGGTCATGGGTTTGGAAGGCCAGGGGACGTAGGTCGTAGCGGCCAATCTGCACGGTCGCAAGATAGGTGGCCATGGGCTCGGCCTGTTCAAAGACCCAGGTTTCGCGGCTGGCTTTGGCATGCCGCGAGACCAGCACCCCGTTGCAGATCACCCGATAGTTGGCCTCGGTGGTAACGGTGTACCCGAAGCTGGCCTTCTGGCTGGGGTGGTCGTTGCAGGGAAACCACGACGGCGCACCGGTGGGCTGCCCGGCTACCAGGACGCCGTCGGTAAGTTCTTCCCATCCGACGTCGCCCCAGTTGCCACGCAGGGGCCCGGGCGTGCCGTCGTAGCGGATGTCCAGGCTGAAGTCCGTCCCGGTGGCCAAGGGACGTGCCGGGATGATGATGAGCTGGTTTCCGCGCTGGCTGAACCGCTGGACCCGCTGTCCGTTGAGTTGGACTTTCAGGACGCGCAGGCCAGCCAGATTCAGGACTATTCTGTCCAATGGAGCGCAGGACTGCGCGGTGATCGCGGCGTGACCGGACAGGCGGTTGGTGGTGACCCGGTAGTCCAGGTAGAGCTCGTAGCGGGAAACCCGGTAGTCCGCGGACCCGTGCCCGGGTGTGTAGGGATCAGGCAGCGGGCAAGAGGCAGGGGCTGAGCTCAACCCGCTTGCCGGGCCCGGCGAATGCTCGTGGTGCGCGGTCACTGTCGCTGGGCCTCCCGGGCAGGAAAAGTGGTGGCGGGGGAGGTCCACGGGCTGACCGGGTTGCCGATCCAGTAGCTGGCCGCCGGAACGGTTTCACCCCGCATCACCAAAGATGCCGGCCCAACGGTACCGCCGGCACCAATCCGGGCAGCCGGCAGGATGACCCCGTGCGGACCCATGGTTGCCCCCGGTTCCAGCGTAACGGTATCGATGCTCATCACGCGGTCGTGAAAAAGGTGGGTCTGGATAACGCAGCCGCGGTTGACGGTTGAGTTCGCGCCGAGCGAGACCAGGTCCGCTTCCGGCAACCAGTAGCTCTCGCACCAGGCGCCGGGACCGATGGTGGCCCCGAGGCCGCGCAGCCACCAGACCAACGCAGGGGTACCCGCAGCGGCACGGGCAAACCAGGGAGCGGTCACCATTTCAATGAAGGTGTCCACCACCTCGTTGCGCCAGATAAATGAACTCCACAACGGGTGCTCGCTTGCCTCGATCTTCCCCACGAGCAGCCATTTGGCTGCCACCGAACTTGCCGCGGCCACACCGCCCGCGGCGAGCAGCACGGGCGCCCCGAGCAGCGCGGCGGCGGCGTATCCGGCGAAGCCTGCCACCCAGTCCAGGACCACCAGAATGGCTATCGCAATAGCGGCCGTGAGGACCACCGGAACGGCGCGGCACAGTTCCCAGCACGCCCGGTAAATTTTAAGCCGGAGAGGAGGGTTGAACGTCAGGCTCTGATCCATCTCCATCCGTGCCCGGCGCAGCCGCACGGGCGGGCTGCCCAGCCAGGATGTCCCGGACTTCGCCTTCGCCGGCGTCGCTGACAGCACCGCGACCAGGGAATTTTTGGGCACGCTTCGTCCAGCGCCCGTCATCCCCGAGTTGCCCAGGAAAGCGCGTTTGCCGATCTTCGCCGGAGCGATCCGCATCCAACCGCCGCCGAGTTCATAGGAGGCGATCATCGTGTCGTCGGCCAGGAAGGCCCCGTCCCCGACGGTAGTCATGGAGGGCAGCAGGAGCACCGTTGACGCCTCGACGTTCCGTCCCACCTTTGCCCCGAGCAGCCGCAGCCAGACCGGGGTAAACAGGCTTGCGTACAGGGGAAAGAGCAGGTCCCGTGCCATATCCAGTAGCCGCTCGGTGGCCCAAACCCGCCAGCCAGTGAAGCTACGCACACGGTAACGGCCTTCGCGAAGTCCAAGGCCAAGCAAACGGACGACGACGGCGGTCAGGGTCATGTTGGACAGGAACCACAGCGATGCTGCCAAAGGGACCGCCCACAGTAGCCGGACACCCGACGAGAACAGAGACTCGCCCCTCGGATGGCGGCGATGACGGGCAGCGCGCCCACAGCGGCAGAGACGAACGGAATGAGCGCCAGCAGCCCTGCGGCCAGCGCGTAGGCGGCAAACGCCAGCACGGTCTTCAGGCCCGACGGCGGCCGTGCGGGCCAGTTTTGTTCGGCTTTGCCCAGGCGCTGGGCGGGAGAGCCCGCGAAGCGCTGGTTTGCCTTGACCTTGCCCAGGACGGCCGAGCCCGGGGCTACTTCCGCGCCGGCACCGATCCGCGCACCCGGCATCAGGGTGCTCCGCGACCCGACTGTGGCACCCGGGCCGACCCGGACATGGCCGATGTGTACCAGGTCGCCGTCGATCCACCAGCCCGAAAGGTCCACTTCGGGTTCGATCGAGCAACCGGAGCCCAGGCTCAACATGCCGGTGACTGGCGGGATGGAATGAAGGTCAACGTCCTTGCCCACCTTGGCGCCAAGGGCACGGGCGTAGTACGGGACCCAGGGGGCTCCGGCGAGGCTGACCGCCCCGGAAAGATCCGCGATGTGTTCAGCGAGCCACAGTCTCAGGTGGACTTTTCCCGAGCGGGGATAGCTGCCGGGAACCACACCGCGGAGCAAGAGGCGGGCCGCCGCTACGGAGACTGCCATGCGGCCCAGCGGGCTTACAAAAACCACCCAGGAGGCCAGGACCCACCACCAGGACACGGTCGGGGCGCCGGTCAGCACACCCCACATGGAAAGGACGTTGTTGATGGTCATCAGGTAGGTGAGCCAGCGCATCGATACGAGCACGTGCAGCGGGAACCCGGCTACGAACTGGAACACCTGGGACTTCCGGGCGGTGGGCCGCACCTGACGTTCGGCCAGCGGGGAAGCCTCCATGCCGCCGTCGGGCATTGAAAGCCTGGCGTACTCGATCAAGGCGCCCAACCGCGGGCGCGCGTAAACGTCCGCCACCGCAATGCTGGGATACCGCACCCGGAGAGCCGAGACGAGCCGGGCAGCGGTCAGGCTGCCGCCGCCATAGGCGAAAAAATCAGCGTCCAGGCTGTCGGGCGGGGTCCCCAGAACATCCACCCATTGCTGCACAATCCACGCTGTCGGACCGTCCAGGTCCGGCATCGCAGGTTCCCCAGCCTCTGAGGTGAGCGGCCAGGGCAGGGCGTGACGGTCTACCTTCCCACTGGTTTTCACAGGAAGGCCATCGATCACGGTGAGCAAGGGAATTAAGGCCGCGGGCAGCTGAGTGGCCAGCAGGTCGCGTGCCTGCTCCAGGTTCGCGGCCGTCCCCGGTGCCGGCACGAGGTAGCCCACGAGGACCTGGCTCCCAGCGGCGGTGTCCTTCACTGCGGCCGCCGCCCCTTGGATACCGGGCAAGGACTGGAGGGCCGCGTCGATTTCTCCGAGTTCGATCCGTCGGCCGCCGAGTTTCACCTGCTCATCGGCGCGGCCCACGAAGACCAGGCCCTCGCTTTCGTACCGGACCAAGTCCCCGCTGCGGTATGCACGGTCCCAGCCGAGGGTCTCCATAGGCGCATACTTCTCCGCGTCCTTGGCCGGATCCAGATACCGGGCAAGACCAACTCCGCCAATGATCAATTCACCTGTCCCGCCTTCGCTGACGGGGATCCCAGAAGGATCAACGACGGCGAGATCCCACCCGTCCAGCGGCAGGCCGATCCGCACGGGTGCGCTCCCGTCCATCCGGGCGGCGCAGGCCACAACGGTCGCCTCCGTGGGTCCGTATGTGTTCCAGACTTCGCGTTCGTCCACGGCGAGCCGGGCAGCCAGTTCGGGCGGGCACGCCTCACCGCCGAAGATCAGAAGCCGGACCGCTTCAAGCGACTCGGCCGGCCAGAGGCCGGCCAGAGTAGGGACGGTGGAAACGACAGTGATCCCATTCGTGATCAGCCATGGCCCCAGATCCATCCCGGTCCGGACCAGTGACCGGGGAGCAGGCACCAGGCATGCCCCGTTACGCCAGGCCAGCCACATCTCCTCGCAGGAGGCATCAAACGCCACGGACAGGCCGGCCAGCACGCGGTCCGTGGAGTTCACTGGATTCGCGGGGAGGAACAACCGCGCCTCGGCGTCCACTAAAGCGGCGGCCGACCGGTGGGTCACCGCGACGCCCTTGGGCCTGCCCGTGGAACCGGAGGTGAAGATCACCCACGCGTCATCCTCGACCCGGGGCCGCCGGGGTGCCGCGAAGGGTTTCCCCCTGCCGGGAACAGCGGAAATCCCGCCGTCGCGCAGGATAGCCGCCACGCCCGCTTCTCCAAAGACGAGACTGGCCCTCTCCTCCGGGTCATCCGCATCCACCGGTACGTATGCTGCGCCCACCAAAAGTGTGCCGAGAATTGCTATGTAGAGTTCATTGGTTCCGGATGGAATCCGGATCCCCACCTTGTCTCCGGCACCGATCCCGTTCCGGTGCAGGCGGAGGGCATATTCCTTTGCCGCCGAATGCAGGTCGGCATAACTTAACGAGACCCGTCCGTCATCCAAAGCCGAAGCATCAGGAAACCGCCGTGCCGTCTCCTCAAAGACCTGAACCAGTGTGCGGGGCGGGGCGGCCTTCCCGGCGGCACCCAGCTGGGGCAAGTACGCTGCCACACGTCTATTCTGACCGGGAACCAGCCCTCGGGCACTCTCGACAGAAGCTGCCTGTTTCCCGGCCGGTCCCGTCAGATCAGAAACATTCACTGCGCGAATTTACTCCGTCGCGGTGAACGGACGGTGAACAGCTTCGGCCGGGAAAGCCGGCAGCATCATCCGCGATGAGTCGAGGAATGGGGAAAGCTCCTTCGGCTAGGAGAAATTCGAATAGTTCAGCACGGAAATTGACTGCTTCGATGTAGGACTCAAAGCACGAGCCGGTGGATGTCAGCTAGCGCTTACTCGGTAGCTCATGGAGGGCGGTCCTCGTGTCGATTTTGGTTATTTGCTGGCTGCGGGTTCGTGCGCGGGCTTTGTTCATGTTCTGTTGGGGGCGATCGTTTATGATGCCGGTATTCTGATTGTTCTCGGGTTGTGGGATCAGCTGCACGGTGGACCTGGTTTCGGGGCCGCGCGGCCGTCAACCGACTTGAAACTCCGAGGAGTTTGTTTCGTTGGCAAGGCAAAACCCATGGCTCCGGCGCGGGCCGGTCGCGGCTGCCGCGCTGATCGCGGTGGGCTGGTTAGGTGCGCTGGGGCTTGTTTGCGCCGGCGACCGTGTTACCGGATCTCCGGTGGCCTTGCAGCGATCGCAGGCAACCGTGACGATCGACGGGAATTTGCCGGCGCTGCCGCGGCCCCCGCGGCCCCCGCTGTCGGAGGTGTTCAGGGCCCCTGTTGCTGTGCAGGGTGGCTACCGGATGTCGTTGACCGCGAATGTCGGCGGACGCCGGGTGAAGGCGTCCTGGGCGTACGTGGACGGGATACCTGGCTTGAATGGGCACTTGGATTCGTGGCTGCTGGGCGTCCTGGACACCGCAGCGGCCCCTGGCGGCGGCCGCTATCGCCCGGCGATGGCATTGAATACGTCACCGCCCCGGGTCCCGGCCCTCACAGTTTCGGCGGAGCCCGTGTTGACGGCAGGAACTGTCGTTGTCTTCCGGGAAGAAACGGTTGATACGGGCTCGGATGGATCCCGGTCCGGGAGTTCGGCGACCGTCTACGCCGACATGGTTTCGGGAGAAGTTCGTCGTGGTGCCGAGCTGCTGCGGTCAGAGGCCCTGGACGGCATCCGATCGAGGGTGACTGGTGTCCCGGCCGGCATCGCCGGCCCACCGTCGCAAGCTCTGGCTTTGAATGATGTGGTGCTGGATGTTTCCGGCGACCTTCATATCAGCACGGAGCACCCGGCAGGCCGCGGCCAGGCCAGGCAGGGAACAACCATCGGTGCGCGGGACGCCGATGCGATGTTGAGTGAGGTTGGCCGAAGAGTTTTGGGCGGGTTGCGGGCCGCTCCGGTGTCCCCGCCGGCTGTGCCGCCGGCGCAGCGACACGTCAACTGTGATCTGGTCCCGTGCGCGGCGTTGAGCTATGACGACGGACCTGATGCCAGGACAACACCCCAGCTGCTGGCCATCCTCAAAGAGAAGAACGTGCAGGCGACATTCTTCATGACCGGCTCCAACGCGACCGCCAATCCGGCCATCGCCAGGCAGGTCGCGGACGCCGGGCACAGTATAGGCAACCACACCTTCAGCCACCCTTATCTGACCAAGCTGTCGCCGGCGGCGGTCCGGAGCGAAATTGACCGGACCGATGCCGCGCTCCGGGCTGCGACGGGCTCGGTCCCGGCGTTGATGCGGCCGCCGTACGGGGCCGCGGACGCTGCAGTCCAGATGGCGGTGGGTAAGCCGTTGATTCTTTGGGCGGTCGACTCGCTCGACTGGCAGAGCAAAAACCCGGGGGTGTTTGTCCCGAAAATCCTCAAGGAAATCACCCCGGGCGCGGTGGTGCTGATGCATGATGTGGACCCCACGACGATCGCGGGCCAGCAGGAACTGATCACGACCCTGCAAACCCAGGGCTACCACCTGGTGACCGTCCCGCAGATGTTCGAAGGAACACCGCTGACTCCCGGGCATGTCTACCGGTCACGGCCGGAACGCAAATAACCGCCTGGATGGATCCCGGCCGGCCCGGGGGAGGGGGGGTCAGCCGAACAATTCGGCGCGGGCTTTCACGGCCTGGACGTATTTGGTGAAGGATTGCTGGGCATCGGGGACGGGCTTTGCGAGGAGACCGGCGAGGGGACCGGTGTGTTCTTCGGTCACGCGCAGGTGCGTCATCGCCGCTTGAGGGGAGAGGGTGAACGTCCGGACGTTCTTGTAGAGCCCGAGCGGCAGGCCGCCGGTCCAGGTCATCACCTCGCCCGGGATTTGTTCCACACGGAGCCGGTACCGGCGGTCGCCGCTGCTGGTCGTCCGGACGCGGATGGTGCTTCCGTTGCGGACCTCCCCGTCGATGTCGGTGATCCCTGAGTCCCACACGGTGTAGTTGCCCGCGTCGGTGAGGATTTCCCATACGGTGGAGCTCCGGGCGTTGATCAGTGTCGCGGCCTCAAGAATGTGCATGATGCTCACGGTAACTGCAGACACCCTCCGGACGGTGGGGTTTGGGCCGCCGGATGGTGAATATCACCCGATATGTTGCACACCTCCTGTCGGCTCACCGTTTCCGTTGGAACGAGCGCACCGCCTGGGTCACTGTGGGGTAGAAGTGCTCCGGTGTGAAGCGGGAGCCCATGCCGTATTGCAGGAGTCTATCTTTGACCGGTCCTTGAGCTCGGCGAATACCAGGTCCACGCCGTGCCGGGCCAGCCATTCGTCAAGCTGCACCAGTTCGTCCAGGGCCGTGGTGTCTATTCCCGTTACGGGTTCGGCTGCGAGCACTACGCGTTCGGTGCCTGGCGGTGCCGCGTCCGTGGTGTCCCGCACGAAGGTTCGCAGGAGGGCGCCGTTTCCGAAGAACAGCGGTGCGTCGAAGCGCAGGATCAGCAATCCGGGGATGCGGTCGCCTTCCGGATGGCGGCTCGCATCGTGGTAGCCGGGGATTCCGCGGACATCTACGAGTTCGGCGCGGTACGGGTCCCAGGCCCGCCGCAGGAAGTCCAGTATCGCGAGGCTGACGGCGACGGCGATGCCCGGGAGGACGCCCAGGACCGTGACCCCCAGGAAGGCGGCAAGCATTACCAGTGATTCGCTGCGGCTCATGCGGATGAGCCGGCGCACGCCGGCGGGGTCGGCTATTCCTGCGGCAGCGGCGATGACGATGGCGGCGAGGGTGGTTGCGGGCAGGAATTCGGTGGCGTCGGGTGCGATGCGCATGAAGCCGAGCACCAGGATGGCGCCGACAACTCCGGTGAGTTGGGTTTTTGATCCGGACTCTACCGCTACGGGCGTCCGCGAGGCGCTGGCAGAGACGGGGAAGCCTCCCAGCAGCCCGCTGGCGGCGTTCGCTGCGCCGAGGGCTGCCATTTCGTGGTTGCCGGAGACCTTGCTGTCTTCCGCCGCGGCCAAGGACTGGGACAGGGTTCCGGTGTCCACGAAGACGATCAGGGTGATGGCCGCCGCGGCCGGCAGGAGGGCCACTACATCTGCCCAGCCGAGGCCGCCGAGTGCCGGTGCCGGCAGCCCTTGCGGGAGGGCGCCGGTGACTTTGAGCTGGTCGTGGAGCCCCAGCACGGCAACGGCAACGCAGGAGGTGACGACGGCGATGAGCACGCCCCGGATCCTCCATTTCAGCATGCGGGGAATCAGGATGAGCACCAGGGAGGCCAGCCCGACCGCTACGGCGGTCGGATTGGTTTCGCCGGCAAGAACCCGGGGCGCCGCCGCAAGGAGTTTCTCCCAGGGTGATCCGCTTTCCACGGAGATCCCCAGGAGGGTGGGCAGCTGGGACACCGTGACCAGCAAGGCGATGCCGTTGAGGTAGCCGAGCCGGATGGGCTTCGAGAGCAGTCCTGTTACGAGTCCTAATCTCAGCGCCGATCCGACCAGCATCATGGCTCCGATCAGGATCGCCAGGAGGCCCGCCAGTGCGACGAATTTTTGTTCGTTGGCTGCGGCCAGTGGAACTAGGGCGGCGACGATCATCGGGGCCAGCGCGGAATCCGGTCCCAATATGAGAACGCGGGAGGGCCCCACTGCTGCGTAGACAATGAGGGGGACCACGGTGGCGTAGAGGCCGGTCACCGGCGGAAGGCCGGCCGCCTGGGCGTAGGCCATGCCCGCGGGGACCAGCACCGCGAAGAGCGCGGCGCCTGCCACCACGTCGTGCCGCAGCCACTCGATCTTGTAGCCACGCAGGACCGGCGGAAGCCGCCAAGGTCGGATCCTCCCGGAGCGGCTCATGGTCAGATCATGGCCCATCTTGTAAGGGCCCGTCACCCACGTTTGGGTCACCTTGGTGGGTGCGGGATGTCGGGACGTGCTTAGACGCGGCGACCGCGGTCTTTCTTGCGGTGTGTGCGATATGCGGTTTCGGCGTTCGTTGCGGTCCGGGTTTCCTGCTCGATCAGGGTCTGGTAGACGCCGGCGGTTCCGGGCGCGATGTCCGGTGCCGCGGCTAGCCGGAGCAGGAAATCGCGGGCAACGATCGCGTCTTGGTGGTCGCCGAGGATGCTCTGGATCCGGTGGCTGGTCTTTTCCAGGGCGTGTGCCCGTTTCCCGTGGATGGTCAGGACGGACTCGGCGGCGTGACGCAGTCGTTTGGCGTCCTTGCGCACCCGGTGGAGGGCGGTGTCGTAGCCGGGAGTTTCCCTGGCCTTGGTAGCGGCCCGATGGGCCTTATCGAGTCGTTTGGCGACCTTGTTCACGAATCGTGCGCTGGCCTTACGGGCCTTCCTGGCGGCTTTGGCCTTGGCTGGCGGGGTGTTGCGGAAGTGTTCGAGGGCGTCCAGGAGCCGGTAGTACCGGTGTGATTCCAGGGTGGTGAGGGCGTGCTGGTAGCCGGCGTTGTAGGTGGTGTCGAGCTCGTGTTCCAGCTGTCCACGGGCGGGACCGGAGGCTTCCGCCGGGGCCAGGGTGTTCAGGTTCGCGAGGATCCTTCGGCGCATTACTTCGGCGTCCCGGGGCCGGCCCAGGATCCGGCCGAGCCATTGCAGTTCCCGTTCCAACCCGGCCACGGTCTCTTTATCGAACAGGGGGCGGTAGGTCCGCAGCACCGACCGGGTCCGGCGGGCGGCCGAACGCATCTGATGCACGGTGTCGGGGTCGCCACGTCGCACCCCGGGGTCCTGGGCGAGCAGGGCACTGATTTGTGCCCCTACGTAAGCGGTCACGACGTCACGGACCGGTCCTTTCTTCCGGGCCGGGCGGGTGCCGGTGGCCTTCGTTTCCGGCCAGGATCCGCCCAGGGCACGGGCGAGCTTGGACGCGTGGGCTGAGGGGACGGCTCCGGCAGCTTTCAGCGCTGGTTTCGCGGCGGAGAAGAATTTCGGTCCGGCGTGGACGAGCTCGATCTCCCATTCGCGCCACTGCGATTCCGGGCCCGTATCGCGCAGCGGGACGGCATGGACCACGTCGTCCGTGAAATCCGCGAGATGTTCACCGGCCGCCCCGTGCAGGGCGTAGGTGGTGCGCCGGGTGGAGAGCCGGGCAACGGGGGAGAGGTCGCGGCCGCGGGTGATGGCCGCGAGCCGGTCGAGCAGTTCCGCCGGGACATGGTCGGGCTGTCCGAGCGGACTGTGAATTTCGGTGCGGCTGTCCGGGCCGGCGGGCAGTTTTAGGTGCCATCCAGGGTCGACACCGCCCGTGCGCCGGCGCAACGTCATGCCCCGGGCCGCGAGCTCCAAGGTGCCGGTGTCGTAATAGACAGCCTCCAACGACCTCTCGGAGGCCGCCCCGGCCTCCTCAACACCGGGGATCGAGGTCAGCTCCGGTATCCCGGGGCCGGGACCTGGATCGTACTTGCGCTCCGTTTCGGTGCTGTCCCCCGCTGTCATGCCCGGCCTCCCGACCCGGCCTTGGGTACAGGCTGTGATGGATGAATGTTGGCCACTGTACGCCTCCATAGTCTTGGCGCGGGCAACAACGGACCCCGCAGCGCGCCTTCTGCGCCGGCCGTGCACCGATTCTAGGGCCAGGCCCACGGGGCGACCAGTGCCGAAACTCCCGGAACCCGGGGCCACCGCCGGGGTGATCATCGGGTGGTCGACCCGCCCGGGAATCGGTCTATTCGATAGCGAAATCTCGTGCCCGTAGGGTTGAACTCGAAAGCCTGTCGGTCCCCCCACCGGCGGGCTTTCCTCGCCACCAGCTGCTGGTTGCTCTTCCAGGCGGGCGCGTCCGGGGCGTCGAAGTTTTTCCTCTGCACTGACCCGGCCGGGGCCCGTAGTCAGCGGCTACTCTTGGGTACCAAGGACGTCGGCCCGTGATCAGGACAGTGGGGTGGGGATGGATAATGCTCAACAGCTATGGCGGACCGACGCCGCCACCCTGCGTGACTACATCGTTGATGCCACAGCGGCGCGGGCGAGAATCCCCGTGTGCCCGGATCCCGAGAAATTATGGCTGATGACGCTGCTCGGTCAGGAGGAACAGGCACTGGAGGAAGGGCTGGCCCTGCTGAGGAGCTCGGCAGAGCCGTTGGAGTTGCTTCTTGTTCTGGCCGGTATCCTGCAACGACGCTACCTGTGGGGTGACGCCGCCCGGCTCCACGAACAGGCCCTTCGTCTTGCCGGGACCCCGGTCCGGGAAGCGAGGGTCCGGCATCAGATTGGTCTGCGGTTGTTTGACGAAGCCCTCTACCGTGATGCGGCGGCGGAGTTTCAATGGGCCAGTGACCTCTATCGGGTCAGGGGCAAAACGGAACTCGCCGCGGCCTCGGATGCTGCCATGCACCGGGCCTGGCAGCTCGCCGCCGCCCAGCTGGACTACTTCCGGTCCCCGGGATCCAGCCCGAACCCCGGGCCCTGATCCCGGACCATCGGAGCGTTATGCACACCGGAGGTCACTGATCGCTTACTGTTCACCTGGAATTCGTTGTCTGACGACGGGGTTCTGCACGACGATAATGCGACGGTGTCTGCGCCGCACTACAGGGATGGGAACTCGCATCCCCAGCGTTCGGGGCAGGTGCCAAGAAAGGCGGGACTGGCTCCCGGTCTCAGCCAATGGGGGAGCCGGTCCCGCTGAAACCATCCGGACCACCGGATCGCAGCGGGGCCCAGCCGCAGAGGGGCAGTAACTGATACCGCAGCGGTACGCGGGCCGTGATGATCGTGGACCGGGATCCACGGTCCTGGATGCCCGATGGCCCGTCCAGGGGCTGATTCCCGCGCCAAATGGGCTTTTCGTAGTCCGCGCGGGTCAACGTGTGGTACCGGCTAGAGGTGAGTGATGTCGAACTCGGTCAGGTCCAGGAGTCGTTGGGGCCCGCCCGGGCGGTCGGTGATCCAGAACAGTTCGTGTCCGGGAGCGATCCGGATGACCTGCCCTCGATGGGCTATGGCACCGCCATATGCCGCCTCGATATGATCCCCGCAGGTGAGGTCTGCAGTGGAGCGCACGGCGCGCCCTTTGGGGGTTGCGGGCGGGAATTCCGTGGTTTTCATGCGTCCAGCATGCCGCGGAAAGGTTGCAGCCCGGTATCCGCAGCATTAATGGGCCGATAGGGGGAGCAGCCCTTTGCGTTCGAGGGAATCTGCAGCATGGCGGGCGTCAGAATTGCAGTCTTGCAACATCTCTCGATCGGAGCTGACAATCCTTGAATGGGAGTCAATGAAGAATTGCGGGCACTCAGCCATGTGGTGGACCGGCTCGTCGATAAGTATCCGGCTGTCCCGCGGGAGCATATCGAGGACATCGTGCAGCAGGAGCACCGATTGTTGGATGCAGGCAGGGTACGGGACTACGTGCCGATTCTGGTTGAGCATGCGGCAAAAGACAGGCTGAACCGCTGACGGCGCCGGCACTTATCGGCGAGTGAAAAATTGTCCCCGGGAACCCATGCCATTCAACGGCGGGGTTCTACCCCTGCCGGGTCGGACGGCCGTTGTCCGGGGCGAGAGGAGCCACCAACGGTGAGAATGCGCCGCGCATTTGCAGGGCGTGCGTTCGGAAACGTCCGCGGAAAAACCATCTTCGAGACACCTGCAGATAACCCTGCCCCGAGACCATAGGTCTTGGGGGTGCCCTTCGGACCTGAAAGGACGAACCATGATCGATGAACCTGGTGTTATCGACTCGTGCCACGACCTACTGCTCCAACCGGACAAAAATCGTTCGAGAGGGTCCGCCCCCGCTGATGCTGGCGATGAAGAGTCCGGACGACTCCTCATCCAGCAGCAACCGCGGCGAAGGAAACGGAGGCCGGCTGTATGACACACGACGCCGCCGGGAAGGACCTGCCGGAGCGCTACGGCCTGCTCCGTCCCGGCGTGATCCTCACCGCCCGCGCGCTCTTCAAGGGCTGGGCGATCACCACAAGCCTATGGTTGATGGGCCTGTATGCCGTCCTGGCTGTGACCACGCAGGGGTTCTGGTTTTAACCTGGGCCTGATGGTGCTGGTGTACGGGTACGGCGTCTCCTTCGTCATCGGCGTGCCCTTGGGCTGGATCCTTGGACGCCTGCTCCGGCCCGTCCGGAACCAGTGGACCCACCTGGGCGCGTTCTTCATCGTCCCAACGCTCTGCTTTTGCGCATTGGGGTCCCTGATTGGGTTTTGCTGGACACCGGAGGCTCTGGGGCTCTGAACTACCGTCGGACTGGCCGCCGCCGCCGGGCGTCTGGCCGTCTGGAAAGACGTCGTGGTCCGGTGAGCATCTGGGAGCACCTGAGCATTGCTGTCCGCCCTGGCCGCAACTCATGTGTAACACTTCATGGCATGGACGATCCCAGAAGCCGTATCCTGCCGCTCCTGCGTCAAGGTGAAAGGCTTCTGTGGGTCGGTCAGCCGGATCCGCGGGTCCGCTTTACCGGCGCGGATGCCTTACTGGTGCCGTTCAGTATTCTCTGGGGTGGGTTCGCAGCGTTTTGGGAGTTCATGGTTGTGACCACGGCTAAGGAGCCCTTTTTCATGCTGTGGGGCATCCCCTTCGTACTGGTGGGCCTCTAATTCATCTTCGGTAGGTTCATCTATAAGAAGCGGCGGAAGCTGCGCACGGTGTACGGCCTTACCGATCGCCGGGCGATCGTCTGCACGGGAAACAATTCCGTATCTGATTCGCCCGTCAACGGCATGCCTACCAGGTCGATCGGTCCAAGGACGGCCGGCATGTGAGCGTCACTTTCGGGTCTCAGGGCATGGCCGGGGCGTTCGGCATGGGGATGTACCAGAACACTGGGATGGACTTTTTCAGCCTAGGCATGGGGCAAGCCATGGCCTTTTTTGACGTCCCGGACTCTGATGGGCTGCTCCGTGCCTTGGATCAAAGCAACAGTTGGCTAGGAGCCAAAGGCTGGCGGGCGCCCTCCGATCTTGGCGCGGGCTTACGGTAACCGCACTCTTTCGCCAGGATGCGTGAGACCGGGGGCGCGCGTGCAGCACGAAGATGACGGGGACAAGAGAAGTTCGCTGGTGGGTCGCGTGGTTGCGTTCTGCCTTGTCTACCCGGAATTAATTGCATTCGTGGTGATACTTATCTTGGCCGTCGCTGGCCTCGCCTTTATCGAGTGACCAGGGCTCCCCCTGCCACCGTCCCGACGCCTTGCTGGCCGGCTTTCGAGGACTTCCTCATCCAATGCAGTCCGAATGTTACTGACCGGCGTCGACCTCTGCAGCCGGTGCCCAGCACGTAAGGTGCAAGCTTGTCAGAGGGATCGTCGTCGGCCATTGCCGCCTTTCCGTCGTCCGAGTGCCAAGAACTGACGGACTGGCACGACCAGAGAGACGGTGAACGCGGTCCCGACTATCGCAGACAGCCACCCGATGGGATTCTTGTCGTTCAGCACTTGCACCGGGAACTGGAATTCAAGGATGGGGGCGAGCACGATGAGCTGCGTTGACAGCGCTTTTCTTAGCTGAACTGCAGCCGCACGTTTCACTGACAGGTGTTCCGGCTGAGCGTGACTTGTCCCAGGATTTCCCGTCGAATGGCCTTTTGCTCATCGGCGTTAAGGGACATCGTGACATTCATCCTGCCCATGTTCACTGCGGAAGCAATGACCTTCGCGTTGTATGTGATGCCCGCGCCGATTGCAACAATCCCAGCCAGCATAGTCCCAGCGAACAGGTACGTATGGACGTTGGCCCACTCGCCCTGGAACAGCTGCATTCCGAGCGCAGCCCCGACAATGAACAGCAGCACGACAGCGGCGGGCAAGTACAAGCTGAAATAGGTCGTAAGGGCTTTGCCGAGACCCTTGTCGGCGACTCCCTGAGCGCGCCGTTCCGCCCTGGCCCAGCGATCCTCGGACTCAGCCAGCAAGTCGTCCAGCCCACGCATCCGTCCCCCCTTGTTCGGGCTGCGCCCCAAAAGCAGACGCTATTCGGGGGAAAGCTGTGTGGCAATCGTCTTGATCAAAGCCTGGGGATGTGGATCGGCTGCCTTTGATGGGTCGAAGTGCCTACTTCTACGGGGGAGGGGCCACGGGAGATGGAAGATGTTGGTCAGGATCCAGCCGGCACCGCTGAAGAGGAAGAACTTGATTATCCGCGCCGGCCCGAGTGAGTTGGCCGTGGGGTGGAACTGCCACACATAGGATGGCCGGGTGACTGACGAACCCAGAGCGCCCCGCTTCCTGACGCCCACCCAGGTCGCCGAGGAGCTGAACGTGAAGCCGAACCAGGTCCACGCGCTGATCAAAGCCGGTGGCCTGCGCGCTCTTCAGGTTGGTGGCCGCGGCATGTAGCGCATAGGGCGGCAGGACCTTGAGGACTACATCGCCGAAGCGTACCGGCGCACAGCCGAACGTATTGCCGCCGGCGAGCTGGAGGACGCCGGGTCGGACGCCGAGGAGGCGTAGCGGAAGCACGGGGTCGACCCTAGACTCTCGCCATGAGGAAGTGGTGGCTTGATCTGCCTCCAGGGCTGCGGGTGGCGATCATCGCTGTCGTCGCCTTTGCCTTCTACACAGGTGGCGCCTTGATCTTCGGAGAGAAGTTCATCAGCGCCCTGTTCAGTGGAATGTTCTACGCGCTTATTTTGGCCGGAGGGACCTACTTCGCCCAGAAGCGCTTCCGTAGGACCGCGGCAAGGCTCGAAGAGCATGGCCAGTCGCTGATGTTCCTGCGATACCCGAATGTCCTGCCGGGTTCCTTGAGCGGCGTCTGGCAGATGGGTGTGGCCACGCCCTCGCCAAGCCGGATCGACTTCCAGCCGGCCGTCTACGACCAACTCATTCCCAGCGGCCGCAGCAGGGCTCTCACCGGCCTCGGGACCACCGGACTGCCGCCACGGACAGCCGGCCGCTACGACAAGAAGCAGGCCGTGCCGTTCGACTTCGAGGTCATCACCTTGGACTCCGACGGGGGAGTCATCGAGATCGCCGCGAGCCCTGCGACGGTCAAGAAGATCCTGGAAGCCGTCGGGCCGGCATCTTCATAGGCTCCGGGAGCAAGATCCGGTCAAGCCCCTTGCTCGGAGGCTTGGGTGGTGATTCAGTTCAGCCATGGCAGCAACTCCGACAGGACCGAGGGGAGAAGAACAACCCCTGTCCGCCGCGAAGCAGGCTGCTACGCGTCGGCTCCGCAGGCTGAACTATTTCTCACTGCCCGCACTGGCCGTTGCACTGGTCCTCACCTTCATCCCGAATCCGCCGTTGCCGCTACTGATCGCCAAACTGGCACTCATGGCCATCCTGGTCGTGGTCCTCGGGTTCGTGTCGATCCGATTCTCGCTCTGGCAGCGCGACGAATACTGGCGCGAGCGGGGCAGGGACCCCAAGCACCCGGAACGCTTCCCGGGGGACCCGCCGGCTGCGAAGTAGCGGCAGGCCCAGAAACCTTCTACCGGCATGACCCTTACCCGCCCAGGTCGAAGTCCAGGTCCAGGTCCTCGGGGGAGTGCAGCTGCCGCCATGTCGAGGTTACCCGGGCGCTGGGCAGCTCGGAAGCGATCGGCATCCGGTCCACAGCCACCAGCTGGCCAAGGTCCAGCCCGGTGAGAGCGGCGATGTCACGGATGGGCACTTGGAATGTCCGGAATGGACCAAGCGGCGGAGCCTCGTCTGTGACGGCGGCCCTGGGCACTTCCGGCAGGTCAGCCAGCTCGGGTGTCTGGTCCACGACGTAGCCGGTTGCCGCCAGCTTCCCGCCCTGAACGAACACTGCGACCTTGAAGAACTTCAGTGGAATGTCCACGCCGCGGTATAGGGGGTCTTGGCGGCCGAAGACGGGCCCGGTGAAGACAACGATTCGCCGGCTGTTGTCGGCGGCGTTCTCCTGCAGGTAGGACTCCAGTCCCAGCCAGAGCTCGATGCCCTGGTTGAACTTCGCCGCCTGCGGGGCCGCGTTCGTGTAGTGGAACGTGTCCTCGTTTGCCTGCTCGGCTTCGGCGCGGGTATCGCCCCACACGGCGGACGCGCGGCGGACCAGGTGCCCGCGGTCAATGTCGTTGCCCACATACACCCGTTCCCCGGTCTGCTGGTCTTCCGGCAGGCGGGGATCGAGGCGCCACGGGATCCCGGCCCGCGCGAGGTCCATCAGCTTCTTCCCGTCCATCGCCAGAGCGGTGACCGCGGCAAGGCGCTTGTCCGGACGCATCACGACCGAGAAGTGGGTGTAGTGCAGCAGCACGGTTTTCACACCGGCCAGTGTCGGAATCGGGACAGGGACGCCCAGGAATCCGGGGTTGTAGCCTGCCCGGCCGGCCAAGTCCCTGGCAGCAGCGGCCAAGAACTGGTCTGTCATCAGCTCATCCATGACCGGACACTACCAGCCGCACATGACGGCGGGATGAAGTTTCGGCTACCACGGCGCAACATCTGGCAGGGGCTCCTCCTTGGTGCTTATAGTGCTCTCTTGCCCAATTTCAGGAGAGGACTTCTTCGTCCATCGCCACCAGGACACCATCATCGAGGAAGACCACCTCGACGTGTGGAAACCAATCCCGCGCCCAGAGAAGGACGCCACGATCCAGATCGACCAGGCAGACGGGGTGACGGCCGCCTTGTCATACCGGGCCGAGCACGCCCCGGCCCTGGCCCGCGCGATCCTCGAAGCAGTGGGCCTGGACCCCCGGATGGTGTTCGCTGGCGATCTGGCGGAGCTGGACCCGTAGTCCTGCTAGATCCTTTATCCGCCTTGCCGGCGGCTGTTCGCCCTCATCCCTTTGACCGTCCTCGCCGCCACACGGGAGGGACGTCGCTGAGATGGGTCTCCTTGACCGTTCCGGAGGGTAGGGAACCATTGAGGCCGCCCGAGGCATTGTCATGTCCGCCGTCCGGAGGCAAGCGATGCTCCCTAGCTAAAGCGTCTCAAAGCCCTCAGCAGCTTCCCGCTTTCTCTTTGCAGAGGAAGTCGCTTGGTTTGGTGGGTGGTGCTGGGACAAACTGGCACCCCAACTCCGTGCCTATGGACATCAGGTTTACACGCCAACGCTAACGGGCCTGTCGGAGCGTGCCCATCTGGCTAGTCCGGATGTCGGGCTGCTGACCCATGTGGAGGACGTCACGGCTGTCGTGCTTTTCGATGACCTGCGCGACGTGGTGCTCGTAGGCTGCAGTTCCTCCGGTACCGTCATTACCGCCGTGGCTGCTCGGATACCTGATCGTGTTGTCTCGCTCGTCTACTTGGACGCCTTCGTACCGTCCGACGGCCAGTGCACCCGAGACCTGCTATCGCCCGAGCGGCGGCCGACCCTCGACTCGCTTGTGGAGACCGAAGGCGGCGGCTGGCTCCTCCCACGGTTTGCCCCACCTCCTTGGCTGACAATCGTGCGCGAGATGTGGGAAATCACCAATGAGGCTGACATCAAATGGGTTCTGCCTCGGCTGCGGCCTACCCCGTATCGTCACTTCACCGATCCCTTATCCCTTGCCGGCACCGACCTCAGTGCCATTGATCGGCTCTACGTTCGGTGCCCGCGCCAGCCGGCGCCTTTCGACACTTTCGCCGAGGCTGCGCGTTCGAGCAGGGTGTGGAGATATGCCGAGCTCGACGCCCCACACCTGCCCTACGTGACTCATCCCGATCTGGTCACTGACGTGCTCCTGGATACGGCGTCAAGCTAAACGGCAACCCGGTGCTGTTCCTGGACACCCGGCCGGTGGACGATCCCTTCTGCCACGATCTGCTGGGGCCTGATGACCCGGCCGGCTTCTTTACGCTGCCGGAGTGAAAGCCGTAAGGGCTAGTGGTGGTCAGCGGGTCGTAGGCCTTGAACCCAGTCCGGTGAGGACAGCTGCCGGCTTGAATCCCTTGAAGGTCAGGTAGAGACCCAATGACAGTTCCCAGAGGAAGATGGGAAGCGTCGCAACCGCCGACAGCACGGAAACCTGGTCGTTGATTCCGAACATGGTCGTTATTGCCGAGATGAGCAGTAGCGGGGCGCCGATGAGACCCATCACCGGAATGAGGCGCGGTACGAGTTCTGAGCGGAGCAGCAGGTAGCCCAGCAGCAGAGCATTGATGGCCGGGACCATCCCGGGTCCTATGAGGAACGTCCAGTCCCGCACGTCCACGAGTGCCCGGGCGGCGGCGATCAGGGAGCTGTGGTCCGTTCCGGAAGTTCCTGTCTGCCTCAAGGTCACCACCGTCAGGAGGCTGACGACGCCGATGGCGATAACGGCGGCTTCGAACATGCGCGAGGTGACCAAGCCCAGCGCGAGGCTCTCATTTTGCCGCCTAACCACTGGGAACAGGGCCACTGCGGTGCCCACGCAGGCTGCGGCGTTGACCAGGTCGAGCAGGCAGCCCCAGACCACCCTGGTGTCATTGCCGGTGCTGGTGACGTAGTTGGGGTCGCTCAGCGCCGGTCCCAGAAGGAAGACGGCGGGAATAGAGCTGGCGAATGTCACGAGGTAAAACACACCGGCCGCAAGCGCTGCTCTTCTTGCTGAATCCAACGGTCCCCCATCTGAGTTTTCCTGTCATTCAAGCGAATGGCCACAGCCTAGCCGCCCCCAACTGAGCGCAGACAGGGGCCTGTGGACGGTTGACCTACCTCGCCGGTCCAGGCAACGGTTCCAGGATGACTTCCGCGACCAGCAACGCACCTCTCAAAAGGAGTGGGCAGAAGAGTACGGCCAGGGTATGCCGTGGACCCCTGACGGGGCCGCCTTCACCGTGACTTGAAGTAGGTTCGGCTGTCCTAGGTGTACTGCCCAGGCAGGTTGGTTAAGCGGCTGATGGGCGGGTGGCCTCCGATTGCGGTGTGGGGCCTGTGGTGATTGTAGTGGTGCAGCCATGCCGGGAGGGCGTTTCTGCGGGCTGATTCCGTGGCGTAGAAGCGCTTGAAGGCCCACCCGTCGGCAAGGGTTCTGTGGAAGCGTTCGATCTTGCCGTTGGTCTGCGGGCGATATGGCCGGGTCTTCTTTGCCCTGATCCCCAGTTCTTGGCAGGTGTCCCGCCAGAGATGTGATTTGTAGGCCGCCCCGTTGTCAGAGAGAACCCGTTCCACGATGACGCCGCGGGCAGCGAACCAGGACACAGCCCTTTGCAGGACTGCTACTGCGGTGGCCGCTGTTTCATCGCCATGGATCTCCGCGTAGGCGACCCGTGAATTGTCGTCAATGACCGTGTGTACGTAGGCGGTCCCGATCAGCGGGCTACGGTGTCTGCTGCGCGGCTTTGACGGAGTCGCAGCACGGTTCTGCTTGCCTTGCTGCCGCCCGACGTAGCGCCAGCCGCCGCCGTCGGGGATGTTGCCGAGCTTCTTCACATCCACATGGATCATCGCTCCGGGAGTCACGTGCTCATAGCGGCGGATGACTTCTCCGGTGCGCTTGTCCACGTGATGCAGGCGGTTCAGCCGGCACCGGACCAGGACCGCGTGCACGGTCGAGGCCGGCATGGCCAGCTTCGCCCCGATCGCGACCGGTCCCAGCCGTTGCTTCCAGCGCCGGCGCACAACTTTGCGCACCAGCTGCTGCGGCGTCCGGTTGGCCACCCGGTACGGGCGGGAGGACCTATCAGCCATACCGGCCTCACCCATCGCGGCGTAACGGGCCGCCCACCGTTTCGCGGTCGGCCAGGAGCAGTTGAACTGCTCGGCAGCCCGGGATACCGGCCAGCCGTGGTCAACGACCAGACGCGCGACGCGCAAACGTTGGCGCGGAGTCAAAGCGGCATTAGCGTGGGACATGAGGACCTCCTGGTCGCTGCAGCGGTTGTCTAAGCAACTCCACTGTGCAACCGGAGGTCCTCACCTTTGGCTCAACGACTCCAGCGAGTCATCACATTCACCGAACCAACGTCCCTGGGCAGTACAACTAGGACCAGGAGGGCCACGCGTAGGGAGGGCACGCGGTCTAGGTTTAGTAAGGAGCGGGCAGATCGTCCGCTATAAAGCCCTGCGGCCATGACCTTATAGGCGGCGGACAAAACACTTTGGAGGAGTTCAATGAGGATTGCAGTGACGGGTGGAAGTGGGAAGTTGGGCAGGCATGTAGTGCAGCGCCTCAAGGATGAAGGACACTGGGTTCTGAATCTTGACCGCCTTGGGGATCGGAGCCCCGAACTGGTTGTGGTGGACCTGCGGGACTATGGGCAGGTGTTGGATGCGCTCCTCGGTGTGGACCGCCGGCACACAGGCTTCGATGCCGTCGTCCATCTCGGCGCGGTCCCCGCTCCGGGTCTCATGGCGGACGCAGCAACGTTTGAGAACAACATGCTCTCCACGTACAACGTGTTTCAGGCCGCCCGGCGCGCCGGGATCAAGAAAGTGGTGTATGCCTCCAGTGAGACGGTGCTGGGCACGCCGTTCGACGTCGACCCGCCCTATATCCCGGTGGACGAGGAGTACCCGGCCCGGCCGGAAACGACGTATTCGCTCGTGAAACGCCTGGAAGAGCAGATGGCTGTCGAGATGGCACGCCGGGATCCGGAGCTGAGCATCGTCGGGCTGCGGTTTTCGAACGTGATGGACCCGGAAGACTACGACGCCTTCCCCTCCTTCGATGCCGACGCCATGCTGCGCAAATGGAACCTTTGGGCCTACATTGACGGCCGTGATGGCGCGCAGGCAGTACTCCGGGCCCTGGAAAACGGCAAGCCGGGGTTCGAGGCCTTCATCATCGCCAACGCCGACACTGTCATGAGCCGCTCCAGCGCCAGCCTCGCAGCGGAGGTCTACCCCAACGTCAAGGTGACCAAGGACTTGGGCGAACACGAGACCATGCTCTCGATCGACAAGGCCCGCGGGCTCCTGGGCTTCGAACCGGAACACACCTGGCGCACCAGCCAATCCACGACCAACAACTGACGAAAAGGTAGCCGCCCCGGCCTCTAGAAAAGGTGGCACGACCCTGTCAGGGCGGTGCGTCTGGAACTCCGTCGCCGAATGAACTCCAACGAACGTCACCAACCTGTGCCGTGCGTCACAGTTCGACCTAGCTGCGTCTTTCTCATAGCATGTCGGAGAGCCTGGAGCAGACGGGCACAAGGAGCGCAGCCCTATGTCATCCAACGCGGGTTGCCGGTCTGAATAAGGGGTCATGGCATCTCGGAAGTGGACTGACGCCCGCATGGTCGTGGGCATTGAGCCGCCGGAAGACTAGTCCGCCCCTCGGGTCACGATTACCCGTATTGGGGCGGACATGCTGCGGCTGGTTCTCCAGCCTCAGTCGCGGATCACCCAGGCCGACGGAGCTTGGACGAAAACGCGACTGCTGGCGCTCACCAAGGGCAGGCCCGTAGCAGTTCTCCTGGAAATCACGGGCGTCGAGTCCGTTAGCAGGGAAGCCATCGAGTTCTACAGCGAGGCAGCCACTGTCTCAGCGTTCGCGCTTCTCGGTCGCTCAGCGGTAGACAGAATGATCGCTCACAGCCTCCGAGGGCTCGCCTGGCCCGGCTGCCCTGTTCAGTATTTCGAGGCCGAGCAGCAAGCTCTGACCTGGCTTGAGGAGTACGCCAAAGGTGCGACGGACTGACCGTCAGAACTCGCAACTTCGGGGCACGAAAAAGGCGCGCCCCGTTCGCTGAGCGCGCCCTTCCCGTGATGCCTGTCAGTGCTTGAAGGCGTCCTTGACCTTTTCTCCGGCCTGCTTCAGATCGCCCTTGGCCTGGTCTGCCTGGCCTTCGGTCCGCAGGCTTTCGTCGCCTGTTGCGGCGCCGGCCGTCTCTTTGGCCTTGCCGCCTGCCTTCTCGGCAGCGTTGTCAATCTTGTCGCCCAGTCCCATGGTGTTTCCTCCTCTGGTTGGCAGCCGTTCGCATTCGGCTGTATCCATAGTAAGCAGGCTTAGGATCTGGTTGGCAAGTCTGCCGAGCAGAAGCTTTGGGCCTCGAAGCGCTGTCGGCCAGGCTACTTGGCTGCCGACATGCCCGGTTCCAGGGTGTACTGCTTGGGCAGCTTCAGGGACCGTTCGGCCATTGCGTCGCGCAGCATGTTGGGGTAGTCGGTGATGACGCCGTCGACGCCGTCGTCCATGAGCTTGTGCATGGTCGGCTTGTCGTCGACGGTCCAGGGGATGACCTGCATGCCCTTGGCGTGGGCGCGGGTCACCATGTCCGCGTTCACGTAGGGGACGTAGCCTGGGTCGGTGACGGTGCCGTTCTGGGGCGTGCCGTGGACGGGGGAGATGGCGTCAAAGCCGAGGCTGCCGGCGGCGTCCACGAGGTCCCCTCCGAAGTCATCGGCGTCAATGCCGCCGAGCCATGGCGACTTGCCCGGCTGGCCAGCCTGCAGGAAGTCCTTATTGGTCAGTGCCACCGTGCGGATGCCGGGCTGGCGTTCCTTCACGAGGCGCAGGGAGCCCCAGTCGAAGCTTTCGATGGAGACGCGCTCTGCCATGTGGGCCTTGTTGATTTCGCGCAGCGCGACGTCGACGAACTGTTCGCGCGGGGCGGTCTGCTCCGGGGCGCCGGCCTCGACCTTGGTTTCGATGTTGAACTTGACCTGGCTGGCCCGGTAACGGTTGGCGAGGTCGAAGACCTCTGCCAGGGTCGGCATCTTGGCTCCGGGGGAGGCTTGCTGGCCGGGGAACTGGGGCAGCGTCTGGGAGCCGCAATCCAGGCTGCGGACCTGGTCGAAGGTGAGGTCCTTGATGTACTTGCCCACATAGGGGAAAGACGGGTCGCCGGGGGTGACGGGGGCGGTGTCCCTGCATTTCCGGCCATCGATCTTCCGGTCGTGGGTGATGACTTCGCGGCCGTCCTTGGTGATCTGCAGGTCCATCTCCAAGGTGGACACGCCGGTCTCGATGCCCTTGGCGAAGGAGGCCAGTGTCGATTCGACGGTCAGACCGATGCCGCCGCGGTGTGCCTGCAGGTCAAAGTGATTGTCGGTGCCGTTAGGGTTCGTGTCCGCGGCGTGGGCCGGGAGGGATGTTCCCAGGGCAAGGCCGGCGGTGATGGCGGCCGCGGTCAGCAGCTTGGTGTACTTCATGGGTTCTCCATAGGTGTTGGGGTGGTGCGGGGCCGGTTTGGGCGCCGGCCCCGCGTAGGGGTCCCTGCCGCTGCCCCGGGGAGGGCAGAAGCTAGGCTCAGCGGCCGTTGTGGGTGATGGTGGCGACGGCGCCGGTCTGTTCGTTGAGCAGGACCTTGTCGTTACGTTCGTGGTGGAAGTTGAACATGCCGTTCATGGACCCAGCTGCCGCGTCAGCCGAGGCGTCGCCGATTTGGGCGGTGTGCCAGTTGTCTTCGATGAAGCGCAGGATGGATGCCTGGTCGGTCTCGTTGTGGTCCACGAAGTTTTTCTTCGCGTACGGGGAGATGACGACCAGCGGCTGTCGCGGGCCGGGGCCGCAGCGGTCGGCGTAGCCCCGGGCCACCGGAACACCGGCTGCAGCTGCGTTCTGGCACCAAGCGGCGTCGTCGGGGCTGTTGGAGGCGTTCTTCACCTTCGCGGCGACGTGGTCGTACCAGCCATCGGAATCGTCGTAGGCGAGGACAATGGCGGTGTCCTCCCAGTTCTTCGACTGCTGGATCTCGTTGACCGTCTTGGTGACGAAGTTCTGCTCATCGACCGGGTCGGAGTAGGCGGCGTGGCCGTCCTGGAAGTTGGACGCTTTCAGGAAGGACACCGCGGGCATGTTGTCGCTGTTGACCACCTTGTTGAAGTCGGTCAGGTCGTACTGGTGGTTGGCCTGGCCGTTGTGCCCGATTTCCGCGTCGTTCGCCGGGGCCAGGTGGTGCGGGTTGGCGGTGGAGACGTAGTACTGGAACGGCTGGTGGTGCGGGTTGTAGTCCGAGCTGGAGACTCCTGCCACGTTGTTGTGGGTGCTCTTGCAGGTGGCCGGGGTGGTGCTGGTAGCCGGGGTGGTGGGGGCGAAGCCGCCCTGGAACCAGCCCCAGGACACGCCCTGGTCATTGAGGAGATCGCCGATGTTCTTCCCGGTCATGCCGGCAAGGTTGTTGGCCTTGGCGTGGCTGTTGTTGGAGCAGTCGTCGTAGACCGGGTCCGGGTCATTGATCATGGTGCCAACGCCGTTGGCGTCGGGGACGCGGACCGTGTAGTCGCTGGTGGCGGGCTTCACTGGTTGCCCGGTGGCGGTGAATTCCTGGACACCGTGGGTCTGTCCGGACACCAGATTCAGCGCGCCCGGGGTCGACGGGCCGAAGACGGTGCTGAAGTGGTTGTCGCTCATGGCATAGTTCTGGGCGTAGTTCCAGATCCCGGTGACGGTGTTGCCGTCGTAATAGTCCATCGTCAGCCCCGGGCGCCCGTACTGGTTGGGCGCGCATGCATCCTTGCTGGTGAACTCAACGAACTTGTCCATCAGCCCGCCGTTGTAGGCCTTCTGTTCGGCCGTGTACTCGTGGTCCTGGTCGCAGGTGACGGCCTGCATCGGCGACAGGCGTGCCGGCTGGACAGAGTTGGGGTTGTTCGGTGCCAGCAGGCCCGCGTTGGCCAGGGTGTTGATGTCCTTGGGCGTGTCCTCAGATGGTTTGAACGCGGCAGCTGCGGCGCCGGTGCCCTGCTGGGTCTCGCCGGGGGTGTTGGCAGCATTGGGGTAGGTGGCGAAGTAGTGGTCAAAGGAGACGTTCTCCTGGAAAAGCACCACCACATGCTTGATCGGTGTTGCCGTTCCCGCTGCGTTTTCGGCGGCGGTCGCGGTGTCGGTGCCGACACCGAACAAGCCTGACGTCAGTGCCGACGCTGCGAGGACGGCCACGCCGGTAGCCGCGGCGCCTTTACGGGTGAATCTGCGTTGAGCCTGGAGATGAGGCATGAGGGATCCAGTCTTTAGTGGCTGAAGGGGGTGGCTGTGAAGCGCCCTCCAATTGTTACTAATCGGTAGTTACTCCCCGGCGACTGCTTCGTGAACACGAGGTGACGTCCGGTCCACGGCCTTCGGGAGCAGACCCACGGCACGGGTTGGGCGATAAACCGTTGCCTGAAGTAACCAAAACGGCCACGTGGATTTAATCCACGACCCGTAGGTTCGCTTCCGTGAAAAGACCCACAGAGTCCGCCAGTACATCCACCACTGAGCAAGAACCGAACGCCTCCAGCCTGCGAAAGCTGTCCGCCTTCGTACGTGGCCGCAAGCCGCTCGCGATCGTTGCAGCCAGCTGCACGCTGGCCGTTCTGGGCGGCGCAGGCATCGCGGCCGCCTCCACCATCCCGTTCGGCAAGCAGCAGGTCGGCTCCGAGGACGACAGGGGGGAGCAGGTCTCCTCGAACCAGGAGATCAAGCCCATCGGTGACCGCCTGATGACGCCCTTCGGGAAGATTATGGGCTCTACCGTCAGCCCGGACGGCCGCTACCTCGTCGGGACGAGCGCCGACCGCTCGGTTGACCTGCAGGTGTTCGACCTCACGACCTATAAGCCGGTGGCTGCCGCCGGCACCCAAGCCGCGACCGCATTTGCCACCGCGGCGTCCAACGCCGGGTACGCGAACATGGCATACCAGCACATCACGGACGGTTCGGTCGGCCAGGATGGGCCGGTTTTCTCGCCCGACGGCAAGTTCCTCTATGAACCTGTCGCGACCGGGATTGTCCGCTATCCGTTCAATGCGGACGGCTCGCTCGGCGCCGGTACGAAGATCAGCATCCCCACCGCCGATGACAAGCAGGCTCTGACGGCCGGCATGGCGTTTTCCCCAGACGGCTCGACGCTCTACGCCGCCGTGAACGGACAGAACACCGTTGTCGCGATCGACCCCGTCGCCGGCACGATCAAGCAGACCTTCGGCACCGGGATCGCCCCTCGGCAGCTGAAATTCGTCGGCGCCCGGCTCTACGTCTCCAACGAAGGCGGCCGCCCGGCCCTCCCGGGGGAACCGACCATGAACTCCTACGGCACGGACATCCCGGCGGACACCAACCTCGGCACCACCACGACCGGTACGCTCAGCGTCATCGACACGGCCAACGCCGCCGCGCCGGTTGCCTCGATCGACGTGCAGCTGCATCCGACGGCGATGTTCCTGGATGGCGCCGCGCTGTACGTGGCGAACACCAACAGTGACACCGTTTCCGTCGTGGACACGAACGGCAACAAGGTCCTCCAGACCATCGCCACCCAGCCTTGGGCCTCCTCCCAGGTCGGCTACGAGCCCACCGCGATCACCATGCAGGGCGACCACCTGCTGATCTCGCTCGGCCGGGCCAACGCCATCGCGGTCTACAAGGTCAACAACGAAGACCCGAAGGACCCGGCCAGCTACATCGGCCTCCTGCCCACGGACTACTACCCGGGCAACGTCACCGCGGTCAACGGCCAGATCGTGGTCACCAACATCCGTGGCATCGACGCGCGCGGCCCCGAGGTGACCATCAACGAAGGCCCGAACACCACGGCTGCCACCGGGCACGGCACACACTCCACCACGGCATCCCTCACCAAATTCACCCTGCCCAGCGATGAAGAAATCCAGAAGAACACCGAAACGGTCTTCGAGCAAAACGGTTGGGACGGCAGCTCGGTCAAGGAAGCGACAGCTGCTGAGGCCGCCAAGATCCCGGCAGTCGCCGTGCCGAAGCGGATCGGCGAGCCGTCCACGATCAAACATGTCTTCCTGATCGTCAAGGAAAACCGCACCTACGACCAGGTTTACGGCGACATGAAGCAGGGCAACGGCGATGCAGCGCTTGCACAATTCGGCGCGAAGATCACGCCCAACCAGCACGCGCTGGCAAGCCAGTTCGGCCTCTACGACAACACCTACGACATCGGCACCAACTCTGCCGAGGGCCACAACTGGATGATGCAGGGCGACGACCCCGCCTACACCGAGACCAGCGCCGGTGAGTACAAACGCTCCTACGACACCGAAGACGACGTCCTGGGCCACCAGCGCTCCGGCTTCCTCTGGACCGCCATCAAGGACGCAGGCAAAACCGCCAGGAACTACGGCGAGTTCGACTCCGAGGAAGGCAAGCCCGCAGGCGCGACCTGGCAGCAGTACTACTGTGCAGCAACCAGCACCATGGCCGGCGGCGACCCCGCCCAGCTCTTCACCCCGGCACTGCAGATGCACGCCAGCTCGGCCATCCCGTCCCTGAACGAGATCACGGACCCGAACGCGGCACCCTTCGACACCTCGGTGCCGGACATCTACCGCTATGCAACCTGGAAGCAGGACTTCGAGAAGAACGGCCCGAAGAACTTCCAGATGACCTGGCTCTCCAGCGACCACACCGGCGGGACCGCCGACCCCGAAGCCCAGGTCGCCGACAACGACCTCGCCGTGGGCAAGATCGTGGACGAGATCTCGCACTCGGAGTACTGGAAGGACTCCGCGATCTTCATCGCCGAGGACGACAGCCAGAACGGCACCGACCACGTTGACGGCCACCGCGCCCCGGTTCAGGTCATCAGCCCCTATGCCGTGCACGGCAAGACCGTCAGCACCTTCTACTCCCAGATCAACATGGTACGGACCATCGAGCAGATTCTGGGGGCCCAGCCGCTGAACCAGAAGGTCGCGGCCGCCACGCCGATGTTCGACGCCTTCACCAACAAGGCCGACCTGACATCGTACGCTGCGGTCCCGAACCAGGTGCCTCTCACCGAAGGCGTCAAGACAGTACCGGCCTGCGGGCCCGACACCCTGGGCCAGACCGGAGCCGCTGCCGCCGCGGTCAATGACGCCGCAGCCAAGGCCGCCGCCGTCCCGGCCCCGATGAAGGACACCGCCGAAAAGTGGGACGACTGGTCCGCGAAGCAGCACCTGACAGGTAACGGTGCGAAGGAAGACTACGCGGACCCCAACCTGTTCAACCGCTGGACCTGGTACCAGGCCCACAACTGGGCAACCCCGTACCCCGGGGATGAGAAGATCTACGGCCCCGACGACGTCCCGGGCATCCCTGCCGGATCCACGAACCACGAGGACGACTGACACTAACCGGCCCAGGTCCCCAGCCCGAGAGGGTTGAGAAAAGTTAATGGGGCTGGACGCAAAACCGTCCAGCCCCATTAAGATTTCGTCACGTAGACGTTTGACTTGTCCCGGGGAGCAGAAACGGTAGCTGACTTCGTGGCCGGCGTCAGAATAGTGCGAAATCCAGTTTCATTGACAGTGGCTCATGATGTTCCCAGATCCCACCCTGACGGTCGAAGGCCAAGAAATAGGGCTGGGGAGGCTTGGAATAGTCGAATAGGGCAGTGAATCTGGACTTGCGAGCTTGCATGGTGGCTATGTCACATGTTGTGGCTGGATCGCCGCGTCGGAGAACAAGGGGAAGCTCCGGCTGCAGGCGGAGTCCTCCCATGTCAGGCGCTTTGGGCGTCAGGTTTCGGTGTACTTTTAGGCAGTTCAGTTACTCAGGAAATGGCGGTTAGGTCGGCAGTTTGAATGGCGGTTTACGTTCATTTTGTTGGAGCCCGCTGCGTCCCCAAGCATTTTCGAGTCGAGAGTCGGGGCGTTAGGGTCGTCTTGCGTCCGCGTTGGTGGTCCAGCCGTAGCGGTCGCGGTATTCGGAGGGGGCGAGGCCGGTTTGTTCTTTGAATGCGCGGCGGAATGCTGTGGGGTCGCGGTACCCCACTTGGCGTCGGATGTTTTCGATCGGCTGGTCGCCTGTCTCCAGGAGCTTGCGGGCGGTGTCCACGCGGCAGTACTGGATGTAGGCCTGCGGTCCCTGTCCGACGGCGTCGTGGAAACGCCGCGAGAGCGTGCGACTGCTTAGCCCTACTTTTCCGGCCAAGTCTTCTACCCGAAGCGATCCTGACAGCTTGGTGTCGATCAGGTTTTGGGCCTTGCGGACCAGATCATCGTCGTGGTCCCGGTATTCGGCTCCGGTCGTGACGTAGGGCAGTTGGCTGGTGCGGGCGCCGTCGATCAGCAGGACTCTGGCGGCGGCGTTGGCCCGTTCCCGGCCGGCGAATCGTTCGACCAGGTAGAGGGCAAGGTCAAGGAAAGTTGTCGCGCCTCCGCTGGTGATCACGTCGCCGTTGTCGATGATCAGCCGGTGGGCAGCGAGCCGCGCCGCCGGGAACCGTCGGCGGAAATCGTCGGCATAGAGCCAGTGTGTTGTTGCTGTGCGGCCGTCGAGCAGCCCGGCTTCTGCCATCAGGAACGCGCCGCTGCAGCTGGCGGCAACAACGGATCCGGCCGCATGCCATTGCGCCAGCCATGGCGCCCAAGCGGCGTTGAGGGCGAATGAAGGGCCGAGATCATCATCCAGGCCCGGGACAATCACGAGATCTGGGGCATTGACGTCGTCAGCGGCGAGGTCGACGTTGACCGTCACCCTGTCCTGGTAGTGGACGGCCTTCCCGTCGAGGCTGGCCAGTTTCACGTCGAAGACTGTGTCCCGGCCGGGACGGCCGTGCAGTGCGCCGAAGGCCCTGTCGGCTTTTCCGATGACATCGAACAGTCCCGTCATAGTGATTGAGGCTGTCTCTACTGGCGCGATTACAACTACACGAACCATCTCATCATTGAACCACTGCCCGGGAAACCGCCAACGGTAAAACAACATCGCGTCCGATTACGCCCCAGGGTTGTCCGATTGGACGCTAGTGCCGGGGACGCACGGCCGATAACTTCGAAAGCGTGAATACTGAAATCATCGCCCCCGAAGAACTGGCCCGTTACAGATTTGGATTTGTTCTCAGGCAGGCAGAGTCCGCCGTCCTGGAGCTGACGTGGCTGCCAACAAGTGCTGCCATGTCTGACGAGGACTGGATGACCGGCCTGATGATGCTCGCGGCAGAAGCCGAGGCAGCAGAGATATCCGCGATCCTGATCGATGCCACAGCCTTTCGGCACGGGTTTGAAGACCAGGAGTCCGCGATGTCCTGGCGGGATGCAAGGGTCATCCCGCGTTACAACAACGCTGGCGTGCACAAATTCGCTTTCGTGATGCCCGAGGGATACCCCGGACCTACAGCGGAATCCGGGGCTGCCCCTATCTTCGATGGCCCTGCGGCCCAATTTCCCACCCAATGGTTCAGGACCCGAGAGAGCGCCATGACATGGCTGGTGGGCTGACGCCGATGGACCTTCTCACCGCCAACCTCATCGCCTCGATACTCTCGCTTGTTGCGTTCGCCATGATCGCGGTCTGGTACCTCGCTCCCGCCCTCAACCGGAAACCGCTCACCGTGGCGCTCACGACATTGCTCTGGTTCCATGCCTTCCGCTACGTAGCACTGCAGATCTTCAGCGCAGCCGCTGTCGGAGGCCTGAACGCGACCAGCGGGACGCTGCAGACGATCGCATTCGGAGACCTGATCACGGCCGTACTGGCGCTGATCTCGATCGCGGCACTCCGTCGCGGGCCGGGCGTGGCCAGAGTCCTCGTCTGGGCAACGGCGATCATTGGGACCGCAGATCTGGCATCCGCCACCGTCGCAGGAATTAGCGGCCACCTGATTGACACCGCCAGCAACTGGTCCTGGTTCATTCTGGCCGTATATGTACCCATCCTGTGGATTACCGCCGGCATGATTTTTTGGCAGCTTCTCGCACGACGAAACGCTCCTCTCACCAGCGCTGCTGTGACTGCCTCAAAGACCCCATAGGCACGGAAGTTCCGCGGTACCTAGCTAGAACGCGGGACACGTGAGGGGAATGCGCGGGCCATGGCATGGTTGATCTGCAGAGTTCCGTCCCTGGCCACGAAGGATGGCTGGCCAGCAGTTCCTGCATGGCCTCGATTGAATCGGCTTTCATGACGGAGTAGCCAACAATCTCAGCAGCGGGAGAGGGTGCCCCTGCGGAGATCTGGTCCGTATAGGCCACGGGTGCGCCTGGATCTGCAACGGCCGATCCGGCATTCCCCAGCCATGCCATGAAGTCTTTGCGCGCGCTTTCCATTCCTGCCGCGTCCGGGTGGCCTGGTCCGTGATAAGTCACTAGAAACTTCGCCAAAGCATCTCCTAAGGCTATTGGAGGCCGCGGGAACTCCCACGGTCACCGACATGTAGACACTGGTCAATTATTCGCAGAGCTACTGTCAGCGGCCTTCGCGTGTGAACAGCCTTGTGCATGACGAGGACAGGTATATGTGGAACAACTTCAGGGTTCCTGCCTAAGTCAGACCATTGAACTCGAGATTGGAAGCGTTGGGGGGCTTCAATCCTGAAGTCGAATTTTTCACTGGTGTCTTGACGGTCAGTTGCCAGTTTGGCGCCACTCGTACGAGATCCGACCACAAAGGCAATACGGGCTGGAGCAAATGCGCCAGAAGCGCCTTGCGAAATAGGTTAGTGTTCGCTAACGTATTTCTTGTGTTGGATGCCTTGGAGATAGCAGCGGAGCCGAACCGGCGACGCCTGCTGCATCTGCTTGCGAGTCACGAACAGGCGGTGGGGGAGTTGGCCGCCCATTTCACGGTGAGCCGCTCCGCGGTTTCCCAGCATCTGCTGTTATTGGAGCAGGCCGGACTGGTATCTGCGCGCAAAGAGGGCCGGAACCGGTACTACAGGCTCGACCCGGGGGGCATGGGCCGGCTCCGTGAACTCGTTGAGCAGTTCTGGACCTCCGAACTGGATCTGCTGGCATCAGACGCGGCGGCGCTTGCCGCACTGCGTCCCGGGCTCCCGGAACACATTTCGGCCAATTCCGATTTTTCGCCTCAAGACAAGGACCACTCTCATGACGTTCGATAAGACCATCCACCTGCCCGTTGGCCCGGACGAGGCCTTTGCACTCATCACCGAGCCGGAACGGCTGCGCCGCTGGCAGACGGTGGCGGCCCGGGTTGACCTGCGGATTGGCGGCGAATACCGCTGGACCGTCACTCCCGGCCATCACGCGGCCGGTACGTTCCAGGAGATCGAACCGGGAAAGCGGGTCGTCTTCACCTGGGGGTGGGAGTCCGGTATGGACCTGGCGCCGGGCGCGTCCACCGTGACCATCACGTTGGAGCCCGACGCTGATGGGACCATGCTCCGTTTGGTCCACGACGGGCTGAACGCGGAACAGGCCGCAGCACATGCCGAGGGCTGGAACCATTATCTGGACCGGCTGGTCGCCGAAACTTCGTCGCCGGCCGGCGCCGGTCCGGACGAGTGGTCAGCGGCCCCCGACCCGATCGATCACATTAGTTGTGCTGAGGCATCCCTCGCCGTGCTCCTTGGCGTGCTGCGCAAGCTCACACCGGAAGACCGGGACAAAGCCACTCCGTGCGAAAACTTCACGGCCCACGAACTGCTGGAGCACCTGGCCGGTTCACTGAAGCAGATCGGCGGTGCCTTGGGCGCAGACGTGAAGGACGACGCCGGGGCAGGCCCGGAAGTGCGCATCGCCGGACTCGCGCAGGCCACCCTGGAGGCGTTCAGCCGCCGCGGCGTTGAAGGCAACATCGACATGGGCTTCGCGCAATTGCCGGCCACAGTCGTTGCCGGGATCGTCAATCTCGAGCTGCTCGTGCATGCCTGGGACTTCGCTAAGGCCACCGGCCAGGACCTTGTCGTCTCCGATGTTGTCACCGACCACGTTGAGGCCCTGGCCGTGCTGACCATCTCTGATCAGGTCCGGGCCAGCGGCAGCTTCGCCGCTGCCCGGCCGGTCGAGGAAACCGCCAGCAGCCTGGAGCGCCTGATCGCGTTCACCGGCCGAAGCATCACCGTCTGAATTTTTCCATCCGCTACCCCTCAAACACACTCCAGGAAAGCAGGAACAACTATGTCCAAGTTCGTCTTTATCTACCACGCCCCGATGACCCCCGCAGAGGCCGCGCCACCCGCACCGGAGGACATGGCAGCGGTCATGGAACAGTGGAACGTCTGGGCCGGCAAGGTCGGCAACGGTCTGATCGACTTCGGAACGCCTCTGGCCAACGGCGTCCGTGTATCCCCTGGCGGAGCCACGGCGCCGAGCCAGCGCGAGGTCGCCGGATACAGCATCATCGAAGCCGACAGTCTTGAAGCGGCCGTGGAACTCGCCAAGATCCACCCGCACTTGACCATGCCCGGCGGCTGCGAGATCGAGGTCCACGAGGCCCAACAAATCCCCGGGATGTAACAGCGGGCAGAGATAGTGCCACGCGTGTCCGCGACCGCCTCCACAGGGCAGCCGCGGACACGCCGCAATTTCACTTGCTCCACAGCCCAAACATCAGACAACGACGAGGCCGTCGCCGGCACCACCAGTTCTGGTTCCCTGGAAAAAGGAGATCCCGCGGGGCGAAGCTCAGGGGTGACCATGAACACCTTTGGATGAAGAAAGCCGGGGCCGGGTCCCTCGAGCGCGGTGGTCCAGGTATTCGGGTCCAACGGCCTATTGATTCTTGCTCCGGCAGGGCTACCATCATCCGCGTCAGGACAATTTCAAGAAGGAGATGTGTGATGTCACGCGCTGAAGTCGAGCAGCTTGACGACCGCGGGATGGCGGCCTGGGACCAGCACGATTCGGCCGGATTCGCTGGCCTCCTGGCTGACGAGTTCACCTTTTCGGATGTAATGGCCCCCGAGCCCTTCCGGACACGGGACCAGGTCCAGTCCTACATGGACGCGTGGTTCTCGGCCTTTCCCGACATGCATGTCAAGACCACCAGCCGGGTAGTCAGTGACAACGACGTGGCCGCTGAAGTGGAATTCACTGGCACCAACACCGGTCCCTTGCGCATGGGTGACCAGGAGATTCCGGCAACGGGCAAGTCAGTGGTCGGCACGGGAACCTACTTCGCCTCGGTCAAGGACGGAAAGATCGTCTCGTTCCGCGCCCACCCCGATGTCGCTTCAATGATGGGGCAACTCGGCCTGATGCCCCGTATGTAAAGCGCAGTACTTACTGCCAACTGCAACGGAAAACCCACCGAAGCTCCGCACAAACGTCGGCCATGGCCGTCCTCAACAGGCCAGCAGCGGGCCTGGCAATAAATGATCCCTTTTTACAAATACTGATGGAGGGTGCCTGAAATGGGTGCTCAGGAAAACACAGAACTCATCCGTCGCGGCTACGATGCCTTCAACGCCGGAGACATGAATACCCTCGCCGAACTCTTTGCTGATGATGCCGTCTGGTATGCGGCAGGCACTGGCGTCTTGTCCGGAAAGAAGGAAGGACGGGACGCCGTTCTGGCCTACTTTGGGGAACTCGGAAGCCGGTCACAAGGGACCTTCCAGGCGACCGTCCAAGACATCGTGGGAGGCGAAGAGCACACGGTCGGGATCCAGCAAAGTCACGCCCACAACAACGGAAAGACCCTGGACGCCGCAACAGTTATCGCTTTCGTGCTGCGGGATGGCAAGGTAATAGAGGGCCGGGAATACTTCACCGATACAGCCAGCGCCGACGAATTTTGGGCATGAAGCTGCCTCCAACCCGGTTTACGGACCCACCAGAGCCCCTCAATCGATCGCCGTGGCCGCACTCCACCCAGAGACGGTCCCATCTGGCGCCGGAACGACTAGCGGCGTCAGGCCACGCTCCCCCCACAGTGGGCGCGAGGAAGGCTGGAGCCTCCAAGAGCACCCGCCTGCGGGCCTGATACTAGAGACCATGGATGACGTTTGCTGATCATCTCTGACTCCCCAAACAGTACTCCGGCTCTGGACCTGTTCCGTCGGGCATTGGCTGCTGAAGACGCTGCTGGAGACATGCGTGTGGTGCATGAGCACACTGAAACAAGCCAAGTCGCTACACTTCCACGGTTCGCCCTCGTTCATGCTGGGGGGGCAGGATCTGTTCCCTGCCCTGACGCCACCGGCCCTAACATGCAGGCTCTGCGGAACAAGCGCCGGATTGGCAGGTTTACCCTCTCTGGAGGATCTCAAGGACGCCCTTCGCGTAAAGCCCGCAGCTCACTAAAGAGCTCACCGCACCGAGACAGCGGTAGACCCATCCCAACGGGCACGGGTAACGATGCCGGCCACGAGGACGGGCTACGCCCAAGCGAACCCTTCGTCAGCAGAGGACGATTTCCTGGCGGCTGCGCGGGTTAGCCTTCGGTGGCCAGGGCGTCGAGGAGGTGGGGTAGATTGGCCACCGTGTGGTCAGGCGCCTGGAAGTACTGGGGATACTGGGCCCCTTCACGGTTGATCCAGGCCGTTGAGAGGCCGGCGCGGGCGGCGCCGTGGATGTCCCACGGATGGACAGAGGTCAGGATCATCTCCGCCGCGTTGACGCCGCAGATGGTAGCGGCGTATTCGTAGGACGTTCTGTCGGGCTTCCAGATCGCGGCGTCTTCGACGGAGAGCAGCTTCTCGAACTTGTCCCTGATGCCGGCGGTGGTGAAAAGTGTTTCGGCGAGCTGGGTGGAGCCGTTGGACAGCGTGACGAGCCGGTAGCCTGCATCGTGCAGGGCTTGAACACCCTCGACCACATCCGGGTGCAGGCCGAGACCTGAAAAGCCGGTCATGACGTGCTCGACGGCGCTCTCGGTGTCCCGGTTCAGCTTCATTCCGGTGAGCATGCCGCGGAGGACTTCGGCTCCGATGTCAGCGAACGACCCGTTGTCGCCGGCGGCGGTGAGGGCGAACCCGTCCCGAAGCAGGGTTGCGAACCAGAGCTTGGCCATGTGCTCAGCTGCCCCGACGTCGGCAAAGCGTTGGGCCATGGGGGACATGTCCGAAATGGTCTCGTTCACGTCGAAAACAATGACTGCAGGCTTCTTCATACAGGCTGACCTTTCGTTGGTGGGTTCGGCCCGTACGCCTTCGCAGCGGACAGCCGAAGGCGTAAGGGCCGGGGGAGAGTGCAAGCGTGGCTGCGGAGCCTATGCTGCTCCGCGGGCGGGGTAGTCGTGGTCATGGGCGTAACGGACTCCGGCCATGATGTCGTCCAGCGACGGGCGGCCAAAGGGCATGGTGGCGGTGCTGGACCAGAACAGCGTTCCGTCGTCATCGAGGATGAAGATGCCCGGTTCGTTGAAGAGGTCCGGCTCGCCGTCCTTGATCGCCCGGGACAGGTTCAAACCCCATGACCGTGCGGCGGTCTCGCTGAGTCCGTAGGCGACGGGGAGATTGGCCAGGTGCCAATCGTTCATGACGCGGGTGCTCCGCTCGGCTGTTTCCATGCTGACGGCGACGGTTCGGCCGATGCCCGCGGCCTGCAGGTCTTCGATCCGTTTGTCGATCTCGGCCAGTTGCTTGCGGCAGATGGGGCAGTGCAGGCCCCGGTAAAAAACCACCAGGGTGAAGTGGCCGTCCGCCCCGGTGCCCAGGTTCAAGTCGTCGGTGGTTCCTCCGCCGACCAGTTCCAGGCCAAGGTCGGGGGCTGTCTGTGTGGGAAGAAGTGTCATCGTTTCGCTCCTTGTGAGAAGCTGATGCGCCCGCGGCCTAGGCGGTGGGTTCAAGTTCCCAGTCCTTGACGTCCGCGAGGGGTGCGAACACGCTTCCGTCGAGTTCTTCGAGGCTTTTCGTTGCTGCGGCCTGCTTCCGGTTCGTCCAGGTTGCCGTTGGCGATGACCGGTAGCCCGGTGTGCTGTTTGGCGAGGGCCGCAAGTGAGGGCCCTTCGTCGCCGAAGGCGGGGGCCCTTCGTCGCCGAAGGCGGGGGCGCCAGCGCGGTACTCGGCCGCAGGCAAAGTGCGGCCGCATTTCCCGTTGCACGTGGCGGGGCTGCCCTTCTGAGCGTTACGTCCGGGGCGTAAAGAATTAGCCGCACCCACCTGATTCCTACCTCGCGTGGTGTGGTTATCCCGATGAACTCAATTATGTCGTTTCCAAGATGTTCTTGAGGTTGTCTAGTTGGTCGACCTCGGCCCGCATGGTCCGCTTAATCACTGGTTCAACGAGTTTCATCAGGCCTTTAGGCTGCAGGTCCAGTGTGAAACGGACAACGGTCCCGGTGGCCGCTTCGGTCAGCTGGTACTCACCGGTGGGGCGCGCCGGACCGGCGATGACTTGGAAGCCCAGGCATTTCCCGGGGTCGGAGGCGGTGATCGTGTAGTCGCCAGCGATCGGACGGCCGCCCGGTCCTGTGAGTGTCTGGCTGTAGACCGCGCCCAAGGCCCCGGGAGTTCCACCTGTCAAGGCAACCGACTGAACTCCCCGGCGCCACTGCGGGTTGTGCAATCCGTCCGCGAGGAAGGCGTAGACATCCTGTGGTGAGCGGCGGATAGTGATCTCACTTTCGGCGTGGGCCATTTTTACCTTTCAACTAGTAGCAGTGTGAACGTTTTTGGCTGAGCCCGAAAAGCAGCCGCCAACTGTAAGCAAGGCAGGGCCTTCCCGCCAGCAGTCCGTTCGCTGGCGTGCAGGGACCCTTTCCGGTTCGCTGGCCGGGCCCGCCAGCCCCTCACCTGTAAAGCCGTTGTTTGTTCGCCTCAGGGACCTCGGAGGGTAGCCGGCAGGATGGATACCGGCTACCCACCAGCGTCTCAGGCCTGGTCACTATCCGTGGGCTGGGTGACGGGTGGTTGGATTATGCCGAAGACTTCGCCCTGGGCTCCTTGGAGGACGGCCATTCGGCCGAAAGGGCTGTCGGTGGCGGGGAACAGGACGCCGGCTCCGAGTCCGGTGGCTTGCTCGATGGTGGCGTCCGGGTCGGCGACGGCGAACCAGGTCAGCCAGTAGTTGGGCATTCCCTCGGCCAGGGAGGTGTCGTGGCTGATGCCGCCGACGGTCTGAGAGTCTGCGGCGCGTTCGATGGTGGCGTAGGTGAATTCGTCCCCGCCCTCGAGGTCGGTGTAGGTGTAGCCGAAGACCTGCGCGTAGAAGTCCCGGGACCGCTGGTAGTCGCGAGTGTGCAGCTCATTCCAGCTGACGGATCCGTGTTCGCCGTGGCGGGCGATGCCGTGGTGCGCCTTGGCCTGCCAGAGCCCGAATGCGGCGCCGGCGGAGTCGAAGGCCACGGTCATCCGGCCTTGTTCCATGACGTCGAATGGCGGCATCATCAGCGATCCGCCGGCTTCGGTGATTTTCGCTGCGGTGGCATCGGCGTCGTCAACAGCGATGTATGTGCTCCACACCGAAGGCATGGGACCGGCGTTCTCTGGTTTTGGGCCGATTCCGGCCACGACGGATCCGTCGAGAAAGGCCATGTGGTAGCCGCCAGCGCCGGGTCCGGCGTCCTGAATGTCCCAGCCGAACAAGGTGGAGTAAAAGCTCGCGGCGGCCTCAACATCGTCCACCTGGGCGTCGATCCAGTTCGGTGTTCCTTCAGGCCAGGCTTCGTTTCGTACGGGCATAGTGATCCTCTCAAATGGGTGGTAACGGCACGGTGGCGCACTAGTAGGAGGCCCCACCAACACAGCCTTCCACAGGTCACGGGCGGGTGGAGGCGGTGAAGGGAAAATCTCAGTGAACTCCCAGCCGACGAGCGAAGGGATTGAACGTGTACGCCCGATACTGACGCCAGGTTTCCGGCAATGTGGTCCGACGGCCTCGGCCGCGCCAGCATCCGTTCCGTTCAGGTCCTCGCTGTTGCAGCCCTGGCCTGGACTGTCATTTGGGCCCTGACCTGCGTGCCTCTCCCTAGAGCAGGGCTCAGTGGTGCCCCAAGTAGCTCAGCGCCTGCTGGCCCTCTTCACCAGCGGTGACATTCGCTTGCGTCAGGCTCCCTGCCGAGCGGACACTCGCCGCTCGCTTGGCGTAGGCCGTTCCGCAGTACGAGAGGCACTGGCAGCCCTGGAAATCCTAGGCAACGTCGTGGTCCGGCCGGGATGCGGCAACCTACCTTCGCGACGGCGTCTCCGAACTCCTGCCCCGCGCCCTCAGCTGGGGCCTCGTGTTGGGCGCGCCCCGCACACGCGAACTCGGTCAGTTCGGGTGGCCGGGCATCCTTCAAGGCTGCCGCGCCAAGGTCCAGTATTCCGAAGCTGTGTGCCATGCCGATGAAGTGCGGATGAAGGACAGCGATGGACCGGGAGTCTGTCACGGAGCAGTAGTTGCCGGTCAGTTTTGGCTAACGTCGCTGTGCGGGCGTCAAGCCACTCCCGGGGCCTGCGCTGCGTCCTCGACTTGGCCTTCGCGCAACAGGCGGGCCGGCGGGACGTCGCCCGGCTAGGGTTTCATGCCCTGGAACCACGCCTGAACCACGGACCTAGAGTCCCGCTCGGCCAGCAATGCCGCCACGCGGTAGGCATGGCGCAGCCGGGTCATGACCTCGGCTGACGGTTTCCGTTCGCCGTCGGCCCGCTGGCGCACGGCCCGAGTCTCCTTCACCGAGCCGATGTGGGCAACGAGCTTCGCGCCGAGGATGTCCCGCGGGTCGGTCCAGCTCCGGTTCGGACACCCGGATGGAATCTTGTGCCTTGAGACCTCCGCGGGCTCCTGCAACTGCTTTCAGGACTTCTGTTCGCTAAAAACGGGCAAATCACACCCCGAATCACACGACCGAAGCGCCGATAACTTATGTCATTTAAGTAAATGCTTAGAGAGCCGTCCCGTTCCGCACTGCCGGCCTGCACCCGGCACTATTTGTCAGACCCTGCAAATAGCTTCCTAAACGGAAGCATCGTGCTGCCGCCAAAGGATGAAGGGGACTATTCATGAAGCAGGAACAAAGCGTGCGGACTATTTTCCGATGCCGCACGGGTCACGAACACGAGCTCTGCGTCGAAGTCCATCGAGGAGTACCCCCGGAGCTTCGGTGCCCACCAGCGCAGCCCCAGGGTTACGGCCCCGGCAATGGAGGGGGCTGCCAGGTTCCTGGCTACCTCCAAGAGCAAGTTCAGCGAGAGCTTCGCTACTCATTTCAAGAGAGTAAGCGGCGCGGGTATGTGCTGATTCACGGTTGAGGTCTTGGGTTCACTCCCGGCTGTAGCCGGGAATGAACCCAAGAGTACGCCCCGGACAGGGGCTCTTTCCCTCGGGCTCCTCACCGCCGCTCAGGCAAGGAAGCCAAAGCTGAAACCTAAGCGAAATGCCGGATGAGGATCTGCAGGTGCTCGACAGCTAAAATCAGCACCGAATGGACCGGGAAGTCGTCCGCGACGGCGAAGTTGGACCAGGAAACGGAGTTCCACCACTACCAACCCGATGACGAGTTCAGCGACCGCGACGCTTCTGAGGGTTAAACCACGACCAGCCCGCCGCCACACCGTCGAACGCGCGCCGACCATGGCGGAGGAACGATTTATCCACCTTTTGTTTGTCTTAATCGACTCCCCGGATCCGACAGATCCACGGGCTCCAAAAGAGCCGATAATGAAGATTTCGTCAACCTATGGGTTATGTCAGTCAACGGGGTGTAGCCAAGCGTCAGGGAACCAGCTAGGGACCGCCGCTGCAGTCTGGCAGTCTGTTAGGACTTTGGTCTTGCTCGCTGAGCAGCGGCATTACGACCGTCGTTGACGACGCCGTCCGGGAACTCGTCGTCCAGCTGATTGGGGTTGAAGAAGAAGCGGGTGTCGCAGTAGCGCGGGTCCGGCATCGAGCCGACGGTTGCTGCGTGATTCACGCTGTTTCTCCGCGGAATACAGCGCCAGCCGAGCCGTCGACGAGGACGTGTTGCCCGTTGCTGAGGACTGAGGTGCCCCTCCCGGTTCCCATGACGGCGGGGATGCCATACTCGCGTGCGACGATGGCGGCGTGCGATCCAGGCCCGCCTGTGTCGACCACCACAGCGGCGGCGCGCTGGAACAGGGGTGTCCACGAGGGGTTGGTGTAGGGACAGACGAGAATCTCGCCGGCGGCCAATTGGCCGAATTCGTTGGGCCCGTGGATCACGCGAACTGGGCCTGACACTCGTCCGCGGCTGGTTGCGGTTCCGGATACAAGGGCGCCTTCCGTTGCAGGTCGGTCTTCGAGTAGAAGCTGTGGGTCGAGCAGCGGAAAAGGTTCGAGGCGGTGGCGTTCTTCCTTGCGAGCCTGGACGAGCGGCCGGTATGTGTCGCGGACCCAGGCAGGCAGAGCCCCATCCTCGTCTGTGACTGCGGCGAGCTCGGCGTAAGTGAGGTGCCAGACGTCGTCGGGGGTGTCGAGCACGCCGCCGTGAGTGAGGCGCCGGCCAAGGTCCACAAACGCGCGGCGCAGGGGTGGGAGGACCATGGTCGCGTAGAAATGCGTGTCTTCACGGAAGGCCAGTCCGGCACGGGCCCGTTCGACAGTATCGGTCAACATGCGCCGCAGCGGGGTGATGGCACGGACGAGAGGGTGCCCGCACAGCTCCGTAAGAGCGTCGGCAGTCCGGTCGGTCGTTTCGGTGGGGCCTTTGCTCAAGAGCGTTCGGACGATGCCGAGGACGGTTTCAGGAGCATCTCGCCAGGTGGGTGCACTTGCGATGGCGACGCTTATGGTCTCGCGATGGCCGTATTCGGCGAGGAACGCCTCAAGCTCTGCCCGGAACACGGTAAACCGGTCTTCGGTCCTGACTCGGTGGAGGACGGACAGGGGTGGTTCGTCGACGAGGGCGCGGGACAGTTCCGGGTCCGAGGTTGCCTGCCGGGCGAGGGCTTCGAGCGCTTTGTTGGCAGCGTTCGTTCGCGTCGGGGCGCCGGCGACGAGGGCCGGCCCGAGGTTCCGGCGGCCGAGCAGCATGAGGGATAGCCGTAACGAGACTTGTGGGAGGAAAGCACTTGGCAGATAGGAGACCCGCAGATCGGCAACAATGGCCAGCGCGGCGAGGGCGTCTTCCGCGGCGCCTGTTACCTCTGACCAGGCGAGATCATCCAGGACGATGGCGTTAAGCCTTCGAATTTCGGCGAGGAATGCGTCCAGCCGGGGGTCTTCTGTCCAGTGTCGGGCGTCGTAGCGGCGGGCGCGGGCCAGGACAGAAGCCGGGGCGGTGAGGATGCGCAGCGTGGGCCGGGGGAGGGGCGGCACCAGTTGGACGACGACGCCGTCTTCCTGGGGCAGGAGTTCCGACTCATCGGGGAAGACGACGCCGATGCTGCCGGTCATCCGGCGGAGCATCTCCAAAATTCCTGGACGGAGCCACCCGGTGACGTCCAGTGGATACGGCCGCGTCTGGAACATCTCGAGGAAGAGGGGGCCTGTGACCTTGCGTTGGATGCGGTTCAGGTGCGGCGGCTGGGGCGGCAAACCTGTCAGTGGGCGGGATTGAACGAGCCACACGACGTTCTCTGAGATGGCCCACTCGATGTCTTGCGGCCGCCCGAAATACTCTTCGGCCGAGCGTGCGAGACTGGCCAGTTCAGCGAGCTGGGCGGGCATCAGGAGCGGCGGGGCGTCCTCGGCCCCTGAAGGTGGATGCTCGACAACAGTCCCGCCGGGGAGGGCAGGACGCACCACGGCTTCTCCGCCGCCGGAGAGGTGCTCTAGGACCTTGCCGCCGGCTCCCAGGACCCAGTGTTCCGGTGTGACCATACCTGAGACGACGGCTTCTCCGAGCCCTGCGGCAGCGTCAACGAAGACGTGGCCGCGTTCGCCTGTCACCGGGTCCGCCGTGAAGAGCACACCTGCGGTTTCGGCCGGAACGAGCCGCTGCACGACGACGGCAATGCTCACGCCAGCCTGGTCGACTCCTGCCCGCTCACGGTAGGCGACCGCCCGGTCTGTCCACAGTGATGCCCAGCAGCCGACCAACGCATCAAGGACAGCATCCAGGCCGACAACATTGAGGAAGGTGTCCTGCTGACCGGCAAAAGCGGCACCTTCGAGGTCTTCGGCGGTCGCGCTTGAGCGGACGGCAACGGGACCGCCGCCGAGCTCATCGTAGGCACGCGCGACCGCCTCCCGGACCTCCTCCGGTACACCAATACCCTGAACGGCCGCGCGCAGCTGACCGGACGAATCGCCGGTGGACATTCCCTCACCGACAGCCTTCTCGACCAGCCTGCCGAGTCCCGCGCGTCCGGCCATCGCGGCGTAGGCGGATGTCGTGACGACAAAGCCCGGAGGGACACGAAACCCTCCCCGCACGAGCTCCCCGAGGTTCGCGCCTTTGCCACCCGCCAGGGGAATATCCGTCGCACGCAGGGAATCAAGGGGACGAATAAATGCGTCAGACATGTTTGCCGTCTGCCTTGGCCGCAGCCGTGGGGACCAGGTCGTGCCCGGCGCGATTGCCGCACAATGAGAATTCTCGCTTCACGGGCAAACGCCATGCCTTATCACTTGGAGAGCGCAACCTTTGTTAATCCTTTCTCTAGTATTCGCCCACACGGATTGATCCCGAATGGCGCGCGGAGTCAGCGTGTTAGATGTCCGCGATGGCGGGGGCGTTTCGGAAGTGGCCGAAAGCGATGAGGGCTGCCCCGGCTACGGCCCATCCGGTTAGCACGAGCCACGGGAAGGCTGTGGATGTGTCGGGGAAGTAGGAGAGATCGCGCAGCAGCGTCCCGGTGGCGCCCGGGACCAGCCACTGGCCCACATCTCCCCATGGTGCGGGGAGGAACTCTTTGGGCTGGGTCAGGGAGGAGAGCGGGTTGCCGATGAATAGGGTGATGACCGCGCCCACCGCGATGCCGGCCTTCCCGATAAGCGCGTTCAGGCCGACGATGATCGCCGCTGTAGCGACAATTCCCAGCCCGATGGCACCCGCGTTGGCCCAGAAGCTGCCTTGGAGGGTGTGGAACCAGTCCTGCAGGATGCCGGCAAGTGCGAGCCCTGCGGTGGCGCCGTAGGTGAGGATCGCTCCGAGCCGGCGCCATGTGCCTGAGACGAGCAGTGAGATGAGCACGCCGCCGATCATGCCGCCCATAGCGAGTGGCAGACCGGCGACGGCGAGTCCGGTGCCGCGGGCGTCGTCAGGGGAGAGGGGCACGACGTCGGTCACGGCCACCTGGGGGATCGCGGCGGCCTGGGCGCCCTGCTGGGTCTGGGCCGGTTGCCCGTTCACGGGTGTTTGTCCTTTCGCAGCCGCCTGCGCGGCCTGTGCGGCTTGGGCCAGTGCAGCCTGGAGTTTGGTAATGACCTGGGCCTGGATCTGCGACTGCATCTGGGCGGCCATTTGGGTCAGGGCCTGCGATGCGACAGGACTTCCGGCGCTGGCGATAAGGATCTCGGGCGAGGTGCCGAGAACGATGGCACCGTAGACCTGCCGGTGCTTGATGAGCGCAACTGCCTCGTCGCGGCTCGAAGCCGTGCGCACATCCAATGCCCCTGCCGGAGCGTTCGAGATGATTTGGGAGACCTGCTCTGGACTGCCAACGGCGGCGACAGGCAGGTTCTGAACCTTCGCCGTGACACTCGGCCACGCGAAAGCCAACAAAACTATGCAGACAGCAACCGCTGCGAGCAAGGCTGTGCGCAGGGCATGCGGCCACGGCGTGTGGGGACCCGTTGTTGGATCGGGTGTCCGTGCCGGAACCTTGGCGCGTTCAGCTGTCGTGGACATGCTGGTCCTTTCGGAAAGCGGGAAAAAGAACGTTCGTTCTTTATAGTCGCGCGTTCGTGTCCCACGGTCAAGAACGAGCATTCGTTTTCTTTCCGCTATGGTGGGTGCTATGCCGAAAGTAAGTGCCGAGCACAGGGTCGCAATGCGGGAGCGCATCCAGCAGGCCGCCTTGGCATGCGTGGCGGAGAAGGGCCTGTCGAACGTCTCGATGGGGGACATCATCGCCGAAGCCGGCCTCTCGGCCGGTGCTGTCTACGTTTATTACCGCAGTAAAGAGGAACTGATTGTCGACGCCGGCCGACGGGTCTTCGAAGAACGCATGGAGGCCCTCGAACAACTAACCGGCCATGATTCGGTCCCGCCGCCTGCGGAGGCAGTGGTGGCGCTCATGTCCAGTCTGATGCAGATGGACTTCTTTCCGGGCGTCGCGGTGCAGGTGTGGGGTGAGGCCGTCCGGAACGACAAGTTAGGCGCGGTCGCAAGGGACATTCTCGCCCAAATCCGCAGCCGCATCGAACACTATCTCGAGGCATGGCTGCGTACATCCCACCCTCCGGAGGATGCTGCCTCACAGGCGCGCCGCCTCGCCCCCGCCGTCATGGGACTGATACAGGGCTATGCCATTCAATCTGCCCTCGGAGCAGAAGGAGCAGGGCCGGCCTACCTCGAGTCCGCCCGAACTCTCCTCGCCGGCCTGTAAAAGAGAAGGGCTGAGAGTGTGCGCGCCGATCACAACCGATCTCCTGCCCGGTTGCCCTCGGCTAGAGCCCTGGTTCAAGCGGGGTGGTGGGTCTCCCACGGCCCTGTCGCGCTGCTCGCGGGGTCGGCCATTGGCCCAGTACTTCGTGGATGCAGAGCTCCTCGGCCGCCGCCACCAGTTGGGCGGCGAGGATTGCGACTTTGATGTTGGTGTTTTGGCTTTGTTCGGCGAGCCGGTCGAAGGCCTCGCTGGGGCTGACGTTGAAGTAACCCATGATGATGCCTTTGGCTTGTTCGATAATGCCGCGGGTGGCGTAGGCGTTGACAAGGGCCTCCGCGGCGGCACGTCCGCTCTCGACGGCGATCGCGCGGGTCAGGTCGATGGTCAGACCATGAATGGCCGAAACTTTCCCGGTTTCGTCCCGGTCCGCCTCTGCGACGGTCAGGACGCGGTGTTCATGGCCCTTGCTGTCCAAGATCCTGTGAAAGTTCGAACCTTGGCCGCCCTCACGGGTGAGGGTTTGAATGAGTTGGCGTGCCGCGTCCCGGTCCTGCGGGTGCTTGTGGGAGAGAACGAGCTCTACAGTGGGCACGACCTCACCCTTGGTATATCCGTGGATGAGGTACATGCCCTCGGACCACTCAGTCAGGCCGGTACTCATCGACAGCCTGAAGGTCCCGGTAGGGCATCCCTCGCCAGCGGGAAGGGGAAAGCCGTACGACACACGATCCTCGGACAAACGTCATACTCCTTGGCACGATCAGGGCCGCTGGCACGGCCTCCTCACGATACCAACGCCCTGCCCGCCTGCGAATACTCCCGCAACCATTCACGAATTACTTGCCTCCATGGTGCCGGTATTTTGAATATTTCGGCCCGTAGATTCCTGTCAGTTTGACCAGGCACAGCAGCAGAGGAGAAGGTATGGGCAGCCGTTAAGCAGCAGCGGTGTTTTGGCTGGACAACTTCTGCAGCAGCTCGGGAGCCCGCCAGAACTCAGCGGTCCGCGGTGAGCTTCCCGCGCATCGGACTGAAACCTTGTCGGCAGCTAAAAGAAGCCCTTTTCGAAATCTCCCCCGCGCACCCCAAAGCGCCGATAGTGGATATTCCGTCAACCTAAAGGCAGGGATTGACTGTGCTTGCTGACGAGGTCCACACGTAGAACAGCTTTAGCGGGTCGGCTTCCACAGGTCTAAATCAGACCATTCCACGGGAAAGCCCATGCTCAAGTCGGGCGACAGGAGTTCGAAGCCGTCCGGCGCTTGAAGTTTGAGATCGAGCTTTTTTACTTGTGTCTTGAAGGTCAGGTGCCAGTTGGTGCCACTCGTGTGAGATCCGAGCATGTACGCCAAAACGGCCGCGTAAATTTAGAGCCTGCGGTTTGCTTTGGGGGTTCTCGTGAAGCCGGGCTCGAGCAAGTGCTCTAGCAGCGTTCCCGCGGTGTCGTGCTTGCCCAGGGAAAGTGATCTTTTGAAAGCTCGGTTGAAGAGCCGCGATCCGTGTGCACATGCGTTGCGAAAGTCCACCATCATACGCACCACAGCGCCGAAACGGCTGGGGTGGTTAAACCCGAACATCCGGGCCACCTCACGCGCGTCCGGGGTCTGCATGAGTTCATAGAGGAACGGAAGACTTCCGAAGCTCAAAACTTCGGTGACGGCCCAGATGGGCACATCCTGCTCTGGATACTTCAACAGGTGGTGCTTAAGGAAGTCTTCATCCTCCGCAGCGGACGCTACAGCTTCCCTCCACGTCTTAGACCATGCTTCAAACTTCGTTTTCTCACCCGCGGGCCTATCGCAGCTTTGCGGATCAAGAAATTGCTTAGAGGCATGAGCTGCAACGTCCTTCGAAGCCAGCGTGTGGGCGATAGCTGCCCTCAACCGGACTTCGAATTCCAGCAGGCCTTCCTGGCAGATCCGAGCCAGCTTGAAGTCGAATGCTTCTAACTTCATGACGTGCTCAATGCTCGCGTCAGGGATGTAATCGTCCGAGCGGTACTGGTGCAGCCGTTCGTTAATCTGGTCCGCCGGGAGCAGGCGACGGAAGACGTATCTGTACGCGCCGGAGCGGAAGTAGCCAACGCGGGTGAGGAAGTTCAGGGCTGCATCGCGGTCAGGAACGGCGAGGCCACGGTCTTCGAGTTGTTGAAGCAGCTCGTCGCGCTCTTTGAATTCCTTCGTATACTCCACGCTGCACAGTTTGTCGCACAATGAAAATCGCCCCCTTGAGCCGAGGCTCAGAGGGGGGCGATGTCTGATGGATAAAATCTAGCACAATCAACGCGCGTTGCGAGTAAGGTGCGCTCTCCTGGAAGCGAACACTGACCCGCGCGATGGCTAACACCCAGTCCCATGCGTTCCGCGCGCTCAGCGCTCATGCCTCTCCGCGAGAGCCGAAGCCGTAAGAGGGCGCGGCCTGTCGGAGGTCGCCTTACTGCAGAGCCGGCCGAACGGGGGAGCGGGGGAGCGGGCTACTTGCGGCGCCGGTCTGCCGGTCTCCTACGGTAAGCGAATCTCGACTTGACGGTCTGCCGGCGTCAGAATGACTCGAAGTTTTAGTTTTCTTGACACTGGCTCATGACGGTCTCAGATCCAACCCTGACAGTCACAGGCGCAGGAAACCGAGGTTCGGTAGCCCGAGAATCATCGAAATAGCCCTAGGAAACGGGGGCAAAGTGGAACGCGTAGGACGAAAGGGGCGGCGGTGGGACTCGGCGGCTCGGCAGGTGTCTGAGAACCAGCCCGGAGCTGCACCGACAGGTCATTCCTCCCTTGTCAGCACACCCTTGCGTCAGGTTGGGGTGTAGCTCCGTATGACGGTAGGAGGCCAATTCGGAGGTTGAACCACGTCCACCTGACGGCCTCATTTTACGATGATCAATCAACGTCTCACTGGCCAGGAAGGACCGCGTCCAAAACCTGAGAATTGGTCCAGTGCTCCCACTTCGTTCGGCGCATGGCACCGCACTTGAGCGATTGTTCTTCGCTAAGGGCCTGGGCCCTTTCGATTGGCTCTGGAGGGAGTCTCGAGCTACGGCGAGTATTTCCGTAGTAGCAGGGTCCTGCAGTGTGAGGGCGACGGGAGCGGCGAGGTTGTCCCTGAGTATGCCCGAAATTCTTTTGTCAGCCGGAGCAACGAGCGGCCCCAAGCCTTCAGGTCTTGGGGCCGCGGTTGTGGCGAGGATTCCGGAGGACTGGTGTCTTCCGGAATCGTCAGCTTGGCTTATGTGGTTAGAAGCCCACGTAAGCGTGCTGTAGGTGCTTGACGTGGGGTGGGGACGCGAAGTGTGGCCCGACGAGTTCGCGCCATTGCTGGAATTCCGGTGATTCGCGGAATCCAACGGTGTGGTCTTCGAGGGTCGCCCAGCCTACGGTGAGGGTGTATTCGTTGGGGGTTTCGATTGTGCGGTCCAGGCGGAAGCTCAGCGCGCCGGGTGTTTTCTGGAAGTAAGGGACTGCTTGGGCGGCTGCTTCTTCGAAGTCTTTTTCTGAGCCGGGTTTGATGGTGAGGGTGGCGATTTCGTGGATCACTGGGTGGCTCCTTCGGTGACGGGGGGCTGGTTGGCTTGTTCTTCGTCGATCCGGTTCCGGTCGGTGGTGCCGGCCATGGTGCGGGTTGCGTCGATGGAGGCGTAAGTCCAGAAGATTTTCATCTCTTTGGTGTCTGATGCGTTGCGGAAGCGGTGAACGATGTTGGCCGGGACGAAGGTGGTGTCGTAGGTCTCCAGGTGGTGCTCTGTGCCGTCGATGTCGACGTAGGCGGTGCCTTCGATGACGGCTACTGATTCGACGCAGTTGTGTGAGTGGTGTCCGATAGCGGCCCCGGGGGCGAAGGTGGTGATGCCGTTCAGGAACGTTGTGGAGCCCAGGTGGGATCCGACCAGGGGGACGGTGGAGGCGCCGTTGCCGCGGTCTTTTCGTGGCAGCTCCTTGGGGCGAAGTATTACAGCATCCAGGGAGGAGATTGAGGTTGGTATGTAAGTCACGGTTATTCTCCTGTTGTGTCGTTGACGGCGCCTGTTGGGGCGGTAGTGGGGCCGTACCAGACGGTTTTGACGTTGACGAACTCGCGCAGGCCCTGGGGTCCAAGCTCGCGCCCATAGCCGGACTTCTTGATCCCGCCAAAGGGAAGGCGTGCGTCGGAGGCGACCATTCCGTTGACGAATACGGCACCGGCGTCGATGGCGCGGACGAGTTTGTCGGCCCGGGCCAGGTCGGTGGTCCAGAGTGCTGCGCCGAGGCCGAATTCGGTCTGGTTAGCCAGTTCGATGGCCTCGGCAGGGCCGGAGACGCGGATGATCGCTGCGACCGGACCGAAGGTTTCCTCGGTGAAGGCGGCCTGGTCCGCGGTGACGTTGTCGATCACCGTGGGCTCGTAGTAGTAGCCGTCGCCTTCGCCGGGGCGGCCGCCGGTGAGCAGCGTGGCTCCAGCTTCGAGGGTGCGCTGGACCTGGCTGTGAAGGTCGCTGCGGAGGTTGCCGCGGGCCATGGGTCCGATTTGGGTTTCGGGGCTTCTGGGGTCACCGACTGTGAGGGCTTGGACATTGCTCGTGAAGGCCGCGACGAACTCGTCCGCGACGGCGTCTTCGATGATGAACCGCTTGGCGTTGACGCAGCTTTGGCCGGCGTTGGTGAAGCGGGCCTTGACTGCAATCTTTGCCGCTTCTTGCACATCGGCGTCGGCTAGGACGATGAAGGGGTCGGAGCCGCCCAGTTCGAGGACCTGCTTTTTGAGTGCTGCACCGGCTTGGGCGGCGACGATTTGCCCTACTTCGGTGGAGCCGGTCAGGGTCACAGCCGCGATTCGGTCGTCTGCGATGATGGCGGCCACATCGGAGGCCTCGATCAAGAGGGTTTTGACGAGCCCCGCGGGGGCGCCTGCGGCGTTGACGATCTTCTCGACCTCGAGGGCGCAGGCCGGGACGTTGTTGGCGTGTTTGAGGATCGCGCCGTTGCCTGCGGCCAGGGCGGGGGCGAGGAAGCGGAAGAACTGCCAGAACGGGTAGTTCCAGGGCATGATCGCCAGGACGACGCCAAGGGGGTCGTAGACTACGCCGCTGCGGATGGCGTTCGAAGGGATTTCCTCGAAGTCGAGGAAACGGGCGGCGTTTTCGGCATAGTAGTCCAGGGTGACGGCACACTTTTCGATTTCGGCCTGCGCTTCGGTGATGGGCTTGCCCATTTCCTCGGTGATGAGGCCGGCATAGCGGGCGGCATCGGCGCGCAGCACGGATGCGATGGAGCGCAGCAGCTGTGAGCGTTTGGCAGGTTCGGAATTGCGCCACTCGGATTGGGCCTTGGCGGCGTCCGAGAGTGCCGCGTCGACTTCCCGTGACGAGTGGAGGTCGTAGTCGGCGATCTTTTCCCCGGTCGTGGGATTGATGGCGGTGATCATTGGTCTGTTTTCCTTTCGTGAAAGCGTTTAGATACCAATGGCGATGGGGTAGATCGCCATAAGGGCGGGAACGACTGCTGCCGTGACCCCGGTGACGGCGAACATTTTGCGGTAGGCGCGCTGCTGGTCGTGGGCGTTGCCGATGATGAGCGCTCCGCCGATGTGGACGGGGCTGATGGCGACGACGGCGGCGGACATGACGACGGCGACGAGCATGGCGAGCTGCGCCATGGGATCGTGGCCTGCGACGCTGAACCCGATGGGGACCATGATGCCCAGGACGACGAGTGTGGAGGACTCGACGTTGGAGACCGCCGCGGTCAGGTAAGTCAGGACGACGATGAGCAGCAGGGGGCTGCCGATGTGGCTGACGGCGTCCTGGACGCCTCCCAGGGTACCGATCTTTTCCAGCAGGCCCAGGTAGACCACGAGGCCGGAGAGCAGAAGGACGACCGACCACGGCACCTTGGCGATGAGCTCGGATTCCTTCGGGCGGAAGACGAGCTGGAGGACCAGCGCCAGCGAGATTGCGGTGAGGCCGATGTCGAGTTTGAAGCCGACAGCGCCAATAACCATGGCGGCAAGTCCGATAAGTGAGGCGATGGAGTAGGCGTTGAGGGGCGTGCGTTCAATGATGGAGGCGGGGTCGATCTTTTCAGCCGCATTCACTCCGGTGGCCCGCTGGCGGATACCGCCCTTGACGTAGAAAAGGACGGCGCAGAGGACCGCGTGCAGGCCCATGATGATGCCGTAGACCTCCCATGGGGAGTACGTCACGTTGGCCTTTGCCGCGAGGGTCTGGACCAGGGCGCCGGCCGGGCTCAGCGGCGACAGGCCGGCGGCATTCGAACCCCAGACGCAGATGATGGCAAGGACGAGGTAGTTCAGCCGGTAGGCCTTGGCCAGGCGGGCCAGGATTGGCAGCAGCAGGCTGATGGGTGCGGTCGGGAACGCTCCGATCGTGGACAGGGCCGCCCCGGCGAAGAAGCCGATGCAGGGCACGAGCCAGCGGCGGGTGCCGATCGGTCGCAGGGATACACCGATCAGCCAGTTGATGGCTCCGCTGCGTTCAGCATGGGCGAAGAGCAGGGTGACGCCGATGATGAGGATGACGAGGCTGGCGGGGAAGGCGCTGAATGTTTTCGTGGGGTCCTGGGCTGAGATGAGCGCCAGGACCAGGGTGGCTGCGTAGGCGAGGACGCCGACGTTGACTTTTCGCCAGATGGAAAGGGCGAGGATGATCCCGAGGATCACCAGGGAGATGATTTGGATTGCGGGCATGGCCGACCGGACTTCCTTGTACTCGGTGGTGGCTGAGGTCTCAGCCGAGGGGGGATGGGGTGAATACCGTGCAGACAGGGCTTCCGGTCTGCAGGGTGAAGGGTTCTCTCTGCAGTTCGCCGGTGCGGGGGTCCACGGCGAAGGAGATGATGGTGCTGCTGAGCTCGTTGGCTACATACAGCCTGCTGCCGGCGGGGTCCAGGGTCAGGAACCTGGGGCAGTCACCTTCGGTGGGGTACCAGCCGGCGGGGGTCAGTAGCCCGCTGTCAGGGTCCACCCGGTAGTGGGCGACACTGTTGTGTCCCCGGTTGGAGATGTAGACGCTGCTGCCGTCCGTTGTTGCGACGATGCCGGCCGCGGTGGTTACCCCCGAACCTGCCGGCACGGTGGGCAGGGTCTGCATGGGGATCAGGGACCGCACGGCCGTGGCATGGGCGTGATCGGCATCCAGTGCCTGCGTGTAGGCGTAGGTCGTGACGGTGCTGGCCAGTTCATTGACCACATACAGCCGCCTGATGCTTGCGTGGAACACCGCATGGCGTGGCCCTGCGCCGGGCTCTGCGGGCACGGTGTCGGCCAGCCGCAGCCGGCCGTCCTCGTAGTCGATCAAGTGGACGGCGTCGGCTCCCTTGTCGGGGACCACCAGTGTTTTCGAGTGGGGCCCGGGAAGGATCTGATGGGGCTGGGACGGCTTCCCCGCGGTATACGGGGCAAGCTCCAGGACCTGGCGCGGTGCCGGCGCGAGGGATCCGTCATCGCCGATGGAGATGAGGGCGATCGAGCCGCTTGCGTAGTTGGCGACAGCAAGGGTCCGTCCATCCAAAACTGTCAGATGGACGGGGTTGGTGCCGCCGCACGAGACGGTGCCGAGCGCCTCCAGGCGCCCGGTACCTGACTCAACGGCGAATGCGCTGACTTCGCGGTGGTCCCCGTGGACGACGTAAAGGTGCCGGCCGTTTTGGCCCCACGCAAGGAACGAGGGGTTGACCAGGCCGGTCAGATGCTGCACCTGTTCCCACATCGAGGTGGTGCCATCAATGCGGAAAACACTCAGGCCGGTCCCTTCGGCACGGCGTTCGACAGTGGTACGGCAGCCGACATAAGCGAACGTTCCCGTTGACAGCGACACGCCGTCTCCAGTCCGGCTGGCAGGGGCCGGTCCGGAACGTGCGCCGGGGGTCTGCCGCGGTGGTGTGTATGTGCTCATTGGTCTTTCCTGGGGTTCATAGCGGGAGAATGAGGATGCCGTCCCGGTAGTCGAGGGCGCGTCGGCAGTTGCCCTTGCCGACGGTCCAGACGACGTGGGAGTCCTCGGTTTTCGTATCGATCACCGCGGTGAACTCGTCTGATTCCTCGATGACGACAACACCGTCACCTGGTTCTATCCAGGACCAGTCCTGGGCGATGATTTCCGCGGTTTTCATGCGGGCTCCCCGAGCACTGAGGCTGGGTTTATCCCTGATTCTGCCGCGAGCTGCCGCAGGTCGTCGATGGTCTGCAAGGGAAGCACCAAGCTGCCCGCGGCGCGGTTACGTGCGTCGTTTTGGTCCTCGATTTCGCCCGGGTAGTAGATAGCGGTGGCGTCCTGGGCAAGAGGTATGGCTTTGATGTCGGCGATCAACGCAGCCACCCGGGCCTGGAAGTCCTCCGGGGATCCAAGGGTGGCCACGTCAATGGCGAGGAACATGTGTCCGCAGCCGCTGCGCTGGTCCGCGGCGTAGGGTCCGTTGACTCCCTTGCCGGTTTGGCTGCCCGTCAGGGCGCCGGAGAGAACGTCCATCATGAAGGAAATGGCGTATCCCTTGTGGCCGGCCATCGGCAGGATAACTCCGTCGATGGCGGCAGAGGCATCAGTGGTTCGTGCCCCGTCCGGGGTCAGTGCCCAGGAATCGGGGATGTCTTCGCCGCGTTGCCGGGCGAGGTAGATCTTTCCGCGGGCGACGGCCGTGTTGGCGATGTCGACCGCTACAGCCGAATCACCGTACGGGGCAGCGATGGACCAGGGGTTGGTGCCAATCAGCTTCTTCCGCCCGCCCCACGGGGCCATGGCCGGGGAAGCGTTGGTGGTCAGGATCGCCACGCAGCCATCGGCTGCGGCCCGCCGGGTGAAATACATTGCCGTGCCGAAGTGGTTCGAATTGCGAACTCCCACAGCGCCGACGCCGTGGGCCTTGGCGCGGGCAACCGCCTCGGTGCGGGCGCGTTCGGCGATGACTTGCCCGATGCCGTCCTTACCGTCCATCAGTAGCAGCGATCCGGTGTCCACCAACGTTTCGGGCTCCGTCACGGCCGACATGGCACCCTGGCGAATGCGCTCCACGTACCACGGTAGCCGCAGTACGCCATGGGACTGGTGGCCCCATAGATCAGCCTGCACCAGGCTGTCGGCAACCAGGACGGCGTCATCCTGCGGCACGCCGTGGGCACACAATATGTCCATAGCTAGGTCAATCAGGTCTTGGGGCAGGAGAAGATTCCTGCTGGTTTTGGTCTCTGTTTCCGGCATGATGTCCGTCCTTTCAATAACAGGCGGCCCGGTGATTATCGGCACACCACTATGTACACCGTGTTGTATACAATATCATTGCAATCAGCCGAAGAGAAGGAGAAATTGATGTTCAGCCTGTGGGTCACCCTGGAAGTCACCGCCGAGGGACGGGAGGAGTTCCTGGCCGCTATTGCCGAAAATGCACGCGCCTCAGTCCGGGATGAGCTGGGTTGCTACCGCTTTGACGTGATCGAACTTGGCGAGGCTGGATCCAACCGGTTCGCCTTCTACGAGGTGTACCGGGACAAAGATGCCTTCGAGAACGAGCACAAGCAGGCGGGGCACTACTTTACCTACCGGGATATTGCTGCCCGCGTCGTGGTTCCGGGCAGCCAGGTGAATGTGGGTGGCCAGCTGCAGAACACCTTCACCTGGGTCGAGTAGGCAGGCCTAGGAGACCAGGTCGATATTCCCACCCCGGGCCCCGCGCCCGGATGCCATCAATGCCCTGAAGATGGCCTCGTCGACATGGAACAGGTGCTGCCGCAGCGCCACCGCGGCGCTGTCGGCATCACCGGACAAAATCGCCCTGCACATCTGCCGGTGCTCGGCAATAGCCTCCGCAAGCCGGTTCCGGTCTGCGTGGGCTATGCGGCGCAGCCTTGCCGTATGTGGCCGGAGGTCCCGGATGGCCCGGGAAAGGTGATCGTTGGGGGTGGAGGCGATCAGGGCCATGTCAAACGCTTCGGCGAGTTCGCGGAATTCGGCAATGAAGTCTTCCGCGTCGGGCGACTCGGCCAGCTGGGCGAACCGCTGCTCGATGTCTTCAAATTTCGGGCCGATGGCGGCATTTGTCGCAGATTCTTCAGTAACCATGCGGATGGCCGCCGGCTCCAGGACGCGCCTGTAGTCGAAAAGCTCCTGGACACTGCGCAGCGAAATCCTCGCTACTGTCGCTCCGATGCGGGGAGTGATATTGACCAGACCTTCGGCGGCCAGCCGGCGCAGCGCCTCCCGCACCGGGGTTCGAGAAGCGCCCGTATGCTCCACCAGCATGAACTCAGTCAGTGCCTGACCGGGCTCAAAATCGCCGTTCTCAATTTCGGACTTCAGCTGCTGATACACGGCCTCTGTCTTACCCACGGGCCGGACCCCGTCGCGTTCCACCATGCCCTAAGTATAGGTGCAACACTGAACACCGTATTGTGCACCAGATTGTATACATGTAGTGTGTGCTCAATCACTCCCCCTTGTCTTCTCCCCGGGAGCCCATTTCCTAGTAAGGAGCGATGATGCTCGTAGTACTCGGCTTTCTCATGATTGCCGTTTTCATGTACCTGGTTATGGCCAAGAAGGCCACGCCCATTGCGACCCTGATCCTTGTCCCTCTGATCTTTGGCCTGTTTGCAGGGGCCGGGCTTGGGGTCGGTGACATGGTGATCCAGTCCGTGGGCAAACTAGCCCCCACGGCGGCGCTGTTGTTCTTCGCGATCATCTTCTTCGGAACGATGATCGACGTCGGACTCTTCGACCCGCTGATCAAGGCAATCCTGAAATTCGCCGGCAACGACCCGATGAAACTCGTCATCGGAACCGCGCTGCTCACCACCATCGTGTCTCTTGACGGTGACGGCTCCACGACCTTCATCATCGTCACCTCAGCATTCCTGCCGCTGTACTTGCGGCTGGGCATGAGCCCGGTCGTACTGACCGTGGTCGCCGCGATCTCCAACGGCGTCCTGAACACCGTGCCATGGGGAGGCTCGACTTCCCGCGCGGCCGCGGCACTGAACGTCTCGCCGATCGACACCTTCGTCCCGATGATCCCCTCGATCATCGCCGGATTGGCTGCCACCTTGGTCCTGGCCTATTTCCTCGGCCGCAGCGAACGCAAACGCCTCGGAGAGCTGTCCTTGGACGAGGGCCGCGGAGTGCTAGGACTGCGCCACGCCGAGCCGGAAAGTGTCCTGGTCGGGGCAGTAGGCGGAGGGAGCACCCGCGGTACACACGGCGGCTCCGCCGGCCAGGGCAGCGACGAAGGCTCCTCGGTTGTCATTGCAAACGACTTCTCCGCATCCTTCACTGACGACGGCAAATTCATCCAGCGCCCCAACGCACGCCCCAAGCTCATCTGGGTGAACTTCATCCTCACAGTCGCCGTCATGGTCCTGCTGGTTATGGACATCGTCGCCCCTGCCCTGATCTTCATGGTCGCGGTCGGGATTGCCCTGGTCATCAACTTCCCCAAGGTCACCGAACAGTCGGCCCAGATCAAAGCCCACGCCAGCAGCGTCATCTCCGTCGTGGGCATGGTGTTCGCCGCCTCCGTCCTCACAGGCGTCATGAACGGCACCGGCATGATCAAGGAAATGGCCGCCTGGCTGGTCCACATCATCCCGGACTCCATGGGCCCCTTCATGGCAGTTATCGCCGGCATCCTCAGCATCCCGCTGACCTTCATCATGACCAACGACGCCTTCTACTTCGGCGTCCTGCCGATCCTCTCCGAAACCGCAGGCCACTTCGGCATCGAACCGGTCGAAATGGCACGCGCGTCCCTCGTCGGCCAGTCCCTGCACCAGTCCAGCCCCCTCGTCGCTTCCTTCCTTCTCCTCATCGGCCTGGCCAACGTCAACTTGGGAGACCACTTCAAGAAGGTGATCTGGCGCGGACTCATCGTCGCCCTCGTCATGCTCGCCGTCGGCGGACTCCTCGCCGCCTACCCCCTGTTCTAAGAAACCTGCCCACGAGTATCTATACGTGCGCGGTCTGTCGGTCGAGGACAACTCTCCGGCAGGCCGCGCGTTCACATACTCGAACACGGCAGCACCATCCTTGCGGCCGTGCAGACGAACCGGGAACCGCGGTGGAATGAACTTACCCGAACGCTCAAGATGTGCCCTCAGCCAAAGTCGTAGCAGATGCAGGAAAACTCTTGCCAATGCCTGCCCAACTCAAGGGCCAATAATGGATATTCAGTCAACCTGCTGGGCTCGGACAAGCCGCTTCGGTGACTCTGATCCGTCCACACTTGGGGTCAATTCGGGCTATCCACGGCTAAACTTCGGGAGCGTTGGGGTGGCTCCCTGGCAGCAGTAGCGGTGGATAACCCATGGAATTGTCCCCGGGTGTTGGCGGCGGCAACGTGGCTCTCAGTGGAACCAGATCTAAGTCTCTTAGCCAAGCGCCCTGGGTGTGTCAGGTTGGGGTGTACATCAAGCTGATGGGCATCTTGGGGCCGGGTTTACGCAAGGCGGCAGTCGTGGATTCAACTCCCGTTCTTAAGCACTAGCGGGGCCCGAATTGTCAGGGCTTTGGTCACCACGAATTGCCCTCGGGTTGCTGCTGAAGGCGGCGTCGAAGCTGGTTTGGGAGGCGGGGAAGTCGTATTTTTTCAGGGCGGCGAGTGCTTCGGGGGCGCCGTGGAGGCGGTCCATGCCGGCGTCTTCCCATTCGATGCTGATGGGCCCGTTGTAGCCGATGGCGGCGAGGGCGCGGAAGGAGGCTTCCCAGGGGACGTCGCCGCGTCCGGCGGAGACGAAGTCCCAGCCGCGGCGGGGGTCGCCCCAGGGCAGGTGGGAGCCCAGGACGGTGTTGCGGCCGGTCTGGCGGATCTTGGTGTCCTTGCAGTCCACGTGGTAGATCCGGTCCTTGAAGTCCCAGATGAAGGAGACGGGGTCGATGCCTTGCCACATCATGTGGGAGGGGTCCCAGTTCAGGCCGAACGCTTCGCGGTGGCCGATGGCTTCGAGGGTGCGCACGGTGGTCCAGTAGTCGTAGGCGATCTCGGAGGGGTGGACTTCGTGGGCGAAGCGGACGCCGCATTCGTCGAAGACGTCCAGGATGGGGTTCCAGCGGTCGGCGAAGTCCTGGTAGCCGGCGTCGATGACCTTCTCCGGGACGGGCGGGAACATGGCCACGTATTGCCAGATGGCGGAGCCGGTGAACCCGACGACGGTGTCCACGCCGAGTGCTTTGGCGAGCCGGGCGGTGTGTTTCATTTCCTCGGCGGCGCGTTGGCGGACGCCTTCGGGGTCGCCGTCGCCCCAGACCTTGGACCCGACGATGGCTTCGTGGCGGAAGTCGATGGGGTCATCGCAGACGGCCTGGCCCTTGAGGTGGTTGGAGATGGCCCAGACCTTGAGGTTGTACTTCTCCAGGACGGCGAGTTTGGACTCGACGTAGCCGGGTTCGTCCCAGCGCCAGGCGTCCAGGTGGTCCCCGGACACGGCGATTTCCAGGCCGTCGTAGCCCCAGCCGGAGGCGAGCCGGGCGACTTCTTCAAAGGGCAGGTCGGCCCACTGGCCGGTGAACAGGGTAAACGGGCGGGGCATGGTCAGGCTCCTTGGAGGACGGGGGTGCTAGTGGCGGACGACGGTGAGGGTGCTTTTGTTGGCAGCGGATTCCTCCACCGCGTCCAGGACGTACTGGACGTTCAGTCCTTCTTCGAACGACGGCGAGGGCTGGGTTCCGTCCCGGACGGCCAGCAGGAAGTCATGCACCTGGTGGGTGAACGTGTGCTCCCAGCCAATGATGTGGCCCTGCGGCCACCACGCGGCCAGGTACGGGTGCTCGGGTTCGTTGACCAGGATCCGGCGGAAGCCCTGTTCGCGGACCGGGACGGTGGCGTCCAGGAAGCCGAGTTCGTTGAGGTTTTCCAGGTCGAACAGGAGGCTGCCCTTGTCGCCGTAGACCTCGATCTGGAGGGAGTTCTTCCGGCCGGTGGCCACGCGGGAGACCTCCACGGAGGCCACCGCCCCGGAGGTGAGGGCCAGCGTTGCCCAAGCGGCGTCGTCGACCGTGACGTCCTCGATGCCGTTGGTGCCGGGGCGGCGGCCCACGAAGGTGGTGAGCCGGCCGCTGACCTCGGTGACCTGGTCTCCCAGGAGGAACAGGACCTGGTCGATGGCGTGGCTGGCGATGTCCCCGAGCGCGCCGGACCCGGCGGTTTCCTTCCGCAGCCGCCAGGTCATGGGGGCCTGGGCGTCTGCGAGCCAGTCCTGCAGGTACGCGGCGCGGACGTGCCGGACCGTGCCCAGGCGGCCTTCGGCGATGAGTTCCTTCGCCAGGGCCAGCGCCGGGACACGCCGGTAGTTGAATCCGATCATCGACTGGACGCCCTTGGCCCGTGCTTTGGCAGCGGCGGCGGTCATGAGTTCGGCCTCGGCCAGGGTGTTCGCCAGGGGCTTTTCCACCAGGACGTGCTTGCCCGCCGCCAGGGCGGCGACCGCGATTTCCGCGTGCATCCAGCCGGGGGCGCAGATGTCTACGATGTCGATGTCGTCCCGTTCGATCACGGTGCGCCAGTCCGTTGCCGATTCGGCCCACCCGTACCTGGCGGCGGCCTCGGCCACGGCGTCCGCGTCCCGGCCCACGAGGACCTTCTGCTCGAAGGCCGGGACGTCGAAGAAGCTGGCCACATTCCGCCAGGCGTTGGAATGCGCCTTGCCCATGAAGGCGTAACCGATCGCGGCCACCCCCAGGGGACGGGAGGGCGTGGAATCGGAGGGGTGTGCGGGTGTGGTCATGATGCGTTCCTGCGTGCTTCCTGCTGGCTGGACTACGTGCTGGATTTAGAGGGTGGCGGTTTCCGGTGCCCAGTCCTCGGGGAGGGCGGGGGATACCGGGGCCGAGCTTTCGACGTTCACGAATGTGCCCGCATCGATGGACTCGGAGATCGAGACCATGGTGTCCAGCACGTGACAAGGGCGCCCACCGTTTCGACCTCGAGAACCTCAACGAATTCCAGTTCCTGGACGCCATCGCACCCGCATGTGAGCAGGAATTCCGCCGGATCGTGGTCTGCGAACCGGGGCGCCCCTACATGGACGCCTGGTGGCCGCAGGGCCACATCATCGGCTGGGAACACACGTTCACCCACGAAGTCCGCGACCTCCTGCTGGCCATCAGCAGCGGCACCCAGCCCTCGCCGTCGTTCGAGGACGGACTGGCAGGCGGATCTTGTTGGGGCGCTGAGCATCATGGCACCACTCTTCGGATGCCGTTGGCGGTGTGCGAGGAGTGGGTGGATGATGCTGGAGGACGCAAAACGGATAACCCGGTGATCGGTGGGCGCTTGACTTCGACAAGCGGTCAGCTCGATATAACCCACTGGAATGTCGCTGCTTTGGATCGAGCCCCCATCGCTGACTTGGACCTGTTGTCCTCTTGCAGTTCGCTGGTGATTGATTCGCCCAGCCGGACGAGGTCAGCGAAGTTTTCCGGGTTCAGCCAGTCCGGGCGGAGGCCGAAGAGCAGGTCCTCAGTGGACGTATTCCCCGAGGCGCCGGGGGCGAAGGGGCAACCGCCGAGCCCGCCGAGTGCACCGTCAATGGTGGTGGCGCCGGCGTCCAGGGCCGCTATCGCGTTCGCGACCCCCATCCCCCACGTGTCGTGTCCGTGAAAAACCACACCAAGGTCGGGCACGGCAGCTCTCACCTCGCGGATCAGGGCATTCACTTGATCCGGCACGGCGTGCCCCAGGGTGTCGCAGATGACGACATCGCTTACGCCCTCGCCCCGGGGGTCTTCCACGAGCTTCAGTACCCGGTCCGGATCGATGTCACCTTCAAAGGGACACGTGAACGAGGTGGCCAAACACAACTGGAGGGTGGCTCCTGCTTCGCGGGCGTGCTCCAGTGTCTGGGGCAGGGCTGCCATGCTCGCCTCTCTGGACCGGCCTATGTTGGCTTGGTTATGGGCGTCGGAAACGCTGAGGCAGTACTGCATGTTCACGGCCCCCGCGGCAGCGGCCCTTTCAACGTGGCGAGGTGTTGCCACCCAGATCCAGCACTTTTCCAGTTCCTCGGCGGTTAGGACGCTGATGAGCTCCAGGGTATTGGCCATCGACGGTACCAGGTCCGGGCGCGCCATCGAGCCGATTTCAACTGCCGGCACCCCTGCCGCCAGTAACGACCGGACAATGCCCGCTTTGCGTTCAGTTGAGAGCATGCCGCCAGTGAGCTGCAGCCCGTCCCGGAGGGTGACGTCCCGGAGCCGAAAATCATTTGTAGTGTTCATACGGTTTCCCTTTCCATTTTGGCTATGAGCAAGTCGGCCTGGTCCGCCGTTTTTCCCAGTACCTGTTCAAGGACGTCCCTGGTGTTCGCGCCCAGGTCCGGACCGAGGTTCTTGATCGGCAGGGATTTGCCGCCAATGACGGGGATAATCCCGGGAAAAGCCACGTTGCTGATGGTTTCTTCACCGGTTGAAACGTCAAATCTTTGCACCATGTCCCGCGCTGCGTACTGGTCGTCGGACACGATGTCCGCGGCGGTGTAGATGGGGCCTGCGGGCACACCGGCGGAGTCAAGGACGGCAAGGGCTTGCTTAGTGGTGAGGTTTTGGGCCCACTGCCCGATGGCGTGGTCCAGTTCGTCCCGCCGTTCCCACCGGTCTGCGTTTGTCTGCAGCTTCGGGTCATTGCCCAGGTCCGGTCGGCCGATGACGTCCATATAGCGCTTGAAGATAGCGTCACCGTTGCCCGCTACGACGATGCTCCCGTCGGTGCACAGGTACGCGTTCGAGGGGGCGATCCCTTCCATCCTGCCGCCGGTCCGCTGGCGTTTAATTCCAAAGGCCGTATGGTCGGGAATCAGGGACTCAGTGACAGAGAGCATTGCCTCGTTCAGGGCGATGTCCATCATCCGGTGGCTCAGCGGGATCGGGGTTTTCCCGCGCTTGACCTCGCGTTCGAAGAGGGACATAACCGCGCCGAAGGCTGCGTACAGTCCGGCGATGGTGTCGCCGATGGAAACGCCGACCCGGACGGGTGGGCGGTCCGGGTCCCCGACAAGCTCGCGGAACCCCCCGAAGGCCTCGGCGACAGCGGCGAACCCTGGCCGGGACGCCATGGGCCCGGTTTGGCCGAACGCGGAGATCCGGGTCAGGATCAGGTCTGGGTTCGCTTCGTTCAGCACCTCCGGTCCTAATCCCCATTTTTCCAGGGTGCCAGGCCGGAAGTTTTCCAGAACGATATCGGAGGCTGCGGCGAGTTCCAGGACGAGCTGGCGTCCTTCCTCGGTGCGCAGGTCGATCACGACGGATTTCTTGTTCCGGTTGATGGTCCGGTAAAGCATTGAGGTGTCCCCGGCGTAGAGCCGCCAGTTGCGGAGTTCGTCGCCGGTACGGGGGCGTTCAATCTTGATGACTTCCGCCCCGAAGTCGGCCAGCATGCGCCCTGCTGTGGGTGCGGCGATGTAGTTGCCCAGTTCCAGTACGCGGATACCCTGAAGCGGGGAAATGGCGGTGTTGATAGTCATTGCTGGGGTTCCTTCTTAGATGAAAGATGCTGAGGACGAGGGTGAAGCCAGGGCGACGACGGATGCCACGGAGACCTCCAAGGTGCAGCTCTTCAGTGTTCCGCGGGTTGTTTGGCCGAGCGTGGATTGCAGCAGCCAGAACGTGTTGGATGTGACGTGAACAATGAAGAGTGAGCCTGCGCCGGCGGCCAGTGCCAGCAGTACGAGGTTGATTCATGACATTCCTGTCCGGCCCTTAGGTGAGGTACCACTGGGCAAGCGGCGCTAAAGCGTCCCCCGGGTTCGATGTTCCCCGGCAGGGTACGGGCCCGAGATGGCGGCTACTTTTCGCGGAGCTGGCGTTTCGCTCGCCAGTTGGTTTATTGGCCTTGCTGTTCTGAATCAAAGCTCGCCGCCCATCGGTTGCACCGAGCTGTCGTGCTGCTGGCCCCAAAACGGCAGTCCGGACATGGGACTGTCTGCACCTTCAAAGGATGGCGCCCTACGGTGTCCAGCTTGCTCTAGGCGCTTACTCGCGGAGCGGCGGAGACCGGTTCGGGACGGGAGCAGGTGCTGAAAATCGGCCGGTAACCTTCGTGCTCGTCAAGTGTGGAAACGGTGTCAAGCACATCGAGGATGTGGAAGGCTCGGTCGGCGCTGGTTTTATGCGTCCCGCCGCTTAAGGATTCGACGAGATCCAATACCCCAAGGGCGCGGTACGGCCAAGCAGGCTCGGGTGTCGTCCTGGAAATGACGGGTTCGAGAACGGTCACTTCCTCGTTTCGACGGATAATGCGTACAGGTTCATCGAACCGGTTTGCCTTAGGAAGCATCAGCGTGCCCTCTGTGCCGTAGATTTCGAGGTGTGGCAGCTCGGCGTCCCAGATTTCAAAACTGTACATCGCCGTTGCGATCGCGCTGTCAAAGCATAGGACGGCGCTCGTGTGAGTCGGGATGCTGACATCGATGAAGTCAGCAGTGCGGCCGGCGCTGCTGACCGGCAGGCGGGAGCGGACCGTCCGGCTGGCACCCAGAACGCCGCGAACAGGTCCCAGCAGATTGATCAGATGGGCAAGGTGGTAAGGGCCCAGGTCGAGAGCCGGGCCACCGCCAGGTGCGAAGAAGGCTGCGGGATTCGGGTGCCAGGTTTCGGTTCTGGATGAAATGATGAATGATGAGGCCGCAAAAACCTCGCCGATGAGACCGGCGTCGACTGCATAGCGGGCAGTTTGACCCGCCTGGCCAAGATAAGTGTCAGGTGCGCAACCTAGCTTCAATCCACGGGCCGTCGCCAGCTCGATATCGCCTTGGGCGTCTTCGCGGGTGAGGGCGAGAGGCTTTTCCACATAGACGTGCTTGCCGGCATTCAAGGCCGCCCGCGTGAGGGAAGAGTGAGCCGCGGGCGGAGTGATATTGACGACGACGGAGATGTCGCCGTCAGCCAGCAGTTCCTCCGCGGTTCCGGATTTCGGGATGCCCCAACGAGCTGCCGCCTCTCGGGCCCGTAGGGTGTCTAGATCCGCCACCCGTAAGATTTCGACCCGGGGATCCAGCCCGAGGCCGCGGGCGTAGGCGTCAAAGATAACGCCGGTTCCGACGATGCCTATGCCGATCGGTTTCGCACTCTCATTGGTGAGACTACCGGCGGATGTCTTTAGAAATGCCACTGTGTTGGGTCTCCTCGTTGCTTCATGCGCGCCAGAGCGGTGCGCAAGGTCAAGGGGAGAGCGTGAGATGTAGGCAAGATTACGTCCACACAAGAGGGGAATCAAGCTCAGACCCGCGAACTGTATTGATCCATAATAATTCTATTTTTTGATTTATTCAGAGCATTGCCTAACTAATTAGGGCCGATTAGATTCGAATTAGTGGTGCAGAGCGTGAGACCCCGCACTTGAGCTTTTTTACAACGGCGTCGCTTAGCCGATTACCTCAACGGAGAGAAGGTCCTTCTGGTGCTCAAACTCAACTCGTTTTTCCCCAAGCGCCGCGTGCTGGCGTCCATGGCGGTCGCTACCGCCATGGGGATCACCGTCGTCGGCTGCGGCAGCGGTGGCCCGGGACAGCAGTCCGGATCCACAGCTACGATGTGGTCGATTACCTCCGGGGATCAGCCCGTCATCGCGTCCGCTGTGAATTCCTGGAATCGCGAACACCCGGACAAAAAAATTACCGTGGAATTTTTTGCCTCGGACGCCTACAAGTCCAAGATTCGTACAGCCGTCGGTGCTGGTCAGGCCCCTACCCTGATCTTCAACTGGACTGGCGGGGTCCTGGATTCCTATGTTGATGCCGGCGCTGTGGAAGATCTCAGCGGTTTGGTTAGCAAAAAGCCTGAGGTTACCGACCGTTACCTTCCCAGCGTGATGAAGAACGGCGTGATTGACGGCAAGACCTATGCGCTGCCGATGAACAAAATAAATCCCTCGCTGATCTACTACAACAAGGACATCTTTGCCGCAGCGGGAGTCCAGCCTCCCACCACGTGGGACGAACTGGTTGCAGCCGTGCCCAAACTCAAAGCCCAGGGCGTGGCCCCATTCGCTTTAGGTGGCCAGTCCAAGTGGCCGGAACTGATCTGGCTCGAGTACCTCATTGACCGACAGGGAGGCTCCGGTATTTTCGAACGCATCGCTAAGGGCGAGGCGGACGCTTGGTCAAACCCTGCAGTAAAAGATGCACTTACGAAGATCCAGCAGCTCGTTGACGCCGGAGCATTCCAGGAGGGATTCGCTTCAACTGCTTCCAACTCTGGCTCCGAGCTTGCCCTGCTTTACACCGGCAAGGCCGCGATGTCGCTGCAGGTTTCGTCCCAGTACCAGACCATGAAGAAGGGAGCCCCAGACTTCATCGCCGGCGACAAGCTGGGTTACTTTCCCTTCCCGAAGGTCGCAGGCGGCAAGGGTGACCCCTCCTATGTCGTCGGCACACCTTCGAATTTCTTCTCGGTTTCCTCCAAGGCCTCAGATGCCCAGAAGGACATTGCCAAAGAGTTCCTGGCCACCGAGCTCTTCGATGACGAATACGTCGGTGGCATTATCGGAACCGGAGCAGTCCCCCCGTTGAAGGGTGTGGACAGCAAACTCGATTCCGCAGCCGATGCCGACTTCCTCAAGTTCACCTACGGGCTGGCCGAGGACGCCTCCAAGTTTGAACTCTCGTGGGACCAGGCGATAGACCCGGCACTGGCAGATACTCTGCTAAACAACCTCGGAGAGGTCTTCCTTAAGCAGAAGTCCCCCAACAGTTCGTCGACGCTATGAATGCCGCGAGCAAGAAATGAGCATTTCAACAGCTTCCCCAAGGACGCCCTCCGCCCACAAGGCGGGGGGCGCCCCTCCCGGTCGCCGCAAGACCCTTCGGCACGGGCCCTCAGCCTGGCTGACCGCACCGGCGTTGGTCTTCTTCTTCCTCTTCGCCGTCCTGCCCCTTGGCGGCGTGTTCGTCCTAAGCTTCATGCACTGGGACGGTATCGGTCAGATAACCTGGGCCGGCTTCGCGAACTGGGCAAGCGTCCTTACCGACCCTTTAACCGGTAATTCGCTCTGGATTACTCTTAAGGTGATTCTTCTCAGCTGTGCAGTGCAGATCCCCGTCAGTCTGTTGCTCGGCGTCTTCACAGCCGGCCAGCAGCGCTACCGGGCAGTTCTCGCCGTACTTTATTTCATTCCGCTGCTGCTCTCCAACGCTGCCGTGGCAATCATGTTTATGGCGCTCCTTGATCCCAACTTCGGGATGAGCGCTGCAATTCCGATTCCACTACTCTCCCAGGACTGGCTTGGAAATCCGGATCTAGCCCTCGGTGTGGTGATCTTTGTCCTCTCGTGGTCGCACATCCCCTTCCACATACTGGTCTACCAAGGTGGGGCACGGCAGATACCCGCATCGCTGTACGAGGCAGCGCAAATTGATGGCGCCAGTAAAGTACAGCAGTTCTTCGCGATTACGCTTCCGCAGCTGAAGTACACGTTCATCACTTCAACAACGCTCATGGTCGTCGGTACCCTCACGTACTTTGACTTGATCTTCGTACTCACCGGTGGTGGACCGGGAAACGCAACGAGCGTGCTGGCTCTCCGGATGTATCTGGAAGGGTTCCGCGGTAATGACATGGGCGCCGCCAGTGCCCTCGGTGTGATTCTCGCGGTCTTCGGTCTCGCACTTGCCCTGCTGCTCCAACGACTCGGCGGAAAGAATCGTCAGGCAAGCCAAATGGAAGGTGCCTAAATGACACAAAATACTCGGACGCTTCCGTCCATGAAGCAACGGCAGGGGACAGGGAGTACGGGATTTGGGCGGCGAAACATCACTGGCGGTGCCGCCGGATGGGTGTGGCTGGCGATCATCATCATCCCGCTCTACTACGTGGTCATCACCAGCTTCAAAGACCAGCAGGCGTTCTTCGCATCCAACCCGCTCCTGCCTTCCACGAGCCCGACGCTGGACAACTACCAGCTCGTTCTCGAAAACGACTTCCTGCGCTACTTCAGCAACAGCGTCATCGTGACGGTAGGGGCAGTAATCCCCGCCGTCCTCGTTTCCTTCATGGCCGCTTACGCCCTCGTCCGCGGCTCAGGTCGGCTCCTGGGCGGAATCAATCAGCTCCTGCTGCTTGGCCTTGCGATCCCGCTGCAGGCAACCATCATCCCGATCTATTGGGGTATTACACGCCTATACCTCTATGACACGCTTCTGGCGCTAATACTTCCATCAATTGCCTTTGCAGTGCCTGTCTCGGTGCTGATCCTGGCCAACTTCCTGCGTGATGTACCCAATGAGCTTTTCGAGTCGATGAGGCTGGACGGATGTTCTGACTGGTCGATGATGTGGCGGCTGGCGTTCCCGCTGATCCGGCCGGCAATCGCAACTATCGCCGTGTACAACGCATTGAACGTCTGGAACGGATTCCTGTTCCCGCTTATCCTCACGCAAAGCTCAGACAACCGCGTGCTCCCACTCTCGCTCTGGGCGTTCCAGGGCGAGTTCTCCATCAACGCCCCAGCAATCCTCGCGGCTGTGGTGCTCTCCGTGATACCCCTGGTTGTCCTTTACATGATCGGACGCCGCCAACTTGTCGCCGGGCTGACTGCGGGATTCAGCAAGTAAACGACGAAGCCCATAAAGATGGCGGGCCCTGGAAACCAGGGACCCGCCATCTTCGCTGCCGGCATCGATCAGGCGGCTGCTTTCAACCATCGCGCGTTGTCTTTAAGAAGTGTCAGCCGGTCGAGATCGGTTACGTCGATCTCCAGAACGGTTGCCGCCTCAGGAGCCGCGGCGAGGCATGCCCCAACATCAACGTCCCCGGTGCCAAGCGGCGTCTGGCCAAGGCCACGCTGAGCGGGGCCGTCCTTGACGTGAAGAGCGATCACGCGGTCGCTGATGGAACGAAGATAATCGGGAACGTTGATGCCGGCGACCGTGGCCCAGTAGATATCCACTTCCGCCCGAATCGCCGGGCTCAGCAGATCCCACAGAGCCGCCATGCCTTCCCGGCCGGACGCCCCGGACCACTCGAATTCGTGGTTGTGATACCCGAGGGCGATTCCGTGGGAAGCGAGCTTTTCCGCCACAGTATTCATTCGGTCCGCGAACTGGGCTATCCGGGAGGGGCTTTCGAAGATCTGAGCGTCGAAGCCGGATACTTTTTTCGGGTTTGGCACGATGATCGTCCTCGCGCCGAGGGCATCAAGCTCGGCGATGAGTTCATCCAAGTCGGCGGGCACGGCAGCATGAGTGATACTCGTTGACACGCCCAAGCTGGCGCACACCTTGGAAAGGGCTCGGGCATCGGAGAGACGTTCTTCAAGCGCGATGCCACTCTCACCAAGGCCAAAGGGTTCGAATTCGTCAAAACCGATTTCTGCGAGCTGCTGCAGGGTCCCGGCCCGGTCATCTAGAAGCTGGTCCCGCAAGCTATAGAGCTGGACGGAGAGGGTCATGGCTACCTTTCATCGTTGATGGCCGCAACTGCAAAGACAGTTACTAGCTGAGCACTATTCGAATCTATCCAGCCAAATTTAGTTTCACAATCCGCTAAAATAATCCATATATGCAAATAATCAGGTGTATTGAAGGGCGCTCGTAATGACGGTTCAGAAGGTTGATGAGATCCGAAGCCGCCTGGCAGTTCTGGTGGCACTGCATGGTGGGGACAACCGGGCTGAGCTTTCCGCCAAGACTTCCTTGTCTCCTTCCACAGTCGGCGCTCATGTGGATCATCTGATCCAGCAGGGAGTCTTGGCGGAGGTTGGCGCCAAGCGATTGGGCGGCCGCGGCCGCCCAATCTACCAACTAGCCATGAACAACACGGCGGGCGTTGTTCTGGTTGCCGAACTGGGGGCGGTCGGCGCCATGCTGGCTGTCGGCGACCTTTCAGGCCGCGTGCTCGCCTCCGAACTGGCCGACGACATTGAGATGACGCCGGGTCCTGGGGAGGTCCTGGAAGAGATTTGCGCACGGCTTCTGGACTTGCTTCATTCCCTGTCGCTGACCGAGTCGGCGGTCCGCGCCTTCGTCATTGCGCTTCCTGGCCCCATTGACGACGTAAACGGGACGGTCGTCCGGCCGACGCTCCTGCCCGGGTGGGATGGTTACCCGATTGCCTCTGAGCTGCATGCCCGCTTCGGCTGGGCAGTGGAACTGCACAACGACGCAAACATGATGGCTGCGGGGGAGGCGCTGGCGCTGACACCGGCTGAGCTTCCGATGGTTTTCCTCAAAATAGGCAGCGGAATCGGATGCGGTGTCGTGCTGGAGGACGGGTCGATCTTTCAAGGCAAGGACGGCTCGGCCGGGGACATCGCGCACACTCCAGCCAGCGGCAGCCACGACGTGCTGTGCGGTTGCGGACGTGTCGGGTGTTTGGAAGCGGTAACCTCGACCCGGGCCATCCTGGGGAAGCTACGGGGCGATGGCGCCGGCTTCCCGTTTGATCCGTATGCGTCCCGGAAACTCGCCAAACTGCTGGAAGAAGGCGATCCCAGTGCCGTTCTCGAAGTGAGGAGAGCGGCAGAAATTGTTGGCGACGCCGCAGCTCTCCTTGTACAGATAATAAATCCAGCCACTGTCGTCATTGGAGGACTTGTGGCTGCGGCCAGCGACACTGTCATCGCGTCCGTCCGTGGACGCGTCTATCAGAGTTCCCAACCACTTGCCGTCCGTAGCCTCGTTATCAGACCAAGCCTTCTCGGAGAAAAAGCGGGAGTCACCGGCGCTCTTCGCCGAGCCGTAGAGATTGCCCTTGCACCTGAACGCATCGCGGCCTTAGGACGGACACCTGCAGCAGCGGTTAGCGTCGCACGTGGTGCTGGCGAGAGGCAGCCGTCCTTTTAGCGTGTGCCCTGGACCGGACTGGTTCACAGGTCGCACTAAGCACTTCGAGCCCGCTAACGCTCAGCGAAGGGCCCTGAGCAAGACGTGCATGATCCGGTTCCTCTAGTCTGCGACAGACCAGGCACCTATTCGACTAACTGGACGCCCACATGCTTGAAACCCTAAATCCGCGCTGTGTCAAAGACGCCATGATTACCTGCCCGAAGACCCTATCGGAAGACAGCAGCGTCGAAGAAGTCCGTAGGTTCTTCGCCGATGACCACGTTCATTTTGCGCTCATCGTGGATTTGAACGGGCGGCTCCTAACGACTTTGGAGCGTTCTGATATTCCTGCGGAGACCACTGGTACTACAAAGGCAAGTGGTTTTGGGACGATCCTTGGCAGAACAGTAGAACCGCAACAGTCTCTTGGTGCTGCCACCACAACTCTGCAGTCAGCAGGCCGCCGTCGACTTGCAGTAGGGGATGATGAGGGGAAGCTTCTGGGCCTGTTCTGCCGTAAGCGAACCGGGCTAAGCTATTGCAACAATGCAAGAGTTGCTGCTCGCGCAGCTGGCCTGGCGATGTCCACAGGAGGCTAAAGATGCTCATTGGCCTCTTTGCGCCGGTCCCCTTATTACTAAGGTGAAGAGCCGATAATGCGTATTCCGTCAACCTGGCGAGACTCGGACAAGCTGCACTGGATGACTCAGTTCCGTCCACAGTTGGGTCAAGTCGGGTTACCCACGGCTGGATATTGTGAGCCCCTGGATTAGTTACCGGAGCAGCAGCAGCGGTGGACAACCCAGGAGAATTGTCCCTGGCTGTGGGCGGCGGTGGGCTCGGCCTCTTGGTGGAATGGACTAAGGTCCCTGTCTACATGGGCCCAACAAGCCCCCTTTGTCAGGTTGGGGTGTATTTCAACCTGATATAAGAGTCGGTCTCACTGGTCGCCGGACATGCAATATTCACGACAGCGGGGACGGGCGTAATGCGGGAGGGCTGTGTTATCCGCAAGGGTGGAAGTGAATCTCGCATGTCGGCTGGCGATCCTGCTGGCTGCAAATCTGATGCGATATGACTCCCGTGTTCCCGCCGGTTGAGCTCCAGGCCTGTCCGGAAGTCTTGGCGAAGCGTCAGCGGGGCATCAGCAGGCTGATTTGGGTCCGTATGTCGTGCACGATGGCCTCGGTACTCAAGGCGGCGTTCACGCTTGCTGCCATGCTGATGAACATGATCGCCGAGATGATGCGTGCTGTCGTTGCGGCATCGCCGGAACCGGCCGGCTCCTCCCTGGCCAGGACCGCGGCGATGGCCTCCTCGGTCTGCGCGACGATGGAGAGGGCTTCGCTGTGGTGTGGCTCCGTCGGGTCGCCGAAGACCATCTCCCGCAGGTAGGTGCGCCCGTTGGCGACCTGGACACGGTTGCACTCCACTATCGGCCGCACGATGGACATCACCGCGGTCAGCACATCCGGGATGGTTTCAGCTTCCGCCCGGCCCCGCTCGAGCGCTTCGGCGTAGTGGGCATTCTGCACGAGCAGGAGGAGTTCCCCCTTGGTCTTTGCGTAGAGGAACAGGGTTCCAGTGCCGATGTCGGCCTTGTCAGCGATCTGCTGGGTTGTGACCTCCTCGACTCCGTGTTCCGCGAACAGTTCGCTGGCTGCGAGGGTGATGCGGTCGAGTTTCTGTTGCTTGTTCCGCTCGCGCCGTCCGAGTGGTTGTGACGCGACGGTCATGGGGTTCCTCCGTAAATGACTGGACTCAGTAATGAGTATAGCGATCAGGTGAGCCCCGGTCCCTCCGGCGGTATGTCTACTCTTCGTAGTCGGGGAGGGTGCGGCCCTGCCTGACAAAGGTGAGGGCTGCCTCGACGTCGTAGGCGTGAATCGCAGAGGCCAGCGGGGTCAACTGGTGTGACAGCTTCTCAACGGTGCTGCTGCTGAAGAAGGCGTCGCGGGCCGCTTCGTCGGCGAAGCCCAGCACGACCGAGGCATGGAAGCGCTCGTGGCTCGGGTTGTCGTGCGCGACGTGGGGTGTGTCCCACATTTTTTCGATCCAGGGCATGAACGACTGGGTGCGTAGTTCCGTCAGCAAGCCGGTGCCGGCCAGGGCAGGAATGAGTTCTTTCTGAAGGAACTTCCGGAATTCGACCGGGCGGACGCCACGGCGGCGACGGAGGTAAACGATGGCGCGTGAGCCGACTGTTTTTGCCGGGGAGGCGACGTCGTACCAGCGGGAGGCGTTCGGAGCGGCGTAGAGCAGCGTGCGGCGGAACACATTGATCTCGTCCTTGAACGCCAGGGCGGTCTGCTTGCGTCCCCGTAGCGGGGAGAGCGCGGATTGAAAGGTGACTTCAGCGATGCCGTCGATCCTGCGGTCACCGGGGATGGTGGTCTCCATCCCGGCGGTGGCTGGCAAGAGGCCGGGGTTGTGTTCGGCCAGGTGGATCTGCCGGTACTCCGCCAGACCGGGGGTGGCGGCGATGATGCCGGAGTGCGGACCCTTCCAGTAGTCCATTCCGGTGTGGCGGGGCTGGTCGCTGCGCACCCACAGCCGGATCGAGGAAGTGAAGTATTTTTTCACGCGGGGTTGCGTGGTTGACGGGGAGGTGCCCATGGGTGCCTTCTGATCGCGAGAGGGGATCGTCAGCGGGTGAGGAATTCGACGGCGGCGGGGGCGAACGTGGCGTGGTACTGGAAGATCCCGCCGTGGCCTGAGTCGGGGTAGATGATCAGTTCGGATCCCTTGATGCGCCGGTGCAGGTCCTCGGAGAGGACCGAGGGCACCATGCGGTCGTTGTCGCCGTTGGCGATGAGTGTCGGGTGCTCGAGTGTGGACAGGTCCGACGGGGCGGAGCGGCCAAACTTCTGGATTGCCTTCAGCTGGGTTTGGAATGCACGGGTGGTGATCGGCTTGTCACGGTCGACGGTGCGCTCCTGAAGGCGCTTGATGAAGAATTTCGCGGCAGTCTTGCCGGTGGTGTTGCGGTTGAAGAACAGGAACTCCTTGGGGTCCGACCGTGTCAGGGTGGCGCGGATTATGTCCCGGTAGGTGGTGCCGACGACCTTGTCGATATCTTTGCCTCCCCGCGGGCCGGTTCCGGTCAGCACCAGTTTGCGGACAAGGTCGGGGTGCTTGATGGCCAGGTCCTGGGCGATCATGCCGCCCAGTGAGAAGGCGAACAAATCGATCTTGTCGAACCCGAGGGCCTTGATGAAGGTATGGGCGTCGTCGGCCATTACCTCGATGCTGTCGGGAACCTGTCCGGTGGATGCGCCGACACCTGGCTGGTCGAAGGTGATGACGTGGCGGTTCTTCGCGATGGGGTCGATGATACGGGGATCCCAGTTATCCAGAGTGCCGGCGAGGTGTACGAAGAACACGACGGGGATGCCGCCCTTCGGTCCCAGCTCGCGGTAGGCGTAGGTGACACCGCCGGCGGCGACGGTGCTAGCGGGTGCTTTGGCGTACGAGGTGACAATGGGCTTCTTCGGGGTTTCGGCGTTGTCCACTTGTTCTCCTGGATGGTCTGCGGGCTGAAAGGTTGGTGGCGGGTCAGTTGTTGACGGTGAGCACTGCCTTGCCGCGGATGCCGCCCGCGGCCAGGGACTGGAGCGCTTGTGGGGTCTGCTCGAAGGTGAAGACCTTCCCAACGAGGGGGCGCAGCACGCCGGCGTCAACCAGAGCGCTGATCTGGCGCAGTTGGTCGCCGCTGGCTCGCATGAAGAGAAACTCATAGCTGACGCCGAGCTTCCTGGCCTGCCTCCGAATCCTGCTGCTGAGCCCGGTGACCGCCAGGCGCATCACGGGGTTGAGGCCTGCTTTGCGGGCGAACACCGGATCAGGCGGGCCTGCGATCCCAATCGCCTTCCCACCGGGCTTGAGGATGCGCAGTGACTTCTGCAGGTTCTCGCCGCCAAGGCTGTCGAGCACCAGGTCGAATCCGCTCAGGAGCTGCTCAAAGTCCTGGGTGCGGTAGTCGATGACGATGTCCGCGCCGAGGTCCCGCACGAAGTCGGCGTTGGAGCTGCTCGCGGTGGTTGCAACGGTCGCGCCGAGGTGCTTGGCGAGCTGGATGGCGATCGAGCCAACCCCGCCGGCGCCGGCGTGGATAAGAACCTTCTGCCCTGGACCAACGTTGCCCTGCTCGATGAGGGCCTGCCATGCCGTAAGCGCTACGAGCGGCAGGGAGCCCGCTTCCGCCATGCTGGCCGAGGCGGGCTTGAGCGCAAGGTCTTCCTCGGCGACGGCAATGCGCTCGGCGAATGTGCCGATGCGGTGTTGGTTGGGGCGGGCATAGACCTCATCGCCGGACTTGAATCCGCGCACCTTGGCCCCTACCTGCAGGACGGTGCCAGCGACGTCGTTGCCGAGGATCAGCCGGAGCTTGTAGGGAAGGATCTGCTTGAACTCACCCAGCCGGATCTTCTCGTCCAGCTGGTTCAGGCCTGCTGCCTGAACCTGCACGAGCACGTCCCGTTCGCCGACGGCCGGCTCAGGGACCTCGGCTTCGCGCAGCGGCTCCTTGTACTTGGTGACGACGAACGCTCGCATGCCGTGTTGCTCCTTCCGTAAGTGGGCTGTGGGACGGACAGCTTTCCAATCCCGATTACAATCAATTATGAGTTTACTCAGATATTTGTCAAGTTGCCTATGTGGGTGAGGTGCTGGGTCATCCCTGCTCGGAGCCTGCCATGGCGGTTCGATGAACCGGCATTGAGTGGTGCCGTGGTCATGATCTTGAGTCATGGCCACGGCACCGCCGATCCTTTCTAGGCTTTGGTGTGGGTCAGTTGAGGGTAAAGGGCCTCGATGGGGGCACTGAGTCCGGCCTTGAGCTGGACGGATGTCTCGTCGGCGAGAACCTCGTACTCGCCGGCTTCGACGGCATCCAGCACCGTGCGGACGAGATCGGCAGGGTCCATCTTGGGACCGGTGGCGTTCGAAGCCATCGCCGTGTCGACGTACCCGACGTGGACGCCCACCACATGGACGCCTTCGGGGGCGAGCTCCAGCCGCAGCGAGTTGGTCGCCGACCATAGGGCGGCCTTGGTCGCGCTGTAAATGCCGCCGACCGCGTACCAGCTCATGGCGGAGTGGATGTCGATGATCACGGAGTCATCCTTCGCGGACAGGATCGGCGCGAAGGCGCGGGCGAGGAAGAGCGGGCCGAGGAAGTTCGTCTCGACGTTGGTCCGGATCTCCGCGTCCGTGTGGGTGAGGATGCCCGGGCTTGCCACTGAGGCTCCGGCGTTGTTGATCAACACCGAGACGTCCCCGGCGGCTGCGACCGCTGCCTGAATGGAGGCGGAGTCGGCGACGTCGAGGGTGAGCGGGACGATGCGCTCGTCCTCCCAGGCGCGGGGGGTGCGGGCGGTGGCGTAGACCTTGCTGGCGCCGCGGGCGAGGGCGTCATGGACGAAGTGGGTTCCGATGCCGCCGTTTGCACCGGTGACGAGGACGACTGCTCCATTGAGTGAGGGCATTTTCTTGGTCTTTCTTATGACGGGACTGCATCCGCGCCGGCCGGCGCGGATGGTGGTGATGCTTCTTTGGGGACCCGCCCGCCTATGGCTGCGAGGGGAGCAGCCAGGGCGGCCGGCCTTGGGCGCCGGATCACGCGTTGGCAAGTACCGGGTAATCGGTGTACCCGGCTGCGCCGCCACCATAGAGGGTTGTGGGGTCCATTTCGTTGAGCGGGGCGTTGGAACGCAACCGCTCGACGATGTCGGGGTTGGCAAGCGCGAAACGGCCCAGCGGGGCGATGTCGGCAAGGCCGGCCTCGATGTCACCGGCGATCTGTTCGCGGTTGCGCCCGTAACGGACCACCAGGACCGCCGTCGGCCATACGTCCCTGAGGGATCGGAGCAGCTCGTCATCGCCCAGGTGATGAACGTGCAGGTAGGCCAGGTTCAGGGTCGCGAGCTCACCGACAAGGTGCCGGTACTGGGCGCGCACACTCTCGGTGTCACCTTCGTCGATTCCACCCAGGGGCATGGCGGGGGAGAGGCGGATGCCAACCCTGTCCGCTCCGATTTCCCCGGCCACAGCCTGGGCGATCTCGATCACGAACCGGGACCGGTTTTCTACCGTTCCGCCGTAGGAGTCGGTGCGGTGGTTGGCGTTGGGGGAGAGGAACTGGTGCAGGAGATAGCCGTTTGCGCCATGGATTTCGACCCCGTCAGCGCCGGCCGCGATGGCCGAGGCGGCGGCGTGACGAAACTCAGCCACGGTGGTCCGGATATCCTCGATGCTTAGCTCTCGCGGCGTCGGCGTCTTCTGCAATCCTGTTGGCGTGAATATTTCCTGGTCGGCGGAGATCGCCGACGGTGCCACCGGCTGACGGTGGTGGGGGGTGTTGTCCGGGTGGGACATCCGGCCCACATGCATCAGCTGGATGAACACCGCCCCACCGCCCGCGTGCACCTTGTCGGTGATCTTTCGCCAGCCCTCGATCTGCTCAGGGGTGTAAATCCCCGGCGTATTCGGATAGCCCTGCCCATCCCCTGACGGTTGCACGCCCTCGGTAATGATCAATCCCAGGGATGCGCGCTGCCCGTAATATTCAGCGGCCAGGTCACCCGGTGTGCCATCCGGGTTGGAACGGCTTCGGGTCATTGGTGCCAGCGCAAGCCGGTGGGGAAGGTCCACGCGGCCAAGGGTGAAGGGTTGCCAAAGAGAAGACAAGGTCATGAGAGTTCGTCCTTTGCATTCGAAGGGTCAGAGCATCACCACCGCGCCAAGCCGATGTTCGGCCCCGGGGAACAGGAAACCTACTTACTGATCCCATTTGGAAGTGACTGCACTCATAACTGAACGTAATCAGAGCTTATTCCCATTGGACGCGAAGATACCTGCCGGTGCCTGACCGGTCCTGGTGACGCGGCGCAGAATCACCTGGTCCGGGTGGATTCGGGGGACGCGAGACCGACGTGCGCCAGGCTGTTGCCGGGGAAATCGGAGCCGGGAAGGATGACGTCATCCCGCGTGGTTCCACGGAGCGAGGGGGCCATGAAGTGACCGGGGCGCTGGGCCACCCGGTTCTCCAGACCGGAAGATCCACGCTGAGCTGCGCGAACACCGTCGCGGGGCCTGAGCCCTGATGGCATCCCGATAGGCGCGTTTCAACGTCGAAGAAGCAACAAGGATCCCATCGGGATGCCATGACGCGAGTTCAGCTCCCACAAGTTCCAGCCACGGCCGCCGATCCTGGTCATCCAGAGGATTGCCGGCAGCCATCTTCTGCACGTTTGCGGCCGGGTGAAGGGAATCCGAGTCGATGAAAACGGCGCCCGTCCGTTCGGCCGGCGCGTACCCGACGGTGGATTTACCGGCCCCCGACACTCCCATCACGACAAGAACAGGCTTCATGACAGCGCCCCTTGATGCCCGGTCCCGGCGGAAATGGGGGAGAACCGCGTAACGATGACAGGGTCCTCAAGAAGGTCCTCCAGCGAGGCGTTGAGGCGCTTGACGGCATCTCCCGCACCGTGGGCGTCGAGCAGCCCGGAGCTTTCCACTTTTCGATCATGACGTTGTGCCTTTTGACCCTGCCTTCCTGGACATCACCGCCGTCAACCGGGCCCTGGCTGAACAGTTCTAACTTCCTATATCGCGGGAGAAATCGCCATCAAGTGCCGCTAAGAAGCAGCCCCTTTTGGAAGCACTCCCCCGCCTGTTTTGAAGAGCCGATAACCGACGTTCCGTCAAGCTAATTCGCTGGCTGGCTTAATGCCTGGGCCGCGTCTCGCTGTCGTTGCGGCAGAGGAGATCCGATGGAGTTGTCACTAGTTGAGAGGAAGCACATTGCCTTCGCGTTGCGGGGTAAGACTTACGGCATGTCGAACGGCAGGGCTCTGTAGGCCGTGTTCTTGTTCATGTTCCATCCTGCGACGATGCCGTAGCCGATCATTTGGTCGCTGAGGCGGGCGAGGCGGTAGGCGGGGTCTGTGTCGAGGGCGAGTTGGAGGAATTGGTGGGCTTTGCTGCCTCTTCCTTCCCACCAGTTGATGTAGCCGATGGCCGTGAGCACTGGGGCTGCGTGTTCGGGGCTGGTGCGGGTATAGGCGTGCAGGAGCACTTGTTGTGCCCACTCGATCCGTGACCACTTCGGGGCCGTTTCCGTTTGGGCGAAGAGGATGTGTTGCATGGGTTCGTCCACGCCCGGGATGTCCGCGATGAGCCGATCTCGGATTGCTGGGAACTGGAGATTCGCGACCAGGGCGTGGCAGTCGTCGTCACCGGGAAACTCGGTGGAGTCGAGCATGTCCGCCCAAAGTTTCCTGCCTTGCTCGAGTGCGGTGTCGCTTTGCTGGGAGCTGATCGTTTCCATGTGCTTTCCGACTGCGTTCGCCTTGGTTCGTGCCTCGCTGGTTGTTGGCAGGGTGATGCGGTCGGTGGCTTGGATGTAGCTGCCGCGGTAGATGAATTCGGCATTGATGGCGCTGGTTTGGGTGGAGCTGACGGGCAGGGCGATGCTGGTGCCGGGTTCGCCGTCGTAGGGGGAGAAGGTCGTGTCCCCGACGAACAGTCCGTCACGGATGGTGATCCCTTGTTCGGCAAGGACTCCGGTAAGTGCGGCGATGGTGCCGGCGTGGGGTTTGGTCTGGCCGGGGTGGGTGGTTTCGCTGGTGTAGACGGCGAAGAGGATGGATGTGGCGGTGGTGTCGCTGGTGAGGTAGTGGGCGACTGTACGCGCGTAGGGGAGTTCCTGGCCGGGTTGGCGGGGGAGATCGATGCGGAGTGTTGCTCCGATGCTGTTCTCGTTCATGGTGATGCAGACGAGGCTTTCCTGGGGCCAGAAGCCCAGGGTGTGGCCGATGAAGCTGAGGACATCTGATGGTGTTGTGATCGTGAGCTTTTCCATGATCGCGTTTCCTTCACCCTTGCGAATGCTGTTTCTTCTGCGGTTGTTTTTCGTGGGCGTCGTTCTGGTAGGGGACCATCCGCTGGGTTAGGGACCGGAGTGCAACTTGGGGGACCGGCGCCGGGATTGAAAACTTCGCTGCGGAGCGTGCGGACGTTGTTCTGGAAAGTTTTCGGTTCCGGTGCCGGCGCGGTAGCGCCCTGGTTGCGCGGAGGACCGCCCAGCGATTATGGGGGCGTATCAGAATGACAAGCAGCGATAGTGCGTTTGCTTATCCATCGCAAGGAACGGTGCCGGCGGCATGACTCACAAGGGAAAGGACCGCTCGGGCTGAATACCGCGGTCGTGCCGCGTGTGGAGGAGTGTGGAGAGCCGGAGGCTTGCGGGGAGGGGAAGGGCCGGCCGTGGCAGGGCAAAGAAAAGCCGCATCCCTCGTTGAAGGTCTGCGGTCGTGGATCTAGCGCTTGAGGATGAATGGTGGTGGGGATATTGTCCACACTTTCCGGTCCGGATGGACTGTTATTGGCTTGGTATTGCTTCGTATTGGGTATGTTCCCGCGGGTTCCCAGTCTTCTCACTGGCTGGAAGACGGTTCGAGTCCCACCTCGGGCACGACGTATTTCCTCGTCAGAGGCGATTTTGCTTTGACGTGTTGACAAAGCTTGCGGTCGCGTCGTCTGACGGGTTGGTCGCGGGCTTCAGCTTGGCCGCCGCGTGGGCCTATTCAGGTTGTGTGGGTGGCGGGCTCGGGACGCTGGCTGGTGGGCCTTCCGCCTGCTGAAGTGGGTTATATGGTTCCTCGTTCGGGTGCTGTCTGGTTGGGCGTGGTTGTCCAACACTCATTCATGGCTCAGGGGAGTGGGGACGACATGACTTCGGCGATCTCGCTATAGGGCGTCCCTGGGAGTCGGTCTTAGGGCGTGCGTGCGAGAGTCGTGCCCCGAGGTTTGTCCTGCCAAATTGGGTGTTGACAGTGTCCACACCTATGTCTGCTTTGTAAGTGTGGCCTTATGGTGCCGGCCGACGAATATCTAGGAAGCGCGGGGCACCTAACGTCCGTGCGTCAGCTCTGCCCCGGCATCTTCGTCAGAAAGAACTATCGACACCGGCTAAACATAGAACGCCGCACTTATCGGCAAATTCCACAGGGTATGCGTCAGGTGGTTTCTGCCCTGACGGTGTTTGTGATGCTGCCGACCCCTTCGACTGTCACGGTGACGGAGTCGCCGTCTTTGAGGAACAGTTGGGGGTCACGGCGGTATCCGACTCCGGCTGGTGTGCCGGTGAGGATGACGTCCCCTGGTTCTAGGGTGGTGAATTCGGAGATGGTGGCGATGAGTGTGGGGATGCTGAAGATCAGGTGGGAGAGATCCGATTTTTGGACGACTTCCCCGTTCAGGGTGGTGCTGATGCCGACCTTGCTGATGTCGGATTCTGCGGGTGTGACGATGTGCGGGCCGAGCGGGGTGGTGTTGTCCCAGATCTTGCCCTGCAGCCATTGGTGGGACTTGTTTTGGAAGTCGCGCATGGTGATGTCGTTGGAGACGCAGTAGCCAAGGATGTGGTCCATTGCGTTCTGTTCGACGATGCGGCGGCCTGTCTTGCCGATGATGACGGCGAGTTCGCCCTCGAAGTCGACCTGGGTGGACTCCGGGGGAAGGATGATGTCGTCGGCAGGTCCTATGAGGGTGGTTGTGTACTTGGGGAAGAGGGCGGGAAAGGTGGCCGTGCTGGTGTCGTCGGCATGGTCTTTGTAGTTCAGGCCCACGCAGAGGATCTTGCCGGCTTTTGGTGACGCCGCGCGCAGGGTGACTTCGGATAGGGGAACCCGTAATTCCCTCAGGCGGGCGGCACTGGCAAGGAGATCGGCGGATGTTTCCGGTCCGATGTCTGTGAGCCCGGCCAGCGGGATGAGGTATTCGCCGTGAACTTCGCCAAGGTAGTTGTGACCCTTGTATCGGTAGTTTGCGTAGGCCATTCGTTCTCTCTTCAGATCTTGGTTGCTGATACGGCAGTGGGCGGACGTGCGAAGGGCGTGGTTGTGCGCCTTGGCCGCCCACGCGGGCGGCGGCGCGGGCGTTAATGTGCGGGCTGGACCCCGAAGGCTACGGCGAGCTTCATGATCTTCTCGGCGCGGCCCAGTCGGGGCAGGTCGGAGCCGTCACGGATCACGCGGCCGTTGGCCTCGAAGTCGTTCATGAAGTCGGTGGCCCACGCGACGTCGGACGGGGTGGGGCTGATGACCTCGTTGATCACCGGGGTCTGGTCAATGGCCAGGCAAAGCTTGCCGGTCATGCCCATCATCACGGTGATGCCGGTCTGCTCGCGCAGGATGGGGTGGTTGGTGCCGACGGTGGGGCCGTCGATGGGGCCGGGCAGGTTGCCCACGCGGCTGGCGACGACCAGCTTGGCGCGCGGGTAGGCCATCGCTTCCGGGGTGGCGGCCATGCCGGTATCGCGGCGGAAGTCACCGGACCCGAACGCCAGCCGGAACGCACCCTGCGCCTTGGCAATGTTGTTGGCTTCCTCGATGCCGACCGCGGATTCCACCAACGGGATCACGGGGGTCTTGCCGTCCATGCGGTGGAAGCTCTCGGTCACCTGGTCAGCCGATTCGGTCTTGGCGAGCATGACACCGAGCAGGCCCGGGGTGCCGCGCAGGCCCGCGAGGTCATCGGCCCAGAACGGGCTGGTGGCGTCATTGATCCGGACCCAGGCCTGGCCGCCGGCGGTCAGCCAGTCGATCACGTTGCCGCGGGCCTGGTCCTTCTGCGACGGGTCCACCGCATCCTCAATATCCAGGATGATCGAATCGGCCCGGGACACTGCCGACTGGTCGAACAGCTCAGGCTTCATGGCATTGACCAACAGCCAGGAACGGGCGATCTCTGCGGGAATATTGCGTTCCGGGATGAAGCCCGGGAGCACACTGCTGAGCACTGGGGTGGAGTAGGAGGTGTCTTCGGTGCTTCGGGGCATGTAGGTGCGCTGCGTCATGGGTCTCCGTACTGGGTCAGTTATGTGATGGTGCTGTTGATGTCATCCGGTAGCAGATCCCGTCTTCGGCTTCTTCCGGGTGGGCCCACACCTCGATCCCGTGCGCAGCTTCGTACATGGTGCGCGGTTGGGCCGCGTCGCCTGCGATCCAGAGCGCTGTGGAGTCTGCCATAGCGTCATCCACGGTTCCGGTGCGGATGAGTTGGCCGTGCTGGCGGATCTGGACGGTCGCTCCGATGAGCCGTCGCCAGTGGAGGTGCTGGCGGAGCATGATCCGCTCTTCGAAGGCGGGCGTGCGCCCGTTGCTGGGGCCGGTCGAGGGGGTCATGATGCGGTCAGGGCTGCGGCCACTGCTTTACCCAGTTCCTTGGTGGTGGCTTTTCCGCCCATGTCGGGTGTGAGGGCTTCGGGTCCGCGGGCAAGGACGGTTTCCATGGCGGTGGTGATGGCGGCCGCGGCTTCGGGTTCTCCCAGGTGGTCCAGCATCATTGCGGCGCACCAGATTTGGCCGATGGGGTTGGCGATGCCCTTGCCGGCGATGTCCGGCGCGGAGCCGTGGACGGGTTCGAAGAGGCTGGGGAATTTGCGTTCGGGGTTGATGTTTCCGCTGGGGGCGATGCCGATGGTCCCTGTGCAGGCCGGTCCGAGGTCGGAGAGGATGTCGCCGAAGAGGTTGCTGGCTACCACGACGTCGAACCAGTCAGGGTGCATGACGAAGTTAGCGGCCAGGATGTCGATGTGGTACTTGTCCACCTTCAGATCGGAGAAGCCTTTGGCCATTTCCTGCACACGTTCGTCCCAGTAGGGCATGGTGATGGCGATGCCGTTGCTTTTGGTGGCGGAGGTGAGGTGCTTCTTGGGCCGGCTTTGGGCGAGGTCGAAGGCGTATTTGAGGATGCGGTCCACGCCGGTGCGGGTCATGACGGTTTCCTGGACTACGGTTTCGCGGTCGGTGCCTTCGAAGATCTTTCCGCCGATGCTGGAGTATTCGCCTTCGGTGTTTTCCCGAACGACGTAGAAGTCGACGTCGCCCGGGGCGCGGCCGGCCAGGGGGCTGGGCACGCCGGGCAGGAGTTTGACCGGGCGGAGGCTGACGTACTGGTCGAAGTGGCGACGGAATTGCAGGAGGCTGCCCCACAAGGAGATGTGGTCGGGGACGACGTCGGGCCAGCCGACGGCGCCGAAGAAGATGGAATCGAACTGGTTTAGTTCCTCAAACCACCCGTCGGGGAGCATCTTGCCGTGCCGGGTGTAGTAGTCGGCGGAGGCATAGTCGAAGTGTTCGTATTGGAGGTTGAGGTCGAAGGCTGAGGCTGCGGCGTTCAGGACGCGCAGCCCTTCCGGTACGACCTCGGTGCCGATTCCGTCGCCTGGAATGACTGCGATGCGGTGGGATGTCGACATTCAAGGATCCTTCTTACTATTTGCTCGATGGGGGTTAGTGGTTGACCTGGTGTGCCGGTTGGCGGTGTTCGAGGACGTCGATGACGGCGTGTGCGGCTGCGAGTCCGGCCCGGGCACGGGCTTCAACGGTTTGTCCGGCGAGGTGGGAGGTGATGAGCACGTTGTCTAGGCCCCGGAGGGAACTGTCGTCGGGGAGGGGCTCGCTTTCGAGAACGTCCAAGGCAGCTGCGGCGATGGTGCCGTCGGACAGTGCTTTGGCCAGTGCGTCTTCATCTACGAGTGAGCCCCGCGCGGTGTTGATGAGCACGGCCTTGGGTTTCATTGCTTGCAGCCGGGATGCACTGATGAGCTGTCCGGTGGCGCGGCCTCCGCGGGTGTGCAGGGAGAGGTAGTCGGATTCCTGAATGACCGTGTCGAGGTCGGTAAACCGGGCCGCAGTGTTCCGGGGGTCTGGGTGGGCGGTGCTGACGAGGATATTCATGCCGAGGGCAGCGCCCAGGGTCGCGGTGGCGCGTCCGCTGGGGCCGTAGCCGATGATGCCGAGGGTGGAGCCGCGCAGTTCGTGGCCGGCTTCACGCGGCCAGCCGCCCTCGCGAACGGCGGTGGTGACCTCCAGGAGGCGGCGTGCGGTCATGATAATCAGCCCGATGGTCAGTTCGGCGACGGAGTGGTGGTTTGTTCCGGGGGCGTTGCAGACCTTGATTCCGCCGGCGGAAGCGGCCTGGATGTCGATGGAGTCGAAGCCGACGCCACTGCGGGCGATGACTTTGAGGGAGGACGCATCAGCGAGCATGTCGGCGGTAACGGGTTCACTGGCGAGGATGGCTCCGGAGATGCCGTCGAACAGTGAGCGACGTTCCTCAAGGGACCGTGAGCCTCTGGACGGTGCGTAGACGGGTTCCAAGCCACGGTCGCGCAGGAGGTGATCGACGGCATCTCCGGCGTGCAGGTAGTCGGTAGTGATGAGTATGCGCCGGGCCATGGTGTGGTGTTCCTCGTCGGTATAGCGGTGGGCTGGTGCTGGGTGAAGTGCACACGGGTCAGGGCCGCCCCCGGGAGAGAGGCGGCCCTGACAGGGTTTAGTGGGCGTCGACCGTCTCGGTCTCGACGTGGTCGGCCGTCCTTGCCGGGAGTTCGTTCTTCTTTCGACCCGATGCGTGTATCACGTTGCGGGCCTGTGCCAGGTCGAAGTCTTTCTCCCATTTGCCGACGACGACTGTTGCCAGCACGTTGCCGATGACGTTGATGAAGACGCGGCCTTCGTTCAGGAGGCGGTCAACGCCGACGATGAGGGCGAGGGCGGCGGTGGGGATCGCACTGACGGCTCCCAGGGAGCCGGCGAGCACAATGAAGGCACCGCCGGCGACGCCGGCTGTTCCCTTGCTGGAGATCATCATGATGCCGACCATGGCCAGCTGCTGTTCCCAGGAGAGGTGGATCCCGACGGCTTGGGCCAGGAAGACGGACGCCATGGTCAGGTAGATCGCGGATCCGTCGAGATTGAAAGAGAACGCGGACGGGATGACGATGCCGACGGTCGGCTTGCCGACGCCCATGTTTTCGAGCTTCTTCATCACCTGCGGGAGCACGGCCTCGCTGGAGCATGTTGCCAGGGCGATCAGGAGCTCGTCTTTGAAGTAGCGCATGACGGTGAAGATGTTCAGGCCGCAGGTCCGGGCGATGATGCCCAAGACGACGAGGACGTACACGATGCACGTGGCGGTGAAGAGCAGGATCAGGAAGCCGAGCTGCTGAAGGCTGGTGGCCCCGTACTTGGCCACCGTAGCGGCGAGGGCGCCGAAGGTTCCGATGGGTGCCAGGCGCATGAGCCAGCCAACGATCCGAAACACGACGGTGGACAGGGCGCGGATGCCGCCGGTGAGCAGGACACCGGATTCGCCCGAGAGGTTCAGTGCTGCGCCGAAGACAATGGAGACCAGGAGGGCGGCCGGGATGGCGCTGCTGGTGAGGGCGCCGAAGAATGACGTGGGGATCAGGCTGTTGACGAACTCGATGCCGTCAAAGCTCTTGCCGGCGCCGGGGATCTTGTCGGCGTTCAGTTTGGAGACGTCGATGTTCATGCCCTCGCCGGGGTGGAAGATGTTGGCGACAAGCAGGCCGATGAGCATCGAGATAAGGGAGAGGACGATGAAGTAACCGAGGGCCTTGATGCCGATTCGTCCTGCTTTCCGGAGGCTGTCCATGGACGCAACGCCGAGGGTGACGACGCAGAAGACGACCGGGATGATGATCATCTTGACCAGGGCGATGAACCAGTCGCTGAGCGGGGTCAGCTGCGAGCCGACCTGCGGGATGAACATGCCTACGAGGATGCCGAGGACTCCTCCGAGGAGTACCTGGAACCAGAGTTCACGGATCAGACGCCCGAACCGGGACGACTGTTTGGGCGGGTGCGGGGAATGCTGGTGGTCCTGCACAGTGTGGGAAGACATCTTGGGTGCTCCTTTGCACGTCAGACAGAGAAGTTAGGGGTGGTTGCCTGGTCCCGGGCAGTTCTGCTGCCCGGGACCAGGCAGGTGTGGGTGGTTTACTCGTGCAGGCCGCGCAGGACCTTGTAGAACTCGGCCTTGCCTTCCAGGCCAATGCCGGGCAGGTCGCCGGGGGCTACGCGGCTGTTGACGACGACTGCGTCGTCGGTGAAGCCACCGGTGGGCTGGAATTCGCCGGGGTAGGACTCGTTGCCGCCGAGCTTGAGGGCTGCGGCGATGTGCAGTGAGAACTGGTGTCCGCCGTGCGGGATGCAGCGGCGGGAGGACCAACCGTGCTGGGCCAGCATGTCCTGGATCCGGCGGTATTCGGTGAGGCCGTAGCTCAACGCCGGGTCGACCTGGATGAAGTCACGGTCCGGGCGCATGCCGCCGTAGCGGACCAGGTTCCGTGCGTCCTGGAGGGAGAACAGGTTCTCACCGGTCGCGATGGGGTTCCTGTAGTGCTCGGAGAGGGTGGCGTTCAGGGCGTAGTCCAGCGGGTCGCCGACTTCTTCGTACCAGAACAGTCCGTACTTATCGATGGCTTTTCCGTATTCCAGGGCGGTATCCAGGTCGAACTTACCGTTGACGTCCACCATCAGGCGGGACGCGTCGCCGTCCAGGACTTCGATGACGGCTTCGATGCGGCGAAGGTCCTCGGCCAGGTCGGCGCCGCCGATCTTCATCTTGACGATGTTGTAGCCCTGGGCCAGGAAGCCGCGCATTTCGTTCTGCAAGTCTTCAAGGGTCTTGCCGGGGGCGTAGTAGCCGCCGGCGGCGTAGACGAAGACGTCCTTGTCCGGATTGCCGTCACCGTAGTGGTCCGAGATCCACCGGTACAAGGGGACACCGGCGATCTTTGCGGCGAGGTCGTGCAGCGCCATGTCGGCCACGCCGACGGCGACCGACCGTTCGCCGTGGCCACCGGGCTTTTCGTTGGACATCATGATGTCCCACGCCTTCTCAGGTGACAGTTCGCCCTTCTCATCCATGAGGTCCTCGGCAGGAGCATCCAGCAGGCGCGGCAGGATGCGGTCCTGCAGGATGCCCGTAGCGTTGTAGCGGCCGTTGGAGTTAAAGCCGTAGCCGACCAGCGGCTTGCCGTCAACGAACACATCGGAGACGAGCGCGATGATTGTGCAGTCCATCTTGGTGAAGTCAATGAACGCGTTCCGGATGGAGGAACTGATGGGGATGGTGCCTACGTGGGCGGAAACGATTTTCATCTTTGAATCTCTCTTGGTCGGATCTTATTTCTTATAAGATGGATGCTCGCGCCATGGCACTGGCCGCGTATCCGGCGGGTGGGGTGTGCAAATATCTTATAAGACGTTGATTCGAGGTTAGCGGGCCTCGACCCGGAGCACAAGCCCGGCGACGAGATTTCTTATAAGATGTTGATTGGAGGGCTACACTTAGCGGGACGGGGGCAACGCTCCCACAGATTTGGAGCGGCAGATGAGTACCAACGTCTTTTCGAGCAAGGGCAGCCTGGCGTACAGCGAATTGCGTCAGATGATCCTCTCCGGCGCCTTAGCCCCCGGCTCGCGCATCTCTCAATACGAGTTGGCCGAAAACATGCAGATGAGCATCACCCCCCTGCGTGAAGCCATCCGCCGGCTCTCGAGTGAGGGCCTGATCACGATGGACACCCACCGCGACTCCAAGGTGGCTGACATGAGCGCCGCCGAAGCCCGCGAACTGCTGGAAGTACGCCTCTCCCTGGAGCCGTCCGCAACGGAACTGGCCGCCTACCGCCGGACCGACGCTGACATTGCCATCATCCGGTCGGCCGCCGAAAAACTACTCCCCGTCACGCGCGTGTGGGGCGAAGACGCCATCATCGCTCATCGCGACTTCCACCGCGCCGTCTACACGGCTTCTCACAACGCAACCCTGATCAAGCTCCTGGATGACCTCTGGGACAAGTCCGACCGCTACCGGCGCATCGGCCTGGAGCTGCCTTCCGGTGACGAGCCCCGCACCATCGACCTGAACCAGCACCACCAAATCCTTGAACTCGTCACCGCGGGAGACGGGCCCGGCGCGGCAGAACTCGCTCGCACCCACATCGCAAACAGCCTCACAGCATCGGTGACAGGTGCGTTGGAGGAGCGGGAGAACGAATCCCCGTCCGACCTTGAGAGAACCGCCTAAAACCGCGCCGGCTTTTTGGGTCCGAGCTTCCCATTCGCAGCGTCATCTGCGCGACATTTAGTGTCGTGAAAATGCCGCCATATAGCGCCGCGAGTCACAATGTTGGACGCGCGATGGCAACGGCGATTCTTGTAACTATGTCTCATAACTTCGTAGCCCAAATCTGGTACTCATCCTTAGTTATGAGACAGGTGAGCGGGCGTCGGTTTGAGGGTGTTGGAACGAGGCCGGAAGGAAACACACTTTTGGTTTCGGCAGCGTAGCGCCTGGAAAAACAACAGAGCCTTCCAAGACACCGCGATCCTGCTCGGGTGGGTCTGGTCTAATTAGCGGCGCGCGCCCGGGCAAGGGCGGGTACCGTTTTGGTACCATGAAGGCATGGCTATGAATCTCCGTGTCCCTGAAGACCTCGATCGGCGGCTGGAGAAGTTGGCTGCCGAGGAGCACACGTCCAAGTCCGCGCTTTTGTTGCAGGGCGCAGAGTTGGTTCTGCAGCGCCACGCGCGCCGGCGTGAAATCAGCGCAGGTCTTGATTTTGTTATGAGTCATGACGCTGAGTTGCTGAAGCGCCTTGAGGACGCGTGACGGCGTACCTGGGCATTGAGGATGCAGTTCAGGTAGTTGATCGGCATGGCTTCCATATCCGTGATGTGGGGTTGTTGGCCTCGGCATTGGCCAGGCCGACCACGACTGTCATGGGCGTGGAGGCGTATCCGGAACTTGCGGTGAAGGCGGCAGCCTTGTTGGAGTCGGTCGCCCGGTTCCATCCACTCATTGATGGGAACAGACGGACGGCGTGGACGCTTATGGTGCTGCTGCTGTGGATCAATGGTTACCGGCATGGCTTCACCACGGATGAGGGCTTCGACCTCGTGGTCGGAGTCGCCGCGGGCACTGTCGACCTGGTGGACTCTGCCGCCGAGATTTCCAGGCATCTGGTGCCCCGGTAGTCCTCCGGCGCCCCCGAAGGGAGTGTGGACAATGTCCACACTTTTCGTCTCGTACTGAGCCAAACAGCCTTCGGTTTGGCCAGGATTCCGCATGTTTTCGCGGGTTCCCAGGGTTTTCAAGGGCCGGAATGCGGTTCGAGTCCCACCTCGGGCACAGTGTTTTCCCTCGTCAGGGGCTTTTTTGCTTTGACGTGTTGACAAAGCTTGTTTCGCGTCGCTCTGGCGGGTGGGTCGCGGGCTGGTGCCTGGCCGCCGCGGGGCCTGTTCAGGTGTGTGGGGTGGCGGGTTCAAGTCCCTAGCTGGTGGGCCTTCCGCCTGCTGTGGTGCGGTTAGATGCTTCCTCGTTTCGGTTCTGTGTGGTGGGCGTGGTTGTCCAACACCTATTCATGGTCCGAGGTAGCGGGTACAACATGACGTAGCCGCCGTTGGTACGGCAATTTTATTGAAGGGCTCCTTGCAACCGCCGCCGGAGCCGTATGCGCTCGATTTGTCCTGCCAAATTGAGTGTGGACAGTGTCCACACTTACGTCTGCTTTGTGAGAGTCCCTGCTGGCTAGGAGCACGGAAGGGCATGTCGGATCAAGGGCGCCATGTGCCGCCCTGACTGCGGCGGGGAACGGCCCAGTGAAGAGCAGAAGGATAAAGGCGAAGCAGGCTTGGCTGCAGGTCGCACAAAATTGTGGGGGAGCGGGCCACTACGACGCCCAGGAACGGGCGCGGCCTTCTGACACACCGAGTGCTTGGACCAAGCGCCGGGGATTGGGCCTACGGTCGTCCCGGCTCGAGAGACTCCGCGCTGCAGTTTGCAGTGATCGGGACCCGACGGGGTCAACGTTGCGCTAAGACAGAAGTGGCAGGGTTCGATCCAAGAGCTTTTCCAAGACAACGTGGGAAATGAACGACCACACCTCATTCAAGCCCTGCCTGACGTGCGGCCTTACGTCAACTTAGGGTTTAACTCCATCTTGGAGCCGGCCCTAGCGGGGAAGGGGAAAGCCCTCGACCGGAGTCGGTCGAGGGCCTTCCTCACGTCCAGACTTGTGGAGGAGATGGAGGTCTACGGCTTGGAATTATGCGCCCGCATCCCGCCGTGTGGAGTCTCGGCGAGCAGGTGCTCGCCCTTCAGCACTTCGGGGTCTGCCGGAGCGACGGTGGCACGTCCGCCCCGGCTGCCGGTCTCGGGGAGTGTGAAGTAAACGACGAGGCAGAGGGCGACGATGGCGATCATGTATACCGCGACGAACATGGGCTGTCCGGCGCCGACGAACGCGGCGGCGATCAGTGGTGCGGTGCCGCCAAAAACGGCGATGACGATCTGGTGTGCGAAGCCGATTCCGGAGACCCGGACAGAGGCCGGGAACAGCTCGGCCTGGATTGTCGGGTAACTGACCGAATACGAAGTGACATACCTGACCCTTCACGTCGCCCGGATGGTCGAAGCCTTCCGGCTTCGCTGACATCCGACGACCCAGGAGACGTTGTGAGTGTGGGGTGTGCTCCACACGCGGGAGCGTCCCATTTTAGTTGATCCGTCGTTGGCATTTAGTTGACGTTTCCGGCGATGCTGATGGCAGAGGCATTCAGGCCGGCTTCCATCGTGTGGACCATCGTGCCCCTGCCTTTCCCTCCGGCGGCGTCCGGTGCCCTGGCCTAGTGCGCGGTGAATGCATTTCAAGCTGCTGCGCGCGGACGCAAAGGGCGTTAGCGGGGGAGGAGTCCCGCGAATTCATGGTTTTGGAAGACCAATGGATCTTTGGCGTTCCCGGTGTTGAGGCCCAGGACCCTGGCCAGGACAAAGGCGTGGTCCCCGATGGGCGTGACGTTCTCGATTTGGCATTCCAAGGCCGCGACTGCGCCTGCGACCAGTGGGGCACCGTATGCTCCTTGGATCCAGAAGCTGTCATCGAAGCGGTCCGCGTCCTTTTTACCCAGCTTGCGGCAGAACTGCGCCTGTGTTGATGCAAGAGCGCTGATGCCCAGCACGGTGGCCTTGTTGAGTTGTGGCCAGCTGGAAGACTCGTGGCCGATGAAGAAGCCGACCAGGCACGGGTCCAGGGAGATAAAGACGAACGATCCGACGATCATTGCGGCACGGTCACCGGTGAGTTCAGACTGTCCGGCGACGACGGCGACGCTGGTGGGCACCATGGACATGGTGTCCCGCACGTGGGTGGGATCGAGAGTGCCGGGCCGTTCGGTAACGATAGTCATGGCTGGCTCCTTCGGTTACCGGTGTTGCTGGATGTAGTAGAGCTGCTCGGCGTCAATCCACACTTCGTATCCGTCGAGTTTGTCGATGAGGATGCGTGAGTCGACGCCTTCGGGTGCGAGCCACAGCATTCGGGAGTCGGGGGTGGCATCTTCGATGCGTGCGGTTCTGACGTATGTGCCGTTTCGGCGGATTTCCACTGTTGCTGTTGTCGGGAGATGGAACCAGTCATCGAGCCGGTAGGACTGTGGCGGGTGGGGGGTGAAGGTTCTGCGTTCGATCGGGAAGGACCCGGCCGCAGCATGGGCTGTTGGTGCGTTCATCACGGTTCCTCAGGTGGCGGCGGGCAGGGGTGGGGTCAGGTGCCACCGACCGCCGGGGAGCTGGCCGGTGGCACCTGAGAGGGGTTGGCGGGTCGAGCAGGCTTGCTGTGGTTCAGGCGACGGGTTGCGTGTCCGCGACCGGGACGGATGCCTGGTCCTTTTTAGCCGTGGTGAGGAGCCCCGCGGTGTATTCGGAGAGCCACCCAAGGCAGGCGCCGACGATTAAGGCCAGACAGGTGCCGGCCACGTCGAAGGTGGCGCCAAAGTAGGCGGCGCATCCGGCAAACGCTCCGGGGATGAAGCCCAGGAGGCTCCAGCGGGCCTGGACGCACATGGCGAACGCTGCGACGGCGACGGAGATGCCGAGCGCGCCGGGGATGGGGAGGTTCGCCGCTCCCCAGACGATGATGGCGCCCCAGAGGACTCCGGAGAGGTTGGCAGGGATCGTTTTGAGGAGTGCGGCGCGTTTTCCGCCGGCTGCGAAGAAGCATGCCCAGGAGAGGAATCCGACCCAGGTTATAAGGCCCAAGGGTGTGCTGAATTGGGTCCAGAGCCCGGCGAGGATGCCGGCGGTGATTCCGATGATGACGAGGGGCTTCATGGGTAGTTCCTTAGGGTCAAAATGGCGTCATTGTCTTTTTGAAAAGGAAAGCTGAGGGAGTGTGAATGTGCAGGCTTCGCTGAAGTGCGCAGAACGCGGAGCGGGTGTTAGCTCTTTCGGGTGCGGGTGAATCTGGCGGTACGGCCCCGGCAAGGACGCCGGGGCCGTACTACGTGGGGAGTGTTTTAGAGGTGGGTCAGGGCGAGGTCGGCGGGGTCCGCGTTGTCGGGAGTCGCAGGCGTGGGTTCCACCGGTGCGCGGTGGAACTCGCCGTTCTTCATCACTGCGGTGATCTTGTTGATGTCCTGCAGGATGGTGATGTCTTCGAGCGGGTTGCCGTCGACGAGGATCATGTCGGCGTAGAAGCCGGGCAGGACCTTGCCGAGTTCGTTGGGCTTTTCGAAGAGTTCCCCGCCGAGGGCGGTGGCAGCGATGATGGCTTCCATTTCGGTGTAGCCGAAGAGCTTCACGAAGTGGTCCAGGTCCCGGGCGTACGTTCCGCGGGGCGTCCAGGCGAAGCCGTAGTCTCCGCCGGGCAGCACGCGGATGCCGCGGCGGCGCATCTCCTGCATTGCCTTGACGGCGATGTCGAGTTCGCGGGCGTAGCCGGCCTGTTCGGCCGCCTCGTGGGAGTAGCCGAACGCTTCGGCGTCTTGGAGCGTTGCGACCAGCCAGTTGATGGCAGGGGCGACGAAGACGCGGTCCTTGGCGGCCTCGAGGAGGTCCATGCCTTCGTCATCAATGTAGGAGGCGTGGTAGATCATGTCGACGCCGGTTTTCAGGGAAATGAGCACAGAGTCGCGGCTGCGGGCGTGGGTGCAGACGCGCACGTGCCGGCGGTGCGCCTCGTCGACGGCGACCTGGAGTTCTTCTTCGGTGATGTAGGTGTCGGTGGCTGCCTTGGTGCCGGTGATTTCCTCACCGGAGATGCTGAGTTTGATCTGGTCCACGCCCAGTCCGATGGTTTCACGAACCACTTTGCGCATTTCCTCCACGCCGTCGGCGATCTGGGTGATGCCGGGCACGAGGTCCCCTGCGGTGGTCGCGATTTCCTGGCCGTTGGCCAGGTAGCGGGGGCCGGGGATGCGGCCGGCGTTGATGGCGTCGCGTACGACGACATCGAGCCGCTTCTTGGCGCTGGCCGCCCCGAAGCACATGGTGTACCCGTAGTCGATGTAGTACTTGGCTGACTCGACGGTGTGCAGCAGGTGTTCCTCGACGTTCATCGTTTCCAGGCTGTTGAGGTCGCCGTCGTTCCAGGTGAAGTGGGTGTGTGCGTCGCACAGTCCCGACATCAGGGTCTGGCCGCGGCCATCGATGACCCGGGAGCCCTCCCGGGGCAGGTTGCCCGTGCCGGGACGGACGTCGGTGATGCGCTCATCGACGACGAGCACTTCCCCGAGGAAGGGCTGGGCGCCGGTGCTGTCCAGGATGTTGACGTTGGTGAAGAGGGTTTTCGACATGACTTCGTTGTCCTTATCTTGAGCTGGAACGGTGGAGGTGTTCTTAGGGGGTTTTGCGGATCTGCATGGTGATGGTCTGCTGGCGGCGTGACTGACAGCCGGGGCTGGCGCTGCTGCAGGCACATGTCTTCTTCGTCTCCGGCTTGAGCGTGGAGCCGGTGAGGAAGTCCAGGACCGCGGCGGTGACGAAGTCCGGCGCCTCCGGCACCGTCCAGTGGCCGGTGCCCGGGGCGACCAGGAGTTCGGCCTGGCCCAGCTCCCCTGCAATGGCCTCGTTCGATTCCGGGGTGCTGACTTTGTCTTCGCTGCCGGTCAGCAGCAGCACCTTGGACTGGATCCTGGCCAGGTCCGGGTTGGTTGCTGAGGCCAGGGCTTCGCAGGCCTGCGCGTAGGCTTCCGGGTCCTGGCCCAGGAGCAGTTCACGCACGAAGGGGCGCACCAACGGGTTCCCGATCGCTGCATGATCGGCCGTGGCGGCGGTCGCGACGGTGTCGGCCACCGCGGCCATGCCCTTTTCGCGGACGAGGGCCGCCCGTGCCCGGGTGGCGTCCTTGGCCGCCTGGGCCTGTTCCCGGACCGCGCCCAGCAGGACGACTTCCCGGACCAGGTCAGGACGTGTTGAGGCCAGCTGCTGGACGATGAGGGTTCCCATCGAGTGGGCAACAAGGTGGGCGCGGCCTGTCGTGGTCTGGGATTCGATGACCAGGGCCAATTCGGCGGCCAGGGATTCCAGGCTAAGTTCCCCCACCCGGGGCGAGCGGCCGTGTCCGGCGAAGTCGTAGCGGGTGACCCGGAACCGTTCGGCAAGTGAAGCGACGAGCGGTTCATAGAAGCTGGTGGTGCCGCCCAGTCCGTGGACCAGGACAACATCCTCTCCGGTGCCCGTGCTTTCGACGAAAAGGTGTTTCGTTCCGACGGCTGTCAGCCCTGCGGGGATGGTCGCGGTGCTCATCGGCCTTCTCCGATCCGGTTCCGCAGCGTGCCGAGCTTGCTGATGGTGATCTCGACGACGTCTCCGCTGGTCAGGAACCGCGGCGGAGTGAAGCCGATGCCGACGCCGACCGGGGTGCCGGTCGCGATGATGTCCCCAGGCTGGAGCGTGATGCCGGCGCTGATCGTTTCGATGATGGTGGGGATGTCGAAGATCAGGTCCGCTGTCGTGGCCTTCTGGCGGGTTTCACCGTTGACGGTGCAGAGCAGGTCCAGGGGGCCGTCGCCGACTTCATCGCGGGTTACGGCCCAGGGCCCCATGGGGCAGTGGGTGTCGAGGCTCTTGCCCAGGAACCACTGCTTGTGGTCTTTCTGGAGGTCGCGGGCGGTGACGTCGTTGATGATCGTGTAGCCCCAGACGTGGTCCAGAGCGTCGGCCTTGCTGATGCCGCGGCCGCCCGTGCCGATGATGACGCCGAGTTCGGCTTCGTAGTCGAGTTCGGAGGTGACGCCGGCGTGCGGGTCGACGTCCGCGCCGGTGCCGATGACCGTGGAGGGTGCCTTAGTGAACACCACCGGGTATTCCGGCTGGGGTGTGGCGCTTGCGGTTGCGTCGTAGCCGGAGTTGGCGAATTCCTTGGCGTGTTCGACGTAGTTGCGGCCCACGCAGAAGATGTTCCGGCGGGGGAGCGGGATGGGGGCCAGCAGCTCGACGTCGGCCACGGGGATTGCTTCTCCGGTCGAGGCGGCGAGCTGGGCAGCTGCGCTGTCCCAGTTGTCGATGAGCGAAAGCAGGTCCTGCCCGCCCGGCACAGCAGTCACCGTTGTGGCGTCGGTGTTGAGGACGCCGGTCTGCTGGGTGCCGTTGTGGCGGAAAGTAACGAGTTTCAAAGTGATTCCCCTTCGAATCGATTATCGATAATTGATGATGTGACTCTACATGACCGTGACTGGCATCACAAGCGATTATCGATAATTTCTTTTGGAGGGGGTGCGGGCCCTTCCGGGGGAGGAGGAAGGGGCCTATTCCTGGGGGAGGATGGAGTACTCGTGCTGGTGTTCGGTGACGAGCTTGGTGCAGAGGTCCGGTGTGCCGCTCTCGAAGGCTTCCAGGATCGGGACGTGGGCTTCGGCCGCTGCGTGCAGGTCGACGTGGCCGCGCACGACGGTGGCCATGGTGCGGGCCTCGACATACAGGGAATCCCAGATCTCCAGCATCAGCCGGTTCCCGGTCGCAACTACAACAGCCCGGTGGAAGTCGGTACTGTATTTGGCGATGCCGTGGGCATCGTTCGTCGCCGCGGCCTCACGCATGCCGGCCAGGGCCTCCCGCAGCGGTGCCGGGTCGGCGTTCAGTGCCGGATATGCGGCGGCGGCGGCGGTTCCCTCCAGGGCGAGGCGGACGAAGTAGACTTCGGCGAGGTCATCCTGGGAGGCGGACCGGACGAAGGTTCCGCGGCGGGGGATGTTTTCGACCAGCCGTGTGGAGGACAGCTCCCGCAGGGCCTCGCGGACCGGCGCTTGGCTGACGCCGAATTCTTTGGCGAGCTGGAGCTCCACGAGGCGCATACCGGGAGGGTAGGTGCCGTCAACGACCCTGTCCACGATGGTGCGCTTGACTTTTTCCGAGAGGCTCTCGTTCTCAAATGCTGCTGATACCGCCATTTCCCCAGTCTTTCATGATGCTCTCGTGGCGCCCGTCCGTTCAGGCCGTTTCGGGTCATGTTCTGGATCTCGCGGTGCGGGCTTGGGGTCCCTGAAGGCCAGGCTGGGGACAATGGCCAGCGCTGCCAGGGCCGCGGCGAGGAGAAAGGCGCCGGGATATCCGGAACCGGGGCCGTGGGTGCCGTTCAAGGCATTGAGGGCAGCAGCGGCGGCGGCTACGCCGACCGCCATGCCGATCTGCCGGGCCATGTTCACGATTGTCGAACCGTCGGCCAGCTCCGGACCTTGCAGTCCGGTGACGGTAGCCGTCTGCAGCGGGACGATGGTTGTGCCGAAACCCGCACCCGCAACCAGAATCGCGGCTGCCGTCAGCCACCCCGGCGTTGCCTGGCCCGCCAGTGACAGGGCACCCGCTCCCGCTGCCATGAGACCCAACCCTGCAGCCAGCGGCGCACGCGGGCCCGTGCGCCGGGTAAGGCGCGTGGTGACCGGGGTGGCCAGCAGGATGCCGACGGCATGCAGGGATGTCATGAATCCGCTGTTCAGCGGGGACATCCCGCCGTGGCCCTGGAGATACAGCGGGAGCAGGAACAGTAGCGCCCCATAGGACAGGGCGGTCAGGAGGAAGGCGAGGTTGCTGCTCCAGATCTCCTGCTTGACGAGCAGCCGGACATTGAGCAGGGGATCTTCGCGGCGGAGCTGCCGCACGGCGAAGCCGGCCAGGAGCAGCACTGCGGTGGCGATGGCGATCAGGGGCAGAGCGGCGGGGTATCCGTTCTCGGCTCCGGTAAGACCCAGCACCAAAAGCACAAGGCCTGCCGAGACAAGTACAAGGCCAACGCCGTCGAACCGGGCACCGGGGGTGGCCGGCCGCTGCGCCGGCAAGCGCAGGCCGGTCAGAATGGCGGCGAGGGCGATGGGCATGTTAAGCCAGAAGACCCACCGCCAGCCGATGTCCTGCACAAACCACCCACCGATCAGCGGGCCCAGGACCGGGGCGAGGGCCGCCGGCACCGAAATGAGCGCGGAGGCCTTCGCCCGCTGGTCGGCGGGGAACGCGGCGAAAAGCATGGCCATGCCGATCGGGAGGATCAACCCTCCGCCCAGACCCTGTAGAGCCCGGAACGCGATGAGGACCGGCAGGGACCATGCCAAGGCAGTGAGGGCCGAGGCCATCCCGAAGATTCCCAGCGCGATCAGGAATGCCCGGCCCTGGCCCAGACGGCGGCTGATCCAGCCACTCATCGGCAGTGACACCGCGATCGCCAAAAGATAGGAGGTGATCACCCACTGGACCGGCCCGGGGCCGGCGTCGAACTCCTCCTGAAGGGTAGGCACCGCGATATTGACCACAGTGGTATCCAGCAGGTCCATGACGACAGCCAGGGTCACAGCCACAGCTGTCAGCCGGGGAATGTTTCGTTCAGACATAGCTCGGCGTTCCTTTCGGATCGGGACGCACAGTGCCGGACGTTAATCCGCCGCAGGGGTCCGACCGTATCGATGTTGGGGCAGTTATTTGGGATCGGATTTTGTCGCCTGCACAGTGCCGTGCGCGTGTTCCGGTGGTGAATAGATCGAGTAGAGCTTCAAGGGGACAGCACCCACGGCTGTGACGTTGTGCCAGGTTCCGGCCGGAACAAAGATCGCATCGCCGTCCCGTGCGCCCCACTCATGGATCAGGTTCCCGGCTGCCGGACCCATCTGGACCTTCCCCTGTCCGCTCTCCACCCGCAGGAACTGGTCCACAGCCTGGTGCACTTCCAGTCCGATGTCGTCCCCCGGGGCAATGGCCATAACAGTGACCTGCAGCCGGCCGCCCGTCCAGATTGTCCTTCGGTAGTCATCGTTGGCCTCCGTAGCACGCTCGATGTCCAGGACATAAGGCGCGGGACCATGGTCGGTGAGCGTGGAATCAATCTCTTCTTCAGTCATGAATCAATTATCCATTATCGATAATGTAGTATCTAGGTTGGTAAGGCTCATCTAAGGGAAGTAAGCAACAAATGACAGTGACAGCGGGGGAGTCCACCGTGAAGGATCCGGACTCCTCTTCCGGCGGCCCTCTGGTTGCCACGCTCTTGCGCGTCCGCGTCCGCGACCACATCGCGGCCAGGATCGTGGACGGGACCTACGCCCCGGGCCAGCGCCTGACAGAACTGGAGATAGCCCGGAGCCTGGGCACCAGCCAGACACCTGCGCGGGAGGCGCTGCGGGACCTTGCGGGCATGGGCTTTGTAGAGTCCGAACCCAACAAGGGCTGCCGCGTTCGGGAACTGGACAGCGAGGACCTGCGACAGGCCCACCCCGTCCGGGCCGCCCTCGAGGAAATCGCCGGACATTCCGCTGCACGTCATCTGAAGGGCAAGACAACGGACTTGGCCAGCGCGCTGGACGGTATGCGGGCCGCACAGGAAAACGGCGACCTCATCGCGCTGTGCTTCCACAGCACACGCTTCCATCGCCACATCGTTGAAAGCGCCGGCAACGATGCACTCACCCGGGCCTGGAACGCCCTGGGAATCGAAATGCTCACCCTCGTAGGCGCCGCCCACGACCAGGTGGGCTTCCCCAACTCGGTGGAAGAACACGCCGCAATCATGGCAGCCCTCGATGCGGGTCAAGCCGCCGCCGCGGCCCGCCTCTTGAAAAACCATGCCTGCTCGTACGTCACCAGGGATCCGGGTTCCACCGGCGCCCTGTGCACCACCCCGTAACTGACCAATTTGCCTTCACGGCCCGAACCCAAAGGAACATCAGCATGAGCACCTCGCAGACAGTACTGATTATCGGCGGAACCTCCGGCATAGGTCGCGACACCGCGAAACTGCTGGCATCACGCGGTGACGCGGTCATCGTTGCCGGACGCGCGCAAACCCGCGCGCAGGCCACGCCCCGGGACATTGGCGGTGGCGCCGTCGGCCTTGAGATTGACCTCACTGACATGGACAGCCTCCGGGCAGCCGCTGCGGCAACAGGCCCCATCGACCACCTGGTCCTCTCCGCCGCCGCCCTGGCCTATGCCCCCTTCCGGGAACTTGCCATCGACGACGCCCGGAACGTCTTCGAAGCAAAATTCTGGGGTTACTACCGCGCCGTCCAAGTCTTCGGGCCGTTGCTGCCGGACACCGGCAGCATCACTTTCTTCTCCGGCATCGCCGCCGACCGCCCCGCGCCCGGCACGGTAGCCGTGACAGCAGTGAACGCCGCCGTCGAAGGCCTCACCCGTTCTCTCGCCGTCGAACTAGCTCCCGTGCGGGTTAACGCCGTCAGTCCGGGCATGACCGACACCGAGGGTTGGTCCCACCTCCCCGACGGCCAAAAAGCAGCAGCCTTCGAGCAGCAGGCCAAATCCTTGCCGACCGGCCGTATCGGACGTCCCGAGGACCTCGCCTCTACAGTCCTGCACCTGATCGATAACGGCTTCACGACCGGAACAATCCACCACGTTGACGGCGGAGCCCGCCTTGTCTGAGCAGCACCTCAGGGATCCGGACCAGCCCCGCCGGAAGGGCAGCGTGCTTGTTGCCGGGGCCGGGGGAGTGATCGGACGGCATGCGGCCGATGAGTATGTACGTCAGGGCTGGCAGGTTCGCGGCATCAGCCGGCGCCCCGTCCAGGGCGCCGGCTGGGACCACTTGTCGGTAGATCTCAGCGATCCCGCAGCCTCCGCGTCAGGTCTGGCTGAGGCCGAAGACACAACGCATCTGGTCTTCGGCGCTTACGCCGAGCGCCCGACGTCCCGGGAGCTTTCAGAGGCCAACGTCGGATTGCTGCGCAATACCCTTGACGGCCTTTACAGCGCCGGTGCCCCACTGCGTCACGTCACCCTATATCAGGGCGGAAAGGCCTACGGGGCGCATCTGGGTTACTTCAACACACCGGCCAAGGAGCGGGACCCGCGCCTCGTGCAGCCGAACTTTTACTACGACCAGGAGGACCTGCTGCGTCAAACCGCAGCGGAGCGCGGCTTTGACCTGACCATCCTGCGTCCCGAAGGGGTAGTCGGTTACGCTGTCGGCAACCCAATGAACCTGCTGATGGTGATCGCCGTCTACGCCAGCATCTGTCGTGAACTGGGCCAGCCGCTACGGTTTCCCGGCACGATTGCCGCCTTTGACGCCCTCTATCAGGTCACCGATGCAGGGCTGCTTGCCCGGGCCACAGTATGGGCGGGCTCGGATCCACAGGCCGCCGGCGAAGTCTTCAACATCACCAACGGTGACCAGTTCCGTTGGCGCCAGCTGTGGCCGGCCTTCGCCCGTCACCTCGGCATGGATTACGCCGAACCCCAGCCGGTGCCCCTGGCTGACGCGATGCCTCAGCTCAAAAACGTCTGGGAGCGGCTGGTGGCCCGGCACTCGTTGGTCCCGACTCCGTATGAAGACCTGGTCGGATGGGAATTCGGCGACTTCCTGCTGCGGTCCGGGTTCGACAACGTCTCCTCCACCATTAAGGCCCGCCAGGCCGGCTTCACCGACTGCCTCGACAGCGAAGACCGGTTCCTGGAACTCTTCCGTGAACTTGAGGCCGATCGGATCATTCCGCCCGTTGTGCTAAGCAGCCAGTCATCTGAAAGGTACGTGCCCTGATGGGCAATGCGCGGGAATGGTCCTGGGCCGCCAGACTGACCGTTCTTGCGGTCGCCGCAGCTACAGCGGTCAGCGTTATTTACCTGCCACAGGCCATGCTGACGGTGCTGGCGGCTGGTTTTGGTGTGGCCCCGGCAGCGGCCGGTGTCATCGCGACCAGCGTTCAGGCCGGTTACGCCATCGGCATCTTCCTGCTGGTTCCCCTCGCTGACCGCGTTCAGCCCCGGCGGCAGGTCACGATTCAGTCGGTTCTCCTTGCCGCGGCCCTTGCAGTAACGGCGGTGCTGCCCGAGATTGTGGGCGTCACCTTGGGATTCCTGGCAGTGGGCCTGGTGGCAAACATTGCCCAGATCGTCATCCCGGCCGCGAGTCGGTTAGCCCCCAAAGGGAAGGCGGGCGCTGCCTTGGCAACAGTGGCCGGCGCCCTGCTGATCGGAATTTTCGGCGGCCGGATCATCGCAAGCCTGCTCGTCCAGACCATCGGATGGCGGTGGGTCGTCTTGTCTTTCGCCGCCCTGGTCCTGGCCGTGCTGCCGTTCCTGCGCACTGCCCTGGCCACAGATCTCGAGCTGCACTCCGCCGGCGGCCAGTACCGACACCTGCTGGCCTCGACCCTTCAGCTGAGCCGGCGGAGCCCTGAACTGATCCAGTCTGCGCTGATGCAGTTCTTCGTGTTCGCCACCTTCAACTCCCTGTGGACGGTCACGGTGCTCCACCTCACCGGACCTGGCTTCGGCTGGAGCGTCCTCTCGGCCGGCCTTTTCGGGGCCGTCGGACTTGCCGCCGGAATCGCTACCCCATTCAGCGGTCGCTTCGTTGACCGTTTCGGGCCCCTTCCGGTCGGTCTCGTGTTCTTGCTGGTCCTGCTCCTGGGCGTGCTGTCGGTGATCATAGATCCCTCGTCGGCCGTCCTGTTTGGTGCGAGCATGTTCGTCATCACCTGGGCCAACCAGACAATCCTCTCCGCTAACCAGGCCCGGACCCTGGCGGCGAACCCGGTCCAATCAGCCCAGGCCAACACGGTCTTCATGTTCGCAGTGTTCCTGGGCGGCTCAGCCGGAGCCTTCACGGGCACGGTCGCCTTCAGTGCCGGAGGGATGCCCCTCGTCGGCGTGCAGGCTGGCGCCTTCGTTCTCATAGCCCTCGTTATCTGGTTCGCGTCCGCAACGCACCAGAAACGCACCACACCAAACCCTGGCAAGGAAAGGATCACAACATGACCACCGCAGGAAACATCCGGCTGAATACCGGAGCGAGCATCCCGCCGGTCGGATACGGGTGCTGGCAGACCGCCCGCGCCGATATTGCCGCCGCCGCGCGCGCCGGATACCGCGCCTTTGACACCGCAACCTTCTACGCGAACGAACAGGCCGTAGGTCAGGGGATCCGGGACGCAGGGCTAAACCCCGAAGACGTCTTCCTCACCACCAAGGTATGGCGCGGCGACATGGGCTACGCTCAAACCCTGAAGGCGTTCGAAACCTCACGCCGCCTGCTCGATGCCGACGTCATCGACCTCTATCTCATCCACTGGCCCCAGCCGGACTCCCGCCTGATCACCGAAACCTGGCGGGCCATGGAAAAACTCCTGGAACGCGGAACCGTCCGCTCCATCGGTGTTTCAAACTTCGAAGCCGCCGATCTTGACCTGCTGGCCCAGCACTCGGACGTCACCCCCGCGGTAAACCAGATCGAACTAAACCCTCTACGGCAGCGCAAGAGCCTGGTCGCGGAAAATACCGCACGCGGCATCGTCACGACAGCCTGGTCACCGCTGGGTCAGGGGGGTCCGGTCCTGCATAACAAGACACTGCTTTACCTGGCCGAAGACCATGACGTCAGCGTCGCCCAGATCGTCCTTCGCTGGATGCTCCAAAAGCAGATCGTGACAATCCCGCGTTCAACCAATCCCGCACGGATCGTCGAAAACCTCGACCTGGACGGGTTCGCCCTAAACACGGCCGAGATGGAAGCCATCGACGCGCTCTCCGACTGACCCCGACACCTCAAGGACACCTCATGCCTACCGTTGGTCATTCCGACCTGACCATCTTTCCGATCGCCCTGGGCGGAAACACCTTCGGGTGGACCTCCAATGAAACAGAGTCCCGCGCTGTCCTGGACGCCTTCACTGAGCAGGGCGGAAACTTCGTCGACACAGCAGACAGCTACTCGGCCTGGGCCGAGGGCAACACCGGAGGGGAATCCGAGACGATCATCGGAGACTGGATGGCACGGCGCTCCAACAGGTCTCAGGTCATCATCGGAACGAAAGTCAGCCAGCACCCCGGTTTTCCAGGCCTGTCCCGGAAGAACATCGTGGCAGCCTCCGAAGCATCCCTGCGACGGCTAGGCAGCGACTACATCGACCTCTACTATGCGCACTTCGATGACGAGACCACTCCTCTGGAGGAGACCGTCGGAGCCTTCGGTGATCTCGTCATCGCCGGAAAAGTCCGTCACGTCGGCCTCTCCAACTACAGCGCGGAGCGGATCAGGGAATGGATCAGGATCGCGGACGACAACGGCTATGCCCGTCCCGTGGCCCTGCAGCCGCACTACAACCTGGTACACAGAACCGGCTTCGAGGGCGAACTCGCTTCACTGGCTGCCACCAACGGGCTCGGGGTCATCCCCTACTGGTCCCTCGCCAGCGGGTTCCTCACCGGCAAATACCGGACCCGTGAAGACCTCGTAGGCACACCCCGAGAAAAGATGGCAGGCAGTTACTTCAGTACCGAAGGCTTGCGGGTCATCTCCGTCCTCGACGACATCGCACAGGAGAGAGGCACCACCATTGCGACAGCAGCTCTCGCATGGCTTCTCACCCGACCCAATATCGCCGCCCCAATCGCCAGCGCCCGCACCGCGGAACAGTTGCCCGACCTCATGGCAGCAGCCTCCCTGACCCTCACGGAACTGGAAATCCACCGCCTCGACGAGATGTCCTCCCTCATTCCGGCCTGATAAACAAAAGGGAGCGTTTCGCGGCCTGGTCGTGGCCCCGCCCGGCGGCTAGACGCAGCGGGGCAGTTTGGACTGGGAGAGCTTGAGGAGAAACCGTCACGATATCGGCCGGAAGTAGCCCTATGCCGAGCACTCCCTGTCTGATTTCAAAGGCTGATAATGGAGATTCCGTAAAGGCCGCTTAGCGCCTCGATGGTCCGTTCGCCCTGTGCCCGACGGCGCGGACTCACTCCGCGGCGGCGACCCCGAGGTCCGCGGCGTGGCCACTGATGGTGCGGGCGAGGTCGATGTCGCGGCTGGTGATCCCGCCGACGTCGTGGCTTGAGAGCGTGACGCGGACCTCGGGGTAGGTGAGCGTGAGGTCGGGGTGGTGGTTGGCCTGCTCGGCGGAGGCGCCGATGCGGTTTACGAGCTCCAGGCCAGTGGAGAACTTCCGGGTCCTGAAGGTGGCGGCGAGGGCCTCGCCGGTCACGTGCCAGCCGGTGAGCCCGGCCTCGGCGAGTTCGGCGGCGGACAGCTTCCGTTGGGGATCAGTCATGGTGCCATCATGGCTCGGGATGGCCGCCTGGGCTACCCCTGAGGCACCACTTCGCCAAGGGTGATGGCAGGCGCCGGCGACTGAGGGTAAAACGTCGGCACTGCCCGGGGACCACCTGTCACGCGCTGGTAAGCGAGAGAAAAGCCCAGGGGCGTCCTTCTCCGAGCCATCCCCAGGTCAAATTCGAAGGCCGATATCGGCCGTTCGATAAAGCCGACAGGACCCTTCGGATTTAGGCGCCCGGCCGCCTGAAAGATTCGGGCAGCGAACTTCATCCCGGTGCTCCCGCCCCTTGAGCTCGGGACTTGAATCGAAGGCGCGTGCCGCCTGCTGAGGTGTCAGTACCGTTTTGGTACCATGGTGACATGGCTATGAATCTCCGTGTCCCTGAAGACCTCGATCGGCGGCTGGAGAAGTTGGCCGCCGAGGAACACACGTCCAAGTCCGCGCTTCTGTTGCAGGGGGCAGAACTGGTTCTGCAGCGCCATGCGCGGCGGCGTGAGATCAGCGCTGGGCTTGATTTTGTTGTGAGTCATGACGCGGAGTTGCTGAAGCGCCTTGAGGACGCGTGACGGCGTACCTGGACATTGAGGATGCACTTCAGGTAGTTGATCGGTACGGGTTCCATATCTGTGATGTCGGGTTGTTGGCCTCGGCGTTGGCCAGGCCGGCTACGACTGTCATGGGTGCGGATGCTTATCCGGAACTGGCGGTGAAGGCGGCCGCTTTGTTGGAGTCGGTCGCGCGGTTCCATCCACTCATTGATGCGAACAAACGGACGGCGTGGACGCTCATGGTGTTGTTGCTCTGGGTCAACGGTTACCGGCATGGCTTCACCACGGAGGAAGGCTTCGACCTCGTCGTCGGAGTCGCCGCGGGCACTGTCGACTTGCTGGACTCTGCCGCCGAAATTTCCAGGCATCTGGTGCCCCGGTAGTCCTTCACCCCCCGAAAATGGGGTGTGGACAATGTTCACACTTTTCGTCTCGTACTGCCTCGTACAGCTGCCGGACTTCTTCGAATTCCGCATGATTTCGCGGATTCCCATTGTATGTAAGGGCGGGAATGTAGTTCGAGTCCCACCTCGGGCACAGCAGATCCCCTCGTCAGAGGGGGCTTTGCTTTAACGTGTCAGATAGTTTGAGTATCGTCGCTCTGGTCCACCTGCCGTGAGTGGGTTCTGGACCTTCCTCGTTCAAATTATCTCGGGTGGGCCGGCGGTGGCCCACCTCTATGCATTCGCCGGGGGAGCGGGACGACATGAAGGGCCCTCATCCTGATACCGCGCCGGACGAGATAGGCGCGGGAACTTCTGGCCGTGCCGTCCCAGATGATGAACCCCACTGCGTGGACGTGTTTCTTTCCTGCAGCAGCGCTATTTGCTGGCGCCGGCGGTGAGGCCTTCTCGCCGGGTTCGTTGGCCGAAGATGAAGACGACCAGTGCCGGCAGCCTGGACAGGATCACGCCGGCGAGGCCCACCGAGATGCTGCCGGTGGCGAGGTGGCCCTGGAGCGTGACCAGGCCGAGGGAAGGGTGAAATTTTGTTCGCTGATGGTGAGGACCAGTGGCCGGAAGAATTCGTTCCAATGGAAGTTGAAGGCGAGGATCCCGACGATTCGCCATGCCGGGGACCGCCAAGGGGACGTAGACCGAACGGAAGATCCGCCACGGCCCGGCACCGTCAAGGGCGGCTGCTTCGGCGAAGTCGTTCGGCAGGCCAAGGAAGTACTGGCGCATCAGGAAGGTGCCGAATGCTGTGGGAATGGCTGGCAGGATCAGGGCCAGCAGGGTGTCGGACAGGCCCATTCCACGGATCAGCATGAACACCGGGCGTAGCCGGCCAGGGTGGCCGACGCTATCTGGCCAAGTGCGATCAGGCCGGTCACCATGGCGCTGTTCAGGGTGAGTTGCGCAAACCTGCTGCTGGACCGCAGCGAATGCGCAGGGGCTTGGTGCCCTTGTCTTTTCAGACGTCATTGTGGGCTCCTCCTAGCAGGGTAAACGGCGTCCTTTACTTGTGTTGCCCGCAGGGTCGTTTTGTTTATGCCTGGTCGCATGCGAAAGCGGTTGATTCGGAGGCGTGTGCTTCGACAGCAGCTGTCAGTTCGTCCAGAGTGGGCGGGTTCGCACCGGCGCGCTGCACGGTGATGGCCGCTGCTGCGGCTGCTGTGCGTCCCAGCTGCTCCATGACGGCGGGGGCAAAGCCCTCGGTGCCGCGGGTGAGCAGGCCCAGGATCAGTGCGGCCATGTAGGAGTCGCCGGCGCCGATCGTGTCCGCCACCGTCGCTTTGACGGCGGGAATGGTGATGCTCGCGGACGGCGAGGTGAATTGGGAGCCGGCAGCACCTTTGGTTATCACCGCCAGCCCGGCGCCGAGGCGGAGGATGTGCTGAGCGGTTTCTTCCAGTGTTTTCGCGGGGTAGAGCCACTGGGCGTCCTCGTCGCTGAGTTTAACGACGTCGGTCAGTGCGCCGATTGCTTCGAAGGTTGCCTTCGCTTCGGCGTGGCTGCCAAGCAGCGATGGCCTGATGTTCGGGTCGTAGGTGATGGTGCAATGCTTGTGGGCTTGTTCGAGCAGGGTTTTGACGGCACCGGCGCCGGGGTTGAGGAAGGTGGCGATGGAACCGGTGTGCAGGATTTGGGGGAAACAGGCAGGCGTTGCTCTTGGGAGCTGCCAGCGGATGTCGAAGTCGTATGCGGCGGATCCGTCGGGTCCGAGGGTTGCGGTCGCTGTTGGGGTGCGGGTGAGGGACTTTGATCCGGGCAGAAGTGTCACCCCTGCCCGGTGGAGGTGGTTCTCTATGGTTCTTCCCCGGTCATCGGGTGCAATGGCCGTGAGCAATCCCGTGGTAACCCCCAGGAGACCGAGGCCATAGGCGACATTGGCGGGCGATCCGCCAGGATGCTCAACCTGGCTGTCCGGGGTGGTGACCACGTCGATCAGCGCTTCGCCGACAACGATGGCGTCAAAAGGCTGCTGGGCGTCGGGGCAGGCTGCTTTGAGGTAATCCATGTTTGTCTCTCGGGCAGTGTTGAGTGGGGAGCGGCTAAGTCGTCGCGTTGATCTCGTTGATCGTGAGGTCACTGAAGGTGGCCGTTCCATCGTTGGCGTAGAGCCGGATGTTGTTGTCACCTTCCAGGGGAAACACGCGGTGTGAGTGCACCACCCGTCCGTCTCCGACGAACATTTCGACGCTGGTCCGGTCCACCAGGAGGCGGAGTGTGAGGCGCCCTGCCGAGGGATCGATAGGTGTTTGGCTTTCCCCGCCAGTGGGGTTGATGGTGGGTCGCCGGTTGACGTAGGCGAAGGGGCCGCGGAGGAACGCACCGGCGGCAACGTGCCGGCCGCCACCGGATGCACGGCAGATCTCAAGGCCGATATTGGACGGAGGGGCCGCCGGGTCCCAGACAAGCTCGCAGGTCAGGTCATAGGCAAGTGAACTGATATCGAGGTCATGCGTTCCCGTGACCTTGACGTCCCCGAGGCGGTGGGTGCGTTTGATGTGGTTGGCCAGGCCGGTGGTGGGGGTTGAGACGAGATGGTAGCTTCCGTCTGCCTTCTTGAGCCGGATGTCGCGCACGATCATGTCATCACCGTTGTACGCGTCGGTCGCCAGGGTGGGAGTGTTGTGGGGGTAGTCCCAGAAGTTCGCCCAGCCAAGCGCCCTGCGCAGGGTGGCATCCTCCGCGCCGGACGCGTCGTGATGGGGGTAGGTCACTGCTCCGTAGAAGTCATAGCCGTAGTCCAGCCATTCCGGCTCGGCATGGTCGGGAGCGAACGTGATTCCGTTGAAGGCTCCTGTCCAGTATGCGTATGTTGCCGGCAGTCCACGGCCTTTGCCGTTGGCGCTGGTGCCCAGGATCCAGTGCGAAGTACCGTCGTCGGCGGTCATGCGGAAAAGGTCCGGGCACTCCAGCAGCCCCAGGTCCGTCCGGACGAATTCGCCGACCCGCCGCCAGGAACGCAGGTTGGCAGATGTGTAGAAGCCGAGCTTCTGCCCTTCGGCGTTGACCATGAACCACTGCCCGCGGTCGGCGTCCCAGATGACTTTCGGGTCGCGGAAGTCCTGTACGCCTGGGTTTGGAAGTACCGGCGCCGTCCCACCAGGTTGGAACGAGCGCCCACGGTCAGTTGAATACCAGAGGTATTGGGCTTGGCGGCCCTGGGGTGCCTGGGTCACGAGGGCTACGACGGCGTTTTCACCGTAGCCGGCGGTGTTTCGTTCGTCGATGACGAGACAGCCTGACCAGCAGTCACCGTTGCCGTTGCTGAACTTGGGGATGGCCACGCCACGGTCGCGGAAGGAGACGTGGTCGGTGGTGGTGGCACGGCGCCACGATGTGCCGCCGCCGCCCTGGAGGTAGTCGGCGTTGTAGAGGTAGTAGTAGTGGTATTCGCCGTCGATGTAGATGGGCCGCTGGGGGTCGTTCTTCCAGTTGTCGGGGACGCTGAAGTGATAGGTCGGGCGCATGCGGGTTGGTCCTTTGTAGGGCGGCTTGGCCGGTGCGGTGCCGGGGGCGTTCGGGGGTGCCGCTGCCGCTGACTGGGCGAATGGTGTTGCGAGTGCGAGCGATCCGGTGAGCGCAACGGCCCCGCTTCCGTTCAGGAGGGCACGCCGGGATACGGCGGGTGAATTTTCCATCAGTTACCTTTCGGCGGGCAGCGTCGGTGCTGCCTGGGCGTGAATCTTGATGTTTTGGGACGTGGAAACGGGAACGTCAGTCTCCAGGCTCCGGTTCTGTCGCCAATGCATGGCCGCCGGCGCCGGCGCGCGGGCGGTAGAGGTGGCAGCGGACCCAGTGGCGGTTCAGGGGGTCGCCCACCTGGTGGCGGACGGGTTCCTCGGATGAGCAGCGCTGCTTCGGGTCGTTCTCAAAGGCGCAGCTGGCGGAAGCCATGACGGCTTGCCGGAGCTGGGCGCGGTGGATCGGGTCGTAGGATCCGGCCCGCGCCGGGTCGGGGACGGCTGAGACGAGCAATTGGGTGTAGGGGTGGGCCGGGTTGGCCAGCAGGTCCAGTGATTCACCCTCTTCCACGATTTCGCCGGCGAACATGACGGCCGTCCGGTCCGCCAGGTACCGGGCGGAGGCGAGGTCGTGGGTGATGTAGAGCATGGAAATGCCCTGCTCATCGCGCAGTTTCCGCATCAGGTTCAGCACGCCGATGCGGACCGAAACGTCCAGCATGGAAGTCGGTTCGTCGGCGAGGATGACATTTGGCTCCACGGCCAGGGCCCGTGCGATAGCGACCCGTTGACGTTGCCCGCCGGAGAGCTCATGGGGGTAGGAGTCGAGCATGTCGGCCTGAAGCCCGACGGTGGTCATGAGCTCTTCGAGACGGCGCCTGGTCTCCTCTTCGGAACCGCGTTGGCGGGTGCCGCCCTTGCCGTGGATGGTGAGGGACCGGCGGAGGAAGTGCTCGATTCGGTGGGCGGGATTCAGTGAGCCAAAGGGGTCCTGGAAGACCATCTGCAGCTGGGACCGGAACTCCCGTGAGGCCTGGAAACGGTCACGTTTGAGGACGTCGACGCCGTCGACCAGGATGGCCCCTTCGCCGGGTTTCTCGAGCCGGGCGACACAGCGGGCCAGGGTGCTCTTGCCTGAACCGGATTCGCCGACCAGTGCCACGATCTCTCCGCGGCCGATGGTCAGGTCGACACGGTGGAGCGCCCGGACCGCCTGGCTGGAGAACAGTCCGCCGATGTGGAAGGACCTACCCAGTCCGCGCACCTCCAGGGCCGGCGTCAGGGACGAAACATCCGGCCGTGTAGGGGAGTGGACGGCGTGGCTCATTGTGCTGCTCCTTCAAGGACGGCGGCTTCGGCGTCGGCATCAAACGGTGCCACGAAATGGCCGGGCGCAATTTCGGCGAGGTCCGGGATGTTCCGGAACTTCACGCCGTCGGGCAGGCCCTTAAGCGGGATCCGCGGACCGGTGAGCGGCGGGAACGCGCCCATGAGGGCTTGGGTGTAGGGGTGCCCTGGGGCGGTGTAGATGTCGTGCGCTTTGGCGGTCTCTACGATTCGGCCGCCGTACATGACCGCCATCCGGTGGGAGAGTTCAACCATCAAGGACATGTCGTGCGTGATGAAGAGGACGGAGAAGCCCAGTTCGCGCTGCAGATCCTTGATCTGGGCCATGATCTCCTGTTGCACCACCACGTCCAGTGCGGTGGTGGGCTCGTCCAGGATCAGCAGTGACGGCTTCAGGGCGACAGCCATGGCGATGACGGCGCGTTGCCGCATGCCGCCGGAGAGTTGATGCGGGTACGACTTGAGGCGGGCGGGGTCCATGCGGACCAGTTCCAGCAGCTGTGCTGCGCGGCGAAGTGCTTCTTTGCGCGGGTAGCCGGCGTGGGTGGTGAAGATGTCTGCCATCTGTTCCCCGATGGTGAGCACCGGGTTCAGCGAGTTCATGGCGGACTGGAACACCATGGCGACGTCCTGCCAGCGGAAACGGCGCAGCTCGTCCTGGTTCATGGCGAGCACGTCCTTGCCGCCGAAGGAGATGCTGCCGGCGGCGATCTTCGCCGGGTCCTTGAGCAGCCGCATGATGGAGTTGGCGATGGTTGATTTTCCGCAACCGGATTCGCCGGCCAGCCCGAAGACCTCGCCGGCGCCGATGCTGAAGGAGACGTCGTTCACGGCCGTGGTCGAGCGGGAGTCACCGATGTACTTGACGGTGAGGTTCTTGACGTCGAGGACCGGTTCATGGGAGCCGAAGGCGGTTTGGGAGACGGTCACTGTGCGGCGCCCCTTTCGGTGGTGGCGGGTTTGCGGATTTTCCGCAGCCGGGGGTTGGTTACTTCGTCGACGGCGTAGTTGATGAGGGCCAGGGCGAATGCGACCAGGGCGACGCAGAGGCCGGAGGGGATAAAGACCCACCAGCTTCCGGTGAGCAGGGCGCCTTCGTTTCCGGCCCAGAAGAGGTTGTTGCCCCAGGAGACAGTGCTGACGTCACCCAGTCCAAGGAATTCGAGGCCCGCCTGGGCCCCGATGCCGTAGATGACGCAGGCGAGCAGTGTTCCCATCACGATCGATGCCATGTTCGGCAGGATTTCGCGGAACATGATGCGGCCGGCGCGCTCACCGGAGACGACGGCGGCAGCGACGAAGTCCTTGGATCGGATGGACAGGGCCTGTGCCCGGAGTACGCGCGCTGATCCGGCCCATCCCGTGACGGTGAGGACCAGGATGACCGTGCCCAGCCCCGGGGGCAGGAAGGCGGCCAGGATCACGAGCAGCGGCAGGCCGGGAAGGAGGAGGAAGACGTTGGTCAGCAGCGAGAGTGCTTCGTCGATGAACTTGCCGAAATAGGCTGATGCCAGGCCAACGAGGATTCCGATGAAGGTGGATGCGAACCCAACGGTAAGCCCTACGAGCAGGGAGCTTCGGGCGCCGTGGATGGTCAGGGCGAGCACGTCCTGGCCCTTGGCGGTGGTTCCGAGCCAGTGTTCGCTGTCTGGTTCCAGTGAGGCCATCCCGGTGATCCGGGAGGGGTCGTCCGGGAACAGTACCGGTGCGGCCAAGGCCAGGACGATGAAAACGAGCATGATGGCCATGCCGGTCATGGCCTTCTTGTTGGTGATGAGTCCGTGGATGAAACCGCGGTTGGTTTTGCGGGCAGCTTTTGCTTCAGTTGGCTGTTGGAGGATAACGCTGGTCATGGTCGGTCCCTTGGTTACGGGTACGCGCTGCTCAGTTGCTGCGCACGCGGGGGTCGAGGCGGACGTAGAGAATGTCCACCAGGAAGTTCGCCAGCAGAACGGCGGCGGTGATGGTCAGGAACAGGCCCTGCATAAGCGGGTAGTCGAGGCCTTGCACGGCGTTGAGGAGCTGGTAGCCGACGCCGGGGTAGGCGAAGACGACCTCGGTCAGGAGGGCGCCGCCGACGACGAAGCCCAGGCCCATGCCGAAGCTGGTCACCGAGGGCAGCATCGCGTTCCGGGCTGCGTAGCGGAGCATGATCCGTCCGGGGCGCAGGCCCTTGGCTTCGGCCATGGTGATGTAGTCCTCGGAGTTCGTGGCAATCATGGTGTTCCGCATGCCCAACATCCAGCCACCGATGGAGACCAGCACGATGGTCAGCGCCGGGAGCACGAGGTGGGCGGCGACGTCACCGAAGAACTCGGCAGTGAACGCCGGCTCCAGGCCGTCGGTGAACGCGTGGCGGATGGGGAACCAGCCGAGCACGACGCCGAACAGGTACAGGGCGCCCATTGCCAGCCAGAAGTAGGGGAACGATCCAATGAAGACCAGCACGGGAGGCAGGGCCGAGTCGAGGGCGCTGCCGCGGCGCCAGGCTGCCAGGATGCCCAGCAGGTTGCCCACGACGGCGGCAATCACCAGCGCGGTTCCGCCAAGCAGGAGGGTCCAGCCGATCTGGGATGAGATGACTTCGGTAACGGGTGTGGGGAAGCGTGTAATCGATACCCCCATCTGTCCGGTGAGGATGTTCTGGAGGTAGCCGGCGTACTGCTCCCAGATGGGCCGGTCGTCCACGCCAAGCAGCTTGCGCAGGGCCTCGAGCTGTTCGGGCTGCATTCTGTCCTGGGAGCGGGCGAACATGCGTGATACGGGGTCCCCGGGCATGAAGCGGGGGAGCAGGAAATTCAGGGTGATGGATGCCCAGAAGGCGATCAGGTAGAAACCCAGTCGGCGCAGGATGAAGCGCACGGTTTCCCTCCAATTCGGGAGTGATGAAAATTTGGGACCTGGCGGCCGCCGGAGGGACCGGCGGCCGCGAGGTAAGGCGGCGCGGCGCTGGGGACTACTTGCGCGGTTCCAGGCTGGTCAGCACCAGAACCGTGGTGGGTGCGCGAACCGAGAGGGTGGCGTACGGGTTGTCCTGCGTGGGCCAGCCGGTGAAGCGGGTGTCATTGTATGCACCCCATTCCGGGCCGGAAAACAGCGGCACTACTGGTGCGACGTCGTTGTATTCTTCCTGCAGCTTGTTGGCAATATCCTTTTGCCTGGACTGGTCAGTCGCTGCAGCGAAGTCGCTCAGCAGGGCATCAGCTTTGGGGTCGCCGAAACGGTGGTAGTTGTCAGAGGCCTTGGTGCCCACCGGCTTCACCGATGCGGAGCCCATGGTGGTGTTGAAGTACTTGTACGGGCTGGGATCGTTGGCACTCCAGACGATGCCGGAGTCGAAATCACCCTTTTCGTACCCTGCCACCACGGCAGCCCAGTCCGGAGAGTCCACCTTCGCGGTTACGCCGACCTCCGCCAGGTTCTGGGAGATCACGTTGGCCACGGAGAGCCAGTCGGACGAGGTAGCACCCACGGAAATCTTGAACTCGAACGGTTTGCCGTCCTTGAGCGTGCGCTTGCCGTCGGGGCCCTTGGGGTAGCCCGCCTTGTCCAGCAGGTCGTTTGCCTGCTGGACGTCGTGCTTGGTCCACGTGCAGTTGTCCTTGACCTGCGTGTTCTTCCAGGTCTCGTAGTTGCCGGAGAGGCCCGTGCAGTCGGCCGGCTGGGCGTAGCCGCTCATGCCGATCTTGGTGACCTGGTCCCGGTCCACGGCCATGCTCAGCGCCTTGCGGACATCACCATCGTTGAAGGGCGCCTTGGTGGTGTTGAGCTGCCAGTTGATCATGGCACCGGTCGGAGGGAACCAGTAGTGCCGGTGGTCCTTGTCCTTTGAGACGAAGGTCTTTTCGATGTTCGGGATGTACTGGGGCGCCCAGTCCACGTCGCCGTTGGCGGCGGCAAGGTTGGCGCCGTCGTTCCCGGCGAATGCGAGCATCTTGATGCCGGCAATCTTCTGCTTGTCCGGCTGCCAGTAGTTGGGGTTCTTCTTGAGCACGAAGGACTGGGCCTGGAAGTTGTCCACCTCGGTGTACGGTCCGGTGCCCACAGGTTTGGCGTTGGCGTCCTTTTCCGGATCGGCCAGCGCGGACCAGATGTGCTTGGGCAGGATGCTGAGCTGGCCTACGTCGTACAGGGCGGGGGACCAGGGCTTGTTGAAGTTGAAGGTGACCTTGTTGCCTTGTGCCGTCACGCCGTCGAGATACTCGTAGCCGCCCTTCAGCTTCTTCTGGAGCTCGAACGTGTACGCGACGTCGTCGGCAACGAAAGGCTGGCCGTCGGACCACTTCACACCATCACGCAGGGTGAACGTGATGGACTTACCATCGTCCGCGGCCTTCCAGTCGGTGGCCAGCCACGGCACCGAATTCCCCTGGGCCGGGTTGAAGACCAGGAGGGACTCGTAGATGGACTGCTGGACCATGGGGTTGACGGTCGGCGCGAACGGGTTGAAGTTCTGCACGAACGTTCCCATGTCTTCACGGGGAATGGTGAGGAACGCGCTGGCGTTGGCTGCGGCGTCGGTGCCGCCGGACTTGTTGCCGGTGGCGGCGCAGCCGGTCAGCAGCATCGCGCCTACCGCCAGTCCGGCCGCGGCAATGCGGGCGGACTTGAGGAACCTGGTTTGTGTCATGATGGGGTTATCTCTTCCTGTCTTCATCAGCAAGGTGAAGGGTGGGTTGGGGTTTTGCTCTTCGACGTTGATTTCGCGGTCAGACCGAAGAGCGTTCTAACAGCGGACAGTCGACCAACTGCTGATTGGCAGTGATCGGCTGTCCGGCTGTAAGGGCGGCGAGCGTCTGGACTCCCAGAGCGCCCATCTTTTCGAACGGCAACGCAACAGTGGTCAGCTTGGGCCTGAGGTAGGCCGCGATGAGTTCCTGGTTGTCGAAGCCGATCACGGCGATGTCACCGGGGATGGCCAGGCCACGTTCCTTGATGGCGTCGTAAGCCCCCATGGCCATACGGTCATTGAGGCAAAACAGGGCGGTGGGCCGGTCCTTGGCCGGGTACCGGTCAAGGATCTGACAGGCAGCGTCGTAGCCTCCGTCTGCCGTCGCATACCCGGCCGCCACGAGCTCCGGATCAAGCTCCAGGCCGGCGTCGGCCAAGGCCTCCCGGACGCCCTGCAAACGCCCAACAGCTGCCGGGATGCGGGGGTCCAGGTTGATCACACCGATCTTGGTGTGGCCGGCCCTGAGGAGGCGTTCGACGGCGACCCGTCCGCCCGCGCGTTCGTCAGGGACGATTGAGGGCAGTTTCCCGTCCAGGTCGAAACAGTTGACGAGCACCGTGGGCACTTCGTGCGCGCTGCGGGGCACATGGACGCCACGGTGGTGCGTTGCGGCGTACAGCAGGCCTTCCACCCGCTGCTCCAGCAGCTTTTCCACAGCAGCATCCTCCATCCCCTGGTTGGGGCCGGCCGCATCACCCTGGTCCGATGGGGCGATCAGGAGGAACCGGCCGTCAATCCAGGCCTGGTCCTGGGCACCTTTGATGATGTCCACGGCGAAGGGGGCGGTGACGATCTCGGTGACGATCCCGTACCAATCGCTGCGCTGGGATGCCAGCGCCCTCGCCCCGGCATTTGGACGGTAGCCCAAAGCCTGAACCGCCTCAGCGATGCGGACCCGGGTCTCCTCCGAAATGCTGGCGTCTTCACGGTTGTTCAGCACGAAAGAAACAGCTGTCCGGGACACTCCGGCATGCTTGGCTACGTCATTCATGGTGACGCCACGCTGCCGGGCAGTGCCGGGTTTGTCGGGGGAGGTGGTCTTCGCCATTGAATGCTCCAGAGGTCTTCATTGAGCCGGGGTTGCCCGTGGTAAAACGGACGTAATTTGGTGACTCTATAAACAGTAACTCGCGTTACTTTCGGGCTGTGATCTAAGTTACCCGCGTTACTAAACGGTGTCAAGACGTTTCTTCAGCCGCTGCTGTTAGGGGCGGTCCTTGAAGGACTCGACCTTCCCGGGGTCTCTTTCGATGAGGGGGCCGAGGATGTCATCGATCCTCAGGAGCATTTCCTGGTCGAGTTTCACTCCTGCGGCACGGACGTTGTCCACGAGCTGCTCGGGCCGGGATGCTCCCACGATGGCCGCCGAGACGTTGGGGTTTTGCAGTACCCATGCAACCGCGAAAGCCGCCATGGACAGTCCAATCTCTTCGGCCAGGGGCTTCAATTTCTGGACGCGGATGAGGATGTCCTCGCTTAGAAAGCGGTGGTCGTTCTTCAGTTCGCCGTTGTCGCCTCGGAAGCGGGAGCCTTCCGGGGCCACCGCGCCGGGGGTGTATTTGCCGGTGAGGACTCCCTGGGCGAGCGGAGACCAGCAGATCTGGCCAATGCCCAGTTCCTCGCTCAGGGGAACGATCTCCGGTTCGATGACGCGCCACAGCATGGAATACTGCGGCTGGTTGGAGATGAGCTGGACCCCAAGGTCCCTGGCAAGGGCAACGCCGGAGCGGATTTCGTCCGCCGTCCACTCCGACACCCCGATATAGTGTGCCTTCCCCGCCCGGACAATATCGGCAAAAGCCTGCATGGTCTCTTCCAGTGGGGTCTCGTAGTCATACCTGTGCGCCTGGTAGAGATCGACGTAGTCAGTCTGGAGCCGGCGGAGCGACGAGTTAATGGACTCCATGACGTGTTTGCGGGACAGGCCGCGGTCGTTCCGGCCATCCCCGGTAGGGAAGTAGGCCTTGGTAAAGATCTCCACGCTTTCACGGCGTGTTCCCTGGAGCGCGACACCCAACGTTTCCTCCGCCCGGGTTCCGGCATAGGCATCGGCAGTGTCGAAGGTGGTGATGCCCAACTCCAGTGCCTGTTTGACGCATTCCGTCGCAGCGGCCTGGTCGATCTGCTCGCCGTGGGTGACCCAGTTTCCGTAGGCGATTTCGCTGATGTACAGGCCGGAGGTTCCCAGTTTGCGGTATTCCATTAGGCATCATCCTTTTCGAAGTTGGTGAGTTGGAGCACTGCGTCGGCTGTGCCGCCGGTGGAGTAGAGAGTGAGGGATGTTTGGGCTGGATCCGGGAAGATCAGTTCGGTCACCGAGACGAGTCCATCGTTCGCGAAGACCTCCACTGAGCAATGGTCGACGAAGATCTGCAGGGTGTAGTTGCCATCCTTGGCCGCGGAAATGGGGGCGCGGCTGGTGGAGGCGAAGGCTTCGTGGAAGTCGGTGTCGCCTGAGTGCGTGCGGTTCACGATCAGGTCCCCGCTGCCGGGGTGGATCCCGATCCGTGTCCCGACCGTCCCGTCCGCCGACCCTCTGACCACAAGCCCGAACTCCTCGGCGTCACCAGGGGAGAAGGTGACGTCAATAAGCTGTACCGCGGTGCCGCCCTCAACAGTTGCGGGGCCGTTCAGGGCCAGCCGCTGCTCGGGACCGGGTGTCGAAGTTGCCCTCACTTCCGGTGCGGGGTGCTGCAGGAGCCGGGGATGCCCGTTCACGGAAACGAGGGACATGTCCCGGACCAGGCTCATGGGGCTGCGCCAGGGCGAGGTGGGGATATGGTTGGCATACTGCCAGTTGTTCATCCAGCCGATCATCAGCCGCCGGCCGTCCGGGACGTTGCTGAACGAGACCGCGGCGTAGTAGTCCCGGCCCCAGTCCAGCCACTGGTAGTCGGGTACGCGCTCAGGGTCCTGCATTCCCTCGGTGAGGGTTGTCTCGGAACTGAACGTGACGCCGTCGAACTCTCCCACGAAGTACTGCCCTGCGGACCCGCCGTTGGGGCCCCCGGGGTTCATGTTCACCGTCAGGACCCATTTCATGGCTGAGGAGTCACCGTCCAGGGGCAGCTCAAAAAGGTCCGGGCATTCCCAGATGCCTCCCGTGCCATTGGCGGGGCCGAAGGTGCTGAGATATTCCCAGCTCTTGAGGTCCTGTGAGCGGTAGAGCAGGACGGTGAAATCATGGGCCTCCACCGCCACCATGACCCAATAGCTGCCCGAAGGGCCGTCGTAGCGGAAGACCTTGGGGTCCCGGAATTCCGGCGAGTTCCGGGTCAGGACCGGGTTGCCGGCGTACTTCGTCCAGGAGTATCCGCCGTCCGTGCTCCACGCGAGGGACTGCGCCTGCGTGCCCTCGTGGAGGGAGCCCGGCTTGTACGCGCTGGTGTAGATGGCCACCAGGGGAGCCTTCCCGTCCGCGCCGAATCCGCTGGTGTTGTCGGCGTCCACCACAATGCTGCCGGAGTAGATTTCCTCGACGTCATCACAGGGAATCGCTACCGGTTGTTCCGTCCAGCTGACCAGGTCGGTAGAAGTCGCATGGCCCCAGGACATATTGGCGTGGACGCTTCCGAAGGGGTTGTTCTGGTAGTACAGGTGGTAGGTGCCCTCGTGGAAGACAAGCCCGTTCGGATCGTTGAGCCACGTGTCTTTGGCGGCGAAGTGCATTGCCGGCCTGTAGGTCTCAACGGTGGTGGTAACGCTGTTCATTCTTCTCTTTTCATGGCCGTGGCTGAGGTCCTCGGACCTGTGGAGCGGGCGTGTGTTGGCGTAAAGGGAGCGCTGCGAAATCAACTGGCTGCAATTGCGGGAGTCGGGGTGCTCTCAGGTTCATCGCGTGGGGTGAGCGCCTGGCGAAGCAATGCCTGAGTGGTTCCGTGCCCGGCTTTGGGAGGCGGTGTCCGCCATTGGATGCTCCAGAAGTCTTCGTTGAACTGGACGTTGGCCGCTAGTGGTTTGCGCTTACCTGTAGTAACTCGCGTTACCTTGGTGCGTGATCTAAGTTACCCGCGTTAGTTTGTTGGTGTCAAAGTTTTTTTGAACATGTCCGCCGTCGCCCCCTACGTGGAGGGTTTCGTTCAATGACGGGTCTAAGGGCGAGGAAGATGCTGGCGGGGACGATTTCCCGGCCCACACGCCTCGCGCAGGCGAGCTGGGGATGCTGGCCTACTGTCGCCATGCCGACAGTTCGTCGGCTGTAGGCGGAGCTGCGCCTTTTCGGCTGACCGTGATTGCGGCTGCGGCGGCTGCAGTTCGGCCGGGAGTTTCCTGGACCTGGTGTGCCGGTCCGTGTGTTCCGCGCGCCAGGAGCCCGCAAAAGAGGGCGGCCATGTATGAGTCTCCTGCTCCGATGGTGTCGACGACCAGCGAAGGGAATGCCGGTACCTGCACACTGCCGTGAGGAGTCATCAGGAGCGATCCGTCTACACCCAGTGTGGTGACCACCTCCGGTGAGTTGACGACATCTATCAGGGCCTCGCCGACCACAAGGACGTCAGGGCCGTGCGGTTGTTTGGAGCAGGTGTACATGTTTCAGGCGAGCGGCGTCAGCTGAAGGGAAGCGGCGGCTGTTCCGCCGGTCGAGTAGAGCGCCAGCGAGGTCGCGGAGGGGTCAGGGAAGATCAGTTCGGTCAGCGTCACGAGCCCGTCCTGCGCAAAGATCTCAACGGAGCAGTGGTCGACGAAGATCTGCAGCGAGTAGGTCCCATCGGGGCCCGGCTGGATGGGTGCGGTGCTGACGGAGGGGAAGGCGTCGTGGAATCCACTGTCGCCGGAGTTGGTGCGGTCCACAAGGAGTTCGCCGGATACCGAACGGATGCCAATCCTGGTAGCGGCACCATCCTCGCCGCCCCTGACCGCAACGCCGTATTCTTCCGCTGTTCCCGGAGTGAAGGTGACCTGTATCTGCTCGACGGCCGTGCCGCCGTCGACCGCAACCGTCCCGTCCAGTTGCAGCTGCTGAGCGGGAACGGGAGCCGAGTTGGCGGTGTATTCGGCGGCGGGTTGCTGGACCAGCCGCGGCTGTCCGTTGACGGAGGTGAGGGTGACGTCGCGGACGAGGCTCATGGGGCTGCGCCAGGGCGAGGTGGGGATGTGGTTGGCGTACTGCCAGTTGTTCATCCAGCCGATCATCAGCCGGCGCCCGTCCGGGACGTTGCTGAAGGAGACTGCTGCGTAGTAGTCCCGGCCCCAGTCCAGCCACTGGTAGTCGGCTACCCGGCCGTCGTCCTGCATGCCTTCGGTGACCGTGGTTTCGGAGCGGAACGTCACGCCGTCGAACTGTCCTACGAAGTATTGCCCGGCGGATCCGCCGTTGGGGCCGCCGGGGTTCATGTTCACGGTCAGGATCCATCGGGTGTTCCCCGCGTCGCCGTCCAGGGGAAGTTCGAAAAGATCCGGGCATTCCCAGATGCCTCCCGTGCCGTTCGCGGGGCCGAAGGTGCTGAGGTACTCCCAGGTCTTCAGGTTGTCGGAACGGTAGAGGAGGACAGCGTAGTCGTGGGCTTCGACGGCGGCCATCACCCAGTAGCTGCCTGCGGGGCCGTCGTAGCGGAAGACCTTGGGGTCACGGAACTCGGGGGAGTCACGCGTGAGTACGGGGTTGCCCGCGTACTTGGTCCATGAGTAGCCGCCGTCTGTACTCCAGGCGAGGGATTGGGCCTGGATGCCGGGGTGGGCTGAGGCGGGCTTGAAGGCGCTGGTGTAAATGGCTACCAGCGGGGCCGTGCCGCTGGTGCCGAAACCGGAGGTGTTCCCGTGGTCCACCACGATGCTGCCGGAGAAGATCTCTTCAGTGTCATCGCATGGGATGGCCACCGGCTGCTCTTCCCAGTTCACCAGGTCTGTGGATGTTGCGTGTCCCCAGGACATGTTGCTGTGGACGTTCCCGAACGGGTTGTTCTGGTAGTAGAGGTGGTAGGTGCCTTCGTGGAAGACCAGGCCGTTGGGGTCGTTAAGCCAGGTCTCCCTGGCCGTGTAGTGCATGGCCGGGCGGAAGGTCTCAAGGGTGGACGTGACAGTGTTCATGGGTCTCTTTCGTGATGCCGCCGGCCGGGGCGGCGCAGGCTGGGGTGCCGGGCGCGGAGTCCGCGCCCGGCACCGGGATGGAAAGCGGGAGCCTTAGGAGTTGCTCTTGTACCGGTCGTAGGCCTGCTGGTAGACCTCCACCATCTTGTCCACTCCGATGTTCTTCAGTTGCGAGACGTAACCGTCCCATTCGTTCTCAATGCCGCCGGAGACAATCCACTTGGCCGTTGACTGCTTGACGATGGTGGCGGCGTCGGACTCGATGGTGCTGATCTGCTGGATTTCCTCATTGGACAGCGGGACCGGCGGGTAGCCGTCGTTGGCAGCGAAGGGCTTGTAGTTCTCCTGGACCGTCTTCTGACGCTCGGCGGCGCGGGGTTCGGGCGCTACGACATTCTTGAAGTTTTCAGCGGTGTTGGCTTTGGGGCCGCCCGGGGCGACCTTCTGCCGGCGTTCGCCTTCGCTGGTGCCCGCGGGTGCGGGGATCTGGGTGAGCAGCCCGGTGGCGGGGTCCTTTTGCAGGGTTTCGCCGATGGGTCCCCAGTTGGCCTGGGCGGACTGGATGGGGTCGTAGAGGTGGTCCGCCCAGCGGATGGTCGCGGCGGGATACTTGTCCGCCCGCGTCACGGCGAAGGCGCCGCGCGCGATCTCCTGGTTGTTGGACTGGCTGGCCCGGCGCTTGCCGTCCACTCCTTCCAGGACCGGCAGCAGCTTGTAGTCGGAGGCGCGGTCGGCGCCTACCATTTCCTTGATCTCCCACCAGGCGAATGACCCGAGGTTTTCCGTTTCGGCTTTGCCCTTGGCCAGGTAGGCCTTGTCGTCCTGCGAGAAGGATTCCGGATCGATCAGTCCTTCCTGGTACCACTGGTGCAGGGTCTGGAGCGCTTTCTTGTAACCCTCCTGGGTGGCGGTGTAAATGACCTTGCCGTCCTGGACGATCCTGTGGTCCATGTTGTCCGGAACACCGCCGAGTGCGGCGATCAGGTCCACGATGTCCCCACACCATGAGCCGGGCATGAAGCTCAGCGGGATCGTCTTGCCGGTACCGGATGCGTCGCGGTTCTTGAAGGCAAGCAGAGCGTCGTGGAGTTCGTTGACGGTGCTGGGCATCGGGATGCCCAGCTTGTCCAGCCAAGCGGTGTTGATGGCCATTTCGTTGGGGAACTGGACCAGGCCGAGCTCCTCAATGGAGGGGAGGGAGTAGATGTGCCCGTCGGAGGAGGTGATGGCTGCCTTGATGTCGGGCCGGTCCGTGAGCAGCTTTGAGAGGTTGGGAGCGTTCTTCTCGATCAGTCCTTCCAGCGGAATGAGGGTTCCGCTGGCTGAGTATGTGGCGATTTCGGCGTCGGTCAGGCCGCTGTTGAAGAAGGCGTCGGGCAGGTCGCCGCTGGCAAGGATGAGGTTCTTCTTTTCCTTGAACACGGTTTCGGGAAGGTTCTGCCACTCGATGTGGACGTTGGTGTCCTTTTCCCATTGCTGCACCAGGGACATGGTGTTGTAGTCAGGGGCCAGTGCGGTTTTCGTTCCGGAGAACTTGAGGGTCAGGGTGTCCTTGACGATCGGAAGTCCTGACTGTTGGAAGCCGAAGTCCGCGGACGAATCCTTGATCTCCGTGGTGCCCTTGGAGTTGCCTGAGCAGGCGGTGAACAGCATCGTTCCTGCCATCAGGGCGCCGGCGACGGCGAGTTTGCGGCTGGTTGCCATGGGTTTTCCTTTGCTTGGGTGGAGGGGAGCAGCACGACGGCGGTGCGGGGCAACGGCGTCGGGCATTGGTTTTGCGGGGTGTCAGCTCTTGACGGCACCGATCATGGTGCCCTTGGTGAAGTGCTTTTGCATGAACGGCAGGGCGATCATCAGCGGGAGGCTGGAGACCACGATCATGGCGTATTTGGTCAGTTCGGCGATCCGCTGGGCGGCGGCGTAGGACTGGATGTCCCCGCCGGTGGTGCCGGTGGAGGAGACGTCCGATTGGATCAGGATGTTGCGCAGAACCAGTTGCAGCGGGTACTTGGTGTCATCGTTAAGGAAGATCAGGGCGTCGAAGAACGAGTTCCAGTGGGCCACCACGTGGACCATGATCATCAGCATGATGAGCGGCTTGGACAGCGGCAGGACCATCCTGAAGAAGAAGGTGAAGTCGTTGGCGCCGTCCATCTGGGCGGCTTCGCGGAGTTCGCCGGGAATGGTGTGTTCGAAAAACGAGCGGGCGATGATGAGGTTCCATACGCCCACCGCGCCCGGCAGGACAACGGCCCAAACCGTGTCGAGCATGCCCAGGTCGCGGACCACCAGGTACTTCGTGATCAGGCCGCCGTCGAAGAACATGGTGACCACAAAGAGCAGCATCAGGATCTTCCGGCCGGGCATGTCTTTCCGGGACAGGGCGTAGGCGCCGCACAGGATGGTGCTCACGCTGATGGCAGTCCCCAGCACGGTGTACACCAGGGTGTTACCGAGGCCGTTCCAGATCCGGCTGTCGGCGAGTATGCGCTGGTAGCCTTCCAGCGTCACCCCGGAGGGGACCAGCCATACCTTGCCTTCATAGACGGCGTTCGGGTCGCTGACGGAGGCGATGACGATGAAGTACAGCGGGTAGACCACCGCGACGATGGACAGGGTCAGGATGGTGATGGCCGTGATGTTGAAGGCCTTGTCGGCCCACTTTTCGCGGAAAGGGATGGGCCGCCCGGAGGCTGGGCCGTTCGTTCCGGGCCTGTTTCGCTGGGCAGGGGCCGGAGCGGCCACGGGTTCGGTATTCAGGGTCATAGCGGCATCACCAGAGGGTTGCTTGGTTGGCCCGGCGTGCTACCCAGTTGAAGGTCAGCAGCAGCACGAGGTTGAGGACGGAATTGAACAGGCCAATGGCGGCCGAATAGCTGAACTGCGCTTGCTGGAGGCCTGCGTGGTAGACGTACGTCTGGATGATTTCCGACGCCGGCAGGTTCAGGTTGGTCTGCATCAGCAGGGCCTTTTCGAAACCGACGTTGAGCAGGTTACCGATGGCCAGGATGAACAGGACGGTGACCACGGGCATGATGCCCGGTAGGTCGATGTGCCGGATGCGCTGCAGTTTGGAGGCGCCGTCCACCTTGGCTGCGTCGTGCAGCGCAGGGTCGATGCCGGAGAGCGCAGCCAGATAAACGATCATGGAGAATCCTGCGTTTTGCCAGACATCCGAGATCACATAGATCGGCCGGAACCACTCGGACGAACCCATGAAGAAGATGGGTTCGCCGCCGGCCAGTTGGATAGCGTTGTTGACCAGGCCGGACCGTGGAGACAGCAGCACGAACATCATTCCCACCACCACCACCGTGGAAATGAAAGCCGGGGAGTACAGCACCGTCTGCGTGAACTTCTTGAACCGTTCGCTCTGCAGCTGGTTGACCAGCAGGGCCAGGACAATCGGGATGGGGAAGGCCACTACCAGCCCGAGGACCGCGATCCAAAAGGTATTCCCCACAACCTGGCCGAACTGGTACGAGTTGACGAACCTGATGAAGTGCTGGAGTCCCACCCATGGACTTCCCGTGAAGCCGTCAACCGGGTTGTAGTTGCGGAAGGCGATCTGCACTCCGTACATCGGCCAGTACTTGAACACCGCGATGTAGATGAGGGCCGGAGCAAGTAATACGTATAACTGCCAAGATCGGGCGACCTTTTTTAGATGCAGCGGCAGGGGAGTGCGGTGATTTGCGTTGGTAGGGGGAGCCGGCGGCGCTGCCGGTGTGGATCGAGCCAGGATGCGGCTCATGGCTTCTCCTTGGGATGAGTCACTGAGTTTCTTTCGATGAGCGGACAGGTAATGAATTCCACCTGGCCGTCGGGTTCGGCGCCTCGCAGGATGAGGTCCACGGCGCGGCGGCCCATCTCCACGAACGGCAGCTCAAGGGTAGTGAGGCCGGGCCGGAGGTGCTGGGCGAGGGTTTCCTGGTTGTCGAAGCCGATGATGGATAGGTCACGCGGAATCGAAAGGTGCAGTTCCTGGGCGGCTTGGTAGGCGCCCCAGGCGGTACGGTCGTTGGCGCAGAAGATGGCGGTCGGCGGCTGTGCTGCCGTGAGCAGGTCCATGGCGTGGGTGAAGCCGTCCTCCTCGTTGCCCCTGCCGAAGCGCACCAGCTCCGGCAAAACGTCGAGCCCCGCCTCGCTCATGGCCTGTGTGTAGCCCCGGAAACGTCCGACGGCGGCGGGGAGTTCGCTTTCCAGGGTTTCGATGTTGATCATCGCCACCCGGGTGTGGCCGGCGTTCAGGAGATGCCGGGTAGCCGTGAGGCCCCCCAATTCCTCGTCGGGAGCCACGCTGTGCAGGCGCAGCTTTCGGTCCTGGGAGTTCAGCACCACGGAAGGGACGCCCATGAGCGCCTCGGGCACGTCCAGGCGGCGGTGGTACATGCCGGCATACACCACCCCCGCCACCTTGTAGCTGAGCATGGAGTCCAGCGACGCTGCCTCGAGGGCCTTGTTTCCGCCCGTGTTCATGGTGAGCAGGAGCAGGCCGTCTTCCCATGCCCGTTCCTGTGCGCCTTCGATGATCTTTCCGGCGAAGGGAGCGGTGGCCACGGCATCCCCGAGGAATCCGATGATTCCAGAGATGCCGTCACGCAAGGTTTTGGCATGGGCGTTGGTGCGGTATCCGAGCTTTTGGACGGCATCCTGCACCCGTTTGCGCGTGTCGTTCGAAAAACGCGATCCGGCGGCCGAATTCAGGACCAGGGAGACGGTTGCCTGCGAGACACCCGCTTCCGCCGCCACGTCGTGCATGGTTGGTCCTGAGCGTGGGCGGGGTCGTGCCATGGGCACCTCCTTGGGCCGTTGGTTATTCGGAGTAGTTATTCGTATAACTGGATTGCTGTAAAACTGTAACCTGCGCCATATTGAACCGTCAAGGGCCGCAGCGCCGCCTAATTTCGAAGCCCGGAGTGTGGACTCCGCGACTTGCCGGCCAGACGTTTGCTCGCTCACTGGTCATGCCCAGGAACTGGGTGCGGTGCTGCAGTGTTGCTTGCGAGCGGTCAGCCCACGACCTTCTGGAGATCGGCTGTCGAAGCGCGGGGGATGAGGGTTGCCCGCATTTCGGGCCCTGCCGTTGGTGGCGGAGTTCCTTCCATGGCTTTGAGTGCTAAACGCCCAAGGTAACGTCCCAACCTGGCGGTGTCCACGGTGATGGTGGATAACTGGGGCTGGAACATCGAGGAAAGTGGTGTGTTATCGAATCCGATGATCGAGAGGTCTCCGGGAACTGTCAATCCGCCTCGGAGGGCGGCTCCTGTGAACGCGAGTAATCGACGCTGACACCGGCCAGATGCGCCACTTCCTCGCGGCGCAGGCCGGGGACGCGGCGGGTCCCGCTGGAACCGCCTCGTCAATGACAACGTCCATCACTTCGACGTGCCACGGAATACCCGTGGCCGCCGTCGTGGCCACCAGAGCGGCGACCTCAATTCAGGTCAGCGACGGTGGGGTCACATGAGCGCTGCATCTGGATTGTGTTGGGCGCGCGGTCCAAGCAAAAGATACAAATGAGTCCTCGAGAAGATGGACTCTGACACGATGTCAGCGCGGAGAATCAGAGGCATGACCGATATCTCGAAGCTCATGCCCATCGGCCACTTCTCCTCGCTCAGCAGGATCAGCGTCAGGATGTTGCGGCACTACGATGCGAACGGAGTCCTCGCTCCGGCTTTTGTCGATCAAGCCACTGGTTACCGCTGGTATTCCCACGACCAGCTCCGCGAGGCAAACGAAATCCGTCGGCTAAGGGACGTGGGCTTCGGGGTGTCTGCCATAGGGGCGCTTCTTGCTAGCCGCGGGACCCGCGCATACACACGAGCCCTGTCCGCTCAGCGGGCTGCCCTTGCCGAGGAATCGTCAGCCGCCCTGCGACGGATGGCTCTCATTGAACGAATGCTGAATCAACAATTTCAGGAGGACGCCATGTCTGCCGTGTCTGCCCAACTCACCTATCTGCACGAGCAAACCCTCATCTCGCTTCGCGGCCGGGTGCCCGACTACAGTGCCGAGGGCGAACTGTGGGCCCGGTTCATGCCTGAGATCTCGGCCCAAGGGATCCGCATCACGGGCGCCGGCGGGTGCATTGAGCATGACGGTGAATACCGCGAGCATGACGTCGACGAGTCGGTCTTCCTTGAAGTAGCGCCTGATACGGAGGCCGCGGAGCCACTGAGCGTGCTGCACTTTCCAGCACGTCGCGTGGTGACCGCTACGGTCACCGGGCCGTACACGGATGCGATTCCCTGGGCCCATGCCGTGATAGCAGCGTTTATCGCGGATAACGGATTGCGGCCCGCAAGGGAAGACCACGACCTTGCGACGCACCACTTCAACATTTATCGCAACGATCCGAGCCAAACGCCCGAAGCCGAGCTCGTGACCTCAGTGTTCATGCCTGTCGTGGACGCATTGTCAGATGTGGACTCCGAGGGCCGCTAAGCGATCTGCGTGAGAGCGAGAAACGGGTTCTATCCAGTCTGGTTTAACCCACCCGAGGATGGTGCCGGGCTGGTATCTGCAGGATAAAGTCGCCGGAGTGCACTTTGATTACGCGCCACACCCAGGCCGCTTCCCCGCCGCCCCAGTGTGCTGGCGCGACGATTGCCTCGCGCAAAGCCGTAGCGATGTGGCCCGTCGAGCAGCCGCTCCAGGATGAGCAGGGGCCGCCGCGCTCCGACGATGCCGAGGGCAGGGGCGAGGTGGCTCACTCGGTCGGATCGGCGTCCGGTTTCATCCAAAACGGCGAGTAGTGGTAACCGTCGGGGTCGTCGAACTGGCGCTGGTACATGAATGGGTAGTCGTCGGTGTCACCAATCCGCCCGCCGGCTGCGCCGGCGCGCTCCGTGAGCTCATCGACTGCCTCACGGCTGCCGAGGTCGAACGAGACCGTGACCTTCGAAGGAGTGTCGGTTCCGCCGACCAGCTCTTCGGCGCCCCCGACGCTCGCGTACATCTCTCGGCTGCCGAGCATGACGTACTGCTCGGGCGCGATCGCGAAGCATGAGACGTTGCGACCGGACATTTCTGGGTTGAGGGTCCAGCCCAGGGCGGTGTAGAAGGCGGTCGCGCGCTCGACACTTTCAACCGGGCAGGTGATGAAGAGGCTCATGTGGCTCATACTTGCGAAATGCAAGTCCGAGGTCAAGGTCTCGGCCCACACGAACCACGATTTGCAGGAGGTTGCAGAACGTTCAGAGGTCGATGCAGGTGCTGCGCGCCCGAGCGTCGCAGGTCATCGACTATCGGCCCGGACGGCATCGGGAACGACTTACGCCCCGTACCAAGCGTGGATACAGGTCACTCTCACAGCAGCAGCGTCTCGAGCTCTCCAAGTCGCCAGAACAGGTCGGGGAGGCCGTTCAATCCGTTGCGTACCGACTCGTGCGACAGCGCGAGGCCAGGGCCGGTGCTCGCCTCGGCGCCGGCAAGGCACCGGAGGATGTTCCACCTCGTGTGCTCCAACCAGCCGCCGATCATGAAGACAAACCAGCTTGGCCCTGGTGGCGGCAGCACTCCGCCTCCCGCGACATAGCCGTCGAGAACGGAGCGGAAAATGGCGGGCTTGATGTCCTCCAAGCCGGGTCCCTTTGCGAGGCTCAGCGCGGTCGAGCCAAGTTCACTGGACAGGTCGAGCATCCCCGAGAGCTCCCAATCGAGTAACACCGGCCGGCCCTCCCGAGCGAGCAGATTCCACGGTTGAATGTCCCGATGGGTCAGCACGACCGGGCCTGGCCGTTCGCAGGTGTCGACGAAATGGGCAATCGCGAGGAATGTTTCGATGTGAGAGGCGAACTCGTCGGCCCAAGGCTGTCCGGTTGCCTTCGCCCGCGCGGCGAGCTCGGACCAGTCATGTGACGTCGGGTCCTCGATCGATGCATTCGTCCATGGGACGTCGAGCGCATGGATGCGTCCGAGGATCTCGCCGATCTCAAACGCGTATGCCGCCGACACGGGCGCTTCGGGCACCTTTTCGCCTTCGACCCAGCGGTGAACGAGTGTGTTGTAGCTGGCCGAGATTGGCTCTGGCATCGGAATGCCGGCAGCGAAGGCCGCCCATTCAAACCTGAACACGTCCTCGACGCGATAGGCCCAGCGGCGGTCGACGAGGTTCAGTTCCTTTATTGCGAACGACCCTTGGTCGGTGTCGAGCCGGTACATCCGGTTGGCGAATCCGCCGTGCACGCGAATCATCGGCCCTGTCGGGGCGCCGAGATGCGAAAGGTTCACCCACCCATTCTAGGAACTGGCGCTTCATAGCGGCACCGGGCGTTCCCGCAATGCGTGCTGAGGATCACCGGCAGGCCGAGGAACGGCGACCTACCAAACACATCCCTTCCAGGCCGGGTTATTTGGCCATGCAAAAACAATTCGGCGGCAGCCCTTCATAGCATCAGCGCCTTGAGTTTGGGGGCCCCTGAGACTGAGATTGCGATCGCTGCCGACGGCTTAGGGCCTGGAGTGGTTCCCGCTGTTCCTAGATTGGTTCGGATCACATTGTCGCGGAGACTACCTCCCGGAGCGGGACTCCCAAGGGGTAGGGTGTGCCGTAGCCGACGAAGGAGCCATGATGAGCTACAAATATCGAACTGTGCGGGTTCGCGGTACCGAGATGGTTGGAACCATTGCAAGGAAGCACGGGGGTGCGGCTGAAATCTACGAAACGTCCAAAGACTTGAGCACATCAGTAGTTCCGGTGTTTTTCGAGGCAACGGGCGAGATCCGTTTCTTTGACAGGTCAGTACTGGAGGACGTGGTGGCACCGTCCACATAGCCCTCCGGCAGGGTCCGTAGCGAAGCTGCCCCGCGTTGGCCGCCTGGTGTCAAAGACCTATTTACTACCCTCCTGGAGGTCCCATTCCCTCAGCAAGCTTTCCCGGGCAAGGGCGTAGCGGCCGGTCTTGAAGTAGTTTCCGTGCGTGGCCACCAGTGCCTGATACGAGTCGGGCTCTATCTCGAGGGCAACGCCGTCCAGCGCGTTCGCTTCCGGGGTGTCGTGCGGATAGGCGTAGACGGGGAAGCCGAGGTAGTCCGTCCGTCGCCATACATTCAGCCACACTCCAGGACCGGTTGCGCCGCCGCCCAGGAGGCCCGCGAGTTGGCCATCGGACGGGACGGGCGGCGTTGGGAGAAAACGGCCCTTCCACGGATCGCTCCGGAAATATCGTGGTCCCTGTACACCCGGAGTCCCAAGGACGGCCGGTCCCCACAGGTCGGGGAAGAATCTGCCGAAATATGGGCGCAGCTGGACACCGAAAGTGAGCAATCTGATCCTGGACAAAAGGTCGCTGACCCTGTCCTTGGCCGCGTCGGCATCCGTGCCCCTTGGCCCGGCCTCGAGCTCCCTGTGCTGGGCCATGGCGGCCAGGTGATATATCGCGGCTATGCCCAGGACGGCTCCCAGGCTGTGCGTAGCCAAAAGAATGCGGCGCGAGGGCTGCACTTGATCGAGCACTGCCGGGTCGTCCACCTTCTTCTGGTCGGTGAGCCATTGGAGCATCCGGTTGGCAAGTTCGGGCACCACTCGTTCGGAGTAGCAAGCGGGGCCAAAAGGGTGGCCGGCCCTTGGCAGCCAAGCCACCAGATCCCAAAGCAGCCCGAGCGGCCTGCCTGTTCCCACGACGGCGCTCGAAATTGCGACCCCTACTATCAACACCCCCGCGGCTGTCAGGGCGCTCGTGGCCACCCAAGTGCCGGCCGGGGAGACTGCGTTCCAGAACCACAGGCGCCGGAGCCACTCATGGCCTGTGCCGTTCTCATGGAGGATGGTCAACGCAAGGACCAGGAGGACGCCCGCCAGGGTGGCCCCTGCTGCCAGCTCTACCACCCGCTCACCGCGTTGCAGCAGGGCGCTTCTGCGGCGGACGGCCATTATTTCTGACGTGTAGGGCAATTCGCTGTCAGCGATCGGAGGAGTGGTGATTCCTTCACCGATCCAGAGGCTGCCCAGCATGAGCGTGCCCAGGATGACCACGGCTGCAAGGACCAGGAGCACCATGACTCCACCCGCTGCCCAATAAAGGAAGGGGATTGAAATGGCAGACGCATCGTCGTTGAGCAGGGTGCGGAAGAGAGGATGGGTGCTGTCCCGTTGCCAAAGGAGGGCGCCGGCCTGCAGCCAGTTGCCGACACCCACGACGATGGCGCTCGAGTAGAAGGCCGCGAGCAGAAGGCTGAGGTACATTATTACGCCGGGAGCCAGGCCATGCCATGCTTCTGCCTGCCGACCCAGCGGCCGCACCGGCGCCCTGTCACGCTGGTTCATGAGGGATACCGCCACAGCCAGCAGGCAGGCCGCGCATATTCCGAAGGCAGCGCTTACGGACATTGGTGCAAAATTCCACTGGCCAATAATGATGAGCATGCCGATGAGGGCAATACACCACAACAGGGTTCCCCAGACGACGGCGGCATTCGGGGCCAGGCGCATAAGGAATCCCGAGGTCGCGAGTATCGCCAGGAGGGCAACGAGCACTGTCGGCACCAGCTGGGCCACCGTGAAGGGGGCTGCCTGCCCGGCAGTGGTAGCGCGGCAGACCACTACCACCGTGCAAAGGTAGACGGCGAAGCTGGAAAGAAGAAGGATCATGGCCCAGGCCATGCGGGAAAACCCGACTCCAAGGGGTGCACGGACGCTCTCTGACCCCCAGTACATGACGGAGCCGGCTACGACTACAAGGAGCAGGCACGTAACCGCCACTAAAGTCGTGGCAATGCCGGCGTCGTCCTTCGACGCCTCCCTGAGATCGGCGGCGAGAAGGAAGGTCACGAGCAGGGCGCTGGCGGCAATGTGTGCCACTCCCGTCGGCGAGTTGACGCGCCGGATCCACAACCGCGGTGCAGCGAGGACCGGCGTGCGCCGCAGCCCGTTTTCCATCGTGCGGCGTTCCCGCTTCTTTGGAACAGGAGAATGGCCCTGGACTCGCTTTTGATCCGTAAACCGGGTCCGAAAACGAACATCACTGGACAGGCTGATGGCGGCCAGGAGTGCAATGGCGACGATCGGAAAAGTTGACACGGCTGCAAGACGTTGTCCCCGCGTCAAGCTCCTAAGACCATCGAACCAGTGCGGCATGGCATCGCACATCTGCAGGTGCCCGTCCGCGGTAACGCGAAAGCACTGAACGGCGATGAAGTCCATGGCAGCCGTGGCGATGGCCGTTGCCAGCAAGAGCGTCAGCAGCAGACTGAACAGACGTACGAGTGCCGCACCTGTTCCGGGGTCGACTCCGTCGCCGCGTCTATCATCGGCTTTGAGAACACGTGCCCAGTAGGCGGCGTTTGCGAAACCGAAGGGGGCAATCAAAAACCATCCAACGTTATAAAGTGCCCGGACGCTCTTACCAAGAAACCCGTTCGGCGCGAAGCGGTCCAGCTTGCCCCAACTGTATGCCTCAAGCCGTGTTCTCGAATCCGGCGACGAGGACGCATCTGCGGGGGACTGCCTCACCTTGTAAAATCCGGCCAACTTGTCAACGAGCCTGATTCCGTCGTGGTCCGCCGGCCCTACGTCTGCAGGCTCGACTCCCAGCATCTCGTAAGGTGGGGTATTCCGGACTCCATGGACGCGAAGCTCGAGAATTTCCAGTGCTGAGGACATGGCCCCTCCCCGGTGACTGTCCCTGGCAACTCAGCTGACGCTGGTCGATGTGTGGGTGAGGGTGTCGTCAACAAAAGCGACTTTGGCTATGTATTGCTGATAGAGCCGGACGGCATCTTCGAGATGAAGACGGCCAAAAGCCAACGCTCCCGCGAGACCTTCCAATTCCGCATTGCACGCCTCCGCGGCACTGACACGGGAGGCGAGCTCATGGGAGTTGGACAGACCCGTCGACACAGCCGCGGTCAGGGAACAAAGTACGGCGAGCAGGCAAAGGATGCGCCATACTGTCGAGTCGTCGTCCAGCGACAGCAGAGCCTGGACGCCCTCTGTGAACTTAGTACCCCCTGCAGCGGGCCCAACGGTCAGTGCTGCGGCCAGGGCGCTCCCTATGACACTCATGTTGATCAGCCTGTTCCTCCGGGGCCGGGCCTGACGCAGAAAGGTTCTGATATCCGCGCGGCGCTGTTCAATGAGCTCGGAAAGCTGCTGACGGGTTGCTGGGTCTTCCTTCATGGCATCCTCCGCACCGACCTTGGAATGAGCGAACCTATTTTGGCAATACCGCAGAATCGTGTGCACGTTGGGAAAGCGGGGTTGCTGCTGCGATCAGGACACCAGGATCTGTACACTTTGGCTCCTCAGTGAGCCCGGACTTTGACTGCGTCCCATGCAGATGAAACGGCGTTTGCTTCTTGACTTGCTGTTCCGTAGCGGGATCGCGCGGACCTGAGGGTGAGGCCAGCGAACGAGCTGAAGGTTGCATTGGGCCGTAGCCTGGGATCAGCCAGGGTGTCGTACCAGATCTGTCCGGGCGCTTCCCATGCGTTGCCTCCAATCCCGGTGGCCACGAGATAGAACGCGCGGTTCGGGATTCCGGAGTTGGTGTGGACGCCACCATTGTCGGTGGTCGTCCGGACGTAGCCGTCCATCGTGGCAGGCTGGTGGTCGTACTGGTTGGCGGTACCGGGAGCCTTCATGGAACGGAGGGCGGGGGACAGCAGCGGACCGACGATATCAGCGCCGATAAGCCAGTCCGCTTGTTGGGCGGACTGGCCGAGGTGATACTGCTTGACCAGGACGCCGAAAACATCCGAGCACGATTCGTTCAGTGCACCGGACTGGCCGGAGTAGGTCAGGTTTGCTTCGTGTTGGGTCACGCCGTGGGTGAGCTCATGCCCGACCACGTCGGTGCCTTTGGTGGTGTCTGTAAGCGTCTTGCCGTCGCCGTCGCCGAAAAACATGTGGCCGGCTCCGTCGTAAAAGGCGTTGTCGTAGTTCGTGCCGAAGTGAACCAATCCCTCCAGCGGCATGCCTTGGTCATCGATCGAGTCCCTGTGGAAGATGTCCCAGTAGAGGGCGTACGTGTAACCGAAATTGTCATAGGCCTGGTTCACGGAATGGTCGGCGTCCGGTGGATCTCCTTCGGAGCGCACGAGCCTCCCCGGAACCTGGTCACTGGAATGTGCCTGGTCGTAGATTCTGCGGGTGGGGGCACCCCCCGCCGTCGTGCGCCCAACCGCCGTGGGGTGCTGGAGGGTGCGGGCTGCGATCTCGGCCCTGGCGACCCGAAGTCCTTGATCGATGGCCAGCGTAGACAATAGCGAGTCCCTGTGGGCAGCGTCCGCGCCGCGGGCCAGTTCGATCAGTAGGTCCGGGGGAAGGATGCAGGCAAGGGAGTGGCGGCTCGCGGCACGTGGCGATCCCTGCGCTGTGCGTGCGGACATGATGATCTCCTTACTGACGGTTTCTTGGCACCTGAGGTTCCCGGAGCCGGCGCCTGGATGGGAGGACCAGCTGGGCTAGGGCGTGACGGATGAGAACACGGCGTCGGTCCGGTTGGATGTATTCGCGTCATTGGCCCGTATGGACAGTGACACACATGATGAGCCCGCGGTTGCCAGCCCGGCGTAGTCGCCAATGAAGAACCCGCGGGCGGAGGGTGCCGTCATCATGTCGGACGGGCCGTGCACATGCGTATCGCCGCCGAGCGCAAGAGTGCCCACTGTGGAGGACCTGAACCAGTAGTCCGTGGGAAGGCTGGATGTGTTTCCCGCGGCTAGGTTGCGGAAGTCATAGTAGGCAATTCCAACTTTGCCGCCAGCAACGCGGACGCTCGGGGTGAAGGCGGGGACTCCCCGTGGAGAGTTGGCTTGTGTGGGCGCGCTCCAGGTCCGGCCGCCGTCGGTCGACGTGGAGATCGCGACTTCGTCGTAGTGGCCGCCGTTGAACCGGGAGTCTTGCCACACGACATAGAGCTGGCCGGTGGCCGGGTCGACAGCGGGCTCTGGGATTATGTCTCCGGTCCGAACGGCCGCGCCGGTGTTGGGGTCGGTAACACCCGCTGTGTTGAGCTTTGCGATGACTTGCGGTGCCGTCCAGCTCGCGCCACCGTCTACGGACGTGGTGAAGGCCACGTTGAGCCCGTGCAGCTGGTCCACACCGTTAGCGCCTGTGCCCAGGATGAGGTCAAAGAAGTTGTAAAGCGTTCCACTCGGTCCAACAACTATTTGGTTACCGATGGTCTGCTGCTTGTTGGTCGTGGGCACGATGACCTTCGGGGTACTCCACGTGACGCCTGAGTCCGTCGTTTTAGAGAAGAACGTCGGTCCTGTGAAGGCGGACGCATGGGCCGTGCTTCGCGGGTTATCGTTCGGTGAAACGAGTCGGTCCCACACCGCGTAGGCGGTGCCCGCAACCAAGGGGTCAGCAGTGACGGACTCCTTGTCATTGAAGAACTGGGGCGATCCGAGGTCTTCAATCAGGGTCTTCGGCGCAGTCCACGTTGCTCCGCCGTTGCGTGACGTAGAAGCGAGGACCGCGTTGTCGTAACCGACACCTTGGAACGAGATTGATACCGAGTACGCCGTACCATCCGGGCCTATAGAGACCCAAGGATCCGACGCCCGGTCGTAGCGGGAAGGGCCGCCCGGGGCACACGCGGAGAACGGCTGGGCGGTCTCTTTCCAGGTGGTTCCGCCGTTCGTCGAGTAGCCGGCCACGAGCCCGCGGGCGCCGCCGTCAGACCATCTGTCCTGCTGCCACACGCCGATGACCTTGTTAGGGTGGGCCGGATCGACAGATACCCACGGCTCCACCTCGGCGTTCAGGTAGTTCACGGCGCCGGGAGCGGAGCCTAACCCGCAGGCCGAGAACGGACTGGCCCCACTTGCCACGGACAGCGGGCTGGCTGTCGTGGCAGAGGCGCCGGACATGTTGAGCATGAGGGCGGCCGGAAATATAGCGGTCAGCGCGGCCCGACGTAAGCGTTTGGCAGTCATTGGTTTCTCCTCAATGTGGGTGGGCCATGGAGAACGATCCCCTATGCACCGGTGAAATAGGGGATCTCCGGTTCACATGCACGAACGTTGACAGCAGCGGCAGGGCCGCTCGCGTGCGGTTGGCGCCTCGTGTTGCTGCTGTGCGCGTGGGGCTCCATGCGGGCCTGCCAGCGGCTGAACTCCGGGGTACGTTCCGGGAATCCCTGGAGGACGCGGAGAACAGGTCCGCTGACAGGCGGGTGTCCTGGTAATTTCTTCCCGGCGGAAGGTCGGAGTACCTGTTCTCTTGTGCATCCATCGTTTTCCCCGCTCCGGGGCTCATTGTTAGGCTGCAGCTGCGGGGGACGGTCTTTACCTATGGTGAGGACCATCGGCGGGCATGATTTCTACTGACGGAACTTTAGGTTCGGGAGAGCCTTTCAAGCTAGTGCCCTTTGGCCCTGTTCAAGAACGGGGGTCAACCACATGGCCGGATACCCAACCCAGTGACCGCTGCCCGGACGATCAGCTGTAGGGGGCTACGGCCGATCCGAAGCCCATCGAGAGGCACCGGCCCGGGACCGCGCCGGCGAGTGCCAAGGCGGGCTCATCATGGGACTGCTTCCCTCCAGTCCGGTGTCGAACGGGACCTACCCGACGCGGATCAGCGCCAGCCGAGTTGTGGAGCCACGTCCTTCAGGATCGACTCCATGACGTGGGCGTTGTAGTCCACACCAAGCTGGTTGGGGACAGTGAGGAGCAGGGTGTCCGCCGCGGCGATGGCCTCGTCTTTGGCCAACATGGCGGCCAGCTCGTCAGGGGCGCCAGCGTAGGAGCGGCCAAAGATTGCCCGGGTCTTCTCGTCAATGTTCCCGATCTGGTCGGAGCTTTGACGGTCACGGCCAAAGTATCGCCAGTCGAGGTCGTTCGTCAGGGCGAAGATGCTGCGGCTGACTGAGACGCGCGGTTCCCGTTCGTGCCCGGCCTCCTTCCAGGCCTGCCGGTACAGTTCGATCTGCTCGGCCTGCTGGACATGGAAGGGCTTGCCGCTCTCGTCGTCTTTGAGCGTGGAACTCTGCAGGTTCATGCCCAGCTTCGCGGCCCACACCGCCGTTGCGTTCGAGCCGGAACCCCACCAGATACGGTCCCGCAGTCCCTCCGAGTAGGGCTCAATGCGCAGCAACCCAGGAGGATTGGGGAACATCGGGCGGGGGCTCGGCGCCGCGAAGCCCTTCCCGGTGAGAACCTCGAGCAGGCGCTCAGTATGCCGGCGGCCCATGTCCGCGTCCGATTCCCCTTCCTTCGGGGCGAAACCGAAGTAGCGCCACCCATCGATGACCTGCTCGGGTGAACCTCGGCTGATGCCAAGCTGCAACCGGCCGCCGGAAATCAGGTCGGCCGCGCCCGCGTCCTCCGCCATGTAGAGCGGATTCTCGTAACGCATGTCGATCACGCCGGTACCAATGTCAATGCGGTTTGTGCGTGCCCCGATCGCGGCCAGCAGTGGGAACGGGGAAGCATACTGCTGGGCGAAGTGGTGGACACGGAAGTACGCGCCGTCCGCTCCCAGTTCCTCTGCCGCGACGGCCAAGTCGATGGCCTGCAATAACGCGTCCGACGCGCTGCGTGTGCCGGACTCCGGGTGGTCGGTCCAATGGCCAAAGGACAAGAATCCGATACTCTTCACACCGAAAGCCAACATAGTGGTGCACGATCCTATTCCGCCGGGCACCGGCGGCCACACAGATCCTGGCTCATCCCGTCACCCGTACTCCGCCGACCGCGCCTGTCCACGGCGTATCTGCGGGCCCCGGCAAGGACAGGTGCGCGGAGACATAGCCTTCCTGGAGCGTGATCACCTGTGACGTTGCCCCCGGGCAGTCCACAGTGAGCTCGACGGGCCAGAGGGTGACCTTGGGATTCTCCTGCCGGATGAAGATCTTGGCGTTGGACCCCCCAATGCAGGCTGCCGTCACCATGTATCGGCCAGCCGCAGGCACCTCCTCGGTTGTGCCAAAACCCCTGGCCGGGCCGTCAAGTGGCCCTTCCTGAAAGAGCAGGACCGGCCCGGGCACCGACTTAAGGAGTCCGTCCAGCTCCTGGTAGTTCCGCACCTCCCGTTCAAGGACCAGCGGGTTCGGCGTTGGGGTGGCGGCCTGCGTTCCCCCAAGGAGTCCGGGTACGGGGGTACCGGGTTCGGCGGGCGTCCTGTTGGCCTGGTCCGGGTAGTCATAGGCACACCCCGCCGCTGCTGCCAGTGGGACCAGCAGGCACAGGGATAGAACCAGTCGATGCCGGACGGCGTTCGTGGCCACAATTCCATGGTGGTCGTGGCCGCCGCCTGGGGCAACCATGCCGGATGGAACCGGCAGTCCAAAAAATGCTACTCAACTACTAATTATGTACAGCGGTTCTCCAGGTATTCGCATGCACGTCGCTTGCCGTTCAGTCCGCATGGTGAGACTCGGGCGGTGACTCCACCATGTAAGGCCCACGAGGCTGAAAGTGTTTTCCTGTCCCCTTCCCGCCGCGGATTCCTTGCCGCTGCGCTGGCCGGTGCCGCCGTGACCCTGGCACCCCTATCCTTTGCCGCGGCCGATACCGGCACCAGCAGGACCAAGACGATCACCGGGCACCTCGATCCGGGTGCCGCTGATTTCGTGTACCTGCCGGTTGAGGTACCCGCCGGCGTGAACAAGATCAGCGTTTCGTACAGCTACAGCAAACCCTCGGTTACTCCGGGACTCCTGTCCAACGCCTGCGACATCGGAATCTTCGACGAAAAGGGCACCGACCTTGCCGGAAGGGGATTCCGCGGCTGGTCAGGCGGCTTCCGTACCGAGTTCTTCATCAGCGCTGCCGAAGCCACCCCAGGGTATCTGCCTGGACCCGTGGGCAAAGGCACCTGGAATATCGCGCTTGGCCCCTACCAGGTGGCCGAACAGGGCATGGACTACACCGTCAACGTCACCCTCGACTACGGCCCTGACGGCACCCCTTTCCGTCCCCAGTACCCGGCCAGGCAGGTAAACGGACGCGGCCCGGGTTGGTACCGCGGAGACGCCCATCTGCACACCGTCTACTCCGATGGCAAGCGCACCCCGGCGGAAGTTGCTGCCGGAGCGAGGGCAGCGAAACTCGACTTCATGATCAGCACCGACCACAACACGCCTGCTTCCCACGGAGCCTGGGGACCCCTGGCCGGCGACGACCTGCTCATCCTCACCGGCGAGGAAGTCACCACGCGCAACGGCCACTACCTCGCGCTGGGCATCGAACCAGGGGACTGGATCGACTGGCGCTACCGCGCCCGTGACAAAGGCTTCGAGCAGGAGGCCCAGCACATCCACGCCTCCGGCGGCTTGGTAGTCCCCGCGCACCCGTATTGCCCCTATGTCGCCTGCCGCTGGAAGTTCGGCTACGACGATGCGGACGCCGTCGAAGTCTGGACCGGCCCGTGGACTGTGGACGACGAATATGCCATCAACACGTGGGACTCCATGCTCGCCCATTCGGTGCGCACCGGCGGACGCTGGGTCCCGGCCATGGGCAACAGCGACGCGCACAGCGAGCCGCAGGTCATCGGCCTGCCACACAACGTGGTCAACGCCCAGGCCCTTTCCCACGATGCCATCCTTGACGGCATCCGCAACGGGCACAGCTGGGTTGCAGAGTCCGCCAACATCTCCCTGGACTTTGGCGTTTCCGCGGGAGGCCGTAAGGCAGGCATAGGGGAGAGGCTCGACGTTAGTGCCGATGCGCCCGTGACGGTCCGTGTGAATGTCAGCGGAGTCCCTAATGGCGTCATCCGGATCATCACCGACGAGGGACAGACGCAGCAAGTGGCGCTCCCGGCCTCCGGCCAGGGCACCCACACCTGGGTCACTACCGCGCAGCTTTCCGCTTATGTCAGGGCAGAAGTGCGCCACCCGATGGCTGACGGAACCGCCAGCAACGGCACCAACATGGGCGCGGCACTCTTGCTGGGCCCCATGGCTGCGTTGACCAATCCGATCTTCCTCGGGTCCAAATAACCTTGACGGAGCAGGTGCACCCGCAAAGGGTCGCTACGTCCTGACTGGCGCCATGCCAGCGGGTCTGGCCTGGGCAGTTTCAGGACTGCGTCCGGCGTGGGCTGATCTCCGCCGTCGGGCTTTTGCAAGGGACACCAACAACGTCAGTATGGTGCCCGTCCAAGCAAACCAGGTGAGGAACACCAGACCGATTGCCACTAAGGGGTGCATGGCCACAGCTTAGGACGGCACGACGGGGAGACGTGGGTGAAACTCCGCACCGCTTGGGCGGGAATTCTTCCGGCGCACGGTCACGGCGACTTCCCGTACCTTTGGTGTTCATGCCGCCAGTTGGGGCTGAAGGTGTCGATCAACGGGCCCTGAGCGCCACAGTCCGGGCATGATGGAAGGCGGCCAGTGCCACGGCGCTGGCCGCCAACCGAAGGCTATGGATTCGGTACCACCGCGCCAGCAAGGGACCACGCTGGTCGTCTGGGAGCGGATGGGGGCTGAAAAACAGCCGGGGATTGAGATACCGAAGGATGTAGGCGGTTGCGGCCGCGCCTGCCGCGGAACTCGCCGCGCCCACGATCAGTGACACTCTGGCGGACGGGCGGTCCCACCCCACGATGAGTGCGCCGATGGCCGCAGGTGCATTGAGCGGCGCAACCGGTGCGTAATACCGGCCCGGGCTGCCTGCCCCGAAAGGGGAGCGGGAGAGCTCGCTGCTGGCCTCGGCACCGGCCACGCGATGGGGAACCTTGACGAGAAGCTCATAGAGGTTGCCGAAGAACCAGTGCGCATGGGTGAATTCAGCAACATTCATGAGCCGCCCGGCGAGTACGCCGCGGCGAAAATTGAGGGTCTCTCCCATGTGCACAATGTACGCTCCGAGGGGCGCCGCCGGAATGGAAGTTGGGCCCTTTGGGAGAACGGACGACGCCGGGCGGCGGCAGTGCGCGAAGCTCGCCTCGGGGGATCGCCTACTGCGTCTCAAGGCCCGGCTGCAGGGCGTGCGCCCTCAGTGCAGGTGGCGCTCCCAGTCCGGGGGCACCCGTCCTGCCGGTCCCGGGACGGGTTGGCTGAGCGGACGGTGCTGGGGCGGCGCGAGCACCGTCCCTTCGTAGTATTCCTCCGTGGCGTAGTTCCAAAACCAGTCCTCGCCGGGTTCGAAGGAACGGACAAAAGGATGGCCGGTGCCGGCCGCGTGTGCGCTCGCATGCTGGGCTGGCGAGGAGTCACAGCATCCGATGTGGCCGCACTGGGCGCACCGGCGCAGATGGAACCACCACCCGCCTTGGTTCTCGCACTCTGCACAGCCCGTACCGCTGGGCCGCGCGGAAGGATTGATTCCTGGGGGAAGGCTCATCTGATGGGTTCCTTTGCGTGGAGCATGCCTGAAACGGATGCATCCCCTGCAGGATAAGTCACTGCGGGCCCCGCCTGAAGCGACACTGTCAGACGTGAAAATCCGTGGGCCGACACCCGTGCGTGGTCCTGTGATCTTCATGCTCCTTCCGACTACTGGCCCTTCCGGGTGCAGGCGGGAACCGTCACCGGCCCGGCGGCATCGTGTCGGACTGCCTCCGTAACGCGGCCCACGCCTGGAAGCCACCGACCAGGTCGGTCGCCCGGGTCAGCCCCAGCCGTTGCAGGGTATGCGCAGCGAGGCTGGAACTGTACCCCTCATTGCACACCACCACGATCCTCCGCGTGAAGTCGTCAGCGCCGGGGATCCGGTGGGGGCTGGAAGGGTCGAGCCGCCACTCGAGCACGTTCCGGTCAATGACGATTGCTCCGGGAAGCGCCCCATCACGGTCCCGCTGATCGGCCGGCCTGGTGTCGACAACAAGGGCACCCGCCGCCATTTCCAGTTCAAGATCGGCAGGATGAACACGATCAAGTCCCATCCGGCTCTCAATGAGTAACTGGTCGATCGTAAGACCCCCGGTGGGACCGATCGGAGTTTCGTTGGAGACAGGACACTGTTCCACCATCAAGTACCTCGCCTTTCATGCGTCGGGCGCCGTTTCCGTCGGCGTCTTCAGATTATGGACGGAGCAGCGGCACAGCCGCCCCGCCACGCCATGGGACCACGCTCAGTGCAGGCAGGCAGTGGTGCGTCCAGTGCCGTGACCAAGGCCTCTACGACGGCGTTCCCCTGTGTGCCAAACTGCGCTTTATGCCGTACTTCCTGGAGTACGTGACCAGCCATACTGTCAGTCGAGCTGCCATCAATGGCAGCACGCTGCATGAAGCCCTGGTGCACGCCCAGAAGGCTTTGATGGGTCTGCCCTGCATCATTGCGGTCCTGCGCCATGCGTCTGCTGACAGCCGCGTGTTTGGGGAGGGAGCGGCGTTGGCCGGCTTCACGGCTGCCCAGGGCTGGAGGATCCAGGTGCGGAGCAGGCCGCAGCTGATGCCGGATCAGGAAGGTCCGGGGGATTAGTTGTTTCCGTGGACCCAACTGGCTGTGGGGGTGGCGGAGCGCGGTACCGGAAATTAGGCTCGGCTCACGTGGGGAAATCCAGTTCTTCGAAAGGAAACGACCATGACAGTGCCGCATATCCCGCTCCGCCTGGTGACGGGGGCCTTCGCCGCAGCCTTGGTCTTGGACCGGAAGCCAGGGGACGCACGTTGCAGCTGAAATTCACCACAACCCTCCGGGGGACCGGCGGCAAAGTGGGCATCGAGGTCCCGGAGGAAATCGTCGAAGCACTTAACGCGGGCAGGCGGCCGCCAGTGGTTGTGACCATCAACGGAAAAAGCTACCGCAGCACCATCGCGGTCATGGGCGGCCAGAACATGATCGGGCTCAGCGCTGCCAACCGGGAGCTAACCGGGACCTCTGCCGGGGACACAGTGGAGGTGGCCTTAGGGCTGGACACGCAGCCACGGAGCGTTGATGTTCCCCCCGACCTTGCCGAAGCACTTGAGGCCGAACCTGCGGCACATGCCTTCTACCAAACGCTCAGTTACAGCACCCAACGCCGCTACGTTGAGCCTGTTGCCGAGTCGAAGACTCCGGAAACCCGGTCACGCCGGATTGCCAAAGTGGTGAGTGACCTCAAGGCCGGCAAGAAGTAGACAAGGGCATCATCCTGGACAAAGGCAGCGGCCTTGGCTGCCCGGAGGGGCCGGGAAGCCAAGGCCGCTTCCGTGGACTAGCTAGTTTTTTCCCGCATGGCTCCGCCGGGATTCCTGCGCATCCACCTCTCCGCCTGCCACTGGCCTGTCACCGCCTCGGCGAAGGCTCAGCATTACAAGTCCGGCGGCGAGCAGGCAACATGCCAGGAAAATGGACGTGGCCAGGAAGCTGCCGTGCGTCACGTCCTGCAGATACCCGCCCACGTAGGGCCCCACGAATCCGCCGAGGTTGCCTACTGCGTTGATCAGTCCCATGGCGGTGCCGGCCACCGCCACCGGCATGGCGCGGGATGCGGAAGCCCAGAACGGCCCGTCATAGGCCAAGGCTCCGGCGACGGCGATGCTGATGAGGGTGACCGCGAGGAACGGAAGGTTGTCCCCGGTTGCCACCGAGATGACCAGGGCAACAGCGCCGATGGCCATGGACAACAGCACGTGGGTGGAGTAGCGGCCCGATCGGTCGGCGGCCTTGGCGTTGTACCAGAGGCCGAACATGGCCAGCACGTACGGTATGGCCGTGACCAGGCCTACCTCCAGGGAAGAACCGGAGGTGATCGTCTTGATGACATGCGGGAGCCAGATGTTGATGCCGTAGAACCCGATCTGGATGAGGAAATAGACCAGGGTCAGCCGCCACACCACTGCGTTGGACAGGACGTGCCGCAGGCCGAGTTTTTCCTGCTGGGGATGGGCCGCGGCATCAGCAGCAAGGCCCTGTTCGATGTACTCACGCTCCTGCTCGGAGCACCATTTGGCGTCGCGCGGGTGGTCGGCGATCAGGGCCCACCACAACGGCGCGGCGATGACGAACGGGAAGATTCCCTCGATGATGAACAGCCACCGCCAGTCCGAGAAGGACAGTATCCACCCGGACAGCGGGGCCGTGATGATTGACGCAATGGCGATGTTCATCATCCAGAACGCATAGGCCCGGGCCCGTTCGGCAGCGGGGAACCAGTGGCTGATCAGGACTAGGATCGCCGGCCAGATCCCCGCCTCGGCCACGCCGAGGAAGAAGCGCACCACGAGCAACTGGGTGAAATCCTGGATGAATCCGGAGAGGACCGCCAGCACGCCCCAGACAAGCACCATGATGCCAACGAATTTCTTGGCGCTCCAGTGCTCGGCAAGGTGTCCGCCTGGTATCTGCAGGACGAGGTAGCCGATGAAGAAGATACCCGCAGCCAGCCCTTGTTGCGCGGCGTCGATGCCAAGGTCCTGATGCAGGCCGTTGAGGGCGAAGCCGATGTTGGTTCGGTCCATGAACGAGATGATGTACACGATGATTGCGACGGGAATCAGCCTCGTCCACCGGGCGTTTCCCACCGCAGTCGCTGACATGGCGTTGCGTGCCATCGGAATTGCTCCTTCGCAATATGGCTTATCAGATAGCACCCCAGCATGCTGACGCTCTCCCGCGGACCCGGACGGGCCTGCTTTCCGTGCAGGACGGAAGGAGCGGGACTTGTGCGGGGGCCGCCGCGGCGGTGGAATCCATCAGGTGTCCCGTCGCTCCTGGCCCCACGCGGAATATTCTTTTATTCAATAGCAACTTTTGCGTATACGCAAGAGATTTAGGCTGGTGAGGCATTTTTTTCCGGACCTTCGGGGCCGGAGGCGTAGCCAAGTTGCAGGGCACAGTGGACGAGGGGGAAATGACTGAAAGCCTGTGGAGTGTTTCCAAGTTGGCGGTGGTTCTTGGGGTCCCATTCTTCACTGAGCAGGCCCACATCGTTCCGGAGTGTCAACAGACGTTCGAACAGGTCGGTGGCCTGCTCGCGGCGTCCTATTCCCAGGAGCGCGTCGACCAGCCAGAAGGAGCAGGCGAGGAACACGCCCTCGGTGCCGGGCAGCCCGTCATTGGCCGCTTCCGGGTGGTAGCGCAGAACGAAGCCGTCCCGGGTGAGGTTCTTTTGGATAGCTTCGACAGTGCCGGTGACGCGTGGATGGTTGCGTGGCAGGAACCCGACGCGGGGGATAAGCAGCAGGCTGGCGTCGAGTTCGGTGCTGCCGTAGGACTGGACGAAAGTGTTGTGCTTTTCGTCAAAGCCCTGGGCCATGACGTCGTCGTGGATCTGCTTCCGCAGCGCAGCCCAACGATCCCGGGGACCCGGCAGCCCGTACTGCTGGACGCCTTTGACCATCCGGTCAGCGGCGACCCAGGCCATGACCTTTGAATGGGTGAAGTTGCGCCGGGGGCCCCGCATCTCCCACAGCCCGTTGTCCGGCTGGTCCCAAGCTCCCTCAAGGTATTCCATGAGCGCCACCTGGATGTCCCAGGAATCATCCGCAGCACCGTTAGGGGCAGCGGCCCGTGTGAGCGCGAGGCCGTCGAGTACCTCGCCCCACACGTCCAGCTGAAGCTGCGGTGCCGCCGCATTTCCCGTTCGGACCGGCTTCGAGCCCTCAAACCCCTTGAGCCATGGAAGTTCGGCCTCGGGCAGTCGGCGGGTGCCGTCGATCCCGTACATGATCTGCAGATCGGCGGGGTCGCCTGCGACGGCCCGCAGCAGCCATTCCCGCCACGCAGCTGCTTCCTCGGTGTAACCGCATGCGAGCAGGGACTGCAGCGTCAGGGTGGCGTCCCGGAGCCAGCAGTACCGGTAGTCCCAGTTGCGGCTGCCGCCGGGGTCTTCGGGCAGGGACGTGGTGGGGGCCGCCACGATGCCGCCGGTAGGGGCATAGGTCAGTGCCTTGAGGGTAATGAGGGACCGTTGGACGGCGTCGTGATAGCGGCCGGCAGTGGTGTTGCGGCCGGTCCACTGATCCCAGAAAGCCTGCGTGGAAGCCAGGGCCCGGTTGGGGTCGGTCCGGTCCGGAACTGGCTTCCAGCTCGGTGCCCAATGCAGGACGAAAGGGACCCGCTCACCGGCCTTGACGGTGAATTCGCTGATGGTCCGCATGTCCTGGCCCCTCGCGGGCGCCGGGGTGCTGAGGTAGGCGGCGTCCGGACCGGCAATGGCGCTGATGCCGTAACCCATGCGCCGGACCCAGGGAACGATGCGCCCGTAGTCGAAGCGGAGCAGCAGCTCGCCTTTCATGCGTACGCTCCCGTTGAGACCCTCCACTATGCGGACCATGTCGACAGAGTCATCGCGGGCAGGCATGAAGTCCGTGACCCGCACGCTGCCGTCTGCAGTGTCCCATTCCGTCTCCAGGATCAGGGTTCCGGGCCGGTAGCGCCGCCGGGTGCAGTCGCCGGCCCCGGCCGGTGCCAGAAGCCAGCGTCCCGCCTCCGGGGAGTCCAGGAGTGCCGCAAAGCAGGCCGGCGAATCGAAATTTGGCAGGCACATCCAGTCGATGGATCCGTTGCGGCCAACCAGGGCTGCTGTGTGCAGATCACCCACCATTGCATAGTCGCTGATCTCCGCCATCAGGCACCCCCGGAGGCGGGTCGACCGTCCGGTTCATTGTGCGGTGTCTCCATTGAAGGGGTCCTTCCTGGCGCTGTGAGCTTTGTTGGCGGGCCGCGGCGGCTGGTCAGCCGACCCTGTATCCGTAGGCGTCCGCGGTACGGAGCGAGAGGCCGTTGCCGCTGCCCGCTCCGGGGCTGAGCCACCCGCCGTCGGGGTCCAGCGTTCCATCGAAGAAGAGGCTCTCGATGCGGACGTGGTCGTGGAACCATTCCAGGTGCCGGAAGTTGGGGGTGGCGGCGGCTACGGCGGCGCTCAGGTTGGGAGCGCAATGGCCGGAGACTTCCAGGCCGTGGGCAGCGGCGAGCGCGGCGACGCGGAGCCATTCGCTGATGCCCCCGCACCTGCTCACATCCGCTTGCAGGCAGTCGACGGCACCGGCCGCGCACATCCGCAGGAAGTAGGGAAGCCCGGTTCCGTACTCGCCGGCGGCCACGTCGGCGTCGACGGCGTTCCTGACTTCCCGGAGCCCGGGCAGGTTGTCGCTGGAGACCGGCTCCTCGAACCAGGAAACGTCTTCGCCGGAAACCGCGCGCATTACGCGGACCGCCTGCTTGGCTGTGTACGCACCGTTGGCGTCGACGAAAAGTTCCACGCCAGGGCCGACGGCGGCGCGCGCCTGGTGGATCCGCTCCAGGTCCCGCCGGACGTCCGTCCCGTTGTCCTGTCCAATCTTGATCTTTACACGGGGGATGTGCTGTCCGTGGGCCCAGCCTTCGAGCTGGTCGCGCAGCTGGGTTTCCGTGTAGGTGGTGAAGCCGCCGCTGCCATAGACCGCCACCTTGTCCCGGACGGCGCCGAGCAGCTTGTGCAGCGGAAGGTCCAGAAGGCGGGCCTTCAGGTCCCAGAGGGCGCAGTCGACGGCGGATACGGCGTAGGACGCGAGGCCTGTTCTTCCCGGGTTGCGGACGCAACGCGCCATGGCCGCCGCGGCGGCGGGAACGTCGAGGGCGTCGATGCCGCACACGGCAGGACCGAGAAGGTCCTCCACCAGGGCTGCTGCCGCCGGGGGACCGTAGGTCCAGCCCAGTCCGGTCTTTCCGCCCGCTGCTGCCTGGACCAGGACCATGGTGGTGGAGTCCCAGCTGAACGTGCCGTCCGCTTCCGGCCCCTCCGTCGGAACCGTGTAGGTCGCCGTCTGGACATCGGCGATGGGAACCTCTGCACTGTCCGGCGCGGTCCTGGCCACCGGTCAGCCCCCCTTGTGCGGCAGGAATTCCTGGATCTTGGTCTTGACCCCTTCCTTGACCACGCCCCAGGCGCTGTCGTCGCCCTTGATCATGGCTTCCGCGCTGTTCCGGGCCTGTTCGAAGGTGGCGTGTGGGGGATGGGTGGAATGTCGGGATCGGTGCGGACGTCCAGCAGGGTGGGCCGGTCTGTGGCGAGGGCTTTCTCCCAGGCCGGCCCCACGTCGTCGGGATCCTGCACGTGGATGCCCAGCAGCCCCAGGCTTTCCGCGAACCCGGCGTAGTCGACGTCGGGCAGCGCCTGGGACTCGCGGAAGGCAGGCACACCGCCCATGGCACGCATTTCCCAGGTGACCTGGTTCAGGTCGTTGTTATGCAGTACAGCCACCACCAGCCGGGGGTCGCTCCATTCGCGCCAGTAGTGCTTGACGGTGATCAGCTCGGCGAGCCCGTTCATCTGCATGGCTCCGTCCCCGGCGAAGGCGATGGCAGGCCGGTCCGGGTGGGCGAACTTGGCGCCGATGGCGTAGGGGACGCCAGGGCCCATGGTGGCCAGGTTGCCGGACAGCGAACCCCGGACCCCGTCCCGGAACTTGAGCTGCCGGGCGTACCAGTTCGCCGACGAACCGGAATCGGCGCTGAGCATCGCGTTCTCCGGGAGCCGGATGGACAGCTCTGCGAACAGCCTCATGGGGTTGATGGGGTTCGCACTGACCATGGCTTCTTTGTGCATGGTTTCCCACCAGCGGCTGACGGACTTCTCCAGGTTCTCCTGCCAGGACCGGTCCTGCTTGCGGTCCAGGTGCGGGATCAAGGCGCGCAGGGCGGTGGCGGCATCGGCCACGATGTTGAATTCGTTGGTATAGCGCAGCCCGATCATTTTCGCATCGATATCGATCTGCACACCGCGGGCCTGGCCCGGTTCGGGCAGGAACTGGGTGTACGGGAAGCTGGAGCCTATGGTGAGCAGCGTGTCGCAGTCCCGCATCATTTCGTAGCTGGGCCGGGTGCCCAGCAGCCCGATGGATCCTGTGATGTAGGGCAGGTCATCGGGCAGGGAGTCCTTGCCCAGCAGGGCCTTGGCCACCCCGGCTCCGAGCAGGTCGGCCACTTCCTTGACTTCTGCGGCCGCGCTGCGGGCGCCCTGCCCGATCAGGATGGCCACCTTGGAGCCCTCGTTCAGGAGCTGGGCGGCAGCACGGATTGAGCCGCTGTCCGGCTGGATCCCCGGCCAGCGGATGCCGAGGCTGGAAGGCACCATCTTGAATTCGTGGGTGGGTGCGGAATATTCGAGTTCCTGCACGTCGGCCGGGATGATCACAGCGGTGGGCGCCCGCTGGGCCTCGGCGATGCGGATGGCCCGGTCGATGACGTTGGGCAGTTGCTGGGGAACGGTGACCATTTGGACGTAGTCGGAGGCCACGTCCTTGAACAGGGTCAGCAGGTCCACCTCCTGTTGGTAGGAGCCGCCCATGGCGCTCCGTGCCGTTTGGCCGACGATGGCCACCACGGGAACATGGTCCAGCTTCGCGTCGTAGAGCCCGTTGAGCAGGTGGATGGCGCCCGGGCCGGAGGTGGCCATGCACACGGCAGGGTGCCCGTCGAACTTGGCGTAGCCAACAGCTTCGAATGCGGCCATCTCCTCGTGGCGCGCCTGGATGAATTTCGGCCAGTTGCCCGCCTTGCCGAAGGCGGCAAGGATGCCGTTGATGCCGTCCCCGGGGAAACCGAAGACCTTGTCCACGCCCCATTCACCCAGCCGGGAGAGCAGGTAGTCAGCCACTGTTGTTGCCATGATCAGTCTTCCTTTTCACTCGCCGGGGCGCCCTTGCGGGCGCCCCGGATCAGGACGCGTGCGGCGCGGGCCGCCAGGGCCATGATGGTCAAGGCCGGGTTGGCGCTGCCCTGGGTGGGCAGCACGCTGCCATCGGTAACCAGCAGGTTGGGTACGGCGAAACTGCGCAGGTTGCGGTCCACCACTCCGTCCCGCTCACCGGCGGCCATGCGGGCCCCGCCCACCAGGTGCGCATAGCGGTTGATGGTGATGACCTCCTCCGCTCCGGCAGCGGTGAGGATCTGTTCCATGACTTTCTGTGCGGCGGACATCAGCCGCCGGTCGTTGTCACACTGGCTGTAGGTGAAACAGGCCACGGGGATGCCATTGCGGTCCGTTTCCTCCGCAAGCGTCACCCTGTTTCCTGCAAGGGGCAGGAACTCGCAGAGGGCACCCAGGCAGGCCCAGTGCGGGTAGTCGCTCATGTGACGGCGCAGCGCCGGACCCCAGTGGCCCTGCGCCGCAACATGCTCCGCCCACGTAATCGGAAGGGGCGAAACAGTCTGGATGGAGAAGCCACGCTTGTACGGCTTCCCGGGGTCTGTTTCGTAGAACTCCTCCGTGCTCACTTCCGGGGGCGGGGCCTTCCACATCCGGACCTCTGCCTGGAACCGGCCCGCGGTCTGCGGCGCGCCCTGCACCATCAGGTACCGGCCCACCTGGTCGAAGTCGTTGCACATGCCGTCCGGGAACCGTGGTGAGGTGGAGTTCAGCAGAAGCCGCGGAGTTTCGATCGAGTAGCCGGCCACTGCCACCATCCGGGCCCGCTGGAACCGGCGGAGGCCGCCATGGACATATTCGACGCCGGTCGCCAGGCCTGTGTGCTCGTCAAACCCCACGCGCGTGGCCATGGAGTCGGCCCGGATTTCGGCGCCGTGGGCCAGGGCGTCCGGGACATGGGTGATCAGGGGAGAGGCCTTGGCGTTGACTTTGCAGCCCTGGAGGCAGAAGCCGCGGTAGATGCAGTGCGGGCGGTTGCCGAATCGGCCGTTGGCGATGGCCACGGGCCCCACCCTTGCGGTAATGCCGCAGGCGTTCGCACCTCTGAGGAACAGCTCACCGTTCCCGGATACCGGGTGCGGCCGGTGGGGGTAGCTGTGCGGATCGCCCCACGGCCAGTGCTCCCCGGCCACGGGCAGTTCGCCTTCGATGTCCTCATAAAACTCCCGGAGTTCGGCGTACTCCAACGGCCAGTCCGCGCCCACTCCGTCCTCGCTCCACGTGCGGAAATCGTTTGGATGGAACCGGGGCGTGTACCCGGCGAAATGAACCATGGACCCTCCCACCCCGCGGCCCGAATTGTTCGAGCCCAGCGGCACCGGATCCTTGCCCGTGATCACCCGGGGCTCGGTCCAGTACAGATGGTGGGAGCCGGCTTCGTCGCTGACCCAGTCCTGCTCGGGTTCCCAGAACGGACCCGCCTCCAACGCCACCGCCCGCCACCCGGCCCGTGACAGGCGCTGCAGCAGTGTGGCGCCCCCGGCACCGCAACCCACAATGACAATGTCCACCTCCTCCTCGTGGCGGAAACGGCGCATGTCCTCGCGCAGCAGCAGGTTGCTGCCAGGTCCGGCGGGCAAGAGCCAGGCTGACTCGTTCCGGCTGCGCAGGGTGCTCACGGGCCGGTCCTTCGGGTGGGGTCTGCACCGGGGCGGATGTCGCGCACTTCGAACGGCTCCAGCCGGTCCACGCCCAGGTTCTTGTAGCCGCGCGGGTACGCCGGGCCGGCAAAGCCGATCTCATCCCAGGCCAAGGGATGGGAGTAGAACGCTGTGCAGGCGTACCGTGTCCACAAGCTCCAGACCCGGTCCGCCGGAAGCCCGTGCCACAATTCCTGCTGCAGATCGCAGACGTCCTGCAGCAGGGCCGCCTGGTGCTCCGGATCCAGCAGGGCGAAGCTGCAGCCGCCCCGCGATCCCGCTTCGGAGTCCAGCGCAGCGAGGGTGGCACGCCAGGCTTCACCGTCGCGGGGCATATTGCCGTAGTGCCAGCCGTCGGTTTGCTCCTCCGCCAGCCGGGCGTCCACCATGTTCACCACCGGGACCCGCGGCTCGTCGTGCTGGTCCAGCAGCAGGTCGAAGAGGGTTCGTGCCGCAGCTTCCTCAGCCGGCGTGAAGAAACGGATGTCCGGAGGCAGCGTCATCCGTGACTGCACGACGGAGGCCGTCACGCGGTCCCAGTGCCGCGCCTGGGCGAGGGTGCTGAAGCCCGGGTACCGGCCGCCGCCGTCGTCTTCGCCCAAGGGGAGCGCGCTCACGGTTCCCTCCGCAAGACCGAGGCCAGGACACCCATGCCCCCTACCATTGTCACCAACAGCGGGGCGAACAAAGGCGGACCCATCTCCAGGTTGTAGCGCAGGTTGGACAGGCCGCCGGGCTTCTGCCTGATTCCCCGCAGGTGCAGCCAGGTACCCTGCAGCCCGTTCGCCACAATGGCAGCGCTGGCCAGCGGGAGTGCCGTTTTGGCCATGCGGCGGCTGAAGACACCGGCAACGCCCGCGGCCGCGCCAACGGGGCCAAGAGCCACGGGTGCCCACATCCACTTGTTTCCGAAACTCGCTTTGTCGTGCTCAAGGAATACTTCCGCGGCGGTCACCAAGGCGCCTGCCGCCGTCAGCGCGGCAAGCGACCGCTCAAACCGTCCGGTCCGTACATTCCGGATGAGCCTGTCGATGCCGTGTAGTGTTCCGGCCGCGGCCCTTTCTGCCTGGTGTGTTCTCACGATTCTCCTTACCTGCGGAAGGTCCCGTACTGGGTGACGTGGAACCTTCAAACTTTGCGGGAGAGCAACCAGCGGAGGAAACTGGTCCCCATGGATGCTGCTGGTGGACCTGAGCCCACGCCGGAACCTTCGAGCCGGGAAGTTGAGGCGGTGATGCTGGCCGCCGACACCCTTTTGCGGGTCGTGGCCCGCTCAGTGGCCGAGGTCGAGGATGTGGTGAACACTCCGCAGCTGCGCGTCCTGGTCCTCATCCACACCCGTGGACCGCAGAACCTTGGCGGGGTGGCAGCCGAACTGGGCGTGCACGCCTCCAATGCCACCCGCATCTGCGACCGCCTGGTCGCTGCCGGCCTGCTGGAGCGGAGGGAGGATCCTGCGGACCGGCGATACGTTCGCCTGGAACTCAGCGTGAAGGGAAAGTCCTTGGTGGACTCGGTGCTGGACCACCGGCGGCAGGCGATTGCGGAGGTCATTTCGCGTATGCCGTCGGGCCGCCGCCCAGCACTGGCTGCGGCCTTGGAAGCCTTCGCGGCCGCCGCCGGTGGCCAAGGCACTTCGGACGGCCGCTTTACCTTGGGAGCCGGCACCTGAAGTCGCCGGTTTCTGCTGCGGCAAGACATACTTCATTCAACTCCCATAGTTGCGTATACGCAATAGTTAGTGTTTTGCCTTCGATTGGAAAAGGCGCGGCGGCTCCTGGCCGCGCAGCACCTAGAGCGGCCGTATGCCCCATTCGGCAGAGTGGGATTGCCCGGGTTCGAGTGTGGTCAGGCCTTCGCCGGAATTGAAGGCGTCAGGGGCGCATGTCATGGGTTCCACTCCCAGCCCGCTGCGGTGCCGCTCCTGCTCGGGAAGAGTGTCCCCGGTGAAAATCTCCAGGTACGGGTAAGCCTCGTCCACCCATAGTTCGACTCCTCCGGAGTGGTCCGGACGCAGGAGCTTTACCCGGGCGCGACCGTCACCGTCCCGCACCAGGCCGGTGTAGGCGACATCGACGTGCCGTCCGCCGAGCTGTTGGAGTTCCCGAAGATCATAGGCAGTGCCGTCCACTTGTTCATGCCCGGTGGGGATGCCCCGCTCATCCACCGGGAGGAAGGTGTGGCCGGGCACCTGGACCAATGCGGAGTCGATGGAACCCCGGCGCCCCACGCCCGTACTGAGATAGGGATGCGCCCCGGTGCCGTAGGGGCACTGTTCCAGGCTGCGGTTCACTGACGTAGTGCGAACTCTCAACCCGCCCTCGCCAATCCGGTAGTCCAGGCGGCAGTCGAGCACCCAGGGCCATCCCTGGCAGGCGTGCAGGGTGTATGCGAACGAGATTGCATCCTCCGTATGGTGCAGCACGGCCCAGTTCCGCCAACGTGTCAGCCCATGGATCGCTCCGCCCTTGTCCGGCTCGCTCAGGTCAAGCTGGAGGCGCCTGCCTTCCCAGGTGTAACTGCCGCTGCTGATTCGGTTGGGCCACGGAATGAGGGACTGCCCGCGCGCGCCCGTGCACATGGCCTCCGGACCGTACCCATCCAGCAGGCTCCGGCCGTCGTGTTGGTATGTCCGCAGGGCGCCTCCAACCTCGGTCAAAATGACCTCGTGCCCGCCGGAGGCTATTGCATATTGCCGCCCCGAAGGGAGTCGGCGGTCGGTTCCGGGGTCCCTATAGGATGGTTCCTTGGTCATGGCGGCGGCCTCCTTTAGTGGGTCAGGTCCAGGACGACCTTGACGTCGTCGGACCGGTGCTGGACAGCATCAGCGAAGTCCGCCAAAGGAATCCGCCGGGTGATGAGGCGTCGCAGCCAGTCGTGATCTGCCTTGGCAAGTGCCTGGGCGGCAGCGTCATAGTGGCGCCGATTGGCGTTGACGCTCCCAAAAACCACTCCGTTCATGAGCACCTCCTCCCGGTTGAGGGCGCCGACATCCACCTTTGTCTGTTTTCCGGTCCCCGAGACGCCGGTGAGGCAGGTGATGGCGTCCTGGTCCCGGCACTTAAGGGCATCAAGGACCACCTGGGTGACTCCGGTGCATTCGACCAGGACGTCGGGCTTCAGGCCTGATTCCGGGAGGGGTTCGCTGTGGTAGGACGCCCCCAAGTCGCGGACAAGCTGGGGTTTCAGTCCGTCCGTGACGACGTCGAAGACATGGACCTCAAGGCCCTGTTGGACTCCTAAGAGTGCCGCGAGCAGTCCAACGGGTCCCGCGCCGGTAACCACCGCCGTGTGGGGGTCGAAAAAGGCGCGCTGCCCGATTCTGTTGATCTGTTCCCAGGCCTTGGCAACAATCGTGGTGGGTTCGAGCAGGAC